>NZ_JAAXLS010000017.1 GCF_012328925.1 Amycolatopsis acididurans
TGCTCGTCCAGGCCATCCAGCCCGGACACGGGGTTCAAGTCCTCAGCGTTCTCCACGCCGGACATCATGTCGGTCATCAGGTGCACTTCCATGATCGGGAATTACACCGCTCGTTTTACAGTCCCACCCGCGCTGCGGCGTCGCTGCTCTTCGCCGGGCCGGAGGCGATGCTCAGCGGGCAAAGTGCGCTGGTTCTGCACGGGTGCGCTTGCGCCGAACCCGCTCCGATCCACGTCACCGTCCCCTACTTCCGCAATGTCGAGCGAAGGGCAGGCCTGGTGGTTCACCGCGGAGCAGTCAAACCGCAGGACGTCGTCGAGATTGGCGGGTTGCGGACGGTCGTTCTCGAAGTCGCGCTGGCCGAGGTGCTTTGCCGCGATGATCGTCGAACCGCGATGTCGTGCGCCGACCAGGCACTCGCCTTGGTGCCCGGGAGCGAGCGCGCGGAATTCCGTGCCTGCGTGGAGGAGCGAATCAGGACGCGGCCGGATCCGCGGGGTCGTCGTCAGGGGCTTTCCTTGCTTGATCTGGCGAGCGGACGTGTCGAGTCGCCGATGGAGAGCTGGCTACTGTTAACAGTCGCGGACGCTGGCCTACCACTGCCGGAGCCGCAGTTCGTGATTCGCGACCTCGAGGGCAGGGAGATCTACCGCCTGGACTTCGCTTGGAACGCGGCGCAGGTCGGCCTCGAGTACGACGGCTACGAAGCTCATGAGCATCGTCAGGACCGCGACGCAAGACGCGATGAAGATCTGCGGCGCCGCGGTTGGGTGATCATCCGGGCCGGCATCGACGATCTGAAGGAGCCGAGCGCTCTGATCGCGCGAATCAGAGCGGCCCTTCAGCGACGAGGCTTCACCGAGTAACCAGGAAAGTCCGGGCTCAAGCTCGTACGAGGCCAACTCGCGCTCACAGAACACCGAACTCGCGCTCGCAGAAGGCCGAACTCGGACGCTCGGCAGTCTGGACTCGGGCTCGCGAAGACCGGAGCTCGGACGCGTGGAGCTCCGGACTCGGAAGCCGGAACTTGGATGCGCGGAGATTCGAACTCGGGCTCGCAAGAACCCCAGCTCGGGCGCATGGAAGTCTCGACTCGGGCTCACGAAGACCAGGACTCGCGCGCAGAAGTCCGGACTCGGGCACCTGGAAACCCGAACTCGGGCGCGTGGAAGGCCGGACTCGGGCGCAGGGAAAGCTGGACTCGCGCGCGCATAAGTCTGGACTCGGGCGCGCGGAAGGCCGGACTCGGGCGCGCGGAAGGCCGGACTCGGGCGCAGGGAAAGCTGGACTCGCGCGCGCATAAGTCTGGACTCGGGGGCGGGGAAGGCTGGACTCGCGGGTTAGAGGGGGGTGGCGGTTTCCTGCCACCAGGACAGGACTTCTTCGGCCACGCTGGGGGCTGCTACCAGTAGGCCGTCCGCGGGTAGGGCCGTGCCCGCGCCGCGGCGGTCCAGGACCACGGCCCCCGCCTCGATGGCCAGCGCCACCGAGCCCGCGACGTCCCACTCGTGGTAGCTGTGCAGCACCGCGGCCGTCGCGTGGCCGAGCGCCACCTGAGCGATCGCCAGCGCGGCGCAGCCAAGGACGCGCACGCCGGACTGGGCCGCCGCCGCGCGTTCGATGAACTCGCCCATGCCGGGCCACGGGCCCTTGCGCGCCAGCTCGGTGCACACGATCGCGCCCTTCGTGCTGCCGCGGTCCACCAGCTTCACCGGCTTCCCGTTCGCGCGGGCGCCGCGACCGCGGGCGGCGGCGTAGATCTGGGCCCGGTACGGATCGGCGACCACGCCGACCACCGGGCCCGAGGCGTCGATCAACGCCAGCGAGTACGCGCACCACGGCACGCCGGCCACGTAGTTCGCCGTGCCGTCGACCGGGTCGACCACCCAACGGTACGGCGCGCCCGCCGCACCGTGATCGGCGCCGAACTCCTCGCCGACCACCGGGATCCCGGGGAACTCCGCGGTCAGCACACGTCGGGTGTGCCGCTCGAGGGTCCGGTCGGTGTCGGTGACCCAGTCGAACGGCGAATCCTTGACATCGGGATGTGCCCCTCGTCCGGCGGTCGCGGTGATCACGTCGGTGGCATCGTTGGCCAGCCGTCCAGCGACCTCGAGCGCTCGTGACAGCAGGCCGGGTTCGACCGGCTGGGACGGGCGGGCGGATAAGAGTGTCACGCCGGTCTAGTGTGGAGGCCGAGAGTGTCCGGAGGGCTACGTACAGATGAAGTGTGTAGTCCGGGCAGACCAATCGGGGCGAGCTTCGAAGAGTTCCGGCAGCGTTCTCACAGTCGTCACAAACCCGTTTCCGGGCGAACCGGGCTTCGTGAAACCTTGAGCCCCGTGCGCGTCGCCATCGTCACCGAAAGCTTCCTTCCGCAGGTCAACGGCGTTACGAACTCCGTGCTGCGAGTCGTGGAGCACCTGCGGGAACGCCGTCACGACGTGATCGTGATCGCCCCCGGACTGACCGGTCCCGCCGAGTACGAAGGCGCTCCGGTGATCCGCATCCCCGCGGTGGACCTGCCCGTGGTCAACTCCCTGCCGATCGGGCTGCCCACCGGAACCGTGCTCACCGCGATGACGGCCTTCGCGCCGGACGTGGTGCACCTGGCCTCGCCGTTCGTCGTCGGCGCGCGCGGGCTCGCCGCCGCGAGACGCCTGCGCATCCCCACCGTCGCCGTGTATCAGACCGACATTCCCGGCTTCGCCACCGCGTACGGCCTCGGCCTCGGCGCGCGGGCCGCGTGGCGCTGGGTGCGCAGGCTGCACTCGCGGGCCGACCGCACGCTGGCGCCGTCCACCGACTCGATGAACAACCTGCTCGAACACGGCATCCCCCGCGTCCACAAGTGGGGCCGCGGCGTGGACATCGAACGGTTCTCGCCGGGGCACGCCGACCCCGGGCTGCGCGCGCGACTCGCGCCGAACGGGGAACTGCTGGTCGGGTTCGTGGGACGGCTGGCGCCCGAGAAGGAGGTCGACCGGCTGGTCGCGCTCGCGGGCATGGACGGGGTACGCGTCGTCGTGGTGGGCGACGGGCCCGAGCTCGAACCGCTGCGGGAACGGATTCCGGACGCGGCCTTCCTCGGCGCCCGCTACGGCGACGATCTCTCCGCCGCTTACGCCAGCCTCGACGTGTTCGTCCACACCGGTCCGCACGAGACCTTCTGCCAGGCCGTGCAGGAGGCGATGGCCTCCGGGCTGCCGGTGCTCGCTCCGGACGCGGGCGGACCGAGGGACCTCGTCCTACCCGGCCGCACCGGTTATCTGCTGCCCGCAGACCGGGCCGGCTTCGAACGGGAACTTGTCGCGAAGGTGAACAATCTGCGTGACGCGGCGCTGCGTGAACGACTGGGGCACAAGGCACGCA
Source organism: Amycolatopsis acididurans (assembly GCF_012328925.1). Lineage (GTDB taxonomy): Bacteria > Actinomycetota > Actinomycetes > Mycobacteriales > Pseudonocardiaceae > Amycolatopsis_E > Amycolatopsis_E acididurans. The sequence continues at coordinate 3,373 of NZ_JAAXLS010000017.1, forward strand.
AGGTCGTACTCGGCCGCACCTGGCCCGCCGTCTGCGCGGAACTCGTCGGGCACTACGAGGCCGTGACGGGCCGCATCGCCCGCGCTGCGTGAGCGGCCGCGGCATGCACATCGTCCAGCTGGCCAACTTCTACGGCCCTCGCTCCGGCGGACTGCGCACGGCGCTGCACCACCTCGGCGCCGGGTATGTCGCGAGCGGGCACATCGTCACGCTCGTCGTTCCCGGCACGCGCTACGCCGAGGAGATCCTGGCCACAGGTGTGCGGCGCTACACCCTGCCCGCGCCGCGAATCCCGGGCACCGGCGGTTACCGCGCCGTCGACCCGTACCGCGTGCGAACCCTGTTGCGGCGTCTGGAACCGGACCGGTTGGAGGTCTCGGACCGGCTGACGTTGCGCGGCATGGGCACGTGGGCCCGCCGCAACGAGGTGCCCAGCATGGTGATCTCCCACGAGCGGCTGGACCGGCTGCTGGAGCAGTTCCTCATGCCGAGCCCGCTGGCGCGCCGCCTCGCCGACGCCGCCAACCGGCGGATGGCCGGCAGCTACGACCGGGTCGTGTGCACGACCTCCTTCGCCCGTGAGGAGTTCGACCGGATCGGCGCGCCCAACGTGCAGCGGGTTCCGCTGGGCGTGGACCTGACCACCTTCGCGCCGCGGTATCGCGACGACGGCTGGCGGTACACGCTGGCCGAGGGCGCGGACGCGCTGCTCGTCCACTGTGGACGCTTGTCGCCGGAGAAACACGTCGAGCGCAGCGTGGACACCGTGGCCGAGCTGACCGAGTCGGGTGACCGGGTCCGGCTGGTCATCGCCGGTGACGGCCCCCGGCGGCGGGCGCTGGAGCGGCGGGCGCGTGGATTACCCGTGACATTCCTCGGTTTTCTGTCCGACCGCGCGGAGGTCGCCAAACTGCTGGCGAGCGCGGACGTGTCGCTCGCGCCGGGGCCGCACGAGACGTTCGGCCTCGCCGCGTTGGAGGCGCTCGCCTCGGGCACGCCGGTGGTGGTGTCGGCCTCTTCCGCGCTGCGGGAAATCGTGCGGCCGGGGTGTGGTGCCGCCGTGCCGGACGTACCGCTCGCGTTCGCCTCCGCGGTGACGGGGTTGCTCGAAAGTCCGGAGGAGACAAGGCGTGCCGCCGCACGGGCGCGTGCGGAGGAGTTCACCTGGACGTCCTCGGTGCGCGGAATGCTGAGTGCGATGCAGAGCCTAAACGTGCCCAACCCTGTTGTGTGACAAGCCTTCCCGCGATCCTTACACGATCGTGTCCTCGGTTGTTTGAGTCGGCGCGAGACTGCCAATCTCGTTCACACGGGCCCGTTTCCCTGTCCCAGACAAACCCGAGGAGTTATTGGTGCTCAAGAAGATCGGTCTCGTGACCGCGACCGCCGCGACCGGGCTGCTGATGTTCGGCGGTGTCGCTTCGGCGAGCGAGGGAGGCCACGGCCACGGCCACGACGACGGCGGCGGCCAGGTCGGCCTGGTGAACGTGCACAACGTCGACGTCGCGCACAACGTCAACGGCGTGCTCGGCGCCTGCGGCAACGACATCAACGCACTCGGCGTTCAGGTGCCGATCCGGCACTCGCTCAACGGCGTCGGTGTGCCGATCCTGTCCCCGGGCGAGAATCCGACCACCGGAATGGACAAGCAGCCCTACAACTGCGCTTCCGGCGGCATCGTCGACGGTGGGTCCGCACAGGGCAAGTGACGAGCGGATGCGGGGCCCGGCCTGGGGAGGCCGGGCCCCGTTTCTCCTTATTTCACGTACATTCCGCGTGCCTGATGCCCGTCGCCGAGCCAGGAGTGGAAGAACAGGTGGCCGCCGGCGACGTCGGCGCCACCCGGAGAGCGCAGCGGCCCGCCGGTGCTGAGGACGGGCGCGTCGTTTTTCGCGTAGGGACCGGTGATCGACGGCGAATCGGCGTAGGAGGTGTGGTAGTCGGGACTGGCGAAATCGGCCGCCGAATAGTAGAGGCGGTAGCGGGAACCGGATTTGACGAGCGCGGGCGCCTCGACGTTTCCGTTCTCCTCCGGGCGGTCCGCGTGCAGCAGGGGAGTGCGCGGGCCGCGTGGGGTGAGCCCGTCGGACCCCACTTCCTGCAGCCAGATCGTCGTCGGCGCGGCGTTGCTCTTGTACAGCAGGTACCGGTGCCCGCGGTCGGTGAAGCCCTGCGGATCGATGTCACCACCCCGGTCGCAGACTGCCGGGGTGCCGGTGGGGGCGAAGGGGCCGCCGGGCTGGGAGCTGGTGGCGGCGCCGACACACATGTCGCCACCGGCGGCGTTGTTGGCCGCGAAGTACATCAGGTACTTGCCGTCCGAGCGCTGCGTCACGTCCGGCGCCCAGAAACCGGCGTCCGGTGCGGTCCACGAAGGTGCGGTGGGCAGTGCGTCGCCGCGGATGGTCCACGGCCCGTCCGCCTTCGGGGCGGTCGCGGTCGGGATCCGGCCGGCGTCGCTGTTGGTCGAGTAGGCGCGATAGCCGAAACCGGTGTCGAGTATGCCGGGATCGGCGAAATCGTGATTGATCGCGAGTTTCGGTTGCTCGTCCGCGTGCGCCGCGACGGTGCCGAGACCCGTGAGGGAGGCAACCGCCAGCGCGAGTGTCGTCCTTCTCCACATACTCCTTCTGCTTGCCGCCAAGATCGATTTCCACACGTGGTTCATTCGATCGAAGGACCACCCCCACAGCGGCGAGCGGGCCGCCGGCAATTAAGTTCACTGCATGTCCCGAGCGAACCTCGACAAGGACCCACACGAGGTCGCGGCCATGTTCGACGGCGTCGCGGCCGGGTACGACCGCGCGAACTCGTTCATGACCTTCGGGTTCGACCGCCGCTGGCGCACCACGACGGCACGCGTGCTCGACGCCGAACGGGGGGAGCGCATCCTCGACCTCGCCGCCGGCACCGGAGTCTCCACCAGCGAGTACGCCCGCGGTGGGGCGTGGTGCCTTGCGGCCGACTTCTCGGTGGGCATGCTCCGGAGCGGCAAGCACCGCGGCGTACCGATGGTCGCCGCGGACGCGCTGCACCTTCCCTTCGCCGACGAGGCCTTCGACGCGGCGACGATCAGTTTCGGGATCCGGAACTTCGTGGACACCAAAGCCGCGCTGGTCGAGATCGCCCGCGTGGTCAAGCCCGGCGGCAGGCTGGTGATCTGCGAGGTCTCGACGCCTCCGTTCCCGCCGATCCGGTTCGTCTACCGCAAGTTCCTGCTGCGCGCGATGACCCTGCTGGGCCGGTTCACCTCCAGCAACCCGGAGGCCTATTCCTACCTGGCCGAATCGATGGCCGCGTGGCCCGATCAGCGCACGCTCGCGGAGACCATCGCGGCCGCGGGCTGGCGCAACGTCGAATGGCTCAACCTCACCTTCGGCGTCGTCGCCATCCATCGCGCGATCAAGCCCCCCGTAGAGTAAGGGTATGACTCACGACGCCCAGGTAATCGTCGTCGGCGCCGGACCCGCCGGATCGACCGTGGCCACCTACCTGGCGCGTGCCGGGGTCGACGTGCTGGTCCTGGAGAAGACCGCGTTCCCGCGGGAGAAGGTCTGCGGTGACGGCCTGACCCCTCGTGGCGTCAAGCAGTTGATCGACCTCGGGCTGGACACGAGTGCGGAAGCGGGCTGGGTGCACAGCCGTGGCCTGCGCATTCTCACCGGCGACCTGACGCTCGAACTCGACTGGCCGGAGCTGACCAGCTACCCGCCCTACGGTGTCTCCCGCACCCGGCACGACTTCGACGACCTGCTGGCGAAGACCGCGGTCAAGGCGGGCGCGCGCCTGCAGGAACGCACCACCGTGACCGGCGCGATCACCGACGAGCGCACCGGACGGGTCATCGGCGTCGAAGCCAAGACGGGCCCGGAGAAGACGCCGGTCAGCTACCGCGCGCCGCTCGTGCTCGCGTGCGACGGGGTGTCCGCGCGGCTCGCGCGCTCGGTCGGCATCGACACCGACGACAAACGGCCGATGGGCGTCGCGGTGCGCCGCTACTACAAGAGCCCGCGCCACGACGACCCGTTCATCGAGGGTCATCTGGAGCTGTGGGACCGCAGCGATCCGCGCCGCCCGGAGCTGTTGCCGGGCTACGGCTGGGCGTTCCCGCTCGGCGACGGCACCGTGAACGTCGGGCTCGGCATGCTGTCCACCACGAAGTCCTTCCGCAACACCGACTATCGCGCCCTGATGCGGCAATGGCTGGACTCGACGCCGGAGGAATGGGGCTACCGCGAGGAGAACGCGGTCGGCCGGATCGGTGGCGCCGGGCTGCCCATGGGGTTCAACCGCACCCCGCACTACCGCGACGGGCTGCTGCTGCTCGGCGACGCGGGCGGGATGGTCAGCCCGTTCAACGGCGAGGGCATTTCGGCCGCCATGGAGTCGGCGCAACTCGCGGCCGAGTTCGTGGTGCAGGCCCTCGCCCGGCCGGCGGGGCCGTCGCGCGAGCGGGCGCTGAACGGTTACCCACTGGCACTGAAGGAGCTGATGGGTGGCTACTACCGGCTCGGCAACGTGTTCGCGAAGGCCATCGGCAAGCCGAAGGTGATGCGCGCGGCGACGAAGTACGGCCTTCGTGTCAACCCTCTGATTCCGCTGATCTACAAGGGTCTTTCCGGTTGTTACGACGCCAAGGGCGGCGACGTGGTGGACCGGATGATCTCACTCGCGGCGCGCCTTACCCCGAGCGTGTGACGCACCTCGCGTGGGTTACGTCACATTGACTCTCCGTATAAGTCGGCGCCTCGCCCGATCTTGATCCTTTTGTCCCAGGTCTAGGGCCTGAGGTCCCTTATCGGACCTGTCGAAGGTTAGGCCTGCCTTAAACAAGAGACCCCGCGACAACGATGTGAGGCACGTCCTACACTGCCCCCATGCTTTGTGAACCGCTTCACAATTTCGTCGGGAAGCTTGTGAACAAATTCACAAGCCCCGCGACGGAGCGGAAGGGATGGGTCACGCCGTGTTAGTCGCACAGGCCGCGCCAACGAGCCCGGCGATGTACGTGCCACTGGTTCTGTTGTTCGTCCTGGCGGCGGCTTTCGCCGTGTTGTCGGTGCTGCTCGGCCCCCTCGTCGGCCCGAGCCGGTACAACAAGGCGAAGCTGCAGGCCTACGAATGTGGCATCGAACCGTCGCCGCAGCCGCTGGTGGGCGGCGGCCGGATGCCGGTCGCCTACTACATCACCGCGATGTTGTTCATCCTGTTCGACATCGAAATGGTCTTCCTCTACCCGTTCGCGGTGAACGCGGACGTGCTCGGCCTGTTCGGCCTGGTGGAGATCGTGCTGTTCATCGCCACGGTCGGCTTCGCCTACGCCTACGTATGGCGGCGCGGCGGGCTCGACTGGAACTAGGGAACTGTCATGGGTCTGGAAGAGAAGCTCCCCAACGGAATCCTGCTGGCCAGCCTCGAAGGTCTGGTCAACTGGGCACGCAAGAACTCCCTGTGGCCCGCGACCTTCGGGCTCGCGTGCTGCGCGATCGAGATGATGACCACCGGCGGGTCGCGCTACGACATCGCGCGCTTCGGCATGGAACGGTTCAGCGCGACGCCGCGGCAGGCGGACCTGATGATCGTCGCGGGCCGGGTGACCCAGAAGATGGCGCCGGTGCTGCGGCAGATCTACGACCAGATGGCCGAGCCGCGCTGGGTGCTCGCGATGGGCGTGTGCGCTTCCTCGGGCGGCATGTTCAACAACTACGCGGTCGTGCAGGGTGTGGACCACATCGTGCCAGTCGACATGTACCTGCCCGGCTGCCCGCCGCGGCCGGAGATGCTGCTCGACGCGATTCTCAAGCTGCACGCCAAGATCCAGGACGAGCCGATGGGGCCGCGCCGCGCCGCGCTGCGGGCCGGCAAGCGCACCGAACTCGTTGCCTCGTCGATCAAGTACGCGAAGAAGTGATCCGCGATGCCTGAACAGAAACCGGAGACCGGCGGCGAGCAGTCCAGCGCCGAACGGGCGGAGACGGGGCTGGAGCCCACCGGGGTCCGCCCGGCGCAGCCGGTCGTCGCCGGCCGCGCGCGCAAGGGCATGTTCGGTGTCCACGACAGTGGCGACACCTCGGGTTACGGCGGGCTGCGGCTGCCCGCCTACACGCCGCCGCCCGCGGAGCGCCCGTTCGGCGGCTGGTTCGACGAGTTCGCCGACCAGTTCTTCGCCGCGCTCGCCGAGCACGACATTCCCGCGGAGTCGGTGCTGCAGATCACCGTCGACCGCGGCGAAATCACCTTGTACGTCGAGAAATCGCGCCTGGTGGAGATGTGCCGCATCCTGCGCGACGACGCCGGGCTGCGCTTCGAACTGTGCAGTTCGGTGTCCGGTGTGGACTACGGCCCCGAGGTGCCGCAGCGGCTGCACTCGGTGTACCACCTGACCTCGATGACCTATCGGCGGCGCATCCGGCTCGAGGTCACCCTCGATATCGAGGACCCGCATCTGCCGTCCATTGTGGAGGTTTACCCGACCGCCGACTGGCAGGAGCGGGAGACCTATGACATGTTCGGCATCGTCTACGACGGGCACCCGGCGCTGACCAGGATTCTGATGCCGGACGACTGGGACGGTTTCCCCCAGCGCAAGGACTACCCGCTCGGCGGGATTCCGGTGGAGTACAAGGGCGCGGAGATCCCGCCGCCCGATCAGCGGAGGTCGTACTCATGACCAACACCGAACGACTGTCCGACGTCACGACCGGCACCGACACCACGCCCGAGGGTGCGAGCAGCACCGAGTACGCGGAGTCACGCGAGACCACCGAGGGCCGCGTGTACAACGTCAGTGGCGGGGACTGGGACGACGTCCTCTCCGACGCCGTGCACGACGAGCGCATGGTCATCAACATGGGTCCGCAGCACCCGTCCACGCACGGCGTGCTCAGGCTCGTGCTGGAGCTGGAAGGCGAGACCGTCACGCAGCTGCGATCGGTCATCGGTTACCTGCACACCGGCATCGAGAAGAACACCGAATACCGCACGTGGACCCAGGGCGTCACGTTCGTGACGCGGATGGACTACCTGTCCCCGCTGTTCAACGAGCTGGGCTACTGCCTCGCGGTGGAGAAGCTGCTGCAGGTCGAGGTGCCCAAGCGGGCGCAGCTGATCCGGGTGCTGCTGTGCGAGATCAACCGGATCGGCTCGCACCTGGTCTACATCGCGACCGGCGGCATGGAACTCGGCGCCACCACCGCGATGACGCTCGGTTTCCGCGAGCGCGAGGAAGTGCTGCACCTGCTGGAGTTCCTCACCGGGCTGCGGATGAACCACGCGTTCATCCGGCCCGGCGGGGTCGCGCAGGACCTCCCGACCGACGCGAAGCAGAAGATCAGCGAGTTCATCAAGGTGATGGACAAGCGGCTTCCCTTGTACGACAAGCTGTTCACCGGCCAGCCGATCTGGCGCAACCGGCTCAAGGGCGTCGGCTACCTGCCCATCGACGCCTGCCTCGCGCTCGGCGTCACCGGTCCGGTGCTGCGTTCGGCGGGGCTGCCATGGGACCTGCGCAAGGTCGAGCCGTACTCCTCCTACGACGAGTTCGAGTTCGACGTCCCGACCTCGACCGACGCCGACTGCTGGGGGCGTTACCTCTGCCGCGTCGAGGAAATGCACCAGTCGCTGCGGATCATCAAGCAGGCCCTCAAGCGGCTCGACGAGCCGGGCCCGGTCATGGTGGAGGACAAGAAGATCGCGTGGCCCGCGCAGCTGTCGATCTCCAGCGACGGCATGGGCAACTCGCTCGAGCACGTCCGCAAGATCATGGGCCAGTCGATGGAATCGCTGATCCACCACTTCAAGCTGGTCACCGAGGGCTTCAAGGTGCCGCCGGGCCAGGTGTACGCGCCGGTCGAGTCGCCGCGCGGGGAGCTGGGCTTCCACGTCGTGTCCGACGGCGGCACCCGGCCGATGCGGGTGCACGTGCGCGAACCCAGTTTCGTGAACCTGCAGTCGATGCCCGCGATGTCCGAGGGCGGGCTCGTGGCGGACGTGATCGCCGCGGTCGCCTCGATCGACCCCGTGATGGGTGGAGTTGACCGTTGAGTACAGAGTCACAAGTTCAGTTGTTCGACGAGGACGTCGTCGCGAAGGCGCAGGAACTGATCGCCCGGTATCCGCAGTCGCGGTCGGCGCTGCTGCCGATGCTGCACCTCGTGCAGTCCGTGCAGGGTTACGTGAGTCAGGAGGGCGTCGACTTCTGCGCCCGCCAGCTCGACCTGTCCGAGGCCGAGGTCGGCGCCGTCGTCACGTTCTACACGATGTACAAGCGGCGTCCGTGCGGTGAGCACCTCGTCAGCGTCTGCACCAACACGTTGTGCGCGGCGCTCGGCGGGGACGCGATCTACAAGAAGCTGTCCGAGCATCTCGGCGTCGGGCACGAGGAGGTCGCCGGCGAGCCGGGCGAGCAGGGCTCGATCATGCTCGAGCACGCCGAATGCCTGGCGGCCTGCGATCTCGCGCCGGTGCTGCAGGTCAACTACGAGTACTACGACCGCCAGACGACCGAGTCCGCGGTCGAGCTGGTGGATGCGTTGCGGCGCGGGGAAAAACCCGCACCCACGCGTGGTGCGCCGCTGACCGACTTCAAGGGCGCCGAGCGGCAGCTGGCCGGGTTCTTCCCGGAGGACGAGCAGATCTACAGGTCCGAAGTAGACGGTCCGTCGCAGGCGGTCGAGACGTTGCGTGGTGCGCAGCTCGCGGCCGAGCGTGGCTGGACGGCGCCGGTCGCCGAGGACGCGCCGCTGCCGGAGGTGGAGAAGAAATGAGCGATCCGCTGACCCCAGTGCTCACCAAGCGCTGGCTTTCGCCGAACTCGTGGCGGCTGTCGGTGTACGAGCAGCTCGAGGGCTACCAGGGGCTGCGCAAGGCGCTGCGCGGCACGCCGGAGCAGCTCGTCCAGCTGGTCAAGGACGCCGGACTGCGCGGCCGCGGCGGCGCGGGTTTCCCGACCGGGCTCAAGTGGTCGTTCATGCCGCCCAACGAGGACAAGCCTCATTATTTGGTCATCAACGCGGACGAGGGCGAACCGGGTACCTGCAAGGACATTCCGCTGATGATGGCGGACCCGCATTCGCTGATCGAGGGCTGCGTCATCGCCTCGTACGCGATGCGCTCGCACCACTGCTTCATCTACGTGCGCGGCGAGGCGCTGCACTGCATCCGCCGGCTGAACTCGGCGGTGCGCGAGGCCTACGACGCGGGTTACCTCGGCAAGAACATCCTGGATTCGGGTTTCGACCTCGACATCACCGTGCACGCGGGCGCGGGTGCCTACATCTGCGGTGAGGAGACGGCGCTGCTCGACTCGCTCGAAGGGCGCCGCGGCCAGCCCCGGCTGAAGCCGCCGTTCCCCGCCGCCGCCGGCCTGTACGCCGCGCCGACCACGGTCAACAACGTGGAGAGCATCGCGTCGGTGCCCTACATCGTGCTCGGCGGTTCCGACTGGTTCCGCCAGATGGGCCGGGAGAAGTCGCCGGGCCCGAAGATCTACTCGATCTCCGGGCACGTCGAGCGGCCGGGTCAGTACGAGGCCCCGCTCGGCACGACGCTGCGCGAGTTGCTGGAGCTGTGCGGCGGCATGAAGGACGGCATACCGCTGAAGTTCTGGACGCCGGGCGGCTCGTCCACGCCGATGTTCACCGCGGACCATCTCGACATCCCGCTCGACTTCGAGGGCGCGGCCGAGGCGGGCTCGATGCTCGGCACCACCGCGGTCCAGGTCTTCAACGAGACGGTCTCCGTGCCGTGGGCGGTGATGAAGTGGACCAAGTTCTACGAGCACGAGTCCTGCGGCAAGTGCACGCCGTGCCGGGAGGGCACGTACTGGCTCGCACAGATCCTGGAGCGGATGGTCGACGGCCGGGGCACCGAGGAGGACATCGACACGCTGCTCGATGTGTGCGACAACATCCTGGGCCGGGCGTTCTGCGCGCTCGGTGACGGTGCGGTCAGCCCGATCACCAGCGGCATCCAGTACTTCCGGGACGAGTTCCTGGCCTTGTGCGAGAGCAACAAGCGCGAGTTGGTGGGAGCGCAGTCATGACGATGGCGCCTGAAGAGCCCAAGGTCGAGGTCCCCGAGGGCCACGTGAAGCTCACGATCGACGGCGAGGAGGTCATCGCGCCGAAGGGCGAGCTGCTGATTCGCACCGCGGAACGCCTCGGCACGGTGATCCCGCGGTTCTGCGATCACCCGCTGCTCGACCCGGCAGGTGCGTGCCGGCAGTGCCTCGTCGAGGTCGAGATGGGCGGGCGGCCGATGCCGAAACCGCAGGCCTCGTGCACGATGACGGTCGCCGACGGGATGGTCGTCAAGACGCAGCTCACGTCGCCGGTCGCGGACAAGGCGCAGCAGGGTGTGATGGAGCTGCTGCTCATCAACCATCCGCTGGACTGCCCCATCTGCGACAAGGGCGGCGAATGCCCGCTGCAGAACCAGGCGATGGCACACGGCCGTGCGGATTCCCGGTTCGTCGACACGAAGCGGACCTTCCCGAAGCCGCTGCCGATCTCCACGCAGGTGCTGCTCGACCGCGAGCGGTGCGTGCTGTGCCAGCGGTGTACGCGGTTCTCCGCGCAGATCGCCGGTGACCCGTTCATCGACCTGCTGGAGCGGGGTTGGCATCAGCAGATCGGGACTGCGGAGACGGCGGATGTGATCGGAGGCGCCGCACGAAGCCGCCGCGACGCAGGAGCGGGGGCGCAGGAGGACCGACTGGGTGCGGGTGCCCCGCAAGATGCCGACATGGCCTCGAAGACGTCTTCGGGCAAGCCGTTCGAGTCCTACTTCTCCGGCAACACGATCCAGATCTGCCCGGTCGGCGCGCTGACCTCGGCGCAGTACCGGTTTCGCTCCCGTCCGTTCGATCTGGTGTCCTCGCCGAGCGTGTGCGAGCACTGCTCGTCGGGCTGCGCCGAGCGCACGGATTTCCGGCGCGGCAAGGTGATGCGCAAGCTCGCGGGCAACGACCCGGACGTCAACGAGGAATGGATCTGCGACAAGGGGCGCTTCGCGTTCCGGTACGCCCAGGCCGAGGACCGGATCCGGCGCCCGCTCGTCCGCTCCGAGTCGGGCGAGCTGGAGGAGTCGTCCTGGACCGAGGCGCTGCGCGTCGCGGCGGCCGGGCTGGCCGCGGCTCGTGACAACGGCGGCGTCGGCGTTCTCGCGGGCGGGCGGCTGACGACGGAGGACGCGTACGCGTACGCGAAGTTCGCGCGGGTCGCCCTGCACACCAACGACATCGACTTCCGGGCGCGGGCGCATTCGGACGAGGAGCTGTCGTTCCTCGCCTCGCGGGTGGTCGGTGTGGGCCCGGAGGACGGCGTGACGTTCGCGGCGCTGGAGCACGCTCCGACGGTGCTGTGCGTGGCGTTCGAGCCCGAGGACGAGGCGCCGATCGTGTTCCTGCGGCTGCGCAAGGCGGCTCGCAAGCGCGGCACCAAGGTCGTCCACTTGGGACAGTGGACGACGACGTCGGTGCGCAAGACCTTCGGTGAGCTGCTGGCTTGCGCGCCCGGTGGTGAACCGGCGGCGCTGGCCGGGCTCGCGCAGCACGCGGGCGACCTGCACGCCGCGTTGTCGGCCGAGGGCGCGGTGATCCTGGTCGGCGAGCGTGCGGCCGAGGTGCCCGGCCTGTTCTCGGCGGTGGACGCGTTGTCCGCGCAAACCGGCGCCCGGGTCGCGTGGATTTCGCGCCGCGCCGGTGAGCGGGGCGCGCTGGAGGCCGGTGCGGCGCCGGCGCTGCTGCCCGGTGGCCGCCCGGTGGCCGACGCCGCCGCCCGCGCGGAGATCGAAAAGGCTTGGGGCGTCTCGATTCCCGCCACCCCGGGCCGCGACACCGCGGGGATCGTCACCGCACTGGCGAACGGTTGGCTGTCCGGCGCGGTGGTCGGCGGTGTCGACCCGCTCGACCTGCCGGACCCCGCACTCGCTGTGGAGGCGCTGAAGAAGGCGTCGTTCGTGGTGAGTCTAGAACTGCGGCCGAGCGCGGTCACCGAGCACGCCGACGTGGTGCTGCCGATCGCGCCGGACGTCGAGAAGGCGGGCAGCTACGTCAACTGGGAAGGCCGTCGCCGCGAGTTCGACACGACGATCGAGAACACCGGGGCCCTCTCGGACTGCCGGGTGCTCGACACGCTCGCCGTCGAGATGGACGCGGACCTGTTCACCCAGACTCCGGCCGCGGCCTACGGCGAGTTGTCCCGGCTGGGCACCGCCTCGGCGCGGGCGTCCTTCACGGCGGTTCCGGCGGGTTCGGTGAACGGCGAAACGCGGCTGTCGACCTGGCGGCAACTGCTGGACAAGGGGTCGCTGCAGGTCGACGAGCCGCACCTGGCCGGCACCGCGCGCAAGGTCGTCGCGCGAGTGTCGCCGGGGATGGCGGAGAAACTCGGCGAGACGGTGACGGTGTCGACCGACCGGGGCGCGATCACGGTGCCCGTCGAGGCGGCCGACTTACCCGAAGGAGTGGTCTGGCTCCCGGCGAACTCGGACGGCTCGACCGTCCGCGCCACACTCGGGGCCGGGCACGGGGCTGTGGTGTCGATCCGCGGAGGTGCGGAATGACTGGGTTCTCGATGGGTGTGCCGCCCGCGTCGAGCGGTGCCGTGGCGCGCGGGTCGCGGATTCCCGGCGGCCCGGCGCGAAGCGGTGCCGGGCGGAGCAGTGCGGGCGCCCGGCCGCTGGTCGTGGCGGCTACGCAGGTCGGGCATGGAGGTGCGCGATGATCCCGTTGCTGGCACAGGCACCGGAGCCGATGACCAGGGCCGAGCTGCTGGCCGACGACCCCTGGTGGCTGATCCTGATCAAGGCCGTCGTGATCCTGCTCATCGGGCCGATCCTGACGATCTTCCTGATCGTGTGGGAGCGCAAGGCGGTCGGCCGGATGCAGAACCGGCCCGGGCCCAACCGCGTCGGGCCCGGCGGTTACCTGCAGTCGCTCGCCGACGCGTTGAAGCTGCCGTTCAAGGAACAGATCATTCCCGACACCGCGGACCGGAAGGTGTACTTCCTGGCGCCGGTGATCGCGGTGGTGCCGTCGCTGATCGCGCTGGCGGCGATCCCGTTCGGTCCGGAGGTGTCGATCTTCGGGCACCGCACGGTGCTGCAGCTGGTCGATCTGCCGGTCGGGGTGCTGGTGATCCTGGCCTGCTCGTCGGTGGGTGTGTACGGGATCGTGCTGGCGGGCTGGTCCTCCGGCTCGCCGTACCCGCTGCTCGGCGGGCTCCGGTCGGCGGCGCAGGTGATCTCCTACGAGATCGCGATGGGGTTGTCGATCGTGGCGGTGGTGCTGTACGCGCAGTCACTGTCCACAGGGGACATCGTCAACGCGCAGGCGCACGGCTGGTACTTCTACCTGCTGCTGCCGAGTTTCGTGATCTATTTGATCTCCATGGTCGGTGAGACCAACCGCGCCCCGTTCGACCTGCCGGAGGCGGAGTCGGAGCTGGTCGGCGGCTTCCACACCGAGTACTCGTCGATGAAGTTCGCGATGTTCTTCCTCGCCGAGTACGTCAACATGGTGATCGTCTCGGCGTTCTGCACGACGTTGTTCCTCGGCGGCTGGATGTTCCCGTTCGTCGGCCTCGACTCGCCGCTGAACAAGGGCTGGCTGCCGATCATCTGGTTCGGCATCAAGCTGTTCGCCCTGCTGTTCGGCTTCATCTGGCTGCGCGGCACGCTGCCGCGGTTCCGTTACGACCAGTTCATGAAGCTGGGCTGGAAGATCCTGGTCCCGGCGAACCTCGTGTGGATCGTGGTCGTGTCGGCGATCCGCGCCATCCGCAACAGCGGCGGGCTGACGACGGCGCAGATCCTGATCGGCGGCGCCGTGGTCATCGTCGTGGCGATCGCGATCGCGTTGCTGGTGCCGGAGAAGCGGGTGCCGGAGGAAGACGTCGTGCCGATCACCGGCGGCGGGTATCCGTTGCCGCCGCTGGATCTGAAGGTGCCGCAGGTGCCGGACCGCACGAAGAAGAAGCGTCGCCGGGCCGTGCGGTCCGGCGAACCTGCCCAGGTAGGGAGTTCCGATGGGAATGTTTGATCCCCTCAAGGGTTTCGGGGTCACCTTCTCGATGATGTTCAAGAAGGTGGCGACGGAGGAGTATCCGGAGATCGGCGCCCCCGCGGCGCCGCGCTACCACGGCCGGCACCAGCTGAACCGGCATCCGGACGGTCTGGAGAAGTGCGTCGGGTGTGAGCTGTGCGCGTGGGCGTGCCCCGCGGACGCGATCTTCGTCGAGGGCGGCGACAACACCGAGGAAGCGCGCTACTCGCCGGGTGAGCGGTACGGCAAGGACTACCAGATCAACTACCTGCGCTGCATCGGCTGCGGCCTGTGCATCGAGGCCTGCCCGACCCGCTCCCTGACTATGATCAACTTCTACGAAATCGCCGACGACGACCGCCAGCGGCTGATTTACACGAAGGAAGATCTGCTGGCGCCGCTGCTGCCGGGCATGGAACAACCACCCCACCCGATGCGCCTCGGCGACGACGAGCAGGACTACTACGTCAACGGCCCGGAGCTGGCGCGCGGCCGGGGAGTCCCGGCCGGGGAAACGGTGGAAACCACCCACGAGCAGGTGATCTCATGATGGGCCGCGCATTCCCGGCGCCGACCGGTGAGCAGTGCCGTGGCGTGACCGCGCATGGGCGCGGCGGCGTGGCCTCACACGTGCGCCTTGGCGAGTCCACGGGCGCGGACTGCGGCGTGACCTCCCGCGCGGGCCGTGCCGAGACTTCGCGCGCGAGCGGCGGCGTGACCTCGCAGGGGCGCCGTGCCGAGACTTCGCGCGCGGGTGACGCCGAGCGCTGGTCCGCGCGACGTGTCGTGATCCGTGCGGGGGTGACTCGATGATGACCTCGTTAATTCTCGCGCAGGGCGTTGACCAGACGGTGTCCACCGGCGAGGCCGTCGCGTTCTGGATTCTCGGGCCGATCGCGTTGTTCGGGGCGCTCGGGCTGGTCTTCGCGCGCGGGGCGGTGCATTCGGCGCTGTTCCTCGCGATGACGATGTTCTCGCTCGGTGTGCTGTACATCGTGCAGCAGGCGCCGTTCCTCGGCTTCACCCAGATCATCGTCTACACCGGCGCGATCATGATGCTCTTCCTGTTCGTGCTGATGCTCGTCGGCAAGGAGAGTTCCGACTCGGTGGTGGAAGTCCTTCGCGGGCAACGGCTCTGGGGCACGATCCTCGGCATCGGCATCGCCGGGCTGATGGCCACGGCGCTGACCCGCGCCTTCACCAACGTCGTCCCGGCGACACCGCCGAACGGCGGCGCGGGTGGGCTCGGCCGCCTGATCTTCACCGACTTCCTGTTCCCGTTCGAACTCACCTCCGCGCTGCTCATCACGGCCGCACTCGGCGCGATGGTGCTGGCCTTCACCGAGAAACGCGGCCGCCGCACGCAGAAGGAGCTGGTCGAGGCCCGCTTCCGCGGCGAGTACGAGCGGATCTCGCCGAAACCGGGGCCCGGCGTCTTCGCCACCTCCCACTCCGTCACGACCCCCGCGTTGCTTCCTGACGGATCGGTCGCGCCGGAATCGCTCTCGGCGATCATCGAGTCGACCCCGACGGCGCAGCTCGAAGCGGAGCGCAAGGTCGTGGAGGGCACCGAGCCGCACGCCGACGCACACGCACTGGTCGGCGCGGGCGAGTCGCACACCGGTGAAGCATCCGCGAGCGGCGGGGCTGCCGGGAACCATCCGGCGAGCGAGGCCCACGCCGCCGGTACGGAGGAGGAGAAATGACTCCCACCTACTACCTGCTGTTGTCGGCACTGCTGTTCTCGATCGGCGCGGTCGGCGTGCTGGTGCGGCGCAACGCGATCGTCGTGTTCATGTGCATCGAGCTGATGCTCAACGCCGTGAACCTCTCGCTCGTCACCTTCTCCCGGATCAACGGAGGGCTCGACGGCCAGGTGATGGCGTTCTTCGTGATGGTCGTCGCCGCCGCGGAGGTCGTGGTCGGGCTGGCGATCATCATGGCGATCTTCCGTACCCGGCGCTCGGCCTCGGTCGACGACACCAACCTGCTCAAGTACTAGGAGCTCGAGAGTGATCGCATCATCGTGGCTGCTGGTCGCGTTCCCGGCTCTGGGCGCGCTGATTCTGCTGGCCGGCGGCAGGCGAACCGACGCGTGGGGGCACCTGCTCGGCTGCGCGACCGTCATCGCGTCCTTTGTGTACGGTCTGGTGCTGTTCTTCTCGGAGAACGGCAGCGCGTCCGACACGACGTTCTACTCGTGGTTCCCGGTGGGCAACCTCTCGCTCGATTTCGGGTTCCGGATCGACGCACTCTCCCTGGTGTTCGTCCTGCTGATCACCGGCGTCGGTTCGCTCATCCACGTGTACTCGATCGGCTACATGGCCGAGGACCCCGACCGGCGCAGGTTCTTCGGGTACCTCAACCTGTTCGTCGCTTCGATGCTGGTTCTGGTGCTCGGCAACAACTTCGTGACGCTCTACCTCGGCTGGGAGGGTGTCGGTCTGGCGTCCTACCTGCTCATCGGCTGGTACACCGACCGGCCCTCGGCCGCGACCGCCGCGAAGAAGGCCTTCCTGATGAACCGGGTCGGTGACGTCGGCCTGGCGCTGGCGATCTTCCTGATGTTCAAGTACGTCGGCACCGTCACCTACGCCGGCGTGTTCGCGAACATCGGTCACGCGCCACCCGGCGTGATCACCGCGATCGCGATCCTGCTCCTGCTCGGTGCCTGCGGTAAGTCCGGTCAGTTCCCGCTGCAGGCCTGGCTTCCCGACGCGATGGAAGGCCCGACCCCGGTGTCGGCTCTCATCCACGCGGCAACCATGGTGACCGCGGGCGTCTACCTGGTGGCCCGCGCGAACCCGATCTTCAACGAGACCGAGAGCGGACGGCTGATCGTCACCCTCGTCGGCGCGGTCACGTTGCTCATCGGATGCGTCATCGGCTGTGCCTACGACGACATCAAGAAGGTGCTCGCGTACTCCACCGTGAGCCAGATCGGGTACATGATGCTCGCCGTCGGGCTCGGGCCGTTCGGCTACGCGCTCGGCATCATGCACCTGCTCACGCACGGCTTCTTCAAGGCCGGGCTGTTCCTCGGCGCCGGTTCGGTCATGCACGGCATGAACGACGAGGTCGACATGCGCAAGTTCGGCGGGCTGTACAAGCGAATGCCGATCACCTTCGCCACCTTCGGACTCGGCTACCTGGCACTCATCGGCTTCCCCTTCCTGTCGGGCTACTTCTCCAAGGACGCGATCATCGAGGCCGCGTTCGGCCAGGAAGGCTGGCGCGGCTGGGTGTTCGGCCTCGCGGCCCTGCTCGGCGCGGCACTGACCGCCTTCTACATGACGCGCCTGGTGCTGATGACCTTCTTCGGCAAGGAGCGGTGGAAGGACCTGCGCACCGAGGACGGCAAGGAGTTCCACCCGCACGAGTCGCCGCGCGTGATGACGATCCCGATGATCATCCTGGCGATCGGCTCGGTCGGCGCCGGTGCGTTCTTCTCGCTCGGCCACCGGCTCACCGACTGGCTGACTCCTTCGCTCGGTGAGCTGACCGAAGCCGGGCACAGCGTGCTGCCGCAGGCACTCATCCCGTGGCTGACGATCCTCCTTTCCGCACTGGGTGTGGTGGTCGCGTGGTTCGTCGTCGGTCGCAGGGAAACTCCGGTCGAGCGGCCGCAGAACGTGTCCCCGCTGGTGCGGGCGGCGCGTAAGGACCTCTACGGCAACGCGCTCAACGAGGCCCTGGTCGCCACCCCGGGCATGTGGCTCACCCGGTTCTCGGTCTTCCTCGACAACCGCGGAGTGGACGGCGCGGTCAACGGCCTCGCGGCCGCGCTCGGCGGCGGCTCCGGGCGACTACGAAGGCTCCAAACCGGATTCGTCCGGTCCTATGCGCTGTCCATGCTGGCCGGTTCGTTCGTCCTGGTCGCGGCTCTGCTTCTGGTGAGGTTCTCATGACGTGGCTACTGGCCCTCATCCTGCTGCCGCTGGTCGGCGCGGTCGTCCTTTCCGGAATGCGGAAGAACGACAACGACGCGCTGCACGTCGCGCTCGCGTTCGCGGTGCTCGAGTTCTTCCTGATGATCCCGATGTGGGCGACCTACCACCCCAGCGGGGCGCGCCTGCAGCAGACGACCACGATGGACTGGATTCCCGCGTTCGGCATTCACCTCTCCTTCGGTGTCGACGGCATCGCGCTCATCATGATCGCGGTGATCACGTTCCTCGTGCCGATCGTGATGGGCATGCTGGGCAGGGCGGACAAGCTGCCCGAGGGACGCAGTGCCGGCGGCTATCTCGCGCTGATCCTCGTGCAGGAGGCGCTGACCATCGCGGTGTTCGCCGCGACCGATGTGTTCCTGTTCTACGTGCTGTTCGAGATCATGCTGATCCCGATGTACTTCCTCATCGGCGGCTACGGCGGTGCGAACCGGCAGTACGCGGCGGTGAAGTTCTTCCTGTACTCCTTCCTCGGCGGTCTGATCATGCTCGCCTCGGCGATCGGCGCCTACGCGCTGGTGCCGGGCAAGGGCACGTTCGACTGGGCCACGCTCGTGACGGTCGTTCGCGACGCCCCGTTGAGCACACAGATCTGGTTGTTCCTCGGTTTCTTCCTCGCGTTCGCGATCAAGGCGCCGCTCGTGCCCTTCCACACCTGGCTGCCCGATGCGGCCGGTGAGGCACCGATCGGGGTGGCCGTACTGATCGTCGGCGTGCTGGACAAGGTGGGCACCTTCGGCTTCCTGCGTTACTGCCTGCCGATGTTCCCGCAGGCCAGCAAGACACTCGCGCCGCTGGTGCTCGTGCTGGCCGTGATCGGCGTGTTGTACGGGTCGATCCTCGCGGCCGGGCAGCAGGACATGAAGCGCTTCGTCGCCTACGTGTCCATCGCCCACTTCGGTTTCATCGCACTGGGCATCTTCGCCTTCACCCAGCAGGCGACGGTCGGATCCGTGACCTACATGCTCAACCACAGCCTCGCGACCGGAATGCTGATCGTCGTGCTCGGCCTGGTGATCTCGCGCGGTGGTTCGACGCGGATCTCGGACTACGGCGGGATGTACAAGGTGACTCCGTTGCTGGGCGGCATGCTGCTCATCGCTGGTCTGTCCACTTTGTCCCTTCCTGGTACCAACTCGTTCGTCAGTGAGTTCCTGGTGCTGCTGGGTGCGTTCGAGACCCAGCCGGTGTACGCGATCCTGGCGACCGTCGGCATGGTGCTCGCCGCCGCTTATGTGTTGTGGCTCTACCAGCGGCTCATGACCGGTCCGGTGCGCGGCAACGCGCTCGTCGGCGCGGGCGGTGGGCCGGGCACCGCGATGACGCCGGAGCTGGGCGCGCGCAAGACCATCCGTGATCTCGGTGGCAAGGAGATCACGATCCTGGTGCCGATGGTCGTACTGATCATCGGCCTCGGGTTCTATCCGAAACCCGTGCTCGACACGGTGGGACCGTCGGTACAGGCCACGCTTTCGGCCGTGCAAGGAGGGCACTGAAAGTGATCGGAGTGCTGGCCCAGCAAGGGCAGATCGCGACGCCGCAAATCGAGTACGCGGCCGTCCTGCCGGTGCTGATCGTGCTCGCCGCGGCGTGCGTGAGCGTGCTGTTCGAAGCCTTCCTGCCACGGCACATGCGCTGGCCGGGACAGGTGGTGCTCAGCCTGACCGGGATCGCCGCCGCGGGCGTCGCGCTCGCGGTGTACGTGAGCGGCTCGCCCAAGGCGGGGCTGACCACCTTCTCCGGCGCGATCTCGGTGGACAAGCCGTCGCTGTTCCTGTGGGGCACGTTGCTCGCGCTGGCCCTCGGCGCCATCCTGCTGATCGCGGACCGTTCGGTGGAACCCGGCGGCGCGTTCGTCGCGCAGGCGTCCATCCGGCCGGGCACGTTCCAGGACCGTGCCCAGGTCGGCTCGACCGGCATGCAGACCGAGGTGTTCCCGCTGACGCTGTTCGCGCTCGGCGGCATGATGACCTTCTGCGCCGCGAATGACCTCCTCACCATGTTCATCGCGCTGGAGGTGCTCAGCCTCCCGCTGTATCTGATGTGCGGCCTCGCCCGCCGGCGCCGGCTGCTGTCGCAGGAAGCGGCCGTGAAGTACTTCCTGCTCGGCGCCTTCTCGTCGGCGTTCTTCCTGTACGGGCTCGCGCTGCTCTACGGGTACGCGAACTCGGTGAAGCTCGCCGACATCGCGCACGCCGCCGCGGGCTCGGACCGCTCGGACATGTTGCTGTTCGCCGGTTTGGGCCTGCTCGTGGTGGGTCTGCTGTTCAAGGGTTCGGTCGGCCCGTTCCACACCTGGACCCCGGACGTGTACCAGGGCGCGCCGACCCCGGTGACCGCGTTCATGGCCGCCTGCACGAAGGTGGCCGCGTTCGGCGGGATCCTGCGTGTGCTCACGGTCGGCTTCGAGTCGACCAGCTGGGAATGGCGCGGTGTGCTCTGGGCGGTCGCGATCATCTCGATGGTGATCGGCGCGATCCTCGGCCTTACCCAGACCGACGTCAAACGCATGATCGCCTACTCGTCGATCGCGCACGCCGGTTTCCTGCTGGTCGGCACGATCGCCATGACCGACAAGGGCTTGTCGGGCACGCTGTTCTACCTGCTCGCCTACGGTTTCACGACGCTGGCCGCGTTCGGTGTGGTGTCGCTCGTGCGGGACTCCTCGGGCGAGGCGACGCACCTGTCCGCGTGGGCCGGGCTCGCCAAACGCTCGCCTGTGCTCGCCGGGGTGTTCACCTTCCTTCTGCTCGCGCTCGCGGGCATTCCGCTCACCAGCGGCTTCGTCGGCAAGTTCGCGGTGTTCTCCGCCGCGCTGGCGGACGGCATGGCGCCGCTGGTGGTGATCGCGCTGGTGTTCAGCGCGGTGGCGGCGTTCTTCTACCTGCGTGTGGTGGTGCTGATGTACTTCTCTCAGCCCGCCCCCGAAGGGCCGACGGTGACCGTG
Source organism: Amycolatopsis acididurans (assembly GCF_012328925.1). Classification (GTDB taxonomy): domain Bacteria; phylum Actinomycetota; class Actinomycetes; order Mycobacteriales; family Pseudonocardiaceae; genus Amycolatopsis_E; species Amycolatopsis_E acididurans. The sequence continues at coordinate 24,314 of NZ_JAAXLS010000017.1, forward strand.
CCGGGCGCGTTCACCACCGCGGCGATCACGCTCGGCGTGGTCGTGACGCTGCTGCTCGGGGTGGCGCCGTCGTTCGCGCTCGACTGGGCCGGAGCCGGGGCCTTCGCGTTCTGAGAGCCGCCGGCACTCGCGAGGCGGTGCGGCTTCGCGAGGTGCCGGCGGGCGATGCCGTGAGCGCGGCGGCCACGAACTCTGCGCGCAGTACGCGATTGCGGGCGCGGTGCGACTGAATGGCGTCGATCATCGGTTCGTCCCCTTCGGGCTTGGTCGAGGTGGTACTCAGCAGCTTGCCCTGAGGGAGCCGGGGTTTGGGGGAGAGGATCGGGGAGCTGTGGATAAGTGGGTGGCTGTGGATGGATTCCGTCCGGCCGCCGACGCGTGGCGCTGACGCCGGACGCGTGACCGGCTGCTCGAACAGCTAGCTACACCGGTACCGCATGCCGCGCTGTGGAGAGTTCACGGCCGTTGCTGATGAGCTGTTCGGCGATCTGTTCGATGGACGCACGGAAATCGTGCTCCTTGGTGCCTTCTCGTTCCGCGATCTCGGCCAGCAGCCACACGCGCCACGCGCCGACCAGGCGGGTCCAGGTTTCCGTGCCGAGACCGCTGAACCGGTAGTGCCCGTCGGCCTCGTCGAGGTATCCCGAATCGACCAGTTGCGTCGCGGTGGGCTCGAAAATCCCGGCAGGCACCGACGTTTGCTCGGCGACCTCGTGCAGAGTGGCGTCGCCGTCCTCCACGCTGTTGCGGTAGATCTGCACCAACAGCCAGGCCTGCGCGTGCGTCAGCGGAACGCCGGAGCGCGCGAGAATGGCCGGGCCCGGGTCGTCGCGCTGCTTGCGCCACAACGCCGCCACGACCCGCTCCAGTTCCTGCCGCGAGTCACCCGTGGTCGGTTCGGAGAAGCCGCTGCTGTTCGACGCGACGGCCTTCGTGCTGTCGCGCAGGGGGATTTCCTTGAGGAACAGCGCGACAAGGAACGACAGGATGCCGATCGGCGCCGCGATGAGGAACATCATCTGAATCGCATCCACATAGGACGTCACGGTCGGCCGCGCGGGCAGATGGTTGCTGAAGATCGTGCCGAAAACCGCCACGCCGAAGGAACTTCCGAGTGTCCGCAGGAAACTCACACCCGAGGTCGCGACTCCCAGATCCTCGTAGTCACTGGTGTTCTGCACGACGATCGTCGGCACCTGCATACAGCAACCGAGCCCCAGTCCGAGCACGATCATGTAGCCCGACGTCACCCAGAAACTTGTGTTCTGCTCCAAATTGGACAGCAGGAACAAGCCGAGCGCCATGACCAGCGAACCGGCGACCGGGAAGATCTTGTAGCGACCGGTCCGGCTGATCACCGTGCCGCTCAGCATCGCCGTCAGCAGCAGACCGACCACGAGCGGCAGCATCCGCAACCCGGACTCGGTCGCGCTCACACCCTGCACACGCTGCAGATATGTCGGGAGATAGGTGATACCGCCGAGCATCGCGAAGCCGACGATGAAACTCAGCGCGCTCGCGACCGTGAACACCCGGCCGCGGAACAGGCGCATCGGCAGCATCGGCTCCGCGGCCCGGGTCTCGACCAGCACGAACAACGCGAGCAGTACCACCGACCCGACGGCCATGGCGATGATCGTCGGCGAACCCCACGCGTACTCGGTGCCGCCCCAGCTCGTCACCAGCGTCAAGCCCGTCGAGGCCAGTGCGATCAGCAGGATGCCCAGGTAGTCGATGCGCGGCTGCAGCGCCGAGCGCACCGACGGCAGCGCGGCCGCCGCGACGACGATGACCAGCACGCCAAGGGGGATGTTGACGTAGAACGCCCAGCGCCAGCTCAGGTGGTCCACGAACAGCCCGCCGAGCAGCGGACCGCAGACCGTCGAGACACCGAACATCGCCCCGATCGCGCCCTGGTACTTCCCGCGCTCGCGCAGCGGCACCACGTCGGCGATGACCGCGGAAGACGTCACCATCAGGCCACCGGCGCCCAGCCCCTGCACGGCGCGGAACGCGATCAGCCACACCATCGAATCGGCCCAGCCCGAGAAGAACGAGCCGACGAGGAACAACACGACGCTGGCCAGGAACGCCTTCTTCCTGCCATACAGGTCGCCGAACTTCCCGATCAGCACCGTCATGATCGTCTCGGCGAGTAGGTAGGACGTCACCACCCAGGACAGGTGGTTGGCCCCGCCGAGATCCGCCACGATCGTCGGCAACGCGGTCGAGACGATGGTCTGGTCGAGCGCTGCCAGCAGCATCCCGAGCATGATCGCCCCGACGATGGTGTTCTGCGTCTTTTTGCTGGTCACAGGCCGAAGGCTAACGGCGCAGAACGTGATTCGACCGGTTCCTCACCCGATGGTGGAAGGGGCGTCTGTCGCGTTCGTCACCCATGCCCTTGCCGTGCGGGCGATCGTGTGACCAGGGCTTGCCATTACGCTGGTGAAGACGTGTAACAGGAGTGCGAGAGGGCAGGCAAAGTGTCGGTTCAGAGTGGCACCATCGAGGACCTGCGCGCGAGCGTCGGCCTCCGGATCGCCGATGAGCAACTGCTGCGCACGCTCGCCGGCGGGCTCGCCGACGTCGAGAACCTGCTGCGCGAGACCGCCCGTAGCGACGTCAAGGCCGTGCACGAGGCCGCTTCCCACCTGGTCGAGGCCGGTGGCAAACGTTTTCGTCCCATGTTCACGCTGCTGGCCGCGGAGTTCGGCGACGGCAACCATGACGGCGTCGTGACCGCGGCCGCGGCCGTCGAACTGGTCCACCTGGCCACGCTGTACCACGACGACGTGATGGACGAGGCCACCATGCGCCGCGGGGCGCCGAGCGTGAACAGCCGCTGGGGCAACACGGTCGCGATCCTCACCGGCGACTTCCTGTTCGCGCACGCCTCCCGGCTGGTCTCCTACCTCGGCACCGACGCGGCGCGCATCATCGCCGAGACCTTCGGTGAGCTCGTCACCGGGCAGATGCGCGAGACCGTGGGCCCGGGCGAGGATGAGGACCCCATCGAGCACTACCTGAGCGTGATCGCGCAGAAGACCGGTTCGCTCATCGCGACCGCGGGCCGCTTCGGCGGCATGGTTTCCGGCGCCGAGCCGGCGCGTATCGAGGCGCTCACGCGGTTCGGCGAGATCGTCGGCACCGCGTTCCAGATCTCCGACGACATCATCGACATCGCCTCGCCGTCGCACGAATCGGGCAAGACACCCGGCACTGACCTGCGGGAAGGCGTGCGCACGCTGCCGATGCACTTCGCGCTGGCCGATCCGGACGCCGATCCGCGGCTGGTCAGCCTGCTGCAGGGGCCGATCACCGAGGACGCGCTGGTCGAGGAGGCACTGGAGCTGCTGCGGGCGTCTTCCGGGATAGACCGCGCCATGGCCACGTTGTCGGACTACGCTCGTCGCGCGAGGGCTGAGCTGACGGCCCTGCCCGCGTCGGCCGCGCGGGAGGCTTGCGAGTCGGTCGCCGACTATCTCGTGGCGCGGACTCGCTGACGCCGCGTCATGAAACGGCCGCGGTGGTGTCACTCAGAGTGTCACCGGTCGCGGTAGGAAAGGAAGGGCAGCGCGGATGTCCATCTTCGGACAGGTCTGGCTGTGGAGTGCGGCGGCGTTCCTCATCGGGGTGCTGCTGACCTGGGTGTTCCTTGTCCGGCCTGCACAGGCCAGAAACCGCGTCCTCGAGCGCAGACTGCTGGCCGCCCGCAACGAGAAGTCGGCGCCCCCGGCACCGGTGGCCACCCGGACCTTCGAGCCCGAACCGGTGGAGCCGCAGGAGCGGGCCGTACCCGCGCCGGTCGCGGCGTCGCGCGCCGCCGCCGAGCCCGCCGCGGCCGAGGAACAGCGGCGTGAGCCGCGGCCGGGCTGGTACGAACGAGACAGTTTCGCCGGTTCGGGTCAGCACGTGAGCTCGGTGCTGGAGCCGGAGCCGGCCGCCGAGCAGACCTCGGTTTTCCGGCCGCAGGAGCCTGTCGCGCACGAGCCGTCCCCGACCTCGGTGTTCGCGCCGGAGAACGGCGCCGAGAGCTACCGGACCTCCGCCGAGGAGGGGACCTTCGGCGCGGCGGAAGAGCAGAAGCGGCAGCCGCAGCGGGGCTCGCTGTTCGACCCGTCCTATGAGCAGGCCGAGCCGGTGTCGGCGCCGGACTCGCCGCCCGCGTTCGCGTTCAGTGACGCCGAACCGCCGGAACAGGACGAGGTGGCTGCCGAGACCACGCACACCCTGCCGCGGCGCCAGCCGCGCACCCCGCCGCGTGGCGGGTTCGAGGCACCGCAACCGATTCAGCCGTCGATGCGGGCGATGGAGCGGCGGGAGCCGCTGCAGGCCGACGAGGGCGGCCGCAGCGGATCGTTGTTCGAACCGGTGGTGCGGCCCAAGTCCGGTGGGGCGCACTCCGCGCCGGAGCCGCCGCCCGCGCGTGCGCACACCGCGGACAGCCACGTGGCGCCGGGGCCGTTCGGCCCCGGGTCCGCGATGCCGTTGCCCGGCGGGGCGAGCCCGTCGGAGGAGTTCACCGTCAAGGCGAGCGTGACGGCTTTGCGCTACTGCACGGAGGACTCGCAGCAGTTCCCGCGCATGGTGGCCGAGGTGTGGTTCCGCTCGGCGGCCGACGCGGAACGGGTCGGGTTCCGGCCGCTGCACTGAGCGTCCATAAAGGATAGAAGAACAAAGAGCCTCCTTTCGCCGCAGCGGAAGGAGGCTCTTTCGTGCTTAGAGGACTCAGCCGACGACGGTCCAGGTGTCCTTGCCGGTGAGCAGGCTTTGCAGGTGGGGGCCCTTGGCGGTGCGGGCATCCTCGACCTGGCTGCGGGCCTGGTCGTCGTAGGTGGGGCGCTGCACCTGCCGGAAGATGCCGGTGGGGGTGTGGTTGAGGTGCTGGTCGCCGATGCGGGAGAGCGCGAAGGCGTACGCCGTGTCGGCAATGGACGGGTCGTGGACGACGATTTCGCCGCCGCTCGCAGTGATTTCGGAGACCTTGCCGATTTCGAAGCCGCCCCAGCCGGTGGTGGTGACGCCGTATTCGCCCTCGCGGCCGAAGCGGATCGGCTCGCCGGCGCGCAGCGGGATGATGCGCTGGGCGGCTTCGTCTTTGTCCTTGAGGACGTCGAAGGCGCCGTCGTTGAAGATGGGGCAGTTCTGGTAGATCTCCACGATCGCGGAGCCGCGGTGTTGCGCGGCGGCGGTGAGGACCTCGGTCAGGCCGGCCTTGTCGGAGTCCAGCGCGCGGCCGACGAAGGTGGCTTCGGCGCCGAGTGCGAGCGAGACGGGGTTGAAGGGGGTGTCGACCGAGCCCATCGGGGTGGATTTGGTGACCTTGCCGGGTTCGCTGGTGGGCGAGTACTGGCCCTTGGTCAGCCCGTAGATCCGGTTGTTGAACAGCAGGATCTTGATGTTGATGTTGCGACGCAGCGCGTGGATCAGGTGGTTGCCGCCGATGGACAGCGCGTCGCCGTCTCCGGTGACCACCCACACCGACAGGTCCGGGCGGGTGGTGGCCAGCCCGGTGGCGATCGCGGGGGCGCGGCCGTGGATGGAGTGCATCCCGTAGGTGTTGAGGTAGTACGGGAACCGGCTGGAGCAGCCGATCCCGGAGACGAACACGATGTTCTCGCGCTTGAGCCCGAGCGTGGGCAGGAACGACTGCACGGTGTTGAGTACGACGTAGTCACCGCAGCCGGGGCACCAGCGGACTTCCTGGTCGGACTTGTATTCCTTGGCCTTTTGCGGCTCGTCGGTGTGCGGGACGAGGTCCAGGCCACCGGTCAGGGTCGGCAGGCCGAGGTCAGTGGCGGTCATCGGGCGACGACCTCCTTCTCGATGATGTCGGTGAAGACGTGCTGGAGTTCTTCGGCCTTGAAGGGCAGGCCGGCGACCTTGGTGTAGGAGTGGACATCGACGAGGTATTTGGCGCGCAGCAGCCACGCGAGCTGTCCGAGGTTCATCTCCGGCACCACGACCCTGTCGTAGGAGCGCAGGATGTCGCCCAGGTTCTCGGGCAGCGGGTTGAGGTTGCGCACGTGCGCCTGCGCGATGGGCAGGCCGTCCTTGCGTACCCGGCGGCACGCGGCGCCGATCGGGCCGAAGGAGGATCCCCAGCCCAGCGCCAGCACGCGGGCCTTGCCGCCGGAGGGGTCGTCCACGACGAGGTCGGGCACCGCGATGTTGTCGATCTTGCGCTGCCGCAGCCGCACCATGTGGTCGTGGTTGTCGGGGTCGTAGGAGATGTTGCCCTTGCCGTCGGCCTTCTCCAGACCGCCGATGCGGTGCATCAGGCCGGGCGTGCCGGGCACGGCCCACTCGCGGGCCAGGGTCTCGGGGTCCCGCATGTAGGGCCAGAACTCGCCCGAGCCGTCGGCCGCGTTCGGTTCGGACGCGAACGTCACGCGCAGGTCCGGCAGGTTCTCCACGTCGGGGATCAGCCACGGCTCGGAGCCGTTGGCGTTCGCCCCGTCGGACAGGATCATCACCGGCGTGCGGTACTTCAGCGCGATCTCGGTGGCCTCGATCGCCGCGGCGAAACAGTCCGCGGGGGACTGCGGCGCGATGATCGGGATCGGGGACTCGCTGTTGCGGCCGTACATCGCCTGCAGCAGGTCGGCCTGCTCGGTCTTGGTCGGCAGACCCGTCGAAGGGCCACCGCGCTGCACGTCGATCACGATCAGCGGCAGCTCCAGCATCACACCCAGGCCGATCGTCTCGCTCTTGAGCGCGATACCGGGGCCCGAGGTGGAGGTGACTCCGAGCGAGCCGCCGTAGGAGGCGCCCAGCGCGGCACCGATACCGGCGATCTCGTCCTCGGCCTGGAACGTGATCACGCCGTAGTTCTTGTGCTTGGACAGCTCGTGCAGGATGTCCGAGGCCGGGGTGATCGGGTAGGTGCCCAGCAGCACCTGCAGCCCGGACTGCTGCCCGGCCGCCACGATGCCGTAGGCCAGGGCGGTGTTGCCGGTGATCTGCCGGTAGGTGCCCGGCGCCAGCTTCGCGGGGGCGACCTCGAACGTCGTCACGAACGACTCGGTGGTCTCGCCGTAGTTCCAGCCCGCCCGGAAGGCCAGGATGTTCGCCTCGGCGATGTCCGGCTTCTTCGCGAACTTCTCCCGCAGGAACTGCTCGGTGCCCTCGGTCGGCCGGTGATACATCCACGACAGCAGACCGAGCGCGAACATGTTCTTGCAGCGCTCGGCGTCCTTCTTGCCCAGCCCCGTGTCCGCCAGCGCACCCTGGGTCAGCGTCGACATCGCGACCTCGTGCACCTGGTACGCCGACAGCGAATCGTCTTCCAGCGGGTTGGCGTCGTAGCCGACCTTGGTCAGGTTCCGCTTGCTGAACTCGTCGGTGTTGACGATCAGCGTGCCCTGCGGCGGCAGATCGGCGATGTTGGCCTTCAACGCGGCCGGGTTCATCGCCACCAGCACATCCGGCCGGTCACCGGGAGTCAGGATGTCGTAGTCGGCGAAATGCACCTGGAACGAGGAGACACCGGGGATGGTGCCCTGCGGGGCGCGGATCTCGGCCGGGTAGTTCGGCAAGGTCGCCAGGTCGTTCCCGAACGCCGCGGCTTCCGACGTGAAACGGTCACCGGTCAACTGCATACCGTCACCGGAGTCACCCGCGAACCGGATGACCACCCGGTCGAGCTTGGAGATCTCGGTGGCCCGGGTGGCCGACAACGCACCGTTGCCGTTGGCACTCGTGCTCATAGGTCAGGGAATCCCTCTCTCCCGACTGACTGTGTCCCCATCGACACTCGTTGCGCCGGGCGCACTTCCGCCGATAGCTCCACCTTACTTCGCCTTTGAAGCCCGCGGATTGCGGTGTGATCCGGCTTACCCGTTACTAACGGTAATGGTTACTTTCTGCGCTTGATCGTCGCCTGCATGGCAGCGAGCCGCCGCTCGAACTCGGCCGAATTCAGTGACTCGAGCTGGGGCACGATTTCAGTGTCCACTGCGTCAAGATGCTCGGCCAGAGGCATGGTCAGCCGCATGGAACGCTTGGTCGCGAGCACGACTTCCCTCGGCGCGTCGGCCGCGGGCCTGGCCAGTTCGAGGGCTGCCGATAGTAACTCTTCGTGAGTTCCATCGACTGTCCGCATAGTGAGACCGGCTTCCAGCGCGCCTTGCGCGTCCAGCGATTGACCGAAGAGCGCCATCGCCCGCGCGCGCTGCGGCCCGACCGCTCGCTGCAGCATCCAGGTGAACCCTCCACCGGGGTGGAGGCCGAGTTCCAGGAATCGGGGAATGAACTTGGCGCGGGGTCCGGCGATGCGCACGTCGGCGGCGAGCGCGAGGTTCATCCCGGCCCCGACGGCGGCACCGCCGACCGCGGCGATGGTCGGCAGCGTGGACTGGGCGACGGCGAGGAAACCCGAGTAGACCGCGCGCAGTCCCTCCTCCCGCGCTTCACCGAGCGCGGTGAGGTCCGCGCCGGCGCAGAACGCGGGCGGGGTGCCGGTGACGATCAGCGCGTGCACGTCCCGGTCCGCCTCGGCGTCGGCGACCGCCTGCTCGAGGTCGGCGGACAACGGGAGAGTGAGCGAGTTTCGCCGGTCCGGGGCGTCGACGGTGATGACGGCGACCTTGCCCACGCGTTCGGCCAGAATCCGTTCGGTCATGCCGAACATCATGTCCCCGGCGTCGGCGGCCGCTCCAGCAGCCTCGACAGCACGACCGTCGAGACGGTCCGGTCGACGATGTCCAGCCCGCGCAGGCGCTCCAAGGCGGTCTCCAGCTGGTGGATGTCGGCGGCCCGCAGGTGCACGATCGCGTCGGCCGCACCGGTGACCGTGTAGGCGGCGACGACCTCGGGCAGCGGTTCGAGGCGGGCGCGGATGCGGGTGGGCGGCACGTTGCCGCGGCAGTGCACCTCGATGAACGCCTCGGTGCCCCAGCCGAGCGCCTCCGGATCGACGACCGCGGTGAACCCGCGCAGCACGCCGGTTTCGAGCAGCCGGTCGACGCGCCGTTTCACGGCGGGTGCGGACAGCCCGACGATCTTGCCGATATCGGCGTAGCTGGCCCGCGCGTTGGCGACCAGGCACGAAACGATTCGCTGATCTATCGAGTTCACACGCAATGTTTAGCAGGTATATCCGCAATGGAGCGTGATTGTGTGTCGCTGAATCGAGCCATACCGTGAAGACATGACACCCCGGGTGCCGCTCGTCCGCCGCTATCTGATGTGCCCCCCGCGTCACTTCGCCGTCGAGTACGCCATCAACCCGTGGATGGACCCGTCGAAACCGGTCGACGCGGGCCGCGCCATGGCACAGTGGGCCGAGTTGCGCGACACGTATCGCCGTCTCGGGCACACGGTGGAGGAGATCGCGCCTCAGCCGGGGCTGCCGGACATGGTGTTCGCGGCGAATTCCGGCACGGTGATCGACGGGCGGGTGCTGGGCGCCCGGTTCCGGGCCGCGGAGCGGGCGGCGGAGGCCGAGCACTTCCGGCGCTGGTTCGTCGAGCACGGGTACCGCGATGTGACGATGCCGTCGCGGATCAACGAGGCCGAGGGCGATTTCGCGTGGACGGGGCGGCTGCTGCTCGCCGGCACGGGATTCCGCACGGATCCGGCGGCGCATGCCGAGGCGCAGGAGGTGCTCGGCGTTCCGGTGCTGTCGCTGCGGCTGGTCGAGCCGCGCTACTACCACCTCGACACGGCCTTGTTCGTGCTCAGCGAGGCCACCGAGAGCGCGCCGGCGCAGATCGCGTACTACCCGGAGGCGTTCTCGGCGGGTTCGCGGCGGGTGCTGGCCCGGCTGTTCGCGGACGCGGTGCCCGCCGACGCCGCGGACGCGGAGTGCTTCGGGCTCAACGGCGTCTCGGACGGGCGCAACGTGGTCCTGCCGCTGGAGGCGACGGCGCTCGCGTCGCGGCTCGCCGACCGGGGGTACGAGCCGGTGCTGGTCGACATCTCCGAACTGCGCAAGGCCGGCGGCGGGCCCAAGTGCTGCACGCTGGAGATCCGCAAGTAGGCCACCCGTCGATCATCCGGCGTAGCACGAACTGGAGGCGCGCGAGTATACCGGCAGCAAGATCGGCCAATGGCCGACCGCTTACTTGCCTGCCCCGGTAAGGTCTGGCGCGCGATGTTGCATTTCAGAATCGGTGGTAGGCGCCAGTGCCGGGCTTTGTAACAACACTCCGGTGGGCCCCGAATCACGTGTGTACGCCCGCCGTGTTCGCGAAGCCTGGGAGCCCAGTCAATGACCACTTGCCGACTCTGCGGTTCGACGAGCATGGAGAGCGTCGTCGATCTGGGCGCGACGCCGCCGTGTGAGCGCTTTCTCACCGCGGAGCAGCTCAACGAGCCGGAGACGACCTACCCGCTGCACCTCGAGGTCTGTACCGATTGCTGGCTCGCGCAGATCCCGCCGCTGATCACGCCCGAGGACACGTTCACGGAGTACGCCTACTTCTCGTCGTTCTCCGAGTCGTGGGTGGAGCACGCGCGCCAGTTCGTGCGAACCGCCACCGAGCGGCTCGGGCTCGATGAGAAGTCCTTTGTCGTGGAGGTGGCCAGCAACGACGGTTATCTGCTTCAACACGTTGTGGCGCAACAGATCCGCTGCCTCGGTATCGAACCGTCGGTCAACGTGGGCCAGGCCGCGAGGGACAAGGGCGTGCCGACGCACACCGCGTTCCTGAGCCAGGAGACGGGTGAGGCAGTCCGCGCCGAGCACGGTCCCGCGAACCTCGTGGTGGCCAACAACGTCTACGCGCACATCCCCGACGTGATCGGCTTCACGCGTGGCCTGCGCGCGCTCGTGGCCGACGACGGCTGGGTCGCGATCGAGGTCCAGCACCTGCTGACGCTGATCCAGAAGATCCAGTACGACACGATCTACCACGAACATTTCCAGTACTACACGGTCGAATCCGCCCGGCGTGCGCTGGCCACCGGCGGCCTGTCCCTTGTGGACGTGGAACTGCTGCCGACGCACGGCGGCTCCATCCGGCTTTGGGCGCAGCCGGTCGAGATCGCGGGGGAGCCGAGCCAGGCGATGACCGACGTGCTGGCCGCGGAGAAGGCAGCCGGCCTGCACGAACTCTCCGGCTACACCGAATTCGCCGCGAATGTGGCCCGTGTCCGCCGGGACCTGCTGCGGTTCCTCATCGACGCGGCCGACGAAGGCAAGACCGTCGTCGGCTACGGCGCGCCGGGCAAGGGCAACACGCTGCTCAACCACTGCGGCATCCGGCCGGACCTGCTCGCCTACACGGTCGACCGCAACCCCTACAAGCACGGCCGGTTCACCCCCGGCACCCGAATCCCCATCCTGCCGCCGGAACGCATCGCCGCGGACCGGCCCGACTATGTCCTGGTCCTGCCGTGGAACCTCAGGACCGAACTGACCGCGCAACTGTCCTATGTGGAGGAGTGGGGCGGCAAGCTGGTCTTCCCCATTCCGCGCCTGGAAATCGTCGAGGTGAAGTCGTCGTGAAAGTCGTCCTGTTCTGCGGGGGCTACGGAATGCGGATGCGCAACGGCACCGCTTCGGATGTGCCCAAGCCGATGGCCATGGTCGGGCCGAGGCCGCTCATCTGGCACGTGATGCGCTACTACGCGCACTTCGGCCACACCGAGTTCGTGCTCTGCCTCGGCTACGGGGCGCACCACATCAAGGACTTCTTTCTCAACTACGAAGAGACCACGTCCAACGATTTCGTGCTGCGCGGCGGGAAACCGCAGCTGCTGTCCACCGACATCGCGGACTGGACGATCTCCTTCGTCAACACCGGCATCGAATCGCCGATCGGGGAGCGGCTGCGCCGGGTGCGCGAGCACCTCGACGGTGACGAGATGTTCCTCGCCAACTACGCCGACGTGCTCACCGACGCGCCGCTGCCGGAGATGATCGACCGGTTCGTCGCCTCCGACGCGGGTGCGTCGATGATGGTCGTGCCGCCGCAGTCGTCGTTCCACTGCGTCGAAATGGACGAGGGCGGGCTCGTCGGCTCGATCACGGCGGTCAGCGAGATGCCGCTGTGGGAGAACGGCGGGTACTTCGTGCTGCGCCAGGACGTCTTCGACCACATCCCGGAAAACGGCGATCTCGTCGCGGACGGGTGTGCCGAACTGGCCAAGCGTGGCAGGTTGCTGGCCTATCCCTACCGCGGTTTCTGGAAGCCGACCGATACGGTCAAGGAACGCGCCGCGCTGGACGAGGCCTACACCAGGGGCGAGCGCCCGTGGGCGTTGTGGGAGCGGGAACGAGTCGCGTGATCCGGCTGGGGGGAAACCGGATCGACCGGGTGGTGGCGCTGGGCGCCCATTGCGACGACATCGCGATCGGTGCGGGCGGCACGCTGCTGTCGATCTGCGCGGCACGGCCGGGCGTGCGAGTGGACGCGCTGGTTCTTTCCGGCGGTGGCAGCGAGCGCGAGGAGGAGGAACGCGCCGCGCTCGATGCCTTCACCCCGAACGCGGGGCTGTCGGTGACGGTGCTGAAGATGCCGGACGGCAGGCTGCCCGCGCACTGGGACGAGGCCAAGTCCGCGCTGGAGGAACTGCGCGGGCGCACCGATCCCGATCTCATCCTCGCGCCCCGCACCGATGATCTGCATCAGGACCATCGCGGCCTGGCCAAGCTCGTGCCCACGGCGTTCCGCGATCACCTCGTACTGGGTTACGAGATCGTGAAATGGGACGGCGATCTCGGGCGCCCGAACGCCTACCAGCCGCTGTCACGTGAAATCGCGGAAAAAAAGGTCGAACTGCTGCAACAACACTACGCCTCGCAGCGACATCGTCCTTGGTACGACAAGGAAGCCTTCCTCGGTCTCGCTCGCATCCGCGGGATCGAATGCAGCTCGCGCTACGCGGAAGGGTTCTTCGTGAACAAGATGATTTTGGGCCTGGAGGGCTGAGCCATGCGAGTGCTGCTGACAGGGCACAAGGGTTACCTGGGCACCGTGATGGCTCCGCTGCTGACGGAGGCCGGGCATCAGGTCGTCGGCCTCGACTCGGGGCTGTTCGAGCCGTGTGTGCTCGGTCCGGTGCCGGCCGATCCCGCCGGGCACACGGTCGACCTGCGCGACGTCACGCACCAGCAGGTGTCCGATGTGGACGCCGTCATTCACCTGGCCGCGCTGTCCAACGACCCGCTCGGCGCGCTCGCGCCGGAGCTAACCTACGACATCAACCACCGTGCCGCTGTCCGGCTTGCCCGGCTCGCCAGGGACGCGGGCGTGCAGCGCTTTCTCTACGCCTCCACGTGCTCGGTCTACGGCGCCTCCGGGGGCAGCGGGCTGGTGAACGAGGACGCGCCGCTGCGGCCGGTCACCCCGTACGCGGAGTCGAAGGTCCGGGTCGAGGACGACCTGCACGAGCTGGCCGACGCCGATTTCACGCCGGTCTACCTGCGCAACGCCACCGCGTTCGGCTACTCGCCGCGGCTGCGCGCGGACATCGTGCTGAACAACCTGGTCGGCCACGCGGTCCTCTCCGGTGAGGTGCTGGTGCTCTCCGACGGCACGCCGTGGCGGCCGCTGGTGCACGCCCGCGACATCGCGCAGGCCTTCGCCGCCGCGCTCGTCGCGCCGAAGGAAGCCGTGCACGACAGGGCGTTCAACATCGGCACCGAGCGCAACAACGTGACCGTCGCGGAGATCGCCGAACAGGTCGTCGAGGCGGTGCCGGGCTCGCGGCTCGTCATCACCGGTGAGGCCGGGGCCGACCCGCGTTCCTACCGGGTCGATTTCTCCCGTTTCCGCGAGGCGATTCCCGGCTTCGCGTGCGAGTGGAGTGTGAAGGACGGCGCGATCGAGCTGGTCGACGCCTACCAGCGGTACGGGCTGACCACGGCGGACTTCGAGAAGAAGTTCACCCGGCTGGCCTGGTTGCGCGAGCGCCGCGAAGCCGGCGCCGTCGACGAGACGTTGCGGCACGCATGAACGGCGCCCAGATGCACGCTCTGGTGGAGCGTCTGTACCCGTTGTGCCGCAGCATCACCGGCAACGGGGTCCGCCGCACGCTGGAGATCGTCGGCGAGCACATCCCGCTGGAGATCTTCGAGGTGCCCACGGGCACCGAGGTCTTCGACTGGACGGTGCCGCAGGAGTGGAACATCCGCGACGCCTACATCGCCGACGCCTCCGGCAACCGGGTGGTGGACTTCCAGCAGTTGAACCTGCACGTGGTCGGCTACAGCACCCCGGTGTCGGCGAGGATGACGCTGGAGGAGCTGCGGCCGCATCTGCACACATTGCCCGAACACCCGTCCTGGGTGCCCTACCGCACCAGCTACTACGCGCCGAACTGGGGTTTCTGCCTCGCGCAGGACACCCTCGACGCGATGCCCGACGGCGAGTACGAGGTGTGCATCGACTCCACTGTGGAGGATGGCTCGCTGACTTACGCCGAGCACGTGGTGCCGGGCCAGGTCACCGACGAGGTGATCATCTCCTGCCACACCTGCCATCCGTCGCTGGCCAACGACAACCTGGCAGGCATCGCGGTCGCGGTGGCACTCGCCCAGTCGCTGGACAACCCGTACTACACGTACCGGTTCCTGTTCATGCCGGGCACGATCGGCGCGATCACCTGGCTCGCGCGCAACCACGAGCGCATCGGCAAGGTCAAGCACGGTCTGGTGCTCGCGTGCGCCGGTGACCGGGGACAGCTGACGTACAAGAAGAGCCGCCGCGGGGACGCCGACATCGACCGCGTGCTGCGGTACGTGCTCCGCGAGCGGCAGCACAAGGTCGTCGATTTCTCGCCGTACGGCTACGACGAGCGGCAGTTCTGCTCGCCCGGCTTCAACCTCGGCGTCGGTTCACTGTGCCGCACGCAGTACGCGGGCTACCCCGAGTACCACACCTCGGCCGACAACCCGGATTTCGTTTCGCCGCAAGCGATGGAGGACACGCTGGCCGTCTGCCGGGAAGCGTTTTCCGTGCTCGACCGCGACCGGCGTTACGTCAACCTGAGCCCGTACGGCGAACCACAGCTGGGCAAGCGCGGACTCTACGACTCGCTCGGCGGGCGCAGCGACGCCAAGGAAACCCAGATGGCGATGCTGTGGGTGCTCAACTTCTCCGACGGCGAGCACAGCCTGCTCGACATCGCGCAGCGTTCCGGACTGCCCTTCGACAGCGTCGCGGCGGCGGCACGGGCCTTACAGGGCGCGTCCCTGATCAAGGAGTGAGGTCATGGCCGCGGTCACGGAAGGAAGCCAGCGCGGCAGACACCGCCTGACGCGGCCGCGGCAGGGCATGCGCGCGATGGCCGGACGGCTCAGCTGGGGCCTCGGCGACCAGGCGGTGTCCAGCCTCACCAACTTCGCCGTCGGGCTCTACGTCGCCCGCTCGCTCGGCGCGACCGCGTTCGGCGTGTTCAGCCTCGCGTGGGTGACCTACGGCGTGATCATCAACGTGTCCCGCGGCCTGGCCACCGACCCGCTCATGGTGCGGTTCAGCGGCGTCGCGGCCGACGCGTGGCGGACCGCGACGGGGCGCGCGACCGGAACGGCGCTGCTGGTGGGTGTCGCCAGCGGCGTGCTGAGCGTGCTCGCCGGGCTGGCCATCGGCGGCGCGATCGGGCTCGCCTTCGTGGGCCTCGGCATCGTGCTGCCCGGCCTGATGCTGCAGGACGCGTGGCGGTTCGCGTTCTTCGCCTCGGGGCACGGGCGTAAGGCGTTCATCAACGACGTGGTGTGGGGCATCGCGCTCGCCCCGGCGATGCTGCTCGCCGCGAAGAACGGCACCGTGCTCGGGTTCGTCATCGCGTGGGGTGCCTCCGGCGCGGTGGCGGCGGTGTTCGGCGGTTTCCAGGCGGGTCTGCTGCCGCGGCCGTCCGCGGCGCTGGGCTGGATGCGGGCACAGCGCGACCTGAGCTTCCGCTATCTCGTCGAGAACGTCAGCAACAGTGGCGCCTCGCAGATCAAGTCCTACGGGCTGGGCGCGATCGCGGGCCTGGCCGCGGTCGGCACGGTGCGCGGCGCGGAGCTGTTGCAGGGCCCGTTCCAGGCGTTGCTGATGGGACTGTCGCTGGTGACGGTCGCGGAGGCCGCCCGTGTCCTGCGCAAGTCGGGGCGCCGGCTGTGGCAGTTCTGCCTGCTGCTGGGCGCGGGCCAGGCGGCCGCGGCGCTGCTGTGGGGCATGGCGCTGCTGTTCCTGCTGCCCGAATGGGTCGGTGTGCACCTGCTCGGTTCGGTGTGGCCGGGCGCGTCACAGCTGATCGTGCCGACCACGTTCTCGGTGGTGGGCGCGAGCTTCTCCACCGGGGCCGCGTCCGGGCTGCGCGCGCTGGGCCAGTCGAAACGAAGCCTGCGCTCGCAGCTGTTCTCGTCGCTGCTCTACGCGTCGTTCGCGCTCGCGGGCGCCGCGGCCGACGGTGCCGTCGGGGCGGCGTGGGGCACCGCCGCCGCCACCCTCACCGGTTCGATCCTCTGGTGGTTCCAGCTGCGGCTGGGGCTGCGCCAGTACTCCGCGGAAATGAGGACCTCATGACCACCGTCCCCCGGCTCAGCGTCGGTCTTCCCGTGTACAACGGCGAGGACTACCTCGCGGAGGCGCTCGACGCGCTGCTCGGCCAGACCTTCGAGGACTTCGAGCTGGTCATCTCCGACAACGCCTCGTCCGACGGCACGGAGGAGATCTGCCGCACCTATCTGGCCAAGGACTCGCGCATCCGGTACCTGCGGCTGGAGCAGAACATCGGCGCGGCGGGCAACCACAACTACGTGTTCGGCCAGTGCCGGGGCGAGCTGTTCAAATGGGGCTCGCACGACGACCTCTACGGCCGCGATCTGCTGAAGCGGTGCGTGGAGGCGCTCGACGAGCGGCCTTCGGTGATCCTCGCGCACGTGCACAACGCGGTCATCGACGGGGAAGGCAACGTCACCTACCCGTTCGACTACCGGCTGGAGACCGACTCGCCGCGGGCGCCGGTGCGGTTCCGCAGCCTGCTGTTCGAACCCGGCGGCGACGACTTCTACGGCGTCATGCGCGCCGACGTGCTGCGGCGGGTCAAACCCCACGACAGCTACCACCACGCCGACCGCACGTTCGTCGCGGAGATCGCCCTGCACGGGCCGTTCCACCAGGTGCCGGAGCTGCTGTACTTCCGCCGCGACCACCCGGGCCGCGCGGAACGGGCGAATCCCACGCTGCGCAAGCGCTGCGCCAACCTCGACCCGAAGCGCGCGGACAAGCTGCGGCATCCGATGGTGCGGCTGCTCGGCGAGTACGTGCTCGGTTTCGTCGGCGCGATCCGGCGCGCGCCGCTGTCCGCAGCCGAGCGGACCGAGTGCTACCGCTACCTGCTCGAATGGGCCACGAGCCGGGCGCGCGGCGGCGGGGGCGAGCGCATCGAGGACCGGGCTCCGGTCGACTTCCAGGAGTTCTCCATCGACGACATCGTCGCGGGCCGGGAGGGCCGGGTGCGATGAGCAGGATCGGGCTGTTCGGGTTGCTCGGATCGGGCAATCTCGGCAACGACGGATCGCTGGAGGCGGTGCTGCGGTACCTGCGCACCGAGCATCCCGATGCCGAACTGCACGCGATGTGCGGCGGTCCGGCCGCGGTGTCGGCGCGCTTCGGCCTCGACGCGGTTCCGCTCAACTGGTACGGCGGCGAGTACCGGACGGCGTCCACCGTGCGCTCGATCGCGGCGAAGGGGCTGGGCAAGCTCGTCGACGTGGTCCGCACGGCCGCCTGGGTGCGCAGGCAGGACGTCGTGATCGTGCCGGGCATGGGCGTGCTGGAGGCCACGCTTCCGTTGCGGCCGTGGGGATTTCCGTACTCGCTGCTGCTGTTGTGCGCGGCCGGCAGGCTCATGGGCACGAAGGTCGCGCTGGTGAGCGTCGGGGCGAACGTCATCAACGACCGGGCCACCCGCGCGGTGGTGAAGCTCGCGGCGCGGCTGGCCTCGTACCGGTCCTACCGCGACGAGATCTCGCGCGACGCGATGCGGGCCATGGGCGTGGACACGTCACGGGACGACGTCTACCCGGACCTTGCCTTCGGGCTTCCCGTGCCGTCCGCGGCCGCCACCCCGGGCACCGTGGGCGTCGGCGTGATGGCCTTCCGCGGCGGCAACGACGACCGTTCGCGGGCCGAGGAGATCTACCGTTCCTACGTCGACGGGATGACACGCTTCGTCCGCTGGCTGACCGAGAACGGCAGGCAGGTGCGGCTGTTCAGCGGCGATGAGGTGGACCGGCCCGTGGTGGACCAGATCGTCGCCGAGACCGGGGCCACCGCCTCCCAGGCGTCCTCTTTGGACGATCTGATGCGCGAGATGGCGGCGGTGGACGCCGTGGTCGCCACGCGCTACCACAACGTGCTGTGCGCGCTGCGGGTGTGCCGCCCGACGATCTCGGTGGGTTACGCGGCCAAGAATCAGGTGCTGCTGGCGGAGATGGGGCTCGGCGAGTTCACCCACCCGGCGCGCTCGGTCGACGCCGCGCAGCTCATCGAGCAGTTCATCGAGCTGGAACGGCGCTCGGACGAGCTGAAACAGACGCTGGCGCAGCGCAACGCCGTGTCCGAGCAACGGCTCAAGCAGCAGTTCGCCGCATTGTCCGCGATTGTCGAGGGGAAGCCATGAAAGCGATTCCGGTGCCGGCGATCTCCGGCGCGCACCTGTTCGAGCCCACCCCGCACGTCGACGAGCGCGGGTTCTTCAGCCGCACCTTCGACAAGGAGGTGATGCGCTCGGTCGGCATCGATCCGGACGGTTTCGTCCAGGACAGCGTGTCCCGGTCCCGCAAGGGGGTGCTGCGGGGTATGCACCTGCGCTCGGGCGCGGGCGAGGCGAAGCTCGTGCGCTGCTCCTACGGCGAGGTCTTCGACGTCGTCGTCGATCTGCGGCCGGACTCTCCGACCTTCCGCAACCAGGAGTACTTCGAGCTGTCCGGGCAGACCCAGGTGTCGCTCTACATCCCGGCGGGCTGCGCACACGGGTTCCAGGCACTGACCGATCCGGCGGACGTGTCGTACCGGATCGACCGCGAGCACGATCCCGCCGAGGACGTGACGATCGCCTTCGACGACCCGGAGCTGGCCATTCCGTGGCCGCTGCCGGTCACCATGATGTCCGAGCGGGACCGGCTGGCGCCTTCGCTCGCCCAGGTCTTAGGGAGATGACCCATGCGGACCGGTGAGCTACCCCGATCGTGCGCCGCGAACGAGCGGCTGCACGCGCTGATCCCCGGTGGCGGGCACACCTACGCCAAGGGGGAGGACCAGTTCCCGGAGGGGCTGGCCCCGGTGATCACGCACGGCCGCGGCGCGCACGTGTGGGACGTCGACGGCAACGACTACATCGAGTACGGCTCGGGCCTGCGGGCGGTGAGCCTCGGCCACGCGCATCCACGCGTCGTCGAGGCGGTGCGGCGCGAACTCGAGCGCGGTTCGAACTTCGTCCGCCCCTCGGTCCTCGAAATCGAGGCGGCGGAACGTTTTCTGGCCACCGTGCCGACGGCGGAGATGGTCAAGTTCGCGAAGAACGGGTCCGACGTGACCACGGCCGCGGTCCGCCTCGCCCGGGCGCACACCGGGCACACGCGGGTCGCGGTCTGCCGGGAGCAGCCGTTCTTCTCCACCGACGACTGGTTCATCGGCACCACCCCGATGGACGCCGGCATCCCGGGTCAGCCCACGATCTCCTTCCCCTACGGCGATCTCGCGGCGACCGAGCAGGTGTTGCGCGGCGGGGATGTGGCGTGCCTGATCCTGGAGGTGGAGACGCAGACCGCGCCGCCGCCGGGATACCTCACCGGGCTGCGGGAGCTCGCCCACCGCTACGGCGCACTGCTGATCTTCGACGAGATGATCACGGGTTTCCGCTGGTCGGAGGCCGGTGCGCAGGGGCTCTACGGGGTCCAGCCGGACCTGTCGACGTTCGGCAAGGCCCTCGGCAACGGTTTCGCCGTGTCGGCGCTGGCCGGAAGACGCGAGATCATGGAGCTGGGCGGGCTGCGCGACCCGCGGGAGCGGGTGTTCCTGCTGTCGACCACGCACGGGGCGGAGACGCATTCGCTGGCGGCGGCGATGGCGGTGATGGACACCTACGCCGAGGAGGGGATCATCGCGCGGCTGCACGAGCTGGGCGGGCGGCTCGCGGACGGGGTGCGTGCGGTCGCGGCCGGCATGGGTGTCGCCGACCACGTCCAGGTGCGGGGCCGGGCGAGCAACCTCGTGTTCGCCACGCTCGGGCCCGATCTGCGGCCCTCGCCGCAGTACCGCACGTTGTTCATGCGGCAGCTGATCACCGGCGGCGTGCTCGGACCGTCCTTTGTGGTCAGCAGTGCCCTGTCCGAAGAGGACATCGACAGAACGGTGGACACGGTCGCGCAGGCGTGCGCGGTCTACCGCAAGGCGCTCGACGCGGACGACCCAGCCGCCTGGATGGGCGGGCGCGCGGTCAAGCCGGTGTTCCGCAAGTACGCGTAGGTGTGGAATTCACTGACCGGCGCCGCACGCTGATCATGCGATGGCGCAGGCAGTCCGCGCTTCCGGGTGATCTCATCGCGGCCGCGGGCTGCGTAGCTTGTGCCGCATGGTTCGTGGCCTGTCGATCCTGACCTGCGCTGTGCTGCTCTCGCTCGGGCCGACTCCGGTCGCGGCCGCAGCCCCTGCCGGCGCGGTGTGCGATCACCTGCCCGCGACGGCTCCGGCCGCGCCCGCCGGGGCGGTCGTGGTCCGTGCGGCGGACAACGAGCTGGCGGTGCGGACACAGGAAAGCCCGCCGGGCACGACGTTCTGGCTCGGTCCGGGCACGTACACGCTCGGCGGCGATCCCTACGGCCAGGTCGCGCCCAAGGACGGCGACACCTACCTCGGCGCGCCCGGTGCGGTCCTCGACGGGCGCGGGACCCTCGACGGGCGCGGGACGAACATGGCCGCGTTCACCGGGCGGGCGCGGGATGTCACGATCCGCGGGCTGACCGTGCGCGGGTTCGCCGCCCCACAGGACCAGGGCGTGGTCAACCACGACTCCGGCGACGGCTGGGTGATCGAGAACAACACGATCGAGGACAACCGCGGCGCCGGGCTGATGGCCGGGGCGCGGCAGGTCGTGCGCGGCAACTGCCTGCGTGACAACGGCCAGTACGGGCTCAACGCCTACCAGTCGTGGGACGGGATCACCGGGCTGGTGGTGGAGGGCAACGAGATCGCCGGCAACAACACCGACGACTGGGAGACGCGGGTGCCCGGCTGCGGGTGCAGCGGTGGCGCGAAGTTCTGGGCGGTCAACGGCGCCGACATTCAGCACAACTGGGTGCACGGCAACCACGGTCCTGGCTTGTGGGCCGACACGAACGACAACGATTTCCTGATCGTGGACAACACCATCGAGGACAACGACGCCGAGGCGGTGTTCTACGAGATCAGCTACAACCTCGTGCTGCGGGACAACGTGTTCCGGCGCAACAACATCGTGGCGGGCAAGGCCCGCGCCGCGCGGGGCGACAACTTCCCGTCGGCGGCGGTCTACCTCTCCGAGTCCGGAGGCGAGCCACGGGTGCCCGCCCGCACGTCGTCGGTGCAGATTTCGGGAAACACGTTCGAGGACAACTGGTCGGGCATCACGTTGTGGGAGAACGCCGACCGGTTCTGCGACAGTCCGGCCAACACGTCCTCCGGCTACTGCACGCTGCTGGTGCGGGACCGTTCCACCTGCGTCCAGCCGGGGATCGCCACCCGCCCGCTCTACGACGACTGCCGGTGGAAGACCCAGCGCGTCGCGATCACCGGCAACACCTTCCGCGTGTCGGACGCCCTGTGCGGGGACGGCTTGTGTGCCCGGATGGCGATCCTGTCCAACTACGGCAGCTACCCGGACTGGTCGCCGTACCGGGGCACGGTGGTGCAGGACGCGATCCTGTCGCAGGGCAACGTCTGGCGCGGCAACACCTACTCGGGTACGTGGACGTACGTGCCGCACGACACCTCGCGACGGGTGTCCGCCGCCGAGTGGCAGTCGGCCTACGGGCAGGACGCGTGCAGTTCCTTCACCGGCGCAGCACCGTCGTGCTGAGCTTGTCCACGGCGAGGGCGACCGGCGGCGCGATCGCGAGCGCGGTGCAGAAACCGCCGACGGCGTCGGTGACGTAGTGCGCGGAGAGGGCGACCTCGCCCCAGCCCATGACGACCGCCGCGAGCAGCGCGAGGCCGAGAACGAGCACGGTGCCGCGCACCGCGCCGAGCGCGAGCCGTCCGGCCAGCAGCATCCCGATGACCAGCGCCATCGCCGTCGCGAACGCGGTGTGCCCGCTCGGGAACGACAGGTACACCTCGTGGATCCGCCTGCCGACGACCGGTTTGAGCAGGGTCGTCGCGGCGACGGTGAGACCGGGCCCGGCGACGACCAGCAGCGCCGACCGTGGGCGCGCGGCCAGTACGAACGCGACCGTGAGCACGACGAACACGATCGTGGATCCGGCCGGCTCGCCGAGGAAGTCGATCGCGTTGGCGAGGTACCAGACCGCGCCGTGCAGCCACACGATCGGCGCCGCCCACTCGTCGTCCACCGCGCCGGCGTGCGCGATGCCCAGCACCAGCACGACGATCGCGGCGAGCCCGGCCGTGACCGACAACGGCAGGCGCAACGGGCGCGGCATCGCCGGCGGCGCGGAGGCAAGGTTCACGCTGGGCACAACGGGTCTGCGCCGCTGGTCGTTGCTAGGCGCCACGAATCGCCTCGTCGTATCCGGCGAGCAGTCGGTCCAGGCCCACCGACGGGGTGAAGTCCTTCTCGTACCGCACGCGGGCCGCCTCGCCCATCTCGCGGTTGCGCGCGGGCTCAGCGGCGCGACGGAGCGCTTCGGCGAGTGCGTGGGCGTCGCCCGGGTGGTACAGCAGGCCGGAGACCTTGTGCTCGATCAGCTCGACGAACGCGCCGTGCGCGGGCGCGACCGCGGGTACGTCGGCGGCCATCGCCTCCACCACGACCAGTCCGAACGCCTCCAGCCAGGCCGAGGGGGCGACCACCGCGACCGCGTTGGCCATCAGGCGTTGACACTCCTGTTTGCCGCGCAGGCCCAGGTAGTGGACGTCGGGACGGGCTTGTGCCCACTGGGCGACCTCGTCCTGCAGCGGGCCGGCGCCCGCCAGCACAAGGGGGACCCCGGTCGAGGCGCGCTCCCACGCCCGCATCAGCACGCGGACGCCCTTCTCCTCGCTCATGCGGCCGAGGAACAGGAAATGCTCGCCGGGCAGGGAGCGGCGCAGGCCGGGATCGGGGATGAAGTTGTGCTTCACGGTCATCCGCGATTCCGGCATTCCCGCCCGCACCAGCAGCCGGCGCTGGGCGTCGGAGATGCAGAAGAACCGCGAGATGCCCGTCCACCAGCGGCGGCGGTTCATCGCGACGCTCAACGCCATCGGCGCCGTGGCCAGGCGCGACGAGCGATAACAGCCGTGCGCCAAGGCGGGCAACGGCTGCCTGCCCACGCATTCGCCGCAGATCTCGCCGTCGCGGAACAGCGTGCCGGGCGGGCACACCATGCCGTAGTTGTGCAGCGTCGCCACCGCGGGTACGCGAGCGTCCTGACACGCCGCGACGACCGACGGGGACAGCAACGGGAACGTGTTGTGGATGTGCACCACATCCGGCCGCTCGCGCCGCAGTTCCGCGGCCAGATCCCTGCGGCTGGCGGGGTTCCACGGCACCCGCAACGGGACGGCCCCCTTGGCGGGCAGCGACATCGACGCTATGTCGTCGCTGCGTCGTTCGAACAGGCGCACGTCGTGGCCGGCCGACCGCAGCAGGTCGATCTCCTGGTCCACGACGTGGTTCTCGCCGCTGGGCTGCTCCGAGCGATAGCGGTTGTGGACTACCAGAACTCTCACGTGGTCTCCCGACTCGGCGTGGCCAGCAACGACGCGGCCACCGCCAGGTGCAGCAGGTAGGGCGAGGCGTCCCCGAGCCCGGCCTCGGTGTAGGACGCGGAGATGCAGTAGGTGATCAGGAACAGCGCGCAGGCGCGGGCGAGCGAGGGTGGCCGCAGCAGCGCGACGAACACGAGCACCAGCAGGAACGCGGCGACCAGCAGCACACCGACGTAACCCTGCTCGTGGAACACGGCCAGCCAGCTGTTGTCGATCGGCAGACCGTTGTAGGACTTGTCACCGAGGCCGACGCCGAACAGGCTGTCGCTGACCGAGCGCGGCGCCGAGAGCAGGGCGTCCCACACCTTCGCGCGGCCGGTCAGGGTGGAGAAGTTGTCCTGGCTCTGGCCCCGCAGGAACCACGTCTGCAGCAGCGAACCCAGCGCGATCGCGGAGAACCCGGCGAGGAGCAGCAACGCCGTGAACACCTTGCGGGCGCGGGCGTTGGTCAGGGTGAGCGATCCGATCGCGACGAGCAGGCCGATGATCAGCCCGAGGGTCGCGGTGCGGGTGTGGGTGAGCATCAGCAGCCCGATCGCGGGAATCGCGACGATGAGCGCGCTCTTGCGGTCGGTCCGGCGCCCGAGCCACAGCAGCAGCGCCAGTCCCGCGATGACCGCCGCGTACTGCGCGACCTGCGGCGGCGTGAGCGGCCACACCGCGCCCGAGAGCCGGCCGCCGTAAATGGCGGGCAGTGCCTTGCCGGGCGCGATCACCAGCCCCACCGCGACGGTCACCAGTACGACGCCGTACGCGCGGATGTGGTGCCGGACGAACGTGAAGCCGCCGTCCCACCA
The DNA here is from genome assembly GCF_012328925.1 of Amycolatopsis acididurans. GTDB lineage: Bacteria > Actinomycetota > Actinomycetes > Mycobacteriales > Pseudonocardiaceae > Amycolatopsis_E > Amycolatopsis_E acididurans. Next base: position 48,963 of record NZ_JAAXLS010000017.1, read on the forward strand.
GCGCGTGAGCAGCCACAGGGTGCTCACGAACAGCGACAGCCGGAAGCACCGGAACAGCGCTCCGAGCCCGGACTCCAGGTGCAGGCTCGACACGATGCTCACCACGAGCAGCAGCGTGAGCAGAAGCAGGTAGGCGCTGGGCCGGATGCGGAGCCTCAGATTGAGCACGAGCGCGATCGCGAACGCGATGACGAGCGAGCCCATCGTGACGAGCTGCATGACCGAGCGCGGGAACGGGATGACGGTCTGTGCGCCCGTCGAGCCCAGCGTGTTGAGGATCAACAGCCCCCACGCCACGGCCACGGCCCGGGGAGTCCGGACCGGGGTGGCGAGTTCGGGTTCGAGCCGGACCGTGGCCATCAGCCGGACCCCCTCGTGAAGACGCTGCCCATATCCTGTTTGGAGTCGGCGGCCTGCCACGCCGTCCGGTCCAGCACGTTGCTCGTGTCGTGCACCATGAACGTCCACGGGCCGAGATAGGTGTTGTCGTGCCAGCGGTTGTTCTGGTGGGAGGTGACCGCGTCCGCCACGACGTCGTTCTTGTACGGCGACCAGTCCGGATAGGTCCCGTAGTTCGACAGCAGGCCCATGCGGCCGCACGTCACCTCGCAGCCGATCGCCTTGGTGTCGAGGACGAACCGGTTGTCGTGGATGTCGACGTTCTGGGTCTTCCAGCGGCAGTCGGAGTACAGCGGCGGCGAGGCGATGCCCGGCTGGGCGCACCTGGCCTGGTCCGGCACCAGGAGCGTGCACGTTCCGCTCGAGGTGTTCGCCGGGCTGTTGCAGAACCGGTCCGCGTTCTCCCACAACGTGATGCCGGACCAGTTGTTCTCCAGCAGGTTGCCCTCGATCTCGACCTTCGCCGTCCTGGCCGGGATCCGTGGTTCGCCGCCGGACTCGGAGATGTAGATCGCCGCGACCGGGAAGGCGTCACCGCGGTCGGTGTACTTGCGCCCGTCGGCCCAGTTGTTGTTGCGCAACGTGTTGTTCCGGATCGTGGCGTTGTAGCTGATCTCGTACTCGATCGCCGGGCCGTCGTTGGCCTCGAACAGGTTGCCCTCGATGAGGAAGTCGTTGTTGTTGGTGTCCGCCCACAGCCCGACGCCGTGGTTGCCGTGCACCCAGTTGCCGCGGATGTCGGCGCCGTTGACACTCCAGAACTTGACGCCGCCCGTGCAGCCGCAGCCGGGGCTGCGGGTCTCCCAGTCGTCGGTGTTGTTGCCGCTGATCTCGTTGCCTTCCACCACGAGCCCGGTGATGGTGCCGTCACCCTTGTACGCGTTCATCCCGTACTGGCCGTTGTCGCGAAGGCAGTTGCCGCGCACCTGTTGCCGCGCGCCGGCCATGAGGGCCGCGCCGGCGTTGCGCTGGATGGTGTTGTGCTCGACCACCCAGCCGTCGCCGGAGTCGTGGTTGACCACGCCCTCGTCGTGGGGTGCGACGAAACCCTGCACGGTGAGGTGCTCGATCTTCACGCCGGAGGCGTGCCCGGTGAAGGCGTACTGGTTGACCTTCCTGCCGTCGAGGACCGCGCCGGGCGCGCCGAGGAACGTGTCGCCGTCTTTCGGGGTGACCTGCGCGTACTGGTCCGCGCCGAGCGAGTGCGTGCCGGGTGCCAGCCAGAACGTCGTGCCCGGCGGGTTCGCCCGCGTCTTCGCGACGAGATCACCGGGCACCGCCGGATCCACGGTCACGGCCCGGGCCGGCGGCGTCGCCGGCCCGGAGGGCTCACGGTCGCACACGGCCGCCGCCGACGCCGCCTCGGCGGTGACGCCGGGGCTCGCGGGTGGAGTGTCCTGTGTGGACGTCGAACTGCACGCGACGAGCACGGCGGGACACAGCAGCAGCGGTAGCCAGCGGAACCTTCTCACGAGCCCGACCTCGCCTAGCCGAACCGGAGCACGGTGGTCAGTTCGGCGGCGTAGCCCCGGCCCACCAGCGTCGAGGTGGGCACCTTGCGGCCGAAACCCGGCGAGAACCAGCCCAGCGGCGGCCCGGCCGACCCCCGGTGCTCGGTCCACGACAGCTGCGGCGGCAGGTCGAGCACGGCGTTGCCGCCCTCCCACTTCAGCTCGGCGCGCGCCCCGTCCAGCTGCACGGTCACCTCCGGGCCGAGGTGGAACACCAGCTTGGACTGGTGCCGCCGCGGGCTGAGCACCTCGTCGTGGATGCGCAGCGTCCCGTCGGTGAGCTCGACCGACCGGCGATGCGTGGCGGGCGCGTAGCCGTCGTGCTCCGCCGACCAGGAATGCGAGTCGTGCGACAGGATCCGGGTGCGCGCGTGCTTGGTCCACAGGAACGGCCCGCCCGCGGTCGAGGAGTCCTTGTCGTCCAGTTGCAGCGTGTTGTGCCCGAGGGTGGAACGGAAGTAGGACCGCCATTCGGGCTCGCCGTGGTAGCAGAACGTGCCGGGGTCGGCGAGCACGTCGACCCCGTTGTGCCGGACCTCCACCGACAGCGCGTCGGCGTGGGCGTGCGCGGCGATGGACAGGAAGCCGTGCGGGCCGCCGTCGCACCGGCACCACACGGGGCCGTCGCGCAGGATCGTCATCCCGGCGTCGGCGAAGTGGTGTGGCCGCTCGACGGGACGGTCGCCGGCCGGGCGGGGCTCATTGCCGCGGACGAGCGCGGTCAGCAGCGGCGTCCGCACGTCGGCCACGCGGGCCCGCGGCCACCAGTCCAGCCTGCCGAAGAGGAGTTCGCCGGTGGCCAGCAGGGATTCCCAGCGGTCGGCGGTATCGAGCACCAGGCCGTGGCCGTCGTCGGCGTCGCCCTGCCTCGGTGGCCGCAGTTGTTCGTCCACAATGGACGCGAGCGCGTCGGTCATGCCGAGCAGCGCCGCCCAGGTGGACTCGGGCACCGGCGTCCCGGCGGCCTCGGCTTCCACCGCCGAGGCGAGCCCGAGTTCGAGCACCAGCCCGTGGTATTCGGTGGCCAGCTCGCGGTTGAGGCCGGAGTCGAAGGTGTTGCGCCGCAGATGGTCGTCCAGCGACCGGGTCGCCTTGGTGCGCCACAGCGTCGACTCCGGGAACCACGGGAACGCGCACGACGCGGCGAGTTGTCCGGCCGCCTCCGCGATGACGTGGTTGTTCGCCGAGGAACCGCGGCTGGGAAACGCCGCCAGCCAGCGCTGGTGGTGCCAGATCTGGTGCAGCGCCTCGGGGTTCTCCTCGAACAGGCCCGGCGCGCCGGGCCAGTCGGCCAGCAGGCGCCGGACCCACACCCACGACAGCAAGCGGATGCCCAGCTCGATGCCGCTGAGCCAGTGCACCCCGCGCATCGGCGGGTTCGCCGCCCACCACGACTTCAGGTGGTCGGCGACCCGTTCCGCGTAGGCGCCCTCACCGGTGAACGCGTACGCGGCGGCCAGCACGGTCAGGTGCTGGTGCCGGGAGGGCTCCCAGAGCTGCTTGATGTCGCCGACGGCCTCTTCCTTGCGGTAGGGGATGCCGAACGAGTACGCGTCGGCCGGTGCCCGCCTGCCGGTCTTCGGGTCGTAGGACCAGTCGGGGCTGATCATGTCGTCGCGCACGTGACCGAAGTACTCGGCGTAGCCGTCCATCAGCTCGTCGGCTTTCGCCACGACACGTGCCTTCGCGGCGGGCGGCACCGCGGCCAGCGCCTCGGCGTCCAGCGTCGTGGTGAACCGGCGCTGCGCGAGCCACGCGGCTTCGCTGGGCGTGTCCAGCAGCCGCCGCCACCGTCGTTTGCGCACCGCGTCGGCGAACCGGCCGCCCACCTCGTTCGGGCTCATCCGCGACAGCCGCCGCACGTACCAGCCGGGACTCATCATGAGGGCACCTCGATTCGCACCGCGCCACCGGTCTCCAGGCTCGTGGCCACCGCGAGCGTGGCCAGCGTGGTACTGACCAGCGACTCCAGCGGCACCGGCATCGGGCCGCCGGAGGCCACCGCGTCGACGAACGCCGCGACCTCGGCCTGCTGGCCCTTGTCGCGCCCGCGCGGGATGCGCGGACCCGTCCACCGCTTGCGCGAGTAGACCGAGGCGCGCATGAAGTCGTCGAACTTGAGCACCTTGCCGTCGGCCAGCAGATCCAGCGTCTCCTTGGGGAAACCGGTGGACCCGCTGGTCGCGTAGCCGACGGTCGCGACGGAGCCGTCGGGGTAGCGCAGGATGATCTGCAGATCGCTCTGCCCGGGAGTGGCGCACGCATACACCGACGTCGGGTCGGCATCGAGCAGCCAGCTGACCGTGTCGATGAAATGCCCGCCCTCACCGGCGAAGCGGGTGCCCTCGGTGTCGGACTGGTTGTACCAGCTGCCCGATTCCAGCCGGCCCGCGTTGACCAGGTACCGCACGGATGCGGGGCCGATCCGCCTGCCGAACTGCTTCCTGGCCTCGTGCAGCAGCGGGGCGAACCGGCGGTTGAAGCCGACCTGCAGCCGGTCGTTGCCGGACTCCTCCACCGCGCCGAGCACCTTCCCGAGGTCCTCTTCGGACAGTGCCAGCGGTTTCTCGACGAACACGGCCTTGCCGGCCAGCAGCGCGCGGCGGGTCAGTTCGGCGTGCGAGCTGTGCCGCGTCACGATGAACACGGCGTCGATCCCGTCGTCGGCGAGCAGCTCGTCCGCGTCGGTCGTGGCCTGGCCGAAGCCGAACTTGCGCTTGGCGTTCGCCCCGGACAGCGCCGACGTGGTCGCCACCGTGCGCAGTTCGGCTCGCGGCAGCTCCACGAGATGCGGCAGCAGCATCGAGGACGCGTAGTTGCCCGCGCCGATGAACCCGATCCGCACGGTGCCCGGCCGGCGCGGGGTGGTGGCAGGGGCGGGCACCGGCGCCGATGCCACGACCCGTTCGGCCGTGGCATCGGTTCCTTCGGGGTACCGGAACAGGACCGCGACCGCCTTCAGCTCGCCTTCGTTGAGCTTCTGGTAGGTCTCCACGGCCGTCGAGAAGTCGGCGATGTGGGTGATCAGCGGCTTCACGTCGACGCGATCCCGGGCCAGCAGGTCCAGGAAGCACTCCAGGTTGCGCCGCTCGGTCCAGCGCACGTAGCCGATGGGGTAGTCGCGGCCTTCCAGCTCGTAGGACGCGTCGTAGCGGCCCGGGCCGTAGGAGCGCGAGAACCGGACGTCCAGTTCCTTCTCGTAGTAGGCGTTCCACGGCAGGTCGAGCCGGCACTTGCCGATGTCGATCACGCGGCCGCGGTCGCGGCTCAGCCGCGCGGCCAGCTCGACGGGCTCGTTCGTCTTGCCGCCCGCGGCGAGGTACACCTGGTCGACGCCGTGGCCGCCGGTCAGCTCGGCGACCGCGTTGTCGATCGTGTCCGACGACGGGGCGCCGCACGTGATCGCGCCGAGCCCCTCGGCGAGCGCGCACCGGCTCGGGTCGGGGTCGACGCCCACGACCCGCACGCCGGACGCGGTCAGCAGCTGCACCACCAGCTGCCCGATCAGGCCGAGCCCGATCACCAGCGCCACGTCGCCGAGCTGCGGTTCACCCCGGCGCACGCCCTGCATCGCGATCGCGCCGACCGTGCCGAACGCCGCGTCCTGTGCGGCGACCCCGGCGGGCAGCCGCGCGTAGAGGTTGCGCGGCACCCAGTTCAGCTCGGAGTGCAGTGCGTGCTCGTTGCCCGCGCACGCCACGAGATCACCGACCGCCACGTCGTCGATCCCGGCACCGACCTGCTCGACGACACCGCAGAGCGAGTAACCGAGCGGCGTGTAGGAGTCGAGCTTGTTCATGGCCTTGCGGTAGGTCGCGGCCAGCCCGTTGGTCGCGACGCTCTGCATCACCTTCGCGACCTGGTCCGGACGCGAGCGCGCCTTGCCGACCAGCGACATGCTGGCCTCGGAGACCTTCATCAGCTCGGTGCCGGTGGAGATCAGCGAGAACGCCGTCCGGACGAGCACCCCGCCCGGCTTGCAGGCCGGGACCGGAACGTCGAGGAGGGCGAGCTCCCCGCTCTTGTAGTTCTGCACAACCTGCTTCACGACGCTCCTTGGTGGGTCGCACTCCGGTACCAGTACTCCAAAGTCAGGACGTGCCACAGGTGCTTGGACCGGTCCTCGCGGCCCGAGGCGTCCTCGTCGACGAGGCGCTGCAAGGCCTCCTGCCGCAGGAAGCCCGACTTCACCAGCACGCCGTCGTGCACGACCTCGCGCATCAGCGGGGCGAGATCGCGGCTCATCCAGGCCCGCAGCGGCGCGCTGAACAGGCCCTTCGGCCGGTACACGATCTCGCGCGGCAGGACGCTCGACGCGGCTTGCTTGAGCGCGGCCTTCCCCTGCCGTCCCACGATCTTGCGGTTGCCGGGCAGGCTGAACGCGGCCTTGACCACCTCGACGTCCACGAACGGCACCCGGACCTCGGTGGAGGCGGCCATGCTGGACCGGTCGGTGTAGGTGAGGTTCAGGCCGGGCAGGAACAGTCTCGCGTCGGCGAGGCACATGCGGTTGACGAAGTCGTTCAGCGCGTTGTCGTGGTAGGTGTCGGCGTGCTCGGTGAGCACGTCGTCCACGGCCGGCGCGAGATCGGGGTTGAGCAGCCCGATCAGCTCCTGCTGGTCGTACATCGTGTAGCTGCGACGGAATGCGGTTTCCTCGGGAAGTTCGGCGAAGGACAGGAACCGCTTCGCGAACCGCACCGACCGGTATCCGCGTTTGGCCCCCGCCACCGGCATTCTGTCCACAACGGACTCGACGGGACGCCGCACCGCGCCCGGCACCTTCTGGTACCGCAGGGCGAGCAGATTCGCGAAGTGCTTGCGGTAACCCGCGAACAGCTCGTCCGCCCCCATCCCGGACAGCAGCACCTTGACCCCGGCCTCGCGCGCCGCGGTGCAGATCAGGAACGTGTTGATGGCGGCGGGATCGCCGATCGGCTCGTCGAGGTGGTAGGTCATCCTCGGCAGCAGGTCCAGCACCTTGGGCGCGATCTCGATCTCGTGCAGGTCCACACCGAACCGCGCGGCGACCTGACGGGCGTAGCGCAGATCGTCCGGCATCGCCTCGAACTTCGCGTCCTCGGCGCGGAAACCGATGGTGTAGGCGGAAATTCCGGGCTGGGCGCGGGCCGCGAGCGCGGTCAGGTAGCTGGAGTCGAGCCCGCCGGAGAGGAACGTCGCGACCGGGACGTCGGAGAGCAGGTGCTTGCGGGTGGAGTCCTCGATCACGGCGGCCAGGTCCGCTTCCGGACCCTCCTGCGCCTCGGCGGCGACGTCGCGGATCGACCAGAACCGCCCACGCTCGACCTGTCCGTCCGGGCGGCAGCGCAACCACGTGCCCGGCGGCAGCTTCTCGGCCTCGGTGTACGCGCAGCGCGCGTCGGGCACCCAGTAGTACAGCAGCGAGGCGACCAGCGCGGCCTCGTCGATGTGCAGCGAGCCGCCGAGTTCACCGGCGAGCGCCTTGAGTTCGGAGGCGAACACCAGGCCGCCGCCGCGCCGCACGAAGAACAGCGGCTTGATGCCGAGCTGGTCGCGGGCCAGCACCAGCTCGCCGGTGCGCTCGTCGTAGATGCCGAACGCGAACATGCCGCGCAGCCGCGGCAGGCTGTCCGTGCCCCACCGGCGCCACGCCTCCAGCAGCACCTCGGTGTCCGACGTGCCGCGGAAGCGCACGCCGGCGGCCTCCAGCTCGGCGCGCAGTTCCGGGGCGTTGTACAGCTCGCCGTTGTAGGTCAGCGCGAGCCCGCCGGAGACCATGGGCTGCGCCCCGGTCTCCGACAGGTCGATGATCGACAGCCGCCGGTGTCCCAAGTGGACATCGCGGTGGTCGTAGCGGCCCGCACCGTCCGGGCCGCGGTGGGCCAGCGTCTTGGTGAGCCGGTCGGTGAGCGGGCCGCCGTCAGGCCAGCCGTACGCGCCTGCGATACCGCACATGTGTTTAGGAGACCTCCACGTCCTCGGAGCGGACCGGGGCGAACCGCCTGGTGGGCGACTCCCCGTTGTGCGGGGCGGCATCCCTGCCGTTGCTCTTGACCGGGGTGAAGGCCTTGGTGTTCTCGTCCGCCGTCGCGTGCGGCAAGCGGCCGCGCAGCGCCATGTGCAGCCCGTCCCACAACGTGCCGTCCGTGCGGTCACGGGGATCAGGGTCGACCACGACGATGCCGATGACGCCGATCTGGCAGTCGGCCAGCTGCCGGGCCACGGTGTGCAGCCACGTGGTGTTCGCGTAGCCGGTTCGCACCACGAGGATCGTCTCCGTGCCCAGGTGGGACAGGTCCGTCCAGGCGGCGCCGGGCGCGACCGAACCGGCGCCGAGCACCCGCCCGCTCTGCACCGGCAGCGAGGTTTCGGCCGGGTCGATGATCTGGACCGCCCCGTCGCCGTCCGCGGCCGGTGCCACGGAGCCGGGCAGGTCGTCGATGAGGGTGACCGGGCCGTCCGCCGAAAGCTCGGTCGCGACGTCCAAGGCGAGCGCACCGGTGACGCGGGGGGCACCGAGGTCCAGCAGCGACACCGTTCCCGAGCCGGTCCGGATCGCGCGCGCCAGCGTCGCGGCCACCCGTTTGCGGTTCGAGGTCGCGCGCGAACGCCACACCAGCCTGGCCAGGCCGCGCCGCCGCGGGGGCAGCTGGGCGATGACCGACGCACCGAGGTTCGCCGCGAGCTCGCGCCGCAGCACCGGCCGGTCCCGCACGACGGCGGTCACGGCGGCCAGGGTGAGCCCGATCGCGAGCCCCAGTGCCAGCCCGACACCGGCGTTGGTCGCCGTGGTCTTCAGCAGGGCGTTCGGCATGAGCCTGGGTGCGTCGACGATCTGCGTGCCCGCGGCGATGTTGGGGGAGCCGATTCCCGCCTGCTGCGCCTGGCTGTTGAGGTCCGTGATCTTCGACGAAAGGTCCGCGCGGCGCCCGTAGAGCGATTCGAGGTCGGTCGCGTTGGCGCGGGCGCCCTTGTTCGTCAGCGTCGCGATCTGGTTGTCCACGTCGGCGAGCTGGGCCTGCGCCTGGTTGCGCTGGTTGATCAGCGCGGCGGACTCGGCGTCGGCCGCGGCCTGGTTGCGCTGCACGTGGTCGGCGATGAACACGTCGGCCAGCGCCTTCGCCTTCGCCACCGCGTCGGAGCCGGACTTGGCCTCGACGCTGATCTGCATGACGTTGTTGGTCAGCCCGAGCCCCTGGTACTCCTTCAGGAAGTCCTCGGGCTTTTCGTTGCTGCCGACCGTCTTCAGTGCCGCATCGGCGATCTTGGTGGTCTGCAGCACGGAGATGTCGGTCTTCATCAGGGTGCCGCTGTCGGTGGGGGAGTCGTCCTTGTGGATGACGAGGATCTTCGTGACCGCGGTCGGCGGGTTGGGCAGCACCACGGCCAGCGCGGCGCCCGCGATCAGGCCGATCAGCGCCATCGCGAGCCACAGCCGCCGCTTGCGCCGGATGGCGACGACAAGCCGTTGCAGGTCGACAAGTGATGAGGACGTGCTGGGTGTGGTCACACTGAACCTGCCATCGCCTCGCGGTCGGAACCGGCCTCGGACGGGTGGTCCGGCGGTTGTCTCCTCACCTGAACGGGATGGGCCAGCACGACGCCCACGATTTCGCGCCCGGCGTCGGCGCACGCCTCGGCGATCGCGACGAGTTCCCAGCCGGTGCGCGAGCCCGCGGTGAGCACGACGAGCACACCGTCGCTGCCGTCGGGCACGACCGGCCGGTCCGCGGTCACCTCCGCGACCCGCAGTACGGGATGCCCGCCCGCCGCGGCGACCAGCTGGGTGAGCGCGCGGTGCGCGGGCGCGTCGTCCTCGGTGAGCACGACCAGTACCTGACCGGCGTCACGGCCGACGCGGGCGAGCACGCGCTGGTACCGCGCGTCGCGGTTGAGCTTGTCGGCCGAGACCGGCACCTGCGGCAGGTGCCACGGGCGGTCGGCCCCGAGCAGCCTGCGCAGTCTCGCCGGCCAGCCGTGGCCCGCCTCCGCGCGCTCGTCCGGGATGTCCACGGTGGTCAGGACCTTCGAGCCCAGCGCCGCAGCGATCTCCGACTCGTCGCGCGCACGCTTGCCGGTCCGCGCCGACCACAGGTGCCCGAGGACGCCGAGCAGGAAGAACACCACGGCCCCGCCCACGACGAACTGGAGCATCGTCGGCGACGCCGCGCCGCTGGGCAGCTCGGCCGAGCCGAGCACCGCCATGTTCGCCTGACTGGTCGCCGCGTCGGCCTGGTTGAGGTTGTTGATCGCCTGCTGCAGCGACGTGCGCAGTGCCTCCAGCTCGGTGCGCGCCTGCACGCTCTCCACCGTCAGCGTCGAGCCGAGCTGCTGCGCCATGTCGCTGATGCGCTGGTTGGTCTGCGCGACCTGCTGCCGCAGCGCCTCACGTTGTGCCTGCTGCACCTGCGCGGCCGCGTCGGCGGTGCTGCTGATCAGCTGTGTCGAGTAGCGGACGAACTGCTCGGCGACCTTGTTGGCCAGCTCCTGGGCTCGCTCGGGACTGTCGGCCGAAACCGTGATCGTCACGACGTTGCCGTTGGACACCGAGGTCGTCACGTGCTTGGCCAGGTCGGTGCCCGTGGTCTGCCAGCTCAGCTCGCCCGCGGCGCGGTCGAGCACGACCGTGCTGCCCGCGACCTGCGCCTCGGTGAGCAGTTCGTCGGCCTGGCGCGGGCCCTGCAGCAGGACATTGGACTCGGTCTGGTAGCCGGGGGAGAACAGCAGCGACGCACCGGCCCCCACCAGCGCTCCGGCCACCGCGAGCACAACGAGCAAGCGCCAGCGATGGCGGACGACCTGCCCGATCAGGGACAGGCGCACCGTATCGTCACTCAAGGCAGGATTCTCCCCTCGAAAAGTTCGAGGCCCACGGCGCGTCGTGTGTTTCCGCGTGGCCGGCCTCCCTCTAACCCGTCGGCCGGTTCGCGCGGATGGTTACAGACCAGCCTGTGTCTTTTTGAAAACGCGACCGATCCGGTTAGTTGTTCTCCATTGCGTGTTCGTACGCGGCAACAAGTGACTTCGCGGAATTGCTCCAAGCGAGTGGTCCCTCGACCCGAGCCTGTCCCAGTTCGCCCATTCGCTTGCGTTCTTCGGGATCATCCAGTAGACGCGCCGTCAGCTTCGCGAATTCGAGCTCGTCGTTCGCGGGCGCGTACACCGCGGCCTCGCCGGCCGAAACCCGTGCCTCACGCAGATCGAAGGACACGATCGGCCGCGCCATCGCCATGTATTCCATGATCTTGTTCATTGTGGACACGTCGTTGAGCGGGTTGCGCGGGTCCGGCGACAGGCACACGTCGGCCGTCGAGAGGTAGCGGACCAGATCCTCGTCGGGGATGCGGCCGGTGAACTCGACACAGTCGGCGAGACCGAGTTCGCGCGAGAGCGCGACCATGTCGTCGAAGGTGTCGCCGGCGCCGACGAAAACGGCGCGCCAGTCGCTGCGCCCGACCTCGTCGCGCAGCAACCGCAGTGCCCGCAACGCGTAGTCGACCCCGTCCTGCGGGCCCATCACGCCGAGATAGCACAGCAGGTAGGGTTTGCCGCCTTTGAGTTCCGGCTCCGCGGGCACCCGGCGGAAGCGCTCGACCGCCGGTGCGCTGCGCACGACGAACACGTCGTCGGGTCGCTTCCGGCCGCGGGAAAGCGCGACATCGCGGTAGCTTTCGTTGGTGGCGATCACGACGTCCGCGGCCCGGTACGTCATCCGCTCCAGCGCGCACACCGCGCGGTAGAGCCGGTCCTCGCCGCGGTCGAACCGCGACAGGTACAGCTCCGGAACCAGGTCGTGCTGGTCGAAGACGAACTTCGCGCCTCGCCGCTTGAGCATCAGCGCGACGAGGAACAGCAGGTCCGGCGGGTTGCACGCGTGCACGACGTCGACCGGGCCGACCTTGCGCGCGAGCCGGAACGTGTGCCACAGCGCGCTGCCGTACTCCTGCAGGTACCCGGCCGGGCCGCCGGTGGCCGCCTTCAGCGGGTAGCGGTGGATGCGCACCTCGTCGATCACCGCGTAGGGCTCGGTGTCCCTCTTCGTCCCTTGTGGACAGATGACGTTCACCTCCCAGCCCGCGTCGCGCAGCGTGGTGCATTCCTGCCACACCCGCCGGTCGAACGGCACCGAGAGATTCTCGACCAGAATGAGCGCTTTCTTACCAGGCAAGTCCCACATACCCCTGTTCGGTCCGGCGCGCGTCGGCGTCGGGAAGGCGGACGAGGTCGATCAGCACGCGATCGCCGCCGCGCGGCAACGCGGCCAGCACGGCCGGATCGGTGGAGCCGACGAGACACACCTCGGCGTGTGCCAGGACTTCTTCGACCGAGGAGGCGAGCAACTGGCCCAGATGCGGCAGGCGGCTCTCGATGTATTCGCGGTTGGCGCCCATCAGCCGGGACAGGCTCACGTTCGCGTCGTAGATGCGCAGGTCGTAGCCCTTGCCGAGCAACCGTTCCGCGAGCTCGACCAGCGGGCTCTCACGCAGATCGTCGGTGCCGGGCTTGAACGACAGCCCGAACAGGCCGATCCTGCGCTTGCCCGTGCGGACGACCAGTTCGTAGGCGCGCCGCAGATGTTCGTCGTTGGAGGGCAGCACGTGCGCGAGGATCGGCACCGACACGTCAGCGCGATGCGCGGCGTAGACCAGCCCGCGCAGATCCTTCGGCAGGCACGACCCGCCGAACGCGAAACCCGGGCGCAGATAGGCGGGGCTGATGTTGAGCTTGCGGTCGGCGAGGAACACGTCCATCACGCGATGCGAGTCCAGCCCCAGCGCGCGGCAGATCGCGCCGAGTTCGTTCGCGAAGCCGATCTTGAGCCCGTGGAAGGCGTTGTCGGCGTACTTCGCCATTTCCGCCACCGGGATCGGCACCCGGAACACGTCGCCGGGCAGGCCCTCGTACAGCGCGGCCACGATATCGCCGGTGGCCTCGTCGATCTCGCCGATCACCGTCTTCGGTGGCTCGAAGAAGTCCTTAACGCTGGTGCCCTCGCGCAGGAACTCCGGGTTGACCGCGACGCCGAAATCGGGGCCCGCGGTGAGGCCGGAAGCCTTTTCCAGTATCGGCACGAGCAGTTCCAGGCAGGTGCCCGGCAGCATCGTGCTGCGGAAGACCACGGTGTGCCGGGCCTGCTTGACGGCCAGCTCTTCGCCGATCTGTTCGGTGACCCGCTCCAGAAACGCCGTGGACAGGCTGCCGTTCGGTTCCGACGGCGTGCCAACACAAATCAGCGACACGTCGGTGGCCGCGATCGCCTCGGCGACGTCCGACGTCGCGCGCAGCGCGCCGGTGCCCACGACCTGCGCGGTCAGCTCACCGATGCGGTCCTCCACCACGGGTGCCTTCCCGTCGCGGACGAGGTCGACCTTCACCGGGTTGACGTCAACCCCGACGACCTCGTGCCCGCGATAGGCCAGGCACGCGGCGGAAACACAGCCGACATAGCCAAGCCCGAAGACGCTGATTCTCATGAAAAGACTCCCGCCGCATCCGACTGCCTCAAGGGTCGGCCGCGGCGGGAGTCTTGTTACACGGAACCGTTTCGTGAAGAACCGTCGATTCGGCTCCGGACTTAGTAACCGGCCGCCTCGGGAATGATGTCCTTGGCGAAGATGTCGAGCAGCTTCAGGTCCGGCATTCCTGGCACCACGCCAATAGCGGCGTCGACGCCGAGCCCCGCCAGCCGGCGCAGCTCGGTCTTGAGCTCGTCGGCCTTCTCGCCGTTCGAACCCACGTCGAGAATGTGGTAGACCGTTTTGGTGATGTCGTCGTAGTCACGGCCCTCGGCCGCACAGTGCTGCCGCAGCACATCCAGTTTGCGTTCGAGGTCCGGGCCGTTGAAGATGTTGCACGCGTCGCCGTATTTCGCGACGAACCGCAGTGTTTTCTTTTCCCCGGAACCGCCGACCATGATGGGCGGGTGCGGTTTGGAAAGCGCTTGCGGAACGTTCATCAGCCGTTCCGCGTGAATGTAGTCGCCCTCGAATGGGCCGTCGTCGTCCGACCACATCCGCAGGACGTACCGCAGCGCCTCTTCGAGCATTTCGAAGCGTTCCTTCGTGGGCGGGAACGGGAAGCCGAGCCCGCGCGACTCCTCCTCGTTCCAGCCGGCGCCGATCCCGAGCACCGCCCGTCCACCGGACAGCACGTCCAGCGTGGTCACGGCCTTGGCCAGCACGCCGGGCTGGCGGTAGATCACGCCGGTGATGACGGTCAGCAGCTTCGCGCGCTCGGTGTGCGCGGCGAGATAACCGAGCGTGGTGTAGGCCTCCAGCATGTCATTCTCGACCGGGCCGACCGCCGGAATCTGGAAGAAGTGATCCATCACGCCGAGGTATTCGAAACCGGCCTCGTCCGCGGCGCGCGCGACCCCGGCGAGTTCGGAGCCGAGTTTCGCGGGGCCGTTCGGCCAGGTGAAGTCGGGAATTTGTAGTCCGAGTTTCATGTAACCCAACCCTATACCCGGAGTAACTCCAGGCTCAGAAATCCGTAATCACGTGCAGCAAATCGTGCACCGGATCGGTGACGTAAACCGTTCCGGTGCGCTGGTGCACCGCGACCTGACCGGGATTGATGCCGAGCGAGAGCTCACCGGTGATCGCGCCCGTGGCGCCGTCGATCTTCACGATCCCGTCCGGTCCGCCGTTGGTGTACACCGTATGGCTCGCCTGGTGCACCGCGACCGAGGAGGCCTCGCTGCGCAGCAGGATCGTCGCGCGTTCGGTCCGCGAGTCACCGTCGACCACCGACAGATGGTGGATGCCCGAGTTCGCCACGTACACCGTGTTGCTCGCTTCGTGCACCGCTAAACCCGTGGGCGCCTTGCCGACCGGCACGCTCGCGGTGAACTTGCCCGAGGCGAGGTCGAGCACCTCGACGGTGTTTGTGGCGGGGCTGGTGAGGTAGCCCACCTGCGGGCCGGGGTTCACGCACATGGCTTCGAAACCCCTGACCGGACTGCTCAGCACGGCGTCGACGACGCTGGCGACGGTGTCGACCACGGCGACACAGCCCGCGGACGCGCTGCCGACGTAGAGCTTGCCGGTCTCGGCGTCCACGGCCGGTGCGGTGGCGCCGGGACCGCACGGCACCATGCTTCGCGGGTCGCCATTGGCTTCGAGCACCGCGACGGTGCCCGCCCCGCGGTTCGTGACGTACACCCGGCCGGTGGACTCGTCGACCGCCACGTTGCCGGCCTGTCCGACCTGGACGTCGCGCTCGTTCAGGATGGTCAGAGTGCCGTCGTCGCCGGCGACGTAGACGCCGCCGGTGGCGGAGTTCACCACCACCGCGCCGGGACCGCGGCAGACCTCCACGGCCGAGGCCTTCGGCGACGCCGACGCGGGTGCGGCCGATGCCAGTCCCAGGCCCGCTACCAGCACGAACAGCCCACGACGATTTACGATCACCGCACCCTCCTGGCCAAACCCTAACTCGCTTGGCAGTGTGATGTTGGTCCAAATGGAGGGATGAGAAACACGACAGGTGGAACTTTCACGTTCCGCCTGCGCGTTTTACTGATCGAGGCGACGCGGAAAGGGAGGCGCAGGGCACGTGCACAAGCACCAGAACGGGCTCAAGACCGCGCTGCTGCTCGGCCTGCTGAGTGCCATCATCATCGCGATCAGCTCGCTGTTCGGGCGCGGCGCGCTGCTGATCGGGCTCGTGCTCGCGCTCGGAATGAACGCCTACGCGTACTTCAATTCGGACAAACTCGCGTTGCGGGCCATGCGCGCGCGGCCGGTTTCCGAGCCGGAGCAGCCCGCGATGTACCGGATCGTGCGCGAGCTGGCGACCTCGGCGCGCCAGCCGATGCCCGCGCTGTACGTGAGCCCCACCGCCGCCCCCAACGCGTTCGCGACCGGCCGGAATCCCCGGCACGCCGCGGTTTGCTGCACCACCGGAATCCTGGACCTGCTCGACGAGCGGGAGTTGCGCGCCGTGCTCGGGCACGAGCTGTCGCACGTGTACAACCGCGACATCCTGATTTCCTGTGTCGCCGGCGCGCTGGCGAGCATGATCAGCGTGCTGGCCAACCTGGCACTGTTCTTCGGCGGCAACGATCGTGAGGGCGGCAACCCGCTCGTCGCGCTGTTGCTCGTGCTGGTCGGCCCCATCGCGGCGGCGGTCATCAGGATGGGCGTCAGCCGTTCGCGGGAATATCAGGCCGATGCGTCGGGCGCGCAGCTGACCGGCGATCCGCTCGCGCTGGCCTCGGCCCTGCGGAAACTGGAGATGGGCACGCGGCGCGCCCCGCTCGTACCGGAGCCGAAGCTGGTCTCGCAGTCGCACCTGATGATCGCGAACCCGTTCCGCCCCGGCGAGTCGTTCTCGCGGCTGTTCTCGACCCACCCCCCGATCGAGGACCGCATCGCGCGTCTGGAGGAAATGGCGCGGCGGCGCGGTTTCCAGCCCTAGCTTCCCGCGCCCGCCGAACGGGCCACCGCGACCACGTAGTCGCCGTAACCGGACTTCGAGATCTTCTGCCCCAGCGCGAGGCATTCGTCCGGTGTGATGTAGCCCATCCGCAGCGCGACCTCCTCGAGGCACGCGATCCGCACGCCGGTGCGGTGCTCCAGCACCTGCACGAACTGCCCGGCCTCGAGCAGGGAGTCGTGCGTCCCGGTGTCCAGCCACGCGAAACCGCGCCCCAGATCGACCAGCTTCGCCCGGCCCTGCTCCAGATAGGTCAGGTTGACGTCGGTGATCTCCAGCTCGCCGCGCGCCGAAGGGGTGAGGCCGCGGGCGATCTCGACCACCTGGTTGTCGTAGAAATACAGCCCCGTGATCGCCTTGTTGGACTTCGGGTTCGGCGGTTTCTCCTCGATCGACACCAGTCTGCCGGTTCCGTCGGTCTCGCCGACGCCGTAGCGCTGCGCGTCCTTCACCGGATACCCGAACAGCACACAGCCATCCAAAGAGGACACTTCGTCCTGCATCCGGCTGGAGAATCCCTGGCCGTAGAAGATGTTGTCGCCGAGCACGAGCGCGACCGAATCGTCGCCGATGAAATCCGCGCCGATCACGAAGGCTTCGGCGAGCCCGTTGGGGCTGGGCTGTTCGGCATAGCTGAAGCTCACCCCGAACTGATCGCCCGACCCGAGTAATCGCTCGAAGTTCGGCAGGTCCGAAGGCGTCGAGATGATCAGGATCTCCCGGATTCCGGCGAGCATCAGCACCGAGAGCGGGTAGTAGATCATCGGCTTGTCGTAGACCGGCAGCAGCTGCTTGGACACCGCCTGGGTGATCGGATGCAGCCGCGTTCCGCTGCCGCCCGCCAGCACGATGCCCTTCATCAAGGTCCCCCTTGTCCGGTTCAGCCGTTCGGGGGTCCACTTTAGCGCCCCCATTTACATACGTACGGCATGTATGTATGTTCGAGGCATGACGAACCTAGGGCAAGAGCACCGCGTCACGCTGCCGCAGGGCGAGGTGCGCTACTACGAAAGCGGCTCCGGGCAGACCGTGGTCTTCGTGCACGGCGTCTTCACCAACGCGCTGCTCTGGCGCAAGGTCGTGCCGGACATCGCCGCCGCGGGCTTCCGCTGCATCACCCCCGACTGGCCGCTCGGCGCGCACGAGATCCCGATGCACCCGGACGCCGACCTGACCCCCGCGGGCGCGGCCGACGTGATCGCCGACTTCCTCGAAGCGCTCGACCTGCGCGACGTGGTCCTGGTCGGCAACGACACCGGCGGCGCGCTCAGCCAGATCATGTTGTCGCGCCGCCCCGAACGGGTCGCCCGTGTGGTGTTGTTGCCTTCGGACAGCTTCGAGTACTTCTTCCCGCCGATCTTCCGGCCGCTGCCCAAGTTCGTGCGGCTCCCCGGTGCGATGCCCCTGCTCGCCCGGTTGTTGCAGGTCAAGGCACTGCATCGGCTGCCCGTGCTGTTCGGCTGGGTGACCAAGCGTCCGGTGCCGCCGGAGATCGCCGACGCCTACTTCACGCCGTTGCTCCGCTCCGCCGGTGTCCGTCGTGACGTGCGCAAACTCCTGCGCGCGGTGGACTCGAAGTACACCCTCGAAGCGGCCGAGAAGCTGCGGGGGTTCGACCGCCCGGTGCTGCTGCTGTGGGCGAGCGAGGACAAGCTGTTCCCGATCCGCCTCGCCCAGCGCCTGGCCGCCCTGCTCCCGGACGCGCGGCTGGTCGAGGTCGCCGACGCGTACACGTTCATCCCCGAGGACAAGCCGGAGGCCGTGGTACGGCACGTCGTGGAGTTCGCAGGCGCCATGGCAGATTAGGTGCCGTGCGACGCACCCAGCAGGACCGTTCCAACAGCACCAAGGCGGCACTCGTCGCCGCGGGCCGCGAACTGTTCGCCGCTCGCGGGTACCAGGCCGTCCCGGCCGACGAGATCGTGCGCGCCGCGGGTGTCACCCGTGGCGCGCTCTACCATCACTACTCCGACAAGCAGGGCCTGTTCCGTGCCGTAGCCGAGGAACTGGAACGCGAGCTGACCGAGGAGGTCGCCGCCGCACTGGCGAACACCGACGAGCCGCTCGTCGCGATGGTCACGGCGCTGGGCGTGTTCCTCGACGCATGCCTGCGCGAGGACGTGCGGCAGATCTCGCTCACCGACGCCCCCGCGGTGCTCGGCTGGGGCGTGTGGCGGGAGATCGAGGCGGAGTACGGGCTGGGACTGCTGGTCGACGCGCTGGGCCGCTTCATGGATGCCGGGCTGCTGGTGCCGCAGCCCGTGCGGGCGCTGGCGCAGCTCGTGCTGAGCACGGTCATGGAAGCGGCGCGGATGATCGCGGAGTCGGAGGACCCGGCGGCCACCCGCGCCGAGGTCGAACAGGTGCTCGGCGTGTGGTTCTTCGCGCTGCTGCGGAATACCGATGGGTGAGCGCACGTTCGCCTGATCGTGCGAGTCGACGTCTGGTCCGATGTGGTCTGCCCGTGGTGCTACCTGGGCAAGCGGCGGTTCGAGCGGGCGCTGGCCGGGTTCACGCACCGCGACGAGGTGGAGGTCGTCTACCACTCGTTCGAACTGGATCCGCGGATGCCGCGCGGCGAGGCCGTGCCGAAGGTGCCGCTGCTGGCGAAGAAGTTCGGCAAGGGCGAGGCCGAGGTGCACGCCATGGAGGCGCGGCTCGCGCGGCTCGCCGCCGAGGACGGGCTCGAGTACAACCTGGAAGACAGCGTCATCGGCAACACCTTCGACGCGCACCGGCTGCTGCACCTGGCGCGGGAGCGGGGCCTGCAGGCGGAGGTGACGGAACGGTTCTTCAGCGCGTACTTCACCGAGCGGCGGTCGGTCTTCGACGAGGAGTCGTTGGTGTCCGTCGCGACCGATGCCGGTCTGGACGCCGACGACGTACGGCGCGTGCTGAAGAGCGACGAGTACGCCGACGACGTGCGTGCCGATGTGGCCCGGGCACGCGAACTGGGTGTCAACGGCGTGCCGTTCTTCGTGCTCGACGACCGCTACGGCGTGTCCGGCGCGCAGTCGATCGAGACGTTCGAGGCCGCGTTGCGGCAGGCCTACGCCGGGCCTTTGCCGAAGTAGGTCGTGCACACACCGTTGTCGTAGTCGGCGGCGATCTCCAGCACGTTGCGGCCGTCGTCCACGGGCAGCAGCGCCGAGCTGTAGTTGGGGCACCAGTTGTTGTAGGCCTTGGGAACCTGCACCGGTGCGGGGCGCTCGTACCAGTCGCCCGCGCCGAGGTTGTCGTTGGCCAGCAGCATCTGCCCGTTGCCCGGCAGCGGTTTGCCCTTGCGGTCGGTGTAGAGCTGGCCGACCATGACCAGCCGGTTGCCGGGGAACAGGGTGACCGTCTGCGCGTGCTGGAAGTAGGCGCCGCTGGCTGTGGTGACGCGGGTGCCGGGGTCGCCCGGCGAGCCGAAGTTCGCGCCGTCGGGGGAGATCTTGAAGTACGGGTCGCAGTAGCGGTCGCCGTAGTTGCAGATCTCGTAGGCGAAGTAGTAGCGGCCGTCGGGCAGGCGGCGAACGATCGGCATGCCGGGGCGGACGCGGCTGGGCGGGATGGCCATGGTGATCTGCTTCGTGCCCCAGTTGATCCCGTCGGTGGAGCCGACGCGGGTGAGCACCTGGGCGAAGCGAGGTGCCTCGGTCTCGTCGGCGTAGTGCACCCACAGCGTGCCGCCCGCGTCGACGGTGATCTCGGGTTCCCAGACGCCGTCGGTGTTGTGGGAGCGGGCCGCCTCGGACAGGAACGACCAGTGGCGGCCGCCGTCGCGGCTGGCGTAGAGCTTGATGCCCACGCGGCGGTTGGGGCCGGCGTCCTGGCCGTAGCTGGCGGCCCAGAGCAGCGTGCCGGCGCGGAGCCTGCCGACGCGCTGGGGGAGTTCGTAGAGGGTGCCGCAGCACTCGCCGGGTTCGGGGTCGCGGATCTCGCCGATCTTGCGGAAGCTGCGTCCCTCGTCGGTGCTCTCGAAGATCGGCGCGAACGCACCCTGCGCGTCCCAACTGGACACCGTCGCGACGATGCGATTCTTGTAGGCGCCGTACTCGAGGCGGACCAGGCGGGGGTAGGCCCCGGTGATCAGGCGCGTCCCGGTGGCTGCCTCCGCGGCGGGGGCGACGGCTGTGACCAGCACGAAGACCAGCAGGGGTGCGAGAACCTTGGCCCAGCGGCGCATACCCGGCGTCCTCCTTCGAGTCGAGCACGCGCATTAGACCACGTGTGGATCTTGGCGCCCATTCGAAACCGGGTCAGTCCACCCGGCGCTCGAAGGTGATGAGCAACCCCTCGACCCCACCCGGCCCGACGCGGCCCTTCACATCGGCGCCGGTGATCGCCTTGAGCCGCCAGCCGTCCGCGGCCTCGTCGTTGAGGATCTTCTCCAGCTTCGCCCCGGACATCTTGCCGCCGATGAGGCCCTCGCGCAGCTGGATGACCCGGTACTCGTAGCGCTCACTCATGCCGTCGATGATCGCGACCGGAGCGTGGAGCGGGCAAGCGCGCGGTGGTTACCGGTAGTTGGTGAACTGCAGCGCGATCTCGAAGTCCTTGCCCTTGAGCAGGGAGATCACTTCCTGCAGGTGGTCCTTCTTCTTGCCGGAGACGCGCAGCTGGTCGCCCTGGATCTGGGCCTGGACGCCCTTGGGGCCCTCGTCGCGGATGAACTTGGCGATCTTCTTCGCCTTCTCCGAGTCGATGCCCTGGATGATCTTGCCGTTGATCTTGTAGATCTTCCCGGACGACGCGGGTTCGCTGGCCTCGAACGCCTTGAGGGAGATGCCGCGCTTGATCAGCTTCTCCTTGAACACCTCGACGGCGGCGAGGGCGCGTTCCTCGGTCTCGGCCTCGATGGCGATGGCCTCCTCGCCGGCCCAGGCGACCTTCGCGTTGACCCCCCGGAAGTCGAACCGGGTGGACAGCTCCTTGACCGCCTGGTTGACGGCGTTGTCCACCTCCTGGCGATCGACCTTGCTCACGACGTCGAAAGACGGATCGGCCACGTGTTCCTACCTATGTACTGTCGCTTGTCGGGTAGGCCACACCATAGCGCTGAGGGCCAACCCGGTTGCTCCGGCCGTACGGGCCTTCTGTACGCTGTGTCTCGGCTGGCTGGACCGGCCATGGCGGGTTGCCCGAGCGGCCAAAGGGATCTGACTGTAAATCAGACGGCACTGCCTTCAGAGGTTCGAATCCTCTACCCGCCACACCAGCGAAATCACCCCCGGTGACCTGCGAAGACAGGGAACGGGGGTGATCTTGTATGGTCCGGCTCCGTCCGGTCGTGTCCGGCACTCAACGGGGTTCTTTGCCCAATGCGTGCCCACCCCTCAGCCGCCGAGTGCCTTCTCCACCCGGTCGCGAGCTGCCTGCTCCCCGCCGTCGAGGCACTTCGCGTACACCCGCAGCAGCACGGCGAGACTGTGCCCGGCCCACTTCGCGACGCGCGTGGCCTCCACACCGCCGCTGAGCCACGTCGAGACCGCCGCATGGCGAAGATCGTACGGACGTTTGCCGAGCGGTCCGGCGACGACCTCCGGCGTGAACACTCGCGCTCGCGCGGTACCCCATACTCGGCCGTAGACCGTGCTGCCAACCCGACCGCCGTCGCGTGCTCCACGGAACAGCCTGCCGTCACGAGCGGTACCGAAGGTGTTCATGTGGTGGTGCAATAGCTCCGTCAGTACGGGAGGGCACGGGACGGTGCGGCCGGTATCGCTGTCGCGGTGCTTGAGCGGCCCTTCCTCGGATGCCTCGCCGGTATCCGTCCACTGTGCACCGACCTCCGGGCGCGCTCCTTCCAGATTGATATCACCCCAGCGCTGATGTTTCAGCTCTTGCGACTTCTTGGGTGACACAACGGGTGGTCTGCGCGTTTGCCGACTGTCTATCGGGGCCGGTATGCGTCTCGACGATGTGCGACCGCGAGCACGGTGACAACCTGCTCGTCATCGTCGATTGAGTACAGCGCTCGATAGTCGCCGCGTCGGGTCGTCCAGACCTCGTGGAACGGCTCATCGAGCGGCTTGCCGAGCCGGTACGGGTTACCGGCGACTGGGCCGGTCAGGTGCTCGTACAGAGCGGCAGCCGCCGCGAAGGGCAACTTGGCCAGCCTTCGGCGAGCCGCCGGAGTGAAGGTGACGGCGTAGGGGAGAGCGTTCGTCATTCGCCAGCTTCGCGGCGGGCGGCGAGGTCAGCGGCGATGTCGTCGGCTGAGAAGACGCGCCCTGCGCGCGCGTCGGCCAAGCCTTCTGCCAGGTCGCGGACGAGGTCGGTGTCGGATAGCACGTCGATAGTCTCGCGCAGTCGGTCGAGTTCGCCGGAAGGCACCACGTCAGCGACGTGTTCGCCGTGCGCGACGACAGAGACCGTCTCCCCGTGCTCGGTGCGGCGTACGACATCGACCCAGGACGGTTGGTCCTCAGCTCGTACCGTGCTGGTTGGCTCGCTCACGCTCTCCAGGATACGGAACCCGGGTGGCGCTGACGACACATGTGACCAGACATGTTGTTCACATGTGTGGTCACATGTGTCGTTTCTGTGTGCCCAATGTGTGCCCGTGTGGCTGCCTCTTGGTTGAAAAATGCCAGGTCAGAGGCGGTATTCCGGCTGCTCTCTAAATCAGACGGCACTGCCTTCAGAGGTTCGAATCCTGTACCCGCCACACCAGCCTGATCGGCCCGGTGACCTGTGACAACAGGTCGCCGGGCCGATCTTGTCCCACGGCTTCACCAGCCGCGCATGGCGCGCTCGGCACGGTCGCGCGCTGCCTGTTCCCCGCCGTCGAGGCACTTGGCGTAGACGTTCAGCAGTACGGCCAGGCTGAGACACATCCGCGTAGCAAGCCATAGTGACGCTTCGCGAGCGGTCCGGCAGCGACTTCTTCGGTGAATACCGCGTCCCGCGCAGCAAGCTTCGAGGCGATCGGCCGCAGCTCGCCACACGGCTGCGAAGGTCCGCACCGACGGGGCCGGCCCGCCGTGGCCGTCGATCTCGATGGTCGCGTCGCTTCGCTCGATGACCTTGATGTGGAGGTTTGTTCTGGGTACCGATCTTGTGCGTGCGCAGACGCAGATCACGGCCGCCGGCGTCCTGGCGCGCCGCCTCGTCGTCGATGCCGCTGACCAGCCCGTCGATCGTCGCCTGCCTGGAAAAGGGCTCACCATTCTGATCGGTTCGACGCGCCAACCAGATGCAAGAGATGACAGAAATTCTCGCCCGCTCGGGGGAACTCGGCACCCGTTTGAGCTAGGCGCGGGGCGTGTTGGCGACCTACAGTCCGTACCCGGCGTGGTCACGACCAAGGAGTGTGCGATGGGTACCGGGTTGAAGGCGTTGATCGTCACCGCGGGATTGGCGGCCACCACGCTCGTGCTGGCGCCGGCGCAGGCCGCGCCGCATGCCGCCAAGGACGTCTGCGGCGCCACCAGCCCGGGCACGGCCCGCTGCCACGCCAAGGTCGGCGTCGACGCCTCCGGCGCCCCGGCCGCCAGCCCCTCACCCGTCGGCCTGGTCCCGGCCGACCTCCAGAGCGCCTACAAGCTCCCGACCACCGCGGGCGCGGGCAAGACGGTCGCCATCGTCGACGCCTTCGACGACCCCAACGTGGAGAGCGACCTCGGCGTCTACCGCGCCAAGTTCGGGCTCCCCGCGTGCACCACGGCGAACGGCTGCTTCACCAAGATCGACCAGCGCGGCGGCACCAAGTACCCGCGCGGCGACACCGGCTGGGGCGAGGAGATCTCCCTCGACGTCGACATGGTCTCCGCCGCCTGTCCTGACTGCAAGATCCTCCTGGTCGAGGCCGACAGCGCGGCGCTGACCGACCTCAGCGCGGGTGTCAAGACCGCGGCCGGACGCGGGGCCGCCGCGATCAGCAACAGCTACGGCGGCAGCGAGTACTCCGGCGAGACCTCCGCCGACGCCGCCTACCACCATCCCGGCATCGCGGTCACGGCCAGCTCCGGCGACAGCGGCTACGGCGTCGAGTACCCGGCCGCCTCACCCGAGGTCGTGGCCGTCGGCGGCACGAGCCTGTCCCGCGCGTCGAACAGCCGCGGCTGGAGCGAGACGGCGTGGAGCGGCGGGGGCAGCGGCTGCAGCGCCTACGAGCCGAAGCCCTCGTGGCAGACCGACCCGGGCTGCGCCAAGCGGACCGTCGCCGACGTCAGCGCGGTCGCCGACCCGAACACCGGCGTCGCGGTCTACGACACCTACCTGCACGGCCCGAGCAGCAGTAAGGGCTGGCTCGAGTTCGGCGGCACCAGCGTGTCGTCGCCGATCGTCGCGAGCGTCTACGCACTGGCCGGGTCGTTCTCCGGCAGCGCGGCCGCCCTGCCGTACGCCCACACCGGCTCGCTCAACGACGTCACCAGCGGCAGCAACGGTTCCTGCGGCAACTACCTGTGCACCGCCGGCGCCGGCTACGACGGGCCGACCGGGCTCGGCACGCCGAACGGGACCGGGGCGTTCTAGCTGCCCCGCAGCAGCCGTTTGCCGGGCGTGAAGCGGGCCGGGATGCTCACGAAGCCCATGTTCACGCCCTGCCTTGGATACCGCTTCAACGCTGCGAAGTCGACTGTGTAGTCCGGCATCCGTTGCAGCACCTGCGAGATCAACGTCCTCGACATCAGACGACCGAGGTGGGAACCGGCGCACCGGTGCACACCGACGCCGAACGCGGTGTGCCGGTTCGGCCAGCGTTCGATGTCGATCTCGTCCGGGTTGTCGAACAGGGACTCGTCGCGGTTGGCCGACGACCAGGCGAGCAGCACGCGATCCCCGGCCTTCATCGGGCAGCCGTGGAAGTCGACGTCCTTCATCACCGTGCGCGCAAGCGCTTGCGTCGGCGAGAAGAATCGCAGGAACTCCTCCACCGCACGATCCATCAGGCTCGGGTCGTCGATCAGCCGCTGCCGCACGTCGGTGTGCTCGGCCAGCCACACCAGCGCCTGGCTGACCAGCGACGCGGTGGTGCCGACCCCGCCGGAGACCAGCAGGTCCACGATGCCGAACACCTCGTCGTCGGTCATCGGTCTGCCGTCGACCTCCTGCTGCACCAGGTAGCTGATGATGTCGTCGCGTGGCGCGGCCCTGCGCGCCCGGATCGTCTCCCACTGCTGGTCGAACAGGTAGGGCAGATCCACCTTCGTCGCCTGCTCGTAGGCCGGGCTGCCCTGCGGCTCGGCGAGCACGGCATGGTGCGCGTGCGAGTACCGCTGCCACTCCTCGATCGGCAGCCCGAGCCAGTCGATGGTGACGATCGAGGGCACCCCGATCACCGAGGTCAGGTCGCATTCCCCGGCCTCGATGACGCTGTCGATGAACGCCGTCGTGTGCCGCTCGACCATTCCGCGCATCTTCTCCACGGCGGCGGGCGCGGTGATGCGGTTGACAATCTTGCGGTACTTCCGAAAGTCGGGCGGATCGAGTTCGATGGGGATGTGCAGCTTCATCGGCGTCTTCGGGATCACGACGGAGAGTCCTTCCCCGCCGTGGTTCGTCCGCGCCGAGGAGAACGCGTCGTCGTCGCGAGCGGCCTCGAACACGCTTTCGTAGTCGGAAAGAACCCAGTACCCGCCACTGGCGTCGGTCCAGCCGCGCTTCGCCCCCGCGCGCAGCGACCGATAGGCACCGACCGGGTCTTCCGCATGTTCAACCGAGTTGTGGTCGAAATGGACAACCGGGCAACGCTGCTGTTCGGTCATGCTCTCTTCGCGCCTTTCAGTCTGCCAACCTCGTCGTTGACCTGATAATGGTTATACTAGATACCCAAGCTGTCAACGTCGAGAGCAAAGGAAAGCCGATGCGGGTTCAGGTGGACGCGAACCAGTGCCAGGGCCACGGGCTGTGCCAGATGACGGCGCCGCAGGTGTTCGCGCTGCGTGACGAGGACGGGCACGCGTACGTACTGGAAGAGGAAGTTGACGGCGACCTCGCCACGGCCGCCCGCGAAGGCGCGGATTCCTGCCCCGAGCGGGCGATCAACGTGGGCTAACGTCCGTCCCAGGGGATGATTTCGGTGAGCACGTCGGGAAACTTGCGCTGCGCGTAGCGGGTGTAGGCGTCGATGTGCTCCCGCATCCGCTGCTCGGACTCCTTCGGGTCGCGCCGTGTCAGCGCTCCCAGGATCTCCTCGTGCGCGGTCAGGATCGCGGCTCGGCGCGGTGCCGGGTAGTCGATGCCGATCACCGTGCCGTCCATGATGCCCAGTAGTGAATCGACCATATAACCGAACAGTGCGTTGCCGGACGACCACGCGATGACATCGTGGAAGCGCTTGTTGGCTTCGAGGAACACGGTCTGGTCGCCCAGGTTGTCGCGCATCTGCTCGATCGTGCCGCCGAGTACCTCCAGGGACGCGTCGGTGATGCGTTCGGCGGCAAGGCAGCTGATCATCGGTTCGAGCGCGTTTCGGACCTCGACGATCGTCTGGAACGGCGCCTTCTTCAGTTGCATGAGCAGTACGACGGTGCTCGCCAGGTGGCTGGCGTCCGGGTCGAGGAGCACGGGGCCGCCGCGCGGGCCCGGCTTGAGTGCGATGACGCCCTGGAACTCCAGCAGGCGCAGGGCCTCGCGCAGGGTGCCGCGGCCGACGTCGTACTTGTCGAGCATCGTGCGTTCCGGCGGCAGGAGGTCGCCGGCCTGGAGCGACTCCCTGCCCACGTCGCGGACGATCTGCTGCGCGATCACCATCGCCGCCTTGGGGCGCTTGTAGTCCGCGTTCATCCGCTCGCTCCTTGGTCGCACATCAAACAAGGCTTATTATTATAATGGATATTTACCGGGAGGTGCCGAATGACCGACGTTCTCGTCGAACGCGACGGAGATAACCTTTGGATCCGCCTGAACCGGCCGGAGCGGCGAAACGCCTTTGATCCCAAGATGTCCGCGTCCATTGTGGATGCTCTGGAGAGTGCGGCCGACGCGCGGGCCGTGGTCATCACCGGATCGGGCGGAAGCTTCTGTGCGGGTGGTTCGCTGCAACAGCTGAGCACGCCGACGGTGGGGGAGATGCGTGGGCTGTACCAGTCCTCGCTGCGGCTGTTCGACGCGGTCCGCAACTGCCCGCGGCCCGTGATCGCGGCCGTCAACGGCGCGGCGGCGGGTGGCGGGAACGAGCTCATTGTGGCCTGCGACCTCGCGATCGCGGCGCGGTCGGCGACGTTCGGGCAGACCGGGCCGAAGGTCGGCAGCGCGCCGGTGACCGGGGCGACGAACGTGATGGGCGTGCAGATCGGGGAGAAGCGCGCGAAGGAGCTGTCGATGCTGTGCCGCCGCTACAGCGCCGAGCAGGCCGAGGCGATGGGCCTGGTCAACGCGGTCGTCGAAGACGACCAGTTGGAGGCGACGGTCACCGAGTGGTGTGCCGACCTTGCGCGGCTGAGCCCGCGCTATCTGGAGATCACCAAGATCAGCTCGAACATCTGGTGGAACTCCGCGCGCGACTCGTTCACGACCGGGCTCGGCATGCTGGTGCAGGCGGTGGGCAGCGAGGACATGATCGAGGGCGCGACGGCGTTCTTGGAGAAGCGGAAGCCGCGGTTCCCGCCGCCGCAGTGAGACGCTCGAAGGCGGGGTGCCGTGCTATGGCACCCCGCCTCGTTACGCTCAGCGGCCCTTCCAGACGGGTGCCCGCTTCTCCTTGAACGCCAGTGCGCCTTCCCGCGCGTCCTCCGACGAGCGGACCGGGTCGACGATCTTGTGCTGCCGCTGGAACGCCTCGTTCGACGGCCAGTCCCGTGCCGCGCCGAGGATTTCCTTCGTCGCGCGCACGGCGAGCGGGCCGTTGCGGGCGATCGAGCGGGCCAGCTCCAGCGCCGTTTCCAGTGCTTTCCCCGGCTCGGTCAGCCGGTTCACCAGGTGCACCTCGTGCGCGAGGGAGGCGTCGACCAGTTCACCGGTCAGCGACCACTCGACCGCGAGGTGATACGGCACGCGCTCGGGCAACCGCAGCAGCCCGCCGCCGGCGGCGACGAGGCCCCGTTTCACTTCGGGCAGGCCGAACTTCGCGTTCCGTGCCGCGACGATCAGGTCGCATGCCAGCACGATCTCGAAACCGCCCGCGATGGCGTACCCCTCGACCGCCGCGACCAGCGGCTTCGCCGGTGGCTGCTGCACGATGCCGGCGAACCCGCGCCCCGGCACGATCGGCTTTTCGCCCTGCAGGAACGCCTTGAGGTCCATGCCGGCGCAGAACGTCCCGCCGCCACCGGTGATCACACCGGCCACCAGGTCGTCGCGGTTGTCCAGTTCGTCCATCGCGGCCGCGATCGCCTCGGCGGTCGCGGTGTTGATCGCGTTCTTCGCCTCCGGCCGGTCGATCGTGACGACCTGGACCCCGTCGACCTGCTCGGTCAACACACTCACTTCGCGCTCTCCTTCATTTCGGGGGCATGCGGATCGCACCGTCGAGGCGGATCGTCTCACCGTTGAGCATCGGGTTGTCGATGATGTGATGTGCGAGTGCGGCGAACTCGTCCGGACGCCCCAGTCGCTGCGGATGCGGGGTCTGCCGCGCCAGGCCGTCCCGGATCTCGTCGGAGAACCGCGACAGGATCGGGGTGTCGAAGGTGCCGGGCGCGATCGAGCACACCCGTACGAGCTTACGAGCCAGATCCCGCGCCGCCACCAGCGTCATCCCGACCACCCCGGACTTCGCGGAGGCGTACGGGATCTGCCCGATCTGCCCTTCCCACGCGGCGACGGACGCGGTCAGCACGCACACCCCGCGCTCGTCCTCGACCGGCTCGTTGGTCACCATCCGCGCCGCGGTGAGCCGGAGCATGTTGAACGTGCCGATGAGGTTCGTGCGCACGATGGATTCGTACATCTCCAGCGAGCCCGGCTGCCCGTCGCGCTCCACGACCCGCACGGTGCCGCCGCGCCCCGCGCAGTGCACCAGTGCGCGGATCGGCCCCTCGGCGAGGTCGAGCGCGGCGTTCACGGCGTCCGGATCGGCGACGTCGGCGGGGCCGAACACGGCGCCGACCTCCTTCGCCACCCGCTCGCCATCCGACGCCGGCAAGTCGACGATCACCGTCGGTACGCCGCGTTCGGCGAACCGGCGCACGGTCGCCAGCCCCAGCCCCGACGCGCCGCCGGTGACGACCGCCCACGAGTTGTCCAGTTTCATTTCGCTCCCGTCAGGTTCTCGATGATCATCGCGTTCGCCATCCCGCACGCTTCGCACATCGTCTGCAGCCCGTACCGGCCGCCGGTCCGCTCCAGATGCCCGAGCAGTGTGGTCGCGAGCCGTGCACCGGACGCGCCGAGCGGATGCCCGAGCGCGATCGCCCCGCCGCACGGGTTGAGCGCCTCGCCCGGCGCGCCGATCTCCCGCTGCCACGCGAGCGGCACCGGCGCGAAGGCCTCGTTGACCTCGAAGGCCGCGATGTCCGAAACGGACATTCCCGCCCGCGCCAGCACCTTGCGGGTGGCGGGAATCGGGCCGGTGAGCATGAGGGTCGGATCGTCGCCGACGACCGCGGTCGCCACCACCGTCGCACGCGGACGCAGGCCGAGCGCGGCCGCCTTCTCCTCGGACATGACCAGCAGCGCGCTCGCCCCGTCGGTGATCTGCGAGGAGTTGCCCGCGGTGATCAGCCAGTCCAGGTCGGGGAACCTGCCGAGGTAGGGCTCACGCGCGAACGCGGGCTTCAGCTCGCCGAGTCGTTCGGCGGTGGTGCCCTCGCGGATGGTCTCGTCGGCCGTGACCACTCCGGACGGTGTCGTGATCGGCACGATCTCGTCCTCGAATGATGTCGCGGCCGCCCGCGCGTGCGAGCGCGCGGAGTACTCGTCCAGCTCGTCGCGACTCAGTTTCCATTTCGCCGCAACGAGTTCCGCCGAGATGCCCTGCGGCACCAGGTCCGGGAACCGCTCGCGCACGCCAGGCCCGAACGGATCGGCGTCCCCGCGTGCCGATCCCATCGGTACCCGGCTCATCGACTCCACACCGGCCGCGATCGCGATGTCGTACGCCCCCGCCGTCACGCCTTGCACCGCGAAATCCAGTGCCTGCTGGCCCGAACCGCATTTGCGCTCGATCGTCACGGACGGCACGTGCGTGGGGAATCCGGCCGCGAGCACCGCCTGCCTGCCGGGCGTCGCGGACTGTTCGCCGTTCTGCCCGACACACCCGACCAGCACGTCGTCGATCAGGCCGGGATCGAGGTCGTTGCGCGCCACGAGCTGCGCGAGGACCTGCGCGAGCAGGTCGACCGGATGAACGCCGGCGAGCGCGCCGCTGGACTTTCCGCGCCCCATCGGGGAGCGAACCGCGTCGACGATGACTGCCCGGCCCATTGCCGCCTCCTCAAATCTATGATGATGATAACCAGGAACATCTTGCACAGGCGGTCCCCGATCGAGCAAGCTTGACCGCAATCCCGGCAAGACTATGATGATGATTACTACGAAAGTGGGGTGGAGCCGGTGGGATCGGTGATCGACACCGACGAGCAGCGGGCCCTGAAGGAAGTGGCCGTGAAGCTCGCCGTCGAGCGCTACGCGCCGAAGGCCGAGGAATGGGACCGCACCCGGACCGCCTTCCCGCGCGAGGAGCGCAGGTATCTCGGTGAGCTCGGCTTCCTCGGCATCGCACTTCCCGAACGTTACGGTGGCGGGGGCGCTCCGCTCCAGCACGCGCTGACCGTGATCGAGGAGCTGGCCAAGGAATGCCGTCCCGCGGCCTTCCAGGTCTTCGAGTCCAACACGGGTCCGGCGCAGGTCGTGGCCCGCCTTGGCACCGAGGAGCAGCGCGAACGCTTCCTGCCGCCGATCATCCGCGGCGAGGGCACGCTCGCGGTGGCCATCTCCGAACCGGACGCGGGTTCGGCTGCGACGGACATGAAGACCAAAGCGGTGAGAAGCGGCGACAAGGTCGTGGTCAACGGCGGCAAGCGCTGGATCTCCAACGGCAGCGAGGCCGACTACTACCTGGTCTACGCGCGGATGAACGACGAGCCCGGTTCGAAGGCGATCGGCGCGGTGCTGGTGGAGGCCGACCGGCCCGGCGTGAGCTTCGGCCAGCGCGAGAAGCTGATGGGCTTTCGCGGCATCCCGTCGGCCGACGTGCTGTTCGACGACGTCGAGGTGCCCGCGGACAACATCGTCATCGGGCCGGGCCGGTTTCGCGAGCTGTTCGGCACGTTCTCGATCGAACGGCTCGGCAACGCCACGATGAGCCTCGCGCTCGGCCAGTCAGCGCTCGATCGCACCACCCGTTACGTGCAGGAACGCATCCAGTTCGGCAAACCGCTGATCGAGTTCCAGAACGTGCAGATGACGCTCGCGGACATGCTGCTGCAGGTCGAGGCCGCGCGGCTGCTGATCCGCCGCGCCGCCGACTTCGGTGACGGGCTGCCCGACTCGCTGGAGGTCTCGCTCGCCAAGTGCACGGCGAACGAGATGGCCAAGCGGGTCACCGATCTGGCCATGCAGCTGCACGGCGGCAACGGCTACACGGAGGAGTTCGGCATCGAACGGCTCCACCGTGACTCGCACGGCTGGGCGCTGGCCGGGGGAACCCCGGCGATGCAGCGCATCAGGATCGTCTCGGAACTGCTCGGCCGCTCGTTCGACCAGCGACGTTGAGAAAGGGAAGACCATGACACACCGCTTCGAAGACCGCACGGTCGCTGTCGTCGGCGGCGGATCCGGCATGGGCCGGTCCATCTCCCTGCGGCTGGCCGAGGAGGGCGCGTACGTCTACGTCGCCGACCTCGCGGGGGACGCGGCCGAGGGAGTCGCGAAGGAGATCACCGCGGCGGGCGGCAACGCCACCGCGCAGCAGGTCGACGCGACCGACAAGGGCAGCCTGAACGCGCTGTTCGACCGCATCCGCACCGAGAAGGGCGTGCTGCACGGGCTGCACGCGCAGGTCGGCATGCCCGGCCCGGCCGGTATCGAGGTCGATGACGCGCAGTGGGAAAAGAACATCGACGTCAACGTCAAGAGCGCCTACTACACCTGCACGCTGGGCTTCGACCTGCTCAAGGCGGGCCGGGGCGCGATCTCGATGACCTCGTCGACCTCGGCGCTGATCGGCTCGCCGTTCAGCCCGATCTACTCGCTGACGAAGGGGTCGCTGGTGCCGTTCGCGCGGTCGCTCGCGCTGGTCGGCGCGCCGGACGGGGTGCGCGTCAACGTGATCTGCCCCGGCACCGTGCACACGCCGATGCTGGCGCAGTTCTTCGGACGCGAGCCCGGCGCGGACGTGTCCGAGCTGACCAAGAACTTCGTCAGCGGCATCCCATTGGGCCGAGGGGCACAACCGGAGGAGATCGCGTCGGTGATCGCGTTCCTGCTCAGCGACGACGCGAGCTACGTCACCGGGGTCACCATCCCCGTCGACGGCGGATTGACGGCGAAGTAACCATGGTCCAGATCGGTCTTCTCCTCTCCGACGTCCCCAAGTCCGTCTCGCCGCAGCAGCAGTTCTCCGACGTCCTGCGCATCACCGAAGCCGCGCAGCGCAACGGGTTCACCTACATCGCGATCGGCCAGCACTTCCTCTACGGGGAACTGCGCTGGCTGCAGCCGGTGCCGCTGCTGGCACGCCTGTCCGCACACGTGGACCCGAACGTCAAGCTGGTCACCCAGATCATGATCGTCCCGGCCTACCACCCGGTGGTGCTGGCCGAGGAGATCGCGACGCTCGACGTCGTGACCGAGGGGCGGCTCATCTTCGGCGCCGGAATCGGTTACCGGCCGGAGGAATTCGGTTACCTCGGCATCCCGTTCAAGGAACGCGCGTCCAGGATGGACGAAAGCCTCGAGATCATGCGGCAGCTGTGGACCAAGGACAAGGTCACCTACCACGGCAAGCACTGGCAGCTCGACGACGTGGCGCCGCACATCTGGCCCACGCAGCAACCGCACCCGCCGATCTGGATCGGCGCGCAGAAGATGCCTGGCGTACGTCGCGCGGGCAGGTTGGGTGACGCCTATGCGTGCCCGCCCGAGGCCTCGCTCGAAGAGGCCCGCGCCCGCTACGACGCGGTGCGCGAGGGATTCGCCGCGCGGGGCAAGGAGTTCACGCCGCAGCCGTTGCGCCGCAACGTGCTCGTCGCGGACAGTCGCGAGCAGGCGCTGGAGGAGTACGCGCGGGTCGCCAAGGGCAAGTACCTGAGCTACGCCAGCAAGGGCTTCGACATGATGGACAAGAAGGAGCTGGAGGAGTCCTTCGCCGAAACCATCGCCGGGCACGCCGTGCTCGGCTCGCCAGACGAGGTCATCGCCCAGCTCACCGAGCTGATCACGCAGCTGCCGGTGGACCCGCTGCTCATCCGCCCGCAGTGGCCGTCGATGAACGCCGACGAGACGATCGCCGCGATCGACCGCTTCGGCCGTGACGTCGCACCGGCGATTCTCGCGCTGGAGGGCGGGAAATGACCCGGGTGTACGAGGATTTCAAGCTCAACTTCGGTGATCCCGACGACTGGACGCTGAACACCGTGCTGCGCCACCACGTCGCCGAACAGCCCGACGCGCCGTTCCTGATCACCCCCGAGGAAGGTCTGGAGTGGACCTACGCGGAGATCTTGGGCAGTGCCGAACGGATCGCGGGTGCGCTCACCAAGAGCGGCGCCGAGTACGGTGACCGGCTGATCATCATGGCGGCGAACTCCTCGCGGCTCGTGCGCAGCTGGTTCGCCGCGGGCGTCGGCGGCCTGGTCGAGGTACCGATCAACACCAACTACGAGGGCGAGTTCCTGCGCCACCAGGTGGCCACGGTCCAGGCGCGGTGGGCGGTGATCGACGACGCGTTCGCCCAACGGTTCGTCGCGATCGCCGAGCATGCCCGGGGTATCGAGCAGTTCTGGGTCATCGACACCGGTGGCGGGGCCGAGGCCGTGGACCTGTTACGCCGCAACGGGTGGGCCGCCGCGCTCTGGGACGAGCTCGAAGACGGACCGGTGCTGGAGCTGCCGTCGCCCAAACCGCAGGACCTCGGCGCGATCTTCTTCACCTCCGGCACCACCGGCCCTTCCAAGGGCGTCGCGATGCCGCATTCGCAGCTGTACTTCTTCGCCCAGATCGTGGTCTGCCTGACCCGGCTCACCCCGGCCGACCGCTACCTGACGACGACGCCGCTGTTCCACGGCAACGCGCAGTTCATGGCGGTGTACCCGGCGCTCGTGGCGGGGGCGAGCGCGGTCGTGCGCCCGAAGTTCAGCGCCAGCCGGTGGATCGACCACGTTCGCGATTCCGGGGTCACGGTGACCAACTTCGTCGGCGTGATGATGGACTTCGCGTGGAAGCAGCCGCCGCGGCCGGACGATCTGGACAACAAGCTGCGGGCCGTCTACGCGGCGCCGACGGCTAGTTCGATCGTCGAGGACTTCAAGAAGAGGTACGGCATCGAGGCGTTCGTGGACGCGTTCGGGCTCACCGAGACGTGCGCGCCGATCATGTCGCCCTACGGGATGCCGCGTCCCGATGGCGCCGCGGGGCTGCAGAACGCGGACTGGTTCGACATCCGGCTGGTGGATCCCGAGACCGACCGCGAGGTGCCGGTCGGCGAGATCGGCGAACTCGTGGTGCGGCCGAAGTTCCCGGGCACATGCAGCAACGGCTACTACGGGATGCCGGAGAAGACCGTCGAGGCCTGGCGCAACCTCTGGTTCCACACCGGCGACGCGCTGCGCATGGACTCCGACGGCTGGTTCTATTTCGTGGACCGGTACAAGGACGCGCTGCGCCGCCGCGGCGAGAACATCAGCTCCTACGAGGTGGAGCAGGCCGTGCTCGGGCATCCGGCGGTCACCGAATGCGCCGTGATCGGCGTGCCCGCCGACGTCGAGGCCGGGGAGGACGAGGTGCTCGCCGCGATCGTGGCGAGCGAGCCCGTCGAGCCGGCGGAGATCCTCGACTGGTGCAAGGGCCGGATCCCCGAGTTCGCCATCCCGCGCTTCGTCCGTTTCGTGGACGCGCTGCCCAAGACGCCTTCGGAGAAGGTGCGCAAGGCGGCGCTGCGCGAAGACGGGATCACGAGCGACACGTTCGACCGGCAGGAGAAGGTGCATGGACTTCCACGTTGACACGACCCACGACGACATCCGGGCGGCGGTGCGCGCGCTGTGCTCCGACTTCGGTGACGACTACTGGGCCGAGCACGACCAGACCCAGGAATTCCCGTGGGAGTTCTACAACGCCGTCGTGAAAGGCGGGTGGCTCGGGCTCACGGTGCCGACCGAGTACGGCGGTGGCGGCCTCGGGGTGACCGAGGCCGCGATCGTGGAGCAGGAGATTTCCGCCTCCGGCGCGGGCATGAACGGATGCAGCTCCGTCCATATCGGAATCTTCGGCTTCGAGTCGATCATTCGCTACGGCAGCGAGGACCTCAAGCAGCGCTTCCTGCCCCGGCTCGTCGCGGGTGACCTCCACGTGTCGTTCGCGGTCACCGAACCCGACGCGGGCACCGACACCACGAACATCTCGACCTTCGCGAAGAAGGTCGACGGCGGCTGGTCGATCTCCGGCAAGAAGGTGTGGATCACCAAGGCGCAGGAGGCCGAACGGCTGATCATCCTGTGCCGCACCGCGCCGCGCGACGCCGGTCCGAAAAGGACGGCCGGGATGACCTTGTTCTTCGCGCCGATGGACCGCGAACGCGTCACCGTGCGTAAGATCCCGAAGCTGGGCCGCAACGCGGTGGACACCAACGAGCTGTTCATCGACGAGCTGTTCGTGCCCGACTCCGACGTGATCGGCGACGTCGGCGACGGTTTCCGCACGATCCTGGCCGGGCTCAACGCCGAGCGGGTCATCTCGGCCAACGCGGCGATCGGTATCGGCCGGGCCGCGCTGCGCCGGGCCAGCCGGTACGCGACCGACCGGGTCGTCTTCGGCCGGCCGATCGGGCGAAACCAGGCCATTTCGCATCCGCTGGCCAGGGCGCTCGTACAACTGGACGCGGCGGATGTGATGTGCCAGAAGGCCGCGTGGCTGATCGACAACGACAAGCCCAGCGGCAAGGAGGCCAACGAAGCGAAGTTCCTCGCCGCCGAGGCCGGGTTCTTCGCCGCGGACGCCGCGCTGTCCGCGCACGGCGGCTACGGCTACTCGAAGGAGTACCACATCGAGCGGTACTTCCGCGAGGCCCGCCTGATGCGCATCGCGCCGATCAGCCAGGAAATGGTGCTCAACTACATCGCCGAGCACGTCATGGGACTGCCGAGGAGCTACTGATGCGGCCGTACCGTTCGATCCTGTTCCTGCCCGGCCACCGGCCGAACTGGGTGGACAAGGCGCTCAAGGCGAAACCGGACGCGATCGTGCTCGACCTGGAGGACTCCGTGCCGGAGCCCGAGAAGGTCTCGGCGCGGGCGACGGTCGCCGAGTCGATCGCTCGCGTGCGGGAGTCCACTGAGGATGTCGGGGTGTTCGTGCGGGTCAACCCGCTGGACACCCGGCTGACCGGCGGTGATCTGGAAGCGGTCGTGGTCCCGGGGCTGACCGGGGTGTTCGCGCCGAAGATCGAGCGAGCCACCGACGTGCTGCGTTACGACGCCCTGCTGGACCACTTCGAGGTCCGGGGCGGCGTCGAAGGCCTGGAGTACATCGTGCCGGTCGAGACCGTGCGCGCGATCCACGGCTGCCTGGAGATCGCGACCGCGTCCCCGCGCGTCGGCGCCATGATCGGCCCGACCGCGGAGCACGCCGACATCGCCAGGGCCGTGGGCTACGAGTGGACGCCCGAGGGCACCGAGACTCTGTACCACCGCAGCCGCATCCTGCTGGCGTGCCGGGAAGCCGGGATCCACGCGATCACCGGTCTGTGGGAGGACCTCGCGAACCTCGACGGGCTCAGGGACTTCGCGCGCCGAGGAAGGCAGCTCGGTTTCCGCGGCATGATCGCGATCCACCCGACCCACGTGCCGGTGATCAACGAAGTGTTCTCACCGTCCGAAGAGGACATCGCGTTCTACTGGGGACTGGCCGAGGCGTACGAGAAGGCCGCGGCGGAGGGCAAGGGTGCGCTGCGCTACCGCGGCCTGCACATCGACAAGGCGCACTACGACAAGGCGGTGGACTGGCTCGCCCGGGCCGAGGCCATCGCAGGGGAGGCGTGACCGCCATGCGAGGTCTCTACTTCGAGGAGTTCGAGATCGGGGCGGAGTACAAACACGCGTTCCGCCGCACGATCACCGAAATGGACAACGTCATGTTCACGTCGCTGACGATGAACGTGGCGCCGCTGCACCTGGACGAGGAGTACGCCAAGACCACTGTGCACGGCGCACGTGTGCTGAACAGCCTGTTCACGGTCGCGCTGATCGGCGCGTTCCACGTGCCGGAGCTGACGATGGGCACGACGCTGGGCAACCTCGGCTACGACAAGATCAAGTTCCCGCATCCGGTGTTCCACGGCGACACCCTGCGCGCGGAGACCACCATTTTGGACAAACGCGAGTCCAAGAGCCGCGACGATTCCGGGATCGTCTGGTTCGAACACCGTGGGTACAACCAGAACGACGTGCTCATCTGCGAGATGCACCGGGTCGGGCTGATGCTGAAGAAGCCGAAGGAAGGTGTCTGATGACAGCGCAACGAGACTTCGTACCGGACGTTCGCACACTGACGATCGCGAACAAACCGGTGCAACCCGCCGGTGAGCAGTGGGAGGTCGTCAACCCCGCCACCGAACAGGTCATCGCGACCGTCGGCGGTGCCTCGCCGGACCAGGTCGACCAGGCCGTGCGTGCCGCTCGCGACGCGTTCGGCGGCTGGGCCGCGTTGTCCGGGCAGGAGCGCTCGGCCGCCATCCACCGGCTGGCCGACGCGCTCGAAGCACGCACCGACCAGCTGCTCGCGTCGATCGTCAACGAGGTCGGCACGCCCGTGTCGCTGGCCGAGGGGATGCAGGTCAAGCTGGGCCTGATGCATCTGCGCTGGCAGGCCGACGCGGCGAAGAAGGACCGCACGGTGCACCTCGGCGGGTTCGACCAGCCGGTGCCGACGATGAGCGACGTGACGCACTACCCGGTGGGCGTGGTCGCCGCGATCACCGGCTACAACTACCCGCTCAACCTGGCGATCTTCAAGTTCGGCGCGGCGCTCGCGGCGGGCTGCACGGTGGTGCTGCTGCCCTCGCCGCGCACCCCGCTGACCACGCTGTTCTTCGGTGACGTCGCGCGCGAGGCCGGGCTGCCGGACGGCGTCTTCAACGTCATCATCGGCGGGGCGGACGTCGGGCAGAAGTTGTCCTCGCACCCGGGTGTGGACAAGGTGTCCTTCACCGGTTCGGACGTGGTCGGCGCGAAGATCATGGAGCAGGCGGCGGCGAACCTGTCGGGGGTGACGCTGGAACTGGGCGGCAAATCGGCGAACATCGTGCTGCCCGGCTGCCAGGTCGAGGACTTCGCGGTCGAGATGCACCTGCGGTGGTCGCGTAACGGCGGCCAGGGCTGTGCGGCGCTCGCGCGGCTGCTGGTGCACGAAAGCCTGTACGACCGTTTCCTGGAGGCGGGTGCGGCGGCGTTCGACCAGATGAAGGTCGGCGATCCGTGGGATCCGGAGACCAACATCGGCCCGATGATCCGGCCCGACCACCGCGAACGCGTGCAGGGCTTCATCGACGGTGCGGCGAACGAGGGCGGCAAGGTGCTGCTGTCGGTGGAGAAACCGGTGCCGGACAAGGGGTATTTCATCAATCCGGTGCTGCTCGGCGGTTTGCCGCACACGGCACGGGCGGTGCAGCAGGAGATCTTCGGGCCGGTCGCGGTGGTGCTGCCGTTCTCCGACACCGACGAGGCGATCCGGCTGGCCAACGACACCGCGTACGGCCTCGCGGCGAACGTGTGGAGCCCGGATCTGGACGAGGGCCGCCGCGTCGCGGAGCAGTTGCGGGCGGGGACGGTGTGGATCAACGGCGGCGGGGCGATGCGGCCCGATGCGCCCTTCGGGGGGTCGGGCAGGTCCGGCGTCGGCAGGGAACTCGGGGAGTGGGGCATTCACGAATACCTCGAGCCCCGGCACATCCAGTGGCGCGTATGAGAAACGTGGATATGACTTGCTCGGCGGTGCGGGTAGCGGAACCTGAGGCGGTGCGGGCCGCTCACCAAGACGTAGCGAAGGTAGGAAGACATGGCAAGAACTGACGGGCCGCTCGCCGGAGTGCGCGTGCTCGAACTCGGGGCCGGATACGCGGCGCCGACGGCCGGGCGGATGCTGCGCGACTTCGGCGCCGACGTCATCAAGGCGGAGGATCCGGTCACCGGCGACTACGCCCGCCAGTGGGTACCGCAGAAGGACGGCCTTTCGCTCGGATTCTGCCGGCTCAACGCGGGCAAACGCTCGATCGGCATCGACCTGCGCAGGCCGGACGGCCGCGATCTCGTGCGGCGCCTGGCGGCGCGGGTCGACGTGGTGGTCGAATCGTTCCGGCCTGGCCGCCTAGAAGGCTGGGGCCTTGGCTACGAGGTGCTCAGCGCGGAGAACCCCGGCCTGGTGCTGACCAGAGTGTCGGGTTTCGGGCAGACCGGGCCGTACCGAGCGCGCCCCGGCTTCGGCACGGTCGCCGAGACCGCGAGCGGGTTCGCGCAGATCAACGGTTGGCCGGACCTGCCACCGACCTCGCCCCCGTTCGGGTTCGCGGACTCGATCGCCGGTATCTCGGCCGCCATGGGCACCGCGATGTCGCTGTTCCGGCGTGAACGTACCGGGCAGGGCGACGTGGTGGACGTGGCGCTGTACGAACCGCTGATGTTCATCGTCGGCGACATGGTGCTCAAGTACACCGGGCTCGGCGAGGTGCAGGGCCGCATCGGCAACGCGACCGGCGCCGCGTCCCCGCGCGGGATTTACCAGGCGGCGGACGGGAAGTTCCTGTCCATCGCGGCGTCGAACCAGGTCATCGCTACCCGCTTGTTCACCGCGATGGGCCTGCCGCGGCTGATGGAGGACCCGCGGTTCGCCACCGGTGCCGCGCGGCTGGAGAACAACGACCTGGTGCAGAAGTACGTCAGCGACTGGGTCGCGTCCCTGCCGCGCGACGAGGCGCTCGCGGTCCTGGACCAGCACGAGGTGGTGAGCGCGCCGGTCAACGACGCGTCCGACATCGTGACCGATCCGCATTTCGTGGAGCGCACGCTGGTCGGCATCACCGGCCGTGCCGGGTTCGAGTCGGTGCGGATGCCCGGCCCGGTGCTGCACCTGGCCGGCTACGACGGTCCAGGCTACGACGGTGTGCCCACCGTCGGCGAGCACACCGCGCAGGTCCTCGGCGACCTGGGCCTCTCGCCCGGAGCCCTGGAGGCCCTGGCCGCCGACGGCGTAGTCACCGCCTGACCACCCCGCGAGTCGGGCTTTGCGTGCGCCCGAGTCGGGCTTTGCGGGCGCGCGAGTCGAGCGTTCCGGGCGCGCGAGTCGAGCGTTGCGTGCGGCCGAGTCGAGCTTTCCGGGGGCCCGAGTCGGGTGTTGCGGACGCTCGGGTCGGGCTTTGGATCGCTGCGCGTCAGCGCAGGTAATTCTTGAGCCAGGTGGGCGGGGTGCCGTTGAGGACCTCGGGCCAGTCGGCCGGGCGCTGGTCGCCGTACGCGCGGACGCGCAGTGCGGTACCCAGCGCCTCGGCGTATTCACGCACATCCACGTAGTACATATAGGACATCAGCCGGTCGGCGAACTTCCAGCCCTGCGCGGTACGGCGGTAGCTGTCCTGATACCGCAACGCCACCACCATCGGCTTGCCATCACGCACCACCTCGGCGTGCGAGGCGAGCAGTCCGCGTGCCGAATCGGGGCCGTCGAAGCGGATCACGTGCCCGTGCGTGAAGTGGTTGGTCGCCCCGAGCGCGGCGAACCGGCCCTCGTAGGTGCGCACGATCTCCTCGATCCCGCTCGCCGCGAACACGCCGTCGGCCGAGCGCAGCGTGGCGTCGTCGCAGAAAATGCGCCGGATGCCCTCGACGTCACGCTCGTCCATCACGTAGCCGTACAGCACGGCCAGGTCGGTGATCTCGGTCCGGTCCTCGATACGGGCGACGCGTTCTTCCACTGATGTCACGGTTGACCTCCATCGACGGTGAGTACTGCTCCGGTGGTGTAAGACGACGCGTCCGACGCGAGATACAGGGCCATGCCGACGATCTCGTCCGGCTCGCCGCCGCGTTCGAGTGCGAAGCCCTTTGCGCGCTCGGCAAAAGCGGCAGGATCCCACGACGTGCTGATGTCGGTGAGGAACGTGCCCGCCATGATCGCGTTGACCCGAACCGACGGGCCGAGAGCACGCGCGAAGCCGACGGTGATCGCGTTGAGTCCCGCCTTCGCCGCCGCGTAGGGCACGACCGCGGGCCGCGGGTGCACGGCTGCCGCGCTGCTGATGTTGATGATCGACCCGCCGCCCGCCTCGGCCATCCGTGCACCCACGAGTGCGCTCAGCCGGAACGGGCCCTTGAGGTTGACGCCGATGACCTTGTCGAACAGTTCCTCGCTCACGTCCAGCAGCGTGTCGTAGACCGGCGACATCCCGGCGTTGTTCACCAGCACGTCGAGCCGTCCGCAGCGCTGGTACACCTGCTCGACCAGCTCGTCCAGCGCGGACCATTTGCCGACGTGCGCGGCGATCGGTATGGCCTCGCGGCCGGTCTCCCGCTCGATCTCGGTGGCGGTTTCTTCGCATGCCTCGAGCTTGCGGCTCGCGATCACCACGTCGGCTCCCGCGCGGGCCAGGCCGAACGCGATCGCTCTGCCCAGCCCGCGGCTGCCCCCGGTCACCATCGCCACGCGTCCGGTGAGATCGAACGCCTGTCGTGGGTCGAACGTCATTCCTGCCTCCTCGCGGGCGGTCGAATTCCTTGTTATGGTAATCATGAATCTTCTCAGAGTCGAAGGAGTCCGCCGTGGAGATGTTCGAACTGCCCGAGGCGTACACGGCCTTGCAGCGTGAGGCGCGGGAGTTCGCGGCCTCCGTACGGGACATCGCCGAGCGTGCGGACGAGGGTGACGACATCGATCCGGAGATGCGGAAACGCCTGGCCGCGAGCGGAATCGTGTCGATCATGGTCCCGGCGGCCTACGGCGGCCGGTACGAGCGGGTCGACTCGCTGGCCGTGACTGTCGTGCGCGAGGCGTTCGCAGCCGAGAGCGGTCACCTGGACTCGATGCTGGGGATGCAGGGCATCGGCAGCTACGCGATCAGCGTGGGCGGCAGCGAGTCCGTGCGCGCGGAATTGCTGCCGCAGGTGGGCAGGCTGGAGGCGATCGCCGCGCTCGCGCTCACCGAACCTGGCGTGGGCTCGGATTTGAAGGCGTTGACGACCAGTGTCGCCGAACGCG
The DNA here is from genome assembly GCF_012328925.1 of Amycolatopsis acididurans. Taxonomy (GTDB): domain Bacteria; phylum Actinomycetota; class Actinomycetes; order Mycobacteriales; family Pseudonocardiaceae; genus Amycolatopsis_E; species Amycolatopsis_E acididurans. The sequence continues at coordinate 91,565 of NZ_JAAXLS010000017.1, forward strand.
ACGGGGAACTGGTGGTCAACGGGCACAAATCGTTCATCACCAATGCGGGCGACGCCGATTTCTATTCGGTACTCGCCCGCGAGGGCGAGGGTTATTCGCTCGTACTGGTGCCCGCGTCCACGCCGGGGGTTTCGGTCACCAAACCGCACCAGATCATCGCGCCGCACGTGCTCGGCGACGTGGTGTTCGACGATGTGCGGGTGCCGGCGGACAACCGCCTCGGCGAACCTGGTCAGGGCTTCAAACTGGTGCTCGCGACCCTCGCGACGTTCCGTGTCTCGGTCGCGGGCGCCGCGGTCGGGCTCGCGCAGTCCGCGCTGCAGGAGGCCGTGCGGCACGCCGCCGGGCGTGAGCAGTTCGGGGTGAGCCTGGCGCGGCTGGGCTCGATTCCGGGTGACCTGGCGATGGCGTGGACCGAAATCGAAATGGCTCGCACGCTGACCTACCGTGCCGCCGCCGCGGCCGCGCGGGATCCGCTGGGTAACCTGCACCTGTCGTCCATGGCCAAGGTTGGCGCCACCGAGGTCGCGGCGCGTGTTGTGGACCGGGCCGTGCAGGTCATGGGCCGGTTCGGGCTGGTGCGCGGCGGCAAGATGGAACGGCTTTACCGCGAGGCCCGGCCGATGCGGGTTTACGAGGGTTCCACCGAGGTTATTCTGGACTCGCTGGCCAAACAGCTCGTCAAAGGTTTGACCCGTTAGCTGTTCCGGTGGTCTTGCCCAGCGGGTACGCGGCACGCCGGTATGCTGCCAATCATTGTGAGTGAAATCGGATCGGCAGGACCGGCATGGGGACGCCGGGGCGAGAAGGTCTCGTCGATCATCGCGCGCGAAATCGTGCGTGATATCGCGCAGCGCAAGCTCGCTCCGGGTGACATGCTGGAGTCCGAAAGCGTGATGCTCCAGCGTTACCAGGTGGCGCGCGCGTCGTTGCGTGAAGCGCTGCGCATCCTCGAGGTGCACGGACTCATCCGGATGAAGCCCGGCCCCGGCGGCGGACCCGTCGTGTCGGAAGTGGACAGTGCCGAGTTCGGCCGGATGGCCACGTTGTTCTTTCAGGTGCAGGGCATCCAGTTCAGCGAGCTGGTGGAGGCGCGGCTCATCCTGGAGCCGCTCATCGCCAGGCTCGCCGCGCAACGCCACGACCCGGGCGACAACGACGAACTGCGGCAAATCGTGCAGCAGGGTTTCGCGGCCAAGACCGACGCGGAATGGCTCGCGGCGAGCAACGCCTTCCACGCGAAAGTGCTGTCGATGGCCGGCAACGGCCTGCTCAGCATCTTCTCGCGGGCGATGAAGGACATCTTCACCGAACGCGCTTCGAGCGTCTACGTGCCGCGGCGGCGGGACAAGGTACGCCAGGTGCACGCGGATATCGCGGACGCGATCATCGAGGGCAAGGCCGAGGTCGCCGAGCAACTGATGCGCGAGCACATGAGCGACTATGCGAAGGCCACTGCCAAACGCGAGCCGCATCTGATGAACGAGGTCGTGGACTGGCGGTGAGCCCAATGCCGTGAGGGACCCTTACGGCATCGGGCTCAAGGCGAATGACGGCGCGGCAGTCCGGGTCGGAAGAACGGCCGCAACTCCCGCCCTACACCGGCAGGCGCATCACGCGGGACAGGTTGGCGCCCAGGATCGCTGCTTCGGCGTCGTCGCCCAGGCCCAGCGCGCGGATCGCGGCGATCTCCTCCGCGGGGTCGGTCATCGGCCAGTCCGAGCCGAACACGACGCGCTCCGTGCCGTGGCGCGAAATGATGCGCCGCACCGTCTCCGGGTCGACGTTCGCCAGTGCGGGTGGCCACGACGTCTCCAGCACGACGTCCAGGCCCCGCAACTCTTCCTCCGCCTCGGCGAGCATGTGGTAGCCGCCGAAGTGGCACACCACCAAGCGCAGCCGTGGAAACGCTTGCACGATCTTCCGCACCATCGATGGCGTGGACAGCGAGTTCACCTCACCGCTGCCGCCCGCGCCCACGTGCACGATCACGCCGATCTCGTCACCGAACGCCTCGAACAGCTCCCACAGCCGCTCGTGCATCAGCCCGAAGCCCTGGAACAGCGGATGCACCTTCACCCCGGAAATCCCGTGCCGCCGCAGGCTCGCGAGGTTCTCCTCGACGCTCAGGTCGACGTGCACGGTGCCGAACGGGGTGAACGTGGCGCGGTCGAGGGAAGCGACGAATTCGTTGGTGCGGTCCACGTGCTTGGCCGCACCGGCGACTCCGAGCGCCATGCTGTGCCCGATGCCGCGCGCCGCCATCTCGGCCGCGAGGGTCGCTGCCTTGCCGTCGCTGACCGCCCGCAGCCCGGGAAGCCGGTTCGCGGTGAGTGCCTTTTCGGCGATGGCGTCGGGCCAGACGTGGGTGTGTGCGTCGATGATCACAGGTTTTCCCTTCAACGTATGAGATAGCCGCCGTCGGCTACGAGTGCCTGGCCGGTCACCAGCGAGGACGCGGGGGAGCACAGCCACAGGCTCGCCTGCGCGACCTCCTCCGGCGTGCCCAGCCGCCCGAGCAGGCTGAGCCGGGCCGCCATATCGGCTTCGCTCTCCCCGCGTGCGGTACGCGCCTTGAGCACCATCGGCGTGTTGATCGCGCCGGGGCACACGGCGTTGACCCGGACGCCCGCCGCCGCGTATTCGAGCGCGGCGGTGCGGGTCAGCCCGATGATCGCGTGCTTGGCCGCGGTGTAGGCGGGCGAACCGGCCTGTGCGCGCATCGAGCGGATCGAGCCGATGTTGACGACCGCGCACGGACCGTCCTGAGCGAGCATCTGCGCGATCTCGTACTTGAGACACAGCAGAACCGAGGTCAGGTTGACGTCCAGCACCCGCCGGAACGACTCCACGTCGGCGTCCACGATCCGCGTGGTGTCGGGAGGACAGGCCGCGTTGTTGACGGCGTAGTCGAGCCTGCCGTGGTGCGCGACCGTCTCGGCGACCATGTTCTCGACCGCGGCCGGGCTGGTCACGTCGGTGTGCACGAAATGGCCGCCGATCTCGCCCGCGACGGCCTTGCCGCCCTCTGCGTCGAGGTCCGCGACCACGACGCGCGCCCCGGCGTCGGCGAAGGCATGCGCGGTGGCGCGCCCCATGCCGGAGCCACCGCCGGTCACGAGTGCCACCGTGGTTGCCGGGAGTACACCCATCAAAACCTCCTATTGCTGATAAACGTTATATTGAATTACAGTGCTGTCAAGAGGTCTCGAAGGGGTGGACAGATCTACGGTCGCGGCTTACCGTATGGCAACTCATACGAATCATAATCATAGATTCGTTCTCCATCGGAGGCGTCAATGAAGATCGCTAGGTGGTCACGTCCGGCGACGGTGCTCGCCGGGGCAGCGGTACTGGTCGCGGGACTGACGGCGTGTGGCGGTTCGTCCGGTGCCGGCACGAGCGGGGGCGGCCTGCCGCAGACGATCAAGATCATGTCGATCAAGGAGATGACCGGCGCCGTCGCGTTCGCCGGCACGAACGCGACCAAGGGCGTCGACCTGGCCGTCGACGAGATCGCCAAGCAGAAGTTCCTTGGTGACACCAAGCTCGAGATCGACCTCAAGGACAGTGCGGCCAGTCCGCAGGAGGCGGCCAGCTACGCCACCCAGGCACTGTCGGACAAGAACTACTCGGCCATTCTCGGTCCGGCCGCGAGCGCGCAGGCCGCCGCGATCTCCCCGATCGCGCAGAAGTCGAAGATGCCGGTCATCTACACGCAGGCGGGTAGTAACGGGGTGCTCACCGGCGACTACACCTTCCGCGTCACCGCCCCGGCGAGCTCGTACTTCCAGCTCGCGGGCGAGTACCTGCAGCGCAAGGGCGTGAAGACCGCGGCCGTGCTCTACAACAGCGGCAACCCGACGCTCGCCGAACTCGGCCAGCAGACCGCGCCGCAGCTGGGCCAGAAGTACGGCTTCACGATCACCAGCTCCGACGGTGTGCAAACGAGCGCGCAGGACTTCACGGCCAACGGCAGCAAGATCGCGGCGGCCAATCCCGGTGCGGTGTTCGTCCTGCTCAACGGGCCGCAGAACCCGACGGCGATCATGCAGCTGCGGCAGAACGGTTACCGCGGCGAGATCGTCGGCATGACCTCGATGGGCGCCGGGAACCTCGCCTCCGCCGGACAGGCCGCCGCGGGTGCCGTGTGGCCGAGTGACTTCAGCGCGCTCGCGGAGAACGCGAGCAGCAAGAAGTTCGTGGACGCGTACAAGGCGAAGTACAACGGCGAGCTCCCGAACAACTACGCCGCCGAGGCCTACGACGCCGCCTGGTTCCTCACGCGCGGCATCAAGGAGGCAGGCAGCGCGGATCGCATCAAGATGCAGCAGGGGCTGGCGAAGGTCGCCGCCGCCGGTTTCGACGGAGCCGAGGGCAAGCTGACGTTCGAGGGCAACGACCTGCGGGTGCAGGGCGTGCTCGCCGGCTGGGACGGCGGCAAGGAGATCATCGTCCCGGGAACGCGGTCCTGACATGGCCCAGAACCTGATCAACGCGATCACGCTCGGATCGCTGTACCTGCTGTTCGCGCTGGGCATGAGCCTCGCGTGGGGCACGATCGGGATCCTGAACTTCGCGCACGGCTCGATCTTCATGTTCTCCTCGTTCACCTGCTACCTGCTCGTGCAGCACGTCGCGTTGCCGATGCCGGTGCTGATCCTGATCGGGCTCGCGGTGGGCGCGGCGCTGTCGGTGCTGGTGCAGGTGCTGGCGTTCGAGCCGATCAAGCGGCGCAATCCCGATCCGCATCGCGCCGAACTGCAGATCCTCGTCGGCGGGATCGGCATCGCGAGCGTTCCGCTCGCCGTGGCGCAGCACCTGACCAAGAGCGTCCCGTTCGGCTATTCGAAGAGCACGTTCGAGGTCGAGGTGTTCCACCTCGGGCCGGTGCAGCTGACCAACGTGCAGTTGGTGATCCTCGTGGCGGCACTGGTGCTGGCCGGATCCGTCGGCTGGTGGCTGCGCTCGGCGCGGGCCGGGCTCGCGCTGCGGGCGATCGGCGTGGACGCCGAGGTCGCCGGGATCCTCGGGGTGAACCGGCGACGGCTCGCGCTGGGGACGATGGCGGTCGCGGGTGCGCTGGCCGGGGTCGCCGGAGTGCTGCTGACCTACTACCTGGGATCGATCGCCGCGGAGAGCGGGGACGGGTTCCTGCTCAAGGCGTTCGCCGCGATCGTGCTCGGCGGTATCGGCTCGGTCGGCGGCGCCGTCGCGGGCGCGATGATCCTCGCGCTCGCCGAAACCGCGGTCGTCACCCAGACCTCCGGGATGTGGGTCGACGCGGTGTCGTTCGGGTTGATCTTCGCGGTGCTGCTGTTCCGCCCGCGTGGGCTCTTCGGCCGCAAGGAGGTGCGCCGGACATGACCGACTGGTTCGACGCGAACATCGTCCTCATCCAGTCCACGTTCGTCAGTCTCCTGCTGGCGCTGAGCATCCAGGTTCCGTTGCGGGCCGGGGTGTTCTCCTTCGCCGGGATCGGCAGCTACGGTGTCGGCGCGTACACGGCGGCGATCGTGACGATCCGGTTGGAATGGCCCGCGTTCGCGGCGATCGCGGCCGGGGCCGTGCTCGCGGCCGGCATCGGTTACGTGCTCGCGCTGGTGTTGTCACGGCTCGGCGGGCTGTACCTGGGCATGGCGACGATCGCGTTCTCCCTCATCTTCTCGGTGTTCGTCATCAACGGCGGCGATCTGACCGGTGGCGCGCAAGGGTTGTTCGGTGCCATCAGTGATCTGACCACCGGTGGTGTCGTCGGCGTCGCCGTGGTCGTGGTGGTGCTGCTGGCATTGTCCGAACGGGGCCGGATCGGGCGGCGGATCGCCGCCGTGCGCGAGGATCCGGAGCTGGCGATGTCCACCGGTGTGCCGGTGCTCGCGATCCGTCAACTGTCCTTTGTGATCAGTGGGGCACTCGGCGCGTGCGCCGGTGCGATGAACACGTTGCTGCGCAGCACGGTCTCGCCGGACGAGATCGGCTTCCAGCTCGTGGTGCTCGCCCTCACGATGATCATCGTCGGGGGTTCGCGGTCGTGGCTGGGAGCGTTCCTCGGCGCGGTCATCTTCACCTGGCTGCCCAGCGTGCTGGAGTTCGTCGGCGACTGGCAGACGGTGGTGTACGGCGCACTCGTCGCGCTCGCCGCGATCTTCGTGCCGGGCGGCCTGCTCGGTGTGCTGCAACAGGGGTACCGGCGCCGGCGGCGGCGTGCGGTGGCGATCGGAGGTACGTCATGACCTCGGATGTGCTGGTGGCCGAGGATGTCGCCGTGCACTACGGCGGCATCAAGGCCGTCGACGGTATCGACCTCACGCTGACGCCCGGCCGGATCTGCGGGCTGCTGGGGCCGAACGGGTCGGGAAAAAGCACGCTGCTCGCGGCGATCACGCGGCTCGTTCCGTTGACGCGCGGCAGGCTACTGCTCGACGGCAAGGAGTACCACCGCGCGGCACCGGCGTCGCTGGCGAAACGTGGCGTCGCGCGCACGTTCCAGACCGTGCGGCTGCTACCGGATCTGACCGTGCTGGAGAACGTGCAGGTCGGCGCGGACCTGCACGGCCGCAAGGCGGGCGGCGCCGCGGAGGCGATCGAGCGAACCGGTATCGGCGATGTCGTCTCGGCATGGCCCGGTGAGCTGTCCTACGGCATGGCGCGGCGGGTGGAGATCGCGCGGGCGCTGGCGATGCGGCCGCGGCTGCTGCTGCTCGACGAGCCCACGGCGGGCATGAACCAGGCCGAGCGCAAGGAGATTTCCGCGCTGCTGCGGGATCTTCGGGAGGAAGGCCTCGCGCAGCTGCTGGTGGAACATGACGTGCAGATGATGGTCGACACCTGCGACGACTTGGTGGCGATGAACTTCGGCGCGGTCGTGGCGCGGGGCACGCCGCACGAGGTCGTGCAGAACGCCGCCGTGCGGGAAGCCTATCTCGGGAAGCGAGGACGTGCTCATGCTTGAGATCCGCGATCTGCATGTCTCCTACGGGCGGGTCGACGCCGTGCGCGGGGTGAGCGCGTCGGCCGGGCCCGGCCGCGTGACGCTCGTGCTCGGCGCGAACGGTGCCGGGAAGACGACGACGCTGCGCGCCGTGGCCGGGCTGCAACCGGTGCGGTCGGGTGCGGTCTTGCTGGACGGCAAGGATGTCACGGGCCGACCGACGCACAAGCTCGTCGGCGCGGGCTTGGCGTTGGTGCCCGAGGGCCGGCGTGTGCTGGCCCCGCTCAGCGTCGAGGAGAACCTGGTGCTGGGCGGGTACACCGTGTCGAAGCAGCAAGCGGCTTCGACGCTGGAACGGGTGTACGAGATGTTTCCGATCCTTCGCGAGCGGCGCACGGGCGCGGCGGGGCTGTTGTCCGGCGGCGAGCAGCAGATGCTCGCGTTCGGACGGGCTCTGATGTCCTCGCCGCGCGTCATGATGCTCGACGAGCCGTCGATGGGCCTGGCGCCGGCGATGGTGGACCTCGTGCTCGCGGCGGTGCGGGAGATCGCCGATTCGGGGATCGCGTTGCTGGTGGTCGAGCAGAACGCCGACCTGGGCCTGGAAATCGCGGACGACGTGGTCGTCGTGGCCCGCGGTGAGGTCGCGTTCAGCGGTTCGGTGGAACAGGCCCGTTCGGACGCCGCGGTGGTCCGCGCGTTTCTGGGAGACGCGGCCGCACTCGCCTGATCCGCCTGCCGTGAGGGACCCCGTCATGGTGCTCTGCGCCATGACGGGGTCCCTCACGCTTTCAGCCCGCTGCCTTGCTCAGTAGGGCTTCCTTCTTGCCGTCCCACTGCACGAGCAGGCCCGGCAGCCTCAGGTCGCGGTTGGTGAACTTCAGCTTGCCCTCCGCTCCGTCGAAACCGGTGCCGGCCACCGCGTCGAGTGCCTTCTGCAGTTCCTGCCGGTCGGCGCTGTTGCCCTGCTTCAGCGCCCGTGCCAGCATCCAGATCGAGTCGTAGGATTCGGCGGCGTAGTTCATCGGGTCCTCGCCGAACTTCTGCCGGTACCGCGAGACGAAGTTCTGCGTCTCCGGCGAGGAGTCGGCGACGTTGAAGTCCGTCGCCCAGGCCATACCGACGCCGGCCTGCCCCGCCGGGGCCATGTTGTTGCCGCTGGCCGACTGGTTGCCGACGATCGGCCCGGTGTACCCGCTCTGTCGCAGCTGCGTCACCATCGCCGGGTTCTGCGCCCCGATGAGCAGGACGATCGCCGCGTCTGGTTTACCGCCCGCCATTTGCGCGGCCGGTGTGGTGAAGTCCTGTGTGGATAGCTGAACGGCGTTGGTGTCCTTGATCGTGAACCCGTACTGCCTCGCCATGTCGGGAATCACCTTCGTGGCCAGTTCGACGAGCGTGGGGGAGCCGGAGTTGTACAGCACCGACACCGTCTTGACGTTCTTGTCTCGCAGATAGGGCCCGATATTGGCGGCGTAGAACGTCGTCTGAGGCGCGGTGACCCGGTAGATGTAGTCGCCGACCAGCACCCCGTCGCTGGAGGCTTGGGTGAAGATCGTCGGCATCTTCGACTTCTGCGCCACCGGTGCGATCGCGGCCGCCTGCTGACTGGAGAGGGGACCGGAAATGGCGGCGTACTTCTTGTCCGCGATGCCCTGCGTGGCCTTGCTCGCCGCGGTTTGCGCACTGTACTGGCTGTCCTCGACATCGACCGCGAGTGTCGTGCCTCCGAGGTAGTGCTGCTGATTGATCTCGTCGACGGCCAGCTCGACGCCCTTCTGGGCGGACGTGCCGGCGAACGCCGCGGCACCGGTCATCTCCTTGATGGACAACACATGCACCGTCGAGGGCAACCCGCCCGAGGACGATCCGGTCGAGGTCGAACCGCAAGCCGAGAGCGCAAGTACGGCCGCGAGTGGCACGGCGAACCTGTGTAGGCCGCGCATTTTCACTTCCATGAGAGATGGCCTCCAACACTGAGAATGATTATGATAGATATTCGAGCGTCTCCCGAAAGTAGACGAGCCCGCGCCCGGGCACAAGGAGGTCAACGTTGACCGGCTACCCCAACCTGTTCAGTCCATTGAGGATCGGCACGATGCGGTTGCGGAACCGCGTGATGATGCCGCCGCACGGCTCCGCGATCGGGAACCTCTGGGGCAGCGAAGCGGACGCCGAACGCAATATCGCCTACTGGAAGGCGAGGGCCGAGGCCGGTGTCGCCTGGATCGACGGCGTTTCGGGACACATCCGCAACCGGTTCATCCCCGGCTTCGAACCGACCGGCATCGGCGCGGAGTACACGGGCTACTACCGGCTGCCGTTCTTCGTCGAGCGCGTGCAGCAGTTCGCCGACACGATGCACGCGGCGGGTGCCACGGTGAGCGCGCAGATGACGATGCAGGGCGGTGTGCCGCACGCGCCGTCGCCGACGCTGAGCAATCCGGTCACCAACGTGGTGCCGCACGTGCTCAACCGCGACGAGATCCGCTGGTTCGTCGACGAGTACCGCTATTCGGCCGAACGCGCGCAGCAGGCGCGGCTCGACGGCATCGAAATGCACCTCAACCACGACGACATGCTCGAATGGTTCCTTTCGCCGTTGACCAACCACCGCACCGACGAGTACGGCGGCTCGCCGGAGAATCGGGCCAGGTTCGCTGTAGAAGCGCTTACCGCGGTGCGTGACGTGGTGGGCACCAGGATGACCGTCGGTGTCCGGCTGAACCTGCGCGAGGAAGTGCCCGGCGGCTACGACGTGGGCGGAGGCAGGGAAATCGCGCAGTACCTGGAGTCCACGGGGCTCATCGATTTCGTGCATCTGGTGGTCGGCTCGCCGTGGGGCAATCCGAGCTACATCCAGCCCCATTTCTACGATCCGGGCCAGTGGGCCGCGCTGGCCGGCGAGATCAAACGTTCCCTCCGCATTCCGGTCGTCCACACCGGACGGATCAACGGCCCGGACGTGGCCGAGCGGGTGCTGGCGGACGGGCACGCCGACGTGGTCGGTATGGCGCGGGCACACATCGCGGATCCCGAGATCCTGGTGAAGGCGCGTGAAGGCAGGACCGATGACATCCGGCCGTGCGTCGGCGGCAACGACTGCATCAGCCGCCGCTACGTCGAGGGGCTGCCATTCGGCTGTGCGGTGAACCCGCACGCGGCCAAAGAAATCGACGGGGTGCGGCCGCGGGCCGACGTGGCCAAGCGCCTGCTGGTGGTCGGTGGCGGCCCGGCGGGCATGGAGCTGGCCGCGTTGACCGCGGAGGCCGGGCACGACGTCGCGATCTGGGAGGCCGGGGACCGGCTCGGCGGGCAGTTGCGGATCGCCGTCAACGCGCCGACCTACGACCAGTTCGCCCGCTACCTGGACTGGCAGACCCGGCGGCTGGACCGCCTGGGCGTCGATGTCCGGCTCGGCACGTCCGCCAACGCGGAGAACGTGCTCGCCGAACAGGCCGACGTGGTGGCCGTCGCGACCGGCGCCACGGTGCGCACGCCCGCGATCCCCGGTGCCGACACCGCCGCGAACATTCGCGACGTGCTCACCGGAGCGGCGACCGTCGAGGGCCGGGTGCTGGTCGTCGCGCAGGACGACCACATGCCGCCGCTGGCCGTCGCGGACCACGTGAGCGAACGCGGGCACCAGGTCACGGTGGTCTACGCGACGCCCGGCCCGGCGCCGCTGCTCGGCCGCTACATCGCCGGTGGCATCCTCGGCCGTCTCGGCGAGCGCGACGTCGAGTTCCGGTTCATGGAGGAGGTCACCGAGATCGCCGGGGACGCCGTCGCGGTGCGGAACGTCTACTCGGGCCGGGCAGGCAAGCTGACCGGCTTCGATTCGGTGGTGCTGGCGTGCGGCGGTATTTCGGATTCGGCGTTGTACGAACAACTTCGCGAACGACGCGAGCAGGTGCACGTACTGGGTGACGCGTACGCGCCGCGACGGCTGGTCTTCGCCACCCGGCAGGCTTATGCGCTGGCGCAGCTGATCTGACGGCTGCGGACCCAGCCGGGATCGCGGCGGGCGGCGCGGGCGGCCACGCGGTCGGCCAGAAGCGCCGCTCGCGCCGGTCACCAGGATCACGAAACCGCAGCTACTCCTGTGCGGCTATGCCCTGCGCGAGCCAGCCGCCGTCGATGGGGATGACGGTGCCGGTGATGTAGCTCGACACCGGCGTGCCGAGAAAGAACGCGAGTTCGGCGACCTCCTCGGGACGGCCGAAGCGGCGCATGGGAATCCGGGCGAGGAACTCGTTCTCGTCGATCACGCCGCGCCGGATGAACTCCGCGGAAAGCTCGGTGCGGATCGAGCCGGGCGCGATCGCGTTGACCCGCACGCCTCGCGTGGCCCACTCCACCGCGAGTCCCCGCACGAGCCCGGCGACCCCGGCCTTGGCCGCGCCGTATGCGGTCCGGCCGGGAAAACCCGTGGCGCCGTTGACCGAAGACACCATCACGACCGACTGCGCGCCCGCGGTCACCGCCTGCCGCGCGCCGACGAACGCGCCGGTCACGTGCACGGCCAGCATCTTGTCCCAGTCCTCGCGCGCATAGTCGACGCTCGTGCCGGCCTTGGCGTGTCCGGCGTTCGCGACGAACGCGGCCAGTCCGTCCTGCCCGGCACGGGCGCAGACGTCGCGCATGGCGTCCTCGTCGGTCACGTCGGCGCCGACGGCGACGTGCGTGCCGGGCCAGGACTGCACGCGTTCGCGCATCAGGTCCTCGCGCAGATCGACCCCGAACACGGTGTACCCGCCGCGGGCGAACCGTTCCCCGATCGCGGCGCCGATTCCCTGCGCGGCACCGGTGACGACAACGGCGCTCATGCCTTCACCACATCGATCTTGCGCTGTACGTCGATCGTCTTCCGCCGGAACTGCCAGGTTTCACCGGTACGCACGAGTTCGTGCCGGTATTCGCCGAAAACCAGCCAGCTCGCGGCACCGGCGGTCATCGCGGCCTCGAAGTACGCCCGCGTCGACGCCCGGTCGCCATCGCCCTCGACCTCGATGTTGGTCACCAGATGGCGACTCCAATCGACCTCGGATGCGAAGAAATCTCGGTATATCCGCAGGAACGCCTCGCGGCCGGTGTGCAGGCCGTCGACGCGGCGCAGTTCGACGTCGTCGGTGGCCAGTGCGGCGAGGGTGTCGAGCTCGCGATCGTCGACCGCTCGTGCGTACCGGTACAAGGTCATCCGCACTTCTTCGGCCAGGCGGGCATCCATCGAAGCATCCTTTCAACAAGAAATCACTTACTATGAATATAAGGGAAATCTTGCCTTGGATCACCCCGGCGCGTCAGAGTTGCTGTGTCGCCCGTTACATCGACGGTACGGAGAGCGTCCGTTGGGCCGATCCGGCGAGCGACCGCGTCATCGCGGTGGTCTCGCCGGAGACGCGCCCTGACCTACCAGCGGTCGTAGCGCAGCACCTCCGACAGCGGCTGCCGTTTGGCGGGCTTGAAGGAATCGCCGGTGTGGAAGGCGGTGGGGATCAACGCGGCCTGGCGCACGTCGCCGGGCAGGCCGAGGATCTCCGCCGCCTCCCGCTCGTAGACCAGGTGCAGCGAGGTGTACGCGGTGCCCAGCCCGAGGGTGCGCGCGGCGAGCATGTAGCTCCACACGGCGGGCAGGATCGAACCCCACAGGCCGGCCTGGTTGCCGCGGGGCAATTCGCCGCCCGGCACCTTGATCGCGGGGATGACCAGCACCGGAACCTCGCCCATGTGCTCGGCGAGGTAGTCGGAACTGGACATCACGCGGTGCTGGGTCGCCGCTCGCGCCGCGTCGTCGGGGTAGCGCTCCTCCGGCGTCTCCCCGGCATCGCGGTAGGCACGGAACGACCGCCGGTACAGCTCGCCGATCTTCGCGCGCTGCTCCGGATCGGTGAGCACGAGCCACCGCCAGTCCTGCCGGTTCGAGCCGGTCGGCGCCTGCAGCGCCAGCGTGATCGCCTTCTCGACCAGATCGCGCGGCACGGGCCTGGTCAGGTCGAGCCGCTTGCGCACGGTCCGGGTGGTGGTCAGCAGTTCCTCGGGCGTCATGCCTGCGATGGTGGCATGCCCTCCACGAGGACGAGCCGGTTCCCGTCCGGATCCCGGAATGCGAACATCGGCGGGACGCCCGGCCAGCGCATCACCTCGGGGTCGACGTCGACACCCCGCGCGGACAGCTCGGCGTGATCGGCCTCGGCGTCCTCGGTGGTCAGCCGGATCCCGGTGTCGGTACCGGCGGGCCGGTCCGGCCGCGCGAGTTCCAGCGCGATCGTCGCCGCCGACCCGGCGGGCGCGACCACGACCCAGCGCATCCCGCCGCCCATCGGCACGTCCATGCGCTTGGCCAGGCCGAGCGTCCCGGTGTAGAACTCCAGCGCGCGATCCTGGTCGGTGACCGGCACGCCCACGGTCGTCACCTGAGTGATCTTCATCTTCGGCCTCCTGAACAAGTCCTGTCCGTACCGACCGCGCGGCGCCGCGAAACTCACCGGTCAGGTCCACACCGCGCAGGGCAGCCCGTCGCCGAACACCTCCGGCGGATCCGGCAGCGCGCGGGCGGTGCCGCCCGCGACCCGGCGTGCCGACCACGCGACCGCGGCGGTGTCCAGTACGTCGTCGACCCCGGCCCGGCGCCCGGCCGGGCCCAGGTCCGACAGCACGACGCCGGCGTCCGCCAGCAGCCCGTTTCGCGTCGCCGCGCCCGCCCACGTGTGCTTGCTCGCCGTCAGCGGCGCGCCCGCGAGTTCGGCGAACGTGACTTCGGGATGGATCTCGACGACCCGCCGGTCCTGCGTGCGCACCCACGCGTCGACCTGCAGCAACTTCATCCGCAGCCCGTAGGCCTGGATCGACACGCCCTCGCCGGCCTGTTCGCAGTTGATCGCCGAGGCGGTGCGATGGTCCGGCGCTTCGAGCGCGGCGCGCACAGGTGTCATGAACACCGACGAGCGCAGCGGGCCGATCGCCTGCCGCGCCAGCACGTCCGCCTGGCGCCGTCCGCGGTCCGGCAGGCCGATCGGGATGTCGATCCCGACGACCTCGACCGGACCGTCGGCCTCGGCCAACTCGACCAGTTCGCCGATGGTGGCCGCGACATAGGCGCGCACGTCGTCCAGCGTCACGCCGACCCAGCCGGCGCGGCACGCGTCAGCACCGAGAACCCGAACCATCGGGTCCATCTTCGCGCACCTCAGGACGGTGTGAACGCGGTCAGCGGGGCGGCGATCCCGGCGGTGTCGAGTGCCATCTTGACGTCGGCCATCAGCGCGCGCCGGACGGCCCACTGGCGTCCCGGCTTGGTCGTGACGGTCAGCCGAATGGTGATGGACGCCTGGCTGAGTTCCTGCGCGCCGAGCAGTTCGACCTCACCGAGCACGTCGTCCTTGAGGTGCTCGACGGTGACCCGCGCGGTCTGCGCGGCGATCTCCAGCGCCCGGTCGACGTCGGCGGTGTAGCCGATGGGGATGTCCACGACCGCGACGCCGAACCGCTGCGTCGAGTTTCCGACCGCGCTGATCGTGCCGTTGCGGACGTACCAGAGCGTGCCGTCGATGTCCCGGACCGTGGTGATGCGCAGTCCGATCATCTCGACGGTGCCCGCCGCGTCACCGAGGTCCACGACGTCGCCGACGCCGTACTGGTCTTCGAGCATCATGAAGATCCCGGACAGGAAGTCCTTGATCAGGTTCTGCGCGCCGAACCCGACGGCGACCCCGACCACCCCGGCGGAGGCGAGGATGGGCGCGATGTTGATGCCGAGTTTGCTCAGCGCGAGGATGGTCGCGATCCCGTAGATCACGAAGGACGCGACGGAGCGCAACAGTGAGCCTACGGTGCGCGCACGTTGGGCCCGTCTTTCCGAGGTCGTGGTGATCGGCCGGTGCAGTAGCGAGGAGATCCGTCCCTCGGCGATCCCGGTGGTCATCCGGTCGATCAACCGGTGCGCGAGCCAGCGCGTGAGGTACGCGCCGACCAGGATCGCGAGGATTCCGAGCAGGGGTTTGAGTATGTCGAGGACTGTGTGTGGCATCGGCGATCACATATCCACCCGACGGCGGTTCTACACAGCGGGTCGCGCATCCTACGTCACATCTCGACCCGGAGCATCCCGAACTGAACCACGGAAGAGTTACCTTGGTGGGCATGGTGAGTTTGTCGGCCCTTGGTCTGGAGTTCTCGGCGCGCCGGACGCTGAAGAGCCTGCACGACCAGCTCGGAGCCGGGCTGCTGGTCGCGGCCGCGGTTCCCGGGCTGACCGCGGCGATCGATCAGCATTCCGCCGCGGTCCGCGACATCGTGACGATGGGCGTGGAGGGCTCCGCCGCGGTCGCCGGGGTGGTGCTGCTCGCGGGCTACGCGCGCGGCCTGGTCGACGCGGCGAAGGAGTCCGGCTGGCGGTTGACCTCGCCCGCGGACTGGACGCAGGCCGACTGGTTCACCGCACGCCTGCTCGCCGTGTGTTCGCTCGCCAAGCGCATCGACGAACCGGACTACCACGACTGGCGCGACGTCAGCGTCGCATGAAAAAGGGCGGCCGGCCCGAAGGCCGACCGCCCCGTTGACCCCGGTTGGTCGTATCTATCCCTGGCCACCCGACGGAGGCATCGGACCGGGGCCCTGGCCGTGAGGCGGCATCTGACCGCTCTGCGGCATGGTGCCCTGCTGGTAACCGGACCCGCCCATACCGGGTCGCGCCGCGGTCCCGGTCGGCTGCCGCATCTGCTCCGTCGGCGTCTCGCTCGGCGCACCCGTCCTGGTCGCGTCCTCGCGCCCACGCTGGTATGCCTGTGCCTGCGCCTTCGCGGCCGGCATCTCCTGCTCGGCGCGGCCGAGCCAGTTCTCCCAGCGCTGCTGCATGGGCCGGACGAGACCACCGCCGACACCGACGACGAGCACACCGGCGACCGTGGCGAGCACCGTGATCAGCACCGGCATGGTCACCGTGGTGGCGACGCCGATCTGGTTCAGTGCCGCGATGATGCCGAGGCCCCAGATGAACACCGAGGCGATCATGGCCAGCACCTTGCCGTAGGACAGGCCACCCAGCGCACTGCCGACCATGTCCTTGACGGCCTTGGCGATCGCGCCGGCGATCACCACGATGATGATCGCGACGGCCGCCCGCGGCAGCCAGGCCACGACACCCATCACCATCGCGCTCACCGGGTTCGGCCCGAACGCGCCGAGTGCGATCTGCAGTGCGATCAGGATGATCGCGTAGTAGACGAGCTTACTGATTATGGAGGAAGCGTCGTATTTGCTCTTGGCCAGCATCTTTTTGATGCCGCCGCGCTCGACCACGCGGTCGAAGCCGACCTTTTCCAGTACCTTGTCGACGATCTTGGCCACCGCCTTGGCGATGAACCACCCGATGATCATGACCACCAGGAACGCCACTAGCTTCGGCACGAAGGTGGCGACCGTGCTCCAGGCGTTCGAGATGCCCTGTCCAACGTCGACGGCGGCCAAATTGGATGTTGCCACTGCCTTACTCCCTTCCCAGCCGGGGCATGCGCGGCGAGTACCCCTCCGGCCGTGTCCCACACATTGGAAGGGCAGAACCGTTTATCTGCAACTCGCTGACCTGCCGGAACGGGTGAACTGAATATCCCCCGAATGAGTGGAGAGACCTTGTGGAGGCGGCATAACATCGTTTTGTGGATCTGCCAGTGATGCCGCCGGTGCGGCCCATGCTCGCCAAGGCCGTGCACGAGGTTCCGCGCGCGGATAATTTGCTTTACGAACCTAAGTGGGACGGCTTCCGGTGCATTGTTTTCCGGGACGGCGAGGACGTTGAACTGGGTTCACGCAACGACCGGCCGCTGACGCGGTATTTCCCCGAACTCGTCGATCTGCTCAAAGAGGCCCTGCCGCCCCGGTGTGTGGTGGACGGCGAAATCGTGATCGTCACCGAGAACGGGCTCGATTTCGAAAGCCTGCAGCTGAGGCTGCACCCGGCGGCGTCCCGCGTGCGGAAACTGGCGGCGGAGACACCGGCGAGCTTCGTGGTGTTCGACCTGCTGGCACTCGGCGACGAGGACCTGATGGGCGAGCCGTTCGCGCAGCGGCGGCGCAGGCTGGAAAGCGTTGTCGGCGGCGAGCTGGCGCGCGTGCACCTCACGCCGATGACCTCGGACCCGGCGGTAGCCGAGGATTGGTTCAACCGGTTCGAGGGTGCCGGCTTCGACGGCGTGATGGCCAAACCGGCGGAGCAGCCCTACGAACAGGACCGCCGGGTGATGTGGAAGGTCAAGCACGAGCGCACCGCCGACTGCGTGGTCGCCGGCTTCCGGTGGCACAAGGACGGCGAGGGAGTCGGCTCGCTGCTGCTCGGGTTGTTCGACGAGCACGGCACGCTGCATCACGTCGGGGTCGCGAGCAGTTTCGCCGCCGCCCGCCGTCGCGAGCTGGTGACCGAGCTGGAACCGTTGCGGGAGAACGCGACCGAGGATCACCCGTGGCGCGAGTGGGCGGTCGCGCAGGCAGAGGCCGGCGGCCGGTTGCCGGGTGCGCAGAGTCGCTGGAGCGCGGGCAAGGACCTCACCTGGGAGCCGCTGCGGCCGGAACTGGTCGCCGAGGTGCGCTACGAACATGTCCAATCAGGACGGTTCCGGCACGGCACCAGGCTGGTGCGGTTCCGCCCCGACCGCACGCCCGAGTCGTGTACCTATGGGCAGCTGGAAGAGATCGCGCCCGCCGAGCTGGCGTCGTTGTTCACCGAGGTGGCCAGATGAGCGTCGTTGTCGAGGGCGTCACGATCTCGCATCCGGAAAAGATCTATTTCAGGCAACGCGGCGAGACGAAGCTCGATCTGGTGCGCTACTACCAGGCCGTCGCGGAGCCGTTGCTCGCGACGCTCGGCGGGCGCCCGTTGTTGCTGGAGCGCTATCCCGACGGTGCGGGCGGCAAATCGTGGTTCCAGAAGCGGGTCCCGAAATCCGCGCCGCCGTGGCTGACCACGACGGTGGTCTCCACGCCCAACGGCACGACGAGCGATGCCCTCGTCGCGGCCGATCTCGCGCACGTGCTGTGGGCGGTCAATCTCGGGTGCATCGGCTTCCACGTCTGGCCGATTCACGCCGCGACCCCGGAGATCACCGACGAGCTGCGGGTGGATCTGGATCCCTCGCCCGGCGTGACGTTCGGCCAGGTTCGCGAGGCGGCATGGCTGACCCGCGAACTGCTGACCGAACTGGGGATCCAGGCGCAGATCAAGACCACCGGATCGCGCGGATTGCACATTTACGTTTCCCTGCAACCGAATTGGGACGGCTACCAGGTGCGGGCGGCAGCGGTGGCGCTGGCGAGGGAGCTGGAGCGGCGGCATCCCGCGTTGATCACCGCGCAGTGGTGGAAGGAGGAACGCGGCGAGCGCGTTTTCGTGGACTTCAACCAGAACGCCCCGCACAAGACGGTTTTCGGGGCGTGGTGTGTGCGGCCGAGGACCGGTGCGCAGGTGTCGGCGCCGATCGGCTGGGAGGAGCTGGACGCCGTCGAACCGGCGGAGCTGACGATCGCCACGGTGCCGGCGCTGGTCACCGAGCGCGGCGATCCGTGGGCCGACGCGCGACCGCAGTCGATCGAGCCGCTGCTGGAGATGTCGGCCCGCGACATGGCCAGCGGTCTGATGGACGCGCCGTGGCCGCCGGTGTACCCGAAGATGCCGAACGAGCCGCCCCGGGTCGCGCCGAGCCGCGCGAAGAAACCGGGCTGACCCGGCGGGGCGGCTTCGCGCGTTGCCTCGCGAAGTGGTCCGGCCCTGCCGGGTCGTGGTTGCCACTCGTGCGGACGACTCCATGCCCTACGGCCGCGCGGTGAGATAGCCGCCCATCGTGCGGAAGTACTCCGTCGCGGCGAGGTCGGCGCCATCCTCGGTGCGCACCTGCTCGATGCGCAGCCCGTGGTTGCGGCCCAACCGCGCGTCCGCCCCCGCGACGATCACCACCCCCTCGCCCTCCTTGATGAAGATCCGGCCGGGCGTGCCGCCGTAGCGGCCCTCCGACACCGAGGCACGAGTGACGCGCAGCCGCTGTCCTTTGTGGAACGTGAACGCGTTCGGATAGGGATCGGACTGTGCGCGTACCAACCGGTCGATGTCCTCGGCCGGCCACGTCCAGTCGATCCGGCTGTCCTCAACGGAGCGCTTGTGGAAGAAGCTGGCCTTCGCGCGGTCCTGCGGCGTCCAGTCGGTCCTGCCGGACGCGATCAGCCCGAGCGCCTCGGTCACCAGCGGTTCGATCAGGTCCACCGTCTTGTGGAACAGATCCGCGCTCGTGTCGCGCGGGCCGACCGGCACCGATCGCTGCAGCACGATGGCGCCCGCGTCGAGTTCGGCGTCCATCATGTGGGCGGTGACGCCGACCTCCGGCTCGCCGTTGAGCAGCGCCCAGATCAGCGGCGAGAACCCCGCGTAGGCCGGGAGCAGAGAATCGTGCACGTTGAGCGTTCCCCGCGGCGGAAGGTCGAACACCTCGGGCGGCAGCCACGTGCGCCAGTTGTTCGCGACGATGATGTCCGGCTCGGCTTCTTCGAGCCTGCGGATCACCTCGTCGTCCGGCCTGCCGGCCAGCACGACCGGAACGCCGTGCTCCTCGCCGAGGTCGGCGACCGAATCGGACCAGATCTTCTCGTACGCGTGGTCGCTCTTCGGATGCGTGACCACCAGCGTCACTTCGTGTTCCGAGTCCAGCAGTGCGCGCAGCGTACGTTGCCCCCAGGTCTGGTACCCGAACATCGCGACCCGCATCCGTCCTCCTTGATCAGGGATCAACATCACGCCCGAATGTAGTAGCAGAGCCTCACCTAACTTAGGTTAGGGTTGCCTCGGTCGTAAGTCGAGAGATGGGGATGGGCATGCCAATACCGCCGGAGTTCGACCTGATCGGTGTGGGTTTCGGGCCCTCCAACCTTGCGCTGGCGATCGCGGTCGCGGAGCACAACGCGGCCGCGGCCGACCCCGTGACCGCCCATTTCCTGGAGAAACAGCCGCGGTTCGGCTGGCATCGCGGCATGCTGCTCGAGGACGCGACGATGCAGGTCTCGTTCCTGAAGGACCTGGTCACGATGCGCAATCCGGCCAGCGAGTTCAGCTTCCTGTCCTACCTGCACAGCCGCGGCAGGCTGGTCGACTTCATCAACCACAAGAACCTGTTCCCGCTGCGTATCGAGTTCCACGACTATTTCGAATGGGCCGCGGCCAAGGTCGGCGACCAGGTCACCTACGGGCAGGAAGTCGTGTCGGTGGGGGACGGTTTCGAGGTGCGCACCGCCGGCGGTTCGGTGTACCGGGCCCGCAATCTCGTGCTGGGCACCGGACTGCGGCCGAACATCCCGGAGGGTTTCACGACGAGTGACCGGGTCTGGCACAACCACGAACTGCTGCACCGGATCGGCGATGTGCACGATCCCGAACGCTGCGTGGTCATCGGCGCCGGGCAGAGCGCCGCGGAGGTCACCGCCTTCCTGCACGAGCGGTTCCCGGAGGCCGAGGTCTGTTCGGTGTTCGCGCGGTACGGCTACAGCCCGTCCGACGACAGCCCCTTCGCCAACCGCATTTTCGACCCCGAGGGCGTGGACGCGTTCTACCAGGCGCCCGAGGACGTCAAGCGCAGGCTGATGAGCTACCACGCCAACACGAACTACTCGGCCGTGGACATCGATCTGATCGACGATCTGTACCGGCGGCTGTACAGCGAGAAGGTGCGGGGCGTGCGGCGGCTGCGGATCCTCAACACCTCCCGTCCGATCGAGGTCACGCCGGACGGCCGGGTCACGCTCGAATCGCTGACCACCGGGGACAAGTCGGTGCTGGAGGCCGACCTGGTCGTCTACGCCACCGGCTATCGGCCCGCCGATCCGGCGCCGCTGCTCGGCGAGCTGGGCGAACGCTGCCGCCGGGACGACGAGGGCAGGCTGCGGGTCGAGCGCGACTACCGGCTTGTCACGCCGGGACTGGCGGGAAACATCTATCTGCAGGGCGGCACCGAGCACACGCACGGCGTCACGTCGTCGCTGCTGTCGAACACCGCCGTGCGGGTCGGGGAGATCCTCGGCTCGATCACCGGCGGTCGCGGATCCACTGTGGACTGGCCTTCGGTGTTCTCCGTGAAGGAGTGGGCATGAACGCGTTGAGGCAGGTCGCCGCGCTGGCGCGCGCCGGGTTCGAGGACTACGTCGCCTTCGAGAAGGACGGTGTCTGGACGTTCGCGGCGGGCGCTCTCGCTTCGATCACGCTCGACGCCACCCACGTGCGTGCCCGTGGCGCGCTGGAACTGGACGAGCCGTGGTCGGGTTCGCCGTGCGCGGCACTGCGCGATGTGCTGGCGCGCTTGCCGTTTCCCGAATGGAACGTGTACGGGAAGGTCCACTTCGGATTCGCGGGAATCGTGCCCGCCTTGCGATTGCAGGGCGTCGATGCGCCTTCCGGTGAGCTGGTCCGGTTGATGGTGCCTCGGACCGAGGTGCGCATCTCGGCGAACGGACTGTCGGTTCGCGGCGAGGACCGGGAACGTGTCGAGGCGGTGCTTGCTGCCCCGGCCGCGCCCGTGCCGGAGCCGAGCCCGGTTGACGTGCGCAACGACAACGGGAACTACCGGGACCGGGTGGCCTTGGCGGTCAAGGAGATCCGGCAAGGGCAGTACCAGAAGGTCATCCTGTCGCGTGTGCTGCGGATTCCCTTCGGGGTCGATGTCGTCGGCACCTACGAGCTGACCCGCCGTGGCAACACCCCGGCGCGGTCGTTTCTGTTGCGGCTCGACGGGCGCGAGGCGGCGGGCGTCAGCCCCGAGGTGATCGTCACCGTCGACGCCGACGGTGGGGTCGTGACGCAACCGCTGGCGGGCACCAGGGCGTTCGGCCGTGGCGCGGACGAGGATTCGGCGGCGCGGGCGGAGCTGGAGTCGAACCCGAAGGAGATCTTCGAACACGCCGTTTCGGTGCGGACCGCGCAGGAGGAGCTGCGCCGGGTGTGCCGCGTCGAGTCGGTGCACGTCGGGGACTTCATGGGGGTCAAGGAGCGGGGAAGTGTTCAGCACCTGGCCTCGCTGGTGTGCGGCAGGCTCGACGAGGGGCGCAGCGCCTGGGATGCGCTGGAGGCGGTGTTCCCGGCGGTGACGGCGTCGGGCATCCCGAAGCGCGAGTCCCTGGACGCGATCGCCCGCCTGGACGAGGCACGCGGTCTGTACTCGGGCGCGGTGTTGCGGGCTTCCCACGACGGCTCGCTGGACGCGGCCTTGGTCCTGCGCGCGATCTACCAGGAGAACGGCGCCGCGTGGCTGCGGGCAGGCGCCGGAATCGTGGCGGACTCCACACCGGACCGCGAGTTCGAGGAAACCTGCGAAAAACTGACGAGCGTCGCACCCTACGTCGTGCCAGCCCCCGACAACCCCGCCTGAACCCTCTGCCCGTCGGGCGCGCCCGCCGCGTCGGGCCCGTCGGGCGCGTCGGGCGTCGGGCGCGAGTTGAGCTTTGCGGTCGGCCGAGTTGAGCGTTCCGGTCGGCCGAGTCGAGCGTTCGGTGCGCGCGAGTCGAGGGTTCGGTGCGCGCGAGTTGGGCTTTCCGGTTGGGCGAGTTGGGCGTTCCGGTCGGCCGAGTCGAGCTTCGCGGTCGGGCGAGTCGGGCGTTCGGGTCGGCCGAGTCGAGCTTCGCGGTGGGCCGAGTCGGGCTTTGGGTTGGCCGAGTCGGGCTTTGGGTTGGCCGAGTTGGGCGTTCGGTGAGCGCGAGTCGGGGGTTCGGGTGGGCCGAGTTGGGCTGTGGGGTCGGGCGAGTTGAGCTTCGCGGTCGGGCGAGTTGGGCGTTGGGGTCGGCTGAGGCTCCGCCTACCGGCGGCTCCGACGCAGCAACCACCCGAGATAAACCCCGCCGACGGCCGCCGTGGCGACGCCCACCGGCAACGTGCCGGCGCCCGCGACGCGCTGCGCCACGAAGTCCGCCGCCAGTACCAGCAGCGCGCCCATCCAAGCCGCGGGCAAGATCCCCGCCCCCGGCGCGCGCGTGACCCGCTTCGCCAACTGTGGCGCGGTCAGGGCGACGAACGCGATCGGACCGGCGGCAGCCGTCGCCACTGCAGTCGCGGCCGTACCGGCAATGATCAGGAACAACCGGCTGCGCTCGACCGGAACCCCCAAGGCGGCGGCCGCATCGTCGCCCATTTCCAGCATGTTCAGCCGGCGCGAGCCCGCCAGCAGGGCCGGGACGACGACCACCAGCGCGATCAGCACGGGCCACACGTGGTCCCAGCCCAGGTTGTTCAAACTACCGGTGATCCACACGGTCGCGCGGGCCACGTCGGCGATTTTCGCGTTGACGATCAGGTAAAAGTTCAAGGCCTGCAGGATCGCGCTGATGCCGATGCCCACCAGCACCAGCCGCGTGCCGCGCACACCCTTCTGCCACGCCAGCACATACACCAGCAGCGCGGTGACGAGACCGCCGATCAGGGCTCCGGCGGAAACACTCAGCACGCTGCCGCCGAAAACGAGAAGTACCAGCAAGCCGCCCGTCGTGGCACCGTAGTTGAAACCGATGACGTCCGGGCTGCCCAGCGGATTACGTGACAGGCTCTGGAAAACCGCGCCACTCATGCCCAGTGCCGCGCCGACCAGAATCGCGATCAGCACACGCGGGAGACGCAGGTCCAGCACCGCGAAATTCGTGATGCGGCTGCCGTTTCCGAGCAGGGTCCGCGCGACGTCCAGCGGTGCCACAGAAATCGTGCCGGTGCTCAGTGTGACCACACCGACGACGACGATCGCGGCGAGCATCGTCACCGACACGACAGCGGACCGGGTCATGGGCGTGCCACCTTGCTGCGCCGCACCAACCACACGAACACCGGTGCCCCGAGGAACGCCGTCACCACCCCGACATCGATCTCCTCCGGCGCGATCACGCGCCCCAGCACGTCCGCGGCCAGGAGCAACGTCGGCGAGACCACGACACAGTACGGCAGCACCCACCGCTGATCCGGCCCGGTGAACGTGCGAACCATGTGCGGAACGGCGAGGCCGACGAACATGAGCGGGCCCACGGCGGCCGTCGCGGCACCGGCCAGCAACGTGATCGCCACCAGCGACAACAGTCGTGTGCGCCCGAGATTCGCACCCAGCGCCGTGCCCGCGTCCTCGCCGAGTGCGAGCGCGTTCAACGGCCGCGCCAGAAACAGGGCGAGCACCAACCCGGCGATCAGGAACGGTGCGACGCGGGCGAGCGTGGCGCCGTCGGCGCGTTCGAGCGAACCCACCGTCCAAAAGCGCATCTGGTCCAGCGTTCCCCGGTCCAGCAACGTGAGCCCCTGCGTCAAACCGCTCAACGCCGCCGCGACCGCCGTGCCCGCCAGCGCGAGCCGCACCGGCGAAGCGCCGCCGCGCCCGGCGATCAGGTACAGCGCCACCCCGGCGATCGCGGCCCCGGCGAAGGCGAACCACACGAACGCCCGCAGGTCCGTCAGGCCCAGCACACTGATCGACAAGGCAGCCGCGGCCGAGGCGCCTGCGTTGATGCCGAGCAAACCCGGATCGGCGAGCGGGTTGCGGGTCAGCGCCTGCATCACGGCGCCGGCGACACCGAGCGAAGCGCCGACGGCGAGACCGATCAGCGTGCGCGGAATCCGCAGGTCCCACACGACGAACGCGGCATCCGATGCGTCCCGCTCGAACAGCGTGTGCAACACCGTCGGCACCGGGATCGACCGCGCGCCCACCGCGATGCTCAGCAAACACACCACCGCGAGCGCGAGCGCCATCACCACGAGCCCGAGCGCGCGCCTGCGCGCCAGGAGGGAGTCCCTGACGGCGGGAGCCGCGACGGTCACTCCGGAGTTCCCGCGAGAAGCCGGGTCAATGCCGCCTTGCTGACCTTGCCGACCTTGGTCAGCGGGAACTCGTCGAGCACCTCGATCCGGTCCGGCAGCTTGAACTCCGCGACCCCGCGCTCCCGCAGGAACGCCTTGACCTCGCG
Organism: Amycolatopsis acididurans; assembly: GCF_012328925.1. Classification (GTDB taxonomy): domain Bacteria; phylum Actinomycetota; class Actinomycetes; order Mycobacteriales; family Pseudonocardiaceae; genus Amycolatopsis_E; species Amycolatopsis_E acididurans. The sequence continues at coordinate 116,451 of NZ_JAAXLS010000017.1, forward strand.
CAAACCGGGCGCGGTGCCCTTCACGAGCAGGAAGGCGCAGGTCCGCTCACCCATCACCTCGTCGGCCATGCCCACCACGGCCGCGTCGTGCACGTCGGGGTGCGCCACCAGGTGGTTCTCCAGTTCCTCGGCGGGGATCTTCTCCCCACCGCGGTTGATCTGGTCCTTCACCCGGCCTTCCACGATGAGATGCCCGGAGGGCAGCTGCCGCACGAGATCCCCGCTGCGATAGAACCCGTCCTCGGTGAACGACCGCGCGTTGTGCTCCTCGGCCCGGTAGTAGCCGCGCAGCGTGTACGGGCCGCGCGTGAGCAACTCGCCGCCCTCCAGCACCCTTACCTCGTCGGCCGGGCACAGCGGCCTGCCCTGCGTGGTGACGATCAGCTCCTCGGGATCGTCCAGACGCGTGAAGTTCAGCAGTCCCTCGGCCATTCCGAACACCTGCTGCAGCCCGCAGCCGAGCGTTTCCCGCACCCGGCTCGCCGGGTCGGCGTTGAACTTCGCCCCGCCGACCTGCAACAACTCCAAAGTGGACAGATCTTCGTCGGCGAACTCGGCGGCGTCCATCCACAGCAGCGCGACCGGCGGCACGACCCCGGTCGCGGTGACCTTTTCGCGCTCGATCAGCTCGAAGACGCTGTCCGCGCTGGGATCCGGTGCGAGCACCACGGTGCCCCCGGCCGCGAACGCGCCCAGCAAACCGGGCGAGGCGAGCGCGAAGTTGTGCGCGGCGGGCAACGCCACGAGGTACACGGTGTCCTCGGTGAAGCCGGAGACCTCCGCGCTGGCACGCGCGTTGTAGAGATAGTCGTTGTGGGTGCGCGGAATCAGCTTGGGCGTGCCCGTGGTCCCGCCCGACAGCAGGAACAGTGCCACGTCCGCCGGATCCGGTTCCGGCAGCTCGACCGGTTCGGCCTCCGGCAGGATCTCGATCACCTCGCGGACCGAGGGCACGGACTCGCGCACGATCTTGCCCAGCGCGGCGAACTCGCCGGTGATCACGTACGCCGCGGCCTCGCTCAACCGGCAGAGCGGCACGATCTCACTCTCGCGGTGCGCGGGCAGCGCGAGCACCGGCAGCGCGCCGACACGCAGCAGCGCGAACAGGGCCACGACGAACTCGGGAACGTTGGGCAGCTGCAGCACGACCCGTTCGCGCGGCCGGACCACTTCCGACAGTCCCGCCGCGACTCGTGCGATCCACGCGTCGAGTTCGCCGTAGGTCCAGCGCCGCCCGTCCGCGGCCACCAGCGCGACCTTCGACCGGTCGGCCTCGGTGATCAGCGTGTCGAGCGTCTTGCCCTGCCAATATCCCTCGCGCCGGTACCGCTCGGCCAGTTCCTCCGGCCAGGGCACGCACCCATCCAGCATCTTCAGCTCCCGTTGCGAGAGACGACAATCGACAAAACTTAGGTTAGGCTAGCCAAGGTTCTGGAGGGAAGGTGTTCGCGTGCGGCTCGGGGAAATGGTCATCGACGTCACGCCGCTTCGCGCCAGTCGGCCCTACCGCCTCGTCTTCGTCGCCCAGACCCTCACCGTGCTGACGACCGCGCTCACCAACGTCGCCATCAACTTGCACGTTTACCAAGTCACCGGGTCCTCGGTCCAGGTCGGACTGGTGAGCCTGGCGTTCGGCTTCGCACTGCTCGTCGGACTGCTCGCGGGCGGGGTGCTCGCCGACCGGGTCGACCGGCGGCGGCTGATCCTCGGCACACGGGTGATCGTCGCGGTCGTGCTCGGTGGCCTGGCCGTCAACGCCGCGATGCCACACCCGAACCTCGTGATCGTCTACGTCGCCGCGGTGCTCGCCGGTTCCGTCAACGGGCTCGGCGGATCCGCGTTGATGGCCGCGATTCCCGGCCTCGTCGAACCCGCGCATCTCACCGCGGCCGGCGCGCTGATCACCGTGACCAGCCAGTTCGGTGCGATGGTGGGGCCGACCGTGGCGGGGCTCATCGCGGCCGGTCCGGGTGTCGCCGCGTGTTTCGCGATCGACGCCATCGGCTACCTGGCCGGCGTCGGACTGATGTGGTTCATCCCGCCGCAGCGCGCCGAGGCCGAACCGCAGCATCCGTTGCGCGCACTGGCCGAGGGCTTCAACTTCGTCCGCCGCAACCAGGTCGTCGGCGGATTGCTGCTGATCGACGTATTCGCGATGGTGTTCGCGATGCCGTACTCGCTGTTCCCGCAGCTGGGCGAGGAAGTGTTCGGCGGCGGCCCCTCCACCGTCGGACTGCTTTACACCGCGCCCGCGGTTGGCGCGTTCCTCGGTGCGCTGGCCAGCGGCTGGACCGGTCGCGTTCGCCTCAGCGGGCTCGCGCTGTTCGGGGCGGTCGCGTTGTGGGGCCTGGCGATCATGGCGTTCGGGCTGGCCGGCCAGTTGTGGGTGGGGCTGTTGTTCCTGGCCGTCGCGGGCGTCGGCGACACGACGTCGGAAATCCTGCGGCGTGCGTTGTTGCAGCACTACACGCCGGATCACTTGCAGGGCAGGGTATCCAGCCTGTGGCTCGCGCAGGCGACGAGTGGGCCCGCGGTGGGCAACGCCGAGGCCGGGCTCGCGGCCCGCCTGCTGGGCGGTGGTGGTGCGCTGGTCGCCGGTGGAATCGTGTGTGTGCTGGGCGTCGGCCTGGTCGCGGCGACCATGCCGGCCTTGCGTCGCGCGAGTTTACGAGGAGAACCATGTCGTTCGCTGACGTCAACGGCATAAAAATCGCTTACGACGACACGGGTTCCGGCGAACCGGTGCTGCTCGTCATGGGTACGGCGGCCAGTGGCCGGGTGTGGCATCTGCATCAGGTGCCCGCGCTCACCGAGGCCGGGTACCGCGTCGTCACGTTCGACAATCGCGGGATTTCGCCCGCGCCGCCGGGTTTCACGATCGACGATCTCGTCGCCGACACAGCCGGGCTCATCGAGCAGCTCGGACTCGGCCCGTGCCGGGTCGTGGGCACGTCGATGGGCGCGCAGGTGGCGGCGGAACTGGCGCTCACGCGGCCGGAGCTGGTGTCGCGGGCGGTGTTGATGGCCACGCGCGGGCGTCCGGACGCGATGCGCGCCACGATGGGCGCCGCGGAACGTGCGTTGCGGGACAGCGGGGTCGAGCTTCCCGCGTGCTACGAAGCGGTGCTGCGGGCCGTGCAGAATCTCTCGCCCCGCACGCTCAACGACGATTTCCGGATCCAGGACTGGCTCGACGTCTTCGAGATGTCGCCCACGGCGTGGACGCCGGGCGTGCGTGCGCAGCTTCGCTTGGACATCATCGAAAGCAGGCTTGAGGCGTACCGGGCGATCCGGGTGCCGTGCCTGGTGATCGGGTTCGCGGACGATCTCCGACTGCCCCCGCACCTGGCCCGCGAGGTGGCGGAGGCGATTCCGGGCGCGCGCTACGTCGAGATCGAGGACTGCGGGCACTACGGCTACCTGGAGCGACCGGACGCGGTCAACGAAGCGCTCGTCACCTTTTTCGCGGCTGGACACGTTTAGGGTCGCCTTACTAAGGTAAGCCTCGGCTAATCACGAGGAGGCTTACCGTGACCAATCCGTTCGATGACGAGAACGGCCGGTTCTACGCGCTGGTCAACGACGAGGGCCAGTACTCGCTGTGGCCCACCTTCGCGGAGGTGCCGGCGGGCTGGCGCGTGGTGTTCGGTGAGGACAGCAGGCAGGCATGCCTCGATTACATCGAGGCGAACTGGACCGACATGCGTCCGCTCAGCCTTGTGCGGGCCATGAACGACGAGTCCTGACGGTGGCCGCGAGCGTCGAGAGCGTTCTTCCGCTCACGCCTCTCCAAGAGGGCATGGTCTTCCACGCCTTGCTCGGGGACGGCGTCGATGTCTACACGGTGCAGACCGTGCTGCGGCTCGCCGAGGACGTCGACGCCGAGCGCATGCGGAGCGCCGCCGAGGCACTGGTGCGGCGGCATGCGAACCTGCGTGCCGCGTTCCGCAGCCAGTCCTCGGGGCAGTTCGTGCAGGTCATCCGGCGTGCGGTGCGGGTGCCGTTCCGTGTCGTGGCGGAGGTCGACCTCGACGAAGAACGTGCCGCACCGTTCGACCTGGCCCGCCCGCCGCTGCTGCGGTTCACCTTGGCCGGCAAGCGAACCCTGGTGCTGACGGCGCATCACCTGTTGTGGGATGGCTGGTCCGCGCCGATCGTGGTGCGCGAACTGCTGGCGCTGTACCGGGGCGAGAGCCTGCCGCCGGTGCGCCCGTTCCGCGAGCATCTCGCCTGGCTGTCCAAACAGGACAAACGGCGGGCGCGAGAGGCGTGGGTGGAGGCGCTTCGCGATCTCGACGGGCCGACTCTCGTCGGCGGTGGCGCCACGGGTTTCCCAGCATGCACCGAATTCACCGTGCCCGCCGCGGAACTGAACCGGGTGGCGCGGTCGCGGGGGCTGACCGTCAACACCGTCGTGCAGGGCGCGTGGGCCCTGGTGCTCGCGGAACTCACCGGACGGTCCGACGTCGTCTTCGGCGCGACGGTTTCCGGCCGCAGCCCCGAGGTTCCGGGTGTCGAATCGATGGTCGGGCTGTTCATCAACACCGTGCCGGTGCGGGTGCGGCTCACGCCGGGGGAGTCGCTCGCGGAACTGTTCACGCGGGTCCAGGCGGAGCAGGCGCGGCTGCTGGAGCACCAGCACCTCGGCCTCGCCGACATCCAGCGGGCGCCCCTGTTCGACACGCTCGTGGTATTCGAGAGCTACCCGATGGACGGCGACATTCCATTACTGGACGAGGTTTCCGTCCGCGACTCGACGCACTACCCGTTGGCGCTGAACGTGGTTCCCGGCGACGAACTGGCTGTTCGCATCGACCACGACGCGGACCGGTTCCCGGACGTTTCCGAGATCGCCGACCGGTTCCGGGAGATCCTCACCCGCTTCACCGAGGCGCCGGACAAGCGTCCCGAGGTGCGGTCGAACGACACGGCCGTGGAGGTGCCGGAGGCGACGTTGCCGGAGTTGTTCGGGGTTCAGGTGGGGCGGACTCCTGACGCGGTGGCGGTGGTTTTCGAGGGGGCTCGGCTGACGTATGGGGAGTTGGATGCGCGTGTGTCGGTGTTGGCTGGTCGGTTGGCGGCGGTGGGGGTGGGGCCGGAGTCGGTTGTGGGTGTGCGGATGGATCGTTCGCTGGATCTGGTGGTGTCGTTGTTGGGGATCTTGAAGGCGGGTGGTGCGTATTTGCCGTTGGATCCGTCGTATCCGGAGGAGCGTCTGGATTTCATGGTTGAGGATGTGGGGCCGGTGGTGGTTTTGCCGGCGGCGCTCGATGGATCGCGACCGGTCACACCGCCGATACCTGACAACCCGGCGTATGTGATTTACACGTCGGGTTCGACTGGAAAGCCGAAGGGTGTGGTGGTGTCGCATCGGGCGATTGTGAATCGTTTGTTGTGGATGCAGCACGAGTACGGTCTCGGTGCGGGTGATCGGGTGTTGCAGAAGACTCCGTCGAGTTTTGATGTGTCGGTGTGGGAGTTTTTCTGGCCGCTGATCACCGGTGCGACGTTGGTGGTGGCGAGGCCGGGGGGTCATAAGGATCCCGACTATCTGGCGGGGGTGATTGAGCGGGAGGGGGTCACGACGGTCCATTTTGTTCCGTCGATGTTGCGTGTGTATGGGGATCGGCCGTTGCCGGGGCGGGTGATCTGTAGTGGGGAAGTGCTTGCGGAGGACATCGCGAGGCCGGGGATGCACAACTTGTATGGGCCGACCGAGGCGGCTGTGGATGTGACGTTTCACCGGGTTGAGGACGGTGTGAAGATTGGCCGCCCGGTGTGGAACACCCAGGTGCACGTCCTCGACCAGCATCTTCGGCCGGTTCCGTTCGGCGTCACCGGTGAGCTGTACGTCGGCGGCGTTCAGCTTGCCCGGGGATATCTGAAGCGGGCCGGTTTGACGGCGTCCCGGTTCGTGGCGAACCCGTTCGAGCCGGGGCAGCGGCTCTATCGCACGGGTGATCTGGTGCGCTGGAGCGGTGAGGCCCTCGAGTATCTGGGTCGCACCGATGATCAGGTGAAGATCCGCGGGTTCCGGGTCGAACTGGGCGAGATCGAAGCCGCCCTCACCGCACAGCCCGGCGTACAGGCGGCGGCCGTCACGGTGCAGGCCGAGCGTCAACAGCTCATCGCCTACGTCGTCGGCAAGGCCGAACCGCCCAACCTGCCCGAGCACATGATCCCGTCGGTGTTCGTGGAACTGGACGAGTTGCCGCTGACACCGAGCGGGAAGCTCGACCGCAAAGCCCTGCCCGAACCGCGTTTCGAGGCCGATGCTCATGCCCGCGACCCGCGTGAAGAGATCCTGTGCGGACTGTTCGCCGACGTTCTCGGTGCGGGCAGCCTCGGCGTGCACGACGACTTCTTCGCCCTCGGTGGACATTCCCTGCTCGCGACGAAACTCGTCAGCCGTATCCGCCGGACGTTCGGCGTGGATCTGCCGCTGCGCGGCGTGTTCGACAACCCGACGGTGGCTCGGCTCGCACCGATGCTCGATGCCGGGACACAGCGCCCACCGCTGGTCGCGCGGCCGCGCCCGGACCGAGTACCGCTGTCGCCGGCCCAGCGCAGCCTGTGGTTCCTCCACCACCTCGAAGGACCCAGCCCGACCTACAACATCCCGTTCGCCGCCCGCCTGCGCGGGCCGCTGGACACCGAAGCCCTGAAAGCCGCGCTGCAGGACGTCGTCGCACGGCACGAGTCGCTGCGCACGATCTTCCCCGGCGCCGAGCCGTACCAGCGCATCCTGCCCGCCCAGCCCGTGCGCCGCGGCTCGATCTCGCATTCGTTCCGGCTCGACGAGGAACCGCCGATCCGGTACGACCTGCGGCGGACCGGCGACGACGAGTACGAGTTCAGGCTCGTCGTGCACCACATCGCCGCCGACGAATGGTCCGCACGGCCGCTGCTGCGTGATCTCGGCGAGGCCTACGCCGCACGGATCGCCGGTACCGCACCCCACTGGCAGCCGCTTCCGGTGCAGTACGCGGACTACACGCTGTGGCAGGAGGAAAACGCCAGCGGCACGGAGTTCTGGGCGAAGCAACTCGAAGACCCGCCCGAGGAACTTCCGCTTCCCACCGATCGCCCGCGACCACCGCAGCCGACCCGGCGCGGCGGAAGCGTCCACATCGGATTTCCCGAGGTGACCTCGCTCGCGCGGCGCCTGGGCGTGACCGAACTGATGGTCGGCCAGGCCGCCGTCGCCGTGCTGCTGCACCGGCTCGGCGCCGGCGAGGACATCCCGCTCGGGACACCCGCCGCGGGCCGCAACGACGACGCGCTGGACAACCTGGTCGGTTTCTTCGTCAACAACCTGGTGCTGCGTACCGACGTGAGCGGGGACCCGACGTTCCGTGAGCTGCTCGGCCGGATCCGCGAGACCAACCTGGAGGCCTACTCGCATCAGGACGTGCCGTTCGAGCGCGTGGTGGACGCGCTCAACCCGCCGCGCTCACCGGGCCGCCACCCGCTGTTCCAGATCATGGTCTCCCAGCGGGACGAGCCCATCGAACTCGCGCTGCCCGGAATCACCGCGACGTCGCTGGATCCCGGCATCACCGGAGCCAAGTTCGATCTCGCGTTCCACTTCGGACCAGGCGCGTGCGACATCACCTACAGCGCGGACCTGTTCGAGGAGTCCACAGTAGAGCGTTTAGGCCGGTGGTTCGCCAGGGTTGTCGAAGTGCTCGTGCGCGATCCGGAACGTCCGGTCGGGCTGGTCGACCTCCTCGACGAGTCCGAGCACGCGCGGCTGCACTCCTTCAACGACACTGCGGAGAACCGGCCGCACATCACCCTGACCGAGATGGTGGAGGAGCAGGTCACGCGGACCCCGGACGCGATCGCCGTCGAGTTCCACGACCGCAAGCTCACCTATGCGGAGCTCAACGGCCTCGCCAACCATCTCGCGGGTGAACTGCGGTACCTCGGCCCGGAGCAGTGCGTCGGCGTGCACTGGGAGCGGTCACTGGAGATGGTGGTCGGCCTGCTGGCGATCGAAAAGGCCGGCGCGGCGTTCGTTCCACTCGAACCGTCGTGGCCGGCGCGCCGGATCGCGGAGGTCTGCGAAAGCGCACGTCTCGCGGCGATCGTGAGCGGCGAGACCCACGACGAGCCGGTGCGTGAACTCGGCGTACCGGTCGTGCACGTGGATCTCGAAAGGTCCACACCGGACAATCCCGGCGTCCGCATCGATCCCGAGCGGCTCGCCTACGTCATCTACACCTCAGGCTCGACCGGGACCCCGAAGGGCGCGATGATCCGCCACCGCGCGATCACGCATCGCCTGCTGTGGCAGCGCGAAATGCTCGGCTTCGGGCCCGGCGACGCGGCCCTGTTCAAGGCGCCGCTCGGCTTCGACATCTCGATCAACGAGGTGTTCCTGCCGCTGGTCACCGGCGGCAGGCTGGTGATCGCCGAACCCGGCGGCGAGCGCGACATCGACTACCTGCTCGAGCTCATCGACCGGCACGAGGTGACCTTCACCTACTTGCCGTCCTCGGTGCTCGACCTGCTGCTGGAGATGGACGGCTTCAGGGAACGCGCGCGGTCGCTCAAGCACGTGTGGTGTGGCGGCGAGGTGCTCACTCCCGAGCTGTTCCAGCGGTTCCGGGCGAGCAGCGACGCGGTGATGTATCACGGTTACGGCCCCGCCGAGGCCACGATCGGCGTGAGCCACGTCGTGTATCGCGACGCCGTGCGCAGCACCGTGTCGATCGGCAAACCGAACGGAAACACCCAGCTGTACGTGCTGGACCGGCATCTGCTGCCCGCCCCGGTCGGCGTGCCCGGCGAACTGTACGCGGGCGGCGTGTACCTCGGCCGCGGCTACATCAACGACCCGCGTCGCACCGCCGGCCACTTCGTCGCGAACCCGTTCTCGCCCGGCGAGCGCCTGTACCGCACCGGGGACCTCGCGCGCCGGCAGCCCGACGGCAGCCTGGAATTCCTCGGCCGCGCCGACAACCAGGTCAAGATCCGCGGCATGCGCGTCGAACTCGAAGAGATCGAGGCGGTGCTCGAACAGCACGAGGGAGTCCGCCGCGCGGTCGCGCTGGTGCGGGACCAGGGACTCGTGGGGTACTGCCTCGGGCGGGAGATCGACGGGCTGCGCGACTGGCTGCGGCAGCGGCTGCCGGAGCACATGGTGCCGGCCCGGTACCTGTTCCTCGACGAGTTCCCGCTGATGCCCTCGGGCAAGGTCAACCGCCGCGCGCTGCCCGAACCACCGGCCGAAAACACGTCGCGGCTGCCCGTCACCGAGACCGAAAAGATCCTTTGTGGACTGGTGGCGGAGCTGCTCGAGCTGCCCGAGGTCGGTGCGGAGGACAACTTCTTCACCCTCGGCGGCGACAGCATCTCCTCGATCCGGTTCGTCGGCAAGGCCCGCGCCGCGGGACTGCGGATCTCGCCGCGCCAGGTGTTCGAGCACCAGACCGCCGCCGCGCTGGCCCGCGTAGCCGACGCCGCGACCACGGTCACGCACGCCGACGGCACCGGCGAGGTGCCGCTCACGCCGATCATGCGATGGTGGGCCGAATCCGGCGCGCCCAAGATGCACCAGGCGGCGCTGCTGCGCGTACCCGACACGTTCGCGCACGACGCGTTCGAGCTGGTCCTGCAGGACATCCTCGACCATCACGATCTGCTTCGCGCCCGGTTGGACGGGGACGCGCTGCGGGTGCCGCCACCTGGAGCGATTCGTGCCGCGGACGTCCTGCGCCGCGTTCACGAGCCGTACGAAGCCAGGCATTACGACGAGGCGGTCGAGGCGCTCGACCCGCGGTCGGGCGCGATGATGCGCGCGGTCGTGTTCGACGGCAACCGGCTCCTGCTCGTCCTGCACCACTTGGTGGTCGACGGCGTCTCATGGCGCATCCTGGCCGAGGACCTGGCCACGGCGTGGTCCGCCCGCGCGGCCGGGCGCGCCCCGGCGCTGCCGCCCGTGCCGACGGCGTTCCGCACCGTCGCGCTGCAGGCCACCGGCAGTGTCGCGGGTGGACAGTCCGCGCCAACCGTGGGTCGTCTTGTGCGCGAGGTGCGCGTCGGCCACGGCAGTGTCGAGACCCGCATGCTCGCCGCGCTCGGTGCCGCCTTGGGCAAGCCCACGGTCGTCGCGCTGGAAGGGCACGGCCGCGATGGTGGGGCGGACCTCTCCCGCACGGTCGGCTGGTTCACCACGATCCGGCCGGTCCTGCTGGACGGCAGCCGGACACCGGCGGAGGCGGACGGCGAGCCCGAGATCGTCGTCAACTACCTCGGCCGTTTCGAGCTGAGCGGCGACTACTGGGTTCCCGGCCCCGAGGAACTTCCGCCGCCACCCGAGCAGCACCACCCGCTGGAGATCAACGCGGTGCTGACCGGCGACCAGACGCTCACGGCCACGTGGTCGTGGACCGCCCGATTCGATGCGGGCGAGGTCGAACGGCTCGCGGACGCCTGGGTGAAAGCGCTTACCGGCCGACCGGCCGGGCTGGCTCCGGCCGACGTTCCGCTGGTGTCGCTCAACCAGGGCCAACTGGACAAGCTCGCGGCGAAATGGGGGAAGAAGTGATCGAGGACGTCCTGCCGCTGTCCCCGCTCCAGCAGGGCCTGTTCTTCCATGCCCGGTTCGACTCCGAGTCCGACGTCTACACCGTCCGATCGGTACTGCATCTCGACGGCGAACTGGACGGCGAACGTTTGCGCGAGGCGGCGAAGGCCCTGCTGGCCAGACATCCCAACCTGCGTGCCGTTTTCACCGACGAGGATCTGGACGATCCGGTGCAGCTGATCCTCGACGACGTCGAGCTGCCATGGACCGAGACCGAGGGCGACCTGGTGCACGAACGCGCCCGGTTCGACCTGACCGAGCCGCCGTTGTTGCGGATGACGTTGGTGCGCGACTCCGCAACCAGGCACCGGCTGGTGATCAGCAACCACCACATCCTGCTCGACGGCTGGTCGCTGCCGCTGCTGGTCAGCGACCTGCTCGCGCTCTACGCCGGCGACGCGCCACCACGCCCCCGCCCGTATCGCGACTACCTGGCGTGGTTGTCCACACGCGACACCGAGGTGTCGAAGAAGGCGTGGGCCGAGGCCCTCGACGGCGTGGAGCCGACACTCATCGCACCCGCGGCGTCCCGCGTACCCGTCCGCCCGGACAAGGTGCGCCTGGACATCCCGGCCGACCGGCTCTACGCACGCGCCCGTGCGGAGGGCCTCACTGTCAACACCGTCGTGCAGGCGTTGTGGGGTGAGGTGCTGGCCCGGCTGACGGGCCGTGACGACGTCGTGTTCGGAGCCACCGTGTCCGGCCGGCCCGCCGATCTACCCGGCGTCGACTCGATGATCGGCCTGTTCATCAACACGATCCCGGTGCGCGTCCGCGCCGATGCGCCGCTGCGCGAGATCCAGGACGAGCAGGCGAAACTGCTGGAGCACCAGTACCTCGGACTCGCCGAGATTCAACGCGGGACCGGTGAGTTGTTCGACACGCTGATCGTGTTCGAGAACTACCCGATCGACTCGGCCGCGGTCAGCGACGCCGAGGCCCGCGCCGGGATCAGCATCGCGAAGGTCGAGGTCGAAGACGCCACGCACTATCCGCTCACCCTCGCCGTCGCGGCGGAGGAAGCGCTTTCCGTCGTCTTCGAGTACCGGCCGGACGTGTTCGATCAGGAGTTCGTCGAGACGCTCGCGCGCTACTTCGAGCGCGCTGCCGAGGCCTTTGTGGACGACAAGCCGTTCGATCCGCTCTCGGCGGAGGACCACGAGCGGCATCGCACATTCGGCACCGGCAAGGCCCTCGACGCGCCGCAGGTCACGATGTCCGAGGCGTTCGAGGAACAGGCCCGGCTCACGCCCGACGCGACCGCGCTCGTGTCCGGCGAGCAGCGATTCACCTTCGCGGAGCTGAACGCGCGCGCCAACCACGTCGCCCGCGGCCTGGGCACCGGGCCGGAGGACATCGTCGCGCTGTGCCTGCCGCCAGGGCCGGACGTGATCATCGCGCTGCTCGCGGTGATCAAGACCGGCGCCGCCTACCTGCCAATCGATCCGGGCTGGCCCCGCGAGCGCCTGGACGTCATGCTCGCCGACGCGCGGCCGAAAGTCGTCCTGACCGAGCTGACGGAGGGGTCGTCGCCGGACAACCTCGAGGTCCGGGCACGGCCCGAGAACCGGGCCTACGTCATCTACACCTCGGGCTCGACCGGCACCCCGAAGGCCGTGGTGGTGCCGCATCGCGCGATCGTCAACCTCCTCACCAGCCACAACAACGCCCTGTTCGCCCCGGCGCAGGCGCGCGCAGGGCGGCCGCTGCGGGTCGCGCACGCGTGGCCGATGGCGTTCGACGCGTCCTGGCAGCCCATGTTGTGGATGTTCGCGGGCCACGAGCTGCACCTCGTGCCGCCGGACGTGCGCCGCGACGCCGATCTGCTGCGGCGATTCCTGGCAGACCACAGCATCGAGTTCGTCGAGCTGTCGCCGTCGCTGCTCGCGCAGGTCGCGACCGAACCGTGGCGCGCCGACCTGAAGGTGCTCGGTGTCGGCGGGGAGGCCGTACCCGGCGAGATGTGGCGCGAACTGGGCGCCGAGAGAGATTTGCCCGTTTTCAACCTTTACGGCCCGACCGAATGCACTGTGGACTCCGCCGCGTGCGAGCTGTCCACAAGCGACACGCCATCGATCGGTGGTCCGGTGGGCAACGCCTTCGCCTACGTACTGGACCGCAGGCTGCGGCCGTGTCCGATCGGAGTCGAGGGTGAGCTGTACATCTCGGGCGCCGGGCTCGCGCGAGGCTACCTCGGGCGGCCCGCGACGACCGCCGAACGTTTTGTGGCGGATCCCTTCAACGGTGGCCGCATGTACCGCACCGGCGACATCGCGCGCTGGACCTCCGACGGGCGGCTCGAATGCCTCGGCCGGGTGGACGACCAGGTCAAGATCCGCGGGTTCCGCATCGAACCCGGCGAGATCGAGGCAGTCCTGGCCCGGGACGAGCGGGTCGAGCGCGCGGTCGTGATCCCGCGTGAGGACACGCCCGGCGTGCGGCGGCTGGTCGCGTACGTGCTCTTGCGAGACGGCGGCGTCGACGGCCTGCGCGAGCACGTCGCGGCCGCGCTGCCCGACTACATGGTGCCCGCGGCTGTGGTCCCGGTCGAGAAGTTCCCGTTGACCCGCAACGACAAGCTTGATGTGAAAGCGCTTCCCGCGCCGGACCGCACCGGATCCGGGCGACCGCCACGCACGGGCACCGAGGCCCGGCTGATCGAGCTGTTCGGCGAGGTCCTCGGCGTCAGCGGGGTCGGTGTCGACGACAGCTTCTTCGCGCTCGGCGGCGACAGCATCGTGTCGATGCGCCTGGTCAGCAAGGCCCGCGCGGCAGGATTCGGGTTCACCCCGCGTGACGTGTTCGAACGCCGGACGGTCGCCGAACTCGCCACCGTCGCGGGCACCTCGACACGGTCCGCCGATCCGGATGCGGGCATCGGCGACGTGCCGCTCACGCCGATGCTGAGGTGGCTCACCTGCAACCGGCCCTACGACCGGCTCAGCCAGGCACGGCTGCTGTGCACGCCACCGGACCTGGATCTCGACGGCGTGCACCGCCTCGTGCAGGCGCTGCTCGACCGGCACGACCTGCTCCGGTCCACTTTCGACAAAACCTTCACCGTCCGGCCCCGCGGCGCGCTAAGCGCTTCCAGCGTCGTCCGCCGCGTCGAGGCCGGGGACATCGCGCGCCAGGTACCCGAAGTCATGGAGGCGATGCTGCGGCAGTTGTCGCCGGAGCACGGCGAAATGGTGCGATTCGTCTGGTTCGACGCCGGGTCGGGCCGCCCGGGCCGGCTGCTGATTCTGCTGCACCACCTGGTGGTCGACGGCGCGTCGTGGGGCGTGCTGGTGTCGGAGCTGGCCGAGCTGTGGCAGGGCCAGGAGTTGCCGCCGGTCGGTACGTCGTTCGGCGAGTGGGCGAAAGCGCTTCCCGAGGCGGCCACCGCGAAGGCGGTCGAGCTCGATCTGTGGCGCAACATCCTCGCCGGCCCGGATCCGCTGCTCGGCGCGCGCCGCCTCGATCCGGCGCTCGACACGCGTGCCACGATGCGCGCCACCCGCACCGCCCTCGATCCGGAGCTGACCGAGGCTCTGCTGACGACTGTTCCCGAGCGGCTCGGGGTGTCGATCAACGACGTGCTGCTGACCGCGTTCGCCCGTGCCGTCGCACGCTGGCGCGGCGAGGACGGTCCGGCGCTGATCGCGCTCGAAGGCCACGGCCGCGAGGAACAGATCGTGCCGGGTGCGGACCTGTCCGGCACCGTCGGCTGGTTCACCACCGTCTACCCGGTGCGCATCGACCCGAGCGACGTGCGCAAGGTCGCCGACCAGCTCGCCCTGCCGGACAAGGGAATCGGGTACGGCCTGCTGCGCTACCTCAACCCGGACACCGAACCCGAGCTGGCGCGACTGCCCGAACCGCAGGTCGAGTTCAACTACATGGGCAGGCTCACGGTGGGCGAGTCCGACGGCGAGCCCTGGTCGGGTGCACCCGAGGTCGGCGCGATGGGCGGTGGCGTCGACGACGACATGCCCGCCCCGTACTGCCTGGTGCTCAACGCGCTCGTCCGCGGTTCGGTGCTGGAGGCCGACTGGCAGTGGCCGGACGCGATCTTCACCGAGGACCGTATCCGCGAACTGTCGAGTGCGTGGTTCGCCGCGTTGAAGGAGATCGCCGGTGAGTGACCTGGCCGCCCGCAAGCGGGAACTGCTCCGCCGCCGGCTCGCGCAGGCCGGGCTGGCGAGTACCAGCCAGATCCCGAAGCGCGACCGCGACGACGATCTGCCGCTGTCGTACGCGCAGGCCCGCATGTGGTTCCTGCAGCAGCTGGAGCCGGACAGCCCGGCGTACAACGTCTGCCTCGCGATCACGTTGCGGGGCGAGCTGGACACCGGCGCGCTGCACCGGTCGTTCCAGCGGCTGGTGGAGCGGCACGAGATCCTGCGCACCCGGTACGTGCCCGGCCCACGCCAGGTCGTCGACCGGTATGCCGTGGTGCGGATGCCGGAGAACGACCTCCGCGGCCTGCCTGACGCCGAGATCGAGCGCGCGGTGGAAGCGCTTTCCCGGCAGGAGTCGGCGCACGCGTTCGACCTGGAACACGAGCATCCGCTGCGGCTACGGCTGATCCGGCGCGGCGAGCGAGACCACGTGCTCGTGCTGACCGTGCACCACATCGCGTGGGACGGCTTCACCTTCAACGTGCTCTCCCACGATCTGTCCGCGTTGTATCGCGAGGACACCACCGGACAGCCCGCGAACCTCGACCCGCTGCCGGTGCAGTACGCGGACTTCGCGGTGTGGCAGCGGACCAACCCGGTCGGCAAGGACTACGAGTACTGGCGGCGCGAACTGGATCCGGCACCGGAGCCGTTGCCGCTGCCGACGGATTTCCCGCGCCCCGCGGTGCGGTCCAGCCGCGGCGACCGTCGCGTTCGGACGTTCGACCCGGCGTTGACCGACCGGGCCGCGGCGTTCGCGCAAGCACGTGGCGTCACGCCCTTCATGGTCGTGTTCGCGTCCTATGCCGCGCTGCTGCACCGCTACACCGGCGCGCTCGACGTGCCCATCGGCTCGGCGTCGATGAACCGGGACGCCGGCGAGGTCGAGCGGCTCATCGGCAACTTCGGCAACACACTGGTGCTGCGCGCGGACCTGTCCGGCGAGCCGTCCTTCGCGGAACTGGTCGAGCGCGTGCGGCGTGTGTGCACCGACGGCTACGCGCACCAGGACCTGCCGTTCGACGTGCTCGTGGAGAAGCTGCGGCCACCCCGCACCGCGGGCCGGTCGGTGCTGTTCGACGTGATGCTGCTGTTTCTGACGCAAGGTCTGCAGGGCTTCGACCTGCCCGGGGTCGAGGCGAGCTGGGAGACGGTACACAACGACACCACCCAGTTCGACCTCGCGCTGGAGGCGTTTCGCACCGACGGCCGGATGCGTGTCGAAGCGACCTACTCGACGGACCTGTTCACTGCGCGGACCGTCGAGAGGTTCCTGGAGCACTTGGAGTTCCTGCTCGCGGCGGCACTGGACGCACCCGACAAACCGGTCGGTGCGCTGGAGTTCCACGACGACCGGTTGCCGAACGACACGGCCGTGGAGGTGCCGGAGGCGACGTTGCCGGAGTTGTTCGGGGTTCAGGTTGCCCGGACTCCTGACGCGGTGGCGGTGGTTTTCGAGGGTGCTCGGCTGACGTATGGGGAGTTGGATGCGCGTGTGTCGGTGTTGGCTGGTCGGTTGGCGGCGGTGGGGGTGGGGCCGGAGTCGGTTGTGGGTGTGCGGATGGATCGTTCGCTGGATCTGATCGTGTCGTTGCTGGCGATCCTTAAGGCGGGTGGTGCGTATCTACCGCTTGATCCGTCGTATCCGGAGGAGCGTCTGGATTTCATGGTTGAGGATGCGGGGCCGGTGGTGGTTTTGCCGGCGGCGCTCGATGGATCGCGACCGGTCACACCGCCGATACCTGACAACCCGGCGTATGTGATTTACACGTCGGGTTCGACTGGAAAGCCGAAGGGTGTGGTGGTG
>NZ_JAAXLS010000018.1 GCF_012328925.1 Amycolatopsis acididurans
GGTCTACCCGTCCGCACCGGCAACAAATCCTCGATCAACGCCCACTGCTCATCCGACAACAACCGAAACCGCGACACGACAGCAGCATCCCAGCCGACAACCAAGATCTTTGTCAGACACGCCCTAGCAGCGGGCAGGACAGCTGCGGCGCCAGCCCGAGAATCGGCTTCATCGAGGCAGGCATGCCGGCGGGCGGCTCGTTGACCACGAACGCGCCGTAGCAGTCCACCGCCGCGTCGATCTGGAGGCTGCACGCGGACAGGAACGTCTGCCTGCCGCCGGAGCAGTACCCGATCACGCCGATCTTGCCGTTGGCCCCGTCCAGCGCGTCGAGGTACTTCGCCGCGCCGTCGACGTCACCGACCAGCCGCTCGTCCGGCACCCCGCCCGCGGCACGCACGGCCGCGGCGGCGTCGTCGGGATCGGCACCCGGCGCCTCACGCGAGTACAGGTTCGGGCACAGGGCGTTGTAGCCGTTGACCGCGAATTTGCGCACGATCTCCTTGGTCGCCGCGTCGTAGCCGGGCATGTGGTGGATGACGACCACCCCCGCATGTGGCCGTTCGTCCAGCGGCCTCGCCAGATAAGCCTCGATTTGATCCCCACCGTGGCCGGAGATCGTGATCGTCTCGGCCCGCATCGCATCGATCATGCGAGCCACCTTAGGACAGCGGTGCTCGCGCTGTCGCGAATCCGGCAAGGGGCGACAAAGGACTCGGCCCCGCCGGGCTCGACGAGGCCGAGGAAGTCTGGAACTCGCGGACCGTGATTGTGACCACGTTCGGTGCCGCAACAGTCGTTCGACGGGTTTCTCCGGCGTCCCGGGTCACGGTGACATCCGCGGACCCGCCTTGGTCACTTTTCCTGCTCGGAGCCCTTCTCCGGCTCCTCAGCAGTGTCGCTGAGCAGACGTTCGAGGTCGAACTCCTCGGTCAGGGCAGCGAAGATCGGAGTGTTCTCCAACTCCTGCTGTTTGACGCTCATTCTTCTCCTCCTCACCCGCACGCGCACTCTTCGTACGGTCCGTTCTCGCAGGTCAAGCGCCCATCCCTCGCTCTTTTGTCCCACAAGAGTGTTAACCGCAGGTTATGTTACCTACTCACAGTGAGCAACTGCCTCGCAACCGAAAAAAGTTCACACGGATCACTGTCATGACAACCGCCACCTTCCGGGCCCATAATGAAAAAGAGGCGGTGCGGGCGATGGCACTTCATGGCGAAGAGCAGCGGCGACTGTCCGAGATCGAACGACAGCTCGCCGAGGAGAATCCGCGCTTGGCTCAGCGGCTCGCTGAGTTGCGGCCAATGCGCATTCCCGGTGTCGTGCTGGCCGTGCTGGGCGCCCTCTGCTCGATGGTCGCGGGTTTGTTCATCCTCGTCGCCGGCGCCCAGACCCAGCAGGTCTTCCTGATGATCCTCGGCACGGCGCTCTCCTGTGCCGTGCCGACGGCGATTTCGTGGCGGCTCTGGCTGCACCGGCTGCGCTAGCCCGTCCGGGTTAAGCCTAGGACCGGGCGAGCACCCGCGGGACGAAGAACCAGAGGGCAGCGAACAGCAGCCCCACGAAACCGCCCACGAAACCCATCGCGACCGGCCCGTAGACCACCTTGGCGATCAGGGCCACCACGTCGGTGACCGCCGCCGCGAGACAGATGAGACCGGCGAGGACGGCGCGGTTTCCCGCACTCAGGATCTCCTCCCGCCGCCGCCCGCGGAACAGGATCCGGTGCCACGCCGCGGGGGCCGCCAGCAGCGCCGTCGCGGACGCGGCCAGCACGACCGCGGCGAGGTGCATTCCCTTCTCGAACCCGCTCGCCTGGCGGAACTGGGCGGTGAACACGACCGACAGCAGGAAACCGAAGAGGATCTGCACGCCCGCCTGCGCCACGCGCAGCTCCGAGAGCAGCTCGTTCACATTGCGGGTGAGCCGCTGGTTCGGCGTCTCCTCGTCGGTTCGGGCCACTCGATCAGATTACGAGCAGCAGACCACGACGGCAGCGCTTCACCTTGAAACGTTTTACCGCGAAACCCGCGTCGAATCGCGGACCACGAGCTCCGGGGCGAACACGACTTCCTGATGTTCGAACGGTTCGTCCGATTCCGTGGTCTCCGCGATCAGCAGCTCCGCGGCGGTCCTGCCGAGCCGCTTGGCGGGCTGCCGCACCGAGGTCAGCGGTACCGCGGCCGCGCCGGCGAACTCGATGTCGTCGTAGCCGACGATCGCCATCTCCGCCGGGACCCGCACGCCCGCGCCGACCATCGCCTGCAACACGCCCAGCGCGAGCAGGTCGTTGGCGCAGAACACCGCCGTCGGCCGCGGGCTCATCCCGAGCAGGCGGGCACCCGCGTCACGTCCGGAGGCCACGTCCAAGGCGGCCGTCTCCAGTACCGACAGGTGGGCGCCGGAGCCCTCCAGCGCCGCCCGCACACCGCGTTCGCGTTCGCGGCACTGGGTCAGGATCGCGGGTCCGTTGACGAACGCGATGCGCTCGTGCCCGGTCTCCAGCAGGTGCCTGGCCGCGAGCGAACCGCCGGCGACGTCGTCCACGGACACCGAACTCGCCTCGACGGCGGGGACCTTGCGGTCGACGAACACGTACGGGATACCGCTGCGGCGGAACGTCTCCAGCGCCTCGCCGGTGGTGTCGACCGGGCTCAGCAGGACGCCGCGCACCCGCTGCTGGGCCAGCATCGACAGGTACGAGGCCTCCAGGTCGACGCGCTGGCCGCTGTTGCAGGTGATCACGTTGAGGCCCTCGTTGTGTGCGGCCTCCTCGGCACCGCGGGCGACGTCGACGAAGAAGGGGTTGGCGAGGTCGAGCACGAGCAGCGCCATGATCCGGCTGCGGCCCGCACGAAGCTGCCGCGCCGACTCGTCGCGCACATAGCCCAGTTCCTCGATCACCGACAGCACGCGCGAACGCGTCGCCGCCGAGACCACCTGCGGACGATTGACCACATTGGACACGGTGCCGATGGAAACCCCGGCTCGCCGCGCCACATCCTTGATGCCGACCATTGGCCCCCTTGCTCTGACCAGACTCACAGCCTACCATGCGGATGAAACGTTTCAAGTTCCACGAAACAGCATCTCGACGGGGAGACACAGTCATGGGCGCGCACATCGCGATCAAGCAACGACTGCTCGCGCAGCAGATCGAAACCCCCTCGTGGGCCTACGGCAACTCCGGCACGCGATTCAAGGTCTTCGCCCAGCCGGGGGTGCCGAGAACGGTCGAGGAGAAGATCGACGACGCCGCGCAGGTGCACGCCCATACCGGCATCGCTCCCAGCGTCGCGTTGCACATCCCGTGGGACAAGGTCGAGGACTACGGCAAGCTCGCCAAGTACGCCGAATCCGCCGGCATCCGGCTCGGCACCATCAACGCCAACGTCTTCCAGGACGACGACTACAAGCTCGGTAGCGTGACCAACCCCGATCCGCGCGTCCGCCGCAAGGCGCTGGACCACCTGCTGGAATGCGTCGACATCATGGACGCCACCGGTTCGCGCGATCTGAAGCTGTGGTTTTCCGACGGCACCAACTACCCCGGCCAGGACGACATCCGCGAGCGCCAGGACCGGCTCGCCGAGGCGCTGGACGCGGTGTACGCGCGCCTGGGCGCGAACCAGCGGATGCTGTTGGAGTACAAGCTTTTCGAGCCCGCGTTCTACACCACCGACGTGCCGGACTGGGGTACCGCGTACGCGCATTGCCTGCGCCTGGGCGAGAAGGCGAAGGTGTGTGTGGACACCGGGCACCACGCGCCCGGGACGAACATCGAGTTCATCGTCGCGTTCCTGTTGCGCGAAGGCAAACTCGGCGCCTTCGACTTCAACTCGCGGTTCTACGCCGACGACGACCTCATGGTCGGTGCCGCGGATCCGTTCCAGCTGTTCCGGATCATGTACGAAGTCGTGCGCGGCGGCGGGTACGAACGGGAGGCGGGCATCGCCTTCATGCTCGACCAGTGCCACAACATCGAGGCGAAGATCCCCGGTCAGATCCGCTCGGTGTGCAACGTCCAGGAGGCCACCGCGAAGGCGCTGCTCGTGGACCGGGAGGCGCTGGCCGAGGCGCAGCTTTCCGGTGACGTGATCGCGGCGAACGACGTGTTCATGGACGCGTACTCGACCGATGTCCGGCCGATTCTCGCCGAGCTGCGCGAGGAGATGGGCATCGATCCCGATCCGGTGGCCGCGTATCGCCGGTCGGGCTATCAGGACCGCATCAACGCCGAACGAGTCGGCGGGAACCAGGCTGGATGGGGAGCATGAGCACTGTCGAGGACCTGATCGCACGGTCGAACCGGCTGGGGGCTGATCCGGCGAACACCAACTACGCGGGCGGCAACACCTCCGCGAAGGGCAGCGACACCGACCCGGTCACCGGCGAGCCCGTGGAGCTGTTGTGGGTCAAGGGATCCGGCGGCGACCTCGGTACGCTCACCGAGGCCGGGCTCGCGGTGCTGCGGCTCGACCGGCTGCGCGCGCTGGTCGAGGTGTACCCCGGTGTCGAGCGCGAGGACGAGATGGTCGCCGCGTTCGACTACTGCCTGCACGGCAAGGGCGGCGCGGCGCCGTCCATCGACACCGCGATGCACGGACTCGTCGACGCCGCACACGTGGACCATCTGCACCCCGATTCGGGAATCGCGCTGGCCACGGCGGCCGACGGGCAGAAGCTGACCGAGCAGTGCTTCGGCGATCGCGTGGTGTGGGTGCCGTGGCGGCGGCCGGGATTCCAGCTCGGCCTGGACATCGCCGAGATCAAGGCGCAGAACCCGCGGGCGATCGGCTGCATTCTGGGCGGGCACGGCATCACCGCCTGGGGCTGGACCTCCGACGAGGCCGAGGCGCATTCGCTGGAGATCATCCACACCGCGGCGCGGTTCCTGGAGGAGCACGGCCGCGCCGAACCGTTCGGGCCGGTCGTGCACGAACCGCTGCCCGAGGCCGAACGCCGGGAGCGCGCGGCCGCGCTGGCACCGGTGATCCGCGGGCTCGCATCCACCGACCGCAGGCAGCTCGGGCACTTCACCGACTCCGAGGTCGTGCTGGACTTCCTGTCCCGCGCGGAACATCCGCGGCTGGCCGCGCTCGGCACGTCCTGCCCGGACCACTTCCTGCGCACGAAGGTCCGGCCGCTGGTGCTGGACCTGCCGCCGACCGCGCCGCTGGACGACGCGATCGAGCGGCTGAAGGAACTGCACGAGCAATACCGCGAGGACTACCGCGCCTACTACGAGCGGCACGCGTCGCCCGGCAGCCCCGCCATGCGCGGTGCCGATCCGGCGATCGTGCTCGTGCCCGGCGTCGGCATGTTCTCCTTCGGCGCGGACGCACAGACCGCGCGGGTGGCGGGCGAGTTCTACGTCAACGCGATCAACGTGATGCGCGGCGCGGAGTCGGTCTCGGCGTACTCACCGATCGACGAGAGCGAGAAGTTCCGCATCGAGTACTGGGCGCTGGAGGAGGCGAAACTGCAGCGGCGCCCCAAGCCGAAACCGCTGGCCACGCGGGTCGCGCTGGTGACCGGTGCCGCATCGGGCATCGGCAGGGCGATCGCGCGGCGGCTCGCGGCCGAGGGTGCCTGCGTGGTGGTCGCGGACCTCACCAAGGCCGACGAGGTGGCCGGGGAACTCGGCGGCCGCGACAAGGCGATTTCGGTGGTCGCGGACGTCACCGACGAGGACGGCATCGCCGCCGCGTTCAAGGCCGCCGCGCTCGCGTTCGGCGGGGTGGACCTGGTGGTGAACAACGCCGGTCTCTCGATTTCCAAGCCACTGCTGGAAACCACGGCGCGGGACTGGGATCTGCAGCACGACGTGATGGCGCGCGGCTCGTTCCTGGTGTCGCGCGAGGCCGCGCGGACGATGATCGCGCAGGGCTTCGGCGGTGACATCGTCTACATCGCCAGCAAGAACTCGGTTTTCGCGGGCCCCAACAACATCGCCTACAGCGCGACAAAAGCCGACCAGGCGCATCAGGTCCGGCTGCTGGCCGCCGAACTCGGCGAGTACGGAATCCGCGTCAACGGCGTCAATCCCGACGGTGTGGTGCGGGGTTCGGGCATCTTCGCCGGCGGCTGGGGCGCGCAGCGGGCCGCCGTGTACGGCGTGAAGGAGGAGGAGCTGGGCGCCTTCTACGCGCAACGCACCCTGCTCAAGCGTGAGGTACTGCCCGAACACGTCGCGAACGCGGTGTTCGTGCTGACCGGCGGCGAGCTGTCCCACACCACCGGTCTGCACGTGCCCGTGGATGCCGGGGTCGCGGCCGCGTTCCTGCGATGAGCGCCTTCGCCGCCGTCGACCTCGGCGCGTCGAGCGGCCGGGTGATGGTCGGGGACTTCACGCGCGGGATCGAGCTGACCGAGGCGCACCGGTTCGACAACCGGCCGGTGCGCGTCGGCGGCGTCCTGTACTGGGACATACTCGCTTTGTACCGAGGAGTTCTCGACGGGCTGCGCAAGGCGGGGCCGGTGGACGGCATCGGTATCGACACCTGGGGCGTCGACTACGGGCTGCTCGACGCGGACGGCATGCTGCTGGGCAATCCCGTGCACTATCGCGATACCCGCACCGAGCCGGCGATCGACGAGGTGCTGGCCAGGATTCCGCCCGAGCGGCTCTACGCCGAGACCGGTATCCAGTTCCTCCCGTTCAACACGGTGTTCCAGCTCGCGGCCGAATCCAGGACGCGGCTTGCGGAACGCCTGCTGCTGATTCCGGACCTGCTGTCGTACTGGCTGACCGGCGTCGCGGGCACGGAGGTGACGAACGCGTCCACCACCGCGCTGCTCGATCCGCGCACCCGAACCTGGTCCGCAGAGGTCGCGAAGCGGGCCGTGGTCGACACGAACCTGTTCCCGCCACTGCGAAAACCCGGCGATCCCGCCGGAACCTACGACGGAACCCCGGTGTACGCGGTCGGTTCGCACGACACCGCGTCCGCCGTCGCCGGGGTGCCCGCGACGAGCGAGAACTTCGCCTACATCTCCTCGGGAACCTGGTCGCTGGTCGGTCTGGAACTGCCGGAACCCGTACTGACGGAGGAAAGCCGCGCGGCCAACTTCACCAACGAACTCGGTGTGGACGGCACGGTCCGCTACCTGCGCAATGTGACCGGGCTGTGGCTGTTGCAGGAATGCCAACGGGTATGGGAAATCCCCGACACCGAAAGGCTGCTCGACGAGGCCGCCGCGCTGCCGCGCCGGTCGGTGATCGAGGCCAACGATCCGCGGTTTCTTCCACCCGGTGACATGCCCGGGCGGATCGCCGCCGCCTGCGCCGAAACCGGTCAGCCGGTCCCGCGAACGCCGGGCGAGTTCACGCGGTGCGTGCTCGACAGTCTCGCCGAGGCCTACCGGCGCACGCTCGAGGACGCGATGCGGCTTTCCGGTAAACGAGTCGAGGTGGTGCACGTGGTCGGTGGCGGCGCGCGCAACGAATTGTTGTGCCAGCTGACCGCCGACGCGTGCGGACTGTCCGTAATCGCCGGACCGGTCGAAGCCACGGCCCTGGGTAACCTGCTTGTCCAGGCCAGGGCGCACGGAGCGGTCCGCGGGGACCTGGCAGCCATGCGAGATCTGCTCGCGCACAGTCAGCGCCCACACGTGTACCGGCCGCAGTGAAACGATTCATTTTTGTCTTAAAAGCTGTCCATCAAGGGTTGAACGAGTCTCTGACCTTGGCTATCCTCCGGTATTAATACGTTTCAAAATGTGACCCACGTCAACGGAGACTCGGAGGTTCGCATGACCCCGCGCGACACGGTCGGCCTAAGCCCGGCCGAGGACAGCGGCACCGTTACCCGCCAGCAGTGGAAATGGTCGGTTCTCGCCGGC
Organism: Amycolatopsis acididurans; assembly: GCF_012328925.1. Classification (GTDB taxonomy): domain Bacteria; phylum Actinomycetota; class Actinomycetes; order Mycobacteriales; family Pseudonocardiaceae; genus Amycolatopsis_E; species Amycolatopsis_E acididurans. The sequence goes on from NZ_JAAXLS010000018.1 coordinate 7,846, forward strand.
ATGGCGTCCTACCTCGACGCCGGTTCGATCGTGGCGCTGGGATCGGGCCTCGCGTTGTTCCAGACCTATCTGGGCCTGAGCGACGGTGCGGTCGGCGCGGTCGCGGCCATCGGCCCCAACGCGCTCGGCTGCGCCGTCGGAGCGTTCATCGGCGGACGGCTCGGGGACAAGCTGGGCCGGAAACGGATCTACAAGTACGACCTGCTCGTCTACGCGGTCGGCATCCTGCTGATCATGCTGGCGGTCAACGCACCGATGCTGTTCATCGGCACGTTCATCGTCGGTGTCGCGGTCGGCGCGGACGTGCCCACCTCGCTCGCGCTGGTCGGCGAGTTCTCGCCGTCGAAGGCACGCGGGAAACTGCTGGCCTTCACCCAGATCGCCTGGTACGCGGGTCCGGTGATCGTGCTGCTGCTCGCGCTGGCCTTGTCCTCTTTGGACGTGCTGGGGATCAGGATCGTGTTCGGCATGTTGTTCGTCGTCGCGATAGTCACCTGGGCGTTGCGGCGCGGGCTGTCCGAATCCGCGCGGTGGGAGACGGCCTCGACGGCGCCGGTCAAGCACAAGGTGCGGGCACTGTTCAACGGCCGCAACCTGCAGGCGCTGGTATGGACGGCCGTGATCTATCTGTTCTGGAACATCGCGGCAGGCACCAACGGCATCTTCACCCCGTACATCATCAAGACGTTGCACGCGGGCAGCCAGGCCGCCAGTGTGGCGCTGTCCTGCGCCGGGTTCGTCATCGGCATCCTCGCGACGATCCCGTTCATGCGCATGGCCGACCGGGGGCACCTCAACCGCAAGGTGATGTGGGGCGCGGGCGCGGTGATGCAGGTGGCCGCGTTCCTGGCCTACCTCGTGCTGCCGTTCAACATCCCGGTCATCATCGTGAACATCGTGTTGTTCGGGGTCGGCTCGTCGTTCGCGGGCGAGGCGATGTACAAGATCTTCAGCCAGGAGCTGTTCCCGACCATGCTGCGCGGCACCGCGCAGGGCTTCACGTTCGGCATCGCGCGGACGTTCCTCGGCATCTGGAGCTTCTTCGTGCCCACCCTCGCGAGCACGGGCATCCGGCCGGTCGCGCTGCTACTCATGCTCTGCCTGCTGATCAGCGGTGTCGTCGGCTACTTCTTCATGCCGGACACCGCGGGCAAGTCGCTCGAGGACATCGAGGCGGAGCGGGCCGCCGCATGACCTTGCACGCAAGGTTCACCGACCCTGGCCCCGAGTTCAGCCCGCTGCCGATCTGGTGGTGGAGCGGGGCCAGGGTCCGGCGGGACCGGCTGCGGTGGCAGATGGAACAGCTGATCTCGCAGGGCGTGCGGCAGGCGGTGGTGATGTGCCTGGCGCCCACCGGCCCGCTGTTCGGTTCGCTCGCCGATGACCCGCCGTTCTTGAGTCCACAGTGGATCGGGCTGCTCGACGGCGCCTGCGAGGACGCGGCCGAACTCGGGTTCTCGCTGTGGATGTACGACCAGATCGGCTTTTCCGGCGCGAACTTCCAGGGCAGGCTGACCACGGCCAACCCGGAGTTCGCCGGGCTCGCCCTCTCCCGCGACGGGATCAGCGTCAGCGGCTTCGACTACTTCGGCGTCGAGGCCTGCGCCGCGCTGCTGGACCAGGTGCACGGCGAGCTGGACCGGCAGGTCGGCCGCTGGTTCGGCACCGTGATCCCCGGCTTCTTCCAGGACGAACTGCCCGCGATGCCCACCTGGGGCCACGACTTCGCGGAGACGTTCGCCGCGCGCTACGGCTACGACCTGGACCCCGCGAAACTGTTCGAGGACGGCGATCCGCTGGTGCGGCGCGACTACCAGCAGCACAGGGCGCGACTGGCACGGCGCGCCTTCTTCGACCCGCTCGAAAAGTGGTTCGCCGACCGTGGTCTCGTCTGCGGTTTCGACCAGGCCTCGCCCGCCCGGGAAGGCGATCCAGCGGGCGGTGTCACGCTCTACGGCGACTATCTGGGCACGCACAAGGGATTCGGGGCGCCGGGCAGCGACCACTGGGGAGACCCGAAGGTGCACAGCTCGCTCGCGCACGCACACGGGCATCCGCGCACGTGGATCGAGGCGTTCCACTCCTCGGGCTGGGGCGGTTCGCTGGAGGAGACCTACGACTGGCTCGCCCCGTTCCTGCGTCGCGGCGCGAACCTGTACGACCCGCACGCCGTGTACTACTCGACGGCGGGCGGCTGGTGGGAGTGGGCGCCGCCGTCGACCTGCTGGCGGCAGCCGTACTGGCCCTCCTACCACCAGTTCGCCACCGCGGTCACCCGGCTGTGCTCGGTGCTGGCCGGCGGCACCCACGTCTGTGACACGGTTCTGCTGTCCCCCACGAGCACCGCGCAGGCCTACACCACACCGGAAGGCCCGCTCGAACCGGCACTGCGATCGGCGCGTTGTTTTCACCGGCTGAACGGCGTCAGCACCTGGTACGCCGAGGAACGCGGCGTGCTGGAGCAGGCCGGGATCGACCACGACACGCTCGACGAGGCCACGATCGCCTCCGGCACGGCCGACCACAAGGGACTCCGTATCGGCGAGGAGACCTACCGGACCGTGGTCCTGCCGGAGGTCGCCCTCCTGCTGCCGGAAACCGCACAACGGCTGTCCGAGCTGGCAGCGGCAGGCGGGACGGTGTTCTGCGTCGGTTCGGTACCCGACGGGCTGACCGGCGCGACGCAGGTCGATCGCCCGGAGGATGTCCGGCTTCCGCCGCCGCCGGTGCGGGCCGACGCGCCCTCGCTGCTGCGGCGCTACGGCGACACGTTCGTCCTGCTGCTGACCGCGCACGACGAGCGCACCGGCACCCGGGCGCCGATCGTGCGCCTGGACAACGACGACTGGCACAACACGGGATTCCCCTGGGAGGAGTACTGGCGGCAGCTGCGCGAGAACGGGTACGACTTCGTGCCGCCCGCCGGCCGGGTCGCCCGCGTCGAAGGGTTGCCCGCCCGCGCGCAGCGATGGGACCCGCGCACCGGTGCGCGCACGGAACTGGCCGTTGTGGACGGTGTCGCCGAGGTGCCGTTCACGGACGGGCCGATGTCGCTGGTGGTGTTCGGTGCCGACCTTCCGCCCGCCACTCGCGCACCGCTGGGCGAACCGGTCGGCGCCACCGTGCTCGACGGCCCGTGGCGCGCCGTAGCGGGGTCCACACTGGACAATTCACAGGGCGACCTCGCCGCGGCGGACCGGCCGGGCGTGCTGCCGATCGAGGTGTGGCGCTTCGAAGGCGGCCGGATCGCGACGTTCGGCCCGTTCGCCGAGGGCAAGCAATGGTCGCTCTCGCGCGGAATCCGCAAGGACCCGGTGCACAACGACACGCTGGGCCCCAAGGGTTATGTGCCCGACGAGTTCCTCGACTGGCGGCACGTGGCGGCGGGTGAGCGCGTGTCGGTGCGGACCCACCTCCCGCTGCCGGAGCGCACCGGGCTGTTCCTCGCGGTCGGTTCGAGCGCGGCGCGCCGGGTGCTGGTCGACGGGCGCGAACTGCCCGCGCCGGGCGAGGGCTACCAGACGTTCAGCACCCTGCCGCCGGAAACCGCGGGTCGCACGGTGTCGCTGGAGATCGAGTTCACCGGGGACGGCGGGCCGGTGCGGGCGTCGTTCGCGGTGGTCACCGACCCCGACGCCTACCGCAGGCCGGAGTGGGTGACCGGCTCCCCGCGCCGCGAGTTCGAGCCGGCCGGGATACCCGAGGACACCGTGGTGCAGGTGGCCGCCGACGGCGCGTGCAGTGTGCTCGTCAACGGCGTCGAAGTGGGCAGGCAGGGCGACTTCAGCCCGTACCCGGGATTCCGCGAAATCCGCGTGCACCCCTATGACCTGCGCGAATACCTGCGGCCGGGACGCAACGTCATCGAGCTGCGGCTGGTGGACTGCGCCGCCGCCGTCGACGGTCCCGGCCTCGGGCTGATCAGCGACGCCGGGTGGGGGACGGTGCACCGTCGCACCACCTCGCGGTTCCTGTGTGCGCGGCCGAGGCCGCATCCGCTGCCCGGCGCGCACTGGCTCGAACCCGAAGCCGCGCAGGGAAACGTGGTCGTGCCCGTGATCCCGGACATGGCGCCGGGAGGCGAGCGGATCGAGGAGCTCCGTTTCCCCGCGCCGCTCGGCACGACATCGATGGGCATCCCGACGACGCTCGACACCGTGGTGCACATCGAGGACGCCGAGTACAAGGTCCTCGACGGCGTGGTGCGCCTGCCCGAACCGCTGCGCGGCGGCACTCCGGTGGTCCTGCGCATCAGCGCGACTGACGGCAGGCGGGGCGGCGCGCTGCTCGACGGACCGGTGGCCGTCGAGGTCACCGAGACCGGAACAACCCTGCTGAGCTGGGAAGAGCTGGGGCTGCGCACGCTCGGCGGGCAGGTCCGGTACCGCACCACGTTCACCGCGTCCGGCCGGACCGTGCTCGATCTGGGCGAGGTGCGCGGCACCGCCGACGTGCTGGTCAACGGGGAACTCGTGGACCGGCTGGTGTGGGCGCCGTGGCGCACCGAGATCACACCGCGACCCGGCGTGAACGAACTGGAGGTCGTCGTGCGCGGCACCCTCGCCGGGTATCTCGACGACGCCTCACCCACGACGGCGGTCGCGGCCGGGCAGGTGCGTACGGGATTGTTCGGGCCGGTTCGGCTTGTGCACTACGGGGAGGAAGCATGACCAAGGTCGGTCTGGTCGCGGGTGGGCTCGGCGCGTACTGGCCGCAGTTTCCGGATCTGTTGCCGCAGTTGAAGCTTTCCGCCGAGCGGGTCTCGCAGCGGATGCGCGAGTTCGACTGCGAGGTGGTCGATGCCGGGTTCGTCTCCGATCCGCAGGAGGGCGCCCGCGCCGCCGAAACCCTGCGAGCGGCAGGATGCGACATCATCGTCGCGTTCCTGACCACGTACATGACCTCGAACATGCTGATGCCGGTCGCGCAGCGCAGCGGTGCGCCGGTGCTGCTGCTCAACCTGCAGCCCGGCCCGTCGATGGACCACGAGACGTTCGACACCGGAGCGTGGCTCGCCTACTGCGGCGCCTGCCCGATGCCGGAGATGGTCAACGCGTTCCGGCGTTGCGGCGTGGAAACCCGATGCGTGAGCGGGTACCTGGAGGAACCGGCGGCGTGGGAGAAGATCGGCCGCTGGGTGCGGGCGGCGGGTGTGCGGGCCAAGCTGCGGCACGGGCGCCACGGCCTGATGGGCCACCTGTATCCCGGGATGCTCGACGTCTCCATCGATCTGACGTTGGTGCCGCGCCAGTTCGGCGGGCACGTCGAGGTGCTGGAGATCGACGACCTGCGGGTCCGGGTGGAGCAGGTCAGCGAGACAGAAACCGACGAACGGGTCGCGTACGCGCGCGAAGTGTTCACCGTGGACTCCAGCGTCGTGGCCGAGGACCTGCGGTGGGCGGCCCGGGTTTCGGTGGCGCTGGACCAGTTGGTCGACGACTTCGAACTGGACAGCCTGGCCTACTACCACCGCGGCCTGAACGGCGAGACACACGAACGCGTCGGCGCGGGCCTCATTCTCGGGGCCTCGCTGCTGACCGCGCGTGGAATTCCGGCCGCCGGCGAGTACGAGCTGCGGACGTCGCTGGCACAGCTGATTCTCGACCAGCTCGGTGCGGGCGGTTCGTTCACCGAATTGCAGGCGCTCAATTTCGACGACGGCGTCGTGGAGATGGGTCACGACGGTCCGGCGCATCTGGCGATCAGCGACCGCAAGCCGATCCTGCGCGGGCTCGGCGTGTATCACGGAAAACGCGGCTGGGGCGTGTCCGTGGAGTTCGACGTCAAGCACGGCCCGGTCACCGCGTTCGGACTGGGCCAGGAACTGGACGGGTCGTTCCGGTTCGTGGTGTCGGAGGGCACCGTCGTCGACGGTCCGTTGCTGCGCATCGGCAACACCACGTCGCGGGTGGATTTCGGTTGCCACCCGGGCGAATGGACCGATGCGTGGAGCATGTCCGGTATCGGCCATCACTGGGCGCTCGGCACCGGACACCGGCGTGCCGATCTGCAAGCCGTCGCCGACCTGCTCGGCCTCGGGCTCGTTGTCGTTTCGAAGGAGGACATCCGTTGACTGTCAGTCCTGTTCGTTTTGAGCACCGGGACCGCGCGCTGGGTGTGGGGGTGGCGCGGCCCCGGTTGTCGTGGCAGGTGGTCACGGATGATCCGTCGTGGTCGCAGACGGCGTATGAGCTGGAGCGCGACGGGGTCGTCGTCCGGGTCGAGTCCGCCGAGCAGGTGCTGGTGCCGTGGCCGTTCGAGCCGTTGTCGTCGAGGGAGCGGGCGTCGGTACGGGTGCGGGTCGCCTCGGGTGAGTCGTGGTCGGAGTGGAGTGAACCGTCCACTGTGGAGGCCGGATTGCTGTCCGAATCGGACTGGCACGCGCGGTTTCTCAGCCCGGCCACGATCGACGGCCCGGCCCCGATCCTCTCCCGCACCCTGACCGTGCGCCCCGGCGTGGTGTCCGCTCGCCTGTACGCCACCGCCCACGGCGTGTACGAGGCCACCCTCAACGGGCACCGCGTCGGGGACGAGATCCTCGCGCCGGGCTGGACGTCCTACCAGCACCGCCTGCGTTACCAGACCTACGACGTCACCTCGCTGCTGACCGAGGGCGAGAACGCCCTCGACGTGGTGCTGGGCAACGGCTGGTACCGAGGGCGGCTGACCTGGTCCGGCGAGCGCGCCTTCTACGGCGACCGCCTCGCGCTGCTGGCTCAGCTCGAACTCACCTACGCCGACGGCACCCGCGAGGTCGTCGGCACCGACGAGCAGTGGACCGCCCGCACCGCAGCGATCCGGTCCGACGACATCTACGACGGCCAGACCGCCGACCTCACCGCCACCCCGGTGTCCGATCGGGTCGAGGTGGTCGAGGGTGATCTCGGCCGGCTCGTGGCGCCCGACGGGCCGCCCGTGCGCGTCACCGAAACCCTGCCCGCCGTGAAGACCTGGCAGTCCCCGTCCGGCAAGACCCTGGTCGATTTCGGACAGAACCTGGTGGGCTGGGTCCGGTTGCGGGTCTCCGGACCCGGCACGGTCACCGTCCGCCACGCCGAAGTTCTCGAACACGGCGAACTCGGGGTGCGACCGCTGCGCTCGGCCAAGGCCACCGACACCTATGTCCTGCCCGAAGGCACGCACACCCTGCAGCCCTGCTTCACCTTCCACGGCTTCCGCTACGCCGAAGTCACCGGCGCCGCGGCATTCGAGGCCGAAGCCGTCGTGGTCGGCACCGACCTGCGCCGCACCGGCTGGTTCGACTGCTCCGATGCCGACCTCAACCAGTTCCACCGCAACGTCGTCTGGGGCATGCGCGGCAACTTCCTCGACGTCCCCACCGACTGCCCCCAACGCGACGAACGCCTCGGATGGACCGGCGACATCCAGATCTTCGCGCCCACCGCCGGCTACCTCTTCGACACCGCCGGCTTTCTCACCAACTGGCTCGCCGACCTCGCCTGCGACCAGCACCCCGACGGCGCCGTGCCCTACGTCATCCCCGACGTCCTCTACGACCACGAACCCGCCGCCACCGCCTGGGGCGACGCCGCCGTCGTGGTCCCCTGGGTGCTCTACCAGCGCTACGGCGACCCGGAAATCCTGCGCCGCCAGTACGACTCGATGAAAGCCTGGGTCGACAAGATCGCCTCCCTCACCACCGACGGCGTCTGGACGGGCGGCTTCCAGTTCGGCGACTGGCTCGACCCGGCCGCACCGCCCGACAACCCGTTCGCCGCCAAGGCCGACCCGGACGTCGTCGCGACCGCCTACCTCGCCCGCTCCGCGGAAATCGTCGCCGGCACCGCGCGCGTCATCGGCCAGGACCCCACCCCGTACGACACCCTCGCCGCCACCACTCGCGAGGCCTTCGCGCGGCACTACGTCACCCACGCCGGCCGCGTCCTCTCCGACGCGCCCACCGCCTACGCCCTCGCACTGCAATGGGCACTCCTGCCCACCGAGGAACAACGCCGCCACGCCGGGCACCGCCTGGCCGATCTCGTGCGCGCCAACGGCTTCCGCATCGCCACCGGGTTCGTCGGCACCCCGCTGATCACCGACGCCCTCACCACCGCCGGTCACCCCGACCTCGCCTACCGGCTCCTGCTCGAAAAGAGCTGCCCCTCGTGGCTCTACCCCATCACGATGGGCGCCACCACCATCTGGGAACGCTGGGACAGCATGCTGCCCGACGGCACCATCAACCCCGGCCAGATGACCAGCTTCAACCACTACGCCCTCGGCGCCGTCGCCGACTGGATGCACCGCAGCGTCGCCGGACTCGCCCCAGCCGCACCCGGGTACCGCCACATCGTCGTCAAACCCGTACCCAACCACGCACTCACGCACGCGGCCGCCCGCCACCACACCCCCTACGGCGAAGCCGCCGTCGCCTGGAAACGCGAGAACGGGCGGTTCACCGTCGACGTCACGGTGCCGCCAGGCACCCGCGCCACCGTTCACCTCCCGGGCGCCGCGCCCATCGACATCGGGCACGGCACGCACAGCTGGACCGTAGAGGACCCCTGCACCAGCGGCAGCCCCGTCAAAACCGTGCGCGACCTCATCGACCATCCCCGGTTGTGGGACCAGGCCGTCGCGGTACTGGTGGAGCACGGTCTGGCGAAGGACGCCGCCGAGGCCGCGGCCCAGTCGGCGGTCTTCTTCGACGCCCCGGCCACGGACCTGCCCCGTCATCTGGCGCGCAAGGACCCGGCGGGCAGGGGCACCGACGCCCAGCGGGCGCTCGGCGAACTACTCGCCTGAGCAGGACCCCGCGGCCCGGGCCGGGCCGAGGGCCGTCCCGCTGTGACCGACATCATCGGCGACAATGGAGCACGTGACAGCCACCTTGACCAAGCCTGCCCTGAAGATCGGCCCCTACCAGGTCGATCCGCCAGTCGTGCTTGCTCCGATGGCCGGTATCACGAACGTCGCGTTCCGCAGGCTGTGCCGCGAGTACGGCGCCGGCCTGTACGTCTGCGAGATGATCACCGCCCGCGCCGTGGTCGAGCGCCATCCCGGCACCATGCACATGATGGCCTTCGACAAGGGCGAGTACCCGCGCTCGATGCAGCTGTACGGGGTCGACCCGAAGACCATGGCCGAGGCGGTCCGGATCATCGTCGGCGAGGGGCTCGCCGACCACATCGACTCCAACTTCGGCTGCCCGGTCGCGAAGGTCACGCGCAAGGGCGGCGGGGCGGCGCTGCCGTACAAGCGGCGCCTGTTCGCCGACATCGTGTCGTCGTCGGTGAAGGCCGCCGAGTCCGCCGGCGTGCCGTTCACCGTCAAGTTCCGCATCGGCATCGACGAGGACCACCACACCTTCCTCGACGCCGGGCGCATCGCGGAGGCCGAGGGCGCGGCGGCGGTCTCGCTGCACGCCCGTACCGCGGCGCAGCGCTACTCGGGCCAGGCCGACTGGTCGGCGATCGCCCGGTTGAAGGAGGCCGTCACCGGTATCCCGGTGCTCGGCAACGGCGACATCTTCACCGCGCAGGACGCGTTGCGGATGGTCGAGCAGACCGGCTGCGACGGGGTCGTCGTCGGCCGCGGCTGCCTCGGGCGGCCCTGGCTGTTCGGGGAGCTGGAGGCCGCGTTCGCGGGACGCGAGATCCCCGAGGGGCCGGATCTCGGCGAGGTCGCGCGGGTCCTGCGTCGTCACGCCGAGCTGCTCGTCGAGCACGACGGCGCCACCAAGGCCATGCGTGACCTGCGCAAACACATGGCCTGGTACTTCATGGGCTTCCCGGTCGGCTCCGAGCTGCGCCGCCGGTTCGCGATGGTGTCCGCGCTGGACGAGCTGGACGAACTGATCGCGCAGCTCGATCACAGCGCACCGTTCCCCGCCGACGCGCTCGGCCCGCGTGGCCGCCAGGGCTCGCCCGGAAAGGTCACACTCCCGCACGGCTGGCTCGACGATCCGGACGACGACTGCGTGCCCGAGGCCGAGGACATGCATTCCGGCGGGTGATGTTGCCCGAAATCGGGCAGGAAACTTGCCGTAAGCCGTTTCTGCTGTAACTGTCGTGGGATGGATCAGCAGCTGGTCCGCCACGTCGCGAGCTCGACGGGCCTGCCGGCGCCGGTCGCGGAACGGGTCATCGCGGACGTCATCGCCTACTTCAGCGAGACGGCCGAGGCCTTCGTGCGCCGCCGGCATGCCGAACTGCAGCGCCGTGGACGCAAGAACGCGGAGATCTGGCAGGTCATCGCCACCGAGCTGGCCGAGCGGCCTGTCGGTGCGGGGGAGTTCACCGAGCGCCAGCTGCGCAGGATCGTCTACGGCTAGGAGTGCGGACATGTGCGGGATCGTGGGATACGTCGGAAGACGCCGGGCGACGCCGGTGCTGCTGGAGGGGCTGCACCGGCTGGAGTACCGCGGCTACGACTCGGCCGGGCTCGCGGTCGTGCACCGCGGCAGGCTGCGTGTCACCAAGGCCGCGGTGCGGGTGGACGAGCTGCGTGACCTGGTCGAGGACAACCAGCCCGGCGCGATCGGCATCGCGCACACCCGGTGGGCCACCCACGGCGAGCCGACGGACAACAACGCGCACCCGCACACCGACGCGACGAAACGGGTCGCCGTCGTGCACAACGGGATCATCGAGAACGCGGGACGGTTGCGCGAGCGGCTGACCGAGCAGGGCGTCACGTTCACGTCCGATACCGACACCGAGGTGCTGGCCCACCTGATCGCGGCGGCGCTGCGCCGGGACGCCACGTCGCTCGAGGACGCGGTGCGCAGCACGTTGCGGGAGGTCAACGGCGCGTACGGGATCGTCGTGCTGGACGCGCAGAACCCCGAGCAACTGGTGGTCGCGCGCAACGGCAGCCCGATCGTGCTCGGCATCGGCGACGGGGAGATGTTCGTCGCGTCCGACGTCGCGGCGCTGGTCCGCTACACCCAGCGCGTGGTGTACCTCGACGACGGCGAGCTGGCGACGCTGACCGCGGACGACTTCGTCACCAGCACGCTGCAGGCGCACCGCACCGCGAAGACACCGATGACGGTGGACCTCGCCGACGCCGACTACGACCTCGGCTCGTACTCGAACTTCATGCACAAGGAGATTTGGGAGCAGCCGGAATCGGTGCGGCGCACCCTGCTCGGCAGGCTGGACGAGCGGTTCGGGACGGCACGGCTCGGCGGGATCAACATGAACGCGCGTGCGTTGCGGGCGATCCGGCGGGTCAAGTTCATCGGCTGCGGATCGGCCTACTACGCGGGGCAGATCGGCGCGAACCTGGTCGAGGAGTGGTCCCGGCTGCCCGCGGACGCCGAACCGGCGTCGGAGCTGCGGTACCGCAACCCGGTGGTCGAGGAGGACACGCTGTACGTGGCGGTGTCGCAGTCCGGCGAGACCGCGGACACGCTCGCGGCCGTGCAGGAGCTGCGACGCAAGGGCGGTCAGGTGATCGGCGCGGTGAACACGGTCGGCAGCGCGATCGCGCGGGAGTGCGGGAGCGGGGTGTTCCTGCACGCCGGACCCGAGGTGTCGGTCGCGTCCACCAAGGCGTACACGAACATGACGGTGTGCTTCGCGATGCTGGCCCTGTCCCTGGCGCGCGTCCGAGATCTGTCCGTTTCGGACGGTTCCCGGATCGTGTCGGCGCTGGATTCCTTGCCACAGCGCATATCGGAGGTGCTGGCGACGGAAAGCGCCATCTCCGACGTGGCCAAGGAGCACGGCGGCGCGTCACGGATGTTCTTCATCGGGCGGGTGCGTGGCTGGCCGGTCGCGCGGGAAGGTGCGCAGAAGCTCAAGGAGATTTCGTACGTGCACGCGGAGGCGTACCAGGCCGGGGAGCTGAAGCACGGGCCGCTGGCGCTGATCGACGCGGACATGCCGTCGGTGGTGATCGTGCCCGACGACGAGTTGCTGTCGAAGAACATCGGGACGATCGAACAGATCAAGGCCCGCGGCGGCCCGGTCATCGCGGTGACCAACGCCTCGCTACCGGAGGGCCTGGCCGATTCGGTGATCGAAGTCCCCCACAGCGAGCCCGAACTGGACCCGATCCTGTTCACCGTGCCGCTGCAGATCTTCGCCTACCACCTGGCCCATCATCTCGGCCGGGACATCGACAAACCCCGCAACCTGGCGAAGAGCGTGACGGTGGAGTAGGGCTCAGCGTGCCTCGATACGGAAAACGACCACCTTGGCGGCGCCTTTCTCGAATTCGTCCGGTGTCGGGTTCTCCACTATTCCGGCCTTGACGAACATGGGCACGCCGTGCGGCACTTCCCGGGGAAAGGCACGCATGATCGGGCCCCGTTCGTCGGGCGGAAGTTCGACCAGCCGGATGTTCTCCCGGTGCCGCCCGCGCGCCAGCACCGCGTCGCCGTTCGCGCGGGCGTTCGCGACCCAGTCGCCGTTCGCGAAACCGCCGATGACGTAACGCTTTCCGTCGACGGTGAGCGGCGAGACGGGGGTGGTGCGCGGCTGACCTGATTTGCGGCCGCGGACGGTCAGCAGGCGCATCGTCCCGAGCGGCAGCCCGAGCTTCTGCAGGCCGATGACGAGCCGGTTGACGAGTTTGAGCCACCGGGGCGGTGCCGTGATGGGTGTTTTCGCCATAATGCCCTCCCGCCCCGCACGTTACTCAGATCAGGCGGCGCGTGTAACCGGCTTCGACCAGGCGGCGGAATGCATCCCGGACCGTGTCGGGCATTTCCTGGGAAATGGCGAATCCGCGCTCGGCGTAAACCGTGATGCGCTGGGTGTCGCCGACCAGCATCGTGATGATGCGTTCGACATCGCCGATCGACGCGACGTAATCGTCCAGCGTCAACCGGCTCGACGCACACGTCACCTCGATCTCCGGCCACACCTTCCGGCAGGTCGCGTACGCCCGGCGCTGCTGATACGGCCGGCACACGAGCACCGCCGACCGGAGGGGCCGGTCGGCCAGCAGTCGCTTGGTGAAGGCGAAGTTCTCGCCGGTGTTGGCGGCCTCGGTCTCGATGAGGATCGCGTCGTCGGGCACGCCGAGGCTGAGCGCCTGCTCGCGGAAGTGCACGGCCTCGCCGCGGGGGAAGAGGTCAACGGTCGTGGGCGCGTTGGCACCGGTGAACACGATCAGCGGAAAAAGCCCGGCGTGAAACAGTTCCGCCGCATGTGTCGCGACGCCGAGATCGTGACTGCCGAGCCCGATGCCGACGTCGGCCTTGGTGAGCCGGTGCCCCAGATCGTGGTACTGCCACAGCGTCTCCACGTCGGCGCGCAGCTCCTCGGGGATCCTGTGCATGCGACTATGATCCGCCCGGAGCGAGCGGGCCGCAGCGGATCACGGTACATTCCCGACCGCTCTCGCAGGCGCAAAATATCCAACAGCACCTATGGGCCACTGCCAGGAATTTGATCACTGCACATCCGCTGTCACGGTTATTATCGAACGTCCATGCGCGATTATCGGCACAAGAAAAAACATATTTAGGCCGTTCGTGTAGTACTAAATTCAACAAGTCTGTCGTTGTAGGCGTTGAGTAATGATCCAGGTAAGGTCTGCGCCTGTTCGATGACTCGAATGGCTGGCCGTTCCGTTCGGCTGCCTTTTTTTCGCACCACGCACCAACGCTGTGTGAACGCGGGATCGCGTTCATGAAACCGTCGCGCCTGCCGACGGAGAAAGACGGATAAGTGGACTTCGACGCACTGGCCGGCGAGTTGCGCGGCCTCCGCGAAAGTGTCGCCGGGGTGACCGACACGGTGCTGGCCGCGGTCGACGGAATACCCATCATCGCCGACGCGGACGAGAACATCGACCCCGCCAAGATCTCCGCCCTCGCCGCTGCCGATCTGGGCATCGCGCGTCAGGCGTCCGAAGTGACCGGCCACGGCACGCTGAACCAGACCGTCGTGTTCAGCAGCGACGGCTACATGGCCGTTTACGCCATCGGCCGGGTCGCGTTGATGGTGGTGCTGGGCGACAAGGGACTGAACGTCGGGCGCCTGCTGTTCGAAACCCGGCCCGTCATCGAACGGATCGCCTCGATCCTGGCCGCCTAGCCCCGCAGGGAAAACCCTTTCACAGGAGGAAAACCATGCTCAACATCGATACCGCGCTCAAGGAAGCCATGTCCATCACCGGCGCCGTCGGCGTCGCGCTGGTCGACTACGAAAGTGGGATGTCGCTCGGTACCAGCGGTGGCGGCGACTGGCTCGACCTGGAGATCGCCGCGGCCGGCAACACCGAGGTCGTGCGGGCGAAGATGCGGGTGATGGCTTCGCTCGCGCTCAACGACAGCATCGAGGACATCCTCATCACGCTGCACCGCCAGTACCACCTGATCCGGCTGCTCAGCACACCCGGTTCCCGAAGCTCGATGTTCTTGTACCTGGTGCTGGACCGGGAACGGGCGAACCTGGCGCTGGCCAGGCACTACCTCAAGCGCATCGAAACCGACCTGCAGGTGTAGCCCGCGCCAGCACAGGAGGAGGCGGCGATGACCGAAGGCGGCTCGAAGGCCGCACTCCTCGCCGGCTCGGCGTTCATGCACGACCTCGGTTCCCTGTTCCCGGTGGCGATGACCCTCGCCGGCGACGAGCTGGTGTTCACGTTCGTGTCGTCCTGCCCGTCGTCCGGCGAGATCGAGCAGTGGGCGAAGGAGCGGTCGGGGAGGGTCCTGGCCGGGCGCATGCCTCGCTTCTTCATCGACGCGAGGGGGCAGCGGATCGGTGTCGAACTCGCCGGAACCCGGGTCCGGGCACTCATCGTGCTCGCCGACGAGATGACCGGGGCGTCGGTGAACGCCCCGCACCTCGGCCGCTGGCAGGACCAGATGCCCTGCACGGTGCGGGTCGCGCTGGACGAGCTCGCCCGGATGCTCTCGCGGTGCCGTCACCGCGCGGGCGGCGCGGACCCACTGATCGACCTGAACCTCGCGTACCGGCCGGACCGCGATTATCACACGCGGCTGAACGAGGCACACGAGAAGGTGCGCCCCTTCATCGCGCCGGTGCGCCCGGTACTGTCGCTGCGCTGGCGCTCGGCGACGTCGTTGCAACGCAAGGCTTTCCTCGACGAGCTGCCGGACGGCCCGCCCGAGCGAGGCTGGCTACGCCGCCGCCGCACGGTGCGGATCATGGGACTGGAGCTGGAAATGGCGCCGTGAGTGTCCGGAGTGGACTTCCGGGTGCGTGAACGAAACCGGGGCGACGGCCAGTGGGGGCCAGGCTGGAGCTGTCAGCACCTCGACGCCTCCCACCGCCTCGGCCTCGCGCAACGAAGCGAACCTGACCACTGCCTTACCGCAAGCGAAGCGCAAAGTGAGTTCCGGCATGTGAACAGCGGACGATCCACCGATCCGCGGGTCAAGGCGGTCTCGTTGCCGATCACCGCGCCGTCGGTGGAGTCGGTCTACTGGCCGGCGCCGGATGACAAGGGCAATGTCGTCGGCTGCGCTACTGCCCAGCTGGGCGGGGTAGTCGTCCAGGTCTTCAGCTACAGCCCGGCGCAGCTCGACGAAGGCCCAGGTCCGAAGTTGACACCTTCTGACCTGGGCCTTCGCGACAAGAGCGGATGACGGGAATCGAACCCGCGTATTCAGCTTGGGAAGCTGATGTTCTACCATTGAACTACATCCGCAGTGCGACCACGAATATACACGGTGCCGCATCCCCCACTTCAAGGACACTCGCTTGACGTGTCGGCCACAACTGACAACACTTGTTGTCATGGACGAGCGGCTGCCTGATCCCGACTTCTTCCGGCAGGGGACCTTCAAGCTGGCCAGAGGACTGGCCGGCATCGGCGACATCAGAGCCACGCCGGAGCAGCTCGCCCGGTTCCGGGCCTTCGCGGACCAAGAGGACCCGGCGGCGGACGCGCTGGTCGCCCTCATGAGGCAGCGCCCCCAGACCAGGAAGCTGTTCGACCAGGCGCTCGAGCACGGCATCGGCTCGATAAACCGGCCGCCCAAGGCCCTGCGCGACTTCTTCACCGACGTCGAGGCCACGCCCTACTGGGTCGACCACACGCGCATCGAACGCGGCGCCAAGGCCATCACCCGCACCGGGCTGCTCGGGCTCTTCCCCCTCGGCGACATGTCGCTGATGGGCGGCTACCTCGCCTCGCGCGCCACCAAGCCGCTCGTCGCGACCGGCGAGATCGAGCACATGGCCGGCCAGCGCCTCGTCGAGACCGCGGCGTGGTGGATCGACGTCACCACTCCCGGCAGCCTCCGCCCGCACGGGAAGGGCTACGCCTCCTCCCTGCGCGTCCGGCTCGTCCACGCCTACGTCCGCGACGCCATGAACCGCCGCCAGGACTGGGACTACGAGGCCTGGGACCGCCCGATCAACCAGCTCCAGACCGTCGGCACGCTCCTGCTGTTCTCCCTCGTCTTCGTGCTCGGCACCCAGTTCCTCGGGATTCGCTACACCGAGCGCGAGCGCGCCGACATCATCCACCTCTGGCGCTACGTCGGCTGGCTGCTCGGCATCGACGAGGAGCTCCTGCCCGCCACCGAGGAAGACGCGTGGCGCCTGCTCTGGCTGCTCGCGACCACCGAGTTCATCCCCGACGACGACTCGAAACGCCTGGCCAAAGCCCTTCTGGTCACCCACGAGGGCATCGGCGTCGGCCGGGGGGCGTTCGGCAAGGTGCTCGCCCACGTTTCGGTGCGCGTGCACTCCTCCATCAGCCGTCTCGTGCTCGGCCGCACCAACGCCGACTTCCTCGAACTGCCCAACGACCCGCTCGCCCAAGGTGCCGTACTCGCCGCGGCCGCGGTCAACTTCGCGGCCGAGACCGTGCGCCGTCGCGTCCCCGGCGCTACCAGCGTCCAGGAACTGATCGGCCGGATGGAACGCCGCCGCTACGTGACCCAGCTGTCCAAGATTTTCCAGCTCGATCCCACCTACACGAGGCACATGCGGGCCGCCTAGGTATGTAGGGTATGCCGGTGCTGCTCAGTGACCGCGACCTGCGTAAAGAAGTCGAAGCCGGACGGCTGGGGATCGATCCGTTCGACCCCACGATGGTGCAGCCGTCGAGCGTCGACGTGCGGCTGGACCGCTTCTTCCGGGTGTTCAACAACAGCCAGTACACCCACATCGACCCGTCCCGGCAGCAGGACGAGCTGACGTCGCTGGTCGAGAAGGAGGGCGACGACCCGTTCGTCCTGCACCCCGGCGAGTTCGTGCTCGCCTCGACGTTCGAGCTGGTCAGCCTGCCCAACGACCTCGCGGGACGGCTCGAGGGCAAGTCCTCGCTCGGCCGCCTCGGGCTGCTCACGCACTCCACCGCCGGGTTCATCGACCCCGGCTTCTCGGGCCACATCACGCTCGAGCTGTCCAACGTGGCCAACCTGCCGATCACGCTGTGGCCGGGCATGAAGATCGGCCAGCTGTGCCTGTTCCGGCTGACCAGCGCGGCCGAGTTCCCCTACGGCTCCGCCGAGGTCGGCTCGCGGTACCAGGGACAACGCGGCCCCACGCCCAGCCGCGCCTACAAGAACTTCCACCGCGTCGACACCTGGCGCTGAAACCTCCCTGATGCGGTGAAACTTGTCACCCATTGGTCCGGTATGGACTGGACCAATTCCTCTGTTGCTCCGAAAGGAGGAAAGTCTCGGGGCAAGGGAGGCAGGGACCGTGAGTCTCAGCACGACCGGGGAGCGAGCCGGTCAACAACATCTCGCCCACGTCGTCTTCATCGCCGGTGCCGCGGCGGTCGGCGGGTTCCTGTTCGGCTACGACAGCTCGAACATCAACGGCGCAGTACTCGGCATCCAGAACCACTTCAACGTCGGTGACGGCGTCACCGGGCTGACCGTCTCCAGCGCACTGATCGGATCCGCGGTCGGCGCCTGGTTCGGCGGGATGCTGTCCGACCGCATCGGCCGCATCCGCACGATGCAGCTGGCCGCGGTGTTGTTCCTCGTCAGCGCGATCGGGGCGATGTTCCCGTTCAGCGTGTGGGACCTCGCGATCTGGCGCGTCGTCGGCGGCATCGCGATCGGCGTCGCGTCGGTGATCGGCCCGGCCTACATCGCCGAGGTCGCCCCGCCCGCGTACCGGGGCAGGCTCGCGTCGCTGCAACAGCTCGCGATCGTGCTCGGCATCGGGGTGTCCGCGCTGGTCAACTGGGTCATCAAGGATCTCGCGCCGCTGGGTGCGGACGGTTCGCACGATCTCAACGGTTCGCTCGGCGGGATCGAACCGTGGCAGTGGATGCTCGGTGCAGCCGCCGTCCCCGCGATCATCTACTTCGTACTCGCCTCGACCATCCCCGAGTCGCCGCACTATCTGCTCTCGATCGGCAAGACCGCCAGGGCACGCAAGGTGCTGGCCGAGGTCGAGGGCGGCGACGTCGACGCCAAGCTGGAGGACATCCGCGCCGGCCTGCGCACCGAGCGCAAGTCGAAGGTGCGCGACCTCGTGGGCGGCAAGTTCGGGCTGCTGCCGATCGTCTGGGTCGGCATCGCGCTCGCCGTGTTCCAGCAGTTCGTCGGCATCAACGTCATCTTCTACTACTCGGACACGCTGTGGCACTCGGTCGGCCAGAACACCGACTCGCTGCTGATTTCGATGGTCAGCCCGGTCATCAACATCATCGGCACGTTCATCGCAATCGCCTTCATCGACCGGGTCGGCCGCAAACCGCTGCTGCTCATCGGCTCGGTCGGCATGCTCGTCGGCCTCGGTGTCGCGGCGATCGCGTTCGGCAACGCGCAGACCGTCAACGGCGAGCTGAGCCTGCCGGGGGCGTGGGGCCCGATCGCGCTGGTGTTCGCCAACGTCTTCGTGATCTCGTTCGCGATGTCCTGGGGCGTCATCCTGTGGGTGATGCTCGGCGAGATGTTCCCGCTGCGCATCCGCAGCGCCGCGCTGGCTATCGGCACCGCGGCGAACTGGGTCGCGAACTGGGTGGTCACCGTCAGCTTCCCGAGCATGGCGGGCTGGAACCTGTCGGTGACGTACTGGATCTACGCCGCCTTCGCGTTGCTGTCGATCCCGTTCGCGCTGAAGTTCGTGCGGGAGACCAAGGGCACCGCGCTGGAGGAGATCGACTAAAGCGCCGACAGCAGGGCCAGCAGCGCCCGGTTGGCCTCGACAGGGAGGCCGTGCTTGTCGCCGAGCCGGACCACCGCCCCGGTGAGCCCGTCGTACTCGAGCGTCCGGCCGGCCTTCCTGTCCTGCAACATCGACGAGGTGCTGTCCGGCGCGATCCCGCGCAGCCACGACAGCGCCTTGTCCGCATCCTGTTCGGTCAGCGAGGCACCCTCGGCCCGGCCCACCGCGACCGTCTCCCGCAGGAGCTTTTCGGCGAGCGTCGCGACCTCGGGTTCGCGAAGCACCTCGACCCGGCGTCCGGTGAGCGCGGTGATCGGGTTGGCGACGACGTTGGTCAGCAGCTTCAGCCACGCCGCGGTGCGGAAGTCCGGGTCCGCCTCGACTCGCAGGCCGCTGGTCGCGAACAGCTCCGCCGTCGCGCGGCCGTCGTCGTCGCCGGGCACCACGAGATCGCGATCGGTGTGCCGGGCGCGCACCTGGCCGGGACCGGTCCGTTCGGCGTTGATGTAGACCAGCGCGGGTACGACGGCGCCGGCGACGAGCGGCCCGACGCGGTCGACGTGATCCACCCCGTTCTGCGCCGCCACAACGCGCGTGTGCCGCGAGGTGAGCGCGCGCAGCCACGGTTCGGCCGACGCGGTCTGGTGCATCTTCGTGGCCAGCACGACCCACTCGACCGGCTCGGCCTGCTCGGCCGACGCGAGCCAGCGCACCGGGTACTGGCGAGTCCCGTCGTGGTCGATGATTTCGATGCGCTCCAAGGGTTTGCTGCCGCAGGCCAGTATCCGATGACCGGCCTCGGCCAGCGCGCCCGCGAGTGCCGTACCGACCGCGCCCATGCCGACTACGGCGACAGTCACACGCGAGCCCGTTCGACGATCGCGGCGGTGTCGGTGCCCGCCGGAAGCGTGCCGAACGCGATGCCCCAGTCGCCGCCGAGGCGGGAGGCGCAGAACGCGTCGGCGACCGCCTTCGGGGCGAAACGCACGAGCAGCGAACCCTGCAACGTCAGCGCCATCATCTCGACCAGGCGGCGGGCCCGGAACTGGATGTCGTCCAGATCCGACATTTCCTTGTGCAGCCGGGCGATCGCGTCGTCCAGCCGCGCGTCGGCACCGGCGGCGAGGTCGAGTTCGGCGAAGAACGCCTCGACCGTCTCCGGCTGCTTGCCCATGGCGCGCAGGGCATCCAGTGCCGCGACGTTGCCCGAACCCTCCCAAATGGACAGCAGTGGCGCTTCGCGGTAGAGCCGGGGCATACCCGAGTCCTCGACGTAACCGTTGCCGCCAAGGCATTCCAGCGCCTCCGCGGAATGCGCGGGACCCCGCTTGCACACCCAGTACTTCGTCACCGCGAGCGCCAGCCTGCGGAACTCGGCCTGGGCCGGATCGTCGGTGGCACCGGCCAGCCGCATCGCGACCGTCGTGGCCGCCTCGGACTCGACCACCAGGTCCGCCAGCACGTTCGCCATCGCGGGCTGGTCGATCAGCCGCTCACCGAACGCGCGGCGGTGCGCCGCATGGTGCGTCGCGTACACGACCCCTTGGCGCATCAGGGAAGTCGTGCCGAGAACGCAGTCCAACCGGGTGTTGTTGACCATCTCGATGATCGTCGGAA
Source organism: Amycolatopsis acididurans (assembly GCF_012328925.1). GTDB lineage: Bacteria > Actinomycetota > Actinomycetes > Mycobacteriales > Pseudonocardiaceae > Amycolatopsis_E > Amycolatopsis_E acididurans. Next base: position 28,491 of record NZ_JAAXLS010000018.1, read on the forward strand.
CCCCGCGCCCCTCCTCGCCGACCAGCCAGCCGACGGCACCGTCGTACTCGATCTCGGACGAGGCGTTGGACTTGTTGCCGAGCTTGTCCTTCAAGCGCTGCAGGAAGATCCGGTTGCGGGAGCCGTCAGGCAGCACGCGCGGCAGCAGGAAACAGGACAGCCCGCCCGGGGCCTGCGCCAGCGTCAGGAACACGTCCGACATGGGCGCGGAGGTGAACCACTTGTGCCCGGTCAGGGTGTAGCTGCCGTCCCCGGAAGGCGTGGCCGTGGTGGTGTTCGCGCGGACATCGGAGCCGCCCTGCTTTTCCGTCATCGACATGCCCGCGATGAGTCCGCGTTTCGTGGTGGGCACGCGCAGGCCGAAATCGTACTCGCGGGAGGCGAGCAGCGGTTCGTACACCGCGGCCAGTTCCGGGTTGAACCGCAGCGCCGGAACGGCCGCGTACGTCATGGAGATCGGGCAGACGTGCCCGCCCTCGGCCTGGTTCCACACCAGCACCTTCGCGGCACGCGCGACGTGCGCGCCCGCGCGGTCGTCCCGCCACGGCGCCGCGTGCAGGCCGTGTGACACCGCGACGTTCATCAGCTCGTGCCAGTACGGGTGGAACTCGACCTCGTCGATCCGGTGCCCGTATCGGTCGTGCGTAAGCAGTTTCGGCGGGTTCTCGTTGGCGACGCGGCCCCACTCCTGCCCCTTCGCGCTGCCGGCGAGGCGGCCGAGTTCGTGCACCTCGTCCTCGGCCCAGGCCGCGCCCTCGCGGCGCAGCCCCGCGAGCAGGGCGGCGTCCTCGGCGACGTCGTAGTCGACCAGCCGCGGGACCTGGTTGAGGACCTCGTGGGTGTCAGGCATGGGAACCTCCCAAGGAACGCAGGATGAACGTGCGCAGTGCGCCGATCGCGTCGGTGCTGTCGGTGGTGAGCGGCCCGATGAGGACCTCGGTGGCCGAGCCGACGAGCGCCGCGGCGGTCAGCCCGGCGTCCTGCGCCGGGAGCTGGCCGGTGCGGACGCCCTCGCTGATGTGCCGGGCGACGACGTCGCGGAACACCCGCCGGAACACGATGCGCTCGGCCTCGATGGCCGGGTCGACCGGCTCGGCCAGCAGCGCGTAGGCGCGGCGTGGCGCCTTGAGCGCACGGTTGGCGAACGTCTCGAACACCGCGACCACGCGCTCGGCCGGGTCGCCGGGCAGTTCGGCGGCGGCGGTGACGGCGTCGACCTCGTGGTTGACGATGCCGCGGAACAGCTCCACGACCAGGTCGGCCTTGCCGGGGAAGTGCTTGTACACACTGCCGGTGGCCACACCTGCCCGCTCGGCGACCGCGGCGACCGAGCAGCCCGCGTAGCCGCGCTCGGCCAGCAGCTCACCGGCGGCGTCGAGGATCGCCGCTCGCTGTGCGTCCAGCCGGGCCTGGACCCGCGGGGTTCGTCGGTACGGCACGCAAGAAGTGAACCACTGATTCATAGCTTCAGGCAAGGGTGCACGAACGGTATTCGCGGGGCCGCTGAGTGGAAGGTCAACCACGACTCGCGCGCGCAGAACGCCCGACTCGGGCGCACGGAAAGCCCGACTCGCACCCACACAACACCCGACTCGGGCGCACGGAAAGCCCGACTCGGGCGCGCGGAAGGGTGGACTCGCGGGGGTTAGGGGGTGGGGTGGCCGAAGCGGTGTGCCAGGTCGCCGTAGCGGGCCAGCACCGCGGCGCGCAGCTCGGGGTCGGTGCGCGGCACCGGCTCGATGAACACCTCGTTGACGTCGTCGAACCTCTCGTGCAGCTCCGCGGCGATCCGCACGCACGCGCGCTCCACATCGGACGCGCCGAGTGAGTCGTCGAAGTCGACGCGCGTGCACACCAGGATCAGATCGGTGCCCAGCAGCATCGTCTGCAGATCGACGACGGCCTCGATCTCCGGCGCCGCCGCGAGCTGCTCCCGGATCCCGCGCACGACCACCGGATCCGCCTGCCTGCCGATGAGCAGCCGCAGGTTCGTCAGGCCGAGGCTGTAGGCGACGCATGCCAGCAGCAGACCGATCATGATCGAGGCGAGCCCGTCCCACACCGCCGAACCGGTCACGTGGTGCAGGAACAGCCCGAGGAAGGCGATTACCAGACCGATCAGCGCGGCGGAGTCCTCCAGGAACACCGACTTGGGCGCCGGATCGTCCACCAGGCGCAGGTACTCCCAGATGGTGCGCTTCTGTTCGGCCGCCTCGCGCCGCACCTGCCGCGACGCCTGCAGCCACGACACCCCTTCCATGACGAAGGCAAGCGCCAGCACGATGTAGCCGATCAGCGGGTTCTCCTGCGGCTTCGGCTCGCCGAACACCGTCGAAAAGCCTTCGTAGAAGGAGAACATCGCGCCCGACGCGAAGATCGACACCGCGGCGAGCAGCGACCAGAAGTACCGCTCCTTGCCGTAACCGAAGGGATGGAGCCGGTCGGCGGGCTTCGCGGAGCGGCGCAGGGCCGTCAACAACAGGATCTCGGTGAAGGTGTCCGCGACCGAATGCGCCGCCTCGGACAACAGCGCTCCGGAACCGGTCAGGATGCCCGCGACCGCTTTCATGATCGCGATCGCCAGGTTCACACCCCCGGCAAGGACGACGGTAAGGGTGCTCTCGCCCTTGGGCGCCGCTTGGTCGGTCACCTGGCGATCCTATTTCGGCGTCAGAGCCGTTGCAGGCCGTCCAGGACGCGGCGCATGAGCGCCATCGGCGGGCGGCCCTCGGCGGTGCGCTCGGTGCCGTGGATGTGCAGCAGTCCGAGTTCGGCCATATCGCTGATGAGCACGCGGGCCACGCCGAGCGGAACCGACAGCGAGGCGGCGACCTCGGCGACCGACTGCGGGGTCCGGCACAGCACGCGCACGGGCTGATACTCGGTGTTGAGCGCGGGACCGGTCCAGTTTCCGTCCGCACGCAAGGAAACCATCGTCTCCAGCGCGAGTTCGTAGCTCGCCTGGGTGCGTCCGCCGGTCAGCACGTAGGGGCGCACGCGTGGCCCGTCGATGTCCTCGACCACGTCGAATCGCGGCTGCGGACGCTGCCGCGGCACCGGCGACGGTTTGATCTCCGGCGCCGGCGGAAGTTCTTCGGTGCTGTCCAGCTTCTCTATTTGTTTCTCCGTCGCGAAACGAGCACCGGAAAGGTGGGACTCTTCTTCGGGGTGACGTTCGCCACGCGGGACCCGCATGGGCTCCTCGGCGTAGCGTTCGAGTGCTTTGGCGGAGGGAAAGCGCGCACCGGCACGAGCGGCGGGCGGCTGCTCAGCCGATCCGTCCTCTGCAGGTTGGCGCATTGTGTGGGCCCCGTTCGCACACGATCAAGAAATGGCTCGCGGACAGCGGTGGCTGCGAGGTGACCAGAATAACCCGGCTGTCGACCCCCTCCAGAGCGCGAACGCGCCCTGGAGGGGGCAGCCTCACTTGTCTTCGGTGGGGAGCGGTGTGCCGGTCGAAACCTTGTCGGTGGAGACGTCGGCCTCGAGCGGATCCGCTTCCGGGGCGGGCAAACCGGCGTCGACGGCTTCCGACTCCGGCTGCGGGCGGCGCTTCACGGCCTGCAGCAGCAGCTGCGAGACGTCCACGACCTCGACCTTCTCGCTCGCCTTGCCGTCGCTCTGGCGCGCGGTCACACCGTCGGTCAGCATCACGCGGCAGAAGGGACAACCGGTCGCGATCTTCGACGGCGCCGTGCCGAGTGCCTCGTCCACGCGGTCGATGTTGATGCGCTTGCCGATCTTCTCTTCCATCCACATGCGCGCACCGCCTGCGCCACAGCACATCGAGCGGTCGCCGTGCCGCGGCATCTCGCGGAACTGCGCGCCCGAGGCCCCGACCAGCTCACGCGGCGCGTCGTAGACCTTGTTGTGGCGACCCAGGTAGCACGGGTCGTGGTAGGTCACGTCGTCCGCGATCGGCGCGACCGGCACCAGGCGCTTCTCCCGCACCAGCCGGTTCAGCAGCTGGGTGTGGTGCACGACCTCGAACTGGCCACCCAGCTCGGGGTACTCGTTCGCGAGCGTGTTGAAGCAGTGCGCACACGTGACGACGATCTTGCGTTCCAGCGGCGGCCGGTCCTCGAACACCGAGTTGAGCACCTCGACGTTCTGCTGCGCGAGCATCTGGAACAGGAACTCGTTACCCGCGCGGCGGGCCGGGTCACCGGTGCAGGTCTCCTCCGGGCCGAGCACCGTGTACTTGACGTCGGCGATGTGCAGCAGCTCCGCGACCGCCCGCGTCGTCTTCTTGGCGCGGTCCTCGAACGCCCCGGCGCAGCCGACCCAGAACAGGTACTCGGCGTCGCCGAGCTCGCCCTCGAACACCGGCACCTCGAACTCGAGGTCCTCGGTCCAGGCCAGCCGGTCCTTGGCGTTCTGGCCCCACGGGTTGCCCTTGTTCTCCAGGTTCTTGAACATCCCGTTCAGCTCGGTCGGGAAGTTCGACTCGATCATGACCTGGTAGCGGCGCATGTCGACGATGTGGTCGACGTGCTCGATGTCCACCGGGCACTGCTCGACGCAGGCGCCACACGTGGTGCACGACCACAGCACATCGGGGTCGATCACGCCGTTCTCGTCGGGCCCCCCGATGAGCGGGCGCTCGGACTCGGCCAGCGCGAGCACGTCGATACCGGCGTGCGGGTTGTCGCCGGTCAGGCCGATCTCGTCACCGGCCATGTCACGCTTGCCGCCCGCGAGCAGATACGGCGCCTTCGCATAGGCGTGGTCGCGCAGCTGCGTGATGACCAGCTTCGGGGACAGCGGCTTGCCGGTGTTCCACGCGGGGCACTGCGACTGGCAGCGGCCGCATTCGGTGCAGGTGGTGAAGTCCAGCCAGCCCTTCCAGCTGAAGTCCTCGATCTGGCCGGCGCCGAAGACGTCCTTCTCCGGGTCGGCCTCTTCGAAGTCGAGCGGCTTGCCCTCGCTCATCATCGGCTTGAGCTTGCCCAGCGCGACGGCGCCGTCGTCCTCGCGCTTGAAGTAGATGTTGAAGAACGCGCTGAACCGGTGCCAGGCGACACCCATCGTGAGCTTGCGCCCGACGACGAGCAGCCACACCATGCCGGACAGCAGCTTGACCAGCGCGGTGATCGTCACCGCCGTCGTGCTGGCGGGCAGGATCTCGGCCAGCGGTTTGGTGACGAAGCTGCTCCACAGCGCCGGGTCCTCGATCCCGCTGGAGATCTTGAACGCCTTCACACCGAGGATGCCGAGGCCCTCGATGATCACCACGGCCTCGACGAAGTAGGCCTGCCCGAAGTTCGAACCGGCGAAGCGAGACTGCCGGTCGGCGCGGCGCGGGTGGTTGAGCTGGCGGATGACGACCAGCACGAGACCACCGATCACGGTGCCGAGGCCGAGCAGTTCGGTCAGCAGCAGCCAGGGTTCCCACGCGCCGATGATCGGCCAGTGGAAGTGCGGGCTGAACGTCTCGCCGTAGGCCTCGAACCAGGCCAGCGACCCGATGAGGAAGCCCCACATGACCATCCAGTGCCAGGGGCCGACATGGCGGAACTTGTTCATCCGCGTGTGCGCGGCGAACTCCTTGATCAGCGTGCCGAGTCGCGGACCGAACGGGCCGTTGCGGGTCGGATCGGGCTGGCCGAGGCGAATGATGCGGACCATCCGCACGACGCCCGCGACGAAAATGATCCAAGCGACGATGCTTATGGCGACGCCGACCACACCGAGTGTGATCTGCAGAGCACCCATGATCAGGGGCCTTTCGTCCGTGTACGTGGTGGTTGGCGGGAGCCTAACCGGGCTTACCGATGAGTAATCGATAAACGCGCCCCAAGTCCCACCGATGTGGTGTACGACTCCCTAGAAATCGGGACGATCGTACCGGTAGTTTGGCACCGTGGCTCCATATCTGCTGCTCGCGCTGGCGATCGTCGCCGAGGTCATCGGCACCGTGTCGCTCAAGCTGTCCGAGGGATTCTCGAAACTCGGCCCATCCATCATCGTGGTGATCGGCTACGGTGTCGCGTTCACGGCGTTGTCGCTGGTACTGAAGCTGGGCATGCCGATCGGCGTCGCCTACGCGATCTGGTCCGCAGCCGGGGTCGCACTGGTCGCGATCATCGGCGCGGTCTTCCTCAAGGAGCAGATGACGCTGACCATGATCGGCGGGCTCGTGCTGATCATCGGCGGGGTGGTGCTGCTCGAACTGGGGGCCGCGCAATGAAGGGGCAGCGCGACGGGCGCAAGGTGCGCGGCGACAAGCGGCGTCAGGAGCTCATCGACGCGACGCTGCGGGTGATCGAGCGGGACGGGGTCGCCGGGGTCACGCACCGCACGGTCGCCGCCGAGGCCGGGGTGCCGACGACGTCGACTACCTACCACTTCGCGAGCCTGAACGACCTGCTCGTGGCGACCCTCATCGCGTGCGCCAAGGACATGGCCACCGAGGTCTACTGGACGATCGACCGGGCCCGTTCGCGCGGCAGCCTCGGCGCCGACGAGGTCGCCTCGCTGCTCGCCGAGGCGCTCGGACCGCGGCGCGGCCGCACGATGGCCGAGTACGAGCTGTACCTGCTGGCCGCGCGGCGGCCCGAACTGCGCCCGGCTGCGCGGCGCTGGCTGGACGTGCTGACGTCGATGGTCCGGCCGGACGACCTGGTGGCGCTGCGCGCCTTCCTCGCCGGTATCGACGGGCTGCTCATCCAGGGCCTCATCGACGACGAGCCACCAACGGCGGAAGAACTGCGTCCCGCGGTCGAGTACCTGTTGAGGCCGCGCTGAATCGGGCAACATCAGCGGGCATGACGACGAAGAAAGAAGCCGCCGACGCCGTGCTCGCCGCCAAGGTGCGGCTCGGACTGACCTGGGCCGATCTCGCCGAGGCGCTCGGCACGCCGCTCGCCTGGACCACCGCGGCACTGCTCGGCCAGCATCCGCTGACCAAGGAGCAGGCCGCGCGCGCCGGGGAGATCCTCGAACTCGACGCGGACACCGTGACGGCGCTGCGGCTCCAGCCGACGCGCGGCGCGCTGGACTCGCCCGTGCCCACCGATCCGACGATCTACCGCTTCTACGAGGTGCTGCAGGTCTACGGCCCGACGATCAAGGAACTGATCCACGAGCAGTTCGGCGACGGGATCATGAGCGCGATCAACTTCCGGCTCGACGTCAAGCGCGTGCCGGACCCGGCAGGCGACCGCGTGGTGGTCACCCTGGACGGCAAGTTCCTGCCGTACCAGTGGTGACCACCGACGTGAGCCTCAGCCCTTGTTCTCGTAGATCGGCGTGATCACCGCGCGGGCGAGGGTGTGGCCGAAGAGGTTGAAGCCGAGGAACGCGGGCGTCGCGTTCTCGGGGATGTCGAGCTTGTCCACGTCCACGGCGTGCACGACGAAGATGTAGCGGTGTGCGCCGTGGCCGGGAGGCGGCGCCGCGCCGAGGTACTGCTTGATCCCGCCGTCGTGGTTGAGCGAGACGGCGCCGGCGGGCAGACCCGAACCGTTCGCGTCGCCGGCGCCCGAGGCCAGCTCGGTGACGGAGGCGGGGATGTTGAACACGGCCCAGTGCCAGAAGCCGCTGGCGGTCGGCGCGTCCGGGTCGTAGCAGGTGACGGCGAAGCTCTTCGTCTCGGCGGGGAAGCCCTCCCACGCCAGGTGCGGCGAACGGTCCTCACCACCGGGGACGCCGAAGATCCCGCTCAGGAACGGGGCCGCCATCGTCTGGCCGTCGGCGACGTCGTCACTGCGGACGGTGAAGCTCGGCACGGTGGGCAGGAAGTCGTACGGGTTGGGCGGTTGTGCCATCGATCCTCCTCTTCGCGCTACCTGTTGCAGCAGGAACCCTAGTGAGTAGGGGTAACCCCAGGGTGGAACCGGGGGCGTTCCCTGATGCCCTGCCTGCTTACCCGGTTTTAGCGTTGGCCGCACATCAAAGCTGACACCGAGGCCCGCACGTAGCGAGCGCGACGAAGGAGCGATCGCGAGGAGGACCGAAACGGGTGCGGGTGTCCCGCAAGACACTGGGGAGGACGCAATGGCAAGGCCGGTACTTGCGATAGGTGGCGTCGCGTTGATCGGCGTCGGTGCGGCCATCGGGTTCGGCTGGTGGTCGCCGGCCTCCTCGAGCATCCTCGACAGCAGGGTGGGCCAGGCCATCACCTCGGTGCGCCTCGACGTCGACTCCTCCGACGTCCGCATTCACGCCGGGGACGTCGGAGGCACGACCGTGCATCAGAGCTTCCGGTACCGGCACGGCACGCCCGGCGACGCCTTCCAGGTCACCGGCAACCAGCTCGTCCTCGCCGGCTGCGGCGGCGGCTGCAGCGTGGACTACGACGTGGTCGTGCCGCGCGGCACCACGGTGAGCGGAGACGGCAACTCCGGTGAAATCCGGCTCCAGGGCCTGGCCGCGACCAACGTAACCGCACGTTCGGGGGACGTGACGGTGCTCGACAGCACCGGTCCGGTCAACGTCCGCGCCGACTCCGGCCGGATCCAGGTCCGGCTGAGTTCGCCGCAGGACGTGACGGCCGAGGCCGACAGCGGGGACGTGAACGTCGTCGTGCCGCGGGATCGCTACCGCGTGCAGGTCACGACCGACTCGGGCGAGCAGCAGGTCGGCATCGGCGACGACCCGGCGGGCACCCACACGCTGCACCTGCAGGCCGACAGCGGACGCGTGACGCTGAGCCCGGCCTAGCCGGGAACAACATCGCGAACCCCATCGTTAGACTGGCAGAAAGGTTGAGCGCCCCCGGCTCAAGTCTGGTTTGACGGGAGCGGGACGCCGAGATAGAACTTGAGCGAGGCCCGCTCAACGTGGGCGCGATACCGCAGCTCAAGCAGCGTATATCAGGAGGAAAGAACATGGCGCGAGCGGTCGGCATCGACCTCGGTACGACTAACTCGGTCGTAGCTGTCCTTGAGGGCGGCGAGCCGACGGTCATCGCCAACTCCGAAGGCTCCCGGACCACCCCGTCGATCGTCGCCTTCGCCAAGAACGGCGAGGTGCTGACCGGGCAGCCTGCCAAGAACCAGGCCGTCACCAACGTGGACCGCACGATCCGTTCGGTCAAGCGGCACATCGGTACCGACTGGAAGACCGAGATCGACGGCAAGGGCTACACCGCGCAGGAGATCAGCGCCCGCGTGCTGATGAAGCTCAAGCGCGACGCCGAGTCCTACCTCGGTGAGGAGATCACCGACGCGGTCATCACGGTCCCCGCCTACTTCGAGGACGCACAGCGGCAGGCCACCAAGGAGGCCGGGCAGATCGCCGGGCTGAACGTGCTCCGCATCGTCAACGAGCCCACCGCGGCCGCGCTGGCCTACGGGCTGGACAAGGGCGAGAAGGAGCAGACCATCCTGGTCTTCGACCTCGGTGGCGGTACGTTCGACGTGTCGCTGCTGGAGATCGGCGAGGGTGTCGTCGAGGTCCGCGCCACCAGCGGTGACAACCACCTCGGTGGTGACGACTGGGACCAGCGCATCGTCGACTGGCTGGTGGACAAGTTCAAGGCCTCCAACGGCATCGACCTGACCAAGGACCGGATGGCGCTGCAGCGCATCCGCGAGGCCGCGGAGAAGGCCAAGATCGAGCTGTCCAGCTCGTCCAGCGCGAACATCAACCTGCCCTACATCACGGTCGACGCGGACAAGAACCCGCTGTTCCTGGACGAGACGCTCTCGCGCGCCGAGTTCCAGCGGATCACCTCCGACCTGCTGGACCGCACCAAGGCGCCGTTCAACAACGTGATCCGTGACGCGAGCATCTCGGTCGGCCAGATCGACCACGTGGTGCTCGTCGGTGGCTCGACCCGTATGCCCGCCGTCACCGACCTGGTCAAGGAGCTGACCGGCGGCAAGGAGCCCAACAAGGGCGTGAACCCGGACGAGGTCGTCGCGGTCGGCGCGGCGCTGCAGGCCGGCGTGCTCAAGGGTGAGGTCAAGGACGTCCTGCTGCTGGACGTGACCCCGCTGTCGCTGGGCATCGAGACCAAGGGCGGCGTGTTCACCAAGCTCATCGAGCGCAACACGACGATTCCCACCAAGCGGTCGGAGATCTTCTCCACGGCGGACGACAACCAGCCGTCGGTGCAGATCCAGGTCTTCCAGGGCGAGCGCGAGATCGCCGCGCACAACAAGAAGCTCGGCATGTTCGAGCTGACCGGGCTGCCCCCGGCCCCGCGTGGCGTGCCGCAGATCGAGGTCACCTTCGACATCGACGCCAACGGCATCGTGCACGTGACCGCGAAGGACCTCGGCACCAACAAGGAACAGTCGATGACCATCACCGGTGGCTCCGCGCTGCCGAAGGATGACATCGACCGGATGGTCAAGGACGCCGAGGCGCACGCCGAGGAGGACAAGAAGCGCCGCGAGGAGGCCGAGACCCGCAACCAGGCCGAGACGCTGGTCTACCAGACCGAGAAGTTCGTCAAGGACAACGAGGACAAGCTGCCCGAGGACATCAAGGGCAAGGTCAAGACCGCGATCGACGAGGCCAACGAGGCGCTCAAGGGCACCGACACGGCGGCGATCTCCGCGGCAATCGAGAAGCTGAACAGCGCTTCGCAGGAACTGGGCACCGCCCTCTACGCGAACGCCCAGCAGTCGGGTGAGGCCGGTGCGGCCGGTGGCGCCGACGCCGGATCCTCCTCCTCGGCCAAGGCCGACGACGTGGTGGACGCCGAGATCGTCGACGAGGACGAGAAGAAGTGACTGGCAAGCACTTCCGGGAGACCGAGGAACAGGAACGGGAGGTAGCCGAGCCTGTGGTGGTAAGGGATCGTCGCAAGATAGACCCCGAGACCGGTCAGGTGCGCCAGCAGCCCGAGACGGCGGCTCCGGAGCCCACGGAGGGCTCCGGGCCGTCCCTCGGGGAGTCCATCGTGGACGAGGCGGTCGCCGCCGAGTCGGACGTCGAGAAGCAGCTGGCCGAGCGCACCGCCGATCTGCAGCGGTTGCAGGCGGAGTACGCCAACTACCGCAAACGGGTCGACCGGGACCGCGAGACCGTGGTGAACAACGCCAAGGCCGGCGTGGTCGCGGACCTGCTGCCACTGCTCGACGACCTCGAACGAGCCGAGCAGCACGGTGATCTCACCGGTGCGTTCAAGGCGGTCGCGGACAAGCTCGTGGCCGGCCTGCAGCGCGCGGGCCTCACTCCGTTCGGCACGGAGGGCGAGCCCTTCGACCCGAGCGTGCACGAGGCCGTGCAGCACAGCACCTCACCGGAGGTGTCCGGGCCGACGGTGACCACCGTGCTTCGCCGCGGCTATCAGTTCGGTGACCGCGTGCTGCGTGCGGCGCTGGTCGGGGTGACCGACCACGAGCCGGGCGCGGCCGAGGCGGCGCCGGTCGACGCGCCCGTCGAGGGCGAGCTGCCGGTGGAGCAACTGTCGAATGAGAACAACCAGCAATAGCGGAAAGGAGGAGACGTCCGGTGAGTGCTCGTGAGTGGATCGGTAAGGACTTCTACCGAGAGCTGGGCGTCTCCTCCGACGCGTCTCAGGACGAGATCAAGAAGGCCTACCGCAAGCTGGCGCGGGAGAACCACCCCGACGCCAACCCGGGTAACGCGGAGGCAGAGCAGAAGTTCAAGGCGGTGTCCGAGGCCTACGGCGTGCTGTCGGACCCTGCCAAGCGCAAGGAGTACGACGAGGCACGCCGCCTGTTCGGCGCGGGTGCCGGCACGGGCACGTTCAACTTCCCCGGCGGCGGCGGTTCGGGCACGTTCGACATGAGCGACCTGTTCGGCCAGGCGGCCGGTGGTGCCGGCGGCGGTGGGTTCGGCGGGCTCGGCGACATCCTCGGCGGCCTGTTCGGGCGCCGGGGTTCGGCGGGTGCGGCCGGTACCGCGGCCAGGGGCCAGCGGGGCGCGGACGTCGAGACCGACGTCCGGATCGACTTCGCCGAGGCGGTCAAGGGCGCGACCCTGCCGCTGCGGCTGTCGAGCCCGGCCACCTGCGGCACGTGCCACGGCAACGGCGCGCGGCCGGGCACCACGCCGAGGACCTGCCCGACCTGCGGTGGTTCGGGGCTGGTGAGCCGGAGCCAGGGCGCGTTCGCGTTCTCCGAGCCGTGCCGCGACTGCCGTGGCCGCGGCAAGATCATCGACGACCCGTGCCCGGAGTGCGGCGGCGAGGGCATCAGCACGCAGACCAGGACGCTCACCGTCCGGGTGCCCGCCGGTGTGGACGACAACCAGCGGATCCGGCTGGCCGGTCAGGGCGAGCCGGGCCGCGGCGGCGCGGCCGCCGGTGACCTCTACGTCCGCGTGCACGTCGCCCCGCATCCGGTGTTCGGCCGGTCGGGCAACGACCTGACGATCACCCTGCCGGTCAGCTTCCCGGAGCTGACGCTGGGCGCCACGGTGACCGTGCCGACGCTGGACGGGAGGGTGTCGCTGAAGGTGCCCGCCGGTACCGGCAACGGCCGGGTGCTGCGGGTGCGCGGCAAGGGCATCCACAAGCGCGACGGTTCGCAGGGCGACCTGCTGGTGACGCTTCAGGTCGCGGTGCCGTCGCGGCTGGACGCGGCCGAGCAGGAAGCGCTCGAGAAGTTCGCTGAGGCCGCGGCCAAGCACGATCCGAGGCCGGAAATCACGAAGATGCTCGGGGAGCGGTGATGACGTTCGGTGGGCTGCCCCACGGGGCCGACGAGGACACTCCGGTTTTCGTGATCTCGGTGGCGGCACAGCTGTCCGGCTTGCACGCGCAGACGCTGCGGTCCTACGACCGGCTCGGGCTGGTCTCGCCGGGCCGCAGCGCCGGTGGCGGCCGCCGCTACTCGATGCGGGACATCGCGTTGCTTCGCGAGGTGCAGCGACTGTCCCAAGAGGACGGGGTGAACCTCGCCGGGGTCAAACGCATCATCGAGCTGGAGAACCAGGTCGATGCGCTGCGCGCCCGGATCGGTGAGCTCACCGAAGAACTGGCGGCCGCGTACGCGGCGGCCGAACAGGCCGCCGCCGCGGTGCACGCCTCCTACCGCAAGGACCTGGTCCCGGTGCGGCAGGAGACGGCACTCGTCGTCTGGAAGCCGGGCCGCCGCAGGCGCTAACGCAGGTGCTCGGCGAAGAAGGCGAGGACCCGGCGCCAGGAGTCCTCGCTGGATTCGCGGTGGTAGCTGAAGCCGACGATCTTCCCGAGCACGTTGAGCGGGCCGAGATGGAACTGGTTGGCGAAGCTGTGCCCGGCGTCGGGATATTCCTTGACATCATGCGGAATCCCGCGGTCGGACAGCTCGCGTTCCAGTTTCGCGGCGGCGCCCCGCAACGATGGGTCCTTCTTCCCGAAGTTCGCCACCACCGGGCACGCACCGTCCAGAATGGACAGATCCTTGGGCAGCTGCCCGTAGTAGGGCGCGGAGGCGTCGAAGCCGCGGGTCGCGCCGACGAGCGCGAAGCCGCCGCCCATGCAGAACCCCACCACACCGACCTTGCCGGTGCAGTCCGGCCTGCCGGCCAGCGCTCCGCGCGCGGCGTCGAGGTCGTCGAACGCACGTCCCTTGCCCGCGGCCATTTCGCTGAACACCGATTTGACGCACCGCACGAATCCGCCGCGGGAGTACAGGTCCGGGCTCAGCGCCAGAAACCCGGCCGTGGCGAACCGGTCGGTGATGTTGCGCGCGTCGTCGGTCAGCCCGAGTGCGTCGTGCACGACCACCACGCCCGGCCACGGCGGATCACCCGCCGCCTCCTTGACGGGCTGGGCGAGGTAACCACGGATGGTGCCGTCCTTCACGGGAATGTCCATGGCCAGAGACTCTCACTCGGTGTAGGAGGCGATCCAGTCCGCGATGACGTCGACGCGCGAGGTGGTCTCGGCGTCCGCGTGCGGGCAGTCCGGGCCGGTGGACTCGACCGAGACGAGTTTGCCGCCGTCGCCGTCCGGCACGAAATAGGGCGCGCCCGAGTCGTAGGGGCAGGCGCTCGTGGTGCGCCGCGGGGCGAGGCCCACCACGCCCACGGACGTCGCGGCGACCTCGGACACGCGCATGATGCCCTGCTGCAGCTTGGTCGACGGGGCGGGGTTGGTCGAGGTCAGGCTGCCCCATCCGGCGAGGGTGACCCGCTGGCCGACGGTCGGCGCCGAGCCGTCGACCGACAGCGGCTCGATATCGGTGACGGGCTTGTCGAGTTTCGCGAGCGCGACGTCGTTCTTGCCGGACTGCCGCACCTCGGTGACGTTGCGGGTCTCGCCGGCGCCGTCTTCCTGCGCCGTCGTGCCGAGCAGCACGGAGGTCGCGTACGGCACCGGCCCGGAGACCGGGTTGCGGTCGACGTCGTGGAAGCAGTGCCCGGCGGTGATGATCCACTGCGGCGCGATCAGCGCGGCCGAGCAGGCACTGGCGTACGTCGTGCCGTCGGCGTTCGGGATCTCGGGCATGGTGAGCTTCGCGGCGAACTCGTACCTGCCCTCCGGCACGTCCGCGCCGTTCGCGACGGCGCCGGCGGGCGCGGCGGTGGCCAGCACGACACCGGCGGTGAGCAGAGCGGCGGACAGCGCGGCGCGCAAACGCATACAGGGTCCTCCAGATGAGGGCAGAACTACTACGAACCGTGTTCAACCGGATCGTAGCGGTTCTTGATCTTCACCTGAAAGTGATTCACCAACTGGTGCTCGAATGAGCGAAGCAGGTCGTCAGTCGATCGTGAACGGGTCGTAGCGGATCTGGTCCAGCGCGGTGCCCGCGACGAGCATTCGCGAGACCGTCGCCCTGATCATCGCGGGAGAACCCGACACCAGTACGTCGCATCCCGGCCAGGCGCCGAACTTCGTGACGACGTCGGCCAGCATGCCCTGCTCGCCCCCGGCCGGCGCCGGGCCGCTCTCGACCACGGGCGTGATCGTCAGCCACGGATTGCACGAGGCCATCATGCGAAGGCCCTCCAGCGCGTACAGGTCGTCGCGCGTGCGGCCGCCGTAGAACAACCGCACCTTCGGGTTCTCGCCCCACTGGGCCAGCCCGTCGAGCAGCGACTGCATGGGCGCGATCCCGGTGCCGCCCGCCACCATCAGCACGTCCCGGCCGGACTCCCGGTCGATCGAGAGCCGTCCCACCGGCGGCCCGATCCGCCAGACGTCGCCCTTCTGGGTGTGGCTCACGATCGCACGCGACACCCAGCCGCCGTCGACCGCGCGGACGTGGAACTCCAGCGAGCCGTCGGGCCGCGGCGCGTTCGCCGGCGACAGGTAGCGCCACAGCCGCGGCCGCTGCGGCACCTCGACGCTCAGGTACTGCCCGGCGAAGAACGGGATCTCCGCCTCCGGTTCCACGCGCACCATCGCCAGGTCCCAGCTCAGCCTGCGGTGATCGGCGACCAGCCCGGACCAGTTCGGCGGGTTGGTGTCGGAGGCGGCGGCCTCCTGCATCTGCCGCGCGATGATCGTGAACGCCTCGGCCCACGCCCGTTCGACGTCGGGCGTCCAGTCCGGGCCCAGCTGGGTCTTCATCGCGGCGAGCAGCGCCGTGCCGATCGCCTCGTAGTGCTTGGGGATGACGCCGAACTTGCGGTGGTCGCGGCCGAGCTGGCGCAGGAACGGCACCAGATCGTCGGGCTGGTCGACCATCTGCACCACGTGCACCAGTGCGCGCACCATCCGGTTGCGCTGCACTTCCATGTTGATGGGGAAGAAGTCGCGCGTGGCCGGGGCGAGGGTGAACAGCATCCCGTAGAAGAACTGCGTCACTTCCGGCAGGTACGGCTCGGCCTTCGCCCAGGAATCCCGAATGAGCCGGACCATTGCGGTAACGGCCGGCGGCGCCACCCGGTGTACGGACCGGGGGACGGGACTGACGGGTTCGGCGGTCATGGCTGTCGTAGTGCTCCGGGGTGCGCGTTCATGCTCGGGCTCGATTATTCACGAACGCGCAATAGCAGCGGTTCGCAGCGCAGCAGCAGGCCAGGAGGGCGACTACTGCGTGAAACGATCACGAATATTCCACCCTCATCAGTCAATAATCTGCCTGAAAGTGGGAAGGGTTTAGGTCGCAGAGTAACCGCACCTGGGCGTTTTGCCCGCAGAGTTGCTCCGTCCGGGTGGCAGAACAATATCGACTGGGTGACCCGCCTCACCTATACGATGCCCGCTTTATCCTGTTAGCAGCAGTATAGTTGTATGTGACAACCAATAATGCTTCAGCGGAGGCCCGGATGACCCTCAGCGAGGACGCGAGCCTCGAACTGATGCGGCAACTGCGCGTCGCCGGACAGCTCCAGCACGCCTGGATCAGCCAGTCCTGGCAGAGCGAGGAGGGCGGGCTGCATCCCGCGGCCGCGATGCTGCTGAGCGATCTCATGCAGCACGGCGAATCCAGGCCGTCCGAGCTGGCGAAACGCAAGATGGTCGACATCTCGGTGGTGAGCAGGCAGATCGCGCAGCTTGCCGCCGCCGGCCTGATCGACCGGCGCCCCGCCCCGGAGGACGGCCGCGCCGCACTGGTAAGTGTCTCGGCGGCCGGCGAGGCCATGATGAAGCGCTGGCGTCAGCAGCACATCGACTTCGTCCGCGGCGCCCTGCACGACTGGACCGATGACGAGGTCACCGCGCTGACGCAGCGGCTGGAGCTGATGAACGAGGCGCTGCGCGCCGCCGTCCGCCCCGTCGGCGGGATGGCCTGAACCCGCCGCTCACCCGGTCGCGGCGGGCAGCAGGCGCTCACGACGCCGTTCCTCTTCGAGGTCGTGCCGCCGCGCGTGCAGGAGCTGATCGAGCGTGATGACGCCCAGCGTCCGGCCCGGTTCGGCGGGATCGACGACGGGTGCCTCGGTGATCGAATGCTCGGCGAAGATGTTCGCCACCTCGCGCAGCGTGTTCTCGGGGAACACCACCGTCTCGCCCTCGGCCGGCCGCCCCGCGCCCTCGGTCATGACCTCGTGCGCGAAGAACGTCTCCAGCGGGTCCGTGCTGTACTCGCGGGTCAGGTGCAGGCCACGGCGCGCGATCTTCTCGGTGAGCACGGACCGTTTGAGCACCAGCGCCGACACCAGGTAGGCCGACACCGAGGCGATCAGCAACGGCAGCAGATCGCTCCACGCGTGGGTCAGCTCCAGCGTGAACACGACCCCGGTCAGCGGCGAGCGCATGACCCCGCCGACGACCGCGGCCAGGCCGGCCAGCGCCCAGAAGCCGGGGAAGACCTGCGGCAGCACCATTCCTTCGAGCGCACCCAGCGCCCCGCCGATCATGAACACCGGCGCGAGCACGCCGCCCGAGGTGCCGGAGCCCAGTGACAGTGCCCAGATCAGCGTCTTGACCGTGAGGATGCCGACGATCAGGCCCATGGTCGCGCGGCCGGTGAGCAGGGTGTCGATGACGTCGTAGCCGACGCCGAGCGCGCGGGGTTCGAACAGGCCGCCCAGCCCGATGACCGCGCCGCCGATCATCGGCCACCACATCCAGTGCAGCCGCAGCTTGGCGAACGTGTCCTCGGCCAGGTAGACCAGCGCGGTGGCGCCGATGGCCAGCACACCGCCGGTCAGCCCGACCACCACCGTCAGCGCGGTCGGCAGCGCGCCGGGGTGCACGGTGGCCGAAACCGGGAAGACCGGGTTGCCGCCGAGGAGCCAGCCGCGGCACACCGTGGAGACCGACACGGCGGCGGCGACCGGGATCAGGCTGCGCGGACGCCACTCGAACAGCAGCAGCTCGACCGCGAGCAACACGGAGGCCAGCGGCGCGTTGAACGTCGCGGCCATCCCGCCGGCCGCACCGGCCACCAGCAGGGTTTTCCGCTCGTCCGCGGACAGCTTGAGCAGCTGGGCGAGGATCGAGCCGACCGCGCCGCCGGTCATGATGATCGGTCCCTCGGCACCGAACGGGCCACCCGAGCCGATGCTGATCGCCGCGGACACCGGCTTGAGCACCGCGACACGCGGCGAGACCCGGCTGCCGCCGACCAGGATCGCCTCGATGGCCTCGGGCATTCCGTGGCCGCGAATCTTCTCCGAACCGAACCGGGCCATCAGCCCGACCACGAGGCCACCGGCGACGGGGGCCAGCAGTACGAGCCACGGCGGCGCATGCGCGTCGGCGGGCGAGACCAGCCCGAACGCGACGCGCTGGTAGAAGACGAGGTTGGTGACCAGGCCGATGAGGTGCAGCAGCGTCCAGGCCGCACCCGCCGAGGCGGCGCCGATGCCGAAGGCGATGGCGGTGATCAGCAGTACCCGTGGCCGCAGGGTGAAGTCCCCGAGGTGGGCGGCCCGGTTCGGTACGGCGCTCACAGCGGCAGGGGCCCGGCGGCACCGACGGCCGGGACGTGGTCGCTGTTGCGGCAGAACTCGACGGCCGTTTCGACGGCCGCCGCGTGGTGCTCCGGCGACATCCGGTCGAGCACCGCGGCGAGCATTTCGTGCCGTCGGTCCAGCACGTCGGTGACCAGCCGCCTGCCGCGCTCGGTCACGTCGAGGGTCACCACACTGCGGTTGCGCTCGTCGGTTCCCCGCTCCACCAGGCCGGCCTTGGCCAGCCGGTCGACGGTGCGGGTCACGGCGGAGGCGCCCTGCCGCAGCTCACCGGCCAGCTTCGTGGACGGGACCCGGCCGAGACCGGCAAGGGTGAGCAGCAGACGGAACTGGGGCAGGCTCACCTGCCCGTCCAGCACGTCGAGACTCTCCAGCGAGATCCCGACCAGTGCACGGGTCAGGACCTCGAACGCCGCCACATCATCTCTGGTCTTCACGACGGCAAATGTTGTCATGAGCAATTATTTCGTGGCAACAGAAAGTGGCGGGCGCCGCACTTCCGTTCTGCGCCAAGATGGAGTCCATGGGCCGACTCATCTACAGCGGGATCATGTCGCTGGACGGGTACACCACCGACCGCGACGGCGAGTTCGACTGGAGTGCGCCCGACGAGGAGGTGCACGCGTTCATCAACGACCTCGAGCGCCCGATCGGCACCTACCTCTACGGGCGCCGGATGTATGAGACGGTGGCGGTCTGGGAGACCGACCCCTCGCTCGCCGAAGGCCCGCCCGTGATGCGCGACTTCGCGCAGATCTGGCAGGCCGCCGAGAAGATCGTCTACTCCGGCACGCTGCTCGAGCCGCTGACGAAACGGACCCGGATCGAGCGCACGTTCGAGCCGGACACGGTCCGCGAACTGAAGGAGCGGACCGGCCACGACATCGAGATCGGCGGTCCGGAACTGGCGGCCCACGCCGTACGCGCCGGCCTCGTGGACGAGTACCACCTGTTCCTCAACCCGGTCGTCGTCGGCGGCGGCAAGCCGTACCTGCCCAGCGGCATGCACCGGGAGCTGGAACTGCTCGACCAGCACCGGTTCGCGAATGGGGTGGTCTTTCTGCGATATCGGCAGACTTGAGCGGAACACACTCAACTTTTCTGACGTTATGCATAGCGACGGCCGGTGTTGCAGGCTGTCAGCAGGCAAGACTTCGACATGGAGTGTGGGGATGGACGCTTTCAACCCGACGACGAAGACCCAGCAGGCGATCTCGTCGGCGGCACAGGCGGCGACCGTGGCGGGCAACCCGAGCATCGCACCGGCGCACCTGCTCGGCGCGCTGCTCGCGCAGAGCGACGGGATCGCCGGACCGCTGCTGACAGCGGTCGGCGCCGATCCGGCTCAGGTGCACAAGGAGCTCGAACCGATCACGAACGGACTGCCCTCGGCCACCGGCGCGACCGTGTCCACCCCCCAGTTCGACACCTACGCGCTCAAGTCACTGACCTACGCGCAGAAGCTCGCCACGGAGATGGGCGACGAGTACGTCTCCACCGAGCACCTCATGGTCGGCCTCGCCGCCGAGGGTGGCCAGGTCGCCGACCTGCTCAACCGGCACGGTGCCACGGCCGACGCGCTGCGCGAGGCGTTCACCAAGGTGCGCGGCTCGGCCCGCATCACCAGCCCCGACCCGGAGGGCACGTTCAAGGCGCTGGAGAAGTACGGCGTCGACCTCACCGAGCGCGCCCGCAAGGGCGAGCTGGACCCGGTCATCGGGCGCGACACCGAGATCCGGCGCGTGGTGCAGGTGCTGTCGCGCCGCACGAAGAACAACCCGGTGCTGATCGGTGAACCCGGTGTCGGCAAGACCGCGATCGTGGAGGGCCTCGCCCAGCGGGTCGTCGCCGGCGACGTGCCGGAATCGCTGCGGGGCAAGAAGGTCGTCGCGCTGGACCTCGGTTCGATGGTGGCCGGCGCGAAGTACCGCGGTGAGTTCGAGGAGCGGCTCAAGGCCGTGCTCAAGGAGATCACCGAATCGGCCGGCCAGGTCATCACGTTCATCGACGAGCTGCACACGATCGTCGGCGCCGGCGCGACCGGCGAGGGCGGTGCGATGGACGCGGGCAACATGATCAAGCCGATGCTCGCCCGCGGTGAGCTGCGGATGGTCGGCGCGACCACGCTGGACGAGTACCGCAAGCACATCGAGAAGGACGCGGCGCTGGAACGGCGCTTCCAGCAGGTGCTGGTCGGTGAGCCGTCGGTCGAGGACACCATCGGCATCCTGCGTGGCCTCAAGGAGCGCTACGAGGTGCACCACGGTGTCCGGATCACCGACGCCGCGCTGGTGTCGGCGGCGACGCTGTCCGACCGCTACATCACCGCGCGTTTCCTGCCGGACAAGGCGATCGACCTCGTCGACGAGGCCGCGTCCCGGTTGCGCATGGAGATCGACTCCCGGCCCGTCGAGATCGACGAGGTCGAGCGTGCCGTGCGCAGGCTCGAAATCGAAGAGATGGCGCTGGAAAAGGAAGAGGACGTCGTTTCGAAGGAACGGCTGGACGCGCTGCGTGCCGAGCTGGCGGAGAAGCGCGAGCAACTGTCCGCGCTGACCGCGCGCTGGCAGAACGAGAAGGGCTCGATCGAGAAGGTCCGCGACCTCAAGGAGCAGCTGGAGCAGCTGCGCGGCGAGGCGGACCGCGCAGAGCGCGATGCGGATCTCGGCCGGGCGGCCGAACTGCGCTACGGCAAGATCCCGGCGCTGGAGAAGGACCTCGAACTCGCGCAGGCTTCGACGGCCGAACGCGCCGACGTGATGCTCAAGGAAGAGGTCGGCGCGGACGACGTCGCCGACGTGGTGAGCGCGTGGACCGGCATCCCCGCCGGACGGTTGCTCGAAGGCGAGACCGGCAAGCTGCTCCGGATGGAGGAGGAGCTGGGCAAGCGGGTCGTCGGGCAGCGGGAGGCGGTGACCGCGGTTTCGGACGCGGTGCGCCGCACTCGTGCCGGCGTGGCCGACCCGGACCGGCCGACCGGTTCGTTCCTGTTCCTCGGCCCGACCGGTGTCGGCAAGACCGAGCTGGCGAAGGCGCTCGCGGAGTTCCTGTTCGACGACGAGCGGGCGATGACCCGCATCGACATGAGCGAGTACTCCGAGAAGCACAGCGTCGCGCGGCTGGTCGGCGCGCCGCCCGGCTACGTCGGCTACGACCAGGGCGGCCAGCTCACCGAGGCCGTGCGCCGGCGCCCGTACTCGGTCGTGCTGCTGGACGAGGTCGAGAAGGCGCATCCGGACGTGTTCGACGTGCTGTTGCAGGTGCTCGACGACGGCCGGCTGACCGACGGTCAGGGCCGCACGGTCGACTTCCGCAACACGATCCTGGTGCTGACCTCGAACCTCGGCTCGCAGGCGATCGCCGACGCGGCGATGGACGAGCGGCAGCGCAGGGACGCGGTGCTCTCGGTGGTGCAGCGGCACTTCAAGCCGGAGTTCCTGAACCGGCTGGACGACATCGTGGTGTTCCACGCGCTCGACACCGAGCAGCTGACGTCTATTGTGGACATCCAGGTGCGGCGGCTCGCCCAGCGCCTCGCGCAGCGGCGGCTCACTCTGGACGTCACCGACGGTGCACGCGAATGGCTCGCGCTCAACGGCTTCGACCCGATCTACGGCGCTCGTCCGCTGCGGCGGCTGGTGCAGTCGGCGATCGGCGACCAGCTGGCGAAGAAGCTGCTCGCGGGCGAGATCCGCGACGGCGACACCGTCCGGGTGGACGTCCCCGCCCTGGAGGCGAGCGACACGCTGACGGTGGTTCGCGCGTAAACCCGGGAGGTTCCGTCGTCGCCGAGGCGATCTGCCAACCTTGGCCACACTTGGCCACACTTGGCCACACTCAGACACACATGGCCACAGTGTGAAGAGTGACCAAGAGGTGACCCTTGGATACCGCGACGCTGATCGCACGCATGCGGCGGGTTGACGCCGAGCTGGCCGATGTCGAGGTGAAAGCCGCGGTGGGCGGGTTACCGGCTACGGTGCCCGAGACGGTGAGCGCATTCGCGAACGGGTCGGGCGGCACCCTTCTTCTCGGTATTGACGAGGAGAAAGGGTTCCACCCGGCTCCAGGGTTCGACGCGAGGGCCATCCGAGACGCGCTCGCCGGCGCATGCGCGGACAAGCTCGAGCCGCCGGTACGAGCACCGATCGAGGTGGAGGAGTTCGAGGGCGGCACGATCGTTCGGCTCGACGTAGCCGAACTGGATCCGGTCGAAAAACCGTCGTTCGTCAAAACGCGCGGAGTCTACGGTGGCTCGTTCATCCGTTCCGGCGACGGGGATCGTCGGCTCACGCATTATGAAACAACTCAGCTGCTGTCCAATAAGAGCCAGCCAACGCACGATCGCGAGCCCGTTGCCGAGGCAACCACCCAAGACCTGGACACCGATCTCCTAGCCGAATATCTGGCGCGCGTGCGCAAGGGATCTCCGGCCTTCCGCGAGATCGAGGACGAGACACTGCTGCGTCGCCTGGGTGTGCTGCGTCGCGATGTCGACGGCGTACTGCGCCCGACCGTCGCGGGACTGCTCTGCCTTGGCGAGTACCCACAGGAGTTCTTCCCGCAACTGTTCCTCTCGTTCGTCGTACTGCCGGGATCGACCATGGGCGAGACGTCGCCTGACGGAGCCCGGTTCCTGGACAACCGGACCATCACCGGCCCGATCCCGACCATGGTGGCCGATGGCATCGCAGCCGCGATCCAGAACATGCGCAAGGCGGCGGTCATCCGGGGCATCGGCCGGGAGGACCGGTACGACTACCCCCTCGATGTAATCCGTGAGCTCCTGGTGAACGCGTTGATGCACCGTGACTACAGTCCGGAAGCACGAGGCGCTCAGGTTCAGATCGAGCTCTATCCCGACCGCCTTGTGGTCAAGAGCCCGGGTGGCCTGTACGGGCCCATCACCCCCGAACAACTCGGCACCGACGACCAGGTGAACACCTCGCGTAATCAGACCCTGGCCGCGTTGCTTGTGGATATCACCTTGCCCGGATCTCGCGGAGAGTCACTATGTGAGAACCGCGGCTCTGGCCTACCGAGCGTCATGGCTGAGCTCCGGCGAGTAGGCATGAGCCCCCCGGAGTTCGATATTGGTCCCGGCCAGGTGACCGTGAAGCTCCCTCAACACGCCCTACTCGCTCCCGAAACCATTGAGTGGATCGGTTCGCTGGGGTTGGCCGGGCTTACCGACGAGCAGCACCTCGCACTCGCGATGATGCGCAACACCGGCCGGGTCACGAACGCGATGCTGCAAGCCTGGGGTGTTGACGTACTCGCCGCCGGACGGGCGGTTCACGATCTTGTCTCGCGCGGTATCGCGGTGCGCAGCGGGGGACGCCGTTACGCCAGCTACCACTTGGTGGAAGACCTGCCCACGCTCTTCGATTCCCTCACGACGGCGGGCGCATCGGACGGCCGGGCCACCGCCGTCGGCATCGAGGCCGAGCTTGATGCCGTGGTCCAGGCCATTCGTGCCGGCGACGTTACGCCGGCAGCTTTACGCGAACGGCTGGGGATCAGCCAGCGAACCCTGGCACGCCGCTTGGCCGAGCTGACCCGCCGGGGGGTAATCGCACCCACTCGTCCGGAACGCAGCAGTCGCCAGACTTACCGCATCGAGCAAAGGTGACGAATCAGTCTGCGCGGCAGTTCGTTCGGCCGGTCAGGCCGGCACACTAACGAGTGGTGACGACACGGCCCGCTGATCTTGGTTCAGCGGGCCGTGGCGATACCCTGGGCGCGTGGGTATTCCAGCGTGGGTCTGGTTCGTCATCGCCGCCGTCGCACTGGTGGCCGGGCTGGTGCTGCTCGCCGCCGACCGGACCAGAGAGGGTTCGCGTAACCGCGAGCGCCAGCGCTGGGCCGACCTGCGCGGATGGCAGTTCGTCGAGGAGGACGAGCGGCTCGCCAGGCAGTGGTCCGGTGGCGCGATCGGGTACTTCGGCGCCGAGACGGCGGTCAACGTCGTCGCCGGTTCGACCTTCACCTCCGACGGCCGCCGTCCGGTGTTCGTGTTCGACATCGAGGCCGACGGCCAGATACCCGCCGTCGTGGTCGCCGTGCGCTGCAACCGCGTGCACCCGGTGCTCGTGGAGCTGTGGCTGGCGAGCGTGCCGTTCCAGCGTGCCGACATGCCGGAGTTGCTCGGACCCGTCGGCCAGCGGTACGCGTTCGCCGACGACCCCGAGGGCGCCCGCCGCGTGATCACGCAGGAGCTCGTGGACGCCGCGGACGCGCTCGGCGGTGACGTCGGCGTGGCGTGGCTGGAGAACGAGTGGGTGCTCGCGAGCGTCGCCCCGCAGGCCGGACCGTCCAGGTTGGAGCGGTTGCTGCGCGACCTCGGCGAGATCGCCGACATCGTCGACCCTTTCGACGATGAGGGCAGCGGCCGGCACTGGCAGCAGGCCCCGGCGCCCTCTTCCGCCACCGCGCACCAGCCCCCGCAAAACCCCCAGGACCACCAGCAGGGTCCGGCGTGACCGCCTCGCTGGTCACCGGCGCGAGCTCCGGGCTCGGCGCCGAGTTCGCCCGCAAACTCGCGCGCGAGGGCAGTGACCTCGTGCTCGTGGCGCGCGACAAGCAGCGGCTGGAAGCGCTGGCGAACGAACTGTCCGAGCGCTACCGCGTCAACGCGACCGTGCTGCCCGCCGACCTCGCCACCGCCGAGGGGCGCGCGCTGGTCGCCGACCGGCTCGCGAAGGACCCGGTGGACCTGCTCGTGAACAACGCCGGGATCGGGCTCGCGGGCGAGTTCTGGACCGCTTCGCAGGAAGACCTGCAACGCCAGCTGGACATCAACGTGACCGCCGTGCAGCAGCTGACGCGGGCGGTGCTACCGGGCATGATCGAACGCGGCAGCGGCGACATCATCAACGTCTCCAGCGTGGCCGGGTTCTTCTCCGGCCGCGGCTCCACCTACACCGCGAGCAAGAACTGGGTCACCGCGTTCACCGAGGGCATCGCGGCCGCGCTGCCGCCGGGACTGCGGATGATGGCACTGTGCCCGGGCTTCGTCAGCACCGAGTTCCACGACCGGGCCGGGCTGGAAAAGGCGGGCCCGAAGTGGTTCTGGCTCAAGGCGGACCGCGTGGTCGCCGACGCGCTCGCGGATCTGCGGCGCGGCAAGGTCATCTCGATCCCGAGCGTCCAGTACAAGGTCGTCGTCTTCGTCGGCGGCCTGCTGCCGAGGACACTGCTGCGGCGCATCAGCGGGTTGGTCGCGGGTCGCGACCGGACCTAGACCCGGTTCGTGCAAGACTCGCGGTGTGCAGACTCCCGGGTTGGATCAAGCGGCAAAACTCGAACTGGCCAGGCTCGTCACCGAGCTTTCGGTGGTGCACGGCAAGGTCACGCTGTCCTCGGGCAAGGAAGCCGACTACTACATCGATCTGCGGCGCGCGACGCTGCACCACGCGGCGGCGCCCCTCATCGGCAAGCTGCTGCGCCAGCTGACGGCCGACTGGAACTACGTCGCCGTCGGTGGGCTCACCCTCGGCGCGGACCCGGTCGCCACCGCGATGCTGCATTCCGCCGCGGCCGACGGCATGGTGCTGGACGCGTTCGTGGTCCGCAAAAGCGCCAAGGAGCACGGGATGCAGCGCAGGATCGAGGGCATGGAGGTCGCCGGGCAGCGGGTACTGGCGGTCGAGGACACCTCCACGACCGGCGGCAGCGTGCTCACCGCGGTCGAGGCGCTGCGCGAGGCGGGCGCGACCGTCGTCGGCGTGGCCACCGTGGTCGACCGCGACACCGGTGCGCGCGAGGCCATCGAGAAGGAAGGCCTGGCCTATCGCTACCTTCTGGATCTGGACGATCTCGGACTGAAGTAAACCCATATCCCGGGTGATCAACACCACCCCCTGGAGTGGACCCCAGATCAATTTATCGACGTGTCTCAGGGAATCCGGAGTAACGTCGGATGTAAGGGGTTTGTGAAAGGGGGCGGGCTGGGGTGTCCATCGCGAGAGTGCTGGCCGATGTCACGGTCGGCGTACACATACTGGCGCTGCTGTACATCGGCCTTGGTGGTTTTCTTGCGTGGCGATGGCCGAAAAGCATTTTCGTGCACATCTTCTTCGCGGTGTGGGGCGTCGCGGTGAACGTCTTCCCCATTCAGTGCCCGCTGACCGCGCTGGAGGACTACTTCCGCAGTGTGCAGGGGCTGGGGCCGCTCCCGGGCGGGTTCAACGCCTACTACATCTACGGCACGATCTTCCCGCAGTCGATGTTGCCGCTGGTCGCGGCCGCCGCGTTGGCGATACTGGTCTTCTCCTACGTCGGCGCCTACCACCGCTGGCGCCACCGTGACGGGGCTCCGGCGCACCGGGTCCGTCAGGTCTGAGCACCTCGGGGAACGGCGCGACCGGCCGGGTGCGGCACCTCGCGTGACACTGAGCGAAAATCGTCCGGTGGAGTTGGATGAGGCCGGACCTACCGAGTGGACCGGACGCGAAGAGGTCGGCGTCGGGCCCTGGACCGGCGAATGGCCCGCTGAGGACCGGTACGACCCGGAACTGCTCGCGAACGGCGACCGCCGCAACGTGGTGGACGCCTACCGCTACTGGCGGCGCGAGGCGATCGTCGCCGATGTGGACACGCGGCGGCATCCCTTCCACGTGGCGATCGAGAACTTCCAGCACGACCACAACATCGGCACGGTGGTCCGTACCGCGAACGCGTTCGCCGCGGCCGCCGTCCACATCGTCGGTCGGCGGCGCTGGAACCGGCGCGGCGCGATGGTCACCGACCGGTACCAGCATCTGGAGCACCATCCGGACGTCGCCGGCCTGCTGACGTTCGCGGCCGCGCGGGACCTCGCGATCGTCGCCGTGGACAACACCCCGGGCGCTCGGCCCGTCGAAACCGCGGAACTGCCGCGCGACTGCGTCCTGCTGTTCGGGCAGGAGGGGCCGGGCCTGTCGGCGGAGGCGCAGGAGGCGGCCTCGCTCGTGGTGTCCATCGCGCAGTTCGGGACCACGCGGTCGATCAACGCCGGTGTCGCGGCCGGCATCGTGATGCACACCTGGATCCGGCAGCACGCCGATCTAGCCAAGGCCTGGTGACACCTCCACCGGGATTCCGTTGAGCACCGCGGTGCCCGACAGCGCGTCGAGCAGCGTTTCGTCGGCGACCAGGTTGCTGTTGACCCCCGCGTGCGCGGCGGCGACGGCGGCTTTCGTGCCCGGCTGGTCGTGGCCCCACCCGTGCGGAATGCTCACCACGCCGGGCCGGATCTCGTCGCTCACCTCGACCGGCACCTCCAGTTTCCCGGTCTTGGAGTTGACCACCGCGAGCCCGCCGTCGGTGAGGCCGAGGCGTCGCGCGTCCTGCGGGTGCACCAGCATCGTGCACCGGTTCTGCCCGCGCACCAACGGTTCGAGGTTGTGCATCCACGAGTTGTTCGAGCTCAGCTGCCTGCGTCCGATGAGCACCATGCCCTCCGCGCCGCTCCGCAGTTCGGCGGCCAGCCTCGGCACGTCCGAGATGATGGCGTCCGGCGCGAGTTCGATCTTGCCGCTCGCGGTACTCAGGATGTCCGGCAGACGCGGCTCGAGCGGGCCCAGGTCCACACCGTGCGGCGCGGCTTCGAGGTCGGCCAGTGTCAGCTCGTAGGGACCGGCGCGCAGCATGAGGTCGAGCAGCCGTTCGGGTCCGGTCCGGTCGCCGGCCACCGCCGGATCGAGACCGCTGCGCTGCGCGATCTGTGCCGCGGCAAAGGAATCCAGCGCCGCGATGTCGACGCCGGCACCCCGTCCGGTGACGATTCCGGTGAGCCGCAACAGGGTTTCCCACTCCTGCGGCACCTCGGACGGCACCGCGGCCGGGGTGTAGTTCGCGACGTTGCGCACGGCGAGCTGGTACAACGCGATGTCGTAGTGCGAGCGCTCCAGCGGCGTCGGGCCCGGCAGGATCACGTCCGCATGCCTGGTGGTCTCGTTGAGATAGACGTCCAGCGACAGCATGAAATCCAGCTGTGCCAACGACTCCGCGAGCCGGTCGGCGTTGGGCGAGCTCAGGCACGGGTTGCCCGCCATAGTGATCAGCGCCCGGATGCGCCCCTCGCCCGGGGTGCGGATCTCATCGGCCAGCGTCGCGACCGGCAGCTCGCCGTACACTTCGGGCAGCCCGCGCACCCGGCTCTTCCAGCGTCCGGTGGTGAACGGCCGCCGCTTCCCGGCAGCGCTGTTGGCCTGACCGACCGCGGCGAGCGGGAACATCGCGCCGCCCGGGCGGTCGAGGTTGCCGGTGAGCACGTTGAGCACGTCGACGAGCCAGCTGTTGAGCGTGCCGAACGCCTGTGTGGTGGTCCCGATCCGGCCGTACACCGCGCCGCTTTCGGCGGCCGCGAGTTCTCTTGCCATGCGGCGGATCTCGCCCGCCTCGACGCCGGTGACGGGCGCGACCGCCTCGGGCGGAAACTCCCGCGCCAGCTCCGCGACCCGCTCGACCCCGTTGACCGGCTCGACCGGGGTGGTGAGGTTCTCCTCGAACAGGACGTTGACCAGCGCGAACAACAGCAGGGCGTCGGTGCCGGGGCGGATCGCGTGGTGCTCGTCGGCGACCTGCGCGGTGCGGGACCGCCGCGGATCGACCACGACGACCTTGCCGCCGCGCTCGCGGATCGCCCGCAGCCTGCCCCGCATGTCCGGGGCCGTCATCAGGCTTCCGTTGGACACCAACGGATTCGCGCCGAGCATCAGCAGGTGCCGCGTGCGGTCCACGTCCGGCACGGGGATGGTGAAGCCGTCACCGAAGAGGTAGCCGGAGGAGTAGTGCTTCGGCAGCTGGTCGACGCTGCCCGCGGTGTAGAAGTTCTTCGTGCCC
The DNA here is from genome assembly GCF_012328925.1 of Amycolatopsis acididurans. GTDB lineage: Bacteria > Actinomycetota > Actinomycetes > Mycobacteriales > Pseudonocardiaceae > Amycolatopsis_E > Amycolatopsis_E acididurans. Next base: position 57,537 of record NZ_JAAXLS010000018.1, read on the forward strand.
AGCGCTTTGAAGAACACGCGGCTGTAGAGCGCGCTCGCGAGGTTGTGCACCGTCGGGTTGCCGACGTACGCCGCGATCGTGTCGCGCTCGGCGAGCAGCGGGGTCAGTCGTTCTTCGACGACCGCGAACGCCTCTTCCCACGACACCTCGACGAACTCGCCGTCCCGCTTGACCAGCGGCGCACGGAGACGGTCGGGATCGTGGTGCAGCGCGCCGATCGAGGCGCCCTTCGGGCAGATGTAGCCCTTGGAGAAGACGTCTTCGGCGTCTCCGCGCACGCCGGTCACCCGGCGGCCGTCGAGTGTGACATCGAGACCGCACGTGGCCTCGCACAAGGGACAGGTCAGCAGCGCGGAGCGCTTCCGTTGAGGGTGGTGGTGGGCGACGGGCGGGGAGGTCGGCAGCGCCATGGGACCGAGCCTAGACAGACCGTGCGGTATGTCTAGGGCCAATTCATGATGGACCTATGCATCGCGAGTGGGCCGCCGCGGCGGAGCGGGCGATCGTCACGCGGCATTTGCGCAGGGTATGGGGGTTGCCAGGCACGGTGCTGGGCCGCAGCGGCTGGCCGCCGACCCCGGATCAGCGCGTGCACTGGCACTGGAACTACTGGTGGCAGGCCCATCTGCTGGACTGCCTCATCGACGCGCAGCACCGCGATCCCACCCCGGCACGCGCCGCGACGATCGACCGGTTCGTCTCCTCGGTCCGGCTGCGCAACTTCGGCAAGTGGACCAACGAGTACTACGACGACATGGCCTGGCTCGGCCTGGCGCTGCACCGCACCGGCCACGACGTCGAGATGATCCTCGCCGAACTGCGCGGTGCGTGGACGCCGGAGGGCGGCGGCGGGATCTGGTGGCGCAAGCACGACCGGTTCAAGAACACCCCGTCCAACGGCCCGGCCGCGATCCTGCACGCCCGCACCGGCGACATCGCGCGCGCACGCGAGCTGTTCGAATGGCTGGAGGCGACGCTGGTTGATCCCGCCACCGGGCTCGTCTGGGACGGGTTGCATGTGGACAGTGGCGAGCTGGTGCAGGTCATTTACACCTACTGCCAAGGAGTTTTCCTCGGTACCTGTCTTGAACTGTCCGAAATGGAGGCGGCCGCGCGCACGGTTCGCGCGGTGGCGGCACACTGTGCGCCCGGCGGGGTGCTGATGGGCCAGGGCGGTGGCGACGGCGGCCTGTTCGCCGGGATCCTCGCGCGGTATCTCGCCCTTGCGGCGCAACGGATTCCGCCCGGCGCCGAAGCCGATGCGGCGCGCGAACTGGTGCTCGGCTCGGCCCGCGCGTGCTGGGAGGGTGCGGTCGAAGCCCCGGGCGGGCCGTTGTTCAGCGCCGACTGGTCCACACCCGCACCGCGCTCGCCGGTCGGTGATCCGGCGCGCGACCTGTCCGTTCAGGTCGGCGCCTGGCTGCTATTGGAAGCGGCGGCGACGCTCAGCAGCCACACGACTCGCGATGCATGAGCTTCGGTGGCAGCCTGCGGGTCTCCGTCGGCCGGTCCGGATTCGCGATGCGGGCCAGCAGCAGGCGCACCGCGTTGCGGCCGATTTCCTCGATGGGCTGCGCCATCGTGGTCAGCGGCGGTTCGACGAGATCGGCCCACTCCGCGTCGTCGTAGCCCACGACCGCCAGATCCGTGCCGACCTTCAGGCCCATGCGGCGCGCCTCGTGCAGCACGCCGACCATCATGCTGTCGTTGCCGACCACGAGCGCCGTCGGCGGTTCCGGAAGGCCGCACAACGCGCGTAGCGCCTCAGCGCCACCCTCCCGGGAGGACCGTCCCGACGCGACCAGTTCCGGATTCCACGACAGCCCACCGCGGCCGAGGCCCAGCCGGTAGCCCAGGACGCGTTCCTCGCTGGTGCTCAGCCCGGGCGACCCGCTGACGAAGCCGATGCGCCGGTGCCCCTGCGCGGCGAGGTGCTCGGTGAGCGCCGAGGTGGACTGGATGTTCTCCACACCGACCTGGTCGACGTCCGTGCGCATCGTGACGCGGTCGACCAGCACCAGCGGCACACCGAGCGACACGAGTTCGTTGATGACCTTCCCGTCGCCCGGCGCCGGGGTGAGCAGCATGCCCTCGACGCGGCGGGAACGCAGCGTGCGCACGGTGTCGGTTTCCGTCTCGACGGAGTCGTGCGTGTCGGCCAGCAGCACCGTGTACCCGGCCAGCGCCGCCTCGCGTTCGATGGCCTGCATCAGCGCCGCGAAGTACGGGTTGGCCAGCAGCGAGATCGCGACCCCCAGCGAGCGCGTGCCCCCGGTGACCAGCGAGCGCGCGATGACGTCGCCCGTGTAGCCGGTTTCCTCGATCGCCGCGAGCACGGCGGCCTTGGTTTCCGGGGCCACCGGGCGCGTGCCGTTCACGACGTGTGAGACGGTGGTGATCGAGACTCCGGCCAGCTCCGCGATATCGCGCTGGGTCGGCCTGGTCGACTTACTCTGCGGCATGCACCTGCTCCCGTTCCCGGCAAGCGTTTGCGCAAACGCTTGCGGTGGAAGCATAGAGGTCTCTACCGTCCCGGTTCGTGACCGTCCTGCTCGCCGGCCTCTGCACGATCGACGTGGTGCAACGGGTCGATGAGCTGCCCGCCCCCGGCGAGAAGGTGCAGAGCCGGTCGGTGGACGTGGCGGCGGGCGGTCCCGCGACCAACGCGGCGGTCACGGTAGCCGCCCTCGGTGGTTCCGCCACGCTGCTGACCGCGCTCGGCACGCATCCGCTGGCCGCGCTCGCACGGGCGGATCTGGCCGCCTGCGGGGTCGACCTGATCGACGCGGCACCGGATGCCGAGGACCCGCCCGCGTTGAGCGCGGTGGCCGTCCGCGAGCGCGACGGCGAGCGGACCGTGGTTTCGCGGAACGCCGCCCAGTCGCTTGTGGCGCTGCCGGCTTTCGACGTGAAGGCACGCGCGGTACTGGTCGACGGGCATCATCCGGCGCTGGCGCTCGGTGCCGCACGGTGGGCGCGGGAGCGCGGGGTACCGGTGGTGCTGGACGCGGGCAGCTGGAAGCCGGTCTTCGAGGAGCTGCTGCCGCTGGTCGACTACGCGGCTTGTTCGGCGCGGTTCGCCGGATCCGCCTCGGGCTTGCTGGAGCGCGGCGTCGGCACCGTCGTGCTCACGGCCGGGCCGGACCCCGTGCGCTGGTGGACCGCGCGCGACTCCGGTGAGGTGCCGGTGCCCGTCGTCGAGGCGCGGGACACCCTCGGCGCGGGCGACGTCTGGCACGGCGCTTTCGCATACGGTCTAGGGAAATTCGAGCTGCCGGAGCTGATCCGGTTCGCCAACGAGGTCGCCGCCGAACGGGTGCGGCACAGCGGGCCCCGATCCTGGGTCCCACGGATAGGAGCACGATGACATCCTTCGACGAGCTGCTCAGCCGCGCCGAGGCCCTGGTGGCCAGGGGCGGCCGGACGATGCTGGGAATCGCGGGTTCGCCCGCTTCGGGCAAGACCACGCTCGCCCGCGGGATCGCCGACGCGCTCGGCACGCGGGCCGCGGTCGTCGGGATGGACGCGTTCCACCTCGCTCAGGTCGAGCTGCGGCGGCTCGGGCGGCTGGAGCGCAAGGGCGCGCCGGACACGTTCGACGGCTACGGCTACGTGCACCTGCTGCGCCGGCTCAGGGAGGCCAAGGAGACGGTCTACGCGCCGGAGTTCCGGCGGGAGATCGAGGAGCCGATCGCCGGTGCGGTCGCGGTCGCGCCGGAGGTCTCGCTCGTGATCACGGAAGGCAACTACCTGCTGGTCGACTCGGAGCCGTGGGGCGATGTGCGGGGGCTGCTGGACGAGGTGTGGTTCCTGGCGCCGGACGAGCCGGAACGCATCGAGCGCCTGGTGACGCGGCATCGCCGGTACGGGCGCACGCTGGTCGAGGCGCGGCAGCGAGCGCTCGGATCGGACCAGCGCAACGCCGATCTGGTGCAGCCGACGGCCGCGCGCGCGGACCTCGTGCTGGAGAACCTGCCGCTGGTGAACTTCGCGATCTGAGCCTGTGGAAAGACTCACGTTCCGGCTGGTGCGGGGACGGTTTCGGGTCGCGGGAATCCGCCCACGAGCAGCCGAGCGGCAGTTGTCCACAGGTTGTGGGGATAACTCGAAGTTGTCCACAGATTCTGTGGACAACGGTGGCGGGTGGTTTTGGTCGGTAGCCTTGTCGCTGGAGGGAGGGAACCCCGGAAAGGACGGCCCGCCGAAATGTCAACGCTGACCAGCGTGCATCACCTCGCGTTCACGGTGACCGACGTGGATCGCAGTGTTCCTTGGTACGAGCGGGTGCTGCAGCTGAAGGAAGTGGCGCGCCGGGAGGATCCGGAGACGGGGATCCGGAAGGTCATGATGCGCGCCGAGGCTGATGCCTTCTCGGTGGTCCTGGTGCAGCACCCGAACACCGAACGAGCCGATTTCGACGAACGGCGCACGGGCCTCGACCACGTGGCGTTCAAGGTGGAGTCCTACTTCGAGCTGAAGGAGTGGGAGCAGCGCCTGGCCGACTACGGGGTGACCTACACACCGGCGAAGGCCTCCCGCACCCTCCCCGGCTCGGCGGTGGTGGTGTTCCGGGACCCGGACGGCATCCAACTGGAAGTCTGGGCGGACCCGAACTCCTAACCGCGGCGCTCGCCTGGCTGGCGGCGTGCGGCGGCTGACCGGGGGCTGGCAGCCGACGGAGTCGGCCCGAGCGCCCAGCGACGGCGACAGCGGGAACGGCGAGCAACCCGAACGACCGCTCTACCCGCGACGGCGAAGCCGAGCCAGCAGAGCCCCAGCCAGACCTCTCCCCACCCCGATCCCCAGCCGCATGACGCCGCGCTCCGGCGTGTCAAGACTGGCCGAAGGCCACCGCGCCAGCGGCGCGAAGCGGTCTTGACACGCCCCGAGCGCGGCGTAACACCCTAAAAGGATCGGGGTGGGGAGAGGCACCGGCAGCCAAAGAACCCAACCAGCACCGAACAAACCCCCAAAGGCGAGGCCCCAGAACCTAAGCCGCCCGGCGAAGCTCCTCTGGATCGGCGTCCCGGCCGCTCCCGGTGTCCACCGGGCGCCGCATCTCCTGCCGGTACCGCACGATGCCGAACGCGGTGCCGCCCACGAAGAACGCGATCGACAGCCACATGACCACGCTCTTGACCCACGGGATGACGTCCAGCAGCCCGGCGCCGTAGTACCCGAGCAGCACCAGCGTCGGCACCCACAGCACACCACCGAGCGCGGTCGCGGTCAGGAAGCGGCGCGGGTCCATGCGTGCGGCGCCCGCGATGAGCGGCGCGAGCGTGCGCACCCACGGGATCCACCGCGCGGCGACGACGGCGAAGAAGCCCTTGCGGTCGAGGAACTCTCTGGCCCGATCCAGGTTTCCCCGGTTGAGCACACGACCACCGCGCCTGGCGATGAACTTGGTACCCGTGTGCCGCCCGATGTAATAACCGACCTGGTTGCCGACCACCGCGACCACGAGAGCCGCGATGGACAGCAGCCACGCGTTGGCGTCCGCGCCGTGCCCGGCGAGCACCACGCCCGCGGCGAACAACAGCGAATCGCCCGGCAGGAACAGGCCGATGATCAGCGCGCATTCGACGAACACGAAGCTGAGCACGATGACCCACACGAGCAGTGGGCCGGCGGTATCCAGCCAGCCCACACCGAGGCCTTCGGGGGCGGCGTAGACAGCACTCACTCCGCGAAGCCTACGTGCCGCCGCCGAACCTCACTCATCGGAAGGGTGGATTTCCCGTATCCGTTATCGAATTCCCCTAGGGTCCGGGTGCCGAACCGGGTTCACATCTCCGGTAGAGACTCGCCCTGAACAGCCTCGATGTCGAGTTCGACCTTGACCGTGGTACCGATCGCGGCGACCCCGGCACGCACCATCGCGTTGTAGTTGATCGCGAAGTCATTCCGGTGCAACTGGGTCTCCGCGTGGAACGCGACCCGAACCCCGCCCCACGGGTCGGGGCCGTACCCGCCGTAGGTCAGATCCAGCTCGACCGGCCGCGTCTCCCCGTGGAGCGTGAGGTTGCCCGCGAGCGTCCACGTGTCCGCACCGCGCTGGCGCAGCCCCGTGCTCTCGAACGCGATCGTCGGATACGCCTCGACGTCCAGGAAGTCCGGCGATCGCAGGTGGTCGTCGCGCATCCGGATGCCGGTGTCGATGCTGGCCGCCTTGATTTCGGCCTGCACCGACGATTTCTCCGCCGGACGGCCGATCGTGATCCGGCCGCCGACGTCGCTGAAGCGCGCCTTGATGCTGGCGATGCCGAGGTGCCGCGCGGTGGCGACCACCGTCGAGTGCACCGGGTCGATGGTCCACGGGCCGGGCGGGGGCAGTTCGACCGCCCCCGCCATCGGCGCCAGGGGGATCTCCCCGAGCGAACCGGTGCCGTCCGAGCCGATCTGCGCGGTCCTGGCCACCGGGGCGTACCCGGCGGCGGTGAGCACCGCCGTGTAGACGCCGGGGGACAGCGGAGGGGTGTCCACCGCCCCCGCGGCGTCGCTGACGGCCCGCGCGACCTGCTGGCCGCCCATATCGGTCACGGTCAGCACGGCGTTTTCCACCGCCCAGCCCTGAGCTGTGCGGATCTGCGCGTGCAAGCCGGTCATGACTGGCCCGCCTCCCCGGAATTCGTCGCGAGCTCGTCGATCACCTGCTCGTAGCCGAGCCGCACGTCGTGGCGCGCCTCGCCGCCGCCGGGCAGGTTCACCTGGCTGGTCGCGGGCGGGTAGCCGCTGGCGACGACCGTGTAGTCGCCCTCGGGCAGGTCGCTGATCACGTAGCGGCCCTCCGAGTCGGTCCTGGCCACGGCCGCGACGTTGCCGTCCGCGTCGAGCACCGTGATCCGGGCGTCCGGAACGGCGCGCCCGCCGTCGGTGCGGGCCGTGCCCGCCAGCACGACGGCCGAGGTCAGCTCGACGTCCTGCCGCAGCAGACCGCTCTCCGGCACCGTGAGCATGACGGCCGTCGGCCGCATCCGCTCGGCGCTGGCGACCAGTGTGTAGGTACCCGAACCCACGCCGTGGAACGCGTACGCGCCCTCGCCCGTGGTGATCGAGGCACCGGTGACCTCACCGCGCGAGTCGGTCAGCGTCACCGTCACGCCGGGCAACGGGTTGCCCGTACCGGCCAGCCGCACGAACCCGGTCAGCTCACCCGAGCCGACCAGCGTCAGGTCGACCCGCGCAGGGCCGTTGCCGACGACCACGCTGGAGGCCTGGGGCTGGTGCCCGCCGGCCGACACGATGAGCACGTAGGTGCCTTCGCCCGGCGCGTTGATCGTGTAGCCGCCGTCGCCGCCCGCGGTCGCCCGCGAGACCTGCCTGCCTCGCTGGTCGATCAGGGTCAGCGCGGCGCCCAGCACGGACGAACCGTCCTGCCTGCGGATGTGCCCGCTGATCGGCTGACCGTCGGTGTCCACGGGGCTGCTCATTCCTGTCGTCACGGTCGCGAAGGGCGCGGCCTGGTTGGCTAGCTGGTACTGCCCGTGCCCGTTCGTGTTGGGCGCGGCGTGCCTGCCGGCGCCGACGAGTTCGGGCTCCGGTTCGGGTTCGGCGAGCGCGGCCTCCGCGTCGGCCCAGGTGTCCTCCGCGGTCTGCTCCCCGGCTCCCGCTTCGACGAGCGCCTCGCCACCCTCGACCGGGGGCGGCGCGGCCGGGCCGCCCTTGAGCGGAATCTCGCGCATGAACATCAGCACGATGCAGGCCAGCAGCGCGACCGCCGCACCGACCCAGAACACGACCACGATCGAGTTCGTGAAACCGACCAGGATCGGGGTCTTGATCGCCGCGGGCAGGCTCTGGATACCGCTGGTGTTGGCGGCCAGCCCCTGCGCACCACCGGACATGCCGGCGGGAAGCGAACCACCGAAGGCGGCGGTCAGCTTGCTCGGCAGCACGTTGAACAGGATGGTCAGGAAGACGGCGACGCCGAGGGTGCCGCCGATCTGCCGGAAGAACGTCGCGGCCGCGGTGGACACACCCATGTCCCGGCGCGGGCCCGCGTTCTGCACCGCGATGATCAGCGTCTGCATACAGCCACCGAGGCCGAGGCCGATCACCAGCGAGTACACCATCGGCTGCCACAGCGGGCTGTCGTACTTGATGAGGTTGGCGAACAGCAGCATGCCGACCGTGATCAGCGCGGTACCGGTCACCGGCAGGAACTTGTAGCGCCCGGTGCGTGCGGTGACCTGGCCCGAGATCAGCGAGCCGGACATGATGCCCAGCACCAACGGCAGCATCAGCAGACCCGATTCGGTCGGCGAGTAACCGCGCACCACCTGGTAGTACTGCGGAACCATCGTCAGGCCACCGAACATGGCCACACCGACGATCACGCCGCCGAGGATCGCGACGCTGAAGGTCGCGTTCTTGAACAGCCGCAGCGGGATCAGCGCCGCGTCCTTCATCACGTACTCGGTGAACAGGAACAGCACCACACCGAACGCGGCGACGGCGTAGCAGAGCACGGCGCCGGTGGAACCCCAGCCCCAGGTGCGGCCCTGTTCGGCGACGATCAGCAGCGGCACGACGGCGATCGCCAGCGCGATACCGCCGAACCAGTCGACCTTGCTCTTGCGCGGCGTGTGCGGCACGTTGAGCACCTTGGCCACGACGAACAGCGCGATGATGCCGATCGGCACGTTGATCAGGAAGACCCAGCGCCATCCGGCGATGCCGGCGATAGTGTCCTGACCGGAGAGCACGCCGCCGAGCACCGGGCCGACCACGGTCGAGGTGCCGAAGACGGCCATGAAGTAGCCCTGGTACCGCGACCGCTCACGCGGCGGCACGATGTCGCCGATGATGGTCAGCGCGAGCGACATCAGACCACCGGCGCCCAGGCCCTGCAGGGCACGGAATCCGGCCAGCATGTACATCGAGGTGGAGAACGTACACAGGGCCGAACCGATCACGAAGATCGAGATCGCGGTGATGAAGAACGGCTTGCGGCCGAAGATGTCGGACAGCTTGCCGTACAGCGGCGTCGCGATCGTCGCGGTGATCAGGTACGCCGTGGTGGCCCACGCCTGCAGGTCGTAACCGTTGAGGTCGTTGGCGATCCGGACGATCGAGGTGGACACGATCGTCTGGTCGAGCGCGGCGAGGAACATGCCGAGCACGAGACCGGACAGGATCGTCAGGATCTGCCGGTGACTCAGGCGCGGCCCCTCCTCGCCATGCGCTTCGCCGGGCGGTGCCGGCTGTTGTCGGGTAGGACTCGTCATTCGTTGGCCCCCTTGCCGTGCGCCGACACGTGATCGGCGGCCTGTGGAATCGATTGCTCAATGCCGGTATTGAGGCGGTTCAGCAGCTCGTTGAGCTTGTCCCGGTCCTCTTCCGGCCAGTCGGCCAGCACCGTTGCGAGCCAGATGTTTCGTTGCCTGCGGTTCTCCTCGAAAACACGCAGCCCCTCGGTGGTCGGCGCCAGCAGACAGGCGCGGCCGTCCTCGGGATCGGCCTGGCGTTCGACCAGGCCGTGCTGGACCAGCGAGCTGCTCTGCCTGCTGATCGTGGAAATCTCGGCGTGCAGCGTCTCCGCCAGCTTGCTGGTGCGCTGCGGGCCGTCATGGATGAGGTGGAACAGGATCGCGTAGGCGGCGCGCTCGATGCCGTCCGGACCCTGCTTGGCCACCTGGGACTTCGCCTTGTTGATCAGACGCACGAAGCGGACCAGCTCGACACCGACCTCATCCGCGACGTCGAGCTCCGCCGTGGTGAAGGCCTCTTCCGTGATGGGAGGTGCCATCGCGATCACTCTCTCCGCCTTGTCTTGTTTGTCCGATGCAACTAGTTGCCTACAGCAAGGATGCACCCACGGTGGTTGGTTGCGCCACTCAAATAACTGCACTGTGTTGCAAAACACTTTAGTTGCCGAAGGCAACTGATTTATCCTCGGCCCTCCGGAATGCCGACCGGGTCCGAAGATGTTTCCTCCGGCATGGCAGACGACGCGGCTCTCTACAAACTTCTCGGCGAGCGCCCGTTCGGCGTACTCGCCACGATCCGGCGGGACGGGCGGCCCCAACTGTCCAACGTTACCCACTACTTCGACTCCGCAACCAACACGATTCTCGTCTCGATCACCGATGGCCGCGCCAAGACGCGCAACCTCCGGCGGGATCCGCGCGCCACATACCACGTGACCTCCACGGACGGCTGGTCCTACGCCGTCGCCGAGGGCACCGCGGAGCTGTCGGCCGTCGCGAAGGACCCGCACGACGAGGCCGTCGAGGAGCTCATCGACCTGTATCGCAAGGTCGCGGGCGAGCATCCGGACTGGGACGACTACCGGCGCGCGATGGTGGCTGACCAGCGGCTCGTGCTGCACATCCCGGCCGAAAGGATTATCGGCTGGGCGCGCTGAAATAACGGAAATCTTTTTCCGCACTGCGGATGCCCTGGCGTCTAGGATGCATCTATGGGCAACGAGGCACTGCTGACGCGACTCCGCGAAGCGCTCGGTAAGGACGCCGTCCTCACCGATCCCGACGTCATCGACAGCTATTCGCGCGACATGATGCCGCTCGCCCCGTCGGGCAGGCCGCTGGCGGTGGTGCTGCCCTCCGAGGTCGACGGTGTGCAGGCCACGGTGCGGGCGTGCGCCGAAGCGAAGGTGCCGATCGTGCCGCGCGGCGCCGGCAGCGGGCTGTCCGGCGCCGCGAACGCGATCGACGGCTGCGTCGTGCTGGTGATGACCAAGTTCGACCAGATTCTGGAGATCGACCCGGGCAACCGGCTGGCCGTCGTGCAGCCCGGCGTGGTCAACCTCGAGTTCCGCAACGCGGTGGAAAAGCACGGATTGTTCTATCCGCCGGACCCCTCCAGCTACGACTGGTGCACGATCGGCGGCAACCTCTCCACCAACGCGGGCGGGCTGTGCTGCGTGAAGTACGGCGTCACCACTGACTCCGTGCTGGGGCTGGAGGTCGTGCTCGCGGACGGGTCGCTGCTGCGCACCGGGCGGCGCACCGTGAAGGGCGTCGCGGGATACGACCTGACGAAGCTGTTCATCGGCAGCGAGGGCACGCTCGGCGTGATCACGAAGGCGACCGTGGCGTTGCGCCCGCTGCCGCAGGCGCCCGGCACGCTCGTCGCCGGTTTCGACTCCACCGACAAGGCGGGCGAGGCGGTGGCGCGGGTCGTGCGCGAGGGCCTGGTGCCGTCGCTCATGGAGATCATGGACTCCAGCTCCATCAAGGCGGCCGAGCACTACCTCAACACCGATCTCGGTGCCGGTTCGGACTGTCAGGCGCTGTTGCTGTGCCAGTCCGACTCCGGCGGCGAGGTGGCCGCGCGCGAACTGGCCGCGATCGAGCAGATCTGCAACGACTGCGACGCGACGATGGCGTACGCAACGGACGACCTCGCCGAGGGCAAGATGCTGCTGCAGGCCCGGCGCGTGGTGCTGACCGCGCTGGAGGAGTACGGCGTGTGGCTGACCGACGACGTGTCGGTGCCGAGGACGCGGATCGCCGAACTCATCAAGGGCTGCGAGCGGATCAGCGAGGAGGTCGGCCTGCGCATCGCGGTGGTCGGGCACGCCGGCGACGGCAACATGCACCCGACGATCGTCTACTCGCCCGATTCGGCGGACGAGTTCGCCAGGGCCAGGCGCGCCTTCGACGAGATTCTCGACATCGGCCTCTCGCTCGGCGGCACCGTCACCGGTGAACACGGCGTCGGCAAGATCAAGAAGGACTGGCTGGAACGCGAGATCGGCCCGGTGGGCATGCGCGTGCACCGGCAGATCAAGCAGGCACTGGACCCGGAGAACCTGTTCAACCCCGGGTCGATGTTCTCGATGACGTGACCGGCGCTTCCGCGGGCTCGATGGGGTGACGCAGGATCGTGCGCAGCTTGTCCGGTGCGCTGCGCCTGGGGTCGCCGAGGTAGATCTCGTGGTGGTGGCCGCGCACCCGGTAGCCGGCGTCGGCGATCGCCTCGTGCAGGCGGGCGATGGAGGCCGCCTCTTCGGCGTACGGGCCGATGTGCAGCAACTGCGCACACCGGCCCTCGCTCCAGCGCTGGTAGACCAGCTGGTCGAGCGCGGGCGACGCTTTCTTCTCGCGCGCCTGCGCGATGGCCGTCGCGACGATTCCGGCTTCGATCGGGTCCGGTTGCATGATCATGGCCTGCCAGTGCCAGAGCCCGCGGTCGGTGTTGAGGAAACTCGCCTGCCCCTCGGACATGTCGTCGACCCACCACAGCGCCTCGAGCGGCATGACGTGCGGAGCCTGTCCGACCTGTTTCTTCAGCAGGAAGTGCGCGCCGTAGCTCACCGCGTACAGCGCCTGGATCGCCGCCGCGAACTCGGCTCCCTCCGGTGCGCCGCTTCCCGCGACCACGACGAAGCCGAGTTCCGGCACGTTCACGATGTCGACCGCGCCCTTGCGGACCTTGTACAGCTGCTCGTCTCCCGCCACCATGCGGCCACGATCCGGCGCCGGCCCGGCCGGGGAAAGGGCCGAAGGTCGCTAGCCGACCGCGGCCCTGGCCGCCGCGGGTGCGCGCAGGTGCTCGGGTTCGGCGATGAAGCGCGCGCCCACCACGGACAGCAGGCACAGCACCGCTGAGACGAGCACGATCGGCCAGGTCTTCCCGCCGGAGGCGTCGTTGAGTGCCTCGGCCACGAACGGGATGCAGCCGCCGACGACGGCACCGGCGATCTCGCGGGTGAAGGTGACGCCGGTGTAGCGGTACCGCACGTCGAACAGTTCCGACATCATCGTCGCCTGTGAGGCGAGGGTGAGGTCGTTGCACAGGGTGTAGATCAGTACGAACGCCGCCCAGATCACCACGGGCGTACCGGTGTCGAGCATGAAGAAGAACGGGTAGAACAGCACTGCCGCGGAGATCGCGCCGGTCATCATCACCGGCCGCCTGCCGAACCGGTCGCACAGCCAGCCCGCGGTGGGCACGGTGACGAGCTTGACCAGGTTCGCGATCACGATGCCGAGCAGCCCGACCCAGGATGCGACGCCGACGTGCTTGGTCAGATAGGTCAACGCGTAGACCGAGGGCAGGTAGCTGATCACGTTCGGCGCGACGCTGACCAGCATTCCGGGGATGATCTTGCTCCGTGACGTGGCGAACAGCTCGCGCAGCGGAGCACGGGTGTCGCGGCCGGATTCCTTGGCCCGCTTGAACTCCGGGCTGTCGGACACCTTGAGCCGCACGATCACCCCGGCCACTCCGACCAGACAGCTGAGCAGGAACGGGATGCGCCAGCCGTAGCCGAGAAAGTCCTCTTTGGACATCAGGCTCTGCACGAGGAAGTAGATGCCGGTGGCGACCAGCGAACCCACCGCGTTGCCCAGCGTCGGCGCGCTCGCGTTGATCCCGCGCGCCCTCGGCTCGGCGTGCTCGGCGGACATCAGCATCGCGCCCGCGTACTCGCCGCCCGCGCCGAGACCCTGCACCACCCGCAACACGACCAGCGCGACGGGCGCGAACGCCCCGGCGGTCGCATAGCTGGGCAGCAGGCCGATCAGGGTCGACGCGACCGCCATCAGCAGCAGCGTGACGAACAGCATCGTGCGGCGGCCGATCCGGTCGCCGAAGATGCCGATCAGCACCCCGCCGACCGGCCTGGCGAAGAAGCCGACCGCGAAGGTGGCCAGCGACGACAGTGTGGCGGCCAGCGGATCCCCGGACGGGAAGAAGACCTGCGGGAGCACCAGCGCGGCGGCCGTGCCGTACAGCGAAAAGTCGTACCACTCCAAGGCGGTGCCCACGGTCGAGGCGACCGTCGCCCGGCTGATCCGAAGTGCCATCGATGACCCCTCATTGCGTCATTGAGTTCCGACCATTAACGTTAATGTTGGCGACAGGCTACGAGGTAGGCGTTCCAACAGTCAAGAAGAGTCTCGGGCCGACGCGTCACATGAACGTTAATTTCGAGAGGACAAGTCTGATGACCACGACGGCCACCCGGCCGCACGGCGATCCCGCACTGGCGAAGTTCAATCCGCTGGACCGCATCCTGTGCTTCGACCGGTTCTCCTCGACCACCCACGGGTGGACCGAGCTGATCGGCAACTACGACGGCCGCGGCGATCTGGACACCGTCGACGACCACATGCGGGACTTCCGGCCACCACAGCTGTCCTCGTGCTCGTTCTTCGACGTCGGCACGCACGGCACGCTGAGCGGGAACTACGCGCTCAAGCTGGCGACCCGGCCGTACAAGGGACACACGGCCACCGGCATCCGCCGGCTCACCATGGGCGGCCGGGGCCGGGTGCGCATCGAGACCTACTTCGCCTTCAAGGCGGAAGCCGTCGTCGGCACCGAGTTCGCGTCCACTGTGGACTGGGACGGCAACCGGCATCCGGCGGAGTCGCAGTTCGGCGCCTTCACCGTGGCCACGGACATCTGCGCGGACAACGGGATCCGCTACCACAACGTGCTGCGGTACCAGAACACCGACCTCGACGGCGAACTGACCAGGCGCTGGATGTACCCGGTGGTGCCGGAACCGACCCCGCGCGATCACCAGGAGGGCAAGTTCGCGCTGCCGTACGCGGCCGACTTCACCGCACCCGACCCGGACGACTGGCGCTACTTCACCGATCCGCAGGAGCTGTGCGTCAACGAGGTGCCCACGAAGATCAACTGGCACTATCTGCGCTGGGAGATCGACACCGCGAAAAGGTCCAATGTGGAGTTCCAGCTCAACGACCAGGTGGTCGACATGCGCGAGGTGCCGGTGCCGGTGTACCCGGACCGCTACTCGACCCTGGACAACCTGCTCAACTTCTACTTCTCCGTACGCACACACGCCGCGATCCGGAACTTCCTGTTCCTGGACTCGGTGCTGATCTCGGTGGACTGGTGAGGCCGATGCGCTCGACGATGACCGCGGTACTGGAACGCAACACGATGGTGCGCGAGGACTTCCGGACCGAACCGTACGAACTGCCGTGGGCCGGGGAGGCCCGCTTCTTCGTACAGGCACTGGAGCTGACCGGCTCGGTGGAGTTCCGCACCGAAATCTCCCCTGACGGACTGCACTGGTGCCCGCTCGACGATAATCGGCACCGGGTGGACGCCACCGGGCTGACCAGCTGGCCGGTGGCCGGGTTCGGGCAGTGGTTGCGGGTGAGCTGCGAAGTGGCGCCCGGCGCGGTCGCGAAGCTGCGGATCTACCTGGTGGGCAAGGGCTGAGACGAAAGGACCGGCGGGTGTCGCGGAACCAGCGGGTCACGTTACGGGACGTCGCCGACCGCGTCGGCCTGTCGGCGAACACGGTGTCCCGCGCGCTGGCGGGCAAGGACCAGGTCAGCGAGGCCACCCGCGAGCGCATCGTGGCCGAGGCCCGGCGGCTGGGCTACGTCCCGAACACCCACGCCCGCTCACTGGTCTCGGGTACGACCACCGCGGTCGGCCTGGTGATCACCAACCCGTCGAACCCGTTCTACGCGGCACTCATCTCGACGGTCGAGCGGCAGTGCCGCGCCGAGGGGTATTCGGTGCTGCTGCTCGTCACCGAGGAGTCGGAGGAGAACGAGGAGCGGGCGCTGCAGCAGCTGTTGCGCTACGGCGTGGACGGCGTCCTCGGCGTGCCGATCCAGCATCACGGCGCTGGCTGGGAGCAGCTCACCGCGGCCGGTATCCCCGCGGTGCTGCTGAGCCGCGACATTCCCGCGCTGGGGCTGGACTTCGTCGGACTGGACGTGCAGCAGGCGCTCACCGACGCGGTCCGCCGGGTGGGCGGCGGCACGCGACGGGCATGGCTGTTCGAGGAAGACCTGGAGATCAGTACCGTGACGGCCCGGATCGCCGGTTTCCACGAGGCGATCGGCGATCCGGACCGGTCATTGGTGCTGAAGGTGCCGACCCGCCGGACGGCCGGGGCGAGCCTGCCGTGGCGCCCCGACGACGCCTACCGGCTGGCCGCGGGGCTGCTGACCAGGGAGAACCACCCGGAACTGATCGTGACCGGCAACGACTACTTCGCGCTCGGGATCTATCGCGCGGTGCGGGAATGCGGTCTGACCGTGCCGGGTGACGTGCGGATTCTCGGCTACGGCGATCACCCGTTCGCCGCCTATCTCGAACCGAGCCTGAGCACGATCCAGCTGCCCGCGGACGAGGTCGGCACCGCGGGTGTGGACCTGCTGCTGCGCCGCATCGCGGACCCGGCGCGGCCGAGGGAGGCGGTGCTGCTGCACGCTCCGCTGGTCGAGCGGGAGTCGACCTCCCACTGAGGTCTCAGCCGTCGATCCTCGGGATCTGCTGGGTGGTCTCGGTGTCGGAGGCAGCGGCCGCGGCGTGCTTGCGTTCGCGGCGGTTGCGGGCCCATTCGACGACGATCGGCACGACGGACACGAGCACGATCAGGATGAAGATCGCCTCGATGTTGTTCTTGATGAACGAGATGTTGCCGAGCACGTGGCCCAGCGCGGTGATGCCGCCGGCCCAGAGGATGCCGCCGATGATGGTGTAGGTGAAGTACTTCTTCGCGTCCATCCGGCCGACGCCCGCGATCCACGTGATGAACGTGCGCACGAACGGCACGAACCGCGCGAGCACGACCGCCTTGGGGCCGTGCTTCTCCAGGAACGCGTGCGTCTTGTCGACGTACTCCTGTTTGAAGAACTTCGAGTCCGGCCGTTTGAACAGCGCGGGCCCCGCCTTGTACCCGATGAAGTACCCGACCGCGTTGCCGAGCAGCGCGGCGACGCTCACCAGCAGGCAGACCAGCCACAGCGGGGCGTGGATTGAGCCCTGCGCGACGAACAGCCCCGCGGTGAACAGCAGGGAGTCACCGGGAAGCACCGGGAAGATGCTGCTCTCGATGAAGATGACCAGGCACAGCCCGACGATGACGTACGCGCCGAACTGAGTCAGCAGGTACTCCGGGTTGAACCATTTGGGCATCAGGGCCAGCGTGGTCGTGGTCTCGGCGAGGATCACGCCAATAAACGGTACAGGGTCACGATGTGTGGCGGCTGTGGGAGCGCACTACAGCAAGGTGATCAGGCCGATGACGGCGCCGGTCGCGAGCCCGAGCAGCACCGCGAGCAGCAGGATCCAGTACGCGGGCAGCGAGCCCGCCGCACGGTCGAGCCGGGGCCGCGGCTCACCGACCGTCGGCGGTTCGAGCGCGGCGCGTTCCCGCTCCAGGGCGCCACCGTCGGCACCGGAAAGCAGTCCGTACTGGGGTGGCAGCTGGTTGGTGGGCGGGCCGTGCGGGTTCTGGGGCGCCGGCGCGCTCCTCGCCTGCGCACGCAGCGCCTCGGCCAGCAGGCGCTCCGGGTCTCCAAGCTCGCTCACCCGCCTCAGCTTAGTAGCGGCGGCGTGAGGTTTCGGCTACACGTCAGCAGACCCAGCCGCCGTTGCGCAGTACCCGCGCCGGCCGCAGGTCCTCGTCCAGCACGACGAGATCGGCCGCCAGACCGGTGCGCAGGGACCCGGTCCGGTCTTCGATGCCCAGCAGTTCGGCCGCCCGGGCCGAGGTGGCGTGCACGGCGGCGAGCACGTCCAGTCCCGCGCCGCGCACCAGGTTGCGGAACGCCACGTCCATGGTCAGCGTGCTCCCGGCGAGCGCGCCCGTCTCGGCGACCGTGGCGACGCCGTCACGCACGTCGACGTCGAGTCTGCCCAGGTGATAGCGGCCGTCCACGGCGTCGGTCGCGGACATCGCGTCGGTGATCAGCACCGTGCGGCCGCGGCCGGCGTGCGTCGCGGCGATCCGCAGCACGGTCGGATGGACGTGCACGAGATCGCAGATCAGCTCGACGGTGACGCGTTCGTCGTCGAGCAGCGCACCGATCGGACCCGGTTCGCGGTGGTGCAGCGGGCGCATCCCGTTGAACAGGTGCGTACCGACGGTGGCGCCGGCGTCGATGGCGGGCCGGATCTGCTCCTCGGTGCCGTCGGTGTGGCCGATCGCCGCGATGACCCCGGCCTCGGTGAGCTGCCGGACCGCGCGGACGCCGCCGGCCAGTTCCGGCGCGAGCGTGACCATGCGGACCGCGCCGTGCCCCGCGCGCAGCAGCGCGTCGACCGCGGTGGTGTCCGGTTCGAGCAGCACCGCCGGATCGTGCGCGCCGCACCGCGCCCGCGCGATGAACGGGCCCTCCAGGTGGATTCCGGCGAGTTCGCCGTCCTCGACCAGTTCCCGCAGTGCGGCCTGCTGGTTGACCAGCGACCGGATCGGTTCGGACACGAGGCTGGCGAGCATCGTGGTGGTGCCGTGCCGCCGGTGCGCGGCCACGGCACGCAGGATCTCTTTCGGATCGGCGCTGGAGAACGATCCCCCTCCGCCACCGTGGCAGTGCGAGTCGATGAAACCGGGCACGACCAGTGCACCGGCCAGGTCGACGTGCTCACCCGCGGGCGGCGTTCCGGTGCCGATGCCCGCTATGCGGCCGCCGGAGACCGCCAGCCAGCCGTTATCGACCAGTTCGTCCGGTAGGGCGAGCCTGCCGCCGGTGAGCACGAGGTCTGTCACGCACTCCAGCATATATTGGTCTAAACCAACTCGGTGCTTAACCGCTCATCGCCTTCTGCAACGACTCCAGCGCCCGGCTGGCAGTGGACTTCACCGTGCCCTTGGAGATACCCGCGACCTCCGAGATCTCCGCCTCGGACATTCCGCCGTAGTAGCGCAGCACGAGCACCTCGCGCTGGCGCGGCGGCAGCTTCGACAGCGCGTTGACCACGGCCTGATGCTCACTGGAGAGCATCGCGAGGCTTTCCGCGGAACGCGCGTTGACGGCGTGCGGCGGGACGTATTCGCGCGCGGTCTTACGGCGGCGCAGCACGCTGCGTGACCCGTTCACCACGGCCGTGCGCAGGTAGCCGACCGCGGCCGCGGCGTCGCGCAGCCTGCCCCAGTTGCGGTGGAGTCCGGTGAACGCCTCCTGCACCACGTCCTCGGCCGTCGCCGGTTCGTCGACGAGCAGGATCGCCAGGCGCACCAGCCGCATCCGGTGCGTGCGGTAGAGGTCTTCCAGTGTCAGTGGCGCCGTGGGTTGAGGCGGGACCTGCTGGAGCCCGTCGATCGTGCGCAAATGACCGAGCGTGCGCTCAACACTCTTCTCCGCACTGCCTTCCGGCATGTAGCCCTGCCCGTCCCTTACCTTCGTCCCGTTGCCCACGTCTGGTTCCACGCGCGCCCAGGGTATCGGGTTGCACGAGTCCCGCCATAGGTCGCGACCAGGTAGCGTGCGGGTTGTTGCCCGTTTGTTCGAATGGAGGCGTTCCGGTGGCCTGGTTTCTGGTGGAGACCCGCTATGTGCAGGAGAAGTTCGGCGCGGTCCGGCCAAGGCACCGGGAGTACCTGAGCAAGCTCGCGCAGGACGGCGTGTGCACGGTTGCGGGCCCCTTCACGGACGGCAGCGGCGGGGCGATGATCTTCGAGGCGGCGAGCGAGGAAGAGCTGACGAAGATCCTCGACGCCGACCCGTACCACCGGGAGGGCGCGCTCGCGGAGCGCACGGTGCGTGAGTTCAACCCCGTACTGGGGGCGTGGGTTCAGTAGGCGGACGAGGGCCGGGCGTTACTTGGTCGCCGCCCGGCCGCCGTGCCCGGTGATCGCGGATTCGCGGGCGCCGCGGGCCTCGATGTCGTCGAGCGCAGCCTTGTCGGCGGCCGGAACCCTGGTGCGCGAGCCCAGTTCGATGATCGGCGGCAGGAACGCGCGGATCAGCTTGAGCGCGCCGACCCAACGCGGCACGTGGATCGTGCGGGCACGCTTGAGCACCCCGGCCTCGATGTTGTCGAGCGCCACGTCGAGCGGGTAGGTCTTGCCCATCAGGCCCGGCATTCCGGCGCGCAGCTTGCCGAACACCGGATGCTTGTCGGCGCTTTCGACCAGGTCGGTGCGGATCCAGGTGGGGTGCGCGACGCCGACCTTGACGCCGAGGTGGGCGACCTCGGCGCGGAGGCTGTTGCAGAACGCCTCGACGCCGGCCTTCGCGGCGGCGTAGTTGGCCATGCCGGGGGCGTGCGTGATGGCCGCGAGCGAAGAGATGGCCAGCAGGTAGCCCTTGCGCTCGATGACGTGCGGCAAGGTGACGCGGAAGGTGCGCCACACGCCGAGCAGGTCGACCTCGATGACCTTCTCGAACGCGGCGGGGTCGATGGACCGGACGAAGCCCGTGGTCGCGATGCCCGCGTTGGCGATGACGATGTCGATGCCGCCGAAGTGCTCGACGACGCCGGCCGTCGCCTTCTCCAGCGCGGTCCAGTCCGTCACGTCGGCTTCCCAGGCGCGCGCGGAGTCGCCGATTCGGTCGGCGACCTTCTGCTGCTCCTCGGCTTCGAGACCGACGAGGGCCACCTTGGCACCCTGGGCGGCGAGCCTTTCGGCGAGCCCCGCCCCGATGCCGCGCGCAGCTCCGGTGATGAGCACGACCTTGCCTTTTACGTTGGCCATGCGCCCACCGTACCCGAACCTACCCCGAGTAAGCTACTCCCCAGTAGGGTTACTGCGAGTCCAGCCTTCCGGGCGCCCGAGTTGAGGTTTCCGTGCGCCCGAGTCGAGATTTCCAGATGGCCGAGTCGGGCTTGTGGGCGCGAGTTGAGGTTTCCGGGCCGCCGAGTTGGAGTTCCCATGCGGGTGAGCTGAGCTTTCCCGCGGCCAAGTCTGGCGCGCCCGAACGGCACTCGCGCACGCAGAACACCCGGCTCGAGCCCACCGAACCCCGGAGTCGGACGCACGGAACCCCGGACTCGAGCACGCAGAACGTCCGACTCGCGCACACGGAACACCCGACTCGGACGCATGGAACACCCGACTCGCGCGCACAGAACACCCGACTCGGGCGCACGGAACGCCGGACTCGCGCGCGTGGAACCCCGGACTCGGGGGCATGGAACCCCGGACTCGGGGGCGCGGAAGGCTCGACTCGGGGGCGGGGAACGGTGGACTCGCGGGTTAGGTGCTGGCGGTGGTGAGGGTTGCCAGCTCTGGGTCGGTGAGGTGCAGTTCGACGGACGCGATCAGGTCCGCCAGCTGGTCGAGGTTGCGGGCGCTCGCGATCGGCGCGGCGACGGTCGGTTGCGCGGCGAGCCAGGCCAGCGACACGGCGGCGGGCGTCGACTTGTGCGCGGCGGCGATGTCGTCCAGCACCTCCAGCACCCGCTGGCCGCGGTGGTCGAGGTACGCCACGGCGCCCTCGCTGCGCGGGCTGTCGCTCTGCGTCTCGCGCGACCGGTACTTGCCGGTCAGGAACCCCTTGGCCAGCGCGAAGTACGGCAGCGTCGACAGCCCTTCCTTCTCGACCAGTGGCGCCAGATCCTGCTCGTAGGCCCGCTCCACGAGGTTGTAGTGCGGCTGCAGCGCGACATACCGGGCGAAACCCTCCTTGTCCGAAATGGACAGAGCCTCGGCCAGCCGGTCCGCGCTGTAGTTGGACGCCCCGATGTAGCGGACCTTCCCAGCACGCACGAGCTCGTCGAAGGCGCCGAGCGTCTCCTCCAGCGGCGTGTCCTTGTCGTCCCGGTGCGCGTAATACAGGTCGATGTGGTCGGTTCGCAGGCGCCGCAACGAGTCCTCGGCGGCCGCACGGATGTTCTTCGCGGACAGGCCCGGCCGCTGGGCCCAGTTCCCGACCTTCGTCGCGATGATCACGTCGTCGCGACGGCCGCGCTTGGCGAGCCAGCTGCCGATGATCGTCTCCGACTCGCCGCCCGAATTGCCTGGCACGCGTGCCATGTACGAATCCGCGGTGTCGACGAAGTTGCCACCCGCCGCCGCGTACGCGTCCAGTACCTCGAACGACTGCTGCTCGTCCGCGGTCCAGCCGAACACGTTGCCACCGAGGTTCAACCCATAGACGTCGAGGTCGCTGTTACCGATTTTGGGCATGTCTCCAACATAAAGGAATTAACCGCCCGCGCTCGCCGGTTGAGACGGGCATGGCTAACGCACTGGGCAAACTCGGAATCTGGCGAGGCGCGACGCAGCTGAACGCGGAACTGGCGCGCGAGGTGGAAAGCCTCGGCTACGGCGCCATCTGGATCGGCGGCTCCCCGGACGGCAAGCTGGCGATCGTCGACGAACTGCTCGACGCGACCGAGCGCATCGTCGTCGCCACGGGCATCGTGAACATGTGGAAGGACGACGCCGCCACCGTCGGCGCTTCCTTCCACCGCATCGAGAAGCGTCATCCCGGCCGATTCCTGCTCGGTGTCGGCATCGGCCACCCGGAAGCCACGCAGGTCTACCAGAAGCCCTACGACAAGATCGTCGAGTACCTGGACCAGCTGGACGAGGCCGGCGTACCGGTCGAGGGCAGGGCGCTGGCCGCGCTGGGCCCGAAGGTGCTCAAGCTCTCCGCCGAGCGCACCGCGGGCGCGCACCCGTACCTGACCACCCCCGAGCACACGCGCGAGGCGCGGCAGATCCTCGGCGAGGGGGTGCTGCTCGCCCCGGAGCACAAGGTCGTGCTGAGCACCGACCCGGAGGAGGCGCGCCGCATCGGCCGCCCGCGCGTGGAGAACCCGTACCTGCACCTGCGTAACTACGTGAGCAACCTCAAGCGGCTGGGCTGGAGCGAGGAGGAGATCGCCAACGGCGGTTCCGATGCGCTCATCGACGCGCTGGTCCTGCACGGGGACGCGGAGAAGATCGCCGCCGGGATCAACGCGCATCTCGACGCCGGGGCGGACCACGTCTGCATCCAGGTCCTCAACGACGACCCGATTCCGGCCTATCGCGCTGTGGCGCAGGTCCTGCTCTCATAGTGGTGTCACGCGGTACCTCGTACGATTCGGGCAACGGAGAGCGAACCACCTGCTAGGAGGACCAACGATGCCCATCGCCACGCCCGAGGTCTATGGCGAGATGCTGGACAAGGCCAAGGGGGGCGAGTTCGCTTACCCGGCCATCAACGTGACCTCGTCGGAGACCCTCAACGCCGCCCTTCGCGGTTTCGCCGACGCGGAGAGCGACGGGATCATCCAGGTCTCCACCGGAGGCGCGGAGTTCGCCTCCGGTACCAAGGTCAAGGACATGGTCACGGGCGCGACCGCGCTCGCCGAGTTCGCCCATGTCGTCGCCGCGAAGTACCCGATCAACGTCGCGCTGCACACCGACCACTGCCCGAAGGACAAGCTGGACGGCTTCGTCAACCCGCTGATCGCGATCTCCCAGGAGCGCGTGAACCGGGGCGAGAACCCGCTGTTCCAGTCGCACATGTGGGACGGTTCGGCGATCGACCTCGACGAGAACCTCAAGATCGCGGCGGAGCTGCTGGAGAAGGCCGCCGCGGCGAAGATCATCCTCGAGGTCGAGATCGGCGTCGTCGGTGGCGAGGAGGACGGCGTCTCCAACGAGATCAACGAGAAGCTCTACACCGCCGAGGGCGACTACCTGAAGACGGTGGACGCACTCGGCTCCGGCGAGAAGGGCCGCTACCTGCTCGCCGCGACCTTCGGCAACGTGCACGGCGCCTACAAGCCGGGCGCGGTCAAGCTGCGCCCGGACGTGCTCAAGCGCGGCCAGGCGGTCGCGGCGGAGAAGCTGGGCCTTCCCGCCGGGTCGAAGCCGTTCGAGCTGGTTTTCCACGGCGGTTCCGGCTCGCTGCTGGAGGAGATCCACGAGGCCGTGTCCTACGGCGTGATCAAGATGAACGTGGACACCGACACCCAGTACGCGTTCTCGCGTCCGATCGCGGACCACTTCTTCAAGAACTACGACGGGGTGCTCAAGATCGACGGCGAGGTCGGCAACAAGAAGACCTACGACCCGCGTAGCTACCTGAAGAAGGCCGAGGCCTCGATGGCCGAGCGCATCGTCGAGGCGGCGCAGGCGCTCAAGTCGGCGGGCCAGAAGCTCTGAGCTTCGATCACCCGGCCGTGTGAGGAATTTGCCTCCACGGCCGGGTGAGCGGCATCCTCTGCGCTCATGATGCCGAAACGTCTCGTCGCCGCGGTGCTGGTCGCCGCACTCGTTCTGCTCGGCAGTGGGGTGCTCACCAGCCTGTTCCTCTGACGATGCAGGATGGCGGCATGACCAACCTGCTCGAACCGGAGCCCACCCGCCTTCCCGAACGCACCGACGCCGAGGCCGCGCTCGACGCGGGCACCGATCCCGCCGAGGTCGCCGCCGAGCATCCCGACTTCAGCGAGGCCTGGGCCGCGCTGGCCGAGCGCTCGCTGGAAGCGGGCGAAGTGGTCGCCGCCTACGCCTACGCGCGCACCGGCTACCACCGCGGGCTCGATCAGCTGCGCCGCTCCGGCTGGAAGGGCTTCGGCCCGGTGCCCTGGAACCACCGCCCGAACCAGGGCTTCCTGCGCGCCTTGGCCGCGTTGGGCAAGGCCGCGGGCCGCATCGGGGAGACCGACGAGTACGAGCGCTGCCGCACGTTCCTCGCCGACTCCGACCCGGCCGCCGCCGAGGCCACGGGTTTGAAGTAGAGCCTCACCATTCCTAGAACTCCCCACAGTTGTTCGGAGCTGCTTCCGTCGTGCGCAGCCGGTTGTCCAGCCACTGGAGGGCCAGCGGGTAGGCGGCCGCGAAGCCGCCGACGTGGGTCGGGACGCCGAGGGTGTCGAACTGGACGGTCGCACCCTTGGCGCACCAGTCACGCGCCATCTGACGGCCCTGGTCGAAGGGCACGATGTCGTCACCGGCGCTGTGCGCGACGAGCACCGGGGACGTGGGCTTGATGTTGCCGATGCGCTGTTCGGCCACCGCCGAGGCGAACGGTTCCTCGCCGAGGTAGGCGGTGATCGGGCGGCCGTCGGCGGTCAGGTCGGCGGTTCGGGTGAACGCGTGCTTGAGCAGCGCGTCCGCGGTGCATTCCTGCTCGACCTCGGTCTGCAGTGCCTTGCCCTTGTCGTTGAGCACGGCCGGGATGTGCAGGTCGGGGTAGGCGTAGTTCATGCTCGCGACCGCGAACATCAGGAAACCGACGGCGTAGTGCCCGTCCAGGTTGTCCGCCACGGCGGCGAGGTCGGCGGGCGGCGCACCGGCGTAGGTGCCCTTGAGGTGCAGTTCGGGCGCGTAGCTGGACTGCAGTTCCGCGGCCGCGGCCGCCGCGCCGCCGCCCTGCGAGTAACCCGCGATCGCGACGGGGCCGTCGGCGGGCAGGCCCGCTTCGGGCAGCCGTTGCGCGGCGCGGATCGCGTCGAGCACCGCGTAGCCCTCGGCCTTGCGGTTGACGTAGGTGTGCACGCCGGGCGTGCCGAGCCCTTCGTAGTCGGTCATCACGATCGCGTAGCCGCGAGCGAGTAATCCGGACAGGAACGGGCCCTCGTACTCGAGCCCGCTGGCCAGCGCCTTCGACGGCGCGCACTGGTCGCCGACGCCCTGGGTGCCCGCGGCGTAGCTGATGATCGGGCGGGGCCCAGGGCCGTTCCACGGCGCGGTCGGGGTGAGCACGGTGCCGGTGACCGCGACCGGGTCGCCGTGCGTGTCGGTGCTGCGGTACATGATCCGCTGCACGCTCGCGGGAGCGGGCACGAGCTTGGTCGGGTCGAGGAAGAACTGGCTCGGCTCGTGGCGGATGATGTCGCCGTTGCTTCCCGAGGGCAGTGGCGACGGTGGATCGTAGAAGTCAGCGGCACCGGCCGGCACGGCGCCGACGACCAGTGAGACCAGTCCGATGACCGAGGTAAGGATCGCCGCAAACCGCCAGCGATACGCGTAACGCATACTCGCTCCCCGATGAGCCAATTTCCGACAGCTTTGTCGGAAAAAGAATCGAGGTGACGATCACTGATGTCAACCCCCCGGAAGCGTGGTCCGGGCAGGCCGCGAAAGCTGCCCGTCGAGGAGCAGCAGGCCCTCGTGCTCGCCGCCGCGCAACGCGTGTTCGCCACGCAGGGGCTGGCCGGCGCCACCATCGAACAGCTCGCGCGCGAGGCGGGCCTGACGCGGCAAGCCGTGTACGAGCTGTTCGGCGACAAGCAGACGGTGTTCGAGCGGACGGTGCTCTCGATCGAGGAACTGGCCTACGCGTCCATCGCCGAGCTCGGGTCCGGGGACGCGGATCTGGACCTGAAGTCGTGGGCCCACAAGAACTACGCGAACCTGTTCACCTTCGTCGCCGAGCACCCCTCGGCGATGCCGGTGCTGCAGGAGGCCGAGCGCGTGGGCATTCCGGCGCTGACCCGGCTGCGCGCGCGGCTGGCGGAGGTCTACACGAGGGCCAGCAGGCAGCGCTGGGCCGAGCACGGGGTCGAACCGGGCCGCGCGGACACCGCGCTGGTCACGATGTACTTCGCGATGGTCGAGGCGCTGGTGAACCTGCGGTGGGACGGCGACGCGCCGGACCGCGACGCGCTCATCGACCTGCTCACCGAGTTCACCATCGGCGGCGTGCTGCGGCTGCACGGCCAGACCCCGGAGGTGATCGCACGGTTCCGGTGAGCTGTCCACATCGCGGACAGCGGGGCGCGGCAAGGGAAACCTCCGTAGCTTCGACGGTATGCCGCCGCTTCAGCTCGCGATCGTGGGCGCGGGCCCGCGCGGTGTCTGCGTGCTGGAACGGATTTCCGCGAACGCCGCGCTGCTCGGCGGCCGCGCTCTGGTGGTGCACCTGATCGACCCGTTCCCGCCCGGCGCCGGGCGGATCTGGCGGTACGAGCAGTCACCGCTGCTGCGGATGAACTCGATGGCCGAGGACGTCACGATGTTCACCGACGAGACCGTCCGGATCGAGGGCCCGATCCGGCCCGGCCCGTCGCTGTGGGAATGGGCCGAACAGGTGCGCGCGGGCGAAATTCGCGCTCACGTCGCGGACGATCTGCGCGACGAGCTCACGACGATGGCGAGCACGTCGTTTCCCACCAGGCGACTCGCGAGCGCCTACCTGGCCTGGGTCTATCGCACCGTGCTCGACGACCTTCCCGGCGAGATCACGGTGATCGAGCACCGCGCCCGCGCCGCGAGCATCGACGGGCAACGGGTCCGGCTGGAGGGCGGCGAACTGATCGACGCCGACGCGCTGCTGCTGACCGTCGGCCATCTCGACGCCGAACCGGATGCCGGCGAGGCGCGCATCGCCGAGTTCGCCGCGCGGCACGGCCTCGCGTACTACCCGGCCGGCTACACCGCCGACGTCGACTACGACGCGGTCGCGCCCGGTGAGGACGTGCTGGTGCGCGGTTTCGGGCTCGCCTTCGTGGACCTGATGCTGCTGCTCACCGAAGGACGCGGCGGCCGGTTCGCCGAGCGGGCCGACGGCCTGGTCTACCAGCCGAGCGGCCGGGAACCGGTCCTGCACGTCGGATCCCGGCGCGGCGTGCCGTACCACTCGAAGCCCGGCTACCGGCTGCAGGGCGAACCGTTGCGGCTGCCGCGGTTCTTCGACCGGGCCGCGATCGAAAACCTGCCGGAGTACGGGGATTTCTTCGCCGACGTGTGGCCGCTCATCGCGAAGGAACTCACCTGGGGCTACTACGCCGAGTTGTTCACCGGCCATCCGGGCCGGGTGCGGCTCGGTTTCGAGGAGTTCGCAAAGCGGTTCGCGGAACTTCCCTGGGACGGCGACGAGATGCGGGCGCTGATCGAACGGTCCGTGCCCGCCGCGGAGGACCGGCTCGATCTCCGCCGTCTCGACCGGCCGCTCGAGGGCGTGTCGTTCGGCTCGCGGGAGGAGTTCGCCAAGCACCTTCGCGAGTACGTCGAAGCGGACCTGGCGCGCCGCGCGGATGTCGCCTACTCCGCGGACCTCGGCGCGTTCATGGCGATGCTGTCGGTGATCGGCCAGCTGCCCGCCCTCGTCACCGCACGGCGTATCGATCCGGCGTCGCAAGTGTCTGATTTGGACAGATGGTGGCACGGATTCTTCAGTTACTTCGCCAGCGGCCCGCCACCGCGTCGCCTGCACGAGCTGCTGGCGCTGGAAGAAGCGGGCATCGTTTCCTTCCTCGGCGCCGAGATGCGCGTCGAACTGGACCACGACCGGTTCGTGGGCTCCGGTGCGAGCTTTCCCGGTTCGGTCGAGGCGCGCACGCTGATCGAGGCCCGGTTGCCCGAGGCGAGCGTGCCGCGCGCCTCCGACGGTTTCGTGCGTTTCCTGCGCGACTCCGGTGATATCGCGGACGAAACCGTGCGAGGTGTGGCCTCCGGCCGGATCCACACCCGGCCGTCGGACAGCCGGTTGCTCGACGCGAACGGCATGGCGCACCCGCGCCGGTTCTCGCTCGGCCCGCACACCAGCGCCCGTTCCACCGCGGCGTTCACCCGGCCGAGGATGAACGCCCTGCCGTTCCGGCAGAACGACGCCGTGGCAAGGGAAATCCTCACCACGCTGTCGAACGGCTAGTCCGGCACGAGGACGCAGCGGGTGCGGCGGTAGATGGTCGGCATGCACTTGTTGCAGTGGATGCACAGGGATTTCGTCGTCGCGTCGGCCTGGAGCCGCCGGGGGAGGTCGGGTTCGCGCAGCAGTGCCCGCGCCATCGCGACGAACGCGAACCCCTCGGCCATCGCGAGATCCATGGTGGCCTTGGTACTGATCCCGCCGAGCAGGATCAACGGCATTCCCAGCGCGGCACGGAACTGGCGGGCGCGGTCGAGCAGATAGGCCTCGCGGTAGGCGTACTCGCGGAGGAAGGCCCGGCCCACGGCCCGGATTCCCCATCGCTGCGGCGCGGGGAACACCGCGGCGAATTCGCGCAGCGGAACCTCGCCGGTGAACAGGTACATGGGGTTGAGCAGGGAACTGCCCGCGGTGAGTTCGAGCGCGTCCAGTGACCCGTCGGCCTCCAGCCATTGCGCGACCTGAAGGCTCTCGTCGAGCCACAATCCGCCCGGCACGCCGTCGTCCATGTTGAGCTTCGCCGTGATGGCCAGCCGGTCGCCGACTTCGTCCCGCACGGCGCGGGCGACCTCCCGCGCGAGCCGGGCACGGTTGCCGGTGCTGCCGCCGTAGTCGTCGGTGCGCCGGTTCAGCTTGGGGCTGAGGAAAGAGCTCACCAGGTAGTTGTGTCCGAAGTGGATTTCCACCGCGTCGAACCCGGACTCCAGCGCGAGCCGGGCGGCCCTGGCGTGGTCGCGCACGATCCTGGCCAGATCGCCGGTGGTGGCGGCGCGGATCGGCTGCAGGCTCAGCGGGCTCATCCGCCGGGTCGGCGCGAGCGCCGGCGCGCGGTTCGACGCGCCGTTCGCGACCGGTCCGGCGTGGCCGAGTTGCGCGCTGATCGCCGCGCCCTCCGCGTGCACCGCGTCGGTGAGCCTGCGCAGCCCCGGCACCGCCTCGGGCCGCATCCAGATCTGGTGCCGGTCGGTGCGGCCCTCCGGCGAGACCGCGCAGTAGGCGACCGTCGTCATGCCGACCCCGCCCGCGGCGTGCCGGGTGTGGAACTCGATCAGGTCGTCGGTCACCAGCGCGTCCGGGGTGCGGCCTTCGAAGGTCGCGGACTTGATGATCCGGTTGCGCAGCCGCACGGGGCCGAGCCGGGCGGGTTCGAAGACGTCGGTCATGCCGCGTCCAGCCCGGCCGTGACGAAGGCACGCAGCGTGGTGCCCGAGATCTTCTCCTTCGGCAGGGTCGTCGCGAGCGGCGCGCCGACCGTCTGCAGCACCAGGTCGAAGGCCAGCACCCAGCGTCGCGCCGCTTCCCCTGCCGACAGATCGGGCCGCGCCGCCCGCAACAGCTCGATCCACGGATCAAGGCTGAACCAGCGCGAGCTCCATTCGACCTGCTGCCTGCCGAGGAACAGCCTGGCGAGCAGGTGCAGGTGCAGCCGGCCGAGCGACTCCGCGGACAGGTCGAGCAGCGGCGTCACGACGACGTCCACCAGCTCGGCCACGGTCGGTGTCCAGCCCCGCGCGCGCCGCTCGGACACGGTGGCGAGCCGGTCCGCCCAGTGCGGCGCGAGCCGCGCTTCCAGCAGCGCGCCGACCAGGCCGTCCTTGGAGCCGAAGTGGTAGTGCACGGCCGCCGGATTCATGCCGGCGGCAGTGTTGATCGACCGGACCGACACGTCGTCGTAGCCCGTTTCGAGTAGCAGGCTCTCGGCGACGGTCAACAGCCGTTCTCGCGTGGCGTCCTTGATCACACGTCGAGTAGACCGCAGACCTGCCATGAAATCAATCACTGATTGAAGCGGTGATGGATCCGCAGTGGCCGAGCATGTCCGCCAGCGCCGTCTTCTCCGCGTCGGCGACGCGAAGTGACCTACGCAACACGTGTGGATGATTTGCCGACGAGAGTAGGTTTACGGTCCGCGATCACGCCTGGTCAGCCGAGCCCACGGATCAAGCGCAGGTCTTCGGTGTGCCGGTACCAGGTCCACCGGGTGATCGCCCGGGGGTACGGCACACCGTCGCAGGTCGGCCGGGTGGGCACGCAGCCCAACTGGAACGCGCGCCCGCCGAAGGTGACCGGCCGCTTGAACACGAGCCCCTTCAGCACGCGCACGACGAGTCCGGCGCCACCCTCCGGATCGGGTGATACCTCGATCGAACGAGCCGTGCCACGCAGAGCGAGCTCGTCGTCGCAGTAAGCAACCCCCCGGATGGCTCCGAATGTGCCTCTGCCCACTAACACGCCGCCGGAGTCGTCACGGATCAGCGGCACGGGATCGACTTCACCCCGGGTCGCGACGCCCAGCGCGCGGGCCGGATCGATGGGCAGGCCCCACAACGCGGCCACCTCCGAAGCGGGGTCCAGCGGGACGAAACCGACCGGCGTGGCGGCGAGTTTTTCCTTGCGCAGCAGGCGAACCACGACCGCGGCGAGGTCGGCGTCGGTGCCGGCGACGATCAGCGGACCATCGTCGAGAAGGGCGTCCAACTCGGCCTTGCCCGGCCGCTCGCCGACGTGGTGCACGGACAGCCCGTCCACGTCCGGCAACGCCTGCCCCGGCGACCCGCACACCAACACCTGTCCCCGCACGTCGCGGCCCTCCGTTACGCTCATACCCCGGCTTTTCAAAAATCACGCCGAATACCTGGAGTGTCACATGCCGGCCATCGTGCTGATCGGTGCCCAGTGGGGCGACGAGGGCAAGGGCAAGGCCACCGACCTGCTCGGCGACCGCGTCCAGTGGGTCGTCCGTTATCAGGGCGGCAACAACGCCGGTCATACCGTCGTGCTGCCGAACGGGGAGAACTTCGCCCTGCACCTCATTCCGTCGGGCATCCTGACGCCGGGCGTCACCAACGTGATCGGCAACGGGGTCGTCGTCGATCCGGGGGTGCTGCTCGACGAGCTGGACGGGCTCGAGAAGCGCGGTGTGGACACCGGCAGGCTGCTGCTCTCCGCCGACGCGCATCTGATCATGCCGTACCACGTGGCGATCGATAAGGTCACCGAGCGTTACCTGGGCAGCCGCAAGATCGGCACCACCGGCCGCGGCATCGGGCCGTGCTACCAGGACAAGGTGGCCAGGGTCGGCGTGCGCGTGCAGGACCTGCTGGACGAGAAGATCTTCCGGCAGAAGGTCGAGGCCGCGCTGGAGTTCAAGAACCAGGTGCTGGTCAAGGTCTACAACCGCAAGGCGCTGGAGGCCGACCAGGTCGCCGACGAGGTGCTGGCCGCGGGCGAGAAGTTCGCGCACCGCATCGCCGACACCCGGCTGCAGCTCAACAAGGCGCTCGAACGCGGCGAGACCGTGCTGCTGGAGGGTTCGCAGGGCACGCTGCTCGACGTCGACCACGGCACCTACCCGTTCGTGACCTCGTCCAACCCGACCTCGGGTGGCGCGAGCGCCGGTTCCGGCATCGGGCCGGGGCGGATCACGACGGTGCTGGGCATCCTCAAGGCGTACACCACGCGCGTGGGCTCCGGGCCGTTCCCGACCGAGCTGAACGACGAGATGGGCGAGCACCTGCGCAAGCAGGGCGGCGAGTTCGGCGTGACGACCGGCCGGTCGCGGCGCACCGGCTGGTTCGACGCGGTGATCGCGCGCTACGCGGCCCGGGTCAACGGCATCACCGACTACTTCCTGACCAAGCTCGACGTGCTGTCCGGGCTGGAGAAGGTCCCGGTGTGCGTCGGGTACGAGGTGGACGGTTTCCGCACCGAGGACATGCCGATGACGCAGACCGACGTGCACCACGCCGTGCCGATCTTCGAGGAGCTGCCCGGGTGGTGGGAGGACCTCTCGGAGTGCCGCACGTTCGCCGACCTGCCCGCGAACGCGCAGGCCTACGTGGAGCGGCTGGAGGAACTCTCCGGCGCCCGGATCTCGGCGATCGGCGTCGGCCCCGGCCGGGACCAGACGATCGTGCGGCACGAGTTCATCTAGGAGCCTGAGCTCCCGAGTAGTGGGACGGGGATCACGTGCCCTGCTCCTGCCGGTCAGCTGAGCCGTGACGTGAGCGTGTCGGACAGGGCGAGTTCCTCGAGGTCGAGTTCCCGCAGCACCTTGCGGACCACGTCGTCGTCCACCTCGCCCGCTGCCCGGCACGAGAGAACGGCTTCCCGCTGTGCCAGCAGGAGTTCGCGCCGGGCCAGGACGAACGCGGCGTGTGGGCTGGCCTCGCGTTCCTCGGCGGTCAGCGAGATCGCGGCCATGGCGCCCCGGTAACGCGTCTCGACCAGTCCCCGCAGCCGGGCGTTGATCCGTTCCGCCCGCTCCTTCGATACGTCCACTTTGGACAACAGGTCGGGCATCATCTCGTCGAGCCGCTTCAGTGCCGCGTTCATCGCGGCTTCCCTGGCGTGCAGCTCCTCCTGCTCGTCTCGTTCCGCCTCGGCCTCGTTGCTGACCTTGAGCTTGCGGATCATCACCGGCAGCGACAGGCCCTGCACCAGCAGCGTGCCGATCGCGACGGCGAACGCGAACAGCTGGATCTCGTCGCGTCCGGGAAACGGCGCACCGGTGTGCGTCACCAGCGGCACACCGGTGGCCGCGGCGAGGGTGACCACGCCACGCATACCGGTCCAGGACAGCACCGTGAAATACCGCCACGGCGGCGAAGTTCGTTCGCCACCGAACAGGCGCAGCGCGTGCGGCAGCACACCGGTGAGGAACACGTACGGGATGCGCACCGCGATCGTCACCACCAGCACGACGAAGGCGGCGATCACGAGGGTGCCGTTGTCGGACGCGGCGGAGTTGGTGCTCTCCAGTACGAACGGCAGTTGCAGTCCCATCAGCGCGAACACCAGCGTTTCGAGCAGCACGTCCAGCGAAGCCCAGATCGAGGAGTCCTGCACGCGCGTCGCCGAGCCCGCGTGCAGGGACTGCTGGCCGAGATAGAGACCGGCGGCGACGACCGCGAGCACCCCGGATCCGCTGAAGTCCTGCGAAAACGGGTGCAGATGCTCGGCGGTCACGTACACCGCGAACGGCACGATGATGCCGAACACCGACTCCATCAGCGGATCGTCGAGCCGGCGGCGGATGGCGCCCACGATCATCCCGGCGAGCAGACCGACGCCGATGCCGAGCACCGCGGCGACCAGGAAGATCAGGAATCCGTGGCCGATGCTGCCCGCGGTGCCGAGCACGGCGGCGAGCGCGATCTTGTACAGCGTCAGGGCGGCGGCGTCGTTGACGAGGCTTTCGCCGGTCAGCACCGTCATGAGGCGGCGCGGCAGGCCGAGCCTGCGGCCGATCGCGACGGCGGTGACCGCGTCCGGCGGGGCGACCACCGCACCGAGCACGAGCGCCGAGGCCATCGGCATGTCGGGCAGCAGCAGATGCACGCAGAGCCCGACGACGACCGCGGTCACGACGACGAGCACCACGCCGAGCGCGACGATCGGGCGCATGGCCGCCTTGAACTGCGCGAAGGAGCTTTCCAGTGCCGTCGAGTAGAGCAACGGGGGCAGCACCAGGGTGAGGATCAGTTCGGGTTCGAGCTCGATCCTGGGCACGCCGGGGATGAAGGAGACGCCGAGCGCCACGACGACGATCAGCAGCGGGGCCGAGAGGTTGTACCGGCGGGCGAGGGCGGTGAGGCCGAGCGCGGCGGCCAGCACTCCCATCAAGGTCAGCAGCTCCATGCCTTGATCCTCACCCATCGGGCGGTGCGTGGCCGGTTGAGTACGTTCGGCGGATGAGTTGTGTCTTCTGCGACATCGTGCGCGGCGAGGCGCCGGCCAGCTTCGTGCATCAGGACGAGGATGTGGTGGCTTTCCTGGACATCCGGCCGTTCACCACCGGGCATCTGCTGGTGGTTCCGCGCGCGCATGCCGTCGGGCTGGGTGATCTGGACGAGGATCTCGGCGCCAAACTGTGGCGAATCGCGCAACGGCTCGGGGGCGCGCTACGCCGGTCCGGACTGCGGTGTGACGGCGTGAACCTGTTCCTGGCCGATGGGGCGGCGGCGTTCCAGGAAGTGTTCCACTTTCATCTGCACGTCATTCCGCGCTTTCGCGGGGACCGCGTCCGGTTGCGCGCGAAGCCGCGCACGCCGGACCGGGGAGAACTGGATCAGGTGGCGGCGGCCGTACGGGACGCGGGGCTTTAGTTCTCGCGGTGGAGGTAGGCCACCCCGTGGTCGAGGTCGATGTTGTCGCGGGGCGGCGCGCCCTGGGCGTCCTCCTCGCGGAGCATGGACGTCGAGTCGCGATGGTCGAGTTCCACGCGTTTGGTGCCGTAGAAGACCGCGGTGAACTCGTTGATGTAGGTCGCGGTGACCGGGGCACCCGTGCGCTTGCGGTGCCGGTTGCGGAACAGCTCGAAGACGCCCACGCCGACCATGAGCACCACCGTCAGCGGGATGCTCCACTCGAAGACCGCGTCCACGCCTTTGAAACGGCGCGTGCCCCGGCGAGGTTCCGCCGGGGCACGCGAGGGCCGTGGGAAGCACGTCAGTGCATCGGCACCTGAACGGCCGCCGTGCCGTCGGACTCGGGCTCCCCGGCAAGTACCGGTGGGCGGCGCGGCAGGAACAGCGCCGGGATGAAGCACAGCGCGACCAGCACCAGCGCCCACAGGAACGTGGTCGCGAACGCCTCGCCCGCCATCGCCGCGGCGTTGTCGTGGGTGGCCGGGTTGAGCACCGCCACGGTCGCGGCAAGCTGTCCCTCGCTGGTGGACACGCCGAACTTTCCGGCGAGCTGACCGGCCACGATGACCGACATGATCGCCGAGCCGATGGCACCCGCGGTCTGCTGCACGATGTTCATCGCCGTGGACGCCCGCGCCACCGAGCGCTGGGTGAGGGTCTGCAGCGCCGCCGCACTGATCGGCATCATCGTGGCGCCCATACCCAGCCCCATCACGAACAGCCCGCCGAGCAGCAGCAGATACGACGTGATGCCGCTGACCTGGGTGAACACCGCGAGCCCCGCCACGATCAGCACCATGCCGGGCAACACGACCTTGCCGGGGCCGATCTTGTCGGCCAGTTTGCCGCCGAGCGGCATGGTCAGCATCGCGCCGAGGCCCTGCGGCGCGAGCAGCAGCCCGGCCTGCAACGCCGATTCCCCGCGCACCAGCGAGAAGTAGGTCGGCACCACGAGCATCGCGCCGAAGAACGCCAGCATGAACAGCGTCATCGTCACCATCGCGATGGTGAACGTGCGGTCCCGGAACAGCTTCAGGTCCACCAGCGGGTTCGGCACGCGCAGCGCGCGCAGTACGAACACGACGATCAGCGCGAGCCCGGCCAGCCCCGGCAGCCACACACCGACCGAGCCGACACCGCCCTCGTGCGGGATCTTCGACACCCCGAAGATCAACAGCGCCAGACCGGGCGAGAGCATGAGCATGCCGGCGAAGTCGA
This sequence comes from Amycolatopsis acididurans, assembly GCF_012328925.1. GTDB lineage: Bacteria > Actinomycetota > Actinomycetes > Mycobacteriales > Pseudonocardiaceae > Amycolatopsis_E > Amycolatopsis_E acididurans. Next base: position 93,136 of record NZ_JAAXLS010000018.1, read on the forward strand.
ACTTGTCCGTGGGCCGCGACTCGTCCTTGGGCAGTACCCGCCAGGCCAGCAGCAGTGCGATCAGGCCGATCGGCACGTTGATGTAGAAGATCCAGCGCCAGCTCACCGCGTCGACGAGGTACCCGCCGAGGATGGGGCCACCGATCGGGCCGAGCAGCATCGGCACGCCCAGCACCGCCATCACCCGGCCGACGCGTTGCGGGCCCGCGGCCCTCGTCATGATCGTCATACCGGCGGGCATCAGCATGCCGCCGCCGAATCCTTGCAGGACACGGAAAATGATGAGCGTTTCGATGTTCCAGGCCATGCCGGCGAGCATCGAACCGATCAGGAACAGCCCGATGGCGAGCATGTACAGCCGTTTGGTGCCGAAGCGGTCGGCCGCCCAGCCGGTGACCGGAATCACAGTGGCGAGCGCGAGCATGTAGCCCGTGACGATCCACTGGATGGTGTCGAACGAGGTCTGGAACTCGACGGTGAGCGCCTGGAGCGCCACGTTGACGACCGTGGTGTCCAAAATGGCCATCACCGCGCCGAGCACCACGACGCCGGCGACCTTCAGTACGGCAGCGTCGAGTTTGTCGTCCGCGGGTCTGAGTTTGTCAGCAGTAGTCATCGGGTCCATTTCGCGAGAGGGGCAAGACGGCGACCGAGCCAAGGCCCGCCGCCTCGCGCACCCCCTCTCGACCTGAGGACAAGGTTAGCGAAACGGAAAAAGCAGACGCCATACCTTTTCGCGGCAAGCGAATTCGAGCTACGACTCGGTCACCGCCAGCAACGCCGTGTCCGGCTGGTCGGCGAACAGACCATCGACATCCGCGTCCAGGAAGGCCGCCTCCTCGGCGAGGATGTCGCCCCACGCGGCCGGATCCGCCGAGGACCGGAGGTCGGCCGGCAGGAAGCCGTTCTCGTTGCGAAAGGTGTAGGGCGCGACCTTCAGCCCCACCGCGTGCGCGTCGGCGACCAGCGCGCTCGGCGTCGTCAGGTTTCCCGCCGCGTCGCGCGGGATGACCTGGTTCTTCTCCGGGCCGAGATAGTCGGCGTAGGTGGAGATTTCCTTGAGCCCGGCGGGAGTGAGGAGATCGGCGTAGGTGCGCGGGTCACCCGTGGCGACGAAATCGGCGGGGGCGCCGCTCGCGGAGGTCAGCTGCAGCAACGGAACCCGCACCTGCTTGCTCAGCTCCTTGAGGTTGGTCACCTCGAAGGACTGGATGATCACCGGAGCGCCCGGCCGGTTGAGCCCGTTGCGGTCGAGGATGTTCACCAGCTTCGGCTCGGTCGGGTTGCCGATCGACGAGAAGTACGTGGAGTGCTTGACCTCCGGGTACGTGCCGAGCGTGCGGTGCAGCTGCTTGCCCAGCCGTTTCGTGAGATCCAGCACTTCCTGATACGTCGGGATCTCCCACCGTCCGTTGTAGATGGTGTTGTGCGGCCGGATGCCGGGGATGCGCTCGGTGGCGCGCAGCGTCTTGAGCTCGGCGAGGGTGAAGTCCTCGGTGAACCAGCCGGTGAGCTCGGTGCCGTCGATGGTCTTCGTGGTCCTGCGCGAGGCGAACTCGGGGTGCTGCGCGACGTCGGTGGTGCCGCCGATCTCGTTCTCGTGCCGCGCGACGAGCCGGCCGTCCTTCGTCGGCACCAGGTCGACGTCCACCCAGCTCACGCCCTGCCGGAAGGCGAGTTCGTAGGAGGCGAGGGTGTGCTCGGGACGGTAGCCGGGCGCGCCGCGATGACCGACCACCACGGGACGGGCGGACTCACCACCGTGTTCTTCCTCCACACCGTCGGCCGGGCTCGCGACGCCGAGCAGGGACAGGCCCGACAAGAGAGCCACCACCAGACTTTTCCGCATATCGGCTGACCTCCACATAACGGACTTTCGGCACACTCTCTTCCCCAGGGAAGTCCGGCATGTCAAAACCGGTCGACGGCCCGTTGTCGGCCGGGTAAACGGAACGTGCGGCAACGCATTGTCTACGCTCAAGGCGTGCGTGTCCTTGTTGTCGGGTCCGGTGCCCGCGAACATGCCCTCGTCCTCGCCGCGTCGCACGACCCGGCGGTGACCGCGCTCGCCTGTGCCCCCGGCAACGCGGGTACGGCCTCGGTCGCCGAACAGCTCGGGGTCGACGTGGCCGATCCCGGTGCCGTCGCGGAGCTGGCCACCTCGTGGAAGGCCGACCTCGTGGTCATCGGCCCCGAGGTGCCGCTGGTCGCCGGTGTCGCCGATGCCGTGCGCAAGGCCGGTATAGCGTGCTTCGGCCCGTCGGCGGCCGCCGCGCGCATCGAGGGTTCGAAGTCGTTCGCGAAGGACGTCATGGCGGCGGCGAAGGTCGCCACGGCGCACAGCGAGACCGTGGACAACCCGGCTCGCCTGGACGCCGCGCTCGAGCGTTTCGGCCCGACCTGGGTGGTCAAGGACGACGGGCTCGCCGCGGGCAAGGGCGTCGTCGTCACCACCGACTACGACCAGGCCCGCGCGCACGCCATGACCCTGCTCGACGGCGGCCACCCGGTCCTTCTGGAGTCCTTTTTGGACGGCCCGGAGGTCTCCCTGTTCTGCCTCGTGGACGGCCGCACCGTGGTGCCGCTGCTGCCCGCGCAGGACTTCAAGCGGGTCGGCGACGGCGACACCGGGCCGAACACCGGCGGGATGGGTGCCTACGCGCCGCTGCCCTGGGCACCGGAGAACCTGGTCGAGGAGATCGTCTCCGACATCGTGCAGCCCGTCGTCGACGAGATGGCCGCCCGCGACACCCCGTTCACCGGGCTGCTCTACGCGGGGCTCGTACTCACCGCCGAGGGCCCGCAGGTGATCGAGTTCAACTGCCGGTTCGGCGATCCGGAAACGCAGGTCGTGCTGGCGCTGCTGGCCAGCCCGCTGGCCGGGCTGCTGCACGCGGCCGCCACGGGCACGCTCGCGCAGCACCCGCCGCTGGAGTGGCAGCCCGGTGCCGCTGTCACTGTCGTGATCGCCGCCGACGGCTATCCCGGGGTACCGCGCGCGGGGGACGTCATCACCGGCGCCGAGGCACCCGGCGTCCTGCACGCGGGCACCCGCCGCCGTGAGGACGGCGCCGTGGTCGCGCAGGGCGGCAGGGTGCTCTCGGTCGTGGGCACCGGGCCCGACCTCGCGGCGGCGCGGGAGCAGGCGTACGAGCGGGTGGCGAAGGTGCACCTGGCCGGCTCCCACCACCGCACCGACATCGCGTCGCGCGCGGTGACCGGCGAGATCACCGTCCCGGCGCGGTAGCACCGGAACCACTCCCGGGTCGGCTGCGTCCAAACTCAGCCCGTCGTTACTCGCACGTTGGTAGCCTGCTGATCGAAGGGGCTCGCTACTTTCCGTACTCGGGGGTGCGCAAGATGAACACCGTGGGCGCGTTGAGCTCGGCGGTTCCCGCCGTGCCCGGAGTCGCGGACATCCAGGTCGAACCCGATCAGGTCGCACAGGTCGCCAAGATCGTCAACGAGCAGGCCGACGCGCTCGAGGACCGGGTCCGCCAGCTGCTGGCCGAGCTGAACATCGACGCACCGGCCGAGGACGTGGTCAGCGCGACCGCCGCCGAAGCGTGGAACCGGGTGATCGCCACCGGCGACGGTTCCTACGCCGAACGCGTGCAGAACTACATCAAGGAGCTGCGCGGGTTCGCCGCCCAGCTCCGCAAGGCCGCGGAGGACTACCGGATCGGCGAGGACGAGAAGATCAAGGCCCTCGGAGACCGCGGTGCGGGCACGCACTAGGACCGCCGCGGCAGGGGTCCTCGCGATGTTCGCGCTCGGCGGGTGCACCACGACCGTGGCCGGCGTCGCCGCGCCCGCCACCACCCCGGCCGGTGCCGGCTCGGGCCTGCCCGCCCGCACCAAGGACCTGTCGCTGCGCGACGTCGATCCGTGCAAGCTGCTCACCGACACCCAGCTGAACCAGCTCAAGGAGAACGGCGCGCCCCGGCTCGTCGACCGCGCGAGCTGGCGGGACGGGCCGACGTGTGCGTTCGACGTGGACGCCGCCCAGCCGAGCTACACCTACTACCTCGAGACGGTTCCGAACTACGGCATCGAGGACTGGGTCGGCGGCACGCACCACAAGACGAGCATGACCCAGCAGCCCGTCGACGTGCCCGGGTTTCCCGCGCTGGTCATCTACCGGCCGAGCCAGGGCATCCAGGACTGCGAGACGCTGGTCGGCGTCGGCGACGGGCAGACGCTGCGCGCGCAGATGGCACCCGACAACAGCTCCTTCACCCAGCAACAGCTGTGCGACATGTCCACCACCGTGGCGAAAATGGCCGTCGAGACCTTGGAGACGCTGAAGTGAGCACCTTCGACAGCAGTCGCTACGACATCCCCGAGCTCATCACCAAGCTGCGCGATCAGCGCTTCGACGGGTACGGCTCCGAAGCGCTCGCGGCCGAGGTCGCGAAGTTCCGCGACGGCGCCGGTGCGGCCAGCATGGGCGACGCGGTGGACGCGCTCAAGCAGATCGCGACCGCGCTCGCGCAGACCGACCAGACCCTGCGGCAGCAGCTCGGGGCGCTCGGCGTGACGTGGGAGAGCCAAGCCGGTGGCCAGGCCAGCGCGGTGATGGCCGAACAAGCCGGATTCTCCGAAGCGGCCACCAGCAAGGTCTCGGCCGCCGCGCAGCTGATCTTCCAGCAGGGGGAGGCGTTCAACCGCACCAAGAACAAGCTGCCCGACCCGAGGGATCTACTCAAGAGCGGCGGCGGATACACCTTCGGCGACACGGTGTTCAGCCTGTTCGGGTTCGAGACCGACCACGCGAAGAACGTGCGCGCGGGCCTGGAGGCACGGGCACAGGCGGTGGACGCGCTCAACGCCTACGCCCACGACACCGGCAACTATCTGGCCTCGTCCGAACCGGTGGACGCGCCGCAGACACTGACCGTGGACACCGGCGGCGCTCCGACCGCGCAGCCCCCGATCACGCCGGTGTCCCCGGACATCTCACCGACGCAGGCCGCGGGCGCGACGGCCGCGATTCCGGCCGCCGCCCAGGCTCCGGCCCCGGCGCCGCAGGTGCACGCTCCGGTCGCCGACACCGCCACCCCGGCGATCGGCGTGCCGGTCCGGCAGACCGGGGTCGCCGCGAGTGCACCGCAGCCGCAGACCACCGCACCGAGTTCGGCCACGGCCCCCGCCAGCGCCCCGGCCACCGAAGCACCGGTCAACGTGGCCGGGCCGGTGAAGACCGGCAGCGGGCCCAGCGAGACGACGGCCCGTCCGGCGACCGGTTCCCCGGTCAACCCCGCGCTGCCGGCCACGCAGGGGCCGGGCGGCACGACGACCGGTCTGGTGCCCGGCGCGTCGCAGAGCGGCAGCGGCCGGCTCGCACCCGATTCGCGGTCGGGGTCCTGGGCCAAGACCGGGTTTCCCGCCGACGGGCAGGCACGCGCAGGCGCGCCGCAGCCCGGGGAATCGTTGCTGGGCAAGGGAAAGATGTTCGGCGCGGGACCGTCCAGTTCGTCCGCGGGCGCGAACGTCGGGCCGGGGTTCTCGATGCGCGGTGCGCCTGGCGTGAGCGGGCTCGCCGAAGGAGCGCCCGCCGTCGGCGCGGCCGGAGTCGGCGGCGCGGTCAGCGGTGAGGAAGAGCGTCCTGGCCGCGGCCGGGGTCGCAACACCGCGGGCAAGCGCACCCAGCAGCTGCCGGTCGGCGATCTGCCGGAGGAGGCCGAGGCCCAGCACGCGAAGCGGGCCACGCCGGAACCGCCGAGCGCCGAGCACACCCGCGCGATCCTCGAACCCGCCGCCACCCAGGACGGCGACGAGGATGCCCTGCACGTGCGCAAGTACGGCGTCGACGACCGGGACCTGTTCGCCGACGGTCGCGAGGTCTCGATCGATGTCATCGGCGAACACCGGCTCTCGGAAGATCGCTGAGCACCGTGGCCGACAACGGCAGCATCGTGCTGTCCACACTGGAATTCGACATGCTGTGGGAGGCCGAGCGCCTGCCACCGCCGCATCCCGCGCTGCGCGTGCCCAGCCCCGGCCGCACCCATCCGGAGCGGCGCGCGCTCGTCGAACAGGCATGGGAGTCGCTGCGGTCCCGGCGGCTGGCCAGGGGCGACCGCGCGAGCACCGACCTCGTCGACCAGCTGAACCTGCTCGCGCATCCGAAGGTCTCGATCGACATCTGGGTGTGGACCGATCGCGAGATCAAGGGTCTCGCGGTCAGCATCGGCAGTCAGGCGCTGCTCGCCGTGGTCGACCGCGACGAGGTGTGGCTGATCCCGGCCCGCGACACGTCCCTTCCGGAATCGGCCGTCTCGGTCGCCGGGCAGCTCGGCGCCGGGGTCGGACGGTCGGTGAGCGTGCCGCACCAGGTCGTCCGCGAGGCCGACGCCGACGCCAAGGGCGATCCGAAGGCGCTGGTCACGGCGCTGGAAGACCGCGGGGTGGAGCTGTGGCACGCGCAGGAGCTGGCCGGGATGATGGCCGGGATGACCGCACGCGGCCAGTTCGGCGTCGAACGGCTCGGCCGCGACGGCCAGATCCACCGCGCCGACCGGGTGATCGCCTTCCACGACACCGACGCCGGGCGCTATCTCGTACAGCTCGGCCGCGGCGCCGACGGACAGGACTGGATCACCGTCGCCCCGGCCGACAACCAGTTGCTGGCGATTCGATTGTGGGAACTGCTGGATGAGGTCTGACCTGCTAAAAAGAGTCGGGAACCGCCGCCGGAGCGCGGGCGTCTGATCTGGCGGAGTCAAAATGCCGAAGGGGGATGGCGAGGGTGCCACAGAGCGATCCGGACTCGATGGAGCACGTTGCGGGCAAGGTCGAGGTCCTGCACGACCATTTCAAGGACGCCAAGGGCAAGATGACCGGCATCCAGGGGCCGAATCCGTTCGGCGACCTCAAGCATCCCGACGAGCGGCCCGGCGAGACGCCGTCCGAGGCCGCGGCGCGCACGCTCGGTTCGTTCAAGGACCGCATGCACGGACAGTTCGACGCGGCCGCGGATCTGATGCGCTCCACCGGCGGCGCGCTGCGTGACGCCGCGAAGGCACTGCGCGAGACAGAGGCCGCCGCGAAGGACAGCGTGACCGTGAAGGACGACAGCCTGTCATGAGCGCCAAGGCCGAATTCCCGCCGAACTGGCCCGACGTCGAGTCGAAGACCCAGCAGGTCGAGAAGGTCCGGCCGGCCGACATCCAGGGTGTCGCCGACCAGTTCCGGCAGGCGTCGAAGGACTCCGCCGACCACTCGGCCGCGTTGCGCAACGCCACGGCCGTACTGGGCGGCGGCACGTGGACCGGACCGCAGGCGGACGCGTTCTTCGACTACGTCAAGAAGATCGGCGACGCCGGGCAGAAGGTCAACGACCACCTCGACGAGGTCGCGAACGAACTGGGGAACCTGCAGAGCTTCCTGGATCGCACGCAGAAAGAGGTCCAGCAGCTGCGCGACGACGCGCACACCAAGATCGACGGGATGAACCAGCAGGCCCAGGCGGCGGCCGACGCCGCGCAGGCGCAGGTCGACGCCGCCAACTCGAAGCAAGAGGGCGCGACGATGCCCGCGAAGATGCCGGACGCGATCATCGCGGAGAACCTGCAGGCCACGACGGCCGTCGCGAACGACGCCAACAGCCAGATCGGCGACAAGCTCAACGCCGCCAACCAGGAGATCCAGCGGGTGATGGGCCTGGTGCAGCAGGACGTCCAGGGCGGCTACGACTCGGTGCCGCCGCTGGGTACCGCGCCGTCGTCGATGAAGAGCACCGGCGGTCTGCACGGCGGCGGTTCCGGTGGTGGCGGAGGCGGCGGGGGCAGCCACGGCGGCGGTGGCGGTGGCGGTGGAGCGGGCGGCCTCGGGTCGAGCGGTGGCCCGCCGAGCGGCCAGCCGCCCGGCAACGTGCAGCAGTGGATCGAACAGGCCATCAAGGAGCTGCAGGCCGCCGGCGTCAACGTCACCGACGCGGACATCAAGAACATCTGGGCGATCATCGAGCACGAGTCGGGCGGCAACCCGAACGCGATCAACCTGTGGGACTCCAACGCACAGGCGGGGCACCCGTCCAAGGGCCTGATGCAGTGCATCGACTCGACGTTCAACGCGAACAAGCTGCCCGGGCATGACGACATCTACAACCCGGTGGACAACATCATCGCGGGCGTGCGGTACACGATCGGCCGCTACGGCAGCATCGCCAACACCCCGGGTCTGGCCTCGATGGCCCATGGCGGCGGCTACGTCGGCTACTGACCCGCCTAGCCTGAAGCAATGGTCGATGTAGCAGTGTTCCCCGGACCGGCGCGACGTGCGGACGTCGCGCCGTTTCACGTGATGGAGGTGCTGTCCGCGGCGCAGGCGCGGCAGCGCACGCACGGTGACGTGATCTCGCTCGCGGCGGGGCAGCCCACGGCGGGCGCGCCGCGGCCGGTGCGCGAGGCCGCCGAGCGAGCGCTGCGTGAGCAGAACCTCGGCTACACCGTGCAGCTCGGCATCCCCGAACTGCGCGAGGCCATCGCCGGGCACTACGACCGGCGCTACGGGCTCGAGGTCAGCCCCGAGGACGTCATCGTCACCACCGGTTCCTCCGGCGGGTTCATGCTGTCGTTCCTGTCCGCGTTCGACGCGGGGGACCGCGTCGCGATGGCCCGTCCGGGCTATCCGGCCTACCGCAACCTGCTGTCCGCGCTCGGCTGCGAGGTGGTCGAGTTCGCGACCGACGAGAGCACCCGTTTCCAGCCGACCGTGGACCTGCTCGACCGCCTCGGCCCGATCAGCGGCCTGGTCGTCGCGAGCCCGACGAACCCGGCGGGCACCACGCTGCCGCCGGGCGAACTGGCGGCGATCGCGGGCTGGTGTTCGGCGCGTGGTGTGCAGCTGATCAGCGACGAGATCTACCACGGCATTTCCTACGGCACCGAGCTCGGCTGCGCCTGGCAGAGTTCGGCCGAGTCGATCGTGCTGGGCTCGTTCTCGAAGTACTTCGCGATGACCGGATGGCGGCTGGGCTGGATGCTCGTGCCACGCCGGCTGCACCGCGCCGTGGACGTGCTGACCGGCAACCTCAACATCTGCGCCCCCGCGCTCGCGCAGCACGCCGCCGTGGCCGCGTTCACGCCGGAGTCCTACGAGGAGCTGGACGGGCACGTGGCGCACTACCGCGCCAACCGTGACCTGCTGCTCGACGGGCTGCGGGGGATCGGGCTGGACCGGGTCGCCCCGGTCGACGGCGCCTTCTACGCCTACGTCGACGCTTCCGCGCACACCACGGACAGCCTCAGCTGGTGCCAGCGGCTGCTCGCCGACACCGGCGTGGCCATCACGCCCGGCATCGACTTCGATCCGGTGGACGGCGGCAAGTTCGTCCGGTTCTCGTTCGCGGGCGCGACCGAGGAGGTCACCGAGGGGGTCCGGCGGCTCGGCGAGTGGCTCGACTCAGGGGGAACCCCGGCTTTCCCCTGAACGTTGCCAGTGAGACGAGCCTTCGCGCCCTCCGACGTGGGAGCCTTGGCTCGTAGCGGGCCGCACCGGTTCGCGAGGCTCACCCGGAGGGATGCCATGTTCTGGAAGATCGTCGGGGCACTCATCGTCGCCTGGGTGGCGTTCATGGTGATCGGATCGGTGGTCGGTTTCCTGCTCAAGGCCGTCCTCTGGATCGCGATCATCGGTGGCGCCGTGTTCCTCGGCACGGCGGCATATGGCGCCATCAAGGGCCGCAACACCCCCAAGCAGCTGCGTCGCTAGGAAAGCAGTTCGCCCGCCGCCTGGACGCCGAGCCAGCGGTGGGCGCGCAGGCCGACGGCTCGTGCGCCGTCCACATTGGACTGGCGGTCGTCGAAGAACAGACAGTCGCCCGGCTGGGCTTCCAGCCGGGCGAGCAGCGTCTCGAAGATCGCCGCGTCGGGTTTGGCCACGCCGACGTCGCCGGAGAACACCCGCACGCGGAAATGCTTCGCCCAGTCCTGGCGTTCGGCGAACCGGGCGAAGGAAGCCGGAGCGTTGGACAGCAACGCCAGCCGGGCGCCCGCCTCGTCCAGCGCGGCGAGCAGTTCCCCCGACTCGGGCTCGACGTGCGACCAGCCCTCGATGTCGATCGCGGTCAGCTTGTCCGAAGTGGACCGATCGACCGGCACGCCGAGCGCCTCACCGATCCCGCTCCAGTACGCAAGATCCGCGGCGCCCCGGTCATATCGATCGCGGTGCGCCCAGTAATGCGGTTCGAATTCCGCGAGTCCCGCACCCATCGTGTTCGCCAGCTCCGGCAAGGCATTCGTTCTCCCACAAATGACTTCGCCATAGTCGAAAACGATCCAGCGTTGTTCCCGCCCCGCTTCGCGGGCCCACCCCCCGCCGTCGTTCATGGATGCCCTCCGGCCTTGATGCGGCGCAACGCCTCCTCGATGTCCGCCATGGACAGATCGCGGTGTGCGATGAACCGTACCCGGCCGCCGAGCGGTACCGCCAGGATTCCGAGTGCACGCAACGACTCCAGCGTCACCGAAACATCCGCGACGCGAGCCAGCACGATATTCGTTTCCGGGGTGTTGACGTCCCACCCCAGATCCGCCAGACCGGCCGCCAGTTTGCGCGCCTTTTCGTGGTCTTCGGCCAGGTCACCGACGCGGCCGAGCGCGACGAGCGCGGCCGCCGCGATGATCCCGCCCTGGCGAATTCCACCGCCGAGCATCTGCCGCATCCGCCGGGCGCGTTCGATGAAACTCGCCGTCCCCGCGATCACCGAACCGACCGGCGCGCCCAGGCCCTTGGAGAAGCACGCCGAGACGGTGTCCACACCCACGGTCAGCGCCGCGGGCGGCAGGCCGAGCGCCGTCGCGGCGTGCCAGATGCGGGCACCGTCGAGGTGCACGCGCAGGCCCGCCTGCCGCGCAGTCGCCAGCAGCTGGGCGTGCTCGTGTGGCGGGATGACCGCACCACCGGAGGCGTTGTGCGTGTTTTCCAGGCACAGCAACGTGGTGCGCAGCGTGTAGTAGGGGCCGCCGCGGGCGCCGATGGCGGCGGCCAGGGTCGCCGGCTTCGGACGGCCGGGGCCTGCGTCGTGTTCGAGGGGATCGGGCATCCCGCCCGCGAGCCACGCCGCCGAACCCAGTTCGTTGACCAGGACGTGCGCGCCCTTCGGCGCGAGGAACCGGTCACCGCGCTGCAGGTGCACCGACAGCGCGATCAGGTTGGCCATGGTGCCACTCGGTGTGAACAGCGCCGCCGGCATCCCGAGCATCTCGGCCGCGCGGTCCTCGAGGGCCTTGACGGTGGGGTCGACATCGATGACGTTGTCACCGACCTCCGCGGACGCCATCGCTCTGCGCATCTTTTCATCCGGCCGGGTGACGGTGTCCGAGCGAAAATCGAGCGGAGAGTCAGTGGAGGTCACAGTCAGATCACATCACACTCACTAGTTGATCTACAAGAAGGTGTGCAACCGTAACGTGCCCCGCTTACGTCTTCACCTGCGAGACGCCACGGGAGGCCGGTGAACGAGGACGACGAACGGAAGTTCGCGGAGTACTTCGCTGCCAAGCAGGACTCCGTGCGGCGAACCGCGTACCTGCTCTGCGGTGACTGGCATCGCGCGGACGATCTCGCGCAAACGGCGTTCGTCGCGCTGCACCGGCGGTGGACCAAGATCCGCGACCCTCGCGCGACCGATGCCTACGTACGGAAAACGCTGATCAGGGCGTCGATCGACGAGTCGCGCCGTCCGTGGCGCCGGGAGCGGCACACCGACCGGGTGCCCGAACCGGAGCCCGCCGGCGGCTCGCTGGACGAGCAGGTCGCGACCAGGGCCGACCTGCTCGCCGGGCTCGAGGACGTGCCACCGAAACAACGCGCGGTGCTGGTGCTGCGGTACTTCGAGGGCCTCGACGTGGCCGGAGTCGCGAGGGTGCTCGGGTGCAGCGAGGGGAACGTGAAGAGCCAGACGGCACGCGGATTGGCCCATCTGCGCGCGGCGCTTGGCGAGGAGGTGGAGACGGGTGGATGAAAAGGAACTGGAAGGCCTCTTCCGGACTGCTCCCGGTGACCCGCCGCCGCCCGGCTTCACCCTCACGGACGTCACGAACGCCTCCGCGCGAGCGACGGCTCGTCGCCGAACGGCACTGCTCGCGGCCTGCGCCTGCGTCGTCGTGTTGCTCGGCGCCGCCGGGATCGTCGGCGTCACCTACTTTCGAGGGACGGAGTCGCAGAGCGCGCAACCGGCCGGCGCGCCGGTACGTCCTCCGGGAGCTTTGTCCGGCCCGTCGCCCATGCAGGGAAGCGGCGGCAACGGACAGGACGGCCCACGGGCCGAAAGCACCTCCGGGTGCGACAAGGTCGACCGGGAGCTCGCCACAGCCCTCGCCGGCGAGCTCCCGGCGACCGGCGTGACCGGCCCCGCACCCGGTCGTGTGTGCACGACGAACGCCCGCTCGGCCGGGTTCCAGGTCAGCGACGGTGACCGGCACGGCTTCGTCTCGGTGACGGTGTTCCCCACCCCGTTCGCGATGAAGCCGTTCAGCGACGGCACCGTGCTGTCCACGGCGGAGACCGCGAGCGGCGGATCGCTGGTCGTGCTGAGCTCCCCGGACGCGGGCAGCGCCCCGCCGCTGGAGTCGCGACTCGCCCAGATCTCCACGTCGCTGGCGAGGCATTTCTGAAGGCCGGCCCCTCGCGCACCGCCACCCTCAACGGAAGCGCCGCGAGTCGCGGTTACATTTTCTGCTATGACCGCGGCAGCGAGCACGCCCAAGGGCGAACGCAGGCGTGCGGCGCTGGTGGAAGCGGCAGCTGACCTGCTGGTCGAAGGCGGCTTCGAGGCGATCCGGCACCGCGCCGTCGCCGAGCGCGCCGGCCTGCCGCTGGCGTCGACCACGTACTACTTCGACTCGCTCGACGACCTCGTCACCGCCGCCGTCGCGCACCGGTGCCGGGTGGACCTGGACGCGGGCAAGGCGCAGCTCGCGGCGCTGGGCACCGAGCACCGGGACGTGAACGCCCTGGTCGAGGTGGTGCTCGACCAGCTGCTCGGCGAGGACACGACGTACGACGCGGTGCTGCTGCGCTACGAACGGCTCGTCACCACCGGCCGCCGCCCCTACCTGCGCCCGGTGATGCGCGCGATGCAGGCCGAGTTCCACGAACTGCTGACCGAGATCTTCGCCCGCTCCGGCAAACCGGTCGACCGCAAGCGGCTGGCCGAGATCATCGCACTGGTCGACGGCGCCGTGGTCAACGCGCTGATCGAGGTGGATCCGGATCCGCGAGCGGTCGCGCGGACGATGCTGCGCGACGCGTTGAGCTGAAGCAGGCTCACACTCACACACGAACACGGGTGTTTAGGCTGGAGAGGTGACCAAACCCAGCATTCCCAACGTGCTCGCCTCCCGCTACGCCTCCGCCCACCTGGTGGCGCTGTGGTCTCCGGAACGCAAGGTCACGTTGGAGCGGGAGCTGTGGCTCGCGGTGCTGCGGGCGCAGCGGGAGCTGGGGGTGGAGGTCCCGGACGGGGTCATCGAGGATTACGAGCGCGTGCTCGACCAGGTCGATCTGGCCTCGGTCGCCGAGCGCGAGCGCGTCACCCGGCACGACGTGAAGGCGCGTATCGAGGAGTTCAACGCGCTGGCCGGGCACGAGCACGTGCACAAGGGCATGACCTCGCGTGACCTCACCGAGAACGTCGAGCAGCTGCAGATCCGCCGTTCGCTCGAGCTGATCCGCGGCCGGGTGGCCGCCGTGCTGGCCAAGCTGGCGGGGCTGGCCGTGGAGCATTCGGACCTGGTCATGGCGGGCCGCTCGCACAACGTCGCCGCGCAGGCCACCACCCTGGGCAAGCGGTTCGCCACCGCGGCCGACGAGCTGACGGTCGCGTTCGAGCGGCTGGACGAGCTGATCGGCCGCTATCCGCTGCGCGGGATCAAGGGGCCGGTCGGCACGGCGCAGGACATGGTCGACCTGCTCGGTAGCGAGTCGACTTTGGACCTGCTGGAGCGGCGGATAGCCGAGCATCTCGGGTTCTCCCGCACGTTCACCAGCGTCGGCCAGGTCTACCCCCGCTCGCTGGACTTCGACGTGCTGTCCTCGCTCGTGCAGCTCGCGGCCGCGCCGTCGAGCCTGGCCAAGACGATTCGCCTCATGGCCGGGCACGAGCTGGTCACCGAGGGTTTCAAACCGGGCCAGGTCGGCTCGTCCGCGATGCCGCACAAGATGAACACGCGCTCGTGCGAGCGGGTCAACGGGCTGGCCGTGGTGCTGCGCGGCTACCTGTCGATGATCGGCGAGCTGGCCGGCGACCAGTGGAACGAGGGCGACGTGTCCGATTCGGTGGTGCGCCGCGTCGCGCTGCCGGACGCGTTCTTCGCGCTCGACGGGCTGCTGGAAACCTTCCTCACCGTGCTCGGCGAGTTCGGCGCCTTCCCGGCCGTCGTCGCCCGCGAACTCGACCGTTACCTGCCTTTCCTGGCCACGACGAAGGTGCTGATGGCAGCCGTGCGGGCGGGCGTCGGTCGCGAGACCGCACACGAAGCGATCAAGGAGAACGCGGTCTCGGTCGCGCTCGCCATGCGTGAGCAGGGGCTTTCCGAGAACGACCTGCTCGACCGGCTGGCCGCCGACGAGCGCCTGCCGCTCAGCCGCGAGGACCTCGACCGCCTGCTCGCCGACCGGCTGTCGTTCACCGGCGTCGCTCCCACGCAGGTCGCGGCGGTCGCGAAGCACGTCGAGGCCATCCTGACCCGCTTCCCGGAGGCCACCGACTACGTGCCCGCACCCATCCTGTAGGCACAGCGTCATCTCGGGGTAAGCGCAGGGTCATGTGCGGCTGCGCTAATGGGTGCCATGGACGCCCGTCTGCTGGTCTCACTGTCCGGCATCGGCCCCCGGACACTGCACCGCTGCGCCGACCTCGCCGCGGAGCTCGACCATCGCAAGGTACCGCTGTCGCTGCTCTTCGACCCCCGCTCCGACGGCCCGGTCACCGAGTGGATCCACGCCCGGACCAGCCGGGGCGACGGCCTCCTGCTACACGGCTACGACCACCGGATCGCGCCGTCGCACCGGGCGCTGACGTTCGGGCGCAAAGCCGAGTTCGCGGCGCTGCCCGCGCACGAGGCCCGGCTGCGGTTGATCGCCGCGCAAGCCGCGCTCGACCGGGCCGGGTTCGCCGCGGACGGCTTCGCGCCGCCACGCTGGCTCGCCTCGCGTGGGACGCTGGAAGCATTGCGCGGACAGGGATTCCGCTATTGCGCGGACCTCGGCGCGATCCATGACCTGCGCACCGGCGAGGTGCACCGGGCACGCGTGCAGGAGTTCACCAGCCGCGAGCGCACCGAAACCGTGCGGGCGTTCGCGCTGGTGCTCGCGACGGCCCGGGCAGCGCGGCGCGGTGGCCTGGTACGGCTCGGCGTGGACGCGGCCGATCTCGCCCGGCCGGGCCTCCGGCAGGCACTGCTCGACGCGGTCGACGTGGCGCTGGAGAACCGGGCCTTCGGCTCGACCTATCAGAGCTTGTGGGCCTCGCCCCGCGGCGCGACGCGGACCTCGGTGCCCTCCGGCGCCAGGTTGGTGAACAACCCGTAGTGCATGGCCGGGTTCGCGAGCACCGCCTCGTGGATCGGCACCGCGACGCGCGGCGCGACCGCACGCAGGAAGTCCACCGCCTCGCCGGCCTTGAGCCAGGGTGCCCCGGTGGGCAGGCCGAGCACGTCGACCTTCTGCTCCGGCACGTGGAACGAGTCGCCGGGGTGGTAGAAGGCGCCGTGCTCGAAGAGGTAGCCGACGTTCGGGATGACCGGGATGTCTTCGTGGATGACGGCGTGCTGCCCGCCGACCACGTTGACCGCCGTGCCGCCGACCTCGAACGCGTCGCCGGGCCGGACGACCTGGTACTCCAGGCCGAGCTTGGCGACGGTCTCCTCCGAGCCCGGGTCGACGATCAGCTTGGCGTTCGGGTTGGCCTCCAGCAGGCCCGGCAGTTTCTCCGAGTCGATGTGGTCGAAGTGCTGGTGCGTGATCAGCACCGCGTCCAGTTCACGCTCGGCGTCGAAGCCCTCGGAGAAGGCGCCGGGATCGAGCAGGATCCGCCCGTTGTCGGTTTCCAGCAGCACACAGGCGTGTCCATAGTGGACGATTCGCATCTATTCGCTCCCTCGCATGAGACGAGTTCAGCGTAGGCCGGTCGAAACGGCCTCGCCATGAAGTCACGTGATCAGGTCTCGTTGTGGTCCGCGTCTCTCGTTCAGGTAGTGAGCTTGGCCACTGCTTGTGCCATCCTGGGCGTACTCACCAGTAGGGAGGCCAGAGATGACCGCCGTGGAAGTGTCACAGGAGACCTTCGATTCGCTCGACCCGGCCACTGACGAGGTCGTCGGGACCTACCCGGTCCAGACCCGCGAGCAGGTCGAAGAGGCGGTCGAACGGGCACGCGAAGCTTCCCGGTGGTGGATGTCGCTGGGGTTCGACGGGCGCGCGGAGCGGTTGCGCCGCTGGAACGCGACGATCACCCGGCGGATGCGCGAACTGTGCGAGGTCGTCCAGCGGGAGACCGGCAAGCCGTACGGGGACGCGCAGCTCGAGGTCGTGCTGGCCATCGAGCACGTGGCCTGGGCCGCCAAGAACGCGCGCAAGGTGCTCGGCCGCAAGCGCCGCTCGGCGGGCCTGCTGCTGTCCAACCACACCGCGACCGTCGAGTACCTGCCGCTGGGCGTGGTCGGCGTGATCGGCCCGTGGAACTATCCCGTGTTCACCCCGATGGGCTCGATCACCTACGCGCTCGCGGCGGGCAACACCGTGGTGTTCAAGCCCAGCGAGTACACGCCCGGCGTCGGGAAGTGGCTGGTCGACACGTTCGCCGAGGCCGTGCCCGAGCACCCGGTGTTCCAGCTGATCACCGGATTCGGCAAGACCGGCGCAGCGCTCGTCGGCGCGGGCGTGGACAAGATCGCGTTCACCGGTTCGACCGCGACCGGCAAGAAGATCATGGCCGCCGCGGCGGAGACGCTCACCCCGGTGGTGATCGAGGCCGGCGGCAAGGACGCGCTGCTGGTCGACTCCGACGCCGACCTGGACGCGGCCGCCGACGCCGCCGTGTGGGGCGCGTTCTCCAACTCCGGCCAGACCTGCATCGGCGTCGAGCGCGTGTACGTGCACGAGCGCGTCTACGACTCGTTCCTGGAGAAGGTGCTCGCGCTGACCGGCAAGGTCAAGGCGGGCGAGCAGTACGGGCCGATGACCATGCCCGCCCAGCTCGACGTGGTCCGCAAGCACATCGCGGACGCGATCGCCCGCGGCGGCCGGGCCCTGACCGGCGGCAACGTCGGTGAGCGGTTCGTCGAGCCGACCGTGCTGGTCGACGTGCCCGAGGACGCCGAGGCCGTGTGCGAGGAGACCTTCGGGCCGACGATGACGGTGGCGAAGGTGCGGGACATGGACGAGGCCGTGGAGAAGGCGAACGCGACGAAGTACGGCCTGGCCTCGACGGTGTTCTCCAAGCACAACGGGCAGCGGCTGGCCGACCGGTTACGCGCGGGGATGACCTCGATCAACGCTCCGTTCTCCTTCGCCGGGATCGCGTCGCTACCCTTCGGCGGGGTCGGCGACTCCGGGTTCGGGCGGATCCACGGGCCGGAGGGGCTGCGCGAGTTCGCCCGCCCGAAGGCCGTGGCCAAGCAGCGTTTCGCGGTGCCGCTCAAGCTGACCTCGTTCACCAGGACGGACAAGACCGAGCAGCTGGTCGGAAAACTCGTTACGACCTTGCATGGAAGGGGCGGCAAGGAGTAACCAACATGCATGGCTACCTTGCGAAAGATCTCCGTGACCGTGGCGGGCGCGGCGGCGATCGGCGCGCTCGGATTCGCCACACCGGCAGCTGAGGCCGCGCCCACGCCCTGCGACGCGCAGGCGCGCGCATGTCTGCAACTGCACACCAACCAGGCCTGGCTGGTCAACGGCGGGCAGGTGACCTACGGCCCGGTGCCGGTCACCACGGGCAAACCGCAGTACCCGACGCCGACCGGCCACTTCCGGGTGCAGTACAAGGACGCCAACCACTACAGCAAGGAATTCAACGGGCCGATGCCCTACTCGGTGTTCTTCACCAACGACGGGGACGCCTTCCACGAGGGCAGCCTGCGCGCGCAGTCCCACGGCTGCGTGCACCTGTCGCACGCGGCGGCGGTGAAGTTCTACCAGACCCTGCGGCCCGGTGACTCCGTGCAGATCGTGCCGTAGTCCGAAATATCGGACGCGAGCGGGTATCTTGGCGGCATGCCCCGCCAAGTGCCCGCCGTGCTCCGTGCCGCCGACATCATGGAACTGTTCCTCGAAGCGAACGACACGCTGACCGCGGCCGAGATCGTCGACCGGCTCGAGCTGCCGCGCTCGACCGCGCACGAGCTGCTCACCACGCTGGTCGCCCGGCGGTATCTGGTGCGCAAGGCCGGTGAGGACACCACCTACCGGCTGGGCCCGAAGCTGCTCGAACTCGGCTCGCGGTACCAGCAGCGCCTGGAGTTCGCCGCCGAGGCGGACGCGGTCGCCCGTTCGGTCGCCGCTCAGTGCGGCGAGACCGTGCACGTGGGCGTGCTCGACGGGCTCGAAGTCGTCTACGTGTCCAAAATAGACTCGACGCATTCGGTGCGGTTGATCTCGGAGGTGGGCAGCAGGCTGCCCGCGCACTGCACCGCCGTGGGCAAGGTCCTGCTCGCCGGGCTCGGCCAGCAGGACCTCAATGAACGGCTCAAGCGTCGCAAACTGGTGGCGCTGACCCCGCACAGCATCACGTCGCGCAGCACACTTCTGGCTCAGCTCAAGGAGATCCGGGCCGACGGCGTGGCACACGAACGCAGCGAGTCCAATCCGGACGCCGGCTGCGTCGCCGCGCCCGTGGTGGACGCGAGCGGCGACCGGGTCGCCGCGATGAGCATCTCGATCCCGACGTCACGCCATTCCGACGAAGCGTGGTCGCGCTGGGAGAAACTCGTCCGTGAAGGGGCGGCCGAACTGTCGGCGAGACTGGGCGCTCACCTCTGACCTCGGTCACACCGGCACCGCGAGCCCCTCGGCGGGCAGCTTCGAGGCGACCGCCTCCGGGTAATGGCGCTCCAGTAGTTCCAGCCCGATCTCGGCGCGGCGCACGCGTTCGCGGACCAGTGCGATCGCGGTGGGCGTCAGATGGGTGCCGCTGGGGTAGATGTTGGGCGCGTTGCGTAGCCCGAACTTCAGATAGACCGGGGCGGCGACGCGCACGATCTCGGCGATTTCGAAGTGCCGGAGGAAACCGCCGAGATCGTCGGGCGCCTCGATGTAGATGTCGATCGGGATGTCGATCACCGACCGGATGGCCGCGAGCTGCGCGAGCGAGAGGTCGGTGGGCACGTTGTAGGTGTTCGCACCCGCCCGTTCGGCGATCCGGATGGCGGCCGGATTGGCCAGCCCCATCTGCACGCTGACCTTGAACTGCAGGTCCCGCGGCAGTTCCCCGGCGGCACGCATCCGCTCGGCGACCGTCAGGACGCCGAGATCGGTGACCAGCACGCTGCGGATCCCGGCCTCGGCGGTGCGGCGGATGTCCTCCAGCACGTGCACGAGCTGCTCGGTCCCGCGGACCTGCGCGGCGAGCGAACCGCCGCCGGAGGCGAGCGACGCGGCGGAGGTGTCCCAGGCCGCGACCGGCCGCGCGAACAGGCTGACCTCGACCGAGCGGGCCCGTGCGAACTCCGCGATCGTGGCGAGTTCGCGCCGGGTCAGCAGCATCCCGCCGCTGCCCTGGGACACCCGATGCACCACCACGCCCCGCGCGTCCGCCTCCGCGTACACCGCTTCCAGCGCCTCCGGCCCCTCGACGCTCGGGATCTCCACCCGGTACTGCGCGCCGTCGGGGAACCGCTTCGCGCTGGCAGGCACCGTGGCCGGGTCCGCATCCGGCAGTCCCAGCGAACGCAGGAAATCTCGGGTTCGTCGCACCACTGCACCACCCATTGATTCGAAATTTCGGACGCTATTCGCGATTCCAGACGAGACTACGGAGCTTCGCCGACGCCGGTCAAGCCGTTGACACCGCAACCCGCGGCCGCTTACTTTCGATCGGTATCGCAGACGTCATCCGATATCTCGGACGCAGACAACGGAGTCCACGTGTCGCACGCAGTCACCATGCGCAAGGTCACGCTGCGCCTGCTGCCCCTGCTGGGGCTGCTCTACGTCATCGCCTACATCGACCGCTCGAACGTCGGCTTCGCCAAGCTGACCCTGCAGTCCGAACTCGGCCTCTCGGCCACCGTCTACACGCTCGGCCAGGTGTTCTTCTTCGCCGCCTACGCCATCCTCGAAGTGCCGAGCAACCTGGCGTTGCACCGGTTCGGCGCGCACCGGTGGATCGCGCGGATCATGCTCACCTGGGGCATCGTGACCATCGCGACCGCGCTGGTGTCCACCACCTGGCAGTTCTACCTGGCCCGGTTCGCGCTCGGCGCGGCCGAGGCCGGGTTCTTCCCCGGCGTCGTCTACTACCTCACGCGCTGGTACCCGGAGTCATACCGCGGCAAGGCGATCGGCGCGTTCATGCTCGCCGGACCGGTCTCGTTCATCATCGGCAACCCGGCGATGGGCGCGCTGGACGATCTGAACGGGGTCTGGGGCCTGCACGGCTGGCAGTGGATCTTCCTCGCCACCGGAATTCCCGCCGTGCTGCTCGCCCCGGTCGTGCTGTGGCTCCTGCCGAAGGAACCGGCCACCGCGCGCTGGCTCGGCGAGAACGAACGCACCTGGCTGACCGGCGAACTGAAGGCGGAGGCCGAGCGGGTCGGCGCGCAGCCGCACACCGCGTGGGCGGTGCTCAAGGACAAGCGAGTGCTGGCGATGTCGGTGTTCTTCCTGTGCTTCCCGCTGGCCACCTACGGACTGGCGTTCTGGCTGCCGACTATCGTCAAGGGGTTCGGGCACCTGTCCGGGCTGACGATCGGCGCGGTGTCCGCCATTCCCTACGTGTGCGTGATGGTCGGGTTGCTCGTGGTGCCGAGGCTGGCCAACCGCAGGCAGGCGCCCTTCGGCTGGCTCGCGCTGATGCTCGCGTTCTCCGTGGCCGGTCTGCTGGTCGCGGCCGTCGGCGGAGCGCCGTGGCTGGAGATGGCGGGGCTGTGCGTCGCCTCGATCGGCGGATACGCGGCGCAGCCGGTGATGTGGGGGCTCGTGCCGCGGTTCCTCGCGGGCGCGTCGGCGGCGGCCGGAATCGCCGCGATCAACGGCATCGGCAACCTCGGCGGCGGCTTCGGGCCGATGGGGATCGCGGCCGTGGTGGACGCCACGGGATCCGCGCGAACCGGGCTGTACTTCCTCGTCGTGGTGTCGTTGCTGGGGCTCGCGGGCACGTACGGGCTGCGCCGGGTGCTGCGCGCGAAGGCCGCCGAGCGCGTTCCGGCCGAGGCCGGCCGCTTGCCCACCACCACCCTCGACGGAGACGCTCCGCGACGCGGTTAGACTCATCTGGTACCGCCTACCTGCGAATACCTGGGAGCGAACCCCGTGGCCCGAGTCGTGGTCGACGTCATGCCCAAGCCCGAGATCCTTGACCCGCAAGGTCAGGCCGTGGCGGGCGCACTGCCCCGCCTTGGCTTCACGGGCGTCCTCGAGGTGCGCCAGGGCAAGCACTTCGAGCTGGAGGTCGACGACTCGGTCGACGACGAAACCCTCGCCAAGATCGCCGAAGGCTTCCTGGCGAATCCCGTGATCGAGGAGTGGACCGTGCGGAGGGTCTCGTGAAGATCGGCGTGATCACCTTCCCCGGCACGCTCGACGACGTCGACGCGGCCAGGGCGGCGCGCTATGCCGACGCCGAGGCGGTGGCGCTGTGGCACGCCGACGAGGACCTCAAGGGCGTGGACGCGGTCATCGTCCCCGGCGGATTCTCCTACGGCGACTACCTGCGCTGCGGCGCCATCGCCCGGTTCGCGCCGGTGATGAACTCGGTCGTCGAGGCGGCCGGCAAGGGCATGCCGGTGCTGGGCATCTGCAACGGCTTCCAGATCCTGTGCGAGGCCGGGCTGCTGCCGGGCGCGCTGGTGCGCAACAAGAAGCTGCACTTCGTGTGCCGCGACCAGTGGCTGCGCGTCGAGAACAACACGACCGCCTGGACCACGCGGTACGACAAGGGTGCCGAGATCCTGATCCCGCTGAAGTCCGGCGAGGGTGGCTACGTCGCCGAGCAGTCCACTCTGGACGAACTGGAGGGCGAGGGCCGCGTGGTGTTCCGCTACGTCGGCGAGAACCCCAACGGCTCCCGCAACGACATCGCCGGCATCACGAGCGCCAACGGCCGCGTCGTCGGCCTCATGCCGCACCCGGAGCACGCGATCGACGCACTGACCGGACCGTCGGACGACGGGCTCGGGATGTTCTACTCGGCGGTGGACGCGCTCGTCGCCAGCTGAAACGGCTCGGCATCGTGCTCGGGCACGGTCCCTGGGCTCAGGCCCGGGCCGCGGCCACCAGCCGCGAATACGGTCCACCGGCGGCGAGCAGGTCCTCGTGCGCTCCGTACTCGGTGATGCGGCCCTCCTCCAGCACCGCGACCCGGTCGGCCGCCGCCGCGGTGTGCAGGCGGTGCGCGATCGCGATCACCGTGCGACCTTCGAGCACCGTGGTCAGCGAGCGTTCCAGGTTGCGTGCCGACGAGGTGTCCAGCAGCGAGGTCGCCTCGTCCAGCACCACGGTGTGCGGGTCGGCCAGCACGACGCGGGCCAGCGCGAGCTGCTGCGCCGTCGCCGCGGGCACCGCGAGCGCACCCGCGCCAAGCCGGGTGTCCAGGCCCTCGGGCAGCGCGGCCAGCCATTCGCCGAGGCCCACCGAGGACAGCGCCCGTGTCAGCTCGGCGTCGCTCCAGTCACCGGCGGGCAGCGTCAGGTTGTCCCGCAGCGTGCCGGCGAACACGTGGTGCTCCTGCGTGAGCAACAGCACCTCGCCCCGCAGCACGTCCTGCGCGAGACCCGACACCTCCGCCCCGCCGATCGCGACCGAACCCGAATGCGGCTCCGCGACCCCGGCCAGGAGCCTGCCGAGGGTGGACTTGCCCGCGCCGGACGGCCCGACGATCGCGAGCCGCCGGCCGGGCGGCACCCGCAGGTCGATGCCGTGCAGCACCTCGCGGTCGGCGGAGTAGCCGTACCGCACGTCCCGCAGCACGATCTCCCGGCCGCGCGGGCTTCCGCCGTGTGTGACGTCGTCGACGCCCCGGACCCCGAGGATGCGCCGCAACGCCGTGCCCGCCACCTGCACGTCCTCCAGCCACCACAGGATCTCCTCGATCGGCCCGCCGAGCGTCTGCAGATAGACGGCGATGGTCGTCACGGTGCCCAGCCCGGCCAGCCCTTCCGCGTAGGCCCAGGCGCCCAGCCCCAGCGCGACCGCGATCGGCAGCACCTGGCTCAGCAGCATCCACGGCACCCACGTCACGTGCATCCTGCGCAACGCGCGCTCGTCGCCGACCGCCCGCCCGAGCAGCCGGTGGCCGTGCGCGATCCGCCGTGGCGTCAGCCCGAGCGCCTCCGCGGTGCGCGCACCGTCCGCGGTCTCGTGCAACCCGGTCTGCACGTCCGCCCACGAGTTCAGCATCCGCTCCACTATGGACGGAACGTGCAGGAGGTACCAGCGCACGGTGAGGTACAGGATCGGTACCACGATCAGCAATGACAGCGACAGCAGCGGCGAGGTGAACACCATCGCGCCCACGGTCAGCAGCACCGTGATCGCCGAGATCAGCGTCTCCGGCAGCGCGTTGCGGACCGCGAAGTCGACCCGGTCGGCGTCCGTGGTCGCACGGCTGAGCAGGTCACCCGTGCCCGCCGCCTCGACCGTGCCCAGCGGCAGCCGCAACGCCTGTGCCACAAAGGATTCCCGCGTCTGCGCCAGTAGCCGCTCACCGAGCATCCCGGCGCGCACACGCGCGGTCCGCTTAAGCCAGGCCTGCGCGACGAGCACCACGACGAAGACCAGCACCAGCATCTCGATGTGGCTGTCGCCGCCCACCGCCGAATCCACGAGCCTGCCGAGGATCTGCGGCCCGACGAGACCCGCGATCGCGGCCAGCCCGTACAACCCGAGCATGATCACGAACTCGGTCCGGTGCGTGCGCCACGTCGTCACCGCCCAGGTGCGTGCCGCGCGCACCGTCGCGAACGGCAGTCTCACCGGCACGTGATCACCTCATCCGCCAATTTGGTCCACAATGGACTCTCCGTGAACACCACGGTCGTCCTGCCGCGCCGCAACTCCGCGACCCGCTCGGCGATCCGCGCCTCGGTGTGCGTGTCCACCGCCGAGGTCGGCTCGTCCAGCAGCAACGTGTCGGCGTCCAGCGCGAGCGCGCGGGCCAGGCTCAGCCGCTGCCGCTGACCACCCGAAACCTCGCGGCCCCGCTCGCCGATCAACTCGTCCATCCCGTCCGGGAAACCGGCCACGATGTCGCCGGCGTCGGCCGCCCACAACGCGTCCTCGGCCCGCTCCCGCGGAATCAGCTGGTCCCGCAGGATTCCGGAGAACCACAGGTCCTGGTTGTGCGCGTAGACGACCCGGCGCCGCAGTTCGGCCAGCGCGACGCGGTCGGCGGGCACCCCGGACACCAGGACCCGCTCGCCGGGCCCGGGGTCGGCGAATCGTGCCATCCGCGCCGCCAGTGCCTCCGCGTCGCCGCCCACGTCGATCACGGTCAGCTTTCCCGCCACCGCCGTGTACCCGGTGCGTGAATCGTGCAGTTCCAGCGGGCCGTCCGGCAGCTCCACCGGGGCGTGCGGATCGGCCAGTGCCGGCTGCAGAGCGAGTACGCCGCAGACCTTCTTCGCCGCGACCAGCGCGCCCGCGAACGCGTCGATCGCCTCGGTCGCCGTGCTGACCGGCACGAGCATGAACGCCGACGCGGCGTAGAACGTCACCAGCTCGCCGACGCTGATCGCGCCGCTCGCGACCAGGTGCGCGCCGAGCCAGGTGATCAGCACCGTGATCAGTCCCGGCAGCAGCACCTCGGCCCCGACCAGCCACGACTCGCTGCGCGCGACCTCGACACCCGCGCGGCGCACGCGCTGGCTCGCCTCGCGGAACCGGGCGAGGAACTGCCGCTCGCCACCGATGCCACGCAGGATCCGCAACCCCGACACGATGTCCGCCGCGATCGCGTTCACTTCGGACAGTTCCGCACGCTGCGTGCCCTTGCGTCTCTGCAGCGGCTCGACCAGCTTGCCCATGCTGAGCACGGCGAGCGGCACGCCCACCATCGCGACCGCGCCGAGCAGCGGCGAGGTGAACAACAACACGATGCCGACCGTGACGAATCCCACGATCGCCCCGGCCAGCCGCCCGCCGACCTCGAACACGTTGCCGACCCGGTTGACGTCCGACGAGGAGATCGCCATCACCTCACCGGTCGCGGCCTGCGCCCGCAGCGACGCGCCGAGCCGCGCCGCGTGGTCGGCGACGAGCCGCTGCGTGACCGACGCGCCATGCAGCCACATGCCGTGCACCGCGAAGATCAACGCCCCACCGAAAACGGCCTGTAGCACGCCGAGGCCCACGACCAGGCCGACCGATCCGGCGACCGGCCGATGTTGCCCGATCGCCTCGACCGTGTCACCGATCACGAGCGGCAGCAGCGCACCCGGCAGCATCCAGATCGCGCTCAGCACACAGGTGGCCGCGGCGAACCAGGGCCGCGCCCGCAGCACCGCGGCGAGATAACGCAGCGGGGTGAGCCGGACCGGCAGACGCATACCGCAAACGGTATGGAGCCGATTCGTCCGAGGCGACCGATTTTCCGCCGGCCAGGTTCGCGGGTCCGGGCGGCCCTCGCTCACCGCCACCCTCAACGCAGCACTCCGCGCACGGTTACCCTTCTAGTGTGACGGAAACCCTGGTCATCGACACGACCGCGCACGCCGCCGAAACCCCCGACACCCCGCAGCCCTACCTCGAGCTCGGGCTCGCGGAGGACGAGTACGCCCGCATCCGGGACATCCTCGGCCGCCGCCCCACCGACGCCGAGCTCGCCATGTACTCGGTGATGTGGAGCGAGCACTGCTCGTACAAGTCCTCGAAGAAGCACCTGAGCTACTTCGGCAAGACCACCACGCCCGAGATGAAGGCGAAGATGCTCGCCGGTATCGGGGAGAACGCCGGCGTGGTCGACGTCGGCGACGGCTGGGCCGTCACGTTCAAGATCGAGAGCCACAACCATCCGTCCTATGTGGAGCCTTACCAGGGGGCGGCCACCGGCGTGGGTGGCATCGTGCGCGACATCCTCGCGATGGGTGCGCGGCCGCTCGCGGTCGCCGACGCGCTGCGCTTCGGTCCCGCCGACGCGCCCGACACCCGCCGCGTGCTGCCTGGAGTGGTCGCCGGCGTCGCGGGCTACGGCAACTGCCTCGGCCTGCCCAACGTCGGTGGCGAGGTCGTCTTCGACGAAAGCTACGCGGGCAACCCGCTGGTCAACGCCATGTGCGTGGGTGCGATGCGCACCGAGGACCTGCACCTCGCGTTCGCCTCCGGCACCGGCAACAAGATCATTCTCTTCGGAGCGCGCACCGGGCTGGACGGCATCGGCGGCGTGTCCGTGCTCGCGAGCGACACGTTCTCCGGCGACGAATCGGCCGGTGGCCGCAAGAAGCTGCCGAGCGTGCAGGTGGGCGACCCGTTCACCGAGAAGGTGCTCATCGAGTGCTGCCTCGAACTGTTCGCGAAGAAGCTCGTCGTCGGCATCCAGGACCTCGGCGGGGCGGGCCTGTCGTGTGCCACGTCGGAGCTGGCCGCGGCAGGCGATGGCGGGATGCACATCGAGCTGGACCGGGTTCCCCTGCGCGCCAAGGGAATGACGCCCGCGGAGGTCCTCTCCAGCGAATCGCAGGAGCGGATGTGCGCGGTCGTCGCACCGGACAAGGTCGACGAGTTCATGGCCGTGTGCAAGAAGTGGGACGTGATCGCCACCGAGATCGGCGAGGTCACCGACGGCGACCACCTGGTGATCACCTGGAACGGCGAGACCGTGGTGGACGTGCCGCCCCGCACCGTCGCACACCAGGGCCCGGTGTACGACCGGCCGATCGCGCGGCCGTCCAATCAGGACGCTCTGCGCGCCGACAGCCCGGACAAGCTGCCCCGCCCGTCGACGCCGGACGAGCTGCGGGAGACGCTGCTGCGCGTGGTCTCCTCGCCGAACCAGGCGTCGAAGGACTGGGTCACCGAGCAGTACGACCGCTACGTGCGCGGCAACACGGTGCTGGCCCAGCCCGCCGACTCCGGGCTGATCCGGATCGACGAGAGCAGCGGCCGCGGTGTCGCCGTGTCGACCGACTGCAACAGCCGGTTCGTCTACCTCGACCCGTACCTCGGCACGCAGCTCGCGCTGGCCGAGTCCTACCGCAACGTGGCCACCAGCGGTGCGACGCCGCTGGCCGTCACCAACTGCCTCAACTTCGGTGCGCCCACCGACCCGGCCGTGATGTGGCAGTTCGAGCAGTCCGTGCACGGGCTCGCGGACGGCTGCGCGCAGCTCGGGGTCCCGGTCACCGGCGGGAACGTGAGCTTCTTCAACCAGACCGGGGAGACCGCGATCCTGCCGACGCCGGTGGTCGGCGTGCTCGGCGTGATCGACGACGTGCGGCGCCGCATCCCGACCGGCATCGGCGCCGAGGCCGGCGAGACGCTGCTGCTGCTCGGCGACACCCACGACGAGTTCGGCGGTTCCACCTGGGCGCACGTGATCCACGGGCACCTCGGCGGCCTGCCGCCGAAGGTGGACCTGGAGCGCGAGCGGCTGCTGGCGGAGATCCTGGTCGCGGGCTCGCGGGACGGCATGATCTCGGCGGCGCACGACCTGTCCGACGGCGGTCTCGCGCAGACGGCGGTCGAGACGGTGCTGGTCGGCCAGTGCGGGGCACGGCTCGTGCTGGACGAGGACGCCGACCCGTTCGTGCAGCTGTTCTCGGAGTCGGCAGGCCGGGTGCTGGTCGCCGTGCCGCGCTCGGAGGAGCTGCGGTTCACCGAGATGTGCACCGCCCGCGGCCTGCCGTGGCGCCGGGCCGGCGTGGTCGACCCCGAATCGGACGCGCTGCAGATCCAGGGCGTGGCGACGTTCCCGCTGACGGAACTGCGTCAGGCCTGGGAAGGCACGCTGCCCGCGCTGTTCGACTGACCGAGGCTGCGCTGCATCAACACGGTGTCGAGCCGGCGTCCGTGCTTGAAGCCGACGTTGCGCAGGCGGCCGGCGTCGACGAAACCGCGACGGTGATGCAGCGCGGGTGAGGCACCCTGGGTGTCGGCGATGACCGCGATGATCTCGCGGATGCCCAGGGCATCGCAGCGCTCGACCACCGTGTCGAGCAGGAGACCGCCGAGGCCGTGGCCGACCGCCCATGGCGCGACGTAGACCGAGTCCTCAACGGTCTGCCGGTAGGCCGGCCTGGTCTTCCACGGGGAGCAGTAGGCGTATCCGGCGACCTTGTCGTCGAGTTCGGCCACCAGGAACGGCAGGCCGCTGTCGGTGATCGCGGCGAAGCGGCGTGCCCACTCGGCCTCGTCCGGGACCTCGAGTTCGAAGGTCGCGATGCTCGTCTCGACGTAGTGCCCGTAGATCTCCGCGATGCCGGGAAGGTGCTCTCTACCAGCACTTTTCACTATAGGAGAAGAATCCACTACTATAGGATACATGGACCTGAGTGCCCTCGGCGAACGAATTCAGCAGGCCCGGACCGAACGCGGGCTGACGTTGCAGACACTCGCCGACCGCTCGTCGGTCAGCGTCAGCATGTTGTCGTCGGTGGAACGGGGCGCGAAGGCACCCACCATCGTGGTGCTCGACCGGATCGCGACCGGGCTCGGCGTGTCGCTCGCGCACCTGATCGCCCAGCCGCAGCGGATGATCCTGCGCCGTGCCGCGGAGCAGGACACGGTGCAGGAGCCGGGCGGCTGGCAGCGCACGATCCTCACCCCGGTCGTGCCGGGCGTGAACTTCGAGTGGATCTCCTCGACGCTGCCGCCGGGGTGCGAGGCGGGCACCTACCCGCCGTACGCGGCGGGATCGCACGAGTTCATCGTCGTCCGGTCCGGCACGCTCACGCTGACCGTGGACGGTGAGGTGGTGATCCTCGGCGAGGGGGACTCGCTCTACCTCGCCGCGGACGTCACACTCGCCTACGCCAACCACTCCGACGTCCCCTGCACGTACTACGTGGCTGCGTTGATCATGCGGCCGAGGCTGCCGGGCCTCGGCCGCATGCGGGTGGATCAGTAGGCCTCGAAGCTGTCGATGCAGGCGTTCTCGCCGTCGCGATCGGTGCTGATGAAGCCGTCCGTGACCCGCTCACCGCCGAGGGTGCCCTCGAACGACCCGAAGGCGATGGCACCGGCACCGGAGACGTCCGCGGTCAGGTTCGTCCCGCCGGAGGCCGCCTTGCTCACCGTGGGCTGGACCTCCGACGTGTTGGCCGTGCACACCAGCGCCATCGCACCGGCGACGTCGCCGCCGTTGACCTTGGCGATGAAGCCGTCGACCGCCGTCTTGCCCAGACTCGAACCGCCGGACGAAGAGCTGCTGCTGCTGGTCGGCGAGGACGAGCGGTTCTTGCTGCTGGAGGACGACGGGCTCTGCGACTTGATCGAGATCTTCTGCCAGCACCACTTGCCGTTCTCGTTGGCCATGGTCGCGGTCGCGGTGCTGCTGCCGTACTTGGTCGACACCGCCACGTTCACCGTCGCCGAGTTCCCGTTGGCCGCCACGTTGACCAGCTTCGCGCTCGTGATCGCGTCGGAATCGTCGATGCGGTCGCTGACGTCCTTGTCCGCGTCGGCGCACACGAAGGTCTTCAGCATGGCTTTGTCGTGCTTGGCCAGAGCGTCCACAATGGCCGACGCGGTCGCGTCCGGCTTCTCACTGTCCTTGCCGAGGAAGAAGCCCGGCGCCACGAAACCGGTGATGCCCAGCGCCGCGAGGATCACCACGAGCCCGACGGACAGCCCGATCCACAGCCCCTTCTTGCCGCCGCCACCCCCCGGCGGCGGAGTGCCGTAGCCGGGGAACTGGCCGGTGGGCGGGTATCCGCCACCACCGCCGGCACCGGGCTGCGGGTACGGCTGGGGATAGCCCTGTCCATACCCCGGCTGCTGCCCGTACTGCGGGAAGCCCTCGGACGGTGGATAGCCACCCGGCTGCTGGCCGTACCCACCAGGTTGCTGACCATAGGGACCCGGTTGCTGGCCATAGTCCGGCTGGCCCGGCTGTGGTGGATACGTCATGGCGCCGCCCTTTCGCTCAATACGCCTTTCGGACGTAATGGCGACAAGTCTGGTTCCCGCCACCTGATCACGGGATGTTCCCGCCCGATCTTCGCCGGGAACACCCGGACGAATCACTCAGTCGTGGTTGCTCGCCAGTGCGACGAGGCGGTCGTAGGAACCGTTGAACGTGTTCTGGTCGATCGGGCTGGAGCTGTACTGCCAGAACGTGTAGACGCTCCAGTTGTCGGGCAGGGTGCCCACGCTGGAGGAGTATCGCGCCACCCACAGCGGGTTCGTGCTGGCGAACGCACCGTCCACACACTGGCTCCACCAGCTCGTGGACGTGTAGATCGTCGGGTACTTGCCGGTGCGCGCGTAGTAGGTGTCGGAGAAGTCCCTGATCCACGCGGCCATGCCGCTCTTGGACAGGCCGTAGCAGGTCGCGCCGTAGGGGTTGTACTCCATGTCCAGCGCGCCGGGCAGGGTCTTGCCGTCGGCCGACCAGCCGCCGCCGTGGTCGACGAAGTAGTTGGCCTGCGCCGCGCCGCCGGCGGTGTCGGGTGTGGCGAAGTGGTAGGCGCCGCGGATCATCCCGATGTCGTAGGAACCGTTGTACTGCTGGGCGAAGTACGGGTTGACGTAGGTGGTGCTCTCGGTGGCCTTGACGTAGGCGAATCGCTTGCCCTGATTCCAGTAGCTCGCCCAGTCGACGTTGCCCTGGTGACCGCTGACGTCGATGCCCTCGACGGTGGCGGTCGCCTCCTGGCCGTCGGAGTTGAGGCCCTGCGGCCGCTGTGCGTCGGCCCTGGTCTGCGGCGTGGAGTGGTCGCCCTCGACGCGCCTGATCTGTGAACCCATCTCGTGATCGTTACCTGCCACGTACTCGTCGGTCGAGCTTTCGGGCGCGGCACTTGCCGGGGTGACCGCACCCAGGAGCAATGCCGCCGCGGAGGCGGTGACCACTCCGGTGACGACGTGCCGCCATGTTCTTCGGGGGGTGGACATGTGCGCCAGTTCCTTCCAGTTGCCCTCGCATGTGGACGGTCGTGTGCAGGGAGCCGTCCGCGCGTGATTCTTGATGACGACATACCGACTTGTCATCAAGTTCCGTGAACTCTGGGTGCCGGGTGGATGATTTTCGGGTGGAAGCCGACTTTCGTCGTCGCCCCGATGGACTAGACCTCGGTCACCGCGCGGCGAACGCGCGCACCTGGTCCATGGTCCCGTTGAACAGGTTCTGGTCGCCCGGCAGGTTGCCCGAATCGGCGTACTGCCAGATCGTCTGCACCGTCCAGCCCGCGGGCAGCGCCCCGAGCGTGTCGTTGTACCGCGCCACCCACAGCGGGTTGTTGGCGCCGAAGCCGGAATTGCCGCCGGTGCAGCGGTTCCACCAGCTGGTCGAGGTGTAGATGACGGGGAACCGGCCGGTGCGGGCCCGGTAGGCGTCGGAGAAGTCGCGCAGCCAGTCCGACAGCGCGGCCGGGCTCAGGCCGTAACAGGCGTCGCCGTAGGGGTTGTACTCGGCGTCGAGCGCGCCGGGCAGGGTGCGGCCGTCCGGGGTCCAGCCGCCGCCGTGGTCGAGGAAGTAGCCGGCCTGCGCGGCGCCGGTGGAGACGTCGGGCCGCGCGAAGTGGTAGGCGCCGCGGAGCAGGCCGGCGTCGTAGGAACCGTTGTACTGCTGGGGGAAGTTCGGACTGGTGTAGCCGGTGCCCTCGGTGGCCTTGATGTAGACGAAGCGCGCACCGCCGTTCCAGGCGGCGGGCCAGTCCACGTCACCCTGGTGGCCGCTCACGTCGTGACCGAGCGTTCCGGCGTTCTCGTTGAACCGGGGCACCCCGGCGCCACCTTCGACACGGGCGATCTGCGAGCCCGCCGATGTCGACCCGGCCAGGCTGTAGTCAGCGGGTTCGGTCGCCGCGGCCGGTTCGACGGCCGCGGTCAGCACACTCGATACACAAAGGGCGGCGCTGGTCCAGCGCATCCCTGATCTCCATAGACGCACGGCGACTCCCATCCTCCGAGGGATGCCACGATGCCTCTATAGAGCGCATTTTGCGAATCGGTTGTCACTCTTCGGAGTGATCTTCACCGGTCGGATGTGAGCTGTCTTACCGGCGCCCCTCGTCGGCGAGCGCCTGCACGAGGTGCTCCGCGGGCACGACCGCGGTGATCGCGTCGTGCGGGTTGATGGCCACCGGGTGACCGGCGAGCAACGGGACCATGTCGCGGCCGAGAACGGCGCGGGCGTGCGGCCATTCACCCGGAACGAGGGATTTCGAGGTGTACGCCGGAACCATGACCCGGCCGTCGGAGTTGTGGAAACCGATCACGGTGCGCTGCAACGGCGACATGGCGTAGACGAACAGCGTCGCGTCGAGGATCACCGGCGGCAGGTCCTCGGCGGGCCGGTGATTGGTGCGCACGAGCTGCAGCAGCCGCTCCAGTTCGTTGCCGGGCTCGGGAAAGCCGAGCGCCTTGGGCGAGGGACGGTAGCGGTCGTTGCGGTGGAAGTCCTCGACGATCTTGCCCGAGGCGTTCACCGGGTATGCGCCGACGACGGCCCACGAGGGCACCGGGCCGCCGGGATCGAAGGCCTCGTCGATGACATAGAGCCAGCTGTTGGGATTCGCCCTGGCGTTGGCGCGCATCTCTTCGGTGATCTTCGGCTTGGTGAGCCGTCCGGTGGCTTGGGGATTCGGTACGAGCCGGTCTGCTTCGTCCCGCTGCGCCATGTTCAACCCCACGTCTCGCGTGCCGTCCTACGGATGTTCACTCTACTGTTTCCCCATGCCTGCTTCGCGTTCGGTCGACCCCGCAGAGTTACGCGCCGCGCTGATGGCGATCTCGGCTTGGTTGAGCGGAGAAGCGGAGAAACCGGCGCGTCCGGCACTGGCCGCGGCCGTGCGGCTAAGCCTACGCGCTCTGGCCGCCGACGCGCCCGGGCGCAGTGTGGAAGTTCGCGTGCCGCCCTTCGCCGCAGTCCAGTGCGTGGAGGGTTTGCGGCACACCAGGGGCACTCCGCCGAACGTCATCGAAACCGATCCGCGCACCTGGCTCGAACTCGCGACCGGCCGTCTACAGTGGACAGACGCGGTGGAGGGCGGCCGGGTCACCGCTTCCGGCACCCGGGCCGACCTCGCACACTGGCTGCCGGTCGTCCGGCTTTAGGGCTTGCGGCCAACGCCGCCGACGATGCACTCCTGGACGAGGTTGAGCGGCTGGATGCGGGGGCCGTCCGGCCACCAGTCGTCGCACAGCACCAGGCCCGGCTCGACCATCTCCAGCCCGGGGAACATGGCCTGGATCTCCGCGTGCGTGCGGAAGCGGCCGCTGCCCATCGGGCTGTGCACGAACTTCTCTTCCATCTTGCGGGCGAGCTTGCTGTGCTCCTCGTCCTGCGGGTCGTAGAAGTGCGCGATCGCCGTGTAGGAGCCGGGCACGAGCGCGTCCAGGTAGACCCGCATCAGCTCCGGGGCGTCCTCGCCGAGGTAGTGGTGCAGCGTGCCGACCTGGAACACCGCGATCGGCCGCGAGAAGTCCAGCTCCTTGCGCACGACCTCGTTGCCGAGCACCTCGTCCGGCTTGAAGATGTCGGCCGCGACGAAGTGGGTGAACTCGTTCTCCTCGAGCAGGGCCCTGCCGTGCGCGAGCACCACCGGGTCGTTGTCCACGTAGACCACGCGCGCCTCGGGGTTGACCCGCTGCACGATCTGGTGCGTGTTCTCCGCGGTGGGCAGCCCGGAGCCGAGATCGAGGAACTGGTCGATGCCGGCCTGCATGGCGAGGAACCGGCAAGCCCGGGTCAGGAAGTTGCGGTTGGACCACGCAAGGTCGTTGACCTGCGGGGCGACCGTACGGACCTGTGCCAGCACCTCACGGTCGATCTCGTAGTTGTCCTTGCCGTTGAGCGCCGCGTCGTAGACCCTGGCGATACTCGCCCTGGTGGGGTCCACGCCGACGGGAACAGCATTGGGGTACGGAGCCGTGGCACCGGTCATCGAAGTTCTCCCGGCAGTGTGGAGTGGAACACAACGTACGTAGCGTAGGCGGACGGGCCGCATGCGTAAATGCACGATGTGGGTTGACCGCGACGCACCGCGGTGTACCTTCATAGGCTGGGCTGTCAGTCGAGTCAGAAAGGTCCGCTATGGCTCAGGTCGACTCCTCCGGTTTGGAGCAAGGCACCGGGCCAACCGCGCGGCGGATGATCCTCGGTACGCAGCTCCGGCGCCTGCGTGAGGCCGCGAACATCACGCGTGCCGCGGCCGCCTGGGAGATCCGGGCGTCGGAGTCCAAGATCAGCCGGATGGAGCTGGGCCGCGTCGGCTGCAAGGAACGCGACGTGGTCGACCTGCTGACCATGTACGGCGTCCACGACCAGTCCGAACGCGATTGGGCCGTGGAGATGGTCAAGCAGGCCAACCAGCCAGGCTGGTGGCACCGCTTCAACGACACGCTGCCCAACTGGTTCGACAACTACATCGGACTGGAAGAGGCGGCCACCCGGATCCGCACCTACGAGCTGATGTTCGTGCCCGGCCTGATGCAGACCGAGAGTTACGCCCGAGCCGTGGTCGGCCGGGGCAATCTCGATTCCGATGATCCCGCGGTCGAGAGTCGCGTCGCGATCCGGATGCGCAGGCAGAAACTGCTCAACGGGCCGAAACCGCCCCGGCTGTGGGCCGTGCTCGACGAGGCGGTGCTGCATCGCCCGGTCGGCAGCGCCGCAGTGCTGAAAGAGCAGCTCGAGCACCTGCTGGAACTGATCAAGCTGCCCAATATCTCGTTGCAGATCGTGCCGTTCGACATGAGCGGATACGCGGCCGAAAGCGCTTTCTCGCTGCTCCAGTTCGCCGAACCCGAGTTGCCGAACATCGCTTACATCGAACGACTCGACGGCGCGCTCTACCTGGAGAAGTCCGACGAACTGGAGCTCTACGGCCGTACTTTCGACCGGCTCACCGTCGACGCGGAAACACCCGATCGAAGCAGGCAGATGCTGATCAAGCGCATCGCCGAGATCTAGTACCACGCTGCGTAATCACTTACCCGGGTGAGACACCCGGAGTTTTGGCTACGGTTCACCCGATCGATTCCGGCTGCACCTGACGTGATTCACCGTCGGGAAGCTAGAAAAACACATGCAACTGCACGTGCATCGACTCGTGCATTTACGTGTGCACGTCTCAGTGGTAGCTTTCTGCGTACGGTGCAAATGCACGTGCATCTGCACTGCCGCTGGCCGAATGGGGAAGGTGGCGAAGATGGCTGAGCGATTCGCGAATGGTGCGTCCGCGGACCTCCTGACCGACGTGTCGTGGCGCAAGAGCAAGCGCAGTGGCGCCCTCGGCAACTGCGTCGAGGTCGCAACGCTTCCCACGGGCGAGATCGCGGTCCGCAACTCCCGCTTCCCGCACGGTCCCGCTCTGGTCTACACACGCGACGAGATGGCCGCGTTCCTCGCGGGCGCGAAGGACGGCGAGTTCGACGATGTTCTCCGATGACGACACCACCTCGGTCGACGCGAGGCTGCTGAGCCTGATCGACCGCGGCTACCGCTTCATCCACCCGCGCGACAAGAACGGCAGCGTCGTCGCCGTCGTCGGCATCCGCGCCCACCACTCCGTCGTGGACGTGCTGCGGATGGACGCCGAGGACGACGTGACGGCCTTCCGGGTGCCCGGCGACGAGCAGGACATCCTCAACCCGCGCCGGATGCTCTGGCGCTGCCGCGGCACCGCGCACACCGTTCTCGACGAACTGGTGGAGCTCGCCGACGACTACGCGGGCGGTGGCCGGAGGGTCACCGGTTGCTGGGTACCGGGCGAGGGCGGCCGCGCGAAGTGGCTCGCCGCCGCTGGTTGAGAGCGCAACGTCACGTCAGGCCCGGCTGATCCGGGCGGTCGCGCGACCTACACTTGAAGCTGGCCCGGCCGCAGCGTCCCCAGGGAGCAGTTTCGTGGTTTCCGACCACATCTCGCACGACCAGCCCGAATCCGAACCCCGTGAGGAATGCGGTGTCTTCGGTGTGTGGGCACCGGGCGAAGAGGTCGCCAAGATGTCCTACTACGGGCTGTACGCGCTTCAGCACCGTGGGCAGGAAGCCGCGGGCATCGCGGTGTCCGACGGCAAGCAGATCGTGGTCTTCAAGGACCTCGGCCTGGTCAGCCAGGTGTTCGACGAGCAGGTGCTGTCCTCGTTGCAGGGACACATCGCGGTGGGGCACTGCCGCTACTCCACCACCGGCTCGTCCACCTGGGAAAACGCCCAGCCGATGTTCCGCACCACCGCCACCGGCAGCGGGCTGTCCTTCGCGCACAACGGGAACCTGGTCAACACGGCCGAGCTGCGCGACCGCACCCAGGCCGCCGGGCTCAAGGCGCACGCCGGGCTGACCGGGTCCTCCAGCGACTCCGACCTGGTCTGCGGCCTGCTCGCCGCGAACGCCGCGGACAAGGGCATCGAGGCCGCCGCGCTGGAGCTGCTGCCCACCCTGCGCGGCGCGTTCTGCCTGGTCTTCGCCGACGAGGACACCCTCTACGCGGCGCGTGACCCGCACGGCGTGCACCCGCTCGTACTCGGCAGGCTCGAGCGCGGCTGGGTCGTCGCGAGCGAGACCGCCGCGCTGGACATCATCGGCGCGTCGTTCGTGCGCGAGGTCGAGCCGGGCGAGCTGATCGCGATCGACGCCGAAGGGCTGCGGTCCTCCCGCTTCGCCAGCCCCGAGCCCAAGGGCTGCGTCTTCGAGTACGTCTACCTCGCCCGCCCGGACACCACGATCGCCGGCCGCAGCGTGCACGCCACGCGCGTCGACATCGGCAGGCGGCTCGCGCAGGAGAGCCCCGTCGAGGCCGATCTGGTCATCCCCGTTCCCGAGTCCGGCACGCCCGCCGCGATCGGCTACGCCCAGGAGTCCGGCGTCCCTTACGGGCAGGGCCTGGTCAAGAACGCCTACGTCGGGCGCACGTTCATCCAGCCGTCGCAGACCATCCGGCAGCTGGGCATCCGGCTCAAGCTCAACCCGCTGCGCGAGGTGATCCGCGGCAAGCGGCTGGTCGTCGTGGACGACTCGATCGTGCGCGGCAACACCCAGCGCGCGCTGGTGCGGATGCTGCGCGAGGCCGGCGCGCTCGAGGTGCACGTCCGGATCGCGTCCCCGCCGGTGCGCTGGCCGTGCTTCTACGGCATCGACTTCGCCTCGCGGGCCGAACTGGTCGCCAACGGGGCGGACCTGGACGGGATCCGCAGGCTGATCGGCGCGGACTCGCTGGGATACGTCTCGCTCGACGGTCTGGTCGCCGCGTCCGAGCAGCCGAGGTCGCGGCTGTGCACGGCCTGTTTCAGTGGCGAATACCCGATTCCGCTGCCGGACGAGGCACTTGTCGGCAAGCACCTGTTGGAAAGCCTGGAAGGGACCGACGGTCCGGCCCGGCCCGTCACCCAAGCCGGGTACGGTGCTGGGGATGCCGTCCGGCGTCCTTGAGCCTGATCAGTCTGGAGTCCGCTTGCCGTGAGCGAATCCACGAACGCCACGTATGCCGCCGCCGGGGTCGACATCGATGCCGGTGACGAAGCCGTCGAGCTGCTGAAACCGCATGCGGAGCGCGCCAGCAGGCCCGAGGTGCTCGGCGGGGTCGGCGGGTTCGCCGGACTGTTCTCCCTCAAGCTGGACCGCTGGAAGGAGCCGGTGCTCGCGTCCTCGACCGACGGTGTCGGCACGAAGATCGCGGTGGCGCAGGCGCTGGACAAGCACGACACGGTCGGCATCGACCTCGTCGCGATGGTGGTCGACGACCTGGTGGTCACCGGCGCCGAACCGCTGTTCCTGCAGGACTACATCGCGGTCGGCAAGGTCGTGCCGAAGCGGATCGAGGCGCTGGTCGGCGGCATCGCGGAGGGCTGCGTGCAGTCCGGCTGCGCGCTGCTCGGCGGCGAGACCGCGGAGCACCCCGGGCTGATGGGCGAGCACGACTACGACCTGTCGGCCACCGGTGTCGGCGTCGTGGAGGCGTCCGGCCTGCTGGGGCCAGAACGCGTGCGGCCGGGTGACGTCGTGATCGCCATGGGCTCGTCCGGCCTGCACTCCAACGGGTACTCGCTGGCCCGGCACGTGCTGCTGGACATCGCGCGGATGCCGTTGGAGGGGCACGTCGAGGAGTTCGGCCGCACGCTCGGCGAGGAGATGCTCGAACCGACGCGGATCTACGCCAAGGACTGCCTCGCGCTCGCCGCGGAGGCCGAGGTGCGCACGTTCGCGCACATCACCGGCGGTGGCCTGGAGGCGAACCTGGCGCGCGTGATGCCACACGGGCTGTGCGCGCAGCTGGAGCGCGGCACGTGGACGCCGGCGCCGGTGTTCGCGCTGATCGCGCAGCGCGGCAAGGTCGAGCGGGCCGAGATGGAGAAGACGTTCAACATGGGCGTCGGCATGGTCGCCGTGGTCGGCGCCGAGGACGTCGACCGGGCGCTCGCCGTGCTGACCGCGCGGCACGTGCCGGCGTGGACGCTCGGCGAAGTCCGCGCGGCGGAGGATGCGGACGGGCCACGGGCGGTGCTCTCGGGTGACCACCCCAGGTTCTGACCTCGCGGTCACGCGCCGTCTCGTGATCCCCGCCGCGGAGTTGCGCGAGCGGTTCTCGCGTTCCTCCGGGCCGGGCGGGCAGGGCGTGAACAC
>NZ_JAAXLS010000019.1 GCF_012328925.1 Amycolatopsis acididurans
GACGCGGGGCGCGGCGTGGTGGGCGGGTTTCGGTGGGCGGACGGTGCCCGGGCTCGGCTGGAGATCGCGCCCGACCGAGTCACGGCAGGCACCGCATGGCGGCCACGCCCGAGGCTTGGGGCCACGCTTGCGGCCGCCCGGAGGCCGCGCCCGACCGCGGGGCACGGCCTTGCCCACCCGGATGGGGCGCGGGGCTTGGAACCGACCTGCCATCCGCCTTAGCGCGCCGACATCACCGCGAGACGAGCGTCATCCGCCACCGCTGAATCCGCCCGCCGTCCGCACCGCCTCCCTCCGGCACTGCCTCCAACCGCCTCACCTTCCACCGGCACCACCAGCACTAACTCCCACCAGCACCGGCCCCCAGCCGCCTCACTTCCCGCCAGCACCGGCCCCCAGCCGCCTCACTTCCCGCCAGCACCGGCTCCCAGCCGCCTCACTTCCCGCCAGCACCGGCCCCAAGCCGCCTCACCTCCCACCGGCAACGGCCCCCGGCCGCCTCACCTCCCTCATGCACCAACTCCCACCGGCACCGAGGCCCGGCCGCCTCGTGGCTACGCCGAATCGGGGAGGTGTTCGCGGTCAACCGTCAGGCGGGCCTGGTCCGCGGCGGCGCGGCCTGCTTGCCAGCCCGCGCCGTTGCTCAGGGTGTGGGTGCGGCGGCCCACGGCCGGGAACATGTCGGCGAAGAGGGCATCCACCTCCTCCCGCCGCCGTCGCAGGGCCGGGAGCAGCCGGGTGTCGGCCACCGTCTCGCTCGTGGTGCGGTCCGCGGTGGCGAGGCGTTCCCCGACGCGCGCCGCGTACGCCAGCAGGAACGCGTGCCGGAACGAGCGGGTGCGCGAACGCCCACCGCTCGTGACGTGCCTGCCCGCGGCCAGCATCGCCTCCGTCGCCTGCACCAGCAGCGAGGTCGCCAGCAGTTCGACGATGTCCAGATCCACCTCATGCCCCACCACGGCCAGGAAACCCAGCTTCTCGTACGACACCGCGCGACAGCGGTTCGCCGACGCGACGGCCGAGACCAGCGACGACTTCGCCGCCACGTACGGGTCCTCCAGCCAGAACCGCCGCGCCGAACCCGGGCTCCGCGCAGCCGGGGCGACCAGCGCCTGTTCGAAGGCATACCGGCTCATCAGCTCCTGCGCCTTCGCCGACAGCGCCTCCGCTTCCTCCGGATACGTCGTCGACTCCGCCTTCGCCAGCAGCGCACGGACCCGGCCCAGCATCTTCGCGTCCACGCCCCGCACCGGCTCCGCGGGCAGCGGCAGCTCCGGCAACGCGGGCAGCGGAGCCAGCACCCCGACGGCCCCGACCGCGAAACCCAGCGCGTCCGGATGCGCGTGGCCGTGCCGCTCGGCCCACTGGCTCAGCCGCGGCCGGTCCGGCCGCCACCACACCGCCGCCCCCATCCGCGCCAGCTGCTCCCGCCATCGCGGATGCAGCGCCCCCGCCGGACGGCGATCGACCTCGGCCGCGACCGCGTCGCCGGTCAGCGATGTGCCCTCGGGCCCGGCACGCCGCAGCGCGATCTGGTGCACGTCCCACGGCTGCCACCCCCGACGCAGCAGCCGCGCGACCACCTCCAGCAACACCAGATCCGCGGCCGTGGCCACCAGCCGCCCCCGCCCGTCGAACGCCGGACCGGTCAGCTCGCGCACGACGGGCGCGCGCAGGCGCGCATCCGTCGCGGCGTGCAACAGCAGTTCGGTGATCCGCTCCAGGTCACGCACGGAACCCTCTCCCAGTGGTCTAGTCCAGATCTCGCATGTCACTCCCCTCTTCGCACGGACTCACGGCCAAGGAACGCGGCCAGCCGGTCGGCCGCACTGCCATCGCGCGGGGCGGGCTTCTCCCCCGCGAACGGCCCACCGGGCGAGCGGCCCGTGGCACCGAACCGTTGCTGCCAGTCCGCCAGCGCCTGCTCGGCCAGATCCGGAGCGAAATCAGTGGGCTGGCCCGTGGCGTCGGCGATATCCCAGGCGTGCGCCAGGTACTCGTTCACTCGCAGGTGCACCAGCAGCGCACCGGGGGCGGTGCCGATAGGCGTGGTGACCATGCGCTCGAACAGCCCGGGCTCGCCCAACGTGGCCCGGACCTCACGCAGGGACCGGGCGAACGCACCCGGCGGATCACTGCCCAGATGATCGGCATCCGGTGGCGGCTCGGTGCCGTGCGCCCACGCGACCGTCTTCAGATTTCCTTGCACCACATGGTTGATCACGTCGCGAACGGACCAGTCCGTGCACGCTGTCGGCACGCCGAGCTGCTCGGGCCGGATCGCGCCGATGATGCCGCCGACGGTGGCCGCCGCGCGATCGAAGTTCTCGAGTGGGTTCATGCGGCACATCATGCCGCGACCCACCGACAATTCCGGGTTCGCGCAGGTCAGGCCTCGTCCGGCTGCACGAGCGCGACGCACTCCACGTGATGCGTCATCGGGAACGCGTCGAACGCGCGCAGCCGCGCCAGCCGGTACCCGGACTCGCCGAACGTCGCCAGATCACGCGCCAGCGCCGCCGGATCGCAGGCGACGTACACGACACGCGCCGGTTCACGCTCCACAATGGACTCCACAACGGCGCGCCCCGCGCCCGAGCGCGGCGGGTCCAGCACCACGACGTCCGGTCGCCCCGGCAGATCCCGCACCACGTGCTCGACCCGGCCGGATCGCCACCGCACCTGCGGCAGGTCGGCCAGCGCGGCCTCGCCGTCGGCGACCGCGCGCCGCCCGGACTCGACGGCGACCACCTCGCCGTCCTGGCCGACCTGACCGGCCAGCACCGACGCGAACAACCCGACACCGGCGTAAAGATCCCAGGCCAGCCCGCCGGACGGCGCCGCGGCCCACTCTCCCGCCACGGCCGCGAACTCCTCCGCCGCCGCCGGGTGGACCTGCCAGAAGCCGTGTGCGTCGAGCTTCCAGTCCCGCCCCGCGGCGTGCTGTACCGCGAGCCCGCCGCTCACCTGACGCGCGCGCCGTTTGCCCCGCACGACCCCGAGTTCGCGGACGTGCGCCTGCCCGTCACCGTCGGAGGTGAACTCCACCTCGGCACCGGGCCGCCATCGCCGCGACAGCACCGGATCCAGCGGCACCGAGATCGGGCAGTCGTCGAGCGGCACGACCCGGTGGCTGCGGTGCGCGCGCAATCCGGCGCGCCCGTCCGGGCCCGCCACGAGCCGCACCCTGGTACGCCAGCGCAACGGCCCGCCGGGCAGCGCCTCGACCGTCACCGCCCGCTCGATGCCGGCCAGCCGCCGCAACTGCTCCTCGACCACCCGCGCCTTCAGCTCGCGCTGGAACTCCGGCGTCGCGTGCTGCCAGTCGCAGCCACCGCAGCGCCCCGGCGCGGCCAGCGGGCACGGGGGCTCGACCCGTTCCGGCGCCGCGCGCAGCACCCGCACCGCGTCGGCACGGCAGAACGACCCGCCCTTGTCCTCGGTGACCTCCACGAGCACGAGTTCGCCCGGCAGCGCGTGCCGGACGAACACGACACGACCCTCCACACGCGACACACAATGACCGCCGTGTGCCACCGGGCCGACCTCGGCCTCGAAGGTACGGCCGACCCAGTTGGTCAACGGTTTTCCTTGCGCTCAGCCGATTCGTACAGTCCGCGCCGCACGTCGCCCGCGGCGGGCCGCGCCCGCATGGCCCGGTCGACCGCCTTGACCGAGGACGCGAGCTGCCAGGGCACGCTCGTCACCATCACACCCGGCTGGAACAGCAGCCTTCCCTTGAGCCGCAACGCACTCTGGTTGTGCAGCAGCTGCTCCCACCAGCGCCCGACGACATACTCGGGGATGAACACCGTGACCACGTTGCGCGAATTGTCCCCCCGCACCCGCTTGACGTAGTCCACGACCGGTTTGGTGATTTCCCGGTACGGCGATTCGAGCACCTTCAGCGGCACCTTGAAGCCGTGCTTGTCCCATTCCGCGGTCAGCTCACGCGTATCGAAGTCGTCGACGTTCACCGTCACGGCTTCGAGCACGTCCGGCCGGACCGCCTTGGCGTAGGCCAGCGCGCGCAGCGTCGGCATGTGCAGCTTCGACACCAGCACGATCGCGTGGTTGCGCGAGGGCAGCACGGTCGGTTCGTGGCCGTCGGTCTCCGCGAGCTCCCGCGCGACCCGGTCGTAGTGCCGCCGAATCGCCGTCATCAGCAGGTAGATCGCCACCATGGCCGCGATCGCGATCCACGCGCCCAGCAGGAACTTCGTGATCAGCACGATCACCAGCACGGTCCCGGTGCAGGTGAGACCGACCGCGT
Source organism: Amycolatopsis acididurans (assembly GCF_012328925.1). Lineage (GTDB taxonomy): Bacteria > Actinomycetota > Actinomycetes > Mycobacteriales > Pseudonocardiaceae > Amycolatopsis_E > Amycolatopsis_E acididurans. Next base: position 4,274 of record NZ_JAAXLS010000019.1, read on the forward strand.
TGACCGTCTGCGACCGGCGCATCTTCCGCCGCACCGCCGGGTCGGTTTCCCTTGCCAGCAAACGGTTCCAGTGCCGGATCATGCCGGCCTGGCTCACCGTGAACGACACGAACACGCCCACGATGTAGAGCTGGATCAGCCGGGTCACCTCGGCGTCGAAAGCGATGATCAGGACCAGCGCGAACGCGGCGAGGAACAGGATGCCGTTGGAGAACGCCAGCCGGTCGCCGCGCGTGTGCAGCTGCCTCGGCAGGTACCGGTCCTGCGCGAGAATCGAGCCCAGCACGGGAAAGCCGTTGAACGCGGTGTTCGCCGCCAGCAGCAGGATGATGCCGGTGGCGAAGGAGATGTAGTAGAAGCCGGGCGGGAAACCCTGGAACACCGCGTGCGCGATCTGCGTGACGATGGTCTTCTGCTGGTAGCCCGCGGGCGCGCCGGAGAGCTGCGTCGCCGGATCCTCGGCGAACTTGACGCCGGTGATGATCGCCAGCGCGATGATGCCGATCAGCATCGTCACCGCGAGCACGCCCATCAGCAGCAGCGTCGTGGCCGCGTTCTTCGACTTCGGTTTGCGGAAGGCGGGGACGCCGTTGCTGATCGCCTCGACACCGGTCAGCGCCGCCGCACCCGAGGAGAACGACCGCAGGATCAGGAACACGAACGCGAAACCCGCCAGCGAGGCCTCTTCGTGCAACTGGAAACCGGCGCTCTCGGCGCGCATCGGGGTGCCGCGCACCGCCTCGAACAGCCCCCACAGCACCATGGCCAGAATGCCGATGATGAACCCGTATGTCGGAATCGCGAAGGCTTTCCCGGATTCACGCACGCCGCGCAGATTCAGGGCGGTGAGTGTCGCCACGATCAGCACCGACCAGAGCACCTTGTGGTCGGCGACGAACGGGATGGCCGAACCGATGTTGGCCACACCCGAGGAGGTCGACACGGCCACGGTGAGCACGTAGTCGACCAGCAGCGCGCTGGCGACGGTCAGCCCGAATCTGCCGCCGAGGTTGGTGGTGGCGACCTCGTAGTCCCCGCCACCGCTGGGGTAGGCGTGCACGTTCTGCCGGTACGAGGCGACGACGACGAGCATGACGACGGCCACCGCGACGCCGATCCAGGGCGCCAGCGCGTAGGCGGACAGGCCGGCCACGCTCAGCGTCAGGAAGATCTCCTCGGGCGCGTAGGCCACGCTGGAGAGCGCGTCGGAGGCGAAAATCGGCAGCGCGATGCGTTTGGGCAGCAGCGTGTGGGACAACCGGTCGCTGCGGAACGGGCGGCCCAGCACTAGCCGCTTGGCGACGGTCGCGAACTTCGGCACGCCAAGAGCGTAACGGTGACGTGCGGCGTCCCACCTGAGGGAGACGGGTGGGGTGTGCAGGCGGCGCGGACAAGGTAGGTTCACCGCTGGCGTAACGCGGGTAACCGCTGTTCGGGTGACTTACAGGAGGCAAGCGCGTGCACGTGGTGATCATGGGATGTGGCCGGGTCGGCGCGTCCCTTGCCGCGGCGCTGGAGCGTCTCGGGCACGAGGTCGCGGTGATCGACAAGGCGCAGGAGGCGTTCCGGCGGCTCGGCAGCGACTTCCACGGCCAGCAGGTCCTCGGCATCGGGTTCGACCGGCAGGTGCTGATCGACGCCGGCATCGAACGGGCGGGCGCGTTCGCGGCGGTGTCCAGCGGCGACAACTCCAACATCATCTCCGCCAGAGTGGCGCGGGAGACCTTCGGCGTGGAGCACGTGGTCGCCCGGATCTACGACCCGAAACGGGCCGCGGTCTACGAGCGCCTCGGCATCCCGACGGTGGCCACCGTGCCGTGGACCACCGATCGTTTCCTGCGTACGCTCCTGCCCGAAGGTGTGGCGTCCGCGTGGCGCGACCCGACGGGCAACGTGGCGGTGCTGCAACTGCCGCTGCACGACGACTGGGTCGGCCGCAGCGTCCAGGATCTGCAGGAGGCCACCGGCGCGCGGGTCGCGTTCGTCATGCGGTTCGGCACGCCGGTGCTGCCGGACGCGAAAACCGTGCTGCAGGCCGACGATCTGGTCTACGTGGCGGCGAAATCCGGCACGGTGAGCGACGTGACGAGTGTCGCGGCGCGGGCCCCTGAGGAGGAAAGCTGATGCGGGTCGCGATCGCGGGCGCCGGCGCGGTGGGCCGCTCCATCGCCGCCGAGCTCATCGACGGCGGGCACCAGGTGATGCTCATCGAGCGCGAGTCCACGCAGTTCGAACCGGAGACCGTCGAGCAGGCCGACTGGGTGCTTGGCGACGCGTGTGAGGTCTCCACGCTCGAGGAGTCCGGAATCGAGCGCTGCGACGTCGTGATCGCCGCGACCGGGGACGACAAGGTCAACGTCGTCGTCTCGTTGCTGGCGAAGACGGAGTTCGCGGTGCGCCGCGTGGTCGCGCGCGTCAACAACCCCTCCAACGAATGGCTGTTCACCGACGCGTGGGGGGTGGACGTGGCGGTGTCGACGCCACGCATGCTCGCGGCGATGGTCGAGGAGGCCGTCAGCGTCGGGGATCTGGTGCGGCTGATGACGTTCCGGCAGGGGCAGGCCAACCTCGTGGAGCTGACGCTGCCCGAGGAGACGCCACTGGCCGGCCGTCCCGTCAGCGCGATCGCGCTGCCGAGGGACGCGGCGCTGGTGACGATCCTGCGCGGTGAGCGGGTGATCGTGCCGCAGCCGGAGGATCCGCTGGAGGCGGGCGACGAACTGCTGTTCGTGGCCTCGGCCGAGGTCGAGCCGGACGTCCGCAAGGCGCTGGGCTACTAGACGCGTGGAAGATCCCGGCGGTGCCACGCGCCGCCGGGATGCAACTTCAGGCCTCGTTCGGCGTCCGGGAGTACTTCAGGCGCAGAGCGGCCTCGGTGTTCTCCTCCTCGGCCGCGCGCTCCTCCTCGATCGCCTTGAGGCGCTTGTCGGAGCGGCGCACGGCCCACACCACGACGAGCAGCGCGAGCGCGTAGAGCGGCCAGCCCATCGCGATCTTGGCGAACGCGAGCCAGCCGGTGTAGTCCGCGTTGTACAGCCAGCGCTGCACGACGAACCGGGCGCCGAACACGAGCGCGAGCGCGAGCGTGGCGATGTCGTAGCCGTAGCGCGAGGGCTTGTCCTTGTGCCACGCGGTTCCGGTGCCGTTGACGACGTTCCAGATCACCCCGGCCAGCGGCCAGCGCACCAGCACCGAGGCCAGGAAGACGCCGCCGTAGACCAGGCTCGCCCAGATGCCGAACAGGAAGAAGCCCTTGGCCGAGCCCGTGCGGTAGGCGATGAACGCGGCGATCGCGACTCCGAAGAAGCCGGAGATCGCGGGCTGCAGCGGTTCCTTGCGCACCAGGCGCAGCACCGCGATCGCGACGGCGCTGCCCAGCGAGCCCCAGATCGCGGCCTGGAGCCCGAAGAAGGAGTTGACGAGAACGAAGACCACCACCGGGACCGACGAGTAGATCAGTCCGGATATACCGCCCATCTGTTCCAGGAGGGTCGGTTCCGCTTTCTTGTCGCTCTGCTCGTCGGTGCCGGCGGGTTCAGTCACAGGTTGTTACCAACTCAAGAAGTCGTCTGTAGCTCGTAGAACGGGTTGTACAGCACCTTGCGACCGTCGCGCTCGGCCATTCTGCCGCGCACCTTGATCGTCCGACCAGGCTCGATGCCCGGAATCCGGCGCCGTCCCAGCCAGACTAGCGTCACGCCGTCGGTCCCGTCGAACAACTCAGCCTGTAGTGTCGCTGCCTCGTTCGTGGGGCACAGCTCGACGCTGCGCAATCTTCCCAGAACGGTCACTTCCTCGCCGGAACGGCAGTCGCAGGCACGCTGCGCCCCGACCGCCTCGGATTTTTCGGATAGGTCGTCTGCGTCCAGCTCTTCGACATCGCTGGTCAGTTTGCGTACCAACCGGCTGAAGTAGCCGCCGTCTTTGGCGGACATAGGCGGTGCTCCTGTGGTCCGGGGCCCCCGACTTAAACGGCCCGTACGTGGTCAAGGCTAACTCGTTCCAGGCAAGGGAAACCGCTTTGCGGCAAGATCGCAACGTGACCTCCGCAATGCCGAAACCGCCTGCCGTGCTGCTTCCCGGCACGGGTTCCGACGAGGTTTTCGTTCGTTCTGTTTTCGCAGGTCCGCTGGCCGCGGCGGAGATCGCTCTCCTTGCGCCGGAGCCGCCGCACGGCAGCCGCCTCGCAGTGGGATTCCTCACCATGATCGATTCCGTTGCCGAACGTCGGGAATGCCCGCTTCTGGTGGGCGGGGTGTCCTTCGGCGCGCATCTCGCGGCGAGCTGGGCCGTGGCCCATCCGGACCGGTGCGCCGGGCTGCTGCTGGCGCTGCCCGCGTGGTCCGGCGAACCCGCGGGCGCACCCGCCTCACGCGCCGCGCAGGCCTCGGCGGACCTCATCGAGAACGAGGGCCTGGACGCCACGCTGCGGCTCTCGACCGCGGGCGTGCCACAGTGGCTCGCCGACGAGCTCAACCGCGCCTGGCGGCGGCACGGGGACGGTCTTGCGGCCGGCCTGCGCATCGCCGCCTCGTATCCGGCGCCGACGCCGGCGGAGCTGGCGAAACTCGACGTCCCGGTCGGCATCGCGGCCTGCTCCGACGATCCGGTGCATCCCGCCGAGGTCGCGCACGCGTGGGCACGGGCACTGCCCCGCGCCGCCGTGCGCGAGACGACGCTGACGGCCCTGGGCGAGGACCGGGAGTCGCTGGGCCGCGCCGCGGTCGAGGCGTGGCTGAGCGTGCGGTAGCCCTAGTCGGCCACCGCGACGAAGCCGCCGAGGCCGATCATCACCGCGCCACTGGCCACGCGCTGACGGACCCGCCAGCGCGGTGCGCCCAGGACACCGCTGCCCAGGCGCGCCGCGAACAACGCGACCGTGAGGTCGGCCAGCGAGGCCATGCCAAGGGCGACGAGGCCGAGCAGCATGAACACCAGCGGCGCCGGAGCCTGTTCCGGATGCACGAAATGCGGCAGCAGGGCCATGAAGTACAAAGCGGTCTTGGGATTGAGCAACTCGGTCAGCACGCCTTGCGCCAGCGGCGAACCGGCCGGCTTGCGCGCCGGGTCGTTGCGCTCGTCCCCGCGGTGCCGGATCGCCCGCAGTCCCAGATAGACCAGATACGCCGCACCGGCGAACTTCACCACGGTGAACGCGGTCGCCGACGCGGCCAGGACCGCCGAGAGCCCGAGCGCCGCGGCGACGACGTGCACCGCCGCGCCGATCCCGTTGCCGACCGCGGAACGAACGCCCTCACCACGCCCGCCGCGCAGCGACCGCGCCAGCACGTAGAGGATTCCCGGGCCCGGCGTGATCGCGAAGACCGCCGCGGTGCCGAGAAAGACCAGCCATTCCGCGCCGGTCGGCATCAGGCCTGCTGGCCCTGCTGCTGCGCGATGTGCTGGGCGACGGCGTCGGGCAGCGTGATGGGCAACGGGGTGCGCACCGGCATCGGCGAATCGCCGCGCACGACGATCGTGTTGCGCACGATCTCCCGCAGCATCGCCGGCGCCTGCGCGGCCTCGGACTGCGGGCCCGCGATGACCCCGCGCAGCATCCAGCGCGGCCCGTCGACGCCGATGAACCGCAGCGCCACGTCACCGAGCAGCGCGGACAGCTCGAAACCCCATTCGCCCTCGCCGGGCGAGACCTTCGCGCCGTCGGCACGCAACTGCTCGGTCAGCTCCTCGCCGACCTCCTGCCACAGCCCGCCCGAACGCGGCGCGGCGTAGGCGCTCACCGTCACCTGCCCCACCGGCGTCACGACGTGCACGGCGCGGACGCCGCCCGCCGCCGGGTCCATCTCGACCTGGACCTGCGAACCGTCGGGCACCGGAACCTGGACCGAACCCAGGTCGATGCGCGGCACCTGGTCCTCCGGCATGTCGGAGATGTCGAACGGCCCGTCGGTGACGACGATCGGTTCCGGTTCCTCGACCTCGATCTCGTCGTCGATCTCGTCCGGTTCCGGCGCGGCGTGCCGTCCGCGTCGCACCGGCTCAACAGGCTCGCGCCGCTTCCGCCCGAAGATGCCCACTAGCTTCTCGCTCCTTCCCCGGCCACGCCGTTCAGCGTGGCATGTCCACCGGTGGATCCGTAACCGCCCGCGCCCCGTTCCGACTGCTCGAGCTCGGCGACCTCGACGAACTCCGCGGTCTCGACGCGCTGCACGATCAGCTGCGCGATGCGGTCGCCGCGGCTCAGGGTGATCGGCTCACGGGGGTCGTGGTTGATCAGGCACACCCGGATCTCGCCGCGGTAGCCCGCGTCGATGGTGCCCGGTGTGTTCACCACGGAAAGGCCGGCCCTGGCCGCGAGGCCCGAGCGCGGATGCACGAACCCCGCGTACCCGGGCGGCAGCGCGATCGCGATGCCGGTTCCCACGACCACCCGCTCGCCGGGCGGGATCACCGCGTCATTGGTGGTCACGAGGTCGGCGCCGGCGTCGCCGGGACGCGCGTAGGCGGGCAGCGGAACATCCGGATCGAGCCGGGTCAGCAGGACCTGCACAGTGGACACGGGCGGCGAGACTACCCTGGAGGCGTGGGTGAGAACGCAAGTACGGCCAAAGCGCCGGCGACCGGCGCCGCGGTGCGTCATTCGGAGCGGCTGTACGTATCCTGGTGGGGCTGGCCGCTGCCGTTGATCGCGGCCGGGCTCATCGCCGCCGAAATCCACATGGGCTACCCCGGCGTGCGGGCCTGGCTGCCGTACGTGGTGCTGGTGCCGCTGATGGCGGCCTGGCTGGTGCTGATGAGCCGCACGAAGGTGTCCGTGGTCGGTGACGAGCTGCGGGTGGGCAAGGCGCATCTGCCGCTCGGGTTCGTCGGCGAGGTGGAGCTGATCGACAAGGAGCACAAGCGCAAGGCACTCGGGCCCGAACTGGACCCGCTGGCGTTCGTGGTTCACCGCGGCTGGGTCGGCCCGCTGCTGCGCGTGCATCTCACCGACCCGGGCGATCCCACGCCGTACTGGATTTTCAGCACGCGCAAGCCCGAGGCGTTGGCCGAGCTATTGCGCAAGCACTAGCCCGGCCGCCCCGTGACTCACGCACAGTCGCGGCAGATCATCCGGCCGTTGCTCTCCTCGGCCAGCCGGCTGCGGTGGTGCACCAGGAAACACACCGAACAGGTGAACTCGTCGGCCTGCTTCGGCACCACCTTGACGGTCAGGTCCTCACCGGAGAGCCCGGACAGGTCCGCACCCGGAAGCTCGAAGTTCTCCGCGGTCGCGTCCTCGTCCACGTCCACGACGCCGGACTGGTTCTCGTTACGCCGGGCCTTCAGCTCTTCCAACGAGTCTTCGGCCAGCTCGTCGGCTTCGCTGCGGCGCGGAGCGTCGTAGTCGGTCGCCATTGTCCCTCACCCCTGCGATCAGCATCGATATCTGTCCTGAAGGTGTCCGTGATTGCGCGTCACGGATCCTTCGTGCCGCTGGACAACGTTCCAGCGCCCCTGTTTGTGCCCGGCGCCGTAGTGAGGCAGGTCTCTTCTCTACGTATGTACTCAAAACCCTGATCTACGGCCGGAGCCCGGAGAGGGTAGCTCACGGGTTACCCGAACTCGAAACCTGTTAGACGAAGGTGCCCATACGTCACCCGCCGGGGGGAACAACGACGCGGCTGACGTGCGATGGAACGGCGACACGCGGCCGATCGGGTACGGGTGGTTCGCGGGTGCCCTGTAACGCTTAGGGTAATTGGGAACGACGGTCGGGGTAGCGGAGACTGTCGGGGGATCCGGGAAGGGAATCGGGCAGGTGGCGTCGGGGATCGGTTTCGGCAACCGCAAGAAACGTGGCTACCGCAGACGCCGTCCCATGCCTGCCCTGATCTTCATCGGGGTGCTCGGGATGGTCGCGATGGTCGTGTGGGTACGGGCGATCGTGAGCAAGGCCGACATCGACGAGACGCTGCGCTGCGATCCGCCGCCCGCTCCCGTGCAAGGCATGACCTACACCACGCTCACCCACACGGCGCTGGACGACACCGCGCCGCTGCCACCCGACCGGATCGCGGTCACGGTGCTCAACGCGAGCCAGATGCGTGGACAGGCGGCCATCACCACGGAGAGCCTCCGCCAGCTCGGTTTCGCCCAGATCGCGCCGCCGGAGAACGACCCCGCCTATGCGGGTGTGCAGGAAGCCAAGTGCCGTGGCCAGATCCGCTTCGGCGACAACGGGGTGTCGGCGGCGCGCACACTCAGCATCGTCGTGCCCTGCGTCGAGCTCGTGAAGGACACCCGCGCGGACGCGTCGGTGGATCTGTCCATCGGCAGCGGTTTCGGTGACGTGCGGCCCACGCAGCAGGCGCAGCAGGTGCTGCAGCAGTTGCAGGCGTGGTCGGCGCAGCATCCGGGCGGCGCGGGCGGCGAGCAGTCGGCCTCCGGCAAGCCGGTGATCGACCCGGCGCTGATTTCCGCCGCGCGCAACGTCGCCTGCTAAACCTCCTTCATCCCGCACGCGATCAACGTCGCGCGCAGCTCCTCGGCGATCGACGGGGCGGCGGCGACCGTCGCGTCGTGGCCGAGGTCGGTGTCCTCTCCCGGCAGGCTGACCACGGCCCCGGCCTCCTGCGCGATCAGCGCGCCCGCGGCCCAGTCCCAGCGGTGCAGCCCGTGTTCGGCGTAGGCGTCCACCCATCCCGCCGCCACGGCGCACAGGTCGAGCGAGGCCGAGCCGGGCCGCCGTATGTCGCGCACCTTCGGCAGCAGCGAGGCGATCACGCGCGCCTGCCGTGCACGGCGTTCGGCCTGGTAGGAGAAGCCCGTGGCGACCAGCGCGAGGTCCAGCCGCCGCGGCGCGGACGTGCGCAGCGGCCGTCCGTCGAGCCACGCGCCGGCACCGCGCACCGCGGTCCAGCACCGGCCGCCGACCGGTTCCACGACCGCGCCGGCGACCGAGACGCCGTCGATCTGCGCCGCCACCGAGACCGAGAAGGCCGGCGATCCGTAGAGGAAGTTCACGGTGCCGTCGATGGGGTCCACGACCCACGTGACACCCGAGCCCGCGCTGCCGCCCTGCTCCTCGCCGAGCACCTCGTCACCGGGCCGCAGGTCGGCGAGCCTGCGCCGGATCAGCTGCTCGGAGGCCTGGTCCACCGCGGTGACCACGTCGGTCTCGGTGGTCTTGGTGTCGACCCGCACCGGTTCGCCGGTCAGCATCGCCTCCCGGGCCTTGCTGACCAGCTCGGCCGCGTCCCGCGCGACCTGGACGGCGGTATCTTTCAATTCGGACTCGAAGGCTCCCACACATCCATGTCACCACACCCGGTTAAAGTTCCGGGTACTGGCTTCTGAATCGAGAAGGAAGGGAACACGCCAATGACGGCGACCCGAGGTTTCGGTATCGACATCGGCGGCAGCGGTATCAAGGGCGCCCTTGTCGACCTGGAAAAGGGCGCGCTCATTGGGGACCGCCTCCGCATCGACACTCCCCGCCCCGCGACGCCGGAGGCCGTCGCCGACGTGGTGGCCGAGGTCGTGCGCCATTTCGCGTGGGACGGACCGGTCGGCATCACGCTGCCCGCGGTGGTCAAGAAGGGCGTCGCGCAGACCGCGGCGAACATCGACCCGACCTGGATCGGCACCGACGCGGACGCGTTGTTCGCCAAGCGGCTGGGCCGCCCGGTGGACGACGTGGCGATGCTCAACGACGCCGACGCGGCCGGCATGGCCGAGATGCGTTTCGGCGATCCGCTCGCCCGGCACGGCGTGACCACGCTGCTGACCTTCGGCACCGGCATCGGCAGCGCGGTGTTCCAGGACGGCAAGCTCGTGCCGAACACCGAGTTCGGCCACCTGGAGGTCGACGGGCACGACGCGGAGAAGAAGGCGGCCGCGTCGGTCAAGGACAACGAGGGCCTGAGCTACCACCAGTGGGCCAAGCGGGTAAACCGTTACCTTTCTGTGCTCGAGAACCTCATCTGGCCGGATCTGTTCATCGTGGGCGGCGGAGTGAGCAAGAAGTCCGAGAAGTGGGTTCCGCTGCTCGATATCCGGACCAAGGTCGTGGTGGCATCGTTGCAGAACAACGCGGGGATCGTAGGGGCCGCCGCGGCCGCCGTCGAGGGCATCGAGCACTGATCCGCCGGGCGAAACGCCGGTGACGAAGCGATGATCGCCCGCAACTGCTCGGCGTATCGTCGTTACAATGGAACACGGCCCACGGTCGCGGACAGCAAAACCGCAGGCCGCGGGACGTTCCCCGAATCTGAGGCAGCCGGGATGGACCAGCTCGGCTCGCCGTGATCGACCGCTGCGAAAGGGCGTACGTGGCAGCCGCAAAAACCGCTACCCGAAGCGGCACGAAGACAACGAGCGCCGCCCAGGCTTCGTCGGCCGGCGCGAGCGCGGAATCCGACGCTGGCGTTGAGGCCGCCGCTACCGAGAGCAACGGCACCACCGCCAAGAAGAAGCCTGCCGCCCGCAAGCCGGGCGCGAAGAAGGGTCCGGCGAAGACCCGCAAGGCCAACACCAAGGGTGAGGGCTCGGGCGAGGGCGACGGCCCCGGCGACGGCGAGGACATGGAGGACGTCGACCTCGACGCCGATCTCGCCGACCTCGAGGAGGTGGAGGTCGACGTCGTCGACGCGACCGTCACCGAGGAGTCGGACGAGAGCGAGGACGAGGAGACGCCCCGTCCCGAGCGCGCAAGCGCGAAGAGCGGCCCCAAGTCCTCCAACGACCCGGACTTCGTGTGGGACGAGGAGGAGTCGGAGGCGCTGCGGCAGGCCCGCAAGGACGCCGAGCTCACCGCCTCGGCCGACTCGGTCCGCGCCTACCTCAAGCAGATCGGCAAGGTCGCGCTGCTCAATGCCGAGGAGGAGGTGGAGCTCGCCAAGCGCATCGAGGCCGGGCTCTACGCCGCCGAGCGCGTCCGCGTGGCCGAGGAGGAGGGCGAGAAGCTCGCCACCCAGATGCGCCGCGACCTGAAGTGGATCGTGCGTGACGGTGAGCGCGCCAAGAACCACCTGCTGGAGGCGAACCTCCGGCTGGTCGTCTCGCTCGCCAAGCGCTACACCGGGCGTGGCATGGCCTTCCTGGACCTGATCCAGGAGGGCAACCTCGGCCTGATCCGCGCGGTCGAGAAGTTCGACTACACCAAGGGCTACAAGTTCTCGACCTACGCGACGTGGTGGATCCGGCAGGCCATCACGCGCGCGATGGCCGACCAGGCCCGCACCATCCGTATCCCGGTGCACATGGTCGAGGTCATCAACAAGCTCGGCCGGATCCAGCGCGAGCTGCTCCAGGACCTCGGGCGCGAGCCCACCCCGGAGGAGCTGGCCAAGGAGATGGACATCTCGCCGGAGAAGGTGCTGGAGATCCAGCAGTACGCGCGTGAGCCCATCTCGCTGGACCAGACGATCGGTGACGAGGGCGACTCGCAGCTCGGTGACTTCATCGAGGACAGCGAAGCCGTCGTCGCGGTCGACGCGGTGTCGTTCACGCTGCTGCAGGACCAGCTCCAGTCGGTGCTGCAGACCTTGTCCGAGCGCGAGGCCGGCGTGGTCCGGCTGCGCTTCGGCCTCACCGACGGCCAGCCGCGCACTTTAGACGAGATCGGCCAGGTCTACGGCGTGACCCGGGAGCGGATCCGCCAGATCGAATCCAAGACGATGTCCAAGCTGCGCCACCCGTCGCGGTCGCAGGTCCTGCGGGACTACCTGGACTGAGGTTCGGAGAACGAAGAAAGAGCCGCGGCGTCTCGCCGCGGCTCTTTCTTCGTGCGCTCAACGTCCCGTGGTGGCGTCGGCGCAGGCGGCGATCAGCTCGTTCGCGCGGACCGGGGGGCGCTGTGTCTGTCGCATAATCACGCGACCCGACCTGGTCATTTCACTCGTCTGGGTGAAGCTTTGGCGGGCCGCGTCCCGCTGTTGGATCTTCACCCTCTTCCTGGTGTGAGTGCTGCACACCGCGCATGGGCAGGGCTCTTTGTTGGGTAAAGAGCAGGCCCGGCCGCAAAGCCCCCCGAGCGGCCGGGCCAGCACCCGCTACTGCGTCGCCCAGTATCCGTAGGAGATGTAGTCCGGATACGGGTTGAGCAACGGGCGGGGCGCCCGCAGTTCGATCTTCGCCTCGGGCGAGGTGATCAGCTCGGCCGGGACCGTGAACGTGTACGTCCCCCACGCCGCACCGTCCACGTTCTGTCTGGTCCACAGTCCGGCGGGACGCCCGTCGACGAACACGTCCATCTCCGGGACGGTGCCGTGCATCGCGGTGCGGCCGGTGAGCGTCATCGGCCTGCCCGGCGTGAGCCCGCGGACGGTGAACCTCTCGCCGCCGGCGATGGAGCGGCCACCGTCGACCGTGTCGTGCTCGCTCGCCACGCTGGTCCACGGTTGGATCCCGGACTGCGCGATCACCGGCTCGTAGCCGTGCGCGGACTCGGAGTCCAGATCGGCGACGTTGAGGTAGTCACGCAGTTCACCCGGCGTCGGCGACCGGTCGGTCTTGTCCGCGAGGCTCCAGTCGGCGCGGTACACGCCGAAGGTCTTGAACGGCACGGCCGTCATACCGCGCAGGTCCTGCGGCGTCTTCACTTCGAAGAAGCCCACGGCGTCGTGGTCGAGAATCCCGGCGTCGCGCAGTGGCTGCATCGACGGGCCGGGGCCGGTGTCGTAGGTGGCGAAGTAGTCGGGGCGTCTGGGCAGATGCCGCACCGCCTCGTACATCGAGCCGAGACCGTTGTTCGCGGCCTTGGCGAGCCCGTTGGTGCCCAGGCCCAGCAGGTCCACGACGTAGTGGTCGCTGAAGTAGGTCACGGCGCCGACGTCCTTGACGGCCACCACGGCCTCCGGCGGCAGGTTTACCTTGATCCACACACCGTAGGACACGTCGGTGTCGCGGATCGCGGCGGTGAAGTGCGCGTACCGCATCCCCCACGTGGGCAGCGCGACGACGGAGAAGACCAGTGCGACGGTCAGCGCGCCGTTGAGGGCCAGGCGCCGGACCCTGGACTGGCGCACCAGCTTCGTCAGCCCGTACACGCCGATCACCACGAACAGCAGGAACACCGGCAGGAACGGCTGGAAGTACCGCAGTTCGTGCACCAGGGCGCTGTCGAGCGTGCTCAGCGACACGACCGCGCACACGAGCCCGCCGACGATCGCGAAGACCAGCGGCCGCCGCTCGCGGGTCAGCAGCAGGTATCCGGCACCCGCGGCGAACACCAGCAGCGCGCCGGGGAACACGAAGTCCTGGCTGGTCAGGCCGAGGAAGATCCCGCCGAGGCTGCGCAGGGTGTTGACGGCGCGGTCGGCGAACTCGCCGAGGTAGAGCACCGGGGCGTCGTTGAGCATCGACTTCGACTGCACGCCGTTGGCCGAGGTGGTGCCGGTCGCGATCTTGTAGAACAGCAGCTGTCCCGCGCCGGCGGCCAGCGGCAGCAGGCTCCACACGGCCAGTCCGATGCCGCGGCGGCGAGTCCACAATGTCCACAGGACGGCGCAGGTCAGCGCGGTGGCGAAGATCAGCCCTTCAGGCCGGGCGATCGCCAGCAGCGCGGCCACCGGCGGCGTCCAGCGGAACCGCGCCGACGGCGCTTCGACGCAGAAAGTGAGCAGCAGCCCGGTGATCAGCATCATCACCAGGCCGACTTCCATGCCGCTGGCCGCGCCCCAGGCGAGCGGTCCGCTCAGCGCGACGAGCACACCGGCCCAGATGCCGGCGGTGCGGTTGACCAGGCGCGTGCCGAGCAGCGTGATCAGGGCCGCCGAGACGGCGAAACACAGAATGTTGAACGCGATGGCGAAGGCGAGGAAAAGCGTGCCGTGCGCCCCGATGGCATAAGCCGTGCCGAGCAGGAACGCGTAAAGCATGCTGCTGGCTCCGGCACTGATGTCATCGCCGGTATTCCATTGGAAGAAATGCCCGGACCCGAGCTGCTTACCGTATTGCAGGTGGATGTAGACGTCGTCGAGCGGAGCGAAAAGCCTGCCGTCGTTCCACAGCACCGAAACGACCACGAAGGCCAGGCCGACGACCAGCGCCAGCGCGCCGGTCAGCCAGGCCGGATGCGGCGGGTTCCGTCTTCGTTTCCGCTCGCCGACGTTGTCTCCCGGCTCGGCGATGTCCTCCGCGGCATCGAGGACCTGAGTCATCTCAACCCCCATCTTGTGTTATCGGGGCATCAAGATATCCAGTTCCCGAAACGGGCTCGCCGCCAGGGTTGAACAGTGGACAACGAAATGTCTCTCGGTTGGTGATTCACTTTGTCCGGGCTGATCCCGGGCGAGCAGCAGTCGTTCCGGACCGCGGGTGGACAGCCCGGCTGCGCGAGTTGCTCGCGCGACTTCCACGCGAAGGCCGTAGACCGCGCAATCGTCACTTTAATCACAATTCCGGCGTGCCCTGCACCCCATCACCGTGCCCCTCCGACATCCTGGGGCGAGTCATGTCCGAGTCATCCGGCCGCACGCGGCGCACCTTCCGTCCCGAACTGCAGGGCCTGCGCGCGCTCGCGTGCGCGCTCGTGGTCGTCTACCACGTGTGGCTGGGCCGCATCTCCGGCGGCGTCGACGTCTTCTTCGTCATCACCGGCTTCCTGATCACCGGCCAGCTGGTGCGCGCCCGCGCGCGCGGCGGGATCGAGTTCCGGGCGATGTGGAGCCGGATGATCAAGCGCCTGTTCCCGCCGGCGCTGACCGTGCTGGCCGTGGTGATCGCGCTGAGCGTGCTGGTGCTGCCGCAGGCCCGCTGGTGGCAGACCATCCGCGAGGTCGTGGCCTCGGCGCTGTACTTCGAGAACTGGCGGCTGGCCGCCGATTCGGCCGACTACTTCGCACAGCACAACGAGGCCAGCCCGGTCCAGCACTTCTGGTCGCTGGCGATCCAGGGCCAGTTCTACCTGGTGTGGCCGCTGCTGGTGGCGCTGGTCGCGGCCCTCGCGCGCCGGCACGTGCGGGGCGTGCTCGCGGCGGTGCTGGTGGCGATCTTCGCGGCGTCGCTGGCGTTCTCGGTGTGGCTGACCTGGGCCGACCAGCCGCTGGCGTACTTCCACTCGCTCACCCGGGTGTGGGAGTTCGCGCTCGGCGGGCTGCTCGCGCTGGTGATCGACGCGCTCGTGCTGCCGCGCCTGCTGCGCATCATCCTCGGCTGGGCCGGGGTCGCCGGGCTCGTCTCGTGCGGGCTGCTCTTCGCGGTCGGCACCGAGTTCCCCGGGTATGTCGCGCTGTGGCCGACGCTCTCGGCGGCGCTCGTTCTCGTCGCGGGAGCGACCGCCAGCCCGGTGGGCGCGGACCGGATGCTGAGCTCGCGGCCGCTGCGGTATCTCGGCGATCTCAGCTACGCGCTCTACCTGTGGCACTGGCCAGTACTGGTGTTCTACCTGGTGGCGCGCGGCCGGGCCGAGGTCGGGCCGCTCGGCGGGGCCGCGGTCGCGGGCACCTCGCTGCTGCTGGCGATCGCGACCTATCACCTGGTCGAAAAACCTGTGCGGGACTCGCGGATCGGGGTGCGTACCCGCTGGGGCGCCTACCGGTTCGCCGTGCTGGCGATGGCGCCGGTGCTCGTGGCCACCGGCGCCTGGCAGCTGACCGCCGACCAGCTCGCGCGGTCCCGCTCGGTGACCGCGGGTGATCTCGACCATCCCGGCGCGCTCGCGATGACGCCCGGTTTCGTCTACCAGGGCGCCGAGCATCCCGCGCTCGCGCCGTCGTTCATCTCGGTGGCCGAGGACTGGGCCTGGATCGACAGCTGCGAGGACTCGCCGCGCGGGTACGAGCTGCAGGTGTGCAGCACCAGCACCGAGGAACCACCCGCCAAACGCGTCGCGATCGTCGGCGATTCCCATCCGACGCAGTTCATCGCCGCGCTGCTGCCCATCGCGCGACAACGCAACTGGCAGCTCATCGTGCTCTCCCGTGGTGGCTGCCCGTTCTCCGTGGAGTCCGAGATCGACCCGGACAACCAGGCCTGCCGCGACTGGAATGCCGCGGCGGCCGACGAGATCCTCGACCTGCGCCCGGATGCCGTGCTCACGACCGCGACGCGCGACGTGCGGCTGGGGCTGACCGAGCAGACCCCGCCGGGATTCGTCGCGCAGTGGCAGAAGCTGGACGCGGCCTCCATCCCGGTGCTTGCCGTGCGCGACAACCCCCGTTACGACGGGTCCCCGTCGGCCTGCGTCGAGCAGCTGGGTCCCGACGCCGCGGACTGCTCCGCTCCCCGCACCGAGCTCTACGCGCCGGAGCCGCCGTACCGCTCGCTGACCGGCGTGCCGCCGAACGTGTCCTTTCTGGATTTCGGTGACTACTACTGCGATCCCGAGGTGTGCCCGGCGGTGATCGGCAACGTCCTGCTGTACCTGGACGACAACCATCTCACCGCGGCGTATCTGTCCACAATGGCCCCGATCGTCGCCGATGCCATCGAGACCGCACTCGGCTGGGCGGGCACGGACGAGCCGGCGCCCGCCTAGTCCACCGGCGGCAGAGTGTCCACTTAAGACGCCCGGCGCGCCGCCGTCACCGCAGCGGTGTGGTGATCGACGGAACGAGGGTGCGGGCCAGGGCCTGGGTCAGTTCGATGCCGTCGCCCTGGCTGTCGTCGTGCTGTGTGAGCACCGCCACCAGCACCTGTTCTCCGTGGAGGGTGATGATGCCGACGCTGCCGATGGCCCACAGGCCGTTGTCGTCGTCGACCGGAAGCCAGCCGTTCTTCAGGGCGGTCGCGGTGCCGGGATCGGCCACCGCGCTGATTCCCCACGCCTGGTCGGGTTCGACCTGCCGCATGAGGCCCAGCGCGAAGGCCTGCGACGCCGGATTGAGCGGGCTCGCCGGGGCGACGAGGTCACGCAGGAGGGTCAGCTGATCGTCGGCGTCGGTCGTGCTCAGCCCCCAGTAGCCCTTGGGGTCGGGGTGCGTGCCGGAGGCGCCGAGGCGGATGTCGGCGGCACGGATCCCGGCGGCCCCGCCGACCTCGTTCCACAGCTGGGTGGCCGAGTCGTTGTCGCTGTTCTCGATCATCGCGGTGGCTTGCGCGGTCTCGGCGTCGGTGAGCGGTTCGTCCTCATCCTGCTGTTGCAGTAGCAAGGTTTCCAGGATGTCCAGTTTGATCACGCTGGCGGCGGCCACCTTGGTATCGGCGCCGTGGCGGTAGCTCTGCGAGGTGGTCAGATTCTGCGCGGCGATCGACACGCTGTCGGCGGGCATACCGGACACCAGTTGGCCGATCGCGGCATCGGGTGAGGCGACGACGTTCGCGTGCGGTGTGTGATCGGTGCTGACCGCGGGTGCCGGATCCTGGCCCGCGGGAGTGAGTGCGGCGACCGTGATGACGACGGCGGCAGAGGCGCTCGCCACTGCGACAAGCACCTTGATCACCCAACGACCTTGTCGCATTTGTCGCCACTTCACCCGTTTGCCGACTGTTTCCTGTGGACAGTGGCCAACAGTACCGTGACGGGCGATTCGTGCCCGGTGAGCGCACACCCGCGTCTTCCCTCGTGCCGTAAATCGGTATGGTCCCGGGGCATGCCGCTCGCCAACCCCGCCCCCACACTGCCCGATCGCCGGCGCGCGGTCCAGCTTGCCGGTCCGCTCGCACTGGCCTCCTACGTCGCGTTCGGGGCCGCCGCCGCGCTGCTCGTGCTGCTGCATCTGATCCCCGCACTGGGTGACGCCCTCGATCCCGTGACGGCGATGCTCAGCGAGTACGCCTACACCCCTGGCCGCTGGATCTGGGCGCTGTCGCTCACGCTGACCAGCGCGGGTTCGGTCGCACTGTTGATCGCGTTGCACCGCAACGGCATCCTGCGCGACCGGATCGCCGGGTTCGCCCTGAGCGCGTGGTGTGTCGGCATCCTGGCGGTCGCCGTGTTCGTCAAGGACCCACAGGGCGGCGCGGTTTCGCTCACCGGGAAGCTGCACCTCGGGGCCACGGCCGTGGCCTGCGCCACCCTGCCGGTCGCGGGCCTCGCGCTCGCCCGGCGGCACAGCGGCGATCCCCGGTGGTGGCGCTGGGCCGTCTGGACCCGCAGGCTCGCGCTGGCCTCGATCCCGTTCTTCCTGCCCTTCATCGTCCCGTTCATCCTCAACACCGTCGCCGGCACGCAGGTCCTCCCGACTGTCGCAACAGGACTGATCGAACGGCTCATGGCCGCACTCGAACTGGTGCTGCTGACCGTGCTCGCCACCTGGGCACGAGGCGCGGCCACCGCCGAACCCTGAGCGGCAGCTGTGACTTTGCTGTGGACACCCGGTGATCGCATGGTTTCCGTGCGGCCTTGTGGTGTGCTGGATACATGTGGCGATCATGGTCGCGATCGTGTGCCGTACTCGTGGTCGCGGCCACGGCGGTGGTGGGTGGCGGTACGGCGGCCGTGGACCCGCCCGTTCCGGTGTCCATGACCCAGATTCGGGAAACCACCACGACGAGCGCCATTCCGCCCGCCGCGAGCACGGCCGCGCCGCTGTACGCGGCGGCAGGCGCCCTGTTCTCCGGCGGCAGGCACTTCTGCAGCGCGAGCGTGGTCGACAGTCCGGCCGGCGATCTCGTGCTGACCGCCGCGCACTGCGTCCAGGCGGGCACCCCGGCAGATCTGTCCTTCGCTCCCGCCTACCACGACGGTGTCGCACCCTATGGCATGTGGCCGGTCACCAGCGTCGTCGTTCCGGACGGCTGGGCGAGCAGCGCCGATCCCGATCTGGACTTCGCCTTCCTGATCGTGCACCAGGACGGGAACCCACGGCCGGTGCAAAGCCTGACCGGCGCCGAAAAGCTCGGCATCGACCGCGGATTCGTCAATGACGTCACCCTCGTCGGCTACCCCGACTCGACCCAGTCGCCGGTGATCTGCCGCGACACCACCACGCAGGAGTCGGCCTATCAGCAGCGCATCGCCTGCCCCGGCTACCCCGACGGCACCAGCGGCGGCCCCTGGCTCACCGACGTCGACCCGGCGACCGGGAACGGCACGGTCATCGGCGTGATCGGCGGTTACGAACAAGGCGGCGATTCACCCGACGTGTCCTACAGCGCCTATTTCGATCAGGACATCCAAAAACTGTACGAAACGGTGGCGCGGTAAGGACCTGTATTCTTTCCTGGCCCCCGTTCGCGGGCGCTTTTCGCCGGGGAAGGAAACAATGAGCACCTCCACCGATCTCGAGCCGGTGACCCCGCCTCGGCGACCCCGCCGCTCGTGGGCGCGGTGGCTGCGGCGCTCCATAGTGGGCGCCGCGCTCGTGTTCCTGGTCGTCGTCGGCATTTCGATCACCGGAGCGCTCACCGCTCCGGGCACCGACAGCGTCGCCGCCCGGCTCGCCGAGTGGGGACGCGACCACGGGCTCGGCGGTGCGGTCACGTGGCTGGAAAAACAGCAGTACGCCGGCAACCAGCCCGCGGTCGGTGGCCTGCCCGCCGGCGGGATCCCGGTCGCGCCCGGTGCCGTGCCGGTCGCCCCCGCGCCCTCCGGCACCGCCGCACACGGCTTACCGGCGCCGGCCCCGATCCTGTCGCTGGCCGGGGCGGCGCTGCTGCCAGGTGAAGGCCAATGGCAGACCGTCGTGACCGATCACAGCCAGCCCGCGGTCCGGGTCGCCTCACTGCGGCCCGACGGGCAGCACACCTCCTTCGTCGCCGGCGTGATGTGGATCGACCCCACGCTCGTCCGCGGTCAGCTCCAGCCCGGTTTCCAGGATCCCGGCGGGTCCTGGCCCGAGGCGACGTCGATCACCCCGGCGCTGCAGCACAGCGTGGCGGCCGCGTTCAACGCCGGATTCCGGCTCAACGGCGCCAGTCACGGCGGCTACTACAGCGATGGCCGGACCGCGGTGCCACTCGTCGACGGGGCCGCGAGCCTCGTCATGCGCACCGACGGCACGGCCACCGTCGGCTCGTGGAACCGCGAGATCCGGATGAGCCCGCAGGTGGCCAGCGTGCGGCAGAACCTCGTGATGCTCGTCGACAACGGTCAGGTCAATCCCACCTGCGCCACGGGCGGCACCGCGGAGTGGGGCAGCACCATCGGCCAGGCCGCCTACATTCACCGGTCGGCGTTTGGTGTGACCGCGGACGGGGCCGAGGTCTACGTCGGCGGGCCCGCGCTGTCGGTGTGCACGCTCGGCAACATCCTGCAGGCCGCGGGCGTGGTGCGCGGAATGGAGCTCGACATCAACCCGGCCTGGGTCAGTGGCACCTACTTCCACGACTCCCCCACCGGCCCGCCGAAGGGCTTCCAGCTCTTCCCGGCCGAGCAGGTGCCGCCGGAGCACTACCTGCACCCCGCCAGCCGTGACTGGTTCGGCTGGTACCTGCGTCCCTGACGCATCAGCTCCAGTCGCCGCTGCGGTGCTGCCGTGGCGGCAACGGCAGGCGGGCGTGCCGGGTCCACCGGCAGGGGCGGCCCGCCAGATGCGCGCGCAGGTCCGGTTCGAACGTCTCGAGAGCGCTGGCCGCCAGCCGCACGGCACCGTCGGGGTGACCGCACGCACCACGGCCGGTGATCACCGGCAGCCTGCGGCGCACCCGCTGCACAGCGGCCGGAGCGTCGCGGGTGCCCAGCGCGAGCTGGGCGAAATCGGCGGCGATGGCCGGAAGCCCGAACATGCAGGGACCGCACTGCGCGGCCGACTCGCCCGCCAGGTACCGCAGCAAGCGCGCGGTCTCGGCCAGCCCGCACGAGGCGGACGGCAGCGCCCACAGCGAGCCGGCGCCCAGCGATGCTCCGGCGGTGCGCAGGCTCGCGTGGTCCAGCGGCAGCTCGGCGGCGGCCGGCATCGGCAGCCAGCTGCCGCCGTAACCGCCGACCAGCACCGCGTTCACCGGTGCCACGGGTTCGCCCGCCAGCCGCAGTGTCTGTGCCAGCGGGGTGCCCAGTGCGGCTTCGTAGACGCCGGGGCGGGACACCGCGCCGGAGACGGTGAACAACGCCGTGCCCGGCGAGTCGGCGGTGCCGCAGCCGCGGAACCATTCGGCTCCGTAGCGGGCGATCAGCGCGAGGTGCGCGAGGGTCTCGACGTTGTCCACCAGCGTGGGCCGTCCGCGCACCCCACGCTCCGAGACGTGCGGGGGCTTGGTGGTGGGGCGGCCGTCGCCGGTCTCGAGGAAGTTCACGAGCGCGGAGGCCTCGCTGGAGACGTACCTCGCCGGTACCGGCGTCACGCGTACCGCCGGTTCGCCGCCCGGCCGCTGGGCGAGCGCACGGGCGAGCCTGCCCGCGAGGTCGTCGTCGCGGTGGACGCACAGGATGATCTCCGTCGCGCCGACCGCGTACGCGGCCAGTATCGCCCCGTCGACGACCAGATGCGGCGCGACGTCCAGCAGCGCGTGATCCTTGTCGCCGGCCGGTTCGCCGTCGCAGCCGTTGGCGATCACGACCGCCCCGCGCCGGGCCGCCGCCGCGACCGCGCGCAGCTTGCGGCCGGTGGGGAAACCCGCCCCGCCGCGGCCGCGCAGTCCGGCGGCCTCGACCGCTTCGATCAACCGGGCCCGGCCGGAGCGGCCGGGGTAGGCGGCCACCGGAAGCGGACCGTACTGGCGTTGGTGCGCGGCGAAATCCGCGGCGCGCGCGGTGCGGACCCATCCGGCGAAAAGCCGGTGCGGATCCGCCGCCGGCGGGACCGGCGGGCCGGTGTCGGTGCTGGTTTGGGACATGGGTTCAGCGCATCCCGGTCCACGGGCGGCGGCGGGCCTCGGTGTCCGGGTGCCGCGCGTTGTACCGCCACACCACGGCGATCAGCACGGCCACCCCGCAGCACAGCATCAGCAGCAGCACCCACGCCAGCCGCGAGTCGGCGCCGCCGATGCCCAGCCCGTGCACGAGCCCGAAGGGCCAGCACGCATACGCCGTCCAGTGCAGCGCGCGCCAGGCGCGCGCGCTGATCCGCGGCCGCAGCAGGCTGGAGATGATCAATGCGAGGAACAGGTCGGAGGCGAAGGCGCCCAGTCCCAGCCAGAACGGATGATACGAGGACACGAACGGCAGCACCGCGTCCAGCCAGTGGATACCGGCGTACGGGTCGATGATCGCGGTCGCGACGTGCACGACCAGGAACACCACGGTCACCAGCGAGAGGTTGCGGTGCACCTCGGCGATCGCGAACCGGGGCCACTTCCGGGCGGCGAACCGTCCACTGTGGAGCGCACCGAGCACGACAACGGAGGTCAGCATGATCAGCAGGGCCAGCCCGGTCGCCCTGCTGAGGTACCACAGCGCCGTCATCCGGCCACCTTCGCTTCCTCCGGCCAGCCCGCCACCGCCGTCACATCACCGTCCACAGTGACCAGTCGCGCGGGCAGGCGCTGCCCGGCGAGCCAGCCGGGAGCGGCGTGCCCGAGAACGATCGAGGCCGTGCTCGCCGTGTTGGCGTCCACACAGGACGCGGCCGCGACGCTGACCGTGCGCCACAACGCATCCGGCACGTCACCGGTGCGCGGATCCACGATGTGGTGCACCGGACGGCCCGCCCGCCGCCAGGCGCGGCAGGTGGTACTCGAGGTGGCGACCCCGCCGGAGACAACGGCGATCACGGGATCGCGCCGTGGGTCGGCGCGCGCGTGGTCGTCACCGACCACGATCCGCCATCCACCGTCCGGTCCCGGCCCGGCCACGGCCACGTCCCCGCCAAGGCCCACGAACACCCCGCAGCCGGTGCGCTCGGCGGCGTCGGCCGCGGCGCGGTCGGCGGCCAGCGCCTTGGCGGTCGCGCCGAGGTCGAGCGACACACCGCGTGGCAGCACGACCTCCCCCCGGTCGGTGTCCAGCTGGACGCGCCACCAGCCCGGCGCCGCGCCCGCCGCCGTCGCCGGGCGCGGATCGTCGTGGTCCAGTCCGGCGAAATCGCCGGTGTAGCCCAGGTGCCGCACCGCGTGCGCCACGGTCGGGTCCACCAGTCCACCGGTCAGCTCTGCCGCGCGCAACGCCACCCCCAGCGCCTCGGCGAGCAGCGGGCTCACCCGTACCGCACGCCCGGCACCGGCGTGCAGCCGCGAAATCTCCGAATCCTCCCGAAACCGGCTGCAGGTCCGGTCGATCTCGCGCACGTGCCCGCGCACGACCTCCTGGGCGCGCTCCAGCGCGGCCGCGTCAGTCACGATGACCTCCGCGGCCGTGCCCAGCGCGGGAAACCGCGCGGCGCCCATCCCTGTCATGACCACCAGTGTGGTC
Organism: Amycolatopsis acididurans; assembly: GCF_012328925.1. Taxonomy (GTDB): domain Bacteria; phylum Actinomycetota; class Actinomycetes; order Mycobacteriales; family Pseudonocardiaceae; genus Amycolatopsis_E; species Amycolatopsis_E acididurans. The sequence goes on from NZ_JAAXLS010000019.1 coordinate 27,384, forward strand.
ATCGCGTCTTGGTGAATTCTGAGAACGGCCGGTTCCACGATTTCACCAAGAAATTACGGCGATACTGGATGGCGGTGAAAGCCGTCCGAGCGAAGGAGTCCGCCGTGAACCGCAGCCAGCGTGTCCGACTCACCCTGCGCGACCAGGCACGTCGCCGGGTGCGGCTGGCCACCAGATGGGCGACGGTGGGTGGCGGTGCGCTGGCCGCGGCGTTCGCGGTCGTGCTCACGCAGCACAGCGCCGCGGCCACGTCGCAGCCGGAGGACAACACGGCTCCGCCCGCATCCGAGGGAGACGCCACGCAGAGCCCGGCCGCGCCCCAGTTGCAGGCGCCCAGTCAGGCGCCGACGCAGGCTCCCAGCGCCGGATCCGGCGACAACTACAGCTATAACTACAACTACAACAGCGGCTCCAGCAGCCACCATTACGGCAGCTCGGGCGGATCGTGACCGCGAGCGGAAAGACACCGGCCCGATGAACCGCCGGGAACAACGACTGGCCGTCGATCCCATTGCCTGCAAGGCACACGGGCTGTGCGCCGAACTGCTTCCCGAACTGATCGAACTGGACGAATGGGGCTACCCGGTCATCGACCGCCGAAGCGTCGGGCCCGCGCTGCTGCCCGAGGCCCGCGCCGCCGTCGCCGCCTGTCCCACGCTCGCCCTGCGGCTGGCCGGCGAAGCGAGTTGACCACCGCGGGTCTCACCCCCGCGGACCCGGGCCTTATTCTGAAGGCCATTGTTCACGCACGGCCGCATGGAGCGGTTCACCGGCTCGCCGACTTCGCGCTCTGTTAACCGGAAATGTCGTTTCATGGTGGGTGCCTCCCGTCGGAGGCGGCTGGTGTGAAGTGAGGGTGTGGTGACACGAACGTTCACGAACCCGGCCCCACGGGGCCGGGTGCCACACCGGCGTGCCCGCAGGGCGCTGCTCGCCGGCAAGATCGCGATGGGCATCGTCGCGGTGCTCGTGCTGGCCGGAGCGGGTTACGGCTGGTCGGCCTATCACGGCCTGGTCAGCGGGCTGCGGACCTCCAACGCGCTGGCCGGCGAGTCGGCCTCGCTCGGCGGTGACACCAACATCCTCATCATGGGCCTGGACTCGCGCCTGGACGAGAACGGCGATCCGCTGCCGCAGAGCATCTACGACGCGCTGCACGCGGGCGACCAGCAGGACGGCGGGTACAACGCCAACGTGCTGATGCTGCTGCACGTCCCGGCCGACGGCGGCAAGGCCACGTCGATCTCGATCCCGCGTGACGACTACGTGGATCTGGCGGGCTGTCCGGACAAACAGTGCAAAGGCAAGATCAAGCAGGCCTACGGGCTGGCTTTCGACGCCGAGCACAAGAAGCTCGTCGCGCAGGGGCTGGCCGACAAGACACAACTGGAGCAGCAGTCCCGCGAGGCCGGCCGCAAGGCCGAGATCGACACCGTGCGCCAGTTCCTCGGCGGCGTGCCGGTCGACCACTTCGCCGAGGTGACGCTGGTCGCGTTCTTCCAGATCGCACAGGTCGTCCAGCCGGTCACGGTGTGTCTCAGCGAGGACACACAGGACAGCTACTCCGGCGCGAACTTCCACAAAGGACAGCAGCAGATCAACGCGCAACAGGCCGTCGCGTTCGTGCGGCAGCGCCGCGACTACGTCCACCCCAGCCTGAACTTCACCGACCTCGACCGCGAACGCCGCCAGCAGGCGTTCATCGCTTCTCTTGCCTACCAGCTCAAGCAGGGTGGCGCGTTCACCGATCCCACCAAGCTGCAAGGGATTCTCGACGTGGCGAAGCAGAACACCGCGATCGACTCCGGTCTGGACCTGCTCGCACTCGCCAAACAGGCCGCCAATCTCACCAGCGGCAACATCGCCTTCGTCACGCTGCCCATCGACCACTTCGGCAAGGACCCCGCCGGGGAGGACGTCAACGTCGTCAACCTCGCCCAGATTCGCGCCACCGTGGCGCAACTGCTGGGCACGCCCACCTCGTCGGCGCCCGCGACCACCGCCGCGCCGGCGAGCGCGCGCCCGCCCTCGGCCACAGTGGACATCGTGAACGCCACCAGCCGCAACGGTCTCGCCGCCGAGGTCAGCCAGGTGCTCGCCGCTCACGGCGACACCGCGGGCAAGGCCACCACCGACACCCGGCACCTGAGCCATTCGGCGATCTACTACGGCTCCGGAACCGCGGACGCCGCCACCGCCGTCTCCTCCGCGCTGGGCGGGCTGCCCGTGCAGCCGGACAGTGACGTGCCCGCCGGCCACGTCAGGGTCGTGCTCGGCGCCGACTTCAGCCTCCCGGCCACGCCCGCGTCCGCGTCGGTGTCCACGGCGCCCACTCCGGCACCCGCCGCCGACAGCGGCGACGCGCCCAGTCCCCTCGCGGGAGGCGGTATCCCATGCGTGAAGTAGCGGAACCGGACGAACGCCGGGCCGGCTGGGGAATCCCGCCGTCGGCGGCGATACCCGGCGTGCTCGTGGTCTCCGTCGCGGGCAGCGTGTTCGACCTTCGCGTGAACCACACGCTCGGCATTCTCTTCGGCGCCGCCTTCGTGCTCGCCAGCCTGGCCGCCACCTTCTTCGTCCGCCACAGCGGTGTGTTCGTCGCCATGTTCGTCCCGCCGCTGGTACTGCTGCTGGCCGCGGCGGTGGGCGTGCTGGTCAACCGGGGCGTGCAGGGCGGCATGACCGCCGTCCTGCTCGCGATCGCGACCCCCGTGCTGCCCCAGTTCCCGGTGATGGCGGGCACGACCGCGGCCACGCTGCTCATCGGCGGGATCCGGTTGCTGCGCCACCGCCGTCAGCGTGGTTTGACCAGCCCGGTCTCGTAGGCGAACACGACCGCCTGCACGCGGTCGCGCAGGTCGAGCTTGCCCAGCAACCGGCCGACGTGGGTCTTCACCGTGGCCTCCGAAACGCCCAGCACGGCCGCGATTTCGGCGTTGGACAGCCCGGCGGCCACCTGGATCAGCACCTCGGCCTCCCGTTCGGTCAGCCGGGACAGCCGCGCGTCCGGCGCCGGGCCCGCGACGCCGTCCGGATCGGGCAGGTGGCCGGCCATCGTGTCGAGCAGCCGCCGCGTCACCCTCGGCGCCACCACCGCGTCGCCCGCCGCGACGGCGCGGATCGCCGAGAGCAGGTCCTCGGGCGGCACGTTCTTGAGCAGGAACCCGCTCGCCCCGGCCTTCAGCCCCGCGAAGGCGTACTCGTCGAGATCGAACGTGGTCAGGATGAGCACCTTCGACCGAGGGTGCTCGCGCACGATCGCCCGGGTGGCCCCGATTCCGTCCATGCCCGGCATCCGGACGTCCATCAGGACGACATCGGGGTCCAGCTCCGCGGTCCGGGCGACCGCGGCCGCACCGTCGGCGGCCTCTGCGACCACGGTGAGATCCGGCTGGGATTCCAGCACCAACCGGAATCCCAGCCGCAGCAACGGTTCGTCGTCGACGATGAGCACGCTGGTGGTCACGGCGCCACCCGTGCCGAGGCCAGCTGCGCGCGCACCCGCCAGCCACCGCCGGGGCGGGGACCGGCCTCGACGTCGCCGTCGAACACGGCCGCGCGCTCGGCCATCCCGGCGAGCCCGTGCCCGCCGGACACCGCGGCGAGCGGGCGGCCACGCCCGTTGTCGGCGACCTCGACCTCGACCACCGGATCGCGGTAGCGCAGCCGCACCCACGCGTCCTCCGGTTCCTCCGCGTGCTTGAGGACGTTCGTCAGCGCCTCCTGCACCAGCCGGTACACCGCGAGCTGCGCGGTCGGCGACAGCGGGAACGGGGTGCCGGTGACGGTCAGCGACACCGGCAGGCCCGCCGCGCGCACCTGCGCGATCAGCTCGTCGATCTGCTCGATCCCCGGCTGCGGCGCGCGTGGCGGCTCCTGCCCGCCGCGCAGCACACCCAGCACCCGGTGCATCTCGCCCAGCGCCTGCCGTCCGGTCGCCGACACCTGGCGGGCCGCGGCCTCGGCCTGTTCGGGCTTGCCGCGGGCGCTGAAGGCCGCCCCGTCGGCCAGCGCGATCATCACGGACAGATTGTGCGCCACGATGTCGTGCATCTCGCGGGCGATGCGCGCCCGCTCGGCCGCCGCCGCGAGCTGGGCCTGCTGGTCGCGTTCGTGCTCGGCGCGGCGCGCCCGGTCCTCGAGCGAGGCCAGGTAGGCCCGCCGGGTGCGCACGTTGCGGCCGAGCACGAACGCCGCGGTCGCCGATCCGGACAGCAGCAGGAAGGCGTTGAACATGCCCTCCGGCGGCGCCCACCGCAGTACCGCGATCGCGATCCCGAACTCCAGCACCCCCAGCGCGAGCACCGCCATCCGGCGTCCACAGAGGACAGCGACACTGTAGAGCGCGATCAGCAGCGCGGCGTCGGCGACGACGACCCGCGCCACGAGCCACTGCGCCCCCGCGACGAGGGCCATCCAGCCGAACACCAGCACCGGCGCGCGGCGCCGCCAGATCAGCGGGACGACCAGCAGCACGGCGAACACGATGGCCCACGGCTGCTCGCCGTGGAAGTGCTCGAACCGGTTGCCCCGCCCGACCACGGCCAGCGCGGCCGCGAACGTGAGCAGCGCGTCGGCGGCCTGCGGATGCGCGCGTGGCCACGCGCGGATCCGGGCGAATCCCAGCCTGCGCGTGGCCACCGTGCTCTCCGTCATGCGACCATCATCCGCCGTTCTCAGGCATCGCGGCGCCGCAGCAGCACCGCCGCGACGATCACGGCCGCCACGAGGTAGGCGCAGAACACCGCGAACCCGGTCCACGGCGCGAGATACCCCGGTTCGACCCGCACGCGCGTGAGCCCCTGCCCCGCCGTGCTCGGCAGGTACGGGTCGATGTGGCTGGACCAGCTCTCCGGCAGCGCCGAGACCAGCGCGGGCAGGATCAGCAGCACGCCGAACAGGGTCGCGATCGCCCCGGCCGTGTGCCGGATGATCCAGGCCAGCGCCATCCCGATCATGCCGACGACGGTGAGGTAGAGCGCCGTGCCGAGGACGGCGCGCAGCACGCCCGGCGCACCCAGCGTCGTCTGGATGTGCTGCGAGGACAGCACCGCCTGGCCGACGAGGAACGCGGCGAACGAGCCGATGGCGCTCACCACGAAACTGACCACGGCGAACACGGCCAGCTTCGCCCACAGCACCGGCAACCGCCGAGGCGCCGCGGTCAGGCTGGCCCGGATCATCCCGGTGCTGTACTCGCCGCTGACCACGAGCACGCCGAGCACACCGATGATCAGCTGCGCCAGGAACAGCCCGCGCAGGCTGGTCACCGTCGGATCGAAGTTCGCCCGCTCCCCGGGGGCCATCCTGGTCCAGCGGCTGACCACGACCGCGCAGATCAGGATCCCGAACCCGATCATCACCAGCACCGTCGTGCCCAGTGCGGCGTAGGACGAGCGCAGTGACCGGAACTTGACCCATTCCGAGGCCAGCACCCGCAGCTGGGTGACGCGTGCCCCGGTCATCGGCACGGTGGTGGCGGATTCCGGGCGCGACGCGGTGGTGGTCATGACGCCTCCTGGTGGATGCCGTACTCGACCGCGTCGTCGGTGAGTTCCATGAACGCCTCCTCCAGCGAGGCGCGCACCGGCGTCAGTTCCTCCAGCGGCACCTGTTCCCGCAGCGCGATCCGGCCCACCTCGGCGGCGGTCATCCCGGACACCTCCAGCAGGCCCTCCTCGGCACTGGTGACCGACACCTGGGGCCCGGCCAGCGCGGCCCGCAGCCGGGCGGCCTCCGGGCTGCGCAGCCGCACCGAGTTGCGCGAGGCCGATTCGATGAACTCGCTCACCGACGTGTCCGCGATCAGCCGGCCGCGTCCCACCACGATCAGGTGCTCGGCGGTCAGCGCCATCTCGCTCATCAGGTGCGACGAGACGAACACCGTGCGCCCCTCCTGCGCGAGCCCGCGCAACAGGTTGCGGATCCACAGGATTCCCTGCGGATCCAGTCCGTTGACCGGTTCGTCGAGCACGAGCGTGGCCGGATCGCCCAGCAGCGCCGCGGCGATGCCGAGCCGCTGCCCCATGCCGAGCGAGAAGCCGCCCACCCGCTTGCTCGCCACCCCCTCCAGGCCGACGAGCCCGATCACCTCGTCGACCCGCCGCCGCGGGATTCCGTTGCTGACGGCCAGTGCCAGCAGGTGGTTACGCGCCGAACGCCCGGTGTGCACGGCGCGCGCCTCCAGCAGCGCGCCCACTTCCCGTAGCGGCGCCGTGTGCTCGGCGTAGTGCCGCCCGTTCACCGTCACCTCGCCGGAGGTCGGCGCGTCCAATCCCATGATCATCCGGATCGTGGTGGACTTGCCCGCCCCGTTCGGCCCCAGAAACCCGGTGACCGCGCCGGGTTTGACCGTGAACGTCAGATCGTCCACGGCGAGCTTCTCGCCGTATCTCTTCGTCAGCGCCCGTGCCTCGATCATGCTGTACCCCTTTCCGCCTGTATGGCCGAAGCTAGGCCCGCCGCCCTGCCGCGCACGACGGTCCCGCGGCTGATTTCCCGCGCGCGGGCCTGCACCCTGGGGGCTACCGGGTACGCCGGAAGTCGCAGACACCTCACCACGTCTCTACTACAGCAGTGTAGAAATACGACATGACTGTAGAAGGTCGTGCGGTCGTGATCTCCGCACGCATCGGGGCCGGGCACGACGGCGCGGCCGGGGAACTGACGCGGCGGCTGAGCGGCCTCGGGTTCGCGGTGGACCGCTTCGACTACCTCGACCTGCTGCCGGGCCGGTGGGGACAACGCTTGTGCGACGCCTACCACCGGGAGCTGGAGATCGCGCCGGCGAGCTGGGACTGGCTGCTCGCCGCGATGGGCCACGCGCCGCTGGCCGGCCTGGCGCGGGCGGTCTCGGCCTTGGCGCTGCCGAACCTGCGGAAGGTGCTGGCGCCCGCGCCGCGACTGGTCGTGTCGACCTACCCGCTGGCGAGCCAGGCACTCGGCGCCCTTCGCCGCAAGGGCGAACTGGACGCGCCGGTGGCGGTGTACCTGACCGATCCCTCGGTGCATCGCCTCGTGGTGTCGCAGCACGCCGATCTGCACATCGCGCCCAACGATCACGCGGCCGCCGCCGTCCGGCGGTTCGGCGCACCGGCGACGGAGGTCGCCCGCCCCGTGGTGGCACCCGAGTTCCGCCCCGCGCTGCCCGGCGAGCGGGACCGGGCGCGGCGGCGGTTCGGGCTGGCCACCGGCGAGCGCCTCGCGCTGGTCGTGTCCGGATCGTGGGGTGTGGGCGAGGTGGAGGAGATCACCGCGGACGTGACGGCGACCGGTGTCGCGCATCCGGCGGTGGTGTGCGGCCGCAACGAGGCGCTGCGGGAGCGGCTGACACGCGCGGGGGTGCCGCGCGTGTTCGGGTGGGTGCGCGACATGCCCGCGCTGTTGCGGGCGTGCGACGTGGTCGTGCAGAACGCCGGTGGGCTGAGCACCTTGGAGGCGCTCGCGACCGGCGTGCCGGTGATCACCTACCGCTGCCTTCCCGGGCACGGCAGGGCCAACGCGCGGGTGCTCGACGAGATCGGCCTCGTGCCGTCGGTGACCGGGGTGGCGGGGCTGGCGCAGGCGCTGTCCACCGCTCGTCCCTCGGGACTGCCCGCGGGCGCGGACCCGGCCGGGCTGCTGGCCCGGCTCGCGGGCATGCGGATCCCGGAGGTACCCGCCGCATGAGTCTCGCACGGGGGCTGGGACTGGCCGCGACGATCGCCGCGGGCGGGGCGTTGCTGCACGCGGCACCGGCCGCGGCCTTCGTGCCCGCGCTGCGCGGCCGGTACTGGCCGGAGCTGGCCGGCATCGGTGCCGCCGACCACGTCGCGCTCACCTTCGACGACGGCCCGGACCCCGCGAGCACGCCACATTTCCTGCGGCTGCTGGAAATCCGCCAGGTCCGGGCCACGTTCTTCCTGCTGGGCGCCCAGGCCGCGCGGGCGCCGTGGCTGGTCAAGGAGATCGCCGCCGCGGGACACGAGATCGGCGTGCACGGCTGGGCGCACCGGTGCTGGCTGCGGTACGGGCCGCGGCGGATGCACGACGAACTCGCGCGCGCCGTCGACACGATCGACCGCGCGAGCGGGCAGCGTCCACAATGGATTCGCGCGCCGTACGGAGTGTTCAGCGCGTCGTCGTTGCAGGCCGCGCGACGGCTCGGGCTGACGCCGGTGCTGTGGACCTGCTGGGGCTTCGACTGGACCGCGCGCGCGACCGCGCGTTCGGTGCTGCGCACCGTGCTCAAGGACCTCGACGGCGGCGGCACCGTGCTGCTGCACGATTCCGACCACGCCGCCAGCCCCGGCTCCTGGCGGACGGCACTGGCCGCGCTGGGGCCGTTACTGGACGAGTGCGAGCACCGCGCGCTGCGGGTGGGCCCGCTGGCCGATCACGCGGTCGGCCAGTGACGGTGGTGGTGATGTCCGACACTGGCCAGTTCGATCCCGGCGTGCAGATCGGCCGCGGCCTCGATACTGGCCTGCGCCGACCACGCGGTGACCGCGATCGTCACCGCGGCCGCGAATCCCGCGACCAGCCGCCAGTCCACGCGCGGCGCGGCCGGGTACAGCAACGCCGCGACGCGACGCGGCACCGGACCGGCGGTCGCGGCGGGCACGGGCACGACCCGTCCCCGGGTGGCCAGCGCCGCCTTCGCCACGGCGGAGGCGACCACCCGCCGGTCCCCCATCCGCGCACAGGTCGCCTCGTCGGCCCACCGTTCGACGAGGAACACGACGGCCGAACGCAACGGCCACAGCAACGGATTCAGCGTGGCCGCCACCCCGGCCGCGGCCAGGAACAGGTGATGACGGCAACGCAGATGCGCCTGCTCGTGCGTGAGCAACGCGCGCCGCTCCGCCGCGGTGAGCGCGTCCAGCATCGAGCGTGACACCACGATTCTGCCGCCACGCCAGGGAATCGCGAACGCCAGCGGCTCGGCGTCGGGCAGCACCACCAGTCGCGCCGCCGCGGGCATGCCGTCGATCGTGCGCACGACGCCGCGCAGCCACCGCAGATGCCGCACCGTGCCGATCACCGCGGACACCGCGATCGCCACGAGCAGGAGACCGCTGAGCACCTCCACCGGGACGCTGGCGATCTCCATGCCCCGCAACACCTCCGCGGACCACTCGCCGTAGCGGGCGACCGCGGGCACCAGCGACAGCCCGGCGATCGCGAGGACGCACAGCGCGGCCGTGCTGCCGCCGGCGAGCGCGAGCGCGGCGACGACCAGTAACCACACCCCGGTCTTCGGGCGCGCGCCCGCGGTGACCAGCCGCGCCAGCGGCCAGGCGGCGACCGGCAGCAACAGCGGCACGAACACGCCGGAGTCCATGGGCGTCAGTCCCGTTCGACGTCGCGGAGCAGGGCGCGCAACGTCCGTTCGTCGGAGCGCGAGAGGTTCGAGACGAACCGGGCGAGCACCCGTGCCCGGTCCGGGTAGGCGTCCAGCAGCTTGCCCATCCGGCGGGCGGCCATCCCGGCCTCGTCCTCGACCGGAGCGTAGACGTAGGAACGGCCCTGCTTCTCCCGGGTCACCGCACCCTTGTCGTAGAGCCGGGTCAGGATCGTGACCACCGTGGTGTAAGCGAGCTCACCACCGATGCTCTGCTGCACCTCGGCCGCCGTCGCCGGCCGGTGCCCGCTCCACAAAGCCGCCAGCACCTCCGTCTCCAGCTCGCCCGGTGCACGCCGATGTCCGCCACCCCGCCTTGCCATACAGCGAATCTACCGCACGCGGAAAATGACCTTCGAATTCCTTCCATTTAGGATCATGTTATAGGTCTGTTATTGCTCCGTTATTCGTGCTAGCGTTCGCGTCCAGTTCGACCAGGGGGACGGAAAAACGCCGCAAGGCACGACCCTCAAGGAGAAAAACCCTTGCCAACCCGACACGGGCGCCATCGGGCGCGGCCCATCCGCCGCACTCTTCTCGGCACATTCGTACTCGCTGCTTTACTCACCGTATCCGCTTTGTTGATCGCACATCCGGCGGGCACGGGAAATGTCGTCACCGCCGCGGATACGAAAGCACCCGCCCCGGCCGCCGCTTCGCCCACACCTGCGAAACCCAAACCCCGCAAACGTGATCAGCCGCCCGCCGCGCCGGGCACGAATCCCAACTGCACACTGACCGTTCCGGCGAATCCGCTCTCGGCGGCCGGGCTGGCCGCGCCGTACGTGCTGAGCGGCACCGAGCCCGGCGGCGCCTGCCACGAGACCAACGCCGCGCAGTCGGCCTTCGTCGAGGCCACGATCATCGATCCGGCCACGGGCAAGCTGTCGGTGTACCGGCCGCTCGTGATCGACCGCGGCACCCAGCCCGCCGTCGCGCCGGTCGCGCCCACGCTGCCCGCCGGTGCCGTGGTCGGCGTCTGGTTCGGCTTCAACGGCGACGTGCTCACCCTGCGCGGAGAGGGAAACGCGCTGCGCGACGGCGCCTGCGTCAACGGCGCACCCGGATCGCCGTTCGGCCAGTTCGGTTACTGCGGTGCCACGGCGTTCTTCAAGGCCGCCAACGCGGCGATCGGCACCGGCATGCTGACGATTCCGCCGCTGGCCACGGGCGCGGACGGACAGCCTTGTCCGACGGTGCGCGATTTCGGCGTCGTGGACCAGGATCAGAGCGACAACGTCACGACCACCTACGTCGCCACCGCCGACGGCCGCACCGCCCAAGCCGGCACGGGTGCGGGCACCACGCTGGTCAACGGCAGCGACAACCGGCTGCTGAACGCGTTCATCGACCCGGCGCTGGGCTGCACGTCGTTCACCGCACCCGATCTGACGGTCGGTGGCGCGCCTGGCACAGCGCTGGCCCTCGACGAACTGCAGGCGGCCGCCCATCAGGGCGCACCGGTCGCACTGGTGCCGCCCAACGACCCGATGACGCTGATCGACGGACAGCCGAGTGTGACGAAGACCAACCTGTACCGAGCGGGCGTCGACCAGCCCGCGCTGGCCACCGCGTCCCAGACGGCGCAGGCCTACTGCACGAACCTGCGGACCGTGGGCACAGCACGGCTGGCCACGGACAACGCCCTGTTCGCACAGGCCAAATCTCCCGATGCGGGCGTGCCACTGAGCACGTTCCTGACCCAGCGATTGCAGGCAGCCCTGCAGCTGCTGAACTGCCAGGGCTGAGAGGGGCGTGACGGTGCCGGCGGTGTCCCCCGCCGGCACCGTCACCCGCTCAGTGCAGGGCGCTTCCGGCCTGCCACTGCGACCAGCTCAGTTCCCAGTCGCCGTAGGTGTCGTAGATCGGCAGCTGCGGGCCACCGGAGTTGGTCACCTCGACCACGTCACCCAAGCCGAACTGGCCGAAGAACGCCTGCGCGTTTTCCGGGCTCAGGTTGATACAGCCGTGCGAGACGTTCGAGCTTCCCTGCTCCCCCACGGTGTTCGGGTTCTCGTGCACGAACTCGCCGTCGTTGGAGATCCGCTCCGCCCAGTATTCGGTCGAACGGTACGCACCGGGCGCCGGCGGGCAGAGTCCGTAGGTGCACGAGTCCATCACGACCTGCTGCTGCTTGTCGGAAATCACGTGCGGCCCGACGTGGGTGGGCGTGGAGTCCTTGCCGATGCTGATCGGCATGCTGCCGACCTGCGTGCCGTTGTGCAGGATCTGCATCTGCTCGGTGTTGCCGTCGGCCTTGGCGATCCACGAGTCGTGGATCCGGTAGGTCACGGACCTGTCGGTCTGCCCGTACACCCCGCCGCCGAGGTCGACGCCGTACAGATCCGCGGCCAGCGTGATCGTCGTGCCCGCCTGCCAGTACGTGGGCGGCCGGTAGTGCACGGTCTTGTTGTCGATCCAGTGCCAGCTGCCCTGCTGCGGCGGGTTCGTGGTCACCTTCAGCGCCTTCTCCACCGCGGCCCGGTCGGTGACGGCGTGGTCGAAGGACACGCCGATGATCTGCCCGACGCCGAACGTCGCCCCGGCGCCCGGTGGCGCGGGCGTCATCGCCGGATACGCCTGCGCGGCCGGAGTCAGCGTGTGCAGGGTTCCGTTCTGCTCCACCGGTTTACCGTCGGTACCGGTCGCGTCGGCGACCACCGAGTAGGTCGCGCCGTAGCCCAGCGGCTCGTTCGAGGTCCAGCGCGTGCCGTCCGCGGAAAGCGTGCCACCGACGGCGTTTCCCTTCGCCGTGTTGGTCACGGTCACCTTGGTGAGCTTGCCGTTCGCCGCGGTCACGACGACCGGTGTGCGGGGATTGAGAGCCGTGGCGTTATTGTCCGAAATAGTCACCGACGCCACCGGCGGGGGTGTTGTCGAAGTTGCCGGATTCGGTGCGGTCGCGGGGGTTTGCGAGGTACACGCGGAAAGGGCCGCCAGGCTCGCGGCTACCAGAGCCAGGGCTGCTTTGGTCTTCTTCGTGGGCACGAAGAGACAGACGCGGCGGGGCGGGCGGCGTTGCGTCGACATCTCGTATTCCTTCATCCGGGTGGCCACGGCAGCCGACCATCCTCAATGGACTGAACTGCCCGCGTGCGGCGCCGTGCGGCATCGCGAGGGCCTATCGGCTACCGATCAGTGCCATTGTGCCCTCATCGATCCGCACCGTGACGTGGTGGTGTGGGCCGGTGAGCATAACCACACCGGCACGCGGTGCGGTCGAGCCCGGGGTGGAGGTCGCCACAGCGGGCACGTTACCGGTCGAGCGGGTCCTGGACGGCCTGCACACCGCCGGTGGCGGCCTGACCTCCTCCGAAGCCGCCGCGCGGCTGGCCACCCTCGGCCCGAACACGGTCGTCTCGCACCGCGCCCGCCCGTGGCTGGTGCTGTGGCATCAGCTGCGCTCGCCGCTGCTGGGCCTGCTGCTGGCCGCGGTCATCGCGTCGTACTTCGTGGGCGAGCGCAGCGACGCGATCATCATCGGGGTCATCGTGGTGCTCTCGGTCGGGCTCGGCTTCGCCAACGAGTACCGCGCGGAGAAGGCCGCCGAGGCGCTGCACTCGAAGATCCGGCACGAGGCCGTCGTCATCCGCGACGGCACGCCCCGCCACGTCGACGTGACCACGCTCGTGCCGGGTGACCTGGTCGAACTGCGGCTCGGCAACGTCGTTCCGGCCGACATCCGCCTGCTGTCGGTGGCCGAACTGGCCTGCGACGAATCGGTGCTGACCGGCGAATCCCTGCCCGCGGAGAAGAACACCGCCACGGTCGCACCCGGCACCCCGCTGGCCGAGATGTCCGGCTGCGCGCTCATGGGCACCGTCGTGCACGCCGGCGAGGGACGCGGGATCGTGGTGGAGACCGGGTCGCGCACCGAGTTCGGGCGTATCGCCGCCGGTCTGGGCACACGACGCTCCGACACCGAGTTCCAGATCGGGCTGCGCCGCTTCTCGCTGCTGCTCGTCCGGGTCGCGGCGGTGCTGACCACCTCCATCTTCGTGATCAACGTGGTGCTGCAGCGGCCGGTCATCGACGCGTTGCTGTTCTCCCTCGCGATCGCCGTCGGCATCACGCCCCAGCTGCTGCCCGCCGTCGTCTCGACCAGCCTCGCCGCCGGGTCACGGCAGCTGGCCAAGCGCAAGGTGCTGGTCAAACGGCTGGTGTGTATCGAGGACCTCGGCGACGTCGACGTGTTGTTCACGGACAAGACCGGCACCCTGACCGAGGGCCGGATCAGTTTCATGCGGGCGGTGGGCACCGACGGCGCGCCCTCGGACGACACGGTGCGCTGGGGCCTGCTGTGCAGCAACCCCGACGGCGACCCGCTCGACACCGCACTGTGGGAGTCGCCGGCCGCGCACCGGTTCGACACCGCGGGCTGGCGCAAGATCGCCGAACTGCCCTTCGATCACGAACGCCGGATGGCGTCCGTACTGGTCGAGGGCGAGGGCAGGATGCTGGTGACGAAGGGTGCGCCCGAGGCCGTACTGGCGCGGTGCTCCGACGTGCCGCCGTCCGCGCGGACGGCGCTCGACGCGGAGTTCGCGGCCGGTAACCGGGTCGTCGCCGTCGCGGTGCGGCCCGCCACCGGCTCCGCCGTCACCGCCGCCGACGAACGCGATCTGCGGCTGGTCGGCTTGCTGGTCTTCCTCGACGCACCCAAGCGGGGAGCCGCCGACGCGCTGCGGCGGCTGGCCGGGCTCGGCATCGACGTCAAGATCGTGACCGGCGACAACCCCGCCGTCGCGGTCAAGGTGTGCGAGGAACTCGGCCTGCCGGTCAAGGGCACGCTCACCGGTCCCGACCTCGACAAGCTCGACGACGAGCAGCTCGCCCGGGCGCTGCCCGAGACGACCGTGTTCGCGCGGGTCAGCCCCGAGCACAAGGCCAGGGTCGTGCGCGTCCAGCGCCGCGCCGGCGTCGACATCGCGTTCCTCGGCGACGGCGTCAACGACGCGCTCGCGCTGCACGCCGCCGACGTCGGCATCTCCGTGGACTCCGCGACCGACGTCGCCAAGGACTCCGCGGACGTGATCCTGCTGGAGAAGGACCTGCACGTGCTGGCCGACGGTGTCCGGGAAGGGCGGCGCATCTTCGCGAACACGATGAAATATGTCCTGATGGGTACCTCGAGCAACTTCGGCAACATGTTCAGCGCCGCCGGGGCGTCGCTGTTCCTGGGATTCCTGCCGATGCTGCCGTCGCAGATCCTGCTCAACAACCTGCTCTACGACACCAGCCAGCTCGCGATCCCCACCGACGAGGTCGACGCCGAGCAGGTGGCCAGGCCCGCGCGCTGGGACATCGGCTTCATCCGGCGGTTCATGCTCTGCTTCGGCCCGATCAGCTCGGTGTTCGACTTCGCGACGTTCGGGGTCATGCTGTGGGTGTTCCACGCCGGGCCGCCGGAGTTCCGCACCGGCTGGTTCGTCGAATCGCTGGCGACGCAGACGCTGGTGCTCTTCGCCATCCGTACCCGGCGGATCCCGTTCTTCCGTAGCAGGCCGAGCGTTCCGTTGCTGCTGGCCGCGCTCGGGGTGGTGCTCGTCGGCGCGGTGCTGCCCGCCACCCCGCTGGCCGCCGACCTCGGTTTCCAGCCACTGCCGTTCGGGTTCTTCGCCGCGCTGGCGCTGATGGTGGTGTGCTACCTGGCGCTCGTCGAACTCGGGAAGCGCTTGTTCTACCGCAGGCCCGCGCCGCCCAGCGCACCGAAGACGCGGCCGCACTCCCGCCGGGTGCGCCGCCGGGCCGCACGGTTCACCACGGCACGGCCCAGCCCGGCGCCGGTCAAACGGTCTGCCTCAGGTCCTGGCGGACGCGCGGGAGGACGTGCCCGGCGAAGCGGCGCATCTCGCTCTCCAACGGCTGGAACCAGAGCATGAACGTCTCGCCGCCGGGTTCGGTCCACTCGCGGATGCGCCGGGCCACCGTGCTCCCGCGATGCGGACTTCAGCCCCGCAACGCGATCCACTCCCCGAACAGGTCAAGCGCCGCGGGATGCCGCTGTTCACACCGAGGGTCCGGGGCGGCTCAGCCGTGGTCGGCGGAGGCCTCGTAGAAACCGGAGATGTGGTTGGCGACCTCGTTCGCGGCGCGGGAGGCGTCCCGGCCTTCGATGGCGTCCACGATCCATTGGTGCTCGGCCGCCAGCCGGGCGGCCGTGCCGGGCCAGCCGCTCCGCCGGCCATATCCGGTGCGCATCCCGGTTTTCATCGCGGCTTCGAGCGTGCCCAGCAGGAAGGCCGCGAGCCCGTTCCGGCCCGCGTCGGCGAGGCGGAGGTGGAACTCGCAGTCCAGGTCGCCGAATTCGGCTGGTGTGATCCCGGGACGGCGCATGTCCGCGGCCACCCGCCGCAGCCGTTCCAGATCCTCGGGTGTCGCATCGAGCGCGGCCTGCGCCGCGGACGCGCACTCCAGATCCACGCGGATCGACACCAGATCCGCGACCGTGAAACCGGCCAGCGACATGTGCAGCCGGAGCAGGTTGCCGAGCGCCTGCGAATGCGGGCCGCGGACGATCTTGCCGCCGGCGGCAGGCGATTCGATGAGTCCCACCGATTCCAGCGCACCCAGCGCCTGGCGCACCTGTCCGGCACTCATGCCGAGCGTGCGCGCGAGTTGCCGCTCGGAAGGCAGGCGATCACCCACGCGCAGCTCAGAGCGCACGATCCAGTCCTGCACGGCGGCCACGACCTCGCCGCGCGGTCTGAGGTAGAGCACCTCGGCCGGCTCTGGCTCACCCATCGAAAAGTCGCCTCCCCGACAGCGCGGATTTACGCGAGCCTAACTCGACCGTGGTCCGACCACAATGAGGACTGCTCAGGTGAGCACGAGATCGTCCGCGAGCGGAGCGAAGAAGCCGGCGACGTCGGCGTCGGCGACGGCCGCCAGATCCGGTGGAACCCACAACGGCCTGCGGTCCTTGTCGATGATCGCCGCGCGGATCCCCTCCGCGAGGTCCGGGTGTGCGAGAAACCGGCTGCACAGCCGGTAATCCTGGCGAAGGCACTCCTCGATCCCGGTCATCGACCGCGCCGTCCCCATCGCCACCGCCGTCACCTTCACCGCGGTCGGCGACGCCGCCTTGATCCTGGCCGCCGCGGCGCGGGCCGCTTCCTCGGGACGGGCGGCGAGACGCCGGACGACGGCCTCGACGTCGCCGCCGTAGCAGGCATCCACCCACTCCCGCGAGGCCGCGAGCCGCCCCGGTAGCGCGGGCCGCGCGTACTGGGCCACCGTCGCCTCGATCTGGCCGCCGGCGGCCAGATCGGCGACCAACCCCGGCAACCGCGTCGGGTCGGCAATGTGATCGGCCAGTCCACAGTAGACAGCGTCGTCGGGTCCGATCCGGTCGCCGGTCAGGGCGAGATGCGCGCCGGTCTCGCCCGGCGCCCCGGACAGCAGCAAAGTGCCCCCGACATCCGGTGCGAGGCCGATCGCGACCTCCGGCATGGCCACCACCACGCGCTCGCTGACGATCCGCACGGCGGCGTGGCAGCCGATGCCCACGCCGCCGCCCATCGTGATCCCGTCCATGATCGTGACGACCGGCTTCGGGTACCGCGCCAGCCGCGCGTCGAGCCTGTACTCCTCGCGCCACAGCCGCCGCGCGAGTGCCGCATCGCCGCCCGCGGAGCGGTACACCACGCCGAGGTCACCACCGGCGCAGAAGGCCCGATCCCCCACCGCGTCCAGGAGCACGGCACGCACCCGAGGATCGTCTTCCCACGCGTCGAGCGCCGCGAGCATCGCCTGCATCATGCGCAGGTCCAGCGCGTTCAGCGCACGTGGCCGGTTGAGCGTGAGCCTGCCGAGCACTCCCTCCCGGCGGGCGAGAACCGGCGCGGCGGCGCCGGACGAATTCCCGGCTGGTTCTTGCTCTCCTCGTACGACCATGCCTATGGTCATACCACATGGCTGTCGTACCAGACCTCGGAGTTGAGATGGACACAAGCGAGGAGCCGACCCGCGTGATGCTGGCGAAAATCGGCCTCGACGGGCACGACCGCGGCGTCAAGGTCGTCGCCAGGACCCTGCGGGACGCCGGCATGGAAGTCATCTACACGGGCCTGCACCGCAGCCCGGAACAGGTGCTGGAAGCGGCGGTCCAGGAGGACGTGGACGTGCTGGGGGTCAGCCTGCTGTCCGGCGCCCACATGCCGATCTTCACGCGGATCTTCCAGCTGATCGACGCGATGCCGCAGCCGCCGCGGTTCGCGGTCGTCGCGGGCGGCGTGATGCCCGACGAGGACGTGGACGAGCTCAAGAAGATGGGCGTGGCCGAGGTGCTCGGGCAGGACACCACTCCGGACACGATCGTCGGGCGGATCCGCGAGCTGACCGCACTCGCGAGGGAGGCGTGATGGAGCAGTGGAGCTGGCCGCCGCGCTACGACGAGTCCTACCGGCCGGAGCCGGGACAGCGGTTCTGGTTCCCGCACCGGGAAACGATGCCGGCGGAGGAACGGGACGAGGCGATCCTCGCCCGGATCCGTGACGTGATGGCCTACGCGTGGGACAACGCGCCGTTCTACCGCCGCAAGTGGGACGAGGCGGGCATCCACCCGTCCTCGATACGGAGCCTGGCCGATTTCGAGAAGGTTCCCGTGGTGCGCAAGGAAGAACTGCGCGCCGACCAGGCCGCCCACGAGCCGTTCGGCAGCTATCTCGCGGTAGCGCCCGGCGAGGTCAAGCACATCAACGGCACCTCGGGCACGACGGGGCGGCCGACCGCGTTCGGGATCAGCGAACGCGACTGGCGGAGCGTGGCCAACGCGCACGCCCGGGTGATGTGGGCGATGGGGATCCGCCCGGACGACGTCGTGCTGGTCGCCTCCCCGCTGAGCCTGTACTGGGGTTCGTGGGGTGCCTACATCGGAGCGGAACGGCTCGGGGCAAGGGTTTTCCCGTTCGGGGCAGGCACGGCGGGCCAGACCGCACGCACCGTGCGCTGGATGCGGCAGATGGGCGTCACCGTTTTCTACGGAACTCCTTCGTATGCCTTGCATCTGGCCGAGGTAGCCCAGGACGAGGGTATCGATCCGGCGTCGCTGGGGCTGCGCAAACTGTTCTTCTCCGGCGAGCCGGGAGCCAGCATTCCGGCGATCCGGTCGCGCATCGTCGAAGCGTTCGACGCGCAGGTCTACGACTCGGGCAGCATGGCCGAGGTCAGCCCGTGGATGCACCTGGGCGCCGGCGGCAACGAGCCCGGCGTGCTGTGCTGGCAGGACCTCGTCTACACCGAGGTGTGCGACCCGTCGGATCACCTGCGGCTGGACTACGGCCGCGAGGGCACGCCGGTCTACACGACGCTGGAGCGCACGAGCCAGCCGATGATCCGCTTGCTGTCCAACGATCTGACGCGCTGGGAAGCCCCCTCGGCCGAACGGGGGCGCACATATCCGTTCCTGCCGAGGGGGATCTACGGCCGCATCGACGACATGTTCACGATCCGCGGCGAGAACGTGTACCCGAGCGCGATCGACGACGTCGTGATGGCGGCCGACGGCTACGGCGGCGAGCACCGGATCGTGATCAGCCGCGAGTCCACTATGGACAGCCTGGTCGTGCAGGTCGAGTACAAGGACGTGCCACAGCCCGCGCTCCCGGCCTGGGCCGGCGCCATGGCCGACGAACTGCGGAAGGTGCTCGGCGTCGGTGCCAAGGTCGTGCCGGTGGCGCACCAGAGCTTCGACCGCACCGAGTTCAAGGCTCGGCGGGTGATCGACGACCGCGACTTGCTCCGCCGGCTCGGGAGCGCGTCGTGAGGTCGCCGGGCGAACTGGTCGACGGCGTTCTCGCCGGGGAGCACGCGGCGATCGCCCGCATGCTCACGTTCGTCGAGCGCAGGACCGAGGGTGTCGACGAGGCGCTCGCGAAGCTGCACCAGCACGCGGGTGGTGCCCATGTGCTCGGCCTGACCGGCCCGCCGGGCAGCGGTAAGAGCACGCTCGTCGCCGCGTTGTCCCGCCACTACCGGGAAAACGGCCGTACGATCGGAGTTCTCGCCGTGGACCCGTCCAGTGTGTACAGTGGCGGCGCGATTCTCGGCGACCGGATCAGGATGAGCGATCTGGGCGGCGATCCCGGCGTGTTCATCCGGTCCATCGCCACCCGCGGTGCGCTGGGCGGGCTCTCCCGCGCCAGCCTGGACGCGATCACCGTGCTCGACGCGGCGGGCAAGGACGTCGTCATCCTGGAAACGGTCGGCGTCGGGCAGGCCGAAGTGGACGTCATCAGCGCCGCGCAGACGGTAGCCGTGGTGAGCGTGCCGGGGATGGGCGACGACGTGCAGGCGATCAAGGCCGGCCTGCTGGAGATCGCCGACGTGCACGTGGTGAACAAGGCAGACCGGGAAGGCGCCGGGCGCACGGTCGCGGAGCTGCGCGACATGCTGCGGCTGTCCCGGAGGCAGGCCGGCCAGTGGAACGTGCCGATCCAGCAGACCGTCGCGGCCAGCGGGCAGGGCGTGCCGGAGCTGGCCGGGCGCTTCGCCCAGCACCTGGCATGGATGACCGAGCACGGCGAACGCGAACGCCGTGCCCGCCGCAACGCCGCCACCCGCATCCGCTGGAGCGCCGAGCATCTCGTGCTCGACAGGCTGCGGCCTGGCAGCGCGGATTTCGACCGCGCCGTCGACGACGTGGCCGCGCGCCGTGGCGATCCGCTCTCCGCCGCGCGCGACCTGATCGCCCGGCTTTGACTCGGAGGAGGACTTCATGAACGACGACCGGTACCGGCTGACCACCGACGCGCTCGCCGAGGCGGCAGCCCAAGACCTCGCGAACTGGGAAGGCGACGAACTCGCCGCATTCCTTCGGCGCCAACCGGAATCCCGCGAACACTACCGCTCCGGCAGCGGGCTGCCCGTCAACCGCGTCTACACCCCGGCCGACCTGACCGGGGACTGGCGCGACATCGGGCTGCCCGGCCGGTTTCCCTTCACCCGCGGGCCCTACCCGACGATGTATCGCGGGCGGACGTGGACGATGCGCCAGATCGCCGGTTTCGGCCAGGCGGAGGAGACCAACAAGCGCTTCCAGTACCTGATCGCGCAGGGCCAGACCGGGCTGTCGATCGACTTCGACATGCCGACGCTGATGGGCCTGGACAGCGACGATCCGATGAGCCTCGGCGAGGTCGGGCGCGAGGGCGTCGCGATCGACACCCTGCCCGACATGGAGGCACTGTTCGACGGGATCGACCTGGAGAAGATCAGCGTCTCGATGACGATCAACCCGTCGGCGTGGATCCTGCTCGCGATGTACGTCACCGTCGCGAAGCAGCGCGGCTACGACCTCGACAAGCTCTCCGGCACCATTCAGAACGACATCCTCAAGGAATACGTGGCGCAGAAGGAATGGATCTTCCCGGTCCAGCCCAGCATGCGCATCGTGCGCGACACGATCGCCTACTGCGCGGAGCACATGGCGCGGTACAACCCGGTCAACATCAGCGGCTACCACATCAGCGAGGCCGGGGCGAACGCGCAACAGGAGATCGCGTTCACGATGGCGATCACCAAGGCCTATGTCGAGGACGTGGTGGCGACCGGGATCGACGTCGACTCCTTCGCCTCGCGGCTGTCGTTCTTCTTCGTCAGCCAGGCCGATCTGTTCGAGGAGGTGGCGAAATTCCGCGCGGTGCGGCGGTTCTACGCACGGATGATGAAGGACACCTTCGGCGCGAAGAAGCCGGAGTCCATGCGGCTGCGGTTCCACGCCCAGACGGCGGCGGCGACGCTGACCAAACCGCAGCCGATGAACAACATCATCCGCACCGCGCTGCAGGCACTGTCCGCAGTGCTCGGCGGCGCGCAGTCCCTGCACACCAACGGACTGGACGAGGCGTACACGATCCCGAGCGAACAGGCGATGAAGATCGCGCTGCGCACGCAGCAGATCATCGCCGGCGAAACCGGCATCACCAACGTCATCGACCCGCTCGGTGGCTCGTACTACGTCGAGCACCTCACCGATGAACTGGAACGCGGAATCTCGGACTATTTCGAGAAGATCGAGGAGCTCGGCGGTGTGGTCGCCGCCATCGAGCAGGGCTTCTTCCAGCGCGAGATCTCCGACACCGCCTACGAGTACGCGCGCCGTAAGGCCAGCGGCGACCGGCCGGTGATCGGCGTGAACAAGCACGTCGACGAGGGCGCCGGGGAGAAGATCGAGACGCACAAACTCGATCCGGAGTCCGAGGCCCGGCAGATCACACGCCTGAAACAGGTCCGCGGGAACCGCGATCCTCGCCGCGCGAAGGCGGCGATGGAGCAGTTGCTCGCCGTCGCGGCGCAGCCGGCGGCCAACCTCGTGCCCGCCACGATCGAGGCCGTCGAGGCGCATCTGTCGATGGGCGAGATCACCGGCGCGTTGCGCGACATCTTCGGCACCTACACCGAAACCCCCGTGTTCTGACCCGTCCCCTCTCAACGTCGAGAGTTCCGGAGGTCCCCATGTATCACCAGGTTTCCGCACCGTTGGGCGGGCTGGGCTGGTCCGCGCTGGTGGCCGCGCTCCCCCTGCTCGTGTTGTTCGTGTTGCTCGGCGTGTTCCGTGTCCGGGCGTGGCTCGCCTCGCTCGTCGGGCTGGCGCTGTCGCTCGTCGTCGCGATCGTCGCGTACGGAATGCCCACGGGCGCGGCACTGAACTCCGCGCTCGAAGGCGCGGCATTCGGCCTGTTTCCCGCATTGTGGATCGTGGTCAACGCGATCTGGATCTACCAGATGACCCGCCGCTCGGGCCATTTCGACGTGCTGCGCCGCAGCTTCGCGCGGATCAGCGACGACCAGCGGGTGCAGGGCATCATCATCGCGTTTTCCTTCGGCGCGCTGCTGGAGGCGCTGGCCGGGTTCGGCGCGCCGGTGGCGATCTGCTCGGTCATGCTCGTCGCGGTCGGGCTCAAACCGATCAAGGCCGCAACGATCGCGCTGATCGCCAATACCGCGCCGGTCGCCTACGGTGCGGTCGCGCTCCCGGTGATCACGCTGGCGAAGGTGACCGGGCTGCCGTTGCCGGACCTGTCCGCGATGACCGGCCGCCAGGTTCCGCTGCTCGCCCTGATCGTCCCGCTGGTGCTGATCGTCGTGTTGGACGGCAAGCGCGGCCTGCGGCAGGCGTGGCCCGCGGCCCTGGTGTGCGGCGGCAGTTTCGCGGTCGCGCAGTTCCTGATGGCGAACTTCGGGGCGGTGGAACTGACCGACATCGTCGCCGCACTCGTGTCGGCCGCGGCCGTGCTGCTCCTGCTGCGGGTGTGGAAGCCGCGTCCCGCCGATCCGGCACCCACATCGGGCGTGGCGCCCTCCGGCGCGGGCGGGGCGCCGACCGTCGTGCGCACCGCCGCCGTGCGGACCGACACCCGTGTCGACGTCGTGCGCGCGTTCGCGCCCTACGTGGCGGTCATCGTGCTGTTCTCCGTCGCGGCCGTTCCCGCCGTGTCCACCGCACTCGCGCACACGACCCGCACGTTCAGCTGGCCCGGCCTGCATGTCGCGAACGCCGGCGGCAAACCGCTGAGCCTCGCGTTGTTCAAGTTCGACTGGCTCGCCAACAGCGGCACGGTGTTGTTCGTCGCGGGGTTGCTGACGGTTCCGTTGCTCCGGCTCCGGGTGCGCGAAGCGGTGCGCTCCTACGGCGAGACGGTGGTGCAACTGCGTACGGCCGGGCTGACCGTGATGGCAGTGCTCGCGCTCGCCTACGTGATGAACATGTCCGGCCAGACCGCGACGCTGGGCCTGTTCCTGGCCGGGGCGGGCGGGCTGTTCGCGCTGCTGTCGCCGCTGCTCGGCTGGTTCGGCACCGCGGTCACCGGATCCGACACCTCGTCGAACTCGCTGTTCGGCGCGCTGCAGGTCGGCGCGGCGAACGGGGCCGGGCTCTCGCCCCTGCTCATGGCCGCCGCCAACAGCAGCGGTGGCGTGCTGGGCAAGATGATCAGTCCGCAGAACCTCGCCATCGGCGCCAGTGCCGTGGGCCTGGCAGGCAAGGAGGGCCTGCTCTTCCGCCGGGTGCTGGCCGCGTCGGCGGTGTTCGTGCCGCTGATGTGCGTGCTCGTGTACCTGCAGTCCACCCCGATCCTGTCCTGGATGGTGCCCTGATGAACCCTGCCCGCGACGCCGTCGACGAAGCCAACGCCGCGATCGGCGCGGCGATCTCCACCCAGTCCCTGCCCGGCGACCTGGAAGACCTGCTCGGCGACATCCAGCAAGACCTGCTCGACCTCGCCGACGCACTCACCACGGGCGCGAGCCCCCCGCCGCCGGATCGGCTTCAAAAGGTGCTCGCCGGCGCGCACACAGCCGAACCGCCACGCGGGTTCGCGGTCCTCGGCGGCCTCAGCCCCGGCGGTGGGTTGCTCAAGCTCGCCCGGACCGTCGTCCGGCGGGCCGCGCACACCGCTGCGCGCGGACCCGTTCGCGACTACCTGGACCTGCTCGCCGATGTCCTGCTCACCGCGGCGTTTCGCGCGGAGGAGCACGAGCGGGGCCAGGTGCCGCTGGGTTTGTGCATCGATGTGGTCAGACCAACAGAGAGGTCATATTGACAGCCCCTGGCTGCTCTGATTACCTGGAGTGACAGTTTTCGCGGTGAAGAGGAACTCCGGTGAGACTCCGGGCCGGTCGCGCCACTGTGATCGGACCCCGCCCGCACGGCGTGGTTCGCAGGCAGACCCTCGATCCGCGGCCATCCTTGACTGGGTCGCAAGAGCCCAAGGAGGAAGACATGATGGCGGTTGCCGGGGGCCGATCGTGACGAGCGAAGCGGCGTGGGAGCCGGTCCGGCGCGTCCGCACCCACGAGCAGGTGCTGGCCCAGATCGAGCAGAAGATCCTTGACGGCACCCTGCGTGCCGGGGAGAAGCTGCCCAGTGAGCGGGAACTGGTCACGGCGCTGGGCGTCAGCCGGACCAGCGTGCGCGAGGCGCTGCGGGCGCTGGAAGCGATGGGCATCATCGAGGCCCGCACCGGCTCCGGGCAGAACGCGGGCGCCGTCGTCACCGGCAAGTCCACCCCGGCGCTGACCAACCTGCTGCGGCTGCATCTCGCGCTGGCCAGGATCAGCCTCGCCGATCTGGTGGAAACCCGCGTGCAGCTGGAACGCAACGCCGCCCGCGCCGCGGCGTCCGCGCATACCGCCGACGACGTGCGGCGCATGAAGGACCTGCTGACCGCGATGCGCAACGCCGAGTCCGGCTACCAGGAATTCAACGCCCTGGACACCGAATTCCACGTCAGCATCGCGCGCATCTCGGGCAACGCGCTGTCGGTGGACCTGATGCAGGCGCTGCGCGGCGCGGTGGAGTCGGAAATGGCCGCGACGTTCACGCGTTTCGCGGACTGGCGCACGGTCGCGTCGACACTGATCGACGAACACGAGGCCATCGTCGAGGCGATCGACAAGGGCGAGGGCGAACGCGCCGCGGATCTCGTCGCCGACCACATCACGTCCTTCTACCAGGACCGCATTCTCGGTAAGGAATAGCCACTACGCCCCGGGCCGCGCCGAGCGCGCCCCCAGCTCGCGCAGCCACGAGACGACCTGCCCCCGGCGGGTGCCGTCGTCGCTTGCCGCGTCCAGCGGGGTTCCCTTGGCGTAGCCGGGCACCCAGTTCAGGTCGGCGCCGCGGGAGAGCAGGTATTCGGCCGTGCGACGCTGCGCGCCCGAGCACGCGTGCCAGAAAGCCTTCTTCGACACTTCCTCCCGCTCCGGCCGCTCGCCCAGCAGCTGCGCGAGCCTGCCGGTCATGCCCAGCGCCGCGGCCTGCCAGGGCTCGTCCACCGCCGCGCCCCTGGCCACCAGCAGCCGGGCCACGTGCCAGCACGCGTAGCCGACGGCATTGGCCAGCGGGGTGCCGATCGAACCGTCCGGGGCTTCGACGTCCGCGCCGGCGTCGAGCAGGGCCTCCGCGACCTCCACGTCGTCGCTGCTCGCCGCCCAGTGCAATGGCGTCTCCCCGCCCGGTTTCGCGCGGGCGTCGGGGTCCGCGCCCGCCGCCACCAGGATGCCGACGATCTGCGGCCCGTTCGGAAAATAGCCGGGCCAGTCGGTCACCACGTGCAACGCGGTCCGCATCCGCAGGGCCCCACCGAGCGGGGCCGATGCCAGGTGCGGGTGGCCGGCCAGGACCTCACGCAGCTTCGCGACGTCGCCGGTGCGGATCGCCACGGCCAGCGCGGCCGCCGCCTCATCGATGGAAATGTTCATTTCGGATAACAACCAATTTCTTTCCGGGAATTTCGCGTCAAATTGCACATTAATAGCGTCTGATCGGCGTTTGTCCCAGGTAGACAGATTCTGTTCATTCGATTCTCAGTTCCCGCACAGGAACCGAACCTTACCGTGCCCGCAGCGGTTTGAGAAAACCGATCGCGAACGCGGAAACCGCCGGTGATGTCGTCGATCCAGCAGGACGTGAGGTGCAGCGTGCCCGTGGAAAGCGGTGGCCGGGTTCCGGTGTTCGTCGACGTGACGGGCCGGCGCGGGCGGGCCCTGCGACGCGCGGGATATACCGCCGGAGCGGTATGCCTGGCATACGCTCTGTTACTCGTCGGTGATTTCGTCGCGAATCCGGCTCCGCCCTGGCAGCCCGATTACGAGGCACCGCACGGAAAAGTAGCCGACGGCCGGCACGGTGGTGCGATGCCGGCGAGCCCGCCCCGGCATGACGCGGCAACCCCGCCCGCGCCCGCCACGTCACACAGACCGGCCGCACGACCGGCGCCGGCAACACCTCCTGCCCCGCCGCCGACGGCGGTCGCGGCCATACAGCCGCCGACGACGAAGCCGGTGCGAATCGTGCCGCCGGCGCCGTCGCGGGTCTCCGTTCCGCCCGCGCACCGGGTGGCGCATCCCGCGGAGGAACCGGAATCGTGAGGCGCGGACGAACCGCCCGCGAGGTTCTGCCGCGGGCGCATTGGGTGGTGCTGGTGGCGGTGCTGCTGACGATGGCCGCCGCCCTGTTGCTGTACGGCTACGTGCGGCACGACGTGGGCGGCTCGACGACCGGCCATCCGGCCGCGGGTTCGGACTCGGTGCCGGAGTCGCTGCGCGAGGGCGGGCCGGTGGTGGATCTGCAGCACGGTCCGCTGCGGGCGCGAAAACCTTCGCCGCGCACGGTCGCGCTGACCTTCGATGACGGACCTGATCCACAATGGACACCACAGGTGCTCCAGGTGCTGGCACGCCGCCACGTTCCGGCGACCTTCTTCGTCCTCGGCGCGCACGTGCTGCAGTACCCGGACCTCGTCCGCCAGGAGGTGGCCGCGGGCCACGAGATCGGCGCGCACACCTTCACACACGCCGACCTCGGCGGCGTCCCGGCGTGGCGGCAACGTCTCGAACTGTCCCAGACGGAGGTGGCGCTGGCAGGCACCACAGGATTGGCGACCTCGTTGCTGCGCCCACCGTACGCGTCCAACTCCGACTCCCTTGACGACAAGGACTGGGCGGTCGTGCGCAGATCCGCGGCGCTGGGCTATGTCACCGTGTTCGCCGACCGGGACGGCGAGGACTGGGCGCGGCCCGGTGTGGACCAGATCGTGAACAACGCGATGCCGCAGGGCGACGACGGCGCGATCGTGCTGCTGCACGACGCGGGCGGTGACCGCGCGCAGACGGTGGCCGCGCTGGACGAACTCATCGACCGGCTCCAGCAACGCGGCTACCGCTTCACGACGGCGAGCGCCGCGGTGGGACTGTCGAGCGGGAACGCTGCGGCGACTCCGGCACAGCGCTGGCGCGGTGAGGCGGTGCTGTGGGCCTACCGCGCCTCCGTCGCGGTCTCCGTGGCGCTCCAGGTTCTCCTGTCCGCGGTGGGCGTGCTCATGCTCGGCCGGGTGCTGCTGCTGGTCGCGATCGCCCGGCGGCACGCCAGACGACGCCGGAACGGCTGGGCCGCGACACCGTCGGAACCGGTGTCGGTGGTGGTGCCCGCCTACCAGGAGTGCGAGCACATCCAGGCCACGGTGCGAGCACTCGCGGCCAGCGACCACCCGGAGTTCGAGATCCTCGTGGTGGACGACGGTTCCACCGACGGCACCGCGGACCTGGTCGAGGAACTGAACCTGCCCGGCGTGCGCGTGATCCGGAAACCCAACGGGGGCAAGCCGTCCGCGCTCAACACCGGGATCGCGCACGCGCGCCACGACCTGCTGGTGTTCGTCGACGCGGACACGGTGTTCCAGCCGGACACGATCCGCCGTCTGGTGGCCCCGTTCGCCGACCCCGGAATCGGTGCGGTGTCGGGCAACGCCAAGGTCGGCAACCGCCGCGGCCTGCTCGGGCGGTGGCAGCACATCGAGTACGTGGTCGGGTTCAACCTGGACCGGCGCACCTACGACGTGCTGGGGTGCATGCCCACGGTGCCCGGCGCGGTGGGCGCGTTCCGCCGCGCGGCCATGGACGAGGTGGGCGGTGTCAGCGACGACACGCTGGCCGAGGACACCGACGTCACCCTGGCGCTGGTCGGTGCGGGCTGGCGGGTCGTGTACGAGGAACGCGCCGTGGCCTGGACGGAGGCGCCCGCATCGCTGGGCCAGCTGTGGAAACAGCGCTACCGCTGGTGTTACGGCACGGTGCAGGCGATGTGGAAGCACCGCGGCACCATCCTGCGCCGGGGCCCTGCCGGCCGTCTCGGCCGCCGTGGCCTGGTGTTCCTGGGGCTGTTCCAGGTGCTGTTGCCGCTGATCGCGCCGGTCATGGACGGGTACCTGCTCTACGGGCTGGTGTTCCTCGACCCGCTGCGCACCGCACTGGTGTGGTCGGGTCTGTTCCTGCTGCAGGTGCTGTCGGCGGTGTACGCCTTCCGGCTGGACGCCGAACGGCTGCGGCCGTTGTGGACCCTGCCGCTGCAACAGATCTTCTACCGCCAGCTCATGTATCTCGTCGTGATCCAGTCGGTGGTCACCGCGGTCTCGGGCGTGCGGATGGGGTGGCACAAGCTTCGCCGCACGAACACGGTCGAGGTTCCCGACCTGCCGGCGGGCCGGTGACGGATGCGCACTCGACGGACGATCAGCAGCGGGTGGGTGTGTGCCGCCGCCCTGTGCACCGTGTCGGTCACCGGATGCGCGTTCGCCCTGCCCGGCCCGGAGCCCGCTCCGCTCGGGCCGCCGCCGGCGGTGGCCGGGTCCGACGCCTTCGCGCCGTATGTGGACGTCAGCCTCGGCCGCCCACCGGAGATCGCCCCGGTGTTGTGGGACAACGACATCAAGCGGGTCAACCTCGGTTTCATCACCGACGGCGGCCACTGCACCCCGCAGTGGAACGGCCTGAACACACTGCACGACCAGTCGGCCGACGGCAGGCTCGCCTCGATGCGCGCCGTCGGCGTGGACACCGGGGTCTCCTTCGGCGGCTCGGACGGCCACGAACTCGCCGCGGGCTGCGCGGACCCCGGCACGCTCGCGGCCGCCTACCAGCAGGTGATCGACGACTACCGGCTGACCCGCGTCGATTTCGACCTCGAGTCCGCGGCGCTGACCGACCAGACTGCGGTGGACCGGCGCAACCAGGCCGTGAAGACGCTGCAGGACAACGCCCGCCGCGCAGGCCGCCGGCTCGAGGTCAGCTACACCCTGCCGGCCAACCCGCGAGGACTTGGCCAGCCCGGCGAACAGGTGGTGCGCCGCGCGGTCGCCGCCGGGGTCGAGCTGACCGCGGTGAACCTGCTGGCCATGGACTACGGCGAGGGTGTGACCGGGAACCTCGGCGACCGGATCATCGCCAGCGCCAACGGGGTGCGGGCGCTGCTCGGGTCGATGTGGCCCACCGCGTCCGACGACGAACTGTGGCACCGGATCGCGATCACGCCGATGCTCGGCCGCAACGACGATCCGGCCGAAACGTTCGGCCAGGACGACGCCAGGCTGCTTGTCGCGTTCGCCATGCGGCACCATCTAGCCTGGTTGTCGTTCTGGTCCCTGACGCGCGACCAGCCCTGCGCGGCACAGGCGGATGCCGAGACGTGCAGTGGCATCGACCAGCAGCCCTACGAGTTCACCCGGATCCTGCACACCTACCGAGGCTGACATGGCGCCCGCACCGCACTCCCCCACCGGCTGGGACCGCCGGCGGTTCCTGCTCGCGCCGGTCCTCGCCGCCGCCGCGCTGTGCGCCGCCTCCTGCTCGAACACCGGGAAACCCGCCGCGGCCGCCTTGCGGTGCGCGCCGACGGAAGGCAGCAGCGCCGAGATGGACGCGACCACGAAGGAAATCGCGCAACGGCTCGTCTCCAGCGCGGAGAACTCGTCCCTGGACTGGCGAGCCCAGTACGGCTACATCGAGGACATCGGCGACGGCCGCGGCTACACCGCCGGGATCATCGGGTTCACGACCGGCACCGGGGACCTGCTCGACGTCGTCAACCGCTATGCGCGGCTGGCCCCCGGTACTGCGCTGACTCGGTTGGTCCCCGCGCTCCAACGGGTCAGGGGCGGCTCGTCACACCAGGGGCTGAACGACCTGCCCGCGGCGTGGCGCGGGGCCGCGGCCGACCCGCTTTTCCAGCGCGCGCAGAACGAGGAACGCGACCAGGTCTACTTCGATCCCGCGGTCGCGCGGGCACGGGCCGACGGCCTGCGACCGCTGGGCCAGTTCTGCTACTACGACGCGATCGTCGTGCACGGTCCCGGCGACGACGCGGACAGCTTCGGCGGCATCCGCCAAGCGGCGCTCCGCCTCGCCCGGCCACCCGCC
This sequence comes from Amycolatopsis acididurans, assembly GCF_012328925.1. Classification (GTDB taxonomy): domain Bacteria; phylum Actinomycetota; class Actinomycetes; order Mycobacteriales; family Pseudonocardiaceae; genus Amycolatopsis_E; species Amycolatopsis_E acididurans. The sequence goes on from NZ_JAAXLS010000019.1 coordinate 57,460, forward strand.
GGGGGCGGGGACGAAACGGCCTACCTCAACGCGTTCCTCGACGTGCGCCGCCAGGTGATGCGCAAGGAGGAAGCCCACGCGGACACCTCACGCATCGACACCGCCCAGCGACGGTTCCTGCGCGAGGGAAACCTCGATCTCCGGCCGCCGCTGCGCTGGTCGGTCTATGGCGACGACTACGAACTGACCTGTCTGTGACCGTTTCGCTACCTTTGGTCGCCAGGTGGCCCGTCGAGCACCCTGGGAACGTAGTCGAGCAGTTGCAGCCTGCCGTCGAAAGTGCGGCTTTCGACCAGGTCGAGTGCGATATCGGGATAGCCGTCGAAGATGCGCTCCCTGCCGGTGACGCCGGTGATGACGGGGAAGACGACCACGCGGAAGCGGTCCACCACGCCCGCTCGCAGCAGGGTCCGGCACAGGCTGAGGCTGCCGAGGGTGCGCAGCGGCCGCGAATCGCGCTGCTTCATCGTCCGCACGGCGTCCACGGCATCCCCGGCGATCAGTTCGGTGTTGGCCCACGGCAGCGGTTCGGTCAAGGTCGAGGAGAACACCACCTTGGGTGTGGCCGTCAGCGACGCGGTGCCGGGATCGTCGGCGGCGAACCCGGACATCAGGCGGTACGTCGTCGCGCCCATGAGGATCGTGTGCCCGGGTTCGTGGTCTTCCGCGAGCCAGGCCAGGTACTCGGGCCCCTCCATGCCCCAGAATCCGGGCCAGCCCTCGGCCGCGGCGTAGCCGTCGAGCGAAATGATGAAGTCGACCATCACCTCTGACATGGAGTGATCCTTTCGCGAAGTGTGTCGTGCCAGTGCTGACCCGTGACCCGACCGAGACTCATCGGGCGGGCTCGCCTCCCTCAGATGAGGGGTACGTACACCCCGCGCGTCATCTCCGCGATCATGGCGGCTCTCTCTCAGCAGGACGCCCGGTGACCCCCCACACCGTGGCGTGCCCCCGCTGCGCGCCGGGACCGGCCGAATCGCCCCCTCGCCCGTTCCGGCGCGCAGCTCCCCTCCGTGTTCCGTCCAGTGTGGAATCGTGCGCCGGTGAGCCGGAACAGCGGCGTCGACACACGAACGGACCAGCGCGCGCCCGCGGCGCTCTATGCTTCCTTCATGCAGGCGCGCGATCGCGGGGTCACGCTGGCGGAGCTGCTGGCGGCGTTCTCGCTCGCGACCGATCTCGGGTTGGGCCAGCCCATGGAGCATCTGCTGCGCGCGTGGCGCATAGCCCGGGGGCTGGCCGACCGGCTCGGTGTCGCGGAAGGGCAGCGCGACGCCCTGTTCTACGTCGCGATGCTGTCGTGGGTGGGGTGCGTGGCGGACGCACCGGAGGTCGCCGCGTCGTTCGGAGACGACATCGCTTTCCGGGCCGACAGCTACGGCGTCGATCTCGGCGGCCTGTCCGGGTTCGGGTTCTTCGTCGGCCACGCGGCCGCCGGCCGGCCGGTGCCGCGCCGGGTCCGGGCAGCGGCCACGCTGGTACTCACCGGCGGCAGGCAGGTGGTGCGCGGGATTCAGTCGCACTGTCTGACGACCGCGACGCTCGCGGAACGGCTCGGCCTGGAAGCGGAGGTCGGGGCCGCGCTGCGCCAGTTCTTCACCCGCTGGGACGGACGCGGGGTTCCGGCCGGGTCCGGTGCCGCCGACGGGTCCGTGCTGGTCCACCTGTTCCACGTGGCCGACGTGGTCGAGGTGCACCACCGCCACGGTGGGCTCGACGCCGCGCTCGCGGTCGCCAGAGCACGCCGGGGCCGGCAGTTCGCGCCGTCCGTGGTCGACGCGTTCTGCGCCCACGCGCGAACCTTGCTCGACGAACTCGAGGACATCGGTGACCTGCACCGGACACTCGCGGCGGAACCGGCGCTGGCCCGCAGGCTGTCCGAACAGGAACTCGACGCCGCGCTCGAGGGGCTGGCCGACTTCACCGATCTGCGCAGCGGCCGGCGAGCGGGCCATTCCCGCGGTGTCGGCGAACTGGCCGGGAGCGCCGGTCGCGTGATGGGCCTGCCCGGCTCCGATCAGACGGTCCTGCGCCGAGCCGGTCTCGTGCACGACATCGGCCTGCACGGTGTGCCCGTGACCATCCTCGACAAGCCCGCGCCACTTTCGGTGACCGAGTGGGAACGGGTCCGGCTCAGCGCGTACTACACCGAACGGGTGCTGGCCCGCCCCGCGGCACTGGCCAGGATCGGCGCCGTCGCGGCGCTCGCCCACGAACGCCTGGACGGCAGCGGATATCACCGCGGGATCGGCGGCGGCGCCCTTCCGATGACCGGGCGGATCCTGGCCGCGGCGTGCGCGTACCGGGCCATGCTCGAGCCACGGGCGCACCGCTCCGCTCTCACGGTGAAAACGGCCACCGCAATGTTGCGGGGTGAGGCTCGCGCGGGTCGCCTCGATGCCGACGCCGTGCACGCCGTGCTCACCGCGGCGGGTGTGGGCGGGCAGGGACGCCGGCGGGGGCCCGCGGGTCTGACCCCACGCGAAGTGGAGGTACTCGGCCTGATCGCTAGGGGCGCGGCCACCAGCGAGGTGGCCGCGCGACTGGGGATCTCCCGCAAGACCGCCGGAACCCACATCGAGCGGATCTACGCCAAGACCGGGGCGTCCTCACGATCGACGGCGACCTTGTTCGCACTGCGCAACGGGCTGCTCGATCCGCTCGATTCGTAGGGAGAACACCGGACGACAGCGCGCGGGCGTGCTCCTACCTTGTCCTCATCCGGCACGAGGAGGAGCCATGTCAAGCAAAGCCGTCATCAGCCTGAGCACCGGCCTCGAGGACGCGGAGAAGGTCACCGTCGCGTTCCTGGTCGCCGTCGGGGCCGCCGAAACCGGCCGCGAGACACTCATGTTCCTGACCAAGGAGGCGGTCCGGCTCGCCGTGCCGGGCACCGCGAACGGTGTGGCGTGTGACGGCTGCCCGTCGCTGGCCGATCTGCTCAAGCGGTACGAGGGCGCGGGCGGACGGTACTTCGTGTGCCCGATCTGCTTCAACGCCAAGCAACTGGACACCGAGACACTGATCGGCGGCGCCGAGCTCAACGGCACCGTTCCACTGTGGAACTGGATCGGCGAGCAACCGGCGACGACATTCAGCTACTGAACAAGAAAATTCCCGCCACCGCCGCATTCCGGCGACAAAGCCATGTTCCGTTAGGAGTTGCGTGCCCGAGTCGGGGGTTGCGTGCGCGCGAGTCGGGGGTTGCTCGCGCCCGAGTCGGGGATTCCGCGCCGCCGAGTCGGGCGTTGTGCGCGCGAGTCGGGGGTTGCGTGTGCCCGAGTCGGGGGTTGCGTGCGCCCGAGTCGGGCGTTCTGGAGTCGGTATCGGCGGGAGCGCGTGTGCAAGGAGAAGGCGAAAGCCGTGCTGCGCACGGGATGGCGCCCGTCCTACGCGACCGGACCAACGAGCGATGAACTCGCCGCCGCCGTGCCGGGCGCGGCGCTCCCGCTGTGAGAAGCGCCGCGTCACAAACTCGGGCTCACACAACCCCCGACTCGCGCACACACAACCCCCGACTCGCGCACACACAACCCCCGACTCGCGCACACACAAACCCCGACTCGGGCGCGCGCAACCCTCAACTCGCGGGCACACAAACCCCGGCTCGCGGGCGCGCAGCGCGCGACAGGGCCAGTTCGATCAGCTCTCCCGGCGCGCAGCGGCGTTCGACCAGGCCGGCGGCGACGGCGGCCGGCGGGGGGTAAGCGCGGGCCGGGAACCGGATGACGCCTGAGGACATGATTCTCGCGTCGGCCGCTCGCGCGAGTGCGTACCCGGCCCCCACCGCGTCGCCGTTGATGGCCGCCACGATCGGCATCGGGTGCGCGCGCAGCGCCGCCAGCACCCGTGGCAGGCAACGCCGGGCCTCGGCCGTGGGCTCGAGGTCGGGTGCGAACACCGCGCCGGTGCCGGTGAGCACGACGGCGCGTTCCGGGCCCACGTAGGCGAGCGCGGCCAGCAGGCTCTCCAGCAGTCCGAGAGTCAGCGCGGGCGCCGGGTGCATTCTGACCACAATCGCCCTGTCGTCGTAGCTCAGGTCAAGCATCGAACAGCTCCCTCATGGCGATCCGGCCCGCACACTTTCCCGAGATTAGAACGAAACCGGGCGACGTCGTGTCTCAAAGTGAGACCGCCCGGCGCCCGGCCTTGCGCGATCGTGGGGGCAACCGAGAAGACAGGGAGTGGCCGATGCGGACAGTGAGCAGGGCGCCGTCGGCGGGCCGCCGCGAAGACGACGCGGACACCGAAATCGTGCGCGGCGAATCCCAGCATGACGAAGCACCCGGCCGGCAACACCAGCCCTGCCTCGAGCGTGCACGCCGCCGGCTCCTCGACTCCGGATGGCAGATCGAGCCTCGCGAATGACGAAAAGCCGCGTCCGGTGCTCGTGAAAGCACCGGACGCGGCTTCTTCGTCTAGTAGATGTTCGACGGCCGCACCATGCCCTCGGCCAGATCGCCGGTGCCGGGGGCGATGATCGCACCCGGGTTGACCAGCACCTGCTCCACGACCGCCGTTTCCGTGGTGATCAGCAGCGCCGCGATCGAGGCCGCGCTCTCCAGCGCCGAACGGGTCACCTTCAGCGGATCGACCACCCCGGCGGCGAACAGATCGCCGTACTCGCCGGTCAGCGCGTCGAACCCGCCCCCGTTGTCCATTTCGGACACCCGCGCCACGACCTCGCCACCGTCGTAGCCCGCGTTGGACGCGATCCACCGCAGCGGTTCCCCGAGCGCCCGGCGCACGATCTCGCGCCCCTGCGCCGCGTCCCCGTCGAGACCGACCAGGTCCACACACCGGGCGGCCTGCGCCAGCGGCGCCCCGCCGCCGGCCACGACACCTTCCTCCAGCGCCGCACGGGCCGCCGCGAGCGAGTCCTCGACCCGAAGCATCCGCTCCTTGAGCTCGACGCTCGTCGCCGCGCCGACGCGCACCACGGCGATGCGACCCGACAACCGGGCGATCCGCAGCTTCAGGCTGTCCTGGTCGTGCTCGATCCGCGCGCGCTGGAGTTGCTTGTCCAGCTGGCCGATCCGGGCCCGCACGAGCGCCTCGTCACCGGCACCGCCGATGATCGTCGTCGTCTCCTCGGTGATCGTGATGTGCTCGCAGCGGCCGAGGTCGGCTTCGGTGACCTCGGTCAGCGTGACGCCCGAGTCCTCGCTGACCACCCGTCCGCCGAGCGCGGCGGCCAGGTCCTCCAGCTCGGCGATCCGCCGGTGCCCGAAGCCGGGTGCGCGCACCACGACCGCCGGGCAGGTGCCGTGCACGTTGCCGCTGACGATCATCTGCAGTGCCGGCCCGTCGACGTTCTCCGCGAGGATCACCAGCGGCCGGTCCAGCCTGCGGGCCGCCTCCACCGTCGGCATCAGCTCCTGGACCTGGCTGATCTTCTTGTTCGTCAGCAGGATGACCGCGTCGTCGTAGGACGCCTCCATCCGTTCGCGGTCGGTGACCATGTACGGCGAGGTGTAGCCGTGGTCGAACTCGATCCCGTCGACGAGTTCGACGCTCAGCCCGGGCTCACCGGATTCCTCCACCTCGACGACACCTTCGCGGCCGACCGCGGCCAGCGCCTGCCCGATCACCCGGCCGATCCGCTCGTCGTCGCTGGCCGCCAGCGTCGCGATCCGCTCCAGTTCCGCCTCGCCCGCCACCTGGGTCGCCGACTTGCGCAGCCACTCCACGACCGCCTCGACCGTCTCCTCGATGCCGCGGCGCACGCGCATCGGGTTCGCGCCGTCGCCGAGCGCGGCCAGCCCTTCCCGCACCATCGCCTGCGCGAGCACCGTCGCGGTGGTGGTGCCGTCGCCGACCGCCCCGTTGGTCTTCATCGCGACTTCCTTGACCAGTTGCGCCCCCATGTTGGCGAACGGTTCGGCCAACTGGATCTCGCGGGCGATGGTCACGCCGTCGTTGGTGATCGTCGGCGGCCCCGTCAGCTTCTCCAGCACCGCGTTGCGGCCCTTGGGCCCCAGCGTGACCTTCACCGCGTCGGCCAGCGTGTTGACGCCCAGCTCCAGCTGGCGCCGCGCCTCAACACTGAACCGCAACTCCTTCGCCATGATTTCTTCCTTTCTCCTGATCAGGGAACGAGAATCGCCCGGCCGCGGACCTTGCCCGCGTTCAGGTCGTCGATGGCCAGCTGGAACTCCTCCAGCCCGTACCGCGCGGTGTGCAGCTTCACCTTGCCCTGCGCGGCGAGCACCATGAGGTCCTGCAGGTCGGTGTAGGACCCGACGAGGTTGCCGATGAAGTTGATCTCGGTCGAGATGATGTCGATGGTGGGCACGTTGATGTTCTCGCCGTAGCCGACGACGTAGTAGTTGCCCGCGCGGCGCAGCATCCGCACCCCTTCGGCCGTCGACCCGCCTTCGCCGACGAAGTCGATGACAGCCTCCGCGCCGTGCCCGCCCGTCACTTCGAGGACCTCGTTGACGTGGTCGCCGTCGGCCACCACGGTGACGTCGGCACCGACCTGCCGCGCCAGTTCCAGCGCCGCCGGATTGCGGTCCACGACGACGAGCGTGGCCGCGCTCATCGCCTTCATGCACTGGATGCCGATGTGGCCGAGGCCGCCCGCGCCGATGATCACGCAGACCTCGCCGGGGCGCAGGAACGCGGCCGCCTTCGCGGCGGCGTGCTGCGCGGTGAGACCGGCGTCGGCGAGCGCGGCGACGCCGGCCGGCTCCAGGCTGTCGTCGAGCTTCACACACGAACGCGCCGAGGTCAGCAGGTACTCGGCGTACCCGCCGTGCGTGTCGATACCGGGAAACCGCGAGTTCTCGCAGTGCACGTCGTCGCCGAGACGGCAGGCGCGGCACAGCCCGCACGTCATCAGCGGGTGCAGGATCACCTTGTCCCCCACCGCGACGTTGGTGACCGCGTCACCGACCGCGTGCACCCAGCCCGCGTTCTCGTGCCCGATCGTGTAAGGCAGGGTGACGCCGGACTTCTCCGCCCACTGGCCTTCGAGGATGTGGATGTCGGTCCGGCACACCCCGGCGGCACCGATCTTGACCACGACGTCGAACGGACCGGTGATCTTCGGTTCGTCGACGTCGCGCAGTTCGAGCTTGTGGTGGTAGCCGGTTACCTGTGCGGCTTTCATGCGTGACTCCTGGAATTGGTGATGACCGGGGACGCGCCCACCGGATCGGCGTAGCGGGTGGCGAGCAGTCCCCGGCAGAAATGGGCATTGCCCTCGATGGACACGCGGGTGGTCGCCGCCAGCCGCAGCCACAGCTTCAGATCCGACTTCGGGACAGGCTCGCCGTCGTGACCGACCAGCACGCGAGCATGCGAGTGGTTGGGCAGGCCGATAGCCTCGCGGCGGCGGAGCAGTGCCAGCTTCAGCCGGTCCTCGGGCAGGTCGAACAGTTCGAGCAGCGGCAGTTCCTCCAGCGTCCACGCACCACTGGCCAGCACCGCGCGGCAGCAGCGTTCCATCGCCGCCACATGGGCTTTGCGCTGGAACGTGCGGCGCAGCTCGTCGAGGCTTTCCTCGGCCTCCACACCGAAAGTCCCGACGTAGCCGAGACCCGCGGCGGTACCGGCGTTGATCTTGTCCGAGTCGTGGTGGTCGTCCAGCAGCACCCGGACCCGGCCCGCCTCCGGAACCCCCGCCAGCGCGTCGTAGGCGTCGGCGACCATCAGGTACGCGAAGTTGGGCGCACAGAAGGAAGTGGGGAGGCGCAAGTGCACCTCCACACCCTCGTCGTCGATCGCCACGGACCGGACGAAGCCCAGCTCGGTCACGGGTTCGTCCAGCTCGGGGTCGAGCACCGTCGCCAGCGCCGAGAGGATTTCCGTTTCCACGGTCTGGACCGTCGCCGTCATCACACACCCGCTCCCGAGGCGGCGGGCAGCCGGAACTGACGCGGCACGTCGAGGCCGTACAGCGAGGCCGCGTTGAGCCCGAGGATCTTCTTCTTCTGTTCCGCGGTGATCGCCGGGTACTCCGGCATGTCCTCGGGAATCTGGAAGTCCACGAACTTCTCGACCAGCCACTTCGGCGTCCACAGTGCATAGTCGCTGCCGAAGAGGATCCGGTCCTCGCCGATCCAGTACAGCAGCTCGCCGATGATCTGCGCGAAGTAGCGCGGCCGGGCGTGGATGAACGGCATCGCGACCGCCAGCCCGCCGTACACATTGGACTCCTGCGTGGCGATCCAGCAGAAGTCCTCCAGCCGCGGCAGCCCGACGTGTTCCACGATGAAGTTCAGGTCGAGGTAGTCGGTGGCGACCTTGTCGATGTCGGCGACGTCGAACGCGTCCCGGTCCAGCGGCTTGATCGTCGGTCCCTTGTGGACGTGGATGTTCTTGATGCCCAGTTCCAGGCACTCTTCCAGGTAGCGCCGCGACCACGGCTCGTCCAGCTTGTAGCCGCGCGAGTCACCGTGCCATTCGGCGGTGTAGAGCTTGACGCCCTTGAGGTTGAACCGCTCGGCGTCGCGCCGCAGCTGCTCCAGCCCGGCCTCGCCGTTGCGCGGGTCGTAGGCGTGGTTGTAGGTCAGCTTCTCCGGGTGCTGCCGGGCGAGCCCGAACGCTTCCTCGGTCTGGCCGAACCCGTTGTGGTAGAAGTCGGACAGCAGGGTCGCCTGGAAGATCGCGTGGTCGACGTAACCCTCGGCGAAGAGGTCCTTCATGAACCGCTCGGCGCCGTAGTAGGTGTAGGTGTCGTAGTCCCAGATGACGTCTTCGGGGCTGAGATTGCGGTGGTAGTCGTAGAAGCAGTCGATGAACTGCTTGCCGTGCACGTTCTTGTGGTTCGACGCGCGGCCGTCCCAGATGTGAACGTGCCCGTCCACGATGAAGTAGCTCTCGCCGTCCTTTTCGTACATGGGAAACCTCTCGCTGTGCGGGTGGGTACTGGAAGGGTGGTGGCGGGGCTCCGCCATCGCGGGCCCCGCCACCACCGGGATCGGTGTCCGGCCTCAGCCGTGTGCGAGCAGGTCGAAGCCGATGTATTCGGCGGCGTCCTCCGGGTTGGCGAACAGCAGGGTGCGGTCGTCAAGGTGGACCATGCGCCCGTAGTGCGTCGAGCTGATCTCCTCGAAGATCGAGCCGTCGAAGGGCTGGCCCAGTGCCTCGGTCAGCTCGTCGTAGTCGAACTCCAGGAGCTTGGTGCCGTCGACCCGGATCATGGACGGGTACTCGACCAGGGAGACACCCTCCTTGGTCGCCATCACGTCGGCGACGACCCGGCCCACCGGGGTGTTCATCAGCGTGACGCCACACATGTTCGAGGATCCGGCCTGCGAACCGAACTGCATTTCGCTCACTTCGTCAACTCCTTGGGAACGTCGAGCCCGATCTCTTCGAGCAGCTGGGTGAACTTCTCCGTGGTGGCGGCGAGCGAGTCGGCGAACGTGACCGTCTTCTCCGCCGGCTGCGACCAGATCGGCTGCAGCGCGTGCGCCGCCTCCAGGCACGGCGGCACCCACTTCGCGAGCCACTGGCCGAACAGCTTCTTGTTGCTCGCGCCGACCTTCTCGTCGCGGGTGAGCAACTGGAACAGGGCGCGGGTGTAGCCGAGGTCCCGGTTGTAGTCGTGCTCGCCGGTGCCGACGATGGTCGGCGTGATGTAGTCGCCGTTCTTGGCCGAGATCTGCATGACCAGCTCGGACCGGAACAGCTGGCCGACCAGCTGCTCGAACACGACGTTGGTGCCGAACAGCAACTCGGCCCAGTCGCCGACCGCGGTCAGTTCCTCGACGACCTTGCGGGTGGGCTGCCACTCCTCGGCCGAGGCCCACACCTCCTTGTGCACCGAGCCGTCGAACGACTCCAGCGACTCGGACAGGTCCAGATTGAACAGGGCGAGGTCCTGGGCGAAACGCATCTTGTGCGCCGCGTTGACCGCCACCGCCGTGTTGATCATGTTCGTCGGTCCGGAACGCTGGATCGAGGTGAACACGTGCAGCGCCATCCCGTTCTCGGCGTGCATCCAGGCGCCGAGGTTGCGGGAGATGAACTTCTGCCAGGCGGTGTTCCAGCTTCCGTAGGCACCGGCGCGCTTGGCGTTCTCCAGGCACAGGGCGACCTGACGCACCACCGCGGAGTTGTTGCGGTAGATGGTCTGTTCCCACTCCTCGTTGGGGTCGAGGAACGCGTGCCAGTTGGAGGATTTCGCGGCCGTCCACTCCTGCGGGTAGCCACCGGGGCCGTCGCCGAAGCCGTAGATCCAGCCCTGGCTGAGGTGCCGCTCGGGGTCCGGCTGCACGTCGACGGTCACGTCCTCGTACACGGTCGCCCGCAGCTTGGCCGGTTTGAAGTAGTTGTAGGTGCGGCTGGAGGAGCTCGGGAACTCCAGCGCGCCTGCTTCGGAGTCGGTGAACTCCACCTTGGGGAAGCTGCGCACCTTCGGCGCAGACGTTGCACTGCTCGCCATGTGATATCTCCTCTGATATCTACTCGTCACGAACCGACGTGGTGAACTTGTCGTAGAAGACCTGGTCGTCGGGTACGCCTTGGCGCGTGGCCAGCTCCAGCGCGGCGTCGACCATGGGCGGTGGGCCGCACAGGTAGACCTCGGTCCGGTGCAGCTCCGGCTCGCGGGCCTCGGCCACGTCGGTGACCATGCCCCGTTCGGCCGTGACACCGAGGTCCTCGACGCCCGCGTCCGATTCGGAAAGGGCGACGACGAACTCGAAGTCCGCGAGCCGTTCACCCAGTGCGCGGATCTCGTCCAGGTAGAACAGATCCGCCGGGGTGCGGGCGCCGTAGTAGAAGCGGATCCGGCGGGTGTCGCCGGTTTCGCTCAGGTGCCGCAACAGGCCGAGCACCGGTGCCATCCCCGCCCCGCCCGCCATCAGCACCAGGGGAAGGACGTGCCCGTTCTTGAGCGTGAAGTTGCCGTACGGCCCTTTCAGCTCGATCGTGTCGCCGACCGCGATGCCCTCGTCCAGCAGCGACGAGAACTTCCCACCCGGGTACTTCTTGATGACGAACTCGATGTGATCCGATGTGGACGGTGTCGTCGCCATCGAGAACGACCGGTGCTCGTCGGTGCCCGGGATGGTCAGATCCGCGTACTGGCCGGGCTTGAAGTCATACGCCGGCGGGTCCACCGGCCGGAGCTTGAGGCCCACGATGTCGTGCGTGTGCGGCACGATCTCGGCGACCTCGGTCCGGATCTCCTGCAGCGGGGCGGAGTTGAGCAGCTCGTCCTCGTCGAAGTTGAGCAGCTCGATGGTGCAGTCGCTGAAGGCGTGTGCCCGGCACAGCAGCACGAAGCCTTCCTCGACCTCCGCGTCGTTGCAGGCGAACGTCGAGTACCGCTCCATCTGGATCTCGCCGTCCAGCACGTAGGACTTGCACGCCGAGCACTGGCCCTCGCGGCACCCGTGCATGAGGTGGATGCCCTGGCGGAACGCGGCGTCGAGGATCTTCTCGTCCTCGCCGACCTCCATCTCGATGTCGACCGGTTCGAAGGAGATGCGATGCTTGTCGGCCATTGATCTCTCGATTCTCGGGGCGGACGGCGGCGCGGGATCGCCGCCGTCCGCGGGCCTTGAGGACGCCTCAGGCAGCCGTGACGTTGGGGTTGGCGCGGTAAGCCTCGGCCCACTTGTCGCGTTCGGCGTCGGTCATCTGGTTGAGCGTGACGTTCGGGCTGGCGAACTGGATGCCGCGCAGGTCGTCGAGCGTCCACAGCTTCTTCGGGTCGTCCAGGTCCAGATGCGGCTGCGGGATCAGCGTCTTGCCGTCGTCGCGGACGTAGCCCAGGTCCTTGACGATGTCGGCGAGGTCCCGGTCGTGGTGCAGGGTCTCCCACTCGCGCTGCCCGGTCAGCCGGCCCATGTTCGGGGTCGGGCGGCCCTCGTACTCGGGCCGGAAGGCGACCTTGTCGGTCCAGGCGCAGGTCTCCGAGCAGTAGGTGCGCCACTGGCCGTCGACCTTGTCGACGACGAGGTCCTCGCGGACCAGGGCGGGCACCATGCACGTCCAGCAGCGGTGCGGGTACTCGTAGCCGACCTCTTCGAACGCGATCGGCTTGTTGCGGCCCGGGTAGCGCAGCCGGTTGTAGGCCTCCCACCACTTGCCGAACTGGTTGTACCAGCCGGGGTACTTGTGCTCGAACCACTCGAAGTCGGCGTCGCTCATGCCGTCGATGCGCCAGTAGTTGACCGGCCAGCCGGTGGCGAAGAACTGCGCGACGCGGTGCACGTAGAACTTGTTGGTGATCCGGTTCCACGCCTCCTCGACCAGGTCGTGCGGGATGACCAGGCCGTACTTCTCCAGCGGGAGCAGGTAGCTGCGGTAGTAGTCGTCGTAGATCCAGCGGCGCCACATCTCGGCGTAGGACTCGCGGTTCTTGCGGCGGTCCTTGGTGCCGTACTCGATGAACGTGCCGATCGCGGCGTCGACCACGCAGTGGTTGTTCCACCAGGCGTAGCGCAGGTCGCGCTCCAGCAGCGGGCGGTTGCGCTCGTCGGCCAGCGCCATCAGCAGGATGGAGTAGCCGTTGGAGATGTGCCGGGACTCGTCCGACTGCACCGAGTGGAACACCGTCGGCAGCAGGTAGTCGCCGTTGGCGGCGGCCTCGTCGGGCATCGCGACGAACAGCGTGTTGGTGAACGCGGTCTCCGCGACGACGGTCAGGTAGATGTTGGCCGCGGTGATCGCGTCACCGGTGATGAACCCTTCACCGAACTGGCGGCCGATGGTGCCCGCGTAGTTGTTCGCGAACGCCTTCTCCGTGATGTCGAACCCGGCCGGGTCGATGTAGTTGTTCATGTACAGCTTTTTCAGGTTCATCTGGATCGTCGAGTGCCGAACCTCGTCGATCATCTGCACCGCGAGTCCGTTGTGGATCTCGGGGTTGGGCACCGCGTCGATGGCCATCGGCATCGCACGGGCGGCCGAGATCTCCGGGAACGGGATGATGGACAAGAACAGCTTCTGCCACTCCAGCCAGCGCTGCTGCACCTGCCGGAACATGTTGCCCCGGATCGCGCCGTCCATCGCGCCGAAGACGCGATTGTCCTTCTCCTCCTCCATCGGGAAGTACGACCGCATGATCTGCTTGAGCGGGTCCTTCTTCGGCGCCTTCTCGAACGTGTAGTCGGTCCCGAAGCGGGTCGCCGGGGTCGCGAAGGTGGGTTCCCACGACAACTCGGTGATCTTGTTATGCGCCTTGGTGAGACTTTGCCTGCTCAATTCAGCCTCCTTGAAACCGGGGTCTGGCCGCCGGAAGTCGTCACTGACGGAGGAGAGTGTGTTGGGCATCGCAGGTAACTTCTGTCTCATTGTGAGACCGCGGTAACCCGGGGCAGCCGTCACGATGGCTGTCGCGGGCCAATGAGCGCACCGAACAGCGCGTGACGTCAAAGGAGACGGTGGTGACGCAAGGACACCGGTCCAACTCGCCGATCAGCGTCCTGCGGGAGAAGTTTCTCTCGCGCCCCCTGCCCGAACTCCCCGGCGTGCGGGATATCATCTCCGCGTCCTGGCGCCGCGCGCTCGAACACCGGGTCGACACCGACCAGCCCGCCCCCGTCTTCGTCGCCGACCCCGACGGCGAAAGTCTCCTGGTCCGCAGCGCAAAACCGGTGCTGGACAACCTCGCCTCGGAGCTCGGCGACCATCCGGTCGCCATCCTGCTCACCGACGCGGACGGGCTCGTGGTCAGCAGGACCACCGTCGATCGCAGCCTCAACAGCGGCCTGGACCGGATCCTGCTCGCACCCGGCTACAGCTACGCCGAGAGCTCCATCGGAACCAACGGGATCGGCACGACGCTGGAATGCCAGCAGCCGGTGCTGGTGTCCGGATTCGAGCATTTCAACAGCGGTCTCGCCCAGTTCGAATGCGCGGGTGCGCCCATCCATCACCCGGTCCGCGGTCACCTGGTCGGCGTACTCGATCTGACGTCCTGGTCGGGTACCCCCGGCCCGCTGCTGCTGACGCTGGCGCGCCGCACGGCCAAGCAGATCGAGGAGGCGATGCTCGCCGGCGTGGGCGCCCGCGAGCTGGCGTTGCTGCGCGAGTATCTCGCCGCCTGCCAGCGGGGATCGGGCGCGATACTGGCGGTCAACGAGGACGTGGTCATGGTCAACAACCACGCCCAGGAGCTCTACGACGTTGCCGACCGCTCGGCCCTGATCGCGCACAGCGGCGATGTCGCGGGAGCGGCCAAACCGGTCACCGTACTGGCCGATCTTCCTTCCGGGATGGTCGCCCGGCTGGAGTACCGGCCCGTGTACAGCGGGTCGACGCTGGCCGGCGGGTTGTTCCGGGTGAAGAACCAGGCCGCGTCGCGGCGCACGGCCGCGCAACCCGAGCTGAGCCTGCCCGGGGTGGTCGGTGGCACCCCGGGCTGGCGGCAGACCTGCGCCGCCGCGGAGGCGAGCTTCACCGCCGGGAGCTGGCTGGTGCTCACCGGCGAACGCGGCACCGGGAAGACCGCGCTGGCCACGGCCGTGGCACGCCACCGCGCGCCGAGCGGCCCGCTGGTCGTGCGGGACTGTGAGGGCGTCGACGACTACGAGGAGTGGGCGGCAGCGCTGGACGACGAGGTCGCCGGGGGCCACTCGCCCGCCGTCATCCTCCGCCACGCCGACACCCTCGGCACCGAGGGTATGCGGCGGCTCACCGACCTGTTCACGATGTGGCAGGGCGCGCCTCCCGCGCACGCCCCGGTGTGGGTGGCCGTCACCCTCAGCGACGTCTCGCGTGATCCGGATGCCGCCGGATGGCTGATGCCGTTCTTCGCCCACACCGTCGAGGTACCGCCGCTGCGGCACCGGATCGAAGACGTGCGCCGCCTGGTGCCGCATCTGCTGGCCCGGCACGCGAAAAGCCGCGATCTGGAGCCGTCGGACGCGTGCCTGCGCCAGCTCATGCGGCTGCCGTGGCCGGGCAACATCCGGCAGCTCGACCGGATGCTGGCCGAGGTCTCGCGACGCCACCGCTCGGGCAAGATCGAGGTGACCGACCTGCCCGCGGAATGCCGGACGGTCATGCGCCGCCAGCTCACCCAGCTCGAATCGATCGAACGCGACGCCATCGTGCGCAGCCTCGCGGCCAACCACGGCAACAAGGAACGGGCCGCCGCCGATCTCGGCATGTCCCGCGCCACGATCTACCGCAAGATCCGGGCCTTCGGCATCGTCCCAGGCCCGTGACCTACCCGGCGCAGCCGAGCGCCCTGGACAGCACCTCGCGGGTGTCGGCGGGGTCGATGACGTCGTCGATCTCGCCGACGGTCGCGACGCTGAGCGCCTTGCCGCGTTCGTAGTAGCCGGCCAGCAGTTCCTCGTACCGGTCCCGGCGCGCCCGCGGATCGGCGATGGCGTCGAGTTCCTTGCGGTAGCCCAGCCGGACCGCGCCTTCCAGGCCCATGCCGCCGAACTCGCCGGTCGGCCAGGCCACGGTCAGCGCGGTCGAGAGCAGGTCACCACCGGTCATGGCCATGGCGCCGAGGCCGTAGCCCTTGCGCAGCACCACCGCGACCAGCGGCGTGGACAGCCGCGCCCCGGCCACGAACATCTCCCCGAACCGGCGGACGGTGGCGGTGCGTTCGGCCTCCGGGCCGACCATGAACCCCGGGGTGTCCACAAGCGACACCACGGGCAGGCCGCGCTCGTCGCAGATCCGCAGGAACCGGGTCGCCTTGTCGGCGGCGTCGCCGTCGATCGCGCCGCCGAGGTGGCCGGGATCGTTCGCCAGCACGCCGACCGGCCTGCCGGCCAGCCGCGCGAAGGCCGTGACGATCCCGGTGCCGAAGGCCGCCCGGACCTCCAGCAGGCTGCCGCTGTCGAACAACGTCTCCAGCACGGGCCGGATGTCATAGACCCGCACCCGGTTCTCCGGGACGAGGTGCCGCAGCGTGCGCTGGTCCGCGCAGGCGACGTCCCCGGCGGCCACCCCGGTCACCGTGCGCAGGTAGGCACGTGCCGTCGCGACGGCGGCGGCCTCGTCCGGGACCAGCACGTCGACCACGCCGTTGGGCACCTGCACCGACATCGGCCCGACGTCCTGTGGCGCGACCACGCCGAGCCCGGCGCCCTCGATCATCGCGGGTCCGGACATGCCGAGGCTGCTGCCTTCGGTGGCGATGATCAGATCGCACGACGCGGCCAGCGCGGCGTTGCCCGCGAAGCAGTAGCCCGCGACGATCGCGACGGTCGGCACCTTGCCCGCCAGTTCGGCCATGAGCCGGAAGGTGGGCACGTCGAGCTGGGCGACCGCGGAGGTGTCGGTGTCGCCGGGCCGTCCGCCGCCGCCCTCGGCGAAGACCACGACCGGCAGCGCCTGGCGCTGCGCGAGCCGCAGCAGCCGGTCGGTCTTGCGGTGGTTGTGCACGCCCTGGGTCCCGGCGAGCACGGTGTAGTCGTAGGCCAGCACCGCCACGGGCACCCCGTCGACGGTCGCGGTGCCGGTGAGCAGCCCGTCGGCGGGGGTCGCGGCGATCAGGTCGTCCAGCGCGCGGCGGCGGCGCTGGGCGGCGACCACGAACCCGCCGTACTCGGTGAAGCTGCCGGGGTCTACGAGGTCGGCGACGTTCTCGCGGGCGGTGCGCAGTCCCTTGCCGCGCCTGCGTTCGACGGCGGCGGGCCGCGCCTCGTCCAGTGTGATCCGCTTGCGCTCGTGGACCTCGGCGAGATCGGGCCGGACGTGGGCGGGGTCGATGTCGGCCACCACGGCGTCGTGCCCGGCGCCCTCGCCGTCACCGGCGAGGATCAGCAGCGGCGCCCCGGCGGTGACCGCGTCTCCGGTCGCGACCAGTACCTCCTCGACGATGCCCGCCCGGTCGGCGCGGACCACGTGCTCCATCTTCATCGCTTCGAGGACCAGTAGTTCGGCGCCCGCGGCGACCTGCGCGCCGGGAGTCACCGCGAGCTGCACGACCACGCCCGGCTGGGGTGCGGACACGGCGTTCGCGTCCCCGTCCGCGATCTCCGGTGCGGGGTCGGGCTCGCCGGCGAGCTCCGCGGTCCGCGCGTCGACGTAGGCCGTGTCGATGCCACCGGTGGTCAGCGCCGGTTCGGCCAGCAGCGCACGCAGCAGCCCGCGGTTGGTCGGAACGCCGGCGAGGTCGAATTCGGCCAGTGCGCGCGAGGCCCGTGCGGCGATCGAGGCCGCGTCGCCGTGGACGATCACCTTCGCCAGCAGGGAGTCGTAGCGCGGGCTCATCGCGTAGCCGGTGTAGCCGTGGGTGTCGACGCGGATGCCACGCCCGGTCGGCGGCTGGAAGCGGGTGAGCGTGCCCGCGCCGGGCACGACCGTGCCGTCGGCCCGCACCGTCTCGGCGTTGACCCGGGCCTGCAGCGCGGTGCCGCGGCTCGGCACGCCACGGTCGATGCCGAGCTCGGCCAGCGTGCGCCCGGCGGCGAGCCCGAGACCGATCTCGACCAGGTCCAGGCCGGTCACCTCCTCGGTGACCGTGTGCTCGACCTGCAGCCGCGGATTGACTTCGAGGAACACGAAATCCTTGCCCGACACCAGGAACTCGACGGTCGCGAGCCCGAGGTAGTCCCCCACCAGATCCGTCGCCGCACGGTGCAGCGCCGCCCGCAGCGCGTCCGGCAACGCGGGCGCCGGGGCGATCTCGATGAGCTTCTGCCTGCGCCGCTGGGCACTGCAGTCCCGGTCGCCCAGCGCGACCACCCGCGCCCCGTCGCCCGCGACCTGCACCTCGATGTGCCGGGCGCCGGTGAGCAACCGCTCGACGTAGACGGTGCCGTCGCCGAAGGCCGACGCCGCCTCGGAAGCGCAGCGGCGCAACGCCTCGTCCAGCTCCGCGGGATCGGTCACCGGGCGCATGCCGCGGCCACCGCCGCCCGCGCGCGCCTTGACCATCACCGCCCCGCCCGGTCCGAGGCTTTCCAGGAACCGGTGGGCCTCCGCCGCGGGTGCCCCGGCGGGCACCGGAACTCCGGCCTCCTCGGCCCGCGCCCGCGCCGCCGTCTTGTCCCCGAACAGGGCCAGCGTCTCGGGCGAGGGCCCGACGAACGTCACACCCGCCTCTGCGCAGCGCCGCGCGAGCGCGGGATTCTCCGACAGGAAGCCGTAACCGGGGTGCAGCGTGTCGCATCCGGTCTTCACCGCGGCCCCGACGACCGCCTCGGCATCGAGGTAGGCGGCAGGCCCCTCCCCGGGCAGCTCGACCGCCTCGTCCGCGCGCCGGACGTGCGCCGACTCGGCGTCGTCGGCCGGATGGACGGCCACGGTCCGCAGCCCGAGCGCGGCGGCCGTCGCCATGATGCGGACGGCGATCTCGCCCCGGTTGGCGACCAGCAGTGACGTCACCGGTTCTCCCTTCGCAGCACGATCCCGGCCGCTTCGCGGTCCCAGACTCCTTCGTGCACACCGGCCTCGCGCAGCACGTGCTTGTGCACCTTCTGAGTGGGCGTCTTCGGCAGTTCCGCGGCGAACTCCAGGTAGCGCGGCACCATGAAATACGGCATCCGGTCGATGAGGTAGCGGGTCAGCTCCTCCGGATCCACGGTCACGCCCTCGCGTGGCACCACGACCGCCTTGATCTCGTCCTCGGTGAGGGCGGAGGGCACGGCGACGACCGCGCTCTCGTACACCCCGGGATGGCTGTTGATCACGCTCTCCACCTCGAAGCTGGAGATGTTCTCGCCGCGGCGGCGCAGCGCGTCCTTCATCCGGTCGCTGAAGAAGAACCGGCCTTCGGCGTCGGCGCGGAAGGCGTCACCGGTGTGCACCCAGCCTTCGACGAGCGTCTCGGCGGTCTTGTCCGGCAGGTTGTGGTAGCCGCGCATCACCGTCAGCGGCTCGTCCGGGCGCACCCACAGCTCGCCGATCTCACCGGTCGGCACGTCCTTGCCCGCGGAGTCGACCAGCCGCAAGGTGTAGCCGGGGCGCGGGAAGCCGCATTCGCCGCCGACGATCGTCTCCGGCGGCCCGTTGAGCACCACGCCGATCTCGCTCATGCCGTACACGGAGGCGACCTGCACGCCGAACCGGCGGCGGAAACCCTCGACGTCGCTGGCCAGCGGCGCCATCACCGCCAGCTCCAGTGGATTGTCGGCGTCGTCGGGCTGCGGCGCCCGCTGCTGAAGCAGTTCGGCCATCGCGCCGAGCGTGACGGTGACGGTGATGCCGTGCTCGCGCACCGTCGGCCAGAACCGGCTCACGGAGAAGCCGGGCTCGACCACGCAGCGGGACTCGTGGATCAGCGCCTGGTACACGCCGTACCACTGGCCGGCGAGGTGGAACAGCGGCAGCGTGACGAGGATCCGGTCGCCCGCACGCGGCCGCTCCTGGTCCTCGCGGGAGGCGTAGGTGTAGGCGTGCGCGTGCGAGACCAGCACGCCCTTCGACGCCCCGGTGGTGCCCGAGGTGTACATGTAGGCCATCAGGTCGGCGGGGTCGATGCGCTGGGGCGCCACGGGATTCGCGTTGGCGAGCTCGTCGAACCCGATCACCTGGAAGCGTCCGCGCAGCTCGTCGGCCGCCGCGGGATCGCCGTGTACGACGACGGTGCGCAAGGCGGTGAGTTCGCCCGCGATGCGGGCGACGCGCTCGACCTGCCCGGCCTCCACGACGAGCGCGAGCGCGCCGGAGTCGTTGAGGATGTGGCTCAGGAAGCTGCCCTTGTAGGCGGAGTTGACCGGCACCTCGACCATCCCGCCGAGTGCGGTGCCGGTCCAGGCGTGCACCGCGTCGAGCGAGTTGTCCAGCAGCAGCGCGACCGGCTGCTGCCGTTCGATGCCGAGGCCGGTGAGCCCGCCCGCGATGCGCAGCGAGCGTGCGTGGCTTTCGGCGAAGGTGTAGTCGCCGTCCGGTCCGATCTGGGCGAGTTCGTCCGGTATGAACTCCAGCACCCGCTCGTAGACCGCGCTGATCGTCCGACGCTGGACATCAGGTAATCCCATGGCGTGCTACTTTACATTGCTGTCAAGTAGCGGGAGGTGGTCATGCGCGGCATCGGCGGCCGGGCGCTCGCGGAGTCCGAGAAGCGAAGCCTGCTGCTCGACTCGGCCGAGCGCACGTTCTGCAGGCTCGGCTTCACGCGCACGACCATCGGCGCCCTCGCGGACGACGCGGGCATCACCCGCCCGACCGTCTACTCCTACTTCCCGTCCAAAGAGGACGTCTTCCGCGCCCTCGCCGAACGGGTGCGCGACGAATTCCTCGCCCTGCAGGAGAACATCGACACGACCTCGCCCCGCGACACCGGCCGGGTCGGCATCGTCGCGTACCTGCACGCCTACGTCCGCCACCGCGGCATGCTCACCGTGATCCACCACCAGGCGCTGTCCGACCCGGAGATGCGTGCACTGCACGACGAGATCCACGAACGCCCGACCCGCAGACACGCACGTTTCCTGACCCGGCTCGAGGCGCGGGGCGAGGCGTCACTCGCCGTGCCCGCGCGGGCGCTGGCGGAGATGGTGACCGGCATCGCGATGCGCTTCGCCGACCTCGCCACCGCCGACCCGGCCCGGCTGGACGAACTGACCGCCGAACTCGTCGCGGCCTACGAACGCCTCACCGGCCTGCACACGTGATGCGGACGGGCGATGCACGTTGGCGCCGCCGCGCACAAGCCTTAGCCTGAAAAAGGGGTCGCGGCGGAGGTGCCAGTCGATGAGCGAGGGAAACGACGCGGTGCTCGCCAGTGGTATGGCCTGCCTGCGGATCGGTGCCGGACGGCCGTTGGTCATGCTGCCCGGCCTGACCGCACACCACGACCTGCCCCGGGGCATGGACCGCGGCTTCCAGCGCGCGCAGTGCTCGCCGCTGGCCCGGAACCGGGAGGTGTGGTGGCTCAACCGGCGTGCCGGCCTGCCACCGGGCACGACGATGGCCGATCTCGCCGGTGACTACGCCGCCGCGCTGCGGCAGCAGTTCGGCGAGCCCGTCGACGTTCTCGGCGTGTCCACCGGCGGAAGTGTCGCGCTGCAACTGGCGGCCGACCATCCCGAAACCGTGGCACGGCTGGTGATCGTCTCCGCCGCCTACCGGCTCGGTCCCTACGGCCGCGCCTGCCAGCGTGAGACCGCGAGGTGGTTGCGGGCGGGGTCGACCCGGCGCGCCTCGGCCGCGATGATGTCCATCCTGGGTGCGCACGCCACGACCCGCCGCTTCATGCGCATCCTCGGCTGGCTGCTCGGACCGGTCATGCTCGGCCGCGCCGGCACCGACCTGCTTGCCACGATCGACGCCGAGGACGCCTTCGACCTGCACGACCGCCTGGCGGGGATCACCGCACCCACGCTCGTCATCGGTGGTGGCCGGGATGCCTGCTACGGCCGCGAACTGTTCGAGCAGACCGCCGCGCTCATCCCGGGCGGTGCGGCGCTGATCCTTCCCCGGCACGGGCACCTCGGCGTGCAGAACCGCCGGATCGCGCGAGAGGTTCTGGAGTTTCTCGCCCGGCCCTGACCTGGCCGGCCGTTCGCGCGGCGACGAGCGTGAGGGCGCTCCCGACGGCCGCGATCGCCAGCGCGGTGAGCATGGCGCCGGCGTTGGTGGGATCGAGGGCGAAGAACCGCTGACCGAGCGGCACCAGCGACACCAGCGCGAACGCGCCGGCGATGCCCGCGACCAGGCCCAGCTTCCACCACGTGAGCGGCCTCGCGATGGCGATCAGCGCGGCGAGACTGATCAGGAACAGCGTGAGCGTGGCGGCCGTCCGCTGCTGGGTCAGGCTCGCGTCGCCCTGGGCGTGCACGAGGAAGTAGCAGCCGAACGTGGCCGCGGCCGCCACCACCCCGACCGGCACCGCGATCCGCAGCACGCGGCGGATCAGCTCGCCGCGGACCCGTTCGGTATTCGGGGCCAGCGCGAGGAAGAACGCCGGAACGCCGATGGTCAGCGTGCCGATGAGGGTCAGATGACGGGGCAGGAACGGAAACGGCAGCCGCGCCGCGCCGATCGCGACCGCCAGCACCGTGGCGTACACGGTCTTGATCAGGAACAGGCTCGCCACCCGCTGGATGTTGCCGATCACCCGCCGCCCCTCGGCGACCACGTGCGGCAGCGTGGCGAAAGCGTTGTCCAGCAACACGATCTGGGCCACGGCGCGGGCGGCGGGGCTGCCGGCGCCCATCGCGACGCCGATGTCGGCCTGCTTGAGGGCCAGCACGTCGTTGACTCCGTCGCCGGTCATCGCCACGCCGTGGCCGTCGGCCTGGAACCCGGCGACCACCTCCTGCTTGCGTTGTGGCGTCACCCGCCCGAACACGGCGGAGGCGGGCAGATGGAGCCCGGCCGCGATGGCCCCGACCGAGACCGCGTTGTCCCCGGACAGAATCACCACCGACACGTCCTGCTCCGCGAAGTAGTCCAAAGTGGACGCGGCGTCGGGGCGGATCTTCTGTTCCAGCACGACAAGCGCGACCGGTTCGACGTGCCCGGGTGCCCTGTCGGTGTCCACCGCACGGTCGGAGCGGCCCAGCAGCAGCACCCGCATCCCGCGCGCGGCGAGTTCGTTCGCCGAGCCCAGCACCGGGCTGTCCGCGGGCAGCAGGGCCTCCGGCGCGCCGAGCACCCAGTTGCCGTGACCGGTGAAACTGGCCCCGCTCCAGCGCGTGACCGAGGAGAACGCCGCACTGGCCGTGACTGCCCAGCCGGGGCCGGCGGGGTAGGCCGCGGCGATGGCCCGCATGCTGGCGTTCGGACTGGAATCGGCCGCGGCCAGCGCCGCCAGCGCCCGGGTGGCCTCGGGGTCCTCCGCGCCGACCGGGTGCAGCCGGCCCAGGCGCATACCGGTTTCGGTGAGCGTGCCGGTCTTGTCCGTGCACACCACGTCCACCCGGGCGAGTCCTTCGATCGCGGGAAGCTCCTGCACGAGGCAGTGCCTGCGGCCCAGCCGGATCACGCCGACGGCGAACGCGATGCTGGTCAACAGCACCAGGCCCTCGGGCACCAACGGCACCAGCGCGGCGACCACACCGCGGACGGTGTCGGGCAGGGTCTGGTTGCCGCGCAGCTGCCCGTAGAGGGTGACCGCGGTGACGGGCACGAACAGCCAGGTGATCCACTTCAGGATGCGGTCGATACCGGCCCGCAGCTCCGAGTGGGCGAGGGTGAACCGGCTGGCCTCCGCCGCCAGCCGGGCGGCGTAGGCCTGCGCACCGACGTGCGTGGCCCGGTAGCGGCCCGCTCCGGCGACGACGAAGCTGCCGGACAGGATGCTGTCCTCCGCACGTTTGGCGACGGGATCCGCCTCGCCGGTCAAGGCCGACTCGTCCAGCTCCAG
Organism: Amycolatopsis acididurans; assembly: GCF_012328925.1. Taxonomy (GTDB): domain Bacteria; phylum Actinomycetota; class Actinomycetes; order Mycobacteriales; family Pseudonocardiaceae; genus Amycolatopsis_E; species Amycolatopsis_E acididurans. The sequence goes on from NZ_JAAXLS010000019.1 coordinate 80,651, forward strand.
ACCCGTCGCGGACAGCAGCGTGCCGTCGACCATGAGCTGCTCGCCCGGCCCGAGTTCGATCACGTCGTCGCGGACCAGCTGATCGGGGGCCAGGTCGGTCAGCGCCCCGTCGCGCCACACCCGCGGCCGGGCCTCGCCGAGGATGGCCAGCCGGTCCAGCGTCTGCTTGGCGCGCCATTCCTGCACGATGCCGATCGCGGTGTTGGCGAGCACGACCATCCCGAACAGGGTGTCCTGGACCGGCCCGACGATGACGATGACGACGAAGAGCGCTCCGAGAATGGCGTTGAACCTGGTGAACACGTTGGCGCGCACGATGTCGGCGAGCGGACGGCTGGTGCGGCGCGCGACGGTGTTGGTCTCGCCCCGCTCGACGCGGTCGCGGACCTGCGCCGCGGTCAGTCCGCGCCCCGGCTCGGTCGCCGTCGTCACGTCGTCAGAGGCCGGACACGTGCGCGAGCTGGCCGACGGCGGCGGTCACCAGCATGGCCAGACCGCCGCCCAGCACCACGCGCAGCGCGGGCCGCGGCACGGCGATGCCGGCGAACCGGGCGCCGAGGACGCCGGCCACGGCAAGACCTACCAGCGCCACCACCACGATCAACCCGACGCGCACGGCCGCGGTGGGGCCGAGCAGGCCGAGGAACGGGACCAGACCGCCGGCCAGGAAACTGGCGGCCGAGGCCAGCGCCGCCTGCACCGGGCGGGCCGCCGTGGATTCGCTCTGCCCGAGTTCGTCGCGCAGATGTGCCCCGAGCGGATCGGCCTCGTGCAGCGCCTCGGCCACCTGCGCGGCCAGCGCCTCCGGCAGGCCGCGGTCCCGGTAGATGCCGGCCAGTTCGGCCAGCTCCGCCTCCGGGTTCTCGGCGAGCTCGCGCTCCTCCTTGGCGCGGTCGGCCCGCTCCACGTCGACCTGCGAGCTGACCGAGACGTACTCCCCCGCCGCCATCGCCATCGATCCGGCCGCCACTCCGGCGACACCGGCCGTCACGATGGCCGCGCTCGCGGCCCCGCTGGCCGCCACGCCCACCATCAGGCTGGCCGTGGACACCAGGCCGTCGTTGGCGCCCAGCACCGCCGCGCGCAGCCACCCCGCGTGCTCGGCACGGTGGGTTTCGGCGTGCGGATTCATCATGTCGAAAAAGCTCACGGTGTCAGCCCCATTCGTCGCGTTCCCACGCGATGGTCCCCGCGGCCGGCGGCCGCGGGAAAGGGCCGAGGGCTCTCTTCGAGACTACGAAGGTCCCAGCGTGTCCAGCGCCTTGCGCAGCCGCGCGGCGGCCTCCTGGGCGACCGGCGTGAAGCCCGGTTCGCCGGTCGAGGAGACCATGATCTCCGGGTCGAGCGCCTCGACGATCGTGGCGCCCTCGTCCTCGCGCACGACCACGTTGCACGGCAGGAGCAGGCCGATCCGGCGGTCGACGCCGAGTGCGCGGTGCGCGAGCGGCGGGTTGCAGGCGCCGAGGATGAGGTAGCGCTCCATCTCCTCGCCGAGCTTCTCGCGCAGCGTGGCCTGCACGTCGATCTCGGTGAGCACGCCGAACCCCTGCTCCTTCAGCGCGGCGCGAGTACGCTCGACCGCCGCGTCGAAGGGCAGATCGAGCCTGACCGTGATGCCGATGTCCATCGAACAATCCTTTCCTCTGGCGGGAATCCGACGTTCCCGCGGTTAGGTTGCGGGCGGGTGCGGCCCGCGCCCGGACGGGCCACACCCGTGCTCGTCACCGGCGGCCGAAGGGCCACCGCGAACGCGGCTGCTGCGGCTCCGACGCGCACGAACAACGCCGCGAGGCGGGAACGTCGCCGAGCACCTGCTCCACGTGCTGGCCGCAGCCGCGGTAGGTGGGCTTGTTGCAGCGCGGGCACGTCACTCTCTGACACATGATCATTTCTCCTCTTCGTGATACCCCAGGGGGTATACAGACCACGATAGCGGGAGGAGTTGTGGCTCGCAAACCAAGGCGTCCTACGCCACGTCCCTTTCCCCCTCGATCGGAAGGGTCTACCGTAACTCCGTACTGCTCTCGGCCGTCCCGGTCGAGGTTTGCCCCGCACGTCTCGTTGGTACGCCATGGCACACCCGCACTCACCTCGTGTCTGGATGAAACTCTCCTGCGACGTGGCCGCCGCCAGAAGCAACAGCATCGCGGCGTGTCACCGGGCCACCGACGCCCAGAAGGCGGCGTGGCGCGAGGCCTCGCGTGCCAGAGAGCTACGCCGCCTGTGCGCGTGCTGGCACATGCAAGCCGATGGCGCGCAGGTCCGGGCTCGCCGGCGCGGTCGCGGCCTCGCGTGGCCGTCTCGTCCCGGTGTCAGCCCATGGCCCGCTCAGTACCTGAACACCGCCGCGACGGCCCCACCGCCGGGCACGTCGGCGGCGGAGACCGCGTAGACGTTCCCCCCGGTCCGGAGCGTGTGAATCGCGGCTGATTCGACCACTCCGTCGTCCTGCCCGGATGAGCCCACCGGCAGGAACAGGCACTCGACCCGGCCCGCCTCGGCGGCCACGACGACGGCGGAAACGTCGTCGGATGCCAGCCCCGTACCGGCCGCCTCCCGGTAGCGGGCCGCGGCGGCGTCCCGGCCGCGCATCGCTTCCGGCCCGGCCAGCTCCCATGCGCGCGCGTGCAGCTGCGCCGGCGGTACCCGGTCCGGGCTGCCGGCGATCCCGGCGTCCAGGACGTGCGGGTAGCGGGTGATCTCGCGATAGGCCGCCCGGACGTGGTCGACACCGGCCAGTACGAGCGGCCGGCGTTCGCCAGCCAGCACCGGATCGATCGCACCGCTGACCGCGTGCAGGTACCGGCCGAGCCGTTCCTTCTGGATCTCACCGCCGATTCCCTGGCCGTGCACCACGGTGCGGACCTTCACACCGGCCCGCACGCCGAAATGCCGGTTGCGGCGTCTGAGCGGCTGGTCGTAACGCAAGGCGTCCGCGACCCCGTGCGGCAGACAGGGCACCGGCACGATCCGCAGTCCCGACCGCGTTCCCCGGTACAGCCGCGCTTCGTTCTCGCTGAGCGCGAGCACGAAGAAGCTCCGGTCGCTGCTGAGCAACGGCAGCAGCGGATACACGCGGAAGCGATCGGCGACGACGACCAGCTCGTCGAAGGACACGGGCAGCCGGTAGGCGCGCCACCAGCCGTCGCGAAGGAACACCGCGAGACCCTCACCCCGATCCCGCCAGAAACGCTCGTCCTCGCCGAGATCGCGCGCCGGCGCGAGCAGTTGCTCCGCGGCCGGCCTGCGCAGCCCGCCGCGCATCAGCTCCGCCTGGGCGCGGTGGATCAGGTTGGTCAGTTCGAGTGGATCCTGCTGGGTATCCGGCCCCGCGCGATGGGTGGTCAGATACAGCGACACCGATGGCGAGCGTGGCTGCCCGAGCAACGTGTCGAGGTCCTGCCGGGAAAACGAGTCCACGGCGGCTCCCTTCGCGTCCTGTCGCCGACGTCCGAACCGTCGCGCCGGCCCGCTGCCGCGCACAGAGGCGAAAGTCCCCCGTTGTCCGGACGGGTCGGTGGTCAGGTGGCCGGCGGGTTGTGCGCGATGAGGATGCGGTGTGCTTCCTGCGCGGCTTTCGCGGCACGGTCGGCCGCGGGCTCGCTCGACGGTATCTGTTCCAGCCCGCGCGCGAGGACGCTGACCGCCTCGGTCAACGCCTGGACCTTGTCCTCCAGCGAGTCGATGTGCGCTCGCCCGGGCGCGGTGTGGGCCGAGGTCTCCGCCGTGACGCTTTCGCCTTCGAGTTCGCCACGCAGGCTCGCGGGCATCAGCGCGAAGACGTGGTCGAGCTGTCCCGGCGAGCACAGCGCGTTCAGCGCCGCGGAAACCGCGCCCGCCGCCGCCGGCACGTCGTCCGGGCTGATCGCGGCCTGGTCGGCGAACAGGTTGGTGAACCAGGCGGCGTCGTAGCGCAGCGGTACCTTGCTGGGTGTCCAGCCGTCGTAGTACACGCCGCGCAGGAACTCCGGCAGCTGCGCCGCGAAATGGACCGCGGTGTCCACGGTGAGCCGGTCGCGCACGAGGTGCAGCCACGTGCGCAGCACCCGGTAGGCGTAGTGACGGTCGTCGGTCCCGAGGTGATGAGCGGTCACCGACAGCCATTCCTGAGCCGTCTGATGCGCCGAGGCCAGCGGATCGGGCTGATGCGTCATCGGGTCCTCCCTGAAGTTTCCTGATGAGACTTCAGGCTTGCTGATGAACGCGGCCCCGGGACAGGGACCTTCGGCTCGACTTCCGCCGGATGGGGAGGACTTGGGCCGCCGGTCCCCGCCTTTCGGCTCCCCGGCCCATGACCAACGGCTCTTCGGGCTGCCGCCGGCGAGGGACAAGCTCGGCTCATGCTTCGCTCGACGACTTGGCTCTTGCGTCTGGGGCGCCTGCTCTGGCCAGGACGCAACCCGCTTGCTCGCCGCCTGGACTGGATCGAGGCGGGAATTCTCCTCGCCGCGATCGGTTTGTGCCTGGCCGCCGTCCCCCTGTCCCTGTCGGCAGGAACGGACACCTACACACACCAGATGGACATATCGCGACAGCAGATGGCCCAACGCCACACATCGTCGGCGGTGACCCTCGCCGCGGCGCCCTCGGCCACGGTCGGCACTGCCGACGGCGGCTCCGCCGTGCCGAAGGCGGTGACGGCCCGCTGGGAGCTGCCCGGCGGTGGCCAGCGCTCCGGCACGGTCAACGTCGCGCCGGGCACCGCCGCGGGAACCACGGTTCCGGTCTGGCTGGACCAGAACGGCAACGTGGCCGCGGCGCCGCTGCGGCCGGGCGACGCCCTCGCGATGGCGCTGGCCGTGGGCATGCTGGCGTGGGGCATCGCGGCGATCGGCGTGGCGAGCCTGGTCGCGGCCGCACGGCGGATCCTCGGCCGGGCGCGCGCCCATCGCTGGGACCGCGAATGGGAACGTTTCGGCCGCAGGCAAAGCCCGCATTTCGGGGAATCCTGAGCGGTCGAGGCCGTGCGGGCCAGGCAGCGCGACCTGTCCGTGGACCTCTTCCGGGTCCTGGCGGTGGTCGTCGTCGTACTGGGTCACTGGCTTGCGGCGTCGTTGACCTACCGGAACGGCCGGTTCGGCGATGAGAACGTGCTCGCGGGGGTGCCCTGGACGCGCTGGCTCACCCTGTTCTTCCAGGTCATTCCTCTGCTGTTCCTCGTCGCGGGCTACGCGAACGCGGCCTCGTGGGACCACCGCGGCGACGACCGCTGGCCGGACTGGCTCCGCCGGCGGGTGAGCGCCACGCTGGGACCGGCCACGGCGTACGTGGCGGTGGTCCTGATCGCGGTCGCGGTCTGCCTGGTGTCGCATGTGGATGGACAGCAACTGGAGTACGCCGCGTCCGCGGTCGCGCTGCACCTGTGGTTCCTGCCGGTCTACCTCGTCCTGGTGTCGCTGACCCCGGTGATGGTGGCGGCACAGCGGCGCTGGGGCTGGGCGGCGCCGGCCGCCTTGGCCGCCGCCGTCGCCGTGGTGGACGCCGCGACACTCGGCGGGCGGCTGCCGCTGCTCGGCTGGGCGAACTACCTGCTGGGCTGGGCGGCCGTCTACCAGCTGGGCGTGGCCTGGTTGCGCGGCGCGCTGCGCGGCAGGCTGCCGCGACTGCTGGCGGTGGGCGGCGCCGCCACGCTGGCGGTGCTGATCCGGTTCGGGCCGTACCCGCTGAGCATGGTCGCGGTTCCCGGCGAAACCGTGCGCAACACCTCGCCGCCCACGGTCGCGCTGCTCGCCTTCAGCGTGGCGCAGGCCGGGCTGGTCGCGGCGGTAGCGCCGACGCTGAACCGGAGGCTGGCGGCCTCACGCTGGCGGCATCCGCTGGCCGCGGTGAACAACCGCGTGATGGGGCTCTACCTGTGGCACATGATTCCCGTCGTGCTCGTCGCACTGGCCGCCTACCCAGCGGGGTTGTTGCCGCAGCCGGTGCCCGGCACCGCCGGCTGGTGGCTGTCCCGAGCGGTGTGGGTGGCACTGCTGACCGCCGTCACCGCGATCGTGCTGGCACTGCTGGCCGTGGCACGCGCACATTTCGGCGGACGACTGTCCCGGTGGTCGCCAGGGTGGCCGGTATGGCTGTCCCGCCCGCTGCTCGTTCTCGGTGCCGCGACGGCGGCGTACGCGCTGTTCCGGTTCACCGTCGGCGGTTTCGCACCACGGGGCCGGTTTCCCGTGACGAGCACCCTGCTCTACTTCGCGGGTGCGGCGCTGCTGGGCCGGCGTGACAACCGCCACCACGACGTCGCCCGTGACGAATCCGTGCACCGGTTGTCCTAAGTGGTGTGAGGCCGCTGCGGCGGCGGAGGCGAAAGGAGAATCCCGTGTCGCTGGGTGACAAGGTGCAGGGCAAGGCCAAGCAGGCCGCGGGCGAGTTGAGCGGTGACGAGAAGCTGCGGGCCGAGGGCAAGACCGACCAGGCCAAAGCCGCCGTCGAGGACGCGGTGGAAAGCGTGAAGGACGCCGCCGGTGACGTGGCGGGCAAGATCCGGGACGTGTTCGACCGCAAGTGATCCCAGGGGTCCCCGCTCGTCCGGCGGGGACCCCGCGGTCACTGGCCGAACCAACCGAGCACGCTCTGGACCAGCACGGTGGCGGACAGGATCGCCACGACCGCCACGCACATCGTCGCGACCACACGGAAAACCGGCCCGTTCGCGGCTTTGCCGAGCACGGAGCGCCGGTTGGCCAGAATGAGGACGTAGGTCAGCAGGATCGGCGTGATCAGTCCATTGAGGACCTGCGCCTGCACGAGCAGCTGAATGAGGTTGCCGGGGATCAGCGCGATGGCCGCGCCGAGGACGATCTGACCGCTGAACAGGCCGAGGAACAGCGGGGCCTGCCGGAAACTGCGGGACACCGAGCTTTCCACCCCGACGGCCTCGGACACCGCGTAGGAGGTCGAGAGCGGGACGACGGCGGCGGCCAGCGCGGAAGCCCCGAGCAGCCCGAGTCCGAACAGCTGCGCCGCGAAGGGCCCGGCGACCGGCTCCAGCGCGGCGGCGGCCTGCGCGGCGGAGTCCAGCGGCGCCCGGTCGGAGATCGCGGTCGCGGTGGCGATGATGATGAAGATGCTGATCAGGTCGGCGAAAATCGCACCGGCCACCGTGTCCACGCGTTCCCGGGCGTAGTCGGCCGGGCCGATCCCCCGGTCGGCGACCGCGGCGGCGACGTAGAACTGCATGTACGGGGTGATGGTGGTGCCGATCAGCGCGACCCCGAGCAGCAGGAAGTCCTTGCTGCCGACGAAATGTGGCAGCGCGAGCTGAGTTCCGACCTCGCGCCAGTCCGGGTGGGACAGCATCGCGGCGAGCGGATAGGCCAGAAACGCCAGCGACAGCACGAGGAAGATCTTTTCCGCGTAGCGATAGGAACCGAACACGACCAGTCCCCAGATCGCCACCGCGGCAGCAGGTATCGAGACATACCGCGACACACCCAGCAGTTGCAGTGCGGCGCCGATCCCGGCGAACTCCGACACGACGAGCCCGACGTTGGCGACCACGAAGCACAGCAGGGCGAAGCCGGAGACCCGGATCGAGAACTGTTCGCGGATCAGCGCGCCCAGTCCGACGCCGGTGTGCGCGCCGAGCCGGGCGCACATTTCCTGCACCACGACAAGACCCACGGTGACCAGCACCATGAAGAACAACGTCCGGTAGCCGAACTGTGCCCCCGCGGAGGCGTAGGTGGCGATCCCGCCGGCGTCGTTGCCCGCGTTGGCCGCGATGAGCCCGGGACCGGCGACGGCGAGCACGGTGATCAGGCGGCGGCGCCAGCGCGGCCGCGGTGACGTGGGCAGTGTCGTGGACACACGGGTTTCCATGGCAGGGCCCTTCTGGGTGCCGGCGAAAGTCAGGGAACGAGTGGGAAGACGCGGTAGCGGGCGTGGTCGGGCACCAGCGCGTCCACCAGGTCGTCGGCCAGGATCCGGCCGGAGGGACGGCCGTCCTCGTCGAGCACGACGACCGACTGGCGGCGCGCGTCGATGAAGTGCCCGACGACTTCGCGCAGCGGGGTGCCGAGGTCGACGGTGACCGGCCAGGGCGGGCCGATCAGCCGCGCGATCGGGGTCTCCGGGCCGGCCAGCAACAGTTCCAGCAGCGACACGTCGTCGACGAGCCTGCCGTCCGCGCCGACCACGCAGATCGCGTCGAGATCACCGGCGTGCTCGGTCTGTTCGCGCAGCCGCTGCGCCACATCGGCGACCGTGTCGGTCTCGACGGCGGTGACCAGTACCGGGGTCATGGCGGCCCCGGCGGTGCCCTCCCGGTGATCGAGCAGGGTCCGCAGACCCTGCGCGCGCTCGCCGGACATCGCCGTGAGCAGCCGGTCCCGGTCGTGGCCCGCCAGCGCACGCAACGCGTCCACGGCCTCGTCGGGTTCCATCTCCGCCAGCAGCGCCGCCGCCCGGCCGGTCGGCGCCTCCCGCAGCAGCGCCTCCAGATCCGGGGAGTCCATCTCCTCCATCGCGTCGGCGGCGGCGCCCGGCTTGACCATCTCCAGCAGCTCGTTGCGGGGACCGCGGCCCAGCTCGGCGAGCAGCTCGGCCAGCTCCGTCGGGCGCAGCGCGGACAACGCGCTGTTCGCCGCGCGCAGCCGCACCTGGCGGGCGGCCGCGCCCTCCTGCTCGGAGCCGCCGAGAGCCTGGATGGCCGACCAGTCGATCACCTTCTCCGGAGCCGGGCGGGCCCGCCACCGGGACGGGCCGATCCGCCGGGCCAGTACCTTCAGCCCGACCTCGGCGCCCACCAGGCGCCACACCCCGTCCATCTCGGCCAGGTACAGATCCGAAGCGCGGATCACCCGCACCCCGTCGATGTCCACCAGCTGGTGGTCGAGCACGTCGCGCCCGAGCCGCACCTCACCGCCGCGCACCTGGAATTCCCGCAGGTCCAGCCGGGCCGAGCGCAGCGCCACGCGCGTCGGCGCCACGTGCCGGACCGCCTCGGCCGAGGCGTACACGCGCCGCCGCCCGACCTTGATCACCAGCCCGGTCACCGGCGGATACGGCTCACCGGCCCACCGGCACACCACGTCGACCAGCCGACCGACCTCGTCGCCGGTCTGGTTCACCACGACCCGGCCGAGCAGGCCGGCCAGCGACAACACGGTGCCCCGCACGGCACGGCGCGCCCGCGAATCCTCGGCGCGGCGCCGCCACGACTGTGCTCCTGGCATGAACACGATTCGTCCACCTCCGCACAACAGAAAGGAAAATGCGACAAACGGAGGAAACAGTCGCGATATCGCCGCAGGACCCGGTCCACGCCACAAACCGGCACGAAGCACTCGCGCCGGAAAGACAACAGAAAAGGACGGAACGGTCAGACCGCGGTCACGGGAAATCGCGACCGGGTACTACTGGGAGGTTCGCTGTTCTGCACGGCGCCTCACCTCCCGCCCAATCACCCGGACCGTCGTTCGCGGACAGTATGCGCCACCACGACCACGGTGGCATCGTGGGGCCCCTCACACATCGCCGGATGTGTCCTTAGTGGACATTGATCGCGCATGCGAAAGCGATGGCCGGAATTTCCCGGCCATCGCTTTGTGATCTTTTTTCCAATGCCGCTCACGCGAGCGTGAGGAACAGTTTCTCCATCTGCTTGCGGTTGGCCTCGACCTCGGCCGCGTCGGTTTCCTCGTCGGTCACGCACTTTTCCAGGCCGGTCGCGATGATCTTGAATCCGGCGCGGTCCAGCGCCCGCGACGCGGCGGCGAGCTGCGTGATCACGTCCTTGCAGTCGCGCCCGTTCTCGATCATCTGGATCACGCCGCCGATCTGGCCCTGCGCACGGCGCAACCGCACCACGACCTCGGACAGCTCATCCGCTTCGAACTGCATGAAACCCTCCTCACCTACCCCGATGGGTATTGTGCCTCATCAAGCGCGCTGGGCCGCGAGCTGGCGGCGAACCTCGTCCATGTCGACCTCGCCGGCCTTGGCGATCAGCTGCTCCAGCGCACCCTCCGGCAGCGCGCCGGGCTCGGAGTAGAGCACCACGCCGTCGCGCAAGATCATCAGCGTCGGGATCGACGAAATGCCGAACGCGCTCGCCAGTTCCTGCTCCTGCTCGGTGTTCACCTTGCCGAACACGATGCCGGGGTGCGCCTGCGACACCTTGTCGTAGATCGGCGCGAACATCCGGCACGGGCCGCACCACGACGCCCAGAAATCCACCAGCACCGTGCCTCCGCGCGCGACCGTCTCGCGGAAGGTGTCCTTCGTCAGCTCCACCGTGGCCATCTCACAACCTCCTGGATATACCTACCGGGGTATTCGACGGGTACAACGCCGGGCACCGCGAACGCATTCCCTCACAACAGGTGCGGCAGGCTGCGCATGCCGATGAACAGCGCCACGGCGACCAGCATCACCGCGAAGGCCGTCGTCAGCCGGTGTCCCGGAACGCGCGACGCGACGCGGTTGCCCAGCAGCACGCCGGCCACCGCCGCGACCAGGAACAGTCCGAGCAGCGGCCAGTTCATCGTCTCGGCGTGCCCGACCAGGCGGGTGCCGAGTGCGACCGCGCTGTTGATGGCGATCACGACCAGCGAGGTGCCCACGGCCGTCGCCGTGTCGTACCCGAGCGCCAGCACCAGCGCGGGCACCACGACGAACCCGCCCCCGACACCGAAGAACCCGGTCAGCGCACCGACCACCGAAGCCGCGGCGACGATCTTGACCGCCCGCGCGACGCCGGTCTGCGTGCGCGTGGCCGTCGCGACACCGCCGCCGCCACCGGTGTCGTCGTCCTCGCCGCGCCGTGGTTTGCGTGCGCGGGTGAGCATCGCGGCGGCCGCGGCGATCATCAGCCCCGCGAACCCGAGCAGGAGCACGTCCGGGTCGACCAGGCCGCTGGCCTTCGAGCCCACGACCGATCCGACCGAACCGAGCAGCCCGAAGGTGAGGCCGGGCCCGAGCCGGACGCGGCCCGAGCGCCAGTGCGCTGCCACCCCCGCCAGCGCCGCCGCACCGACGATCACCAGCGACAGCGTGGTGGCCTGATGCGGTGTCTGGCCGAGCAGGTACACCAGTGCGGGAACGGTGAGGATGGAACCGCCCGCGCCCAGCGCGCCCAGGCTCAGTCCGATCAGCAGCCCTACCGGCAGTGCGAGCAGCAACACGGCGTTCACGCGCCGTGCGCCGAGACAGGAACCTTGGCGAGCACGTCGCCCGCCAGGTCGAAGTCGTCGTCGATGAGGACGACGTCGCGGCGTGCGGCCGCGAGCAGCGACGCCGCGATGGAAGCGCGGTAGCCGGACTGGCAGTGCACCCAGACCTCGCCGTCGGGCACCTCGCCGAGCCGGTCGAGCAACCCGTGCAGCGGGATGTGCACCGCGCCGTCGATGTGGCCGTCGGTCCATTCCCCGTCACGCCGCACGTCCAGCGTCACGACGGGGCGGTGGTGCCGCACGAGGGCCAGGTCCGCGAAACTCGCCCGCGGATAGACCTCCGGCGCGGTGCCGGTCCAGTCGCCGGGCGTGCCAGTGGCGGCGGCCTCGAGCCTGTCGATGCCGATGCGCACCAGTTCACGTTGCGCCGCCGCGACGTCTTCGCTGGTCGCGCCGAGCAGGGTCACCGGGGTGCCCCACGGGATCAGCCAGCCGAGGTAGGTGGCGAAGTTGCCGTCCAGCCCGAAGTTCAGCGTTCCGGCGACGTGTCCCGAGGCGAAGGCCGTGCGGGTACGCAGGTCCACCACCCACTCCCCCGCGTCGATGCGGCGCTTGAGCTCGTCCTTGTCCGCCGGGTGCGGCATCGACAGATCCGGCGCCGCCGGGCCCGCCGCGTTCGCCGGGCCCATCTGGGCGTAGTAGGCCGGGTAGGCGTCCAGGCCGGCGAGCAGCGCGTCCACGTACTCCTGCTCGGACTGGGTGAGCGCCGGGTTGGCGCATTTCTCCGTGCCGATGGTCGAGGAATCCGCCTCCGACTGCGTGGCCGAGCAGAAGCTGCCGAAGCCGTGTGTCGGGAACACCTTGGTCTCGTCCGGCAGATCCGCCGCCAGGCGGCGCGCCGAGGCGTACTGGGCGTGCACGAGCTCACCCGTGTGCGCGGGCCCGAGCAGGTCCGGCCGTCCGGTGGAGCCGAACAGCAGCGAGCCGCCGGTGAACACCGCGGGTACCTCGCCGGGTGTCTCGAGCACGTAGGCCAGGTGCGTGAACGTGTGCCCCGGCGTCGCCACCGCGCGCACCGTCATCGCCTGCCCGACACGCACCAGTTCGCCGGCTTCGATCGGCGCACGGTCGAACGACACCTCGTCCGCGGCGTTGACGTGGTACGCGGCGCCCGTCGCCCGTGCCAGCGCGAGCCCGCCGGTGACGTAGTCGTTGTGGATGTGTGTCTCGAACACGTGGGTGAGCCGGACGCCGCGGTCCTCCAGCAGGCTCAGCACCCGGTCGATGTCACGCTGTGGATCCACGACGAACGCGACCTCGCCGTCGTGCACGAGATAGCTGCGGTCCCCGAGAGACGGGGTGTCGATGGCCACGATCTCCATCACGTCGGTCCCTCCTGTCAGGTACCCCCAGGGGTATATATGCCACGAGGTTAGCCCCGGCGGGGTTTGTCTCGCAACTACCCCCCGGGGTACCCCGACGTGACCCGCGTCAATCCACCGCCATCGCGTTCTTTCCGGCTTCCCAGCTGCGGGCGGCGCGTCCCGTGCAGGTCGCCGCGCACGGCCGGCACCGGGCAGCCCTCGTCCACCGCTGGCACGGGCGCGTGCCGTACCCGGTGGACGAGATCCAGCTGTGCGCACGCTGGCCGAAGACGACGTGCTCGCGGCACAGGCCCGCACCGCAGTCCACGCACAGGGCGGACGCCTCGGCGACCAGGCCGGTGTTCGCGCATTCCAGGCATCGCATCGTGATCACGCCCCAACCGTTCGGATACCTCAGAACAACACGGCACCGGGCGCGTCACCGAGGGTGCAAGGTCGCCGTCCGCATGGCCTTCGGTCCCCTGGCCGGGAGGGCGTTCGGCCTGCTGGGCAAGGAGATCCAGCCCTTGCCGCAGGGGTGTCGTCGCGACGACCGTGGCGTGATGGAACTGACGAGCGTGCCGCTGGAGAAACCCGGCGAGTTGAATGTCATCCTCGGGCAGACGCACTTCATCAAGACCGTGGAAGACCTGCACGAGGCGCTGGCGGGCACCAGCCCGCATCTGCGGTTCGGCCTCGCGTTCTGCGAGGCGTCCGGGCCGCGCCTGATCCGCCGGTCCGGCAACGACGCGGATCTGGTGGCGCTGGCCGTGAAGAACGCGCACGCGATCGGCGCGGGACATTCGTTCATCGTGTTCCTGCGCGAGGGCTACCCGGTCAACGTCCTCAACGCGATCAAGCAGGTGCCCGAGGTCTGCGGCATCTTCTGCGCCACGGCCAATCCGGTCGAGGTGCTCGTCGCGGAGACCGCGCTCGGCCGCGGCATCGTCGGCGTGATCGACGGATCACCGCCGGCCGGGATCGAAGGCACCGAGGACGAAACCGCCCGCAAGTCGTTCCTGCGCGCCACCGGCTACAAGCTCTGATACGCGGAGTCGAGCGCGCGGCGGAGGTCGGCCTCGGTGTGCCTGCCGGTGACGTGACGGCACGCGTTGCGGGCCAGCCGCTGCGCGGTGGCCGGGTTGTCCAGCAGATACCGGATCGCGGCGGCCAGCAGGTCCGGCCGTCCCGGCGGCACGAGGAGCCCGGTCTCGCCCGGCACGAGCACGTCGGGCACGGCGTTGACCGCGGTCGCGACGGCGGGAATCCCGGCCGCCATCGCCTCGACCAGCGCCGTCGGCAGTCCCTCGTAGCGGCTCGGCAGCGCGAAGACATCCAAGGCGGGCAACAGGTCCGGCACGTCCGGGCGGTCACCGGTGAGCACGACGGTCCCCTCGGGCAGCGCGCGGGCCAGCCGCGCGACCGCGGCGGCCTGGTCTCCCCCGCCGATCCAGACCCCGACCGTCCCCGGCCGGTCCAGCATCCGCATCGCGGCGAGGAAATCCTCGGGCGCCTTCTGAAAGGTAAGGCGGCCGACGGCACCCACCACTCGCGCATCAGCGGAGATCCCGAGTTCACGGCGCGCTTCGGCCCGCGCGCACCGCACGGGCGGCGGGTCTACCACGACACTGATCGTGCGAACACGGCCCGGCGCGGCCAGCCCGCGGCGGATCGCCTCCGCGGCAACGGAAGCGCCCACGCACAACGTCAGGTCCGTGATCCGGCCGAGACGCCGTTCGATCGACACGTACGACTGTCGCTTTAGGACGGACTGGAAGCCGTGGAACGGGAATCCGTGGTAGGTGTGCACGATCCGGGGCACGCCCGCCCGACGCGCCGCGACACGGCCCACCGCGCCCGCTTTCGCGCAGTGCGTGTGCGCGACGTCGAAGCGCCCGTCACCCAGCAGCGCCGTCAAGCGCTTCAGCGCGACGAGATCCCACAACGGGTCGATCGTGGCCCGCAACGACGGTTCGACGACGACGTCGGCCCCGGCGCGGACGGCGTCGTCGAGGAGCCGGTCGCCGCCACCGGTGACGATCGTGGCGCGGTACTCGCGCGGGTCGAGCGCTCGCACACCCCGCAGCGCCAGGGCACCCGCACCGCCGGAGAGCCGGGTGACGATCACGGCCACGCGGAGCACGGGTCACCCCGCGGCACGCATGTCGGTCGCCGCGGGGGCCGGGGGGCGCGTCGGCCGCCTGGCCGGGCTGCGCCACCGCCCGCTGGACCTGGTGAACCGGGCCCGTGGCACGGCATACAGGAACACCGCCGCGTCCGCGACGCGCAGCGGCAGGAAGAACAGCCCGTACCGCAACAGCCGGGGCTGGCGTTCCACCGCCGCGGCGAGGCAGGTGATCAGGTAATCCGGCACGAGCACGCCCACCGCGAGCACGACCCAATTGACGTGCGCGGACACCAAACCGTACACGGCCGTCAGCGGCGGCCAGGCGCCGACGACGGGCAGGGCGTGGGTGGCCAGCACGAGCGCCACGAGCGGCAGCAGGGTGTAGAGCAGACTGGCGAACACCTGCTCGGCCAGCATGAGCACCACCATGACGGTGAACAGGTTCGCCTGCGGCCGGTGCCGCCACACGGTCTGCCACAGCCCCACCGACCAGCGCCGGATCTGGCGCAGGTAGTCGCCGAGAGTGTCCGGATCCTGCGTGACCGCGGTGGCGCGCAACGTGAAGGCCACCTTGCCCAGCCGCTTCTGGTAGACCTCGAACGTCATGTTGAAGTCCTCGATCACCAGGCCCGGTGGATTGATGTCGATCTTCGGCAGGATCTCGGTCCGGTACAGACTGGCGAAACCCGGCACGATGTGCGTCGCGTTGATGCGCAGCCAGGTCTGACCGTATTTGAGCAGCCGCTGCCCGATCGAATAGATGCGCTGCCGGTGCGCGACGAGCGTGGCACCCATGCGCGTCAGGCCGCGCTCCAGTTCGGTGCGGACGCAACCGGCGACCGCGACGACCTCCGGATCGTCGAACAGCGGCAGCGCCGCCGCGAAGTAACCCGGTTCGATGCGGGTGTCGGCGTCCAGCAGCAGCACGGCGGCGAACCGGTGCACCAGATCGAAGCGGTGGATCGCGGCTTCCAGCGCGCCCGCCTTGCCCAGGTTGCGAGGCGTGCGCATCACCCGCACCCCCGCCGCCGCGGCGATCTCCACGGTGTCGTCGGTGGACCCGTCCGACACGACGTGCACGTTCGCGCGCGGCACCAGCCGCGTGATGGCCGCGAGACTGTCCCCGATCACCGCGGACTCGTTGTGCGCGGGAATCAGCACCGCGACATCGTCGATGGTGACCGGTTCCCGGGTCGGCCACGCCGGTTCACTCCGCCCGACGACGGTCTTCCAGCCCGGCCCTGGCGGCAGGGTCAGCGTGGTCCTGGCCGGCACCGCGAATCGCGGGACCGCCTTGCGGCGCACGCGCCGGTACAGCCTGCGCGCCTTTCCCAGCACCGGTTCGGTGAGCCGGCACAGGCCGACGAAACCCCAGAGCATGAAGTTGATCCCGAACACGAACATCGCCCAGGCCCACCACGGCGTCATCGCGACACCGCCGATCCGCTGGGCGTGCCCCGCTCGACGGGGAAGGCCTGCTCCAGCTGCGTCCAGGTACCGGCGTCCTCCGAGCCGTACATCCACAAATACACCCCGCCGACGCCCGCGCCGTGCGCCGCGTCGAGTTTGGCGCGGGTACTGGCCGCGTTCTCCAGCCACACCTCGTGCGGACGCCCGGCGTCGTCGGTGTAGGTGAACCACGGGGACTGGCCGACCGTGTCGTACTGCACCGGCGCGTGGTAGCGGTTGGCCAGCTGGAACGCCTGCTGCCAGGTGATGACGGTGCCGCTGCCACCGCTCCAGTCGTAGCCGGAAAGCGGGATGCCGAGCACGATCTTGGCGGCGGGAATCTGGCTCGTGGCGTAGCGGAGCACGTCGCGCACCCAGCCGATCGGCGCGACCGGCCCCGGCGGGGACGTCGCCCAGTGGTAGTCGTAGGCCATCAGCCGCACCTCGTCGGCCACCCGGCCGATCGCGGCGTAGTCCTGCGCGAGGTTGCGCTGGTCGTAACCGGCGTCGGTGGTCTTGGCGAACAGCGCGACGGACAGTCGTTTGCCGTGTGCGTGCAGTGCGGCCGCGAGGTCGGTGATGAAGGTGGTGAACGCGGAACGGTCGGCGGCGTTGAGTTCCTCGTAGTCGATGTCGATCCCGGCATAGCCGCGGTCGGTGACGAGCGCGACGATCGCGGCGATGTGGTTCGCGGTCAGCGTGGGGTCGTGCAGGATCCCCGTGATCGGCTGGTCGGTGAACTGGCCGCCGGACACGTTGGCCAGCGTGGGCATCAGCGACAGCCCGGCCGCGCGCAGGCGCTCGGTGCTCGCCTGCACCGCGGACGCCTCGCGCGGGTCGTAGAGCGGGGCGATCCTGCCCTGCGCGTCGAGTCCGAACATCCACGGCGACACTTCGGTGAAGTCGTTGCGGTTCGCCAGCGTCACCTCGGCCCCCGCGGTGATGTTCCAGTACGGCAGCGACGCGACGACGGTGTTCGCGGGTGGCTGCGGCGCCGAGGTCCCCGGCATCATCCACACCACGACGGCGGCCGCCGCGGCCAGCAACACGGCCGCCAGGACGAGCCCGCGCAGCAAGGGACGCCGCCACCACTTGCCGCGGCGGGCGGCGGGCTGGGCACCGACGACGTGGAGCCGCGGCACCGGATCAGCGGAGCGTCTCGGCCGGCCGCCAGGCACGTCCGCCGATCTCCCTCGCCACCGAATCGATGATCTGGTCGAGGGTGTAGCGCGGCCGGAAGCCGACCAGCTCACCGGCGAGCGTGCAGTCGGGTACCCGGCGCGCCATGTCCTCGTAACCCGGGCCATAGGCTTCCTCATAGGAAATGTGGCGGATTTCGCTGCGTGAACCGGTGACGGCGAGCACGCGGGACGCGAGTTCGCCGATGGTCACCTGCTCGGTACTGCCGAGGTTGACCGCGCGCCCCTGCGCTCGCGGATTCGTGGCCAGCGCGATGAGCGCGGGCACCACATCGGCGACATGGCAGAAGCACCGGATCTGTGATCCGTCGCCGAACACCGTCAGGGGTTCCCCGGCGAGCGCCTGCCGGACGAAGCGCGGAACGACCATCCCGTACCGGCCGGTCTGGCGCGGGCCGACCGTGTTGAACGGGCGCACGATCACCGCGGACAGTGCCCGCGCCCGGTAGTAGGCGTTGATCAGGCTCTCGTCGACGGCCTTGGCCTCGGCGTAGCTCCACCGGAACTTCAGCGTGGAGCCCAGCACCCGGTCGTCGTCCTCGCGCAGCCCGATCGTGGTGTTCTTGCCGTAGATCTCGCTCGTGGAGGCGAACACGAGGGTCGCGTTGTGCCAGCGCGCCGCCTCGATGACGTTCTCGGTGCCGTGGATGTTGGTGCGCAGGCCCTCCAGCGTCTGGTCGCGGATGACGAACGCGCCGACGGCGGCCGCGAGGTGGAAGACCACGTCGGCGCCCGCGGTCAGCGCCTCGACCCTGGCGTGGTCGAGCACGGAGCCGGATTCGAACCGGAACCGGGGCTCGGTCATGGCCTGCGCCAGGTTGTCGTGATCGCCCGTGCTCAGATCGTCCAGCCCGGTCACGTGATGACCGTCGGCGAGCAGCGCGTCGATCAGGTGCGAACCGATGAAACCGGCTGCCCCGGTGACCAATGCCCTCATCGCGCTCCCCCCGACAGGTCCTCGTAGAGCGTGTCGACGCGGTCGGCGACCGCCGCCATGCTGAACCGCTCGCGCACCGCGGGATCGGCGATCCGCTCGCGCTGACCGGCGATCACCTCGGCCGCGATCGCCTCCTGCAGCCCGCTCGTGGTGCCGGGGACGCGCCGGGCGTGTGTGCTGCCGGCACCGTCGAGCGCCGGGCAGGTCGTGTACAGCACCGGCAGGCCGCACTCCAGTGCCTCCAGCACCGACAGCCCGAACGTCTCCTGTGCCGACGCGGCCACGAACAGGTCCACTGTGGACAGCATGGTGCCGACGTCGTGCCGCTCCCCGGCGAAGATCACCCGGTCCGCGACGCCGGCATGCCCGGCCACCGACTCCAGATGGGCGCGTTCGGCCCCGTCGCCGACGACCAGCAGCGCCGTCTTCTCGTCCAGCAGTGGCGCGGCCGCGGTGATGACCAGGTCGAAGCGCTTGTTCGCGTCGAGCCGCCCGAGCACCCCGATCACGTAGGTGTCCGGGTCGATCCCGAACTCGGCCCGTCCCCGCTGCCGGCCATCCGGGTCGAACGCGACCCGGTCGAGGTCGAGCCCGTTGGGGATCACCGTGATGCGGTGCGCGGGCACGCCCCAGTGGACCAATCGCTCCCGCACCGCGGCGGACACCGCGATCGTGTTGTCGGCGAACCGTTCCGTGGCAAGGTAAAGCGCCTGGACGCCACGGGTCATGCGGCGCCGTTCGAGGTGGGTCTCGCCGATCGAATGCTCGGTGCCCACCACGACCGGGGTGCGCGCCAGCCACGCGGCGGTACGGCCGTAGACGCACGACCGGTACAGGTGGGTGTGCACGACGTCGTACCCACCGGCGGCGATGACCCGCCACAACCGGAACAGCGCGGACAGCTGCGTGTTGCGCGTCATCGCGAGATCGCGCACCACGCCCCCGTCGGCCCGGATCATGTCCGCGACCGGCCCGGGGTTGTACAGGGGCACCACCTCGGCGTCGTGACGCGTGTGGCGCAGCAGGGAACGCAGCTGCAGCTCGGCGCCGCCGACCCCCAGCCCGGTGATCACGTGCAGCACTCTCATCTAGCTCCTCCTCGTGGCAGGCGACGCGGCCCGAGCGTGCGCAACAGGATGAGCACGTCCAGCCGGAGCGACCAGTGGTCGATGTAGGCGTTGTCGAAGCGGGCCCGTTCGGCGATCGAGGTGTCCCCGTGCAGCCCGTTGACCTGGGCCCAGCCGGTGATGCCCGCCGGCATCCGCTGCCGGTCGCGGTAGTGCGGCAGCGCGGTCTCGAAGCGCCGCACGAAATACGGCCGCTCGGGCCGCGGACCGACCAGCGAAAGCTCGCCCCGCAGCACGTTGATCAGCTGGGTCAGCTCGTCCAGATGGGTCTCGCGCAGCCACCGGCACAACCGGCCGCAGCCTTCGACCGGCACCGCCCACCGCGTGTCGGCGTCGGCGTGAACGGGCAGGGTCCGCAGCTTGAGGATGCGCGCCCGCCTGCCTTGACCGGTGACCCGCACCTGCGAGAACAGGACCGGCGGCCCGGTCCGGTAGGCCACCAGCGCGGCCAGCACCACCAGCACCGGCGCCGCCAGCATCAGCAGCGCCGTGCCGACGACGAGGTCGAAGACTCGTTTGGTGACCTCGTGCGTGCCCGCCCCCAGGGGGACCAACACGACGCCGCCGATCTTCTCGGCCCCTAAGCGGGGCACGGCCCGGTCGTCGGGTGCGACGGCCAGCCACACGTCGAAACCGTGTTCACGCAACCGCCGCGCCTCGTGTTCGACGGCGGGGCAGCACAGGACCGCGCGGGCCGGGGACGACCACGCCGCGCCGACGTCCCCGACCCGCCGTGCGGGCCGGAGCCCGGACTCGGGATGCCGCCGCAGTGCCGCGACGAGTTCATGCCCGGCCACGCCGCCGCCGATCACCAGCGCGGGTTCGAGCAACCGGCCGCCGCGGTGCAGCGACCGCAGGACGGTGTCGGCGACGAGGCGGAACGCCACGAGCGCCACGCACACGCGCACCGCGAGCGGCAGCACCGCCCCCGGCGCGAGCCACGGCGACAACAGCACCACCGGGCTCCAGGCGGCGATCACCGCGCCGGCAAGCCGGGTGGCGATGTGCGGGCGCAAGCGGGTGCGGGTCAGCCTGCCCGCGGCCAGGACCGCCAGGGCCGCCGCCGTGTACCCGGCCGTGGGCCACCCCGGCATTCCGGTGGTGACGACCGCCGCCACGAGCACCGGAAGGTCGAGCACGGGCCACGCCCGCCGCAGCGCGGCGGCGCGGTTCGAGGCGGCTGCCGGAAGCCGACCGGCGGCGGACAGGCTCGCGGTCACGGCCGGATTCCCGCGGGCCGTCTCGCCGGGCGCGCCGCCCCGGCCAGCGCGTCCGTCACGACGTGCGCCGCGTGCGCCGATCCGTGCACGAAGCGCATCACCGGTCCGAAACTCGTGGCCACGGCGGGACCGACGAAGAACAGGCCCGGTACCGAGGACTGGTAGTCCCGGCCGACCGCGACACCACCGCCCACGGCGTGCAGCCGCGACCGCAGGCCCTCGGGCAGGAACGGCAGCCGTCGCGAATCGGCGCGGTAGCCGGTGGCCGCGATGACGTGCTCGGCACGCAGTTCCGTGGTCTTTCCCGCGGCGTCAGCCACCTCGACGCGCACCCCGTCACCGGCGGGCGCGGCGCTGCGCACCGCGCTGCCCAGCCCGACCGGGAACTGCCCTTCCACCCGCGAGCGCAGCCAGTTCGCGCCGGCGGGCCCGAGCGCGGTCCGCGCCCGGTGCGCGCGCGTGCGCCGCGGCAGATGCCAGAACCAGTCCGGATGGTTGGAATACAGCCAGGTTCCCCATCCCGACCCCAGCGCCGCCTCGGGTTCGCGCAGCCGGCGCCACAACGGGCGGTCGGGAGCCAGCGGCGGCCCGTTCCACGACAACCGCGGCGCGCGGGCCAGCAGCGTCACGTCCGCACCGTTCTCGTGCAGCAGAGCCGCGGACTCCAGCGCCGACTGCCCGCCGCCGACGACGAGCACGCGCCGGTCCCGGAACGCGGCGAGATCGGTGTGCGCCGAAGCGTGCGTGCACAGCTCCGGTGGCAGATCCGACAGTTCCGTCGGCACGTGCGCGAAGTGCTGCACCCCGACCGCCACGACCGCCGCGCGGGCACGCAGGCGTTCCCCGTCGGCGAGGGTGAGCTCGAATCCCTGCTCGGCCGGTTCCAGCCGGGTCACCGAGGTCTGTTCCACCGGCAGTTCAAGTCGCTGCCGGAACCACAGGCCGTACTCGGTGAAATCCTCCACCGGCACCGGGCGGCCGTAGGAGGCATACGGGCGCGAGGTCTCCGCGCAGAACGCGGCGAGCGTGTGGCCGCCGCCCGGGTCGGACAGATTGGAGGCGTAGCCCTGCGATTTGAGCCGCATGCCCTTCGGCATCGCGGCCCGCCACAGCTCCATCGGACGCCCGAACTGCCGGTAGCCGATCCCGGCCGCCCGCACGTGCGCCGCCAGCGACAGGCCGTACGGTCCCGCCCCGACAATCGCCACCGCCACGTCATCCATCGTCATCGCCCTCCGCTCTTGTCCGGCCGCCGCTGGATGTCCTGCGCCGGGTCATCGCTCGCCACCCCATCCGCAGGCACATCAGGCCGAAGGGGCGCAAATCGTCGCGGGCGAACCAGGCGGTCTCCTCGACCGTCCGCAGGGAACCCACCCACGACCGCAGATCCAGTTCGCCGCGCCGCCAGTAGGCGAGCGCCGCGATCGGGTCGTAGTTCTCCGTCACGAACGCCCGGCCGGACACCTGCTCGTGTTCCTCGACGCGCTGCCCGGTCAGGTCGAGGTACTGCGCGAGCACGACGTCGACGCCCGCGGTGTCCCGGAACAGCCGGAACTGCGCGCCCAGCCGGGGATTGAAGTCGAGCAGCTCGTACTGGTCTTCCCTGGCGTCGTAACGAAAGTCGAGATCGACGATGCCCTGGTATTCCAGTTTCGCCAGCAACGCCACCGCGGCCTCCCGCAGCCTGCCGTTGGGCATCGCGACACCGAAGCTGGTCAGCCCGGCGTGCGCCGGGTAGGACCGGCGTTTGAGTCCGGTGAACGCGGGCCGGCAGCGGGAGTTCGCGTCGCAGTACCCGTGGAAGAACCAGTCGCTGCCCTCGCCTCCCGGCACGAACTCCTGCCAGATCAGCTCGACCGGCGCGGCGGCCGCGGCGGCCGCGATCCGGTCCAGTTCCGCGGGCGTGCGCACGATCCGCGTGCCCTTCAGCCCGCCGGGCGCGCGCCACTGGCCGATCGCCTTGGCCACCAACGGAAAACCCACCCTTGCGGCGAACGTGGTGAGTTCTTCCGGCGAGCCCGGCAGCCAGGTCTCGGGACACGCGATGTCCAGCCGCCGGCACAGCTCGGTCAGCGAGTGTTTCTCCGCCACCAGGCGGGGCAGTTCCGGCGGCGGGCTGGGGAAGGCGAACATCTCACGCAGGCGATCCCCGTGCTCGGCCAGGAAAATCGCGGCCGCGTCGTCGGTCGGGACGAGCACCGCGCGCCGCCCGATGCGTGCCGCCAGCTCACGCAGCGCCGCCAGTCGTTGCCCGGTGCCGGTGACGCCGGGCGGCCACACCCAGCGGTCCCGCAGATACCGGGAGTGCGCGGCCGGCGCCCAGCTGTGCTCGTGCACGCCGTAGACGGCGATCCCGGCCCGCCCCAGTGTGCGGATCGCGCCGAGTCCTCCGTGGTGCATGACGTTGGGATCGAACTTCAACACCACCGCCGGGGTCGAGGTGTCCACTTCAGAGCACCACCCGATGCGGAACACCGTCGAACCGGTACGTCGCGTCGAGCACCCGGGCACAGTTTTCGAGCCAGCCGTAGTCGACACCGGGATGCGCGGTGTGGATCAACGCCAGATCCCACGTCCGCAGCCACGGCTCGGCGGTACCGCGCACAACGCGCCCGTCGGGAAGCGCGATCTCCGGCACCAGCGGGTCGTAGTAGCTCACCCGCGCGCCACGCCGGGTCAGGCCGTCGATGATCGGCAGCGCCGAGGATTCACGCAGATCCGCCACACCCGCCTTGTAAGTGACCCCCACGACCAGCACGGCGGCGTCGCGCACGTCGAGCCCGTCACCGGCCAGCACCGCGCTCGCCCGGTCGACGACCCGTTCCGGGCGTTGCGCGATCGACCGCATCGCCCGGTCGATCAGCGGCGCGCCACCACCATGATCGACGGCCTGCCACAGCAGGTAATACGGATCGCACGGGATGCAGTGCCCGCCGACGCCGGGGCCGGGGAAGACGCCCAGGAAGCCATACGGCTTGGTGCCCGCGGCGAGCGTCACCTCGATCGGGTCGAGGCCGAGCACCGAACACACGTCGGCGAACTCGTTGGCCAGTGCGAGCGTCACGGCGCGGAACACGTTCTCGTACAGTTTGGACGCTTCGGCGGCCTCCGGCGTGCTCACCAGGTAGACGTGATCGGTCAGTTCGCTGATCACCTCCGCGGCGCGTTTGGCGCATTCGACGGTGACGCCGCCGACCACGCGCGGTGTCTCACGCTGCACGTGATCCGGGTTTCCCGGGTCGATCCGCTCCGGGCTGTAGGCCACGGAGATGTCGCGACCGGCCTGCAAGCCGCGCCGCGCCAGCGGCTCGACCACCATTTCCCTGGTCGTGCCGACGAAACTCGTGGACGTCACGATGATGACCTGGCCCGGCACCGCGTGCTCGACCACGGTGGCACAGGCGGCGCGCAGCAACGACGGGTCGGGTCTTCGCTCGGCGTCGACCGGCGTCGGCACGCACACGATCACCACGCCCGCCTCGGCGAGCCGGTGCGGATCACTGGTGAGGCGGAATTCCGGACTCACGCGCGCCGCCGCGAGCTTGCCGCGGTCCTCGTCCCCGAGATCCACGTCGCCCGCCTCGATGGCGCGCAGCCTGCTCTCGTCGTTGTCCAGACCGATCACCGGAAGTCCGCGCGCGGAAATGCCCAGCGCCGTGGGCAGACCGACGTAACCGAGTCCCACGACGGCGACCGGCACCGTTCGTCCGTTCCGCGCCGCGGGCACGTCGGGGGCGAATGCGACGAGCTTGCTGCTCAAGTCCCTTTCCCTCTCGTTGACCGCCAGTGCGAGCATGTGCCGCTGGGTCATGGGTCACCTCACCGTTTCCGCGCGGCGCGGGGCGCGGCGCCGGGAAGCGACCGCGTTGCCCCTCGTCTTCGCCCACAGGCGCAGCGCGGCGTCGGATTCGCCGATGTAGATGCGGGGCAGCGCCAAGGCTCCGGTGAACGGCGAACGCCAGATCGCGCAGCCGTAGGCGTATCCGGCGTCCCGGACCGCACCGACCGCGCGGGCATCGACGTCACCGTAGGGATAGCAGAAGCCGGCGACGTCCTGGCCGGTGAGTTCGCGCAGCGCCAGCCGGGCACCCGCGACCTCCCGCCCGAGTTCCCCGCCACCGGCGCGCGGCAGCGACACGTGCGACCAGCCGTGGCAGCCGATTTCGATGCCCGCCGCGGCGACCTGCCGGATCTCCTTGCCGGTCAGCAATTTCTTGCGCGGGCCCTCGGGATCCCAGTCGTTGGTTCCGCCCAGCCGCCCGGCGATCACGAAGACGGTGGCGGTGAAATCGTGCCGCTCGAGTACCGGAAGCGCATTGCTGAGGAAATCGGCATAACCGTCGTCGAACGTGAGTCCCACCAGGCCCCGGGCATCGCCGGAGCGGGACGCACGCCGCAACTCGCCCACCGACACACCACGCAGCCCGTGCCTGCGCAGCCAGCCCAGCTGCAGGTCCAGTCGCTGCGGGTCGACGGTGATGCGGTAGGGATCGTGGGCGCAGCGGTCGACCGAGTGATACATGAACACCAACGGAGAGCGCATGCCCTCCCCCTTCTCGCATCGCGCTCGAGCACATTTCCTGGCAACGTAATGAATGAAAACCGGCGGAAAAACCGCGCCCGAATTCATTGTTCGGCACTGCCGTTCCGCCTTCGCCGAAAATCGCGGCATTCAGGCCGGACCGGCGCGCGAGTCCGTGACCCGGAAATGCGTATCCATTCAGGACCCCTCCCCTGCGGATCGGCGCACAGCCGTCTCCACGCAAGCCGGGGTCCCGGGCAGACCACTAGGGTAGAACGCCCCCCTGTCGCGCTGTCAAGGCATCGTCACGCACCGAAAACCGTAACGAAACACAACCAGGACGCAATTCCATGAATAGACGATCGACCGGGCACCGAGGGCACGGCCGCGGGGTGATCTCGGCCTTTTTGCCGGGTTCCGGAGTCCGTAGTGGACGAGCACCGCGTTCAGATCCTGGTCCGCAGCTCCACCCGCCGGACACCGGAGATCGTGTTCGCCAACACGGTGACCATCCGGCGTTCCGCTTCGTCGGCGAAGGCGCCGCTGATCGTGACCACTCCCCCGATCACGTCGACGTCCCACCGGTCCCGCTTACCCGAGTAGTCGATCAGCAGCTCGTGCAGCCGCGCCGCGATCTCGTCGTCGTGGCCGACCATCGGGCGCAGCAGATCGCGCCGGCTGATGACCCCGACGAGCACTCCGTCCTCGGCCACCGGCACGCACCGCAACCGGTCCGAGAGCATGTGCCGGGCGATCTGTGCGACCTCGGTGTCCATCGACACCACCTCGACCGGCGTGGTCATGTAGCTTCCCACCCGCTCATCGCCTGACTGGTCACCTTCCGCGCTCGCACCGCTGCGCAGCGCGTCGTACTCGGTGAAGATGCCGACGACCTGGTCGTCGGCGTCGACCACCGGCAGCGCGGCGAACCCGTGCTGGATCAGCAACGCGGCGGCCTCCCGCACGGGCGTCGACGGACCGACCCGCACGGGCGGCTTGCTCATGATCTCCCACGCGAACATCGTGCTTCTCCCATCGCCTGCCGGGACCCGGTACGGCCACAGTCGGCGCAGGCACCACCACGGCTGTAGGGCAGAAGGTCCTGATCGGGATGGCCCTTCGCGAGCATCTGAAAGGGGAGAATTTTCCTTGCCGTACAGGGAATGGAGATTTCGCAACCCGGCGGGAGGAGCGTCAGGCGTGTGGCGACAGCTGCAGGCGCAGCGACCCGCTCCACGCCGGGTCACGGGGATCGACGTCGGTGCGCAGCCCCCGCCACGACGGCTGCCGGATCAGGCCGTCGTGCCCGATCGCGCGGTAGTCGACGTCGGCGACGAGGGTCGGGCGGACCCAGCGCGGGCGTTCCCGTCCGCTCGCGGGAGGCCGGTCGCCGAACGGACAGCGCTCCGTGACCAGCTCACCCAGGATCGATCCCAGCGCGCGCCGCGACGCGTTGGTGAACCCGGTCGCGACTCGTCCGATGTAGACAAGCCGGCCGACGGCGTCGTAGACGCCGAGCAGGAGCGAGCGCACCCCGTCGTCCGCATCGTCCTCGGCGGGCAGCCAGCCACCGATGACCGCTTCGCAACCCCGCAGGAGATCGAGTTCGACCCAGTCCGGCGAGTCGTGCCCCGGCCGGTACGGCGCTGCCAGGCGTTTGCCGATGATGCCGGTCGCCTTGTGTACGCGGGCGAGTTGCGCGAGCTGCGCCGGTGCGAGATTGCGGTGGCTGGCCGCGACGTCGATCACCGGCGAGCGGGTGAGCGCGAGACTGGTGAGCAGCTTGCGCCGGACGACATACGGCTCATCCACGAGCTTCTGCCCGTCCACACTCAACACGTCGAAGGCATGGTAACGGGACCGGCGGCTGCCACCGGAGATCACACCGTCGAGCACCATGCGCCGGCCACCCAGATCGTCGGCCAGTCTCGTCAGTCCCGGATAGTCACGGGGCAGCGGAGCGCCGTCGGCGGCGAGCAGAGCGAGCCCGCCCGCGTCGAGCACGGCCAGCGCGCGGACCCCGTGCTGCTTCAGTTCCCAGGCCCAGCCCCGTTGGTTGATCGGCAAACGGCCCGGCACCGCCCTCATCGGACAAAGCGTGCGTGGCTGCTGTAGTCGCGTTGTCACGGTCAGGAATGCAAACACCCGAAAGGGTCCGGCAACGGTACGGAAGGTGAACACACGTTGCCATGGCGTGGAATCAGCCCGGTGACGTGGCGGTTGTCACCGCACACCAACGGCTTGGTCCCGCAAGCGTTTCCCGCAGGCCGAAATCATCGCCGGTTGCGCCGTCCGGCGGACACCCAGGACCGTTGAGCAGCTCTGTTCGGAGCAAGCTCGCAGTGTTCACCGGAAGTTGGTTTCGCGACGCGCCGGGACGTGGATACGCTGATCGACTTGCCGCGCAGGGCAAGCGGCCTCGGCGGTCACATCGCGTTGCTGTGCGGTTAACCCGGTGTTGCTTGTTCCCCCCTCAGGGCCTGGCCGACGATGAGCTGACACTTTTTCGGCTGACCGGCCGGCGTCCAGCAAAGGGCTCCGCGGATCGTTCTCACGATTCGCTCCGGGCGGTCGTCCGCCGATGAATCCACCTGCGTCGCGGGGGAAATGATCTCGGATGAGAAACAAGAACACGGTGCTGGACGCCTCGCTGACAGCACTGGCTCCGGCCGTCTGGGGCAGCACCTACCTGGTGACCACCCAGCTACTGCCACCGGACCGGCCGTTGCTGGCCGCCACCGTGCGGGCGCTGCCCGCCGGTCTCGTGCTGCTGGCCGTGACTCGTGTGCTGCCACAAGGAATCTGGTGGTGGCGCGCACTCGCGCTCGGCGTGCTCAACATCGGCGCGTTCTTCTGCCTGCTGTTCGTCGCCGCCTACCACCTGCCCGGCGGCGTGGCGGCACTGATGGTGTCCGCGCAGCCGGTACTGGTACTGCTGCTGTCGGCCCTGCTACTGGCGGAACCGGTCCGCCGACGGCACGTCGCGTCGTGTGTACTCGGTGCCGCCGGAATCGCGATGCTCGTGCTGCGCGCGGGTGCCGGCGTCGACACCATCGGTGTCCTCAGTGGACTCGGCGGTGCCGGCTGCATGGCCGCGGGGGTCGTGCTCACCAAACGGTGGGGCCGCCCGGCCGGGGTGAGCCTGCTCGCCTTCACCGGGTGGCAACTGACCGTCGGCGGTCTGGCCGTCGCACCGCTGGCACTGGTCATGGAAGGGCTGCCCGGCAGGCTTTCGGCCGCCAACATCGCCGGATTCGGCTACCTGAGCGTGATCGGCGCGCTGCTGGCCTACGCGATCTGGTTCCGCGGCATCGAACGACTACCCGCGCTCGCCGTGTCGTTCCTGGGTTTCGCCAGCCCGCTGGCCGCGGCCGTGCTCGGCTATGTCGTGCTGGGACAGAGCTTGTCGCCCGTTCAAGCGCTCGGCGCCGTGATCGTGGTCGCCGCCGTGGTGCTCGCCCAGCCCCGCCGTCCCCGGCCCGAACCGGTCACGATCCCGCCCGCCCCGTCCCGGACCCTGCCCACCTCGTCGTCCTGACCGGACACTCGCACGCTAGGAATATCGTGGAAACACTGCAGTTCAGCGTCCGCAAACCCGATACCCACGTCGGCGCGAACCTCCTCGGCCTGCTGCGGCGCCAGATGGCGTCCCGGCCCGACGCGATCGCGGTCATCCGAGGCGAAAAGTCCCTGACCTACCGCGAACTGGATCGCGAGGCCGCCAAGGTCGCGACCTGCCTGCACAACGCGGGCGTGCGGCCCGACGACCGGGTCGGGCTGTTCGTCGAACCCTCCGCCGACCTGGTCACCGGGGCCTGGGGCATTCTCGGCGCAGGCGCCGCGTACCTGCCGCTGTCGCCGGACTATCCCGAGGACCGGCTTCGTTTCATGATCTCCGACAGCGGCACGACGACGATCCTCACCCAGGAACACCTCGCCGAGCGCCTGTCGGCCATCGCGCCGCGCGGCACCACGATCCTGACCCCGCGCGACGCCCGTGACCACACCGGTTCACCGGTTCCGGTGCCCGCGCCGGGAAACCTGGCCTACGTCATCTACACCTCGGGCAGCACCGGACGCCCCAAGGGGGTGCTGATCGAGCACCGCAGCATCGTGTCCCAGCTGCGCTGGCTGCACACCGTGGGCTACCTCGACGTCGACACCGTCGTGCTGCAGAAGACCCCGATGAGCTTCGACGCGGCGCAGTGGGAGATCCTCGCCTGCGCGTTCGGCGCCCGGATCGTCACGGGTACCCCGGGAATCCACCGGGATCCACACGGCATCCTCGCGGCGATCACCGAGCACGACGTGACCACCCTGCAGGGCGTACCGACCTTGCTGCAGGCGCTCGTGGACACCGAAGAGCTCAGCCGGTGCACCTCGCTGCGGCGGGTGTTCTCCGGCGGCGAGGCGCTGTCGCGGCCGCTGGCGCGCCGGCTCACCGGCGAACTGCCCTGGGCGTCGCTGATCAACCTGTACGGGCCGACCGAAACCACGATCAACGCGACCTCCTGCCTGGTCGACCCGCAGGCGATCAGCGACGGCTCCGGGGCGATCCCGATCGGCTTTCCCGTCGACAACACCCAGTGCTACATCCTCGACGAGAACCGCTCCCCCGCGGACATCGGCGAGATCGGCGAGCTCTACATCGGTGGCACGCAACTGGCGCGCGGCTACCTCAACCGGCCCGACGTGACCGCCGAACGGTTCGTGCAGTCGCCGTTCGTGCCGACCGACCGGCTGTACCGGACCGGCGACCTGGCCTACTGGAACCCCGATGGCAGCATCCAGTTCGCCGGGCGCACGGACAACCAGATCAAGCTTCGCGGCTACCGGGTCGAACTGGACGAGATCGGGCTGGCGATCGAGGAGCACAGCTGGGTCCGGCGTGCCGCGGTCCTGGTCACCGAGGACACCCGCACCGGCTCCGACAACCTGGTGGCCTGCGTCGAGCTGAACCCGAAGGAAGCCGCCCTGATGGATCAGGGCAACCACGGCGCCCACCACCAGTCCAAGGCGAGCCGGGTGCAGGTCAAGGCTCAGCTGTCCGGCGCCGGTGTCCGGGAACTGCCAGGGAAACCGGTGCTGCCGCTGCCCGGGCGAGCCGAGACCGAGCGGCAGCGCCGGACCGTGTTCGCGCGCAAGACCTACCGGCACTACGACAGCGGCCAGGTGACCCGGGCCGAACTGCGCGAGTTGCTGGAGCAGCGGCCGCCCCGCGGCGAGTCGCGCGGCCTCGACGAGCTGACCTTGGCCGAACTGGGCGAGCTGCTGCGCTGGTTCGGCCAGTTCCACAGCGAGGAGCGGCTGCTGCCGAAGTACTCCTACGCCTCCCCCGGCGCGCTGTACGCGACACAGCTCTACCTCGACACCTCGGGCGTCGCGGGCCTGGAACCCGGCATCTACTACTACCACCCCGTCGAGCACGGCCTGGTGCGCGTCGGCGATTCCGGCCGGTGGCCGGGCACCGGCCTCGCCGTGCACCTCGTCGGCCACTGGCAGGCCATCGAATCGGTGTACAAGAACAACATCGCCGAGGTGCTGGAATTCGAGGCCGGGCATCTGATCGGCGTGTTCGAGGAGGTGCTCGCCGACTACGGCCTCGACATCCGCCCGCTCGGCCACGACACGTCCATTGTGGACGCATTGGGTGTCCCGGCGGAAGACCACTACCTCGGCACGTTCACCATCGCCGCCGACGGCGGCGGTCCCCGCCCTGACGCCACCGAGCTGTACGTGCAGGCTCATCCCGGCCGGGTCGCCGGACTGGCCGCGGGCCAGTACCGCTACGCCGACGGCGAGTTCGTCCCGGTCTCCGACGACCTGGTGCAGGCGCGGCACGTGATCGCGATCAACCAGCGGGTCTACGAGCAGGCCGGGTTCGGCATCTCCGCGATCAGCCGCGCCGAAGCGCCGTGGCTGGAATACATCTGCCTGGGCACGAAGCTGCATCACCTGCAGCGCAACGATCTCGGGCTCGGCCTCATGTCGTCGGGCTACAGCTCCAAATCCGGCCACCCGCTGCCCGCGGCGCGCCGCATCGACGAGATCCTCGCCGCCGCGGGCCAGACCCCGGGCGCGTCGTACTTCTTCCTCGGCGGACGCGTGAGCGACGAGCAGATCCGCAGTGAGGGCATGGCCGAGGACGCGATCCACATGAAGGGCCCGGCCGAGATCATCAAGGACGACCTGGCCAGGCTGCTGCCCGACTACATGATCCCGAACCACGTTCTGGTGCTGGACGAACTGCCACTGACCGCGAACGGCAAAGTGGATCGCAAGGCGCTCGCCGCGTCCGAGCGGGTGAGCACGGCACGCACCGCGACCCCCTACGTCGCACCGGCCACCGAGACACAGCGGCGGCTCGCGCGGCTGTGGGGCGAGACGCTGAACTACGACGACGTGTCGATGGCCGACGAGTTCTTCGCCTCCGGCGGCAACTCGCTGACCGCGGTCACACTCGTCAACCGGATCAACCGGCGGTTCGGCACCGCCCTGCCACTCCAGGTGGTCTTCGGGCACCCGGTGCTGGCCGACCTCGCCGGCCGGGTCGAGGGCGGCACCGCGGACACGTCGTCGCGAATGGTGCGGCTCGACAACTCGGGCGAGGGCACGCCGGTGTTCTGCTGGCCGGGTCTTGGCGGGTACCCGATGAATCTCCGTGTGCTGGCAAGGGAAGCCGCGTCCGGACGACCGTTCTACGGGGTGCAGGCGCAGGGCATCAACCCCGGTGAGGAACCGTATCCGACCATCCGCGACATGGCCGCCGCGGACGTCGCGGAGATCCGGCGCCTGCAACCGGCCGGACCGTATTCGTTGTGGGGCTACTCCTTCGGCGCGAGGGTCGCGTTCGAGGCGGCGTGGCAACTGGAGCGGATGGGCGAGCGTGTCGAGCACCTGTTCCTCATCTGCCCGGGCAACCCGAAGGTCCGTGGCGCGCACGCCTTCGGCCGGGAAGCCGGTTTCACCGATCCGGCCTACCTGACGATCCTGTTCTCCGTCTTCGCGGGCACGATCAGCGGGCCGGAACTCGCCCGGTGCCTTGCCACCGTGTCCGACGAAGACGGTTTCGTCGCCCACGTCCACGATCGGTACCCCGCGCTGGACGAGGAAACCATCCGCCGTATCACCCGGATCGTGGCCAGGACGTACGAATTCGAGTACAGCTTCCGCGAACTCGCCGAACGCCGGCTCGACACGCCCGTGACGATCTTCAAGGCCACCGGCGACGACTACTCGTTCATCGAAGGGCATTCGGGCTACTCGGCCGAGCCGCCCACGGTCGTCGACCTCACCGGTGACCACTACGCGGTGTTGAAGGAATCCGGCGTCGGCGAACTGGCAGCGGCGATCCGCCACGCGCTGCGAGGAACCGCATGACCGCCGAGATCCCCTGCCCGCCGGGCACGATCGTCGTCTACTCCGATATCGGCTGCCCCTGGGCGAGTCTCGCCTTGTCCGGGCTGCGCAGCGCCGGGACGGGAGGCGGTCTCGTGATCGAGCACCGGGCGTTCCCGTTGGAGCTGTTCAACGAACGCGGCACCCCGAAACCGATTCTCGACGCGGAGGTCGCGGTCATCGCCTCGACCGTGCCCGAACTCGGCTGGAGCCCGTGGCGCCGCCCGGACTCGGAGTACCCGGTCACGATGCTGCCCGCGCTCGAGGCGGTCCGCGCGGCCCGTGAGATCGACGGCCCGCACGGCGCCGACCAACTCGACGCGGCACTGCGCCAGGCGTTCTACGCAGACAGCCGGAACATCTCGCTCGTCACCGAAATCCTCGCCGTGGCAAGGCAATGTCCGCTGCTCGACGCCGACCGCCTGGAGCACGACCTGCGCCGGGGAACCCACCGCAACGCGCTGTACGAGGACTTCGAGATCGCCTCGACCGACCTCGTGCGGGGCAGTCCGCACGTGTTCCTGCCGGGCGGGCACGACGTGCACAACCCCGGAGTCCGCTTCGGCTGGAGCGCCCCGTACGGCAAGGGATTTCCCGTCATCCACGAGTACCGGCCCGGCGTGTATCCCGAACTCGTCGCCGCCGCATCCGTTGTGCCCCACGAAGAAAGGGAGAAGGAGAACAATGTCCACGACCGTCTCGGCTGAAACGACGGCCACCACCACCGCCTACCGCACGCCACAGGTCGACCTGGCGCTGCTGCTGGTCCGCATCGTCCCGTTCGGCGTACTGGCCGTGTTCGGCGCGCAGAAACTGTTCGGCGCCTTCGGCGGCGGGGGCCTGACCGCGACGGAAGCGTCGTTCGCGCAGATGGGCTACCACCCGCCGCTGTTCTTCGCGCTGCTCGGCGGCGGCTGCGAGTTCGCCGGCGGCCTGCTGCTGCTGTTCGGCGCGCTCACGCCACTGGCCGCCGCGATGGTCATGGGCGTCATGATCAACGCCTTCGCCGCGGTGGCCGACAAACCGCTGGAGACCGCGGCGCTGCCCGTCATCCTGCTCGTGATCGCGGCCGCATTGGCCTTCTCCGGCCCCGGCCGGTTCTCCCTCGACGCCGGACGGCCGTGGCAGCGCACCGGCTTCACGTGGGGCGGTGTGAGCGTGGCGCTCGCGGTGGTGACGGCGGGCGCCTCCCTGGTGGTCGCCCACTGACCTGCCCGCTCGCGCGGCCGGTTTCCCGGAAACCGGCCGCGCGACCGTCTTTTCGTAGGGACGAAGGGCGGTCCCGCGCGCGACGTTCGGCCCTGTGCCGGCCTCGGCCCGCTGGGGTGTCGTGGGCGGCGTGACCGCATCGACCACCTCGGAAAGCGCGCATTCGGCCGGCGTTGTCGGCGAACGGATCGGCGGCCTGCTCAATCGTCATCCCGCCGTCGGTATGGCGCTCGGCGTGGTCCGCGACGGCGCGCTGGAGTTCTTCCACGGACACGGGTTCGCCGACCTGGAGTCCCGGACCCCGGTCACCGAGGACACCGTGTTCCGGATCGGCTCGCTCACCAAGACGATCACCGCGATCGCGATACTGCAGCTGCGCGACCAGGGCCTTCTCGACCTCGACGCGCCCGCCGAGCAGTACCTGCGCGCGTACCGGCTCATTCCCGCCGCGGCACGGCACCGGCCGCCGACCGTGCGGCATCTGCTGACCCATACGGCCGGGCTGGCCGAACTGCTGCACCCCACTCGCGCGCTGAGCCCGGTCCTCGGCGAGACGGTGCCGTTCGGTCGGCGGGTTCCGCCACTGGCGGAGTTCTACCGCGGCCGGCTCCGGCTGGTGGCCGAGCCCGGCACCACGTTCACCTACAGCAACCACGGGTTCGCCACGCTCGGCCAGATCATCGAGGACCTCACCGCGACCCCGCTGGACCGCTACCTTCGCGAGCACGTGTTCGAGCCGCTCGGCATGACCCACACCGACCTCGGCCGATCCGCACGGGTCAGTGCGCGCCTCGCGACCGGGTACGAGTTGCGTTCACGCGGTCCGCGGCCGGTCGGCGACGTCGAACTGGTGACCTCGGGGGCCGGCGGCGTCTACTCGACCATGCGCGATATGGCGCGCTACCTCGCCGCGCTCCAGGGACGCGGGAGCGACATCCTGCCCGCCGCGACGCTGGCCGAGCTGTTCACACCGCACTACCAGCCCGATCCGCGCTTGCCCGGTATGGGGCTCGCGTTCTTCCGCCACGACCTCGGCGGGCATCCGGTCGTCGAGCACGACGGTGTGATGCCGGGGTTCAACTCGCTGATATCCCTGGCACCACATGACCGCACCGGGATCGCGGTGTTCACCAACGGCGCGCACGGTGCCCACCTGTGGCTGGGCACCGAGGTCGCCGGGATCCTCCGGCGCCTGCTCGAGGTAGCCGACCCGCACGTCCGGACCGGCCTCGCGCACCGCCCGGAGACCTGGAACGAACTGTGCGGCTGGTACTCATTCCGCGGCTCGCCACGGGACGTGCAGAAGTGGTTCATCGCCGGAGCGCGGGTCCTCGCGCGCCACGGCAGGCTGGTCCTGCGCCCCGTCACGCCGATCCCCGCGCTGGCCCGGGGCCTGCCGCTGCACCCGGACGACGACGCGGACCCGTACGTGTTCCGGGTCGACCTGTCCGCGTTCGGCCTCGGCACCAGCCGGGTGATCTTCACCCGCTCCCCCGGCGGCGGCGTCTCGGCACTGCACCTCGAGTTCGCGCCGATGTCGTTCGACAAACGAGCACGAGGAAGGACACCGGCATGACCATGGCGATGCCGATCCGCGATGTGTCGCTGAACGTGCGGGTCGTGGGCAGCGGGTATCCGCTCGTGCTCATGCACGGCGGCCCGTCGGCCGATCTGTGGACGTTGTCCGCGTTCCGGCACCTGGCCGGGCAGTTCACGCTGATCTTCTACGACCACCGCGGCAACGGACGCTCCACCGGGGCCGCGGAATCCATGACGTGGGAGAACCTGACCGCTGACGCCGACGCGCTGCGCGCGCGGCTCGGGTTCGCCCGGTGGGCGGTTCTGGGCCATTCCTTCGGCGGTCACGTGGCGCTCGAGTACGCGCTGCGCTACCCCGATCGGCTGTCGCAACTCGTGTTGCTCGACACCGGCGGCGACAGCCGCTGGGCCCGGGAAAACGCGTCCCAGGTGTTCGCCGAACGCGGCCTCGGCGAAGAGAACGCGGGCCTGGTCCGCCGCTGGTTCCACGGTGACTTCGAGGCGAACGAGTACCGCCGGATCTTCATGCGGATCGGAAAGGCCTACAACTACCGCCCGCTGCTCGGCGCGGCGCGCATCCTGCTGCACGGCGCATGGCGCTCGAAATCGCGGCCGGACGCGCTCATCTTCGCGGGCCGCCGGTTGCTCGACGGCTGGACGGTGATGGACCGGCTCGGCGAGATCACCGTCCCCACGCTGGTCATTGCCGGCCGGCAGGATTTCGTGTTCCCTCCGCAGTCCCAGCGCGCACTGGCCGACGCCATCCCGGGTGCGCAGCTGCGGATCATCGACCGGGCCGGGCACAACCCGCACGACGAGCAGACCGACGCCGTCATGACGGCCGTCCGCCAGTTCCTCACGGCGACGACACCGACCGCCTGACGAGCGGCATTACTGCCGGCGCTGAGGCGGCCGGCGTGCGGGAGCCTGGGATGTGCTGCGGGGCGCGGGTGGCACCGGCGTCCGGTTGACGCGGGCGTCGAAGAGCACCAGCGCGGCGGAGAAGGCGACCCCGACCACGCCGATCCACACGTTCCCGGCGATGACGGCCAACCCGACGCCCACGATGAACAGCGGTCCCGCGGCGATCCAGCAGAAGGGATCGACGCGGCCGAGCTGCCGGCTCGTACCCCGGTTCTGCGGTGCGCGCTCGGCAGGCCGCGCGGGTGGAGACGGCCGCATCCCGGCCCGCGCGGGCGGGGGCGGCCGCATCCCGGCTCGTGCGGGCGGAGGCGGCCGCATCCCGGCTCGTGCGGGCGGAGGCGGCTGGTAGCGGCCGCGCTGGCCCTGCCCGGCGTCGCCGGGCCGACGTTGGTTGTGGTCGTAAGTCATGCGGCCAGCTCGAAATCTCTGTCGATCTTGGTGGTGGATGCCGGTGCGGGGCGCCGCGTGAGGTACCGGACGCCTGTGACGGCGAGCAACGCGATCGCGGCGAGCTGGTAGGAGCTTCCGGCGATCTTCTGGGCCACGGACCAGATCGCGGGATTCTGCGGCATCAGGTAGTGCGGCGCGAGCCAGATGACCGCGACGGCGATTCCGCCGGTGATCAGGAGCGGCCCGTGGTGCCGCCGGTAGCCCTGTATCAGCACGACGGCCGCGGTCGGGAGCGCGAGAACCCATTGGTGCGACCAGGAAATCGGTGCGACGAGTTGCACACCGGCCGCGTTCACGCCGAGCGCCAGCGGCAGGTTGTTCTCGGCGACCGCGCGTTTCGTGCCCAGCACCGTCAGCACACCGACGGCCGCGACCACGAGCACGCCGGTCACGGTCAGGGCGGTGCCGGAGACACCGAGTTTGGTGAGGCTGGCGAACACCGATTCGTTGGCCAGCGGGCCGCCGATGCGCATGTCCGTGGCGTGCAAGACCCGGTTGGTCCAGTAGAACCAGGAATCACTGGGCGCCAGTACCGCGGTGAACACGGTCAGCGCCAGAAACGTCAGCGCGCTGGTCCACATCGCGCGATAGTCCTTGCGGAGCAGGAAGATCAGCACGAAACCGGCCGGGGTCAGCTTGATCGCGGCGGCGATACCGACGAGCATTCCGCGCGGCCAGCGGGTGTTGGGCACCAGGCAGTCCAGCGCGACCAGCGTCATCAGCAACACGTTGATCTGGCCCCAGAAAATCGTGTTGGCGACCGGGTGCCCGACCAGGAGCGCGATCGCGGCGGCGACGACTTTCCAGCGCCGGTCGAGCAGTGCCCGCAGCCACGGGGCGCCGGCGCGGTAGGCCAGCACCAGCGGGATGAGGGCGAGCACGGTCGCCGCGGTGAGCAGCCGGAACCCGATCCACGGCGGCACGAGCGCCAAGGGGGTGAACAGGATCGCCGACGACGGCGGGTAGGTGTAGGGCAGCGGACCGGCGATGGTGGACACCGGAAGCTGGGTGTAGATCGAGTGCCCGTGCAGGAAGGTGACCGCGCCGAGGCGGTAGATGTCGGCGTCGCCGAGGTCTTTCGGCATCCCGTGCGCGATGGCCGACAACAGCACGAGCAAAGCCACGGCGGGCAACGCCGGGACGCACCGTGCCTTCAGTTGCGTGATCGTCACTGGGAACTCCCGATGTTGCCCGGCGCCGCGCTTGTGGCCGCCTGTGTCGGCGACGCGGTGCCGGTGGCGCTCGGGCACGAGACGACGCACGTCGAGGTCGGCGGGCCCCCCTTGCGGCGCGACGAGGATTCCGTCGTCGTGGGGGTGTCCGTGGTGGGCGTGCCGGCCGGGCTCGGCGGCACACTCGTCGTCACGTCGGACGTCGCGGTAGGCGCGGCGACTTCGGCCGCTGGCGCACCGGGGAAGGCTTCGACGGGCTGGCCGGACAGATAGGTGTTCATGAAGTCCTGCCAGATGTAACCCGGTTCCTCACGGCCGTAGACGTCGTAACCGTGATTGCTGCCGATTCCGTTGTGGTAGTTGCCGTAGATCGGCGCGGGTTGCTTCTTGTTGCCGAACCACACCGCGGTCACCACCTGCGGGGTATAGCCGACCATCCACGCTTCGGAGTTGTGGCCGCTGTTGTTGAACTGCGCCGTGCCGGTCTTGGCGGCACTGGGCCGGCCGCCGCGCAGACCGTCCATAGAGGACGAAGCGACGTCGGTCATCGACGCGGTGACGGTGCGGGCGACGGTCGAGCTCGTACCGGCGTCACCGAACGCGGGCCGGGCCTGGCTGTCGAACTGGTACAGCGGCTGCCCGGTGTTGTCGATCACCTTGGCGACGAAATGCAGCGGCAGGTACTTCCCGTCGTTGGCGAACGTGGCGTAGCCCTGTGCCTGGTCGATCGGCCGCACCGGGTACTGGCCGATCGAGATGCCCAGTTCGGTGGTGCCGGTGCCCTTGCCGGTGGCGGGGTCGTCGTTCTGCAACGAGTCGAACGTGCTGCCCAGCGAGGAGGTGATCTGCTTAGGGATTCCCGCATCCCACGCGGCCTGGCGGACCGCGCCGACGCCGGCCTGCGCGCCCATCCGGTAGAACACGGTGTTGACCGATTTGGTCATCGCGTCCTTGACGGTGATCTGGCTCGCACCCTCGCCGTCGGAGTTGTGCACGAGCTGCCCGTCGATGGTCTGGTTGTCGCTGCCGTCGTAGACGGTGTTCAGCCCGATCTGGCCGGGTTGGGCCTGCAGACCCGCGGCGAAGACGTAGGGCTTGAACGACGAGCCCGGTTGTTGCGGCGTCATCGCGAGGTCGTAGGACGTGGAGCCGTCGCCGCCGTAGTAGGCGACGACGCCGCCGCTGGTGGGATCGGCCGAGACCAGCGCGGCACCTTCGTCGGGGTACTGGGTGTCCGCGGCCGTGATCTTCGAGACGGACTGCTCGGCGTCTTTCTGGGCGTCCGGCCGGATCGTGGTGTAGATCTTCGCGCCCGAGCGGGCCAGATCCTGTTCGGAATAGCCCTTCTGGTTCAGCTCGGCCATGACCGCGTCCACCAGGTAACGCTGATCCGGGGAGTTCTGGCCGGTGGTGTGGCCGGTGTCCGGAAGCGGAGCGGGGAAGGCCGCCGAGTCGTGTTCGGCCTGCGTGATCCAGTGGTTGGCCAGCAGCCGGCCCATCACGTAGGTGTAGCGCTCCTGCTCGTAGGCGGGACTGTCCGCGTAGCCGGGTAGCTGCACGAGCCCGGCCAGCAGCGCGGCCTGCTCGGTGGTCAGCTTGCTGACGTCCTCGTTGTAGAAGGCCCGTGCGGCGGACTTGATCCCGTACGCCCCCCGTCCGAAATAGACGGTGTTGAGGTATGCGGTGAGAATGTCCTGTTTGGAGTACGTTCGCGTCATTTTGTACGACTGGACCGCTTCGACGATCTTGCGGCTGAACGTCGCCTGGTTGTTGCCGGTCGCGTTCTTGATGTACTCCTGGCCGATCGTGGACCCGCCGCCGGTACCGCCGCCCAGCCGGTTGAACACCGTGCGCACGATCGCTTTCAGGTCGAAACCGGAGTTGGTCATGAAGGTCTCGTCCTCGGCGGCCATCTGCGCGTTCTTCATCGACGCCGGGATCTGGTCCCACGTCGCGAACTGCTGGCCGTTCGGTGCACCCGTGGTGGTGCCGAGCACCGAGCCGTCCGAATAGTACAAAGTGACCGGCTGGTTCTCGCTCGCCGCGAGCGAGGTC
Organism: Amycolatopsis acididurans; assembly: GCF_012328925.1. Classification (GTDB taxonomy): domain Bacteria; phylum Actinomycetota; class Actinomycetes; order Mycobacteriales; family Pseudonocardiaceae; genus Amycolatopsis_E; species Amycolatopsis_E acididurans. Next base: position 120,455 of record NZ_JAAXLS010000019.1, read on the forward strand.
GGGTCCGGCACGCTCACGAGCTGATACAGGACGATGAACGCGATCAGCGGCCCCAGCACGGACAGTCCGATCAGGACATACAGGCTCCGCCGCACACGACGCCAGATCCGCCGCCTGCGTGCCGGCGCGTCCGGCGACGGCGCTCGAGTGCCCGGCCGAGAAGGCCCACCGGATGGACGGCTGGCACCCGCGCGCGGATAGCCGGGTCTGTCATGCACCGATCGATCTCCCCGCACCCTGTGAAACGGCCACCACGAGCCACCGGACGAACTTCTACAGCGACTGTAGTAGGTGTCGTGTGAAGCCGGAGTTCGGGCTACGGCTTGCCCGCCTGCGCGAGTTCGAACAGCGCGTGCAGGTCGCGCACCGTCTCGGCGCTGGAGAGGACCGCCAGCGCCACAACACCGAGCACGACGGCCAGCAGGAGCCGCCGCCGGGGCGGTGGCGCGGCCAGCAGCGCGGCGACCCGGCGGGGAACGGGACCGGCCCCGCGCAGCCTCGCCATCGCCCCGGTGGCGATGCCCAGCGCCACGGCCGGTGCGGCGGGACGGCGGCGGGTGAGCAACGCGGCCTTGCCGATCGTGCGGGCGACCAGCCTGCGGTCGCCGACCTCGCGCGCGGCACGTTCGTCGGCCCAGCGTTCGGACGTGTAGCGCACCGCCGCGGCCAGGGGCCACAGCAGCGGGTTCGTCACGGCCGCGAGGTAGGCCACCGTCACGAACACGTGGTGACCGCAGCTCAGGTGGGCACGTTCGTGAGCCAGCAACACCCGGCGTTCCGGTTCGTCGAGCGCGTCGAGCATCCCGGTCGACACCACGATCCTGCCGGGAAGGCCCGGCATCGCGTAGGCATCCGGGACCTCGTCGTCGAGTATCACCACCCGCGTCGCGGGGTCGACGGGCAGCCGGTGCGCGGTGCGGGCCGCGGCCACCAACGCCCGGACGCGACGCACCAGGGCACGACCCGCGGCAGCGAGCACCACGACCAGCAGCACGCACGCGACGAGGGCCTCCGTCGTGGAGGCGGGGTCGTCGCGGCGGAGCACCCGCACCGACCAGTCGCCCACCGAGGCCAGCAGCGGGATCTGGCCGACCTCCGTGGCGGCCAGCGCCGTCAGCGCGAGGCCGCTGGCACCGGCGAACCCGACCGTGGCGATCGTCAACAGCCACGTCGCCATGCGGGGATCGAGCCGGGCCGCCAGCCACCGGGCCGACAGCGCCGCCGGCAACGGCAACGTCAGTGCGAGATAGACCGCGACGCGCATTGGCCTGACCTACTCTCTCGAACCGGCGCCGGTATCGGGGTCGCCGAGCAGCGCGCGCAACCGCCGCTCGTCCGCGGGCGAGAGATCGTTGACGAAGGTGGCCAGCACGGCTTCGTGGTCGGCCTGGTCGTCCAGCACACGGCGCATCCGCCGGGCCGCCAGCGCCGAGTCCGCGACCGCCAGATAGGCGAAGGCGCGCCCGGTGCGGTAGCGCTCGACGGCGCCCTGTTCGTGCAGCCGGGACAGCGTCGTCACCACCGTGCTGTAGGACAACGGCCCGGTCCCCGCCGCACTGAGCCGCCGCTGCACGTCGGCCGGTGTCAGCGCCGCCGTGGCCTGGCGCAGCACCTCGAGCACCTGCCCGGACAACTCGCCCGCACGGCGTCGCGCCGACCGCCCCACGTTCTCGCCGCCGTCTTCCCTGCCCGACTGGGAGCCCAAACCGCCCTCCTCGTTCGCCCACGGGTAGCGTAGAACTTCTACAGCGGTTGTAGTAGACCAGGGCGTGGACGGCATGAAAACGGACGAGGGCGGACTCATGACAGACATCAACGCGTTCGCGCGGGCGACCCCTTGGCTGCACGGCATCATGTACGGCTACGCCACCTACGGTGTGGCGTTGTTCGCCGTGTTCCTCGTCGCCGGGCTGTGGCTGGCTCGCCGCAGCGGCGACCCGGCGAGGATGGCGGCAGCGCTGTGGGCGGGGGTGGGCACGCTCGTCGCGGTGGGAGTGAACCAGCCCATCGTGAACGCGGTACACGAGGCCCGGCCCTACACGACGACGCCCGGGCTGCTGGTGCTGGCCGACCGCTCCACCGACTACTCCTTCCCCAGCGACCACGCGACCATGGCCGGCGCTCTCGCGGTCGGCCTGCTGCTGGTGCATCGCCGGCTGGCCGCGGTGACCACGGTGGCCGCGCTGCTGCTGGCGTTCTCCCGCGTCTACATCGCCGCCCACTACCCCAGGGACGTCGCCGTCGGCCTCATCCTGGGTGGCCTGGTGGTGCTGGTGGGCTGGTTCCTGATCCGCCGCCCGGCCACGGCCCTGATACGCAAGCTGGAGACCACACCGGTGCGCCGCCTTCTCACGACCACACCGGCGGAAACCAGGTAGCGAGACGGCCGGGCTTCGATCACCGCGGCGACTCGGCGCGAGCCGGGATGCCCTGCCACGCAGTGCCGGCAGGCAGGTGCTCGCCCTTCATGACCAGCGACATCGCGGCCACCGTGGCGCCCTCCCCCACGGCGCTGTCGTAAAGCACCACCGAGCGCGCTCCGAGGCTCGCGCGGGCATCGATGTCCACAATGGACATCTTCATGACGCGGTCCTCGAACAGATGGGTCTGCAACGAGGTGGCCGCCCCGACACACGCGCCGTCGCCGAGGTGAACGAGGTCGAACTCGGTCAGATAGGTCGTGGTGATCCAGCAGCGCTTGCCGATCTTGGCACCGAACAGCCTCAGCGCGGGACCCAGCAGCGGCGTTCCGGTCAGTGAACCGAGCAGGGCGGGCACCGCGGCGGTCTCGTACAGTGCCGTGACGAACTCGGTTCGCCGTACGAAGCGGCTCCACAGCGGTTCGACCCGCGGCCGGTACCGCCCGACCACGAGCCACTTGATCATCGCCACCGCCACGACCACGGCCAGCCCGCTGAGCAGGGCCGACACCGGCGCCAGCAGGACGGCGGCGACCGCACCGGCGATCCGGGTGACCCACAGCTCGGCCAGCAGCAGCGCATAGCCTGCCGCGGCCAGCAGGCAGCCGGGCAACACGATGCGGAAGAACTCGATGACCAGCCGTTCGAGCACGCGCATCCGGGTCGGCCGGAAGGTCAGCTGCTCACCGAACGTGCCACTGTCCTGGCGCCGGGGCAGGTGGATCGGCGGTGCGCCGAGCCAGGACGTTCCGCTGGGCACAGCGCCATCGGGCGCGCGAGTGTGCACGCCGATCAGGCATTCGTCGCCGACCGTGGCACCGGAGCGCAGGAACGCGGCGTTTCCGAGGAACGAGCGATGCCCGACGCTGGTGGCCCCGAGCGCGATCTGGCCGTGGCAGTGCGTTGCGGCGCCGACCGCGGCCATGTCGGCCACGAAGCTCTCGGCGCCGAGGGTCAGCAGGTCCGGATCGAGCTGCGCGGCGGTGGACACCTCCGACCGCGGCCCGATTCTCGCGCCCAGGGCGCGCAACCACCAGGGGGTGTACAGGGTGGCGTACAGCGAGTTCGTCGCCGCCAGGCCTGCTTGCAGAAGCTTGTCCACCACCCACTTGCGAAGCCCGAACGCGGAGGCGGCCCGGTGGACCCCGGGTGCGGTGGAGGGCAGCACGATCCGCTTGACGGCCGCGATCACCACGCACGTCGTGGCCACCGACAGCGGTCCGGCGAGCAGGCAGGCCCACCAGCCACCGGCCACACCGTGCGTCAGGTACGCCCAGCTGCCCAGCACCACCGACGGCACGAGGAAAATCAGCGGAAGCAGTTCGACGAACAGCCAGGCGGCCGCGTACCCGGCGCGCAACAGAGGCGACATGCGCCCGGAGGGCCGCGCTCGCATGTCGGCGACCAGCGGATCGACCTGCGCGCAACGCCGGGAGGGCGAGCCCGACCAGTACTCACCGGCCGGAATGCGCTGGCCCGCCGCCACCACCGACATCTCGCCGAGGCTCGCCCCGGTGCCGAGTTCCGCACCCGGCTCCACCACGGCGTTCGCGCCGACGAACACGCCATCGCCCAGCACGACCGGCGCGATGAGCAGCCGGTTGTCCGTGACGCGGAAGGGCTGGACGTGCGCACCGTAGCCGATGCTCACGTCGTCGCCGATGCTCAGCAGCGACGGCACGGACACGTTCGCGCTCGCGAGCTGGCAGCGGCGGCCGACCCGCGCCCCGAGCACGCGCAGATACCACGGCAGGAGAGGGGAGCCGCTCATCGTCTGCAATGGAGCCACCGCGAGCAGGGCCAGCGACAGCCACAACCGGAAGTACATGACGCTCCACAGTGGATACTCACCGCGCTTCAGCCCCCCTGCCAGCAGGCGAATCCCGAGCACGGGAAGCACGAACCGGCCGACCACATAGGTCACCGGGGCCACGGCCACGAGCGTCCAGACCGTGCTGGCGGACAGTACACCGCCGGACAGGCCGAGAACGGTCGCCACCGGCGCCCCGAACACCAGCAGCAGCACCCCGATCGCGCCCAGCTGCGCACTGCCGCAGCCGGTCACACGCGGCGTCTCGGAGGGCCCTGACCGGACGTGCCGTGGCGCGGGCGTCCGGTCCGCCAGCCGGCGGGCCAGGCCACGAATCGTGGGGTGGGCATAGATGTCGGCGACCGAGACCTCCGGCGCCAGGCCACGTTCGCGCAGCTGCGAGGCAGCGCGGGCGGCGAGCAGCGAGTGCCCGCCGACGTCGAGGAAGAAGTCGGCCTCGACCGACACGGCGTCCGGTGTCGTGCCGAACAACTCGGACCACACCCGCGCGATGGCCCGTTCGGCACCGGATTCCGCGGCCACGACAGCCCCGCTCCGGCCGGCGAACCGCTGCCCCGACGGGTGCGGCAGCCGGGCCCGGTCCACCTTGCCGCTGGGCATCGACGGGAGCACGGGCAGCACCTCGACGAACCCGGGAACCATGACCCCGGTCAGCCGCTGCCGCAGCACCTGGTGCAGCCGTGCGATGAGCGCGGCCTGATCGTGCTCGGCGTCCGGCGTGAAAGCCAGGTATGCCACCAGATCCTCGGTCGGCGTGTCAGGATGCGGCGCGACGGCGGCTCCGGTGACGGCCGGATCTTCCAGCAGGACGCTTTCAATCTCTTGCAGGTCGATGCGGTGGCCGCGGATCTTGACCTCGCTGTCGGCACGACCGAGGTACTCGATCTCCCCGTTCGCCAGCACCCGGCCCAGATCGCCCGTGCGGTACAGCCGTCCGCCACCGCTGATTCGCGGGTCCTCCAGGAACCGTTCGCCGGTCAGCTCCGGCCGGTTGACATACCCCCGTGCGACACCCGGCCCGCCGATGCAGATCTCCCCCACGGCACCGGCGGGGACCGGGCGCAGATCGTCGTCCAGCAGCACGATCCGGTACGTCGGCAGGGCCCGGCCGATGGTCACCGGCCTGCCGGGAAGCAGCTCACACCAGGTCGCGGTCACCGTCGCTTCGGTGGGGCCGTAGGTGTTGAGCATTCTGCGGCCCGGACGGCTCCACCGCTGCACCAGCTCCGCCGGGCACGCCTCGCCACCGACGAGTAGTGCCCGCACACACGGGAGATCGCGGTCAATGGTGGCCAGGACGGTCGGCACGCAGTACAGGACCGTGACGCGCGCACGGTCCAGGAAACCGGCAAGCCCCGCCCCGATGCGGTCGGCTCCGGCCGGCCCGGCGATCAGCGCCGCGCCCGCCGCCCAGGTCGGCCAGATCTCCTCGATCGAGAAGTCGAAAGCGATGGTCATGCCCTGATACACGCGGTCGGTGCGGCGGACGCCGTAAACCTCCGACACCACGTTGATGAAGTTGCAGATGCTCGCCTGGCTGACCTCGACGCCTTTCGGCCTGCCCGTCGATCCCGACGTATAGATGACGTAGCACGACTCGTCGTCGGGCGGCCACAGACGCGGCCTCGACGGGCTCTCGCCCGCCAGCTCCGCCCCGAGCGCCTCCGGCCGCAGCACCGGGCAGGAGACGCCATCCGCCACCGGAGCGAGCTCGCCGGACACCAGCAGCAGATCCAGCGCGGCGTCCGCCGCGATAGAGGAAACGCGGTCGGCCGGCGCCGCCGGATCGATCGGGACGAATGCCGCGCCCGTCTTGAGCACGGCCAGCAGCGCCACGTACAGATGCGTCGACCGCGACATCAGGATCCCGACCCGTGCGCCGGCCGCGGCACCGTGACGCCCCAACAGATGCGCCAGGCGGTTCGCACGCTCGTCCAGCTCGAGGTAGGTCAGCTGTTCCGCACCGCACTCGAGGGCGACGCGATCCGGCGTCTGGTCACAGGCCTGCTCGAAAAACTCGTGCAGCCTCGCCGGTGCCGTTCCTTCGCGCCACGCTTCGGCGGTGACCGCGGCGTACTCAACGGACGTGGTCAGGTTGTCGGTCAACGAATATCCTGTCGAAATCTGTGACATTCAGCCGGAATGCGCTGAATTCAGGCGAATTCGCACACCGGCCGGCAACTGGTTCGCCGATGTCCTACCAGCCCCGAAGTTAAGTCTTCGCTTGATCCGCCAGCACCCGGGTGGCAACGAACACACAAGCACCGGACAACGGGCCACGAGAAAGACCATTATGGACAGACGGAAGGACGTGGATCACCCATTCGAGTGGACGCGTGCGCCCCATTGCCATCTACTCCGGACGCGGACGGCGCGCTTTTCTCATGAAGTAGCGTCATGCCCGGTAACCGCACCGGAAGGGGCAGCCATGCGTCAGCGCAATCGGTGGTGGCTCGTCGCATGCGCGCTGGTTCCCCTGGCCGCCGGATGCACCGTGACATCCGGCTCGGCGGGCCCTGGACCGGCGACGACGACGAGCCGGCCCAGCGCACCGGCCACCAGCTCCTCGGCCGTCGTGGCGACCCAGGATCCGGCGCGGTTCGCCGCCCAGGTCGTCGCGCACGCCAAGGAAGCCGGAGTCGACCCGCACCTCGTCATGGCCATCCTCTACAACGAGTCCTACAAGCCGCACGACCCCGCGCTGGAGCGAGCTTGGCAACGGCTCAACCCGGACGCCGCCTTCGGTATCGCGAACATGCACCGCGCCACGTTCGACGAGACCAAGCAAGGACACTCCTTCGCCGGCCGGGACTGGCAGGAACTACCCGACGATCCGGACCTGGCCATCCAGGCCGAGGCGTGGTACCTCCACGACCTCGCCACCCAGCTCCCGGCCCACCCGTCCGGCCGCTACACGACCGGCGAGCTGCTCGCCCTCGGCTACAACACCGGCCCCGGCAACATGAAGGCGTTCGCGCGCGGCACCGCACCCGGTGCGCAGGCCCAGTCCTATGTAGACAACCTGCGGAGCAACTGGACCAAGGCAGGCGAAGCCATCGCACGCGGATGAATCACGCATCCTCGCACCATTTCCGTCAAGGAAACGTCAACAAGTGCGCGGCCGCCCAGAGCTCTGCAGCGGACTTGACGTACAAAGCGACAACGTCTTCGTGAGTGAAAGACAGGACTGAAATCACCCTGCTTGAGACAATCCCGGACGTGACTCTTCGTAACCTCGCTCGACTCATTCCGGGGCCCGCCAGTGCGGCCACCGTGCGGCATCGGTGTGGGTGCGGATCCGTCCGGCGTGATCTGTTCTCTGCTCGGAGTGACCGAGCCCACTCGTCGATCTATGACTGAGACGGTTCAGGGGCTCGTTCGAGGTGTTTGAACGGCACGTCAAAATTCTCCAAGCGGAGGGTCTCTGAGCGCCGCGCCAGCTCCCGAACCGCGTCCGACGGTCCGAGAAGGGGGTAAACTCGCAGGTCAAAGGCCTATGGTCGGGATGACAGGATTTGAACCTGCGACCCTCCGCTCCCAAAGCGGATGCGCTACCAAGCTGCGCCACATCCCGTCCGCCCGGTGGGGCGGTGCGATCACTCTAGCGTGGCCCGCTAGACTGGCGACGCGCACCGGGGCTGCCGGTACCGCATGCGGGCGTAGCTCAATGGTAGAGCCCCAGTCTTCCAAACTGGCTACGCGGGTTCGATTCCCGTCGCCCGCTCCATCTCTCCGACCCAGGTCGGCGGCATATTTCGCGCGGCGGAACCCGATCTTGGGGACCTCCGCTCGTCGCGTTCGTGCCATTCCCGTGCCATTAGCCCACTGGGGCTGGAGCACCAGTGGCGCCGTCATCCGGACCGTCGTCAGGCTTCTGCCCGGCCGTCCGGTACTGCTGCACCCGCGCGTTCAGCTCCTCCGCGATCTGCCGGTCACGCGCGCTCGTCGCGTGCTGATAGATCATCGCCGCCCGGACTGTGCTCTGGCCCATCCGCTGCATGAGCTCACGCGTGGTCGCCCCGGCCTCCGCCGCCATCTGGTTTCCCGTGTGCCGCAGGTCATGGAAGTGGAAGCCCTTGGGTAACCCGGCCGCGACAACTGCACGAGCCCAGTCCGTCTCGCGATGGAAGTTGCCCCGCCGTAGGACGCCGCCTCGCTTGCCAGTGAACAGCAGCCCGTCGCGGCCCGGCTCGGCGAACTCGGGCAGGTGCGCAACCAGGTCCTCCTCCAGGAACCGGGGGAGGGCCACCGTACGGACACCGGCCGCAGACTTGGTCGGCCCCACGACCAGCTCACCGTCCTGCATCTGCGCGACCTTCCGCGAGACCCGGACCACCATGTTCTCCCGGTCGATATCCCGGACCAGCAGGCCTACCAGCTCACCCCAGCGCAGCCCGGAGAAGGCCGCTAGGTCATGTCTGACAATGTGTTGGTCCAGGTGATCACGGCGTGGAGTACGACGGCCGCGCGGTAAACGGTGGCGAGTTTGTCGAAGCGGGTGGCGATGCCGCGCCAGTGTTTGAGCTGGTTGAA
>NZ_JAAXLS010000001.1 GCF_012328925.1 Amycolatopsis acididurans
CGCGGTGCGGGCTGGGTTCGGGTGCAGTCGTGGTGCGGGAATGCCCGGTGCGGACGGAGGGCGAGCCGAACCGTGCCACCGCGGTACGCGCCGCGGGCGAAGTCAGCGCGAGGCCAGCACCGCGGGGGCGGTCGAGAAGGGCAGCAGGTCGGCCGGGTCGGCGGGGCGGCGCACGATGAGCTCGACCCGGTCGCTGAACCGGTACGGCCGGTGCTCGAGCACCCCGCCGAGATGACGTCGCAGCCGCGACATCTCGGCGCGCACCGTGACCGTGCGGCCCGCGTCGCCGAACAGGCCGCCGGCCAGTTCCGGCGCGCGGTATCCGGCGCGGTTCGAGGCGAGCAGGAACAGGATCTCGGCGTGCCGGGGGCTGAGCTTGTGCTCCCACTGCCCGCTCGCTCCGCTGACGTTCAGCGTCCACTGGGTGCGTTCGCGCAGGTCCAGCACCACTCGCGTGACCGGTGCGCCGTCGTCGGGGACCGGGCGCAGCAGCCAGCCGCCGGGCAGCGGCTCGGCGGTGCACGGTCCCACCGACGGCAGCCAGGTCTGCCCATCGGCGATGCGCTCGGGCACCAGCACCCGGTTGACCGGCGGCAACCCGGCGACGGCCGCGACCCAGCCGTGCGGATCGGTGACCAGCACCGGGCCGTCGATCCGGGCCAGCATCGGGCTGGCCACGGTGCGCAGCCGCTCCAGCTCCGCGTGATGCGCCGTGCGCAACTGGGCCTCGGCGAGCCTGGCGACCGCGTCGACCAGTGCGAGTGTGCTCGGATGGACGCTCGGCGCCGGGCCGCTCACGTCGATCGCGCCCAGCAGCGTGCCGTCCTTCGGGTCGTGCACCGGCGCCGCCGCACACGTCCACGCGTGGTGGGTGCGCACGTAGTGCTCGGCGGAATACACCTGCACCGGCTGCCGCACCACCAGCGCGGTGCCGATCGCGTTCGTGCCGACGGTGTCCTCGTCCCAGGACGCGCCCTCGACGAAACCGAGCCCGTCGGCGCGGCGCCGCACCGAGGCACTGCCGTCGCGCCACAGCACCCGGCCCTCGGCGTCGACCACGACCATGATGTGCGAGGCCTCGTCGGCGACGGAGACGAGGCCACCGCGCAGGACGGACAGCACGTCGGCGAGACCGGACGCGCGACGCCGCTGCTCGACCTCTTCGGCGGGCAGCGGTACGGCATCGCCGCCTCGATCGGGATCGACGCCGTGCCGCGCCACCCGGCCCCACGACTGCTCGATGACGGTGCGCGGGCGGGCGGGCGGCTGATCCCCGGACAACGCGGCCTCGTGCACGCGCGCGAGGATCCGCGCGTAACTGCGCGGATCCTCACCTACTCCCAGCGCGGGCTCCAGCGGTTCGAGGCGCACCAAGCTCCCTTGCCGTCACATCCTTGTGGGCCAGGACACATTCACGGTAACGCTCAGATCAGCGCCGCGTCGAGGGTGATCTCGGTGCCGGTGAGCGCGGCGGAGACCGGGCAGATCTGTTTCGCCTGCTCGGCGGCGGCGTTGAAGTCGGTCAGCTCGATTCCGGGCACGCTCGCGCGCACTGTGAGCAGGATCCCGGTGATCGCGAAACCCTCGCCGCGCTGACCGAAACTCACCTTCGCGTTCGTCTCGATCCGCTCCGGCGGGGTGCCCGCCTGGGTCAGTATCGCGGACAGCTGCATGCTGTAGCACGAGGAGTGCGCGGCCGCGATCAGCTCCTCCGGGCTGGTCAACCCGTCCGGTGCCTCGGCGCGCGCGGGCCAGGACACCGCGAACTGGGCCGCCTTCGACGATTCGAGGGTGACCGTGCCGGAACCGCTGGGCAGCGCGCCGGTCCAGGTCGTGGTGGCGATGCGATCGGTCATCTCGGGCTCCCTTCACTCATGTCGGATCACCGGCCGGGAAGCTTGATGCCGTACTGCGCGATCTTGCGGTACACGGTCGCGCGGCTCATCCCCAGCATCTGGGCGACCTGCGCGACCGTCACGCCCGGTTCGGTCAGGCAGCGCACGATCTCGTCGCGTTCGACGGCCTCGATCCTGGTCAGCCGGTGTCCTGGCCCAGTGAACACCTCGGGCGGCAGGTGCCGCATGTCGATCACGTCGGACCGTGCCGCCGCCTCGCGCACCACCCGGCGCAACTGCTTGGCGTTGCCCGGCCATTCGTACGCGGTCAGAGCGCGTGCGGCCTGCGCCGTGAACCGCACGTCGCGGCCGCGGCATTCGGCCGCGAAATGCTTCGCGAGCGGCAGGATGTCGTCGGGCCGGAACCGCAGCGCGGGCACCTCGACCACGGTCTCGACCAGCGTGCTCAGCTCTTCGGGGATCGAGGCGTAGTTCTCCGCCGTGATCACGAACGGCTGCATCCGCTCCGCGGTGGTGCGCACCGAGGTGAACTTGGCGGCCAGCTCGGCCGCCGCCCACGCGGGCAGTTCGTCCACCCCGGACACCACGACGCAGGTGTTCTCCTTGGCCAGCTCCGGGGTCCACAACGCGAGCCACGCGGCCGCGTCCTGAGGCGACGGCGGGCGGGCGTTGAGGATCCGCTCGCGGGTGCGGGCGGCCGAGCGCCGCGCCAGCGACACGAGCGCGGTCTTGCCCGCGCCCGCCTCGCCGACGACGCAGGTCACGCGGCCCTGTGCCAGCGCGGTGCCGGCCTCGCTCAGCGCGTCCCGCCAGCCACGTGACAGGGACAGGGCATTGCCGGGCAGCCGATCGGAGTAGACGCGGAACACCTCGCCACGCGGCTGGCGCGACGGGTTGCGGCCGTTCGCACGCGCCAGCATCAGCGCCGCGGTGTTGCCCGCCGCGGCCTGCGCGAGCGCCAGCAGCAGGTCCTGGGACGACCGCGACCAGGTGGTGAGGTTGACGCTGCCGATGAGCCGGTTGCTCGCCGGTTCCAGCACGGGCACGGCCGCGCAGGTGTAGCCCCACAGCCCGGAGCAGTAGTGTTCCTCGGCGCTGACCAGCGACGGAGCGCGGTCGGCGAGCGCGAGCCCGAGGCCGTTGGTACCGGCGTTGCGTTCGGAGTAGTAGAAACCCGGCGCGAGATGAACACGGTCGAGGGAGCGCAGGATGCTCGAATCGGCGCACAGCCGGCTGAGCACGAGGCCGTCACTGTCGGTGAGCATCAGGCTGACCGGCTCGTTCGCGAGGGTGGCGTGCAGACCCTGCAGCACTTCCTGGCCGCATTCATAGAACAGGGAGTCATGGTCGACCGCCCCGGTGAACACCGGTTCGACCTCGTCGGGCGAGACCCCGTACTGCGCGCTGCGCTGCCAGGACGCGGCCAGCCGCGGCGGCAGCACCGCCCGGTTTCCGCCGGTTGGCTGCTGTTCCTCCACTTCGACCTCCACTTCGGCGCCACGTTGCGTCGACCCAGACGAGGCTACCGCGCGCCTATAGCAGGTCCGGATCACCGCGTTGTCTCAAATTGAGACGCCGTGAGGCCGTGCGGGAGGGGTCTCGTTCCCTAGCTTCGTGCCAGAACGTGCCACGGTCGTCACGATCCGGAGGAGAACCTGTGTACACCAAAGACGGCGAGAACTACTTCATCGTCGATGCCCACGTCGCCCTGTGGGACGCGCGCCCGGAAAACCAGCGCAACATCCACGGCAAGCAGTTCATCGACTGCTTCTACGACTACCACCGCAACCTCAGCCCCGAGAGCGAGGTGTGGCCCTACGAGGACTACCTCTACCAGGGCGGCGAGCGGCTGATGAAGGACCTGTTCACCGACGGTTACGTCGATCACGCCATCTTCCAGCCCGCCTACCTCGGTGCCTTCTACAACAACGGGTTCGGGCAGACCGAGGAGGCCTTCGCGCTCGCGAGCAAGCACCCGGACAAGCTGACCTACAACCACAACTTCGATCCGCGCAACGGCGAGGAGGGCCTGCGGCAACTGCGCCGCGACGCCGAGCGCTTCGGTCTCAAGGGCGTCAAGCTCTACACGGCCGAATGGCAGGGCGACTCGCGCGGCTACAAGCTCGACGACCCGTGGGCATACCGGTACTTCGAGGCCTGCCAGGAACTGGGCATCCGCAACATCCACATCCACAAAGGACCGACGATCCGGCCGCTGGACCGGGACGCCTTCGACGTCGCCGACGTCGACAAGGTGGCCACCGACTTCACCGACCTGAACTTCGTGATCGAGCACTGCGGCCTGCCCCGGCTGGAGGACTTCTGCTGGATCGCCACGCAGGAGCCGAACGTGCACGCCGGTCTCGCGGTCGCGATCCCGTTCATCCACACCCGGCCGCGCTACTTCGCCCAGATCATCGGCGAACTGCTGTACTGGCTCGACGAGGACCGGATCCAGTTCTCCAGCGACTACGCGCTGTGGACGCCGCGCTGGCTGATCGAGCGGTTCGTGGACTTCCAGATCCCCGGCGACATGACCGAGTACGCGCCGCTGACCACCGCCCAGAAGAAGAAGATCCTCGGACTGAACGCGGCGAAGATGTACGACATCGAGGTGCCCGAGGCGCTGCGGCTGCCGGAGGTCGAGACGCGGGCTGTGTCGGTGGCGTGATGACGGATCTGCAGACAAGGGCGCGCGAAGCGCTCGGTACCGTCATCGATCCCGAACTGGACGAGCCGATCACCGACCTCGGTTTCGTGCGTTCGCTGGAGGTCGACGGGTCCACGGTGACCGTCCACCTGCGACTGCCGACGTCGTTCTGCTCGCCGAACTTCGCCTACCTCATGGCCTCCGATGCCAAGGACGCGCTCGCGCCGCTGGCCGAGCAGGTCACGGTGATGCTGGACGACCACCACGACTCCGAGCTCATCAACCGGGGCCTGGCCGCCGACGCCGGATATGTCGGGACGTTCGGGCACGAGGCCGAGACCAGCCTGGACGAACTGCGGCTCACCTTCCGGCGCAAGGCGCACACCGCGGCGATGGAACGGGTGCTGACCCAGATGTTGCGCCGGAACAAGGACCTGCCCGAGGAGGACCTGCACGACGTGACGCTGGGCGATCTGCCCGACGAGAAGTCCAGCCGCGCGCTGCTGCGGCGGCGCGAGGCACTGGGCCTGAGCACCGAACCGTCCGCGCCGGTGCTGGTCGACGACCACGGAAATCCCTATCCCCGCGAGGAGGTGCCGTTCCGGCTGCGGTTCGCCCGGTCGATCCGCATCTCGATGGACGGCAACGCCCACTGGTGCCGTGGCCTGCTGCGGACCCGCTACCCGGGTTCGGAGGCCGACCAGGCGCCGCGCAGCAACGATGTCAAGGAGAAAGCTTCATGAAGGCAGTCCAGGTCGTCGGCTATCACGAGAACCTCCGGCTCACCGAGGTGCCGCAACCCGAGGTGACCGGTCCGTTCGACGTGATCGTCAAGATCGGCGGGGCGGGGGTGTGCCGCACCGACATCCACATCCTCGAAGGACAGTGGGCGGAGAAGTCCGGCGTCACCCTGCCTTACACGATCGGGCACGAGAACGCGGGCTGGGTGCACGCCGTCGGCAGCGCCGTGACGAACGTGTCCGAAGGCGACAAGGTCATCGTGCACCCGCTCATCACGTGCGGGCTGTGCCGCGCCTGCCGGTTCGGCGACGACGTGCACTGCGAGAACAACCAGTTCCCCGGAATCGACACCGCGGGCGGGTACGCGGAGTACCTCAAGACCTCCGCCCGCAGCGTCGTGAAGATCGACGACGCGCTCGAACCGTCGGACGTCGCGGCGCTGGCCGACGCGGGGCTGACGGCCTACCACGCGGCGGCCAAGGCGGCGCGGCGGCTGCGGCCCGGCGACAAGGCCGTCGTGATCGGCGCGGGCGGCCTCGGGCACATCGGGATCCAGGTGCTCAAGGCGATCTCGGCCGCGGAGCTGATCGTGGTGGACCGCAACCCGGACGCGGTGAAGCTGGCCGTGTCCATCGGTGCGGACCACGGCGTGGTCGCCGATGGACGGCACGTGGAGGAGGTGCTGGAGCTGACCGGCGGGCACGGCGCCGAGGTCGTGGTCGACTTCGTCGGCGAGGGCGGCGCCACGTCCGAGGGCGTGCGGATGCTGCGGCGCGCGGGTGACTACCACGTCGTCGGTTACGGCGAGAACATCGACGTGCCGACCATCGACATCATCTCCACCGAGATCAACTTCGTCGGAAACCTCGTGGGCTCGTACAACGACCTGTGCGAGTTGATGGTGCTGGCCGCGCAGGGCAAGGTTCGCCTGCACACCAGCAAGTATCCGCTGGAGCGGTTCCAGGACGCGATCGACGACCTGGACGCCGGCCGGATCCGCGGCAGGGCGATCCTCACGCCGTAGCGACACGCCGTGGGGGATTCCCTCGTGGTGCCCTGCGCCGTGAGGGATCCCCCACGGACTCCGCTGGTGGCGTGATCATCGACGACTGAACCACGGGATCAGCATGGACGTCTCGCGCTGGTAGCCGGCGTACTCCGGATAGCGGCCGAGGCTGATGCTCTCGGTGAACCGGGTCGAGCCGATGAACAGCAGCGTGAGCAGCACCGGCCCGATGACCGTCCACTGGAGAACGGAACCCGCGGCCGCCACGCCGAAGAAGAACATCGCCCACCACTGGGCCTGTTCGAAGAAGAAGTTGGGGTGCCGCGAGTAGCGGAAGAGACCGGCGGTGAGGAAGCGGCGCTCCGGCTCGCGGCCCTCCGCGATCCGCGCCCGCTTCCACTGCTGGAAGTTCCACTGCTGCTGGTCGGCGACCGTCTCGCCGACCAGGAACGCCACAAACGCGACGGTGACCACCGCGTCCCAGATTCCGTAGGAGGACCGGTGGTTCAGTGCGGTCCAGGCGGGCAGCGTGATCAGCAGGAGCAGCAGGTTCTGGTAGAAGCTGATGAACAAAAAATTGAACACCTGGAACTGCCACGGCGCCATGCGGCCGCGCAGGACCGCCCACCGGTAGTCCTCGCCGCCGGGCGCGTACCCGCCCTTACGCGCGAAGTTGAACGTCAGCCTTGCGCCCCACAGCACGCCGAGCACGAGCATGACGTCCAGGCGCGCGTCGGCGAACCCGGCCGCGCCCGCGAAGATCGCGAGGTAGGCGATGGGCACGAGCGACCAGATCCGGTCCACCCAGCTGTACTCGCGCGTGGCCACCGAGGCCAGCCACGTCGCCGCCGTCACCCCGGCGAAGATCCACAGACACAGCACCAGCGCGCTCATGGATCGCACTCTAGAACCCAGGCGGTAGGTTCGGCCTCATGAACCCCACCCTGCGGTCGCTGCACGGAATCGCCGAGTTGCTGCTCGCCGGGCCGCAGTACCGGGCCAGCGGCACCGTCCGGCTCAAGGTCACCGGCGGCGGCTTCGGCACGACTCGGCAGCCGGAGTTGCGGCTCGACGGTGACCGGCTCGTCGCGGGGGAGCGGGTGGTCGCGCTGAACGGCCGGACCTACGCCGACGCGGCCTCCGCGGTGGGCATCGAGGCGGGCGCGCCCGACGGGCTGTACGCCGACGGCTCGGCCGCCGAGCCCGGCGAGACCATCGTGCTCGAACCGGAGATCACGGCCAGGGCGCTCAACGCCTTCGCACTGGGACAGCGGGCGCTGCCCGCCTTCGCACCGGGATGTGAACCCGTGCTGTGGCCCGAGCATTTCGACCTCGGCATCGTCCTCGGCGAAGTCAATTACGGCATCTCGCCCGGTGACTCCTACTCGCCCGAGCCCTACGCCTACGTCGGCCCGCACCGGCCCCGCGAGGGTGCTTTCTGGAACGCCCCGTTCGGTGCCGCGCGGCCGTTCGCCAGCGCCGAGGAGATCGTCGCGTTTTTCCGCGAAGCCCCGCTGTGAGCTATATTCGTCCGGTGCCGCCGCACGAATACAGCTACCCGGATCCCGGCGACCGGGTCACCCGATCCTTCATCGAGCGGCACGAACCATTCCCCGGATACTGGGCCGCCAGCGAAGGCCGCGCGCTCGAACTGCTCGGCGAACGGCTGACCGCGCCGCGCGCACGAACTCGTGCTCTCGACGCGGGCTGCGGCGACGGCCGCCTGCTGCCCTGGCTCGCCCGCTACGCCGCGCACGTCACCGCGGCCGACCCCGATCCGGACAGGCTGGCCCATGCCCGGGCGACCTCGCTTCCGGCGGACACCGAGATCGCGTTCCGGACGGCGTCGATGGCCGAGGTCCAGGGCGGACCGTACGACCTCGTGCTGTGCAGCCACATCGTGCAGCACATGCCGACCGGCGCGATCGAACCGGCGCTGCGCCACCTGCACGAGATCACCGCACCGGACGCGCTGCTCGTCATGTCCTACAGCCGCGCACCGGTCGGCGGCGGCGGCTACGTGCTGGAATGGCGCGAAAACGGCGAAATCCGGTACGAATCCGTCGACCGGCACCGCTTCGACGAGGCGCTCACGACCGGCGCGCGCACGGGTGTGCTGCCGGTGCGGCTGCTCGACCCCGAGGAGTTCGGCAAGGAGGTCGCGGCCACCGGCTGGAGCCCGGTCTGGGAGTGGACCTACCACGTGCTCGACGACTTCGGCGTGCTCGACTCCTACGCCGACCGCGACGACCTCGTCAACGGGCACCCGGCCCTGCGGCACCACCTCGGCCGCGACATCTTCACGCTGTGGCGCCGTGACGGGAGACGTGCGTGAGCGTTCCGCGCAAGGACGGCAAGCTGCTGCTGACTTTCGCGTGGGCGCTGACCCTGACCCGCACCGAATTCGACAATCTGACCGTGGCGGGCGACGAGACCGGACTGCTCGTCCCGCCGCCCGGTGAGTTCACCAGTGCCGAAAAGTTCTTCGGGCTCACCGGCATCCGGCGCACCGCCATCGTCGAAGACCTGTTCGAGATCGTGGCCGGCGGGCGCGTCCTGCCGACCCGGGTGGTGCTCGGCTGGCACGAACGGTACGAGGCGCTCACCGTGCTCGTCTCCGTCCGGATCGCCGAAACCGTCGTCACCGCCGACGAAATCGACCTGACCATCGCGGTGCTCCAGAGCTTTCAGGGACGTCCGGGCGGCAACGGTGACGGCGAGGTGCACGGCCGGTTCCGCGGCGAGCGGTACGCCTCCGCGCGTGACGCGCTGAGCGCCGCGATGACGGCCGTCAACCACGGGCCCCAGATCGAGCTGGTGCGATACGGCTGGTGCGCCGAACTGCGCGCCCACCACGGCGGTCCGGCCGCCGCGACGGCACGCGGCCTCGCGAAACCGTTGTACGGACTGGCCGAGGCCGACGAGGGCTGGCGGTTCGTGAACGAGGAGTGGGCCGCCACGAGGCTCGGGCAGCACTGGGGTTCGCGGGACTTCTTCGCCATCTACGCCACCGACAACGGCGCCCTGTGCATCAACAACAAGGGCGGCGACTATGTCGAGCACCAGCGTGCCTACACACAACGTCATCGCGGGCGCGTGGAGCCGTTCTTCGAACTGGACTCCGCGACCGCCGGACTGGACCACGGCGTGCTGTTCTTCGTCGAACGCGTCCTCATGCAACTCGCGCGAGCCGACCAGTGGCTGCGGCAGGCACGGCAGGTGATGCCCGGCAAACCGCGCCGCGTGCTGATCACCAGCGGGCAGTCGCTGCGCCGGTCGCTCAACGACGTGGTGCGGCTGCTGGATCTGCTGGTACCGCCCGAAATCGGGGCGCTGGAACGCAAACTCGAATCGTCGATGGGGCTGGAGCGGCTGATCAACCGGCTGGACCGGCAGGCCGAGGCGATCGACGAGGAGAGCAGGCACGTCTACCAGGTGCGGATGAACTTCCTCATCGCGATCCTGACGTTCGTGACCATCCTGCTCGCCGTGCTGCAGGTCGTGGTGCCGCTCGTTACCGGGAAATGAGCATGCTCTGTCTCAAAGTGAGACAGGCTACCGATTCCCGGCCAGCGCCGTGCTGTTCAGCGTCGTTCCCGGAAAGTGCCGATGCCCTCACACGGGACGCGGTGGGTGGGAAAGCGGGCGGGCCCGGCACGACGCCGGCGTCCACTGTGGCCGGTCTGGTGCGGGGCAGGCTCATCTTGTGGGTGGCCATACAGCTGGACTCCGGCTCGTCCGCGGTGCTGGTGCTGTATGTCGCGGTCGGTGCTTTCGGCATATGTGTCCAGGCGTCGTGGGCGCCGCTGTCGTTCACCGCCGAACGAACCGCCTAGCGGGCAACGGTCGTAGCCTTCTCCGGCACCGCGGGGGTGCGCATCGCACGCCCGCGGCGGCCGGGGATGAACGCGGTGACCGCCGCCGCGGCCACGCACGCCGCGCAGCCGATCACGAACGCGGTACGGAAACCCGCGAGGCTGGGCACCGAAACCGCCCCGAACGACGTCGTCATGTGCGCGAGCACCGTGCCGACCACGGCGCTGGAGGACGACGTGCCGATCGAGCGCATCAGCGCGTTCAGCCCGTTGGCCGCGGCGGTTTCGGTGTCGGGCACCGCGTCGATGATCAGCGCGGGCAGTGACGCGTACGCCAGGCCCACACCGGCGCCGGCGATCGCGGAGAACACCGCGAGCTGCCACGGCGCCTCCAGCAGCATCAGCCCGGCCGCGTAGCCGGCGCCGAGCACCAGCACACCGGACAGCAGCGACGTCTTCGGTCCGCGCCGCGCGATGATCCGGGCGCCGACCGGCGACACGAGCATCATCAACAGCCCGCTCGGCGCGACGCACAGCCCGGCCATCAGCATCGACTGGCCCAGCCCGTACCCCGTCGTGCTGCTGAGTTGCAACAACTGCGGCGGCACGAGCTGTGTGGCGTACAACGCGAACCCGACCAGGATCGAGGCGACGTTGGTGAGCAGCACCTGCGGCCGCGCCGTCGTACGCAGATCCACCAGCGGCTCGGCGATGCGCAGCTCGAACCAGCCCCACACCAGCAGCACGCCGGCGGCGGCGCCGAAGAACCCCAGTGTGCGGCCGCCGCCCCAGCCCCAGTCGCCGCCCTTGGAAATCCCGAGCAGCAGGCAGACCAGCCCCGCCGACAGCCCGATGGTGCCGGGAATGTCGAAGCGGCCCGGGGCCCGCACCGGCGACTCGGGCACCACGAGCAGCACCAGCAGCAGGCTCAGCCCGCCGAGCGCGGCCGCGCCGAAGAACAGCATGTGCCAGTCGAAGTGCTCCGCGACCAGCGCCGCGGCGGGCAGCGCGAGCGCGCCGCCGACGCCGAGCGAGGAACTCATCAGGCCCACCGCGGCGCCGAGGCGCTCCGGCGGCAGTTCGTCGCGCATGATGCTGATCCCCAGCGGGATGGCGCCGATCGCGAACCCCTGCAGACCGCGGCCGGCCATCATCGGCAGCAGCGCGGAGGAGAGCCCGCACACGACCGAGCCCACGATCATCAGGGACAGCGACAGCAGCAGCATCCGCCGCTTGCCGCACATGTCGCCGAGCCTGCCCAGCACCGGGGTGCCGACGGCGGCCGTGAGCAGGGTGATCGTGATGGCCCACGTGGCGTCCGAGCGGTTGGTGCGCAGCAGGGACGGCAGATCGGCCAGCAGCGGAACCATGAGCGTCTGCATCACCGCGACGACCACGCCCGCGAACGCGAGCACCGTGGTCAGCAGGCCGGTGCCGTGAGCTTTGGTACGGAACGCGCGCACCAAAACTCCTTCCGCCACCTAACTACTTGTCTGACAAAGGTAACGGCGGGAAGGACGTAATTCCAGGAACGTGACGAAAACCCTTGCCGGGAACAGGGCGGGCTAAAGCGCTCCGCTGAGCTTCCCGGCCAGCTCCCGTGCCTGCTCGTGAGCCGCGGCGAGGCTGTCGCGCGCCTTGCCTGCGAGCGGCGCCAGCGGCGGGAGACGTTCGGCCAGTGTCAGGTCGGCGACGAGGGCCGTGACGTCCATGCCCATCGAGACGCCGAGGATCTGCACGATAGGCGGCAGCGTGTGGTCCTTGCCCTCGTCCGGCGTGCCCGGCCCGTACTCCAGGCCGCGGCTGGAGAGCACGACCACCGGTTTCCCGGCCAGCGGCTGGTCCTGCGTGTCGAACGGGACCGTCGTGCCGAGCACGTGCACGTAGTCCAGCCAGGCCTTCAGGGTCGAGGGGATCGACCAGTTGTACATCGGTGCGCCGATCACGACCGCGTCGACGGCCAGCAGTTCCGCGACGAGCTGCTCCTGCAGCCGCTCCGCCGCCGCGCCCGGCTTCTCGTCCCCGGTGCGCAGCCGTGGCGCGTAGTGCAGTGCCGCGTCGGGCAGGTGCGGCAGCGGGGAGGCGTGCAGGTCGCGCTCGACGACCTCACCACGCCAGGCCTCGGTGAACACCCCGGTCAACTCCCGCGAGACGGACTTGCGGCCAGCGGCGGACGAGTCGAGACGCAGCAACGTCGGCACGGAACGGCTCCTTTTCGTGGACGAACCCCGGCCCGTGATCATAGGCCGGGGTTGCGTCTCAACGCGGGGTCACCACGGGTTGTTGTCCTCGTCCTCGCTGTCTTCGGCCCGGTTGTCGGCGCCGCGGGTGTCCTCGGCGGGCGGTGGCTCTTCGTCCACGGTCTCGGTGTCGTCCTCGTCCAGCGCCGGGAACCGGCTGCGCAGGTTGTCCACCATGAGCGAGCGCGTTTCGGGGTCCTGGTCGCCGATCTCCTCCGCCATCACGTCGGAGACCTCATCGGCGATCCCGGACTGCGCACGCCGCATCGTGGCCAGGATCTGCGCGGACAGCTCCTCCAGCGGCATCGAGCGGGCCCGGCCGGAGAGGGCCAGATCAGTGACCGAACCGTCGGCTCGCACTGTAACGCGTACCGAGCCGTCGGTGTTGGTGGAGCTGAGCCGGATCGACTCGGTGCGTTCCTGCGCCGCGCGGTAACGCTCGGCCTTCTCGGCGAGACCGTCCGCCCAGGCCTGCACGCTCGCCGCGGCCTGGTCCGGATCCCGCATCAGACCGCCGAGCCCGGGGGTGCTCACGGAGCCACCACCGTGCCCTCCCGCAGCTGCGCCTGGAACGGCTGGGCGTTGGTCTGGTCCTGATCGTCGTAGCTGGTGGCCGCCGTGCGCACGTTGTCCGCGATCGTGCTCACGCCTTCGACGGCCGCGTTGAGCGTGTCGGTCGCGTCGTCCTGCGTCGTCGCGTTGACGATCGGCGGCAGGAATCCGCACAGCAGGCCGTAGGCCTCGTCGTCCAGCGTGACGGTTTTCGCGGCGTCGACAGCGGTGTGCAGCCGGTCGACGAGCCCGTCGAGATGGCTCCCGTGCGCCCGGAGCTCGTCCGGTACGACCTCGAATGACATGCGGTGCCTCTTACTTCTTCTTCGGCTTCTTGGTGTTCTTCCAGTCCCCGATGACGGGCGGGGCGATCACCTGGTCGCCCTCGAACAGCTCGGGATCGCCCTCGAGGTAGTCGGCGACGCGGTGCTCCTTGTCCTCGCCGCCGCCCTGCTTACCGCCGTGCGCCATCGGCGCGCCACCGGCCATGCCGGACCGGTTCCCGGCCCCGGCGGCCGCACCGGCCGCGCGAGCCGCCGCGGCCTCCTCGGCCGCCACCGCACCGGACGCGGCGCCCGCGGCGAGCCTGCCCGCCGAGGCGGCCGAGCCACCGGCGCCCCCGCCGCCCTTGAGCCCGGCACCGCCGACGCCCTTGCCGCCGCCGGATTCGCCGACACCGCCGAGACCTTTGCCGGCGGTACCGGACTCGCCGATACCGCCGATGCCCTTGCCGCTGCCGATACCGCCGAGCCCCTTGCCGGTGCCCGTGGTGCCGCCGAGCGGGGGAGCGTTGAACGTGCCGCCGTTGATTCCGGACGGCGGGTCGTAGGAGCCGGACGAGCCGCCGAGCCTGCTGGCGATGCTGTCGCCGTTGATGCCGCCCGAGTACCCGATGGTGGGGGTGCGGCCGGTGCCGAAGCCGGTGGTCGAGGACGCGATCGTGTCGTCGGGCAGCGGCACACCCTGGTACGAGCCCCCGCCGCTGCCGGAGACCCCGCTGGTGCCCGGGGAGGAGGACCCGGTGCCGAGGGGCGCTCCGCTGTACCCGGAGGTCCCGCCGGCGGACGAGCCGCCGCTGTACCCGGACGAACCGCCGCCGAAGCCGCCACTGGCCGCGGCCAGGCCACCGCCGGGGATCGACGCGCCGCCCGGCACCGCACCGCCGTCGGGCATCGAGGCGGCGGTGACCGAGCCCGTACCGGTGGCCGAACCCGCGAACTGCCCCGCCGCCGGGGTGGCCGGGGCCTGCGGCGTCGTAGCCGTCGCGCTCTGCGCCTCGACTCGGGCCAGCATCGGCGACGCGGTGTTGCGCGCGGCCATCCCGCCGGTGGTCGCGGAGCCGGGCGCCGCGAGCTTCGGCGGCGCGGGGAAGGCGGGAGTGGTGATGGCGCCACCGATGGTCTCGTCGTACTGCTTCATGATCCGCGCGGCCTGCTGCCTCGCGGCTTCCTGCTCCTGCTGCGTCTGCTGGTACTGCTGCGCCTGCTGGGCGAACCGGACCGGATCGGTGATCGTCTGCAGCTGCGCGTTGGCCGCCTGCGCGTCGAACTGCACGGGCGGGTTGGCCGCCATCTGCTTCTGTGTCTCGTTGAGCGCCTGCGAGTGGATCTCCTGCTGACGGCCGGTCAGCTTGGCGCCCTTCGCGGTGGAGCTCAGCCACTGGCCCACCGACGCGAGGTGCTGGCGGGCCGCGTCGCCGCCGGACCCCTGCCAGTCCGAGAGGCTGTCGTCGATCGCGCTGGCGAGGTTGCGCTGGTGCTCGGTGAGCTCGTTGCCGAGCGCCACCCATTCCTCGGAGGTCACGGCCACGGACGCCGAGTCCGCGTCCTGGGTGACGGCGTCGATCATCTGCTGGTGCGAGGCGTTCTCCCACATGGTGGTGGGCGGCGTGCCGGGGTCGCGCACGTCGATCTGCTCGTCGAGCCCTTCGCGGGCCTTGGCGATCCGCTCCTCGTAGCGGTCCTGGATCTCCTTGTCGCGGGCCAGCGGCGTGACCACGTCGCCGAGCCAGCCCTTCGCGATGTCCTCGTCGACCTGCTTGGTGACCTCGGCCCGGATGTCGTCACCGGAGAGCAGGTCGTGGCCGATCGGGCCGACGTAGTAGGGCGAGTCGGGATCGGCGGTCACGTCGAAGAAGGACACTGGTCGCCTCCTCAGGCCTGCGTGTCGTATGTGGACAGTGTGCTGCCGGTGTTCTCGTCCTGCCGCCGGTAGTTGGCCTTGGCCTGCTTGATGGCGTCGATGTAGGTGGGCAGCTCGTCGCGTGCCGCCTGCAGCTGGGTGAGCAGGCCCCGGTCGTCGTCGGCGGTGCGCACCATCAGATCGGAGACCCAGCGCGCGCTCGGGGAGGTGCCCATCATCGGCGACTTCCGGAACTGCTCGAGCGCGGACCAGCGCGTCTCGAGGCTGTCGATGATGCCCTGCAGCGCCTGGATCATGCGGTCGCCGGTGTTCTCGTCCACCGCGAAACCGCCGCCCGAGGCGAGTTTCCTGAGCTCGACACCGCTGAGCACCCGCGCCCGCGGCGGCTGCTGTTGCTGTTCGTCGCTCATGGCTACCCCCCGATCAGTAGACGGTCGCGATCATGCGCTTGATGGCATCGGCGACGTCGGCGCTGCTCGTCGGAACATACCTGATGATCATCGTGCCATCGCCCGCAGAGGTGGTCTCGACCAGATAGCGGCCGTCCTCGGTGTGCAGCCAGGTCAGCGGCTGTGCCGAGCGGCTCTCGCCGTGCCTGCCGACGCCGGTGGCGAGGAAGTAGCCGCTGCCGAGCCTCGGTGCGGCGAGGATCTCCTCCAACCGCTCGGCGTCGGAGGGCCGCCGCGGGCCACCACCGCCGCCACGCGCGCGCAGCACCCGGTTGACCTGCAGGCTGTCGAAGGCTTCGGTCTCTTCGTCGTCGAACTCACGTTCGGCCTCGCGCAGCGCGGCCATCGCCGATTTCGGCCGGTCCTCGTTGTGCTCGATGGATAGCGGGCCGCCCGCGGCGGGCGCGGTGCCCGGCAGCGTGCCGGCCAGCGCGCCGACCAGTTCCTCGTCGGGGAACAGCGAAAACCACAATTCGTCCGAACCATCGCCCTGGCCGATCGTCAGCGCCTGCGCGCCGTCGGTGGCCGCCACCATGGCGAGCTCGCCGCAACGCTCGTCGTGGCCGCCCAGGGCCAGCGACACGCGCGCCCGCCCCAGCAGTTCGAACGCGAGCACGACGAACTTGTGCAGCTCACCGGACACCGACAGGCGCCGTCGTTCCAGGTCGTCGTGAACACGGCGGGCCATGTGCGCGTAGCGGACGGGGTCGATCGTCGTATCGCTGACGCGCAACGGAAACCGGCGGATGTCGGCATTCATGGCGCGGCCGACGACGGAGGCCTCCACGCTTCCCATGGTGAAGTCGAACCGGGACACCATCGGTGAAAATGTCACCTTTCTAAGAGGCCACAGCCTTGATCATCGTTAGTTTCCCCCGTGGCGGTGATGCTTGTCGAGTGGGCCCCGCCCGGGAGACCCGAATCACATCCGAAAGTAGTTCTGGTCCTCAGTGGACTGATCCGCTGGGTTACCGGTGGGCGAAGCGCGGGTGACCGGACGGGGTATCGAACTGGTCCATACCGCTTGTCCTGGGCCACGCCCGAACGGGGCGGAAAATCACTCGCGCCCGCTCCTACTGTGGAGTTCGGGTTACTTCGGCGACTGGGGGAGTGCGCGTTGCGCGACAGATGGGTGCGGCTGCAGGCCGTGGCGGTCTCCGGTTCCGCCGGTGAGGGACTGCTGCTGGCGGCGCTGCCGCTGCTCGCCGTCTCCGTCACCACCGATCCGCGTGAGGTGTCGTGGGTCAACGTCGCAGGCCAGGCGCCGTGGCTGCTGTTCTCGCTGTTCGCCGGGGTGCTCATCGACCGGGTCCGCCGCACCACCGTGCTCGCCTGGGCCTACGGCATCCAGGTGTGCGCCGCGCTGGCGCTGGCGGTGACCGGCACCCTGCACGCGCTGAGCCTGCCGCTGCTGCTGATCGTGGCGTTCACCGTCACGTCCTCGCAGGTCCTCGGCGACGGCGCCAGTGGTGCGCTGGTGCCGGAGATCGTGCCGCCGGAGCGGTTCGCGGCGGCCAACGCGCGCCTGCAGGTGATCGACCGCGGCGTCGTGCAGTTCATCGTCCCGCCGCTGACCGGCGGGCTCATCGCGTTGAGCGCGGGGGCACCGGCGTGGCTGGCCTGCGTCATGGCCGCGACGGCGCTGTCGCTGGCCCGCGGCATCCGCTCTTCGGCGCTCGTCGCCTCGGGGCGGCATCCGCTGCGGGACATCGCCGAGGGGCTGCGTTACCTGGTCGCCACGCGCCTGCTGCGGGCCATCACCATCACGGTGGGGCTCGGGTCGTTCGCGGCCAGCGGGATCAGCGCGCTGCTCGTGCTGTACGTGACGCAGTTGCTGGGGCTGGGCAGCGTCGGATACGGCGTCATGCTCGCCTGCCTGGCCGCCGGGTGGGTGATCTCGTCGTTCTTCGTGAACCGGCTCGTGCGGTGGGCGGGCTACTCGTGGGCGATGCGGATCGCGCAGACGCTCGCGGCGGTGTTCCCGATGCTGCTCGTGATCGTGCCGCCCTGGCCGTGGCTCGCCGGCGGGCTGCTGGCCCTGACCGCGGCGACGGTGCTGGTGTGGAACGTGTGCTCGCAGTCCAGCCGCCAGCGCTTCACCCCGCCGCGGCTGCTGGGCCGGGTGCTGACCAGCCACCGCGCGCTGGCCTGGGGCCTGACGCCGCTGGGTGCGCTGACCGGCGGGTTCGTCGCCGCGCGTTTCGGGCTGCGCGCGGTGTGGCTGGAGGCGGGGATCGTGCACGCCATCGGTGCGGCGATCGTGTGGATCGCGCTGTCGCCACGGGCGTTCGCGGCCGCGGAACGGGAGGCGGGGATCCGTGATCCGGCGTCGGCGTAGGGTTCTGCCGTGCATCCGCTGACCTCGATCGATCCGCGTGAGGCGGTGCTGATCGTCGGCCCGTCGAAGCGGAAGTCGCGGGGCGGACGGCTCGGCGCTCCGGCACGGGCAGGCTGGTCCCCGGACCTGCTGCGGGCGCGGGAGGACGTGCTCGCGCGGGCGAAGGTGGAGCAGCCGCTGCTGCTGCCCGCGTGGCGGCGTTACGACGGCACCTTCTACCGCGCCGCCCGCGAGACGCTGGCCGAAGCCGCGGACAACGGCAGGCTCATCGTGCTCAGCGGCGGCTATGGCCTGCTGCGCGCGGACGAGCCGATCGCGTACTACGACCGCAAGCTCAAGCTGCGCGACTGGCCGGACGGGGTGCTCGAACGAGCGCTCAACGACAAGGTCCGCGCGATCGGGGCGAAACGCGTGGTGAGTTTCGTGTCCGCGAGTGCCGATTACGCGAAACTCGTGCGCCGCACCGCGTGGGAGGTCCAAGCGACGCTGGTGACGATGGAGTTCCACGGGGGCGGCGCGCAGATCGAGGTACCCAGACGGCTCGCGCGGGCGTTCACCGCGTTCTGGGCCGGCGGTGACTTCCCGCCGGGCACCGTCGTCGAAGAGCTGTCGTGAGCTCAGCCCGCGGCCAGTCCGCGCAGCAGCGGAAGGTAGACGTCGTCGACGAGTTCGGTGATCGCGGTCCGGCTCGTCTCGCCGTTGAGGATCGTTTCGTTGCGGACGAGGTCGAAGGGCAGCCGCGCGGCGCGCGGGGTGATGGTCACCGGCGGCATTTCCCCGCGCTCGGCCGCGCGGTCGATGATGGATTGGATCACCTGCGGAAACGGTGCGGAGGCCAGCCTCTTGCGCATCAGCTCGGCGATGTCGGGATGGCGGAACGCCTCGCCCATGACCCCCGCGATCGATTCGGACATGATGCTGTCGGCGCGTTTGGTCACGCGCGTGAACAACGCGAGCAGATCTCCGCGCAGCGAGCCGGTGTCAGGGGCGACGGGCCGTGTGGGCATCTCGCGGTGCCACGCGGCGATCACCAGTTCGGCGCGGGTGGGCCAGCGCCGGTAGATCACCGGTTTGCTCGTGCCGGCGCGCGCCGCGACGGCCTCCATGGTCAGCGACGCGTAACCGCTCGCTTTCAGTTCCTCCCACGCGGCATCGAGAATCGCCCGTTCCAGCTCCTCGCCGCGGCGGCGGGACCTCCGCTCGGTCACGCTGCTCCTAAGATACGTTGCGTTTCTTACCATGGTAGTCTAGGTTGCACGATATTAGATACGGTTCGTTTCTTCAGCTGGGGGACCGGTGCTGATCCGTTTACTGCGCGTGTACTTGCGGCCGTATCGCCGCGAGCTGACGGCTGTGTTCGTCCTGCAACTCATCGGCACGATCGCGTCGCTGTACCTGCCGCGCCTCAACGCCGACATCATCGATCACGGTGTCGCGACGGGAAACACGAGCTACATCCTGTCCACCGGGGGCTGGATGATCGCCGTGACGCTGCTGCAGATCGTCTGCTCGATCGGCGCGGTGTACTTCGGCGCGCGCAGCGCCATGGCCTTCGGGCGGGACGTCCGGTCGGCGATCTTCCACCGGGTCGGGGACTTCTCGGCCCGTGAGGTCGCCGGGTTCGGCGCGCCGTCGCTGATCACCCGCACCACCAACGACGTGCAGCAGATTCAGCTGCTGGTCGTGCTGGTCTGCACCATGCTCGTCATGGCGCCGATCATGTGCGTCGGCGGGATCGTGATGGCGCTCAACGAGGACGTCGGGCTGTCCTGGCTGCTGCTGGTGTGCGTGCCGGTGCTGGTGATCGCGATCGGGCTGATCGTGAGCCGGATGGTGCCGCAGTTCCGCCGCATGCAGGAGCGCATCGACGAGGTCAACCGGGTGCTGCGTGAACAGCTCTCCGGCATCCGCGTGGTGCGCGCGTTCGTGCGTGAGCGCGCCGAAACCGGCCGTTTCGCCGATGCCAACACGTCGCTGACGAACACCGCGCTGCGGGTCGGGCGGCTGCAGGCGATGATCTTCCCGGTCGTCATGTTGATCCTCAACGCCTCCAGCATCGCGGTGCTGTGGTTCGGCGCGCACCGCGTGGACTCCGGCGAGATGCAGATCGGCGCGCTGACGGCGTTTCTCAACTACCTGCTGCAGATCCTGATGTCGGTCATGATGGCCACGTTCATCTCGACGCTGATCCCGCGTGCCGCGGTGTGCGCCGAGCGGATCAACGAGGTGCTCGACACCGAGCCCTCGGTGCGCCCGCCCGCCGCGCCCGTTCGCGAGCTGCGTCCCACCGCCGAGCTGGAGCTGCGCGGGGTGGGCTTCCGCTATCCCGGCGCGGCGGAGCCGGTGCTGCGCACCATCTCCTTCCGCGCGGAGGCGGGCAAGACGACCGCGATCATCGGCAGTACCGGTGCGGGCAAGACGACGCTGATTTCGCTGATCCCGCGGCTGATCGACGTCACGGACGGCAGCGTCCTGGTCGACGGCGCCGACGTGCGGGACATCGAACCCGACGCGTTGTGGCGCCGGATCGGCCTGGTCCCGCAGAAGGCGTACCTGTTCACCGGCACCGTGGCGAGCAACCTGCGCTACGGCAATCCCGAGGCGAGCGACGAGCAGCTGTGGCAGGCGCTGGAGATCGCGCAGGCCCGCGACTTCGTCGAGGCGATGGACGGCGGGCTCGACGCTCCCATCGCGCAGGGCGGCACCAACGTCTCCGGCGGTCAGCGGCAACGGCTGTCCATCGCGCGGGCGCTGGTGCGCAAACCGGAGATCTACCTGTTCGACGACTCGTTCTCCGCGCTCGACCTCGCCACCGACGCGGCACTGCGCGCGGCGCTGCGGCCTTACACCGCGGACGCGGCGATCGTCGTGGTGGCGCAACGGGTTTCCACGATTCTCGACGCCGATCAGATCATCGTGCTGGAAAACGGCGCGATCGCCGGCATCGGCACCCATCGCCAACTGCTGGACACCTGCCCGACCTATGTCGAGATCGTCCAGTCCCAGCTGACTCCTCAGGAGGCCGCGTGAACCACACCGGCGAAGCCCCCGCTCGCGCGGGCCGACCGGGCCCGGCTGACCCCGGAGCGGGCGGCATGACCACCACCGCACAGAGACCACAGGCGCCGGTCGGTCGCGGCATGACCGGCATGGGCATGCCGGTCAGCAAGGCGAAAAGCTTCGGCCCGTCCGCGAAACGGCTCGCGGGCCGGATGCGGCCCGAGCGCAATGCGCTCATCGCGGTCGTCGCGCTCGGCGTCACGAGCGTCGCGTTCAACGTGGCCGGGCCGAAGATCCTCGGCGAGGCCACCGACATCATCTTCGACGGGGTGCTCGCGCATCTGCGGCACGTGCCCGGCGCGGCGATCGACTTCGGCGCGCTGGGGCGGGTGCTGGCGTGGGTGCTCGCCCTGTACGTGGCGGGCTCGCTGTTCGCGTGGGCGCAGGGCTGGCTGCTGAACAACGTGGTGCAGCGCGTGGTGTTCAAGCTGCGCGCCGATGTCGAGGAGAAACTGCACCGGCTGCCGTTGCGCTACTTCGACGGCCAGCCGCGTGGCGAGCTGCTTTCCCGTGTCACCAACGACATCGACAACATCTCGCAGACCCTGCAGCAGACGCTGAGCCAGCTGCTCACGTCGGTGCTGACGGTCATCGGCGTCATCGTGATGATGTTCTGGATCTCACCGCTGCTGGCGCTGGTCGCGCTGACGGTGATCCCGCTGTCGATGATCGTCACGGCGGTCATCGGGAAGCGCTCGCAGAAGCTGTTCATCGCGCAGTGGCGCAACACCGGCACGCTCAACGCGCACATCGAGGAGGCGTTCACCGGACACCAGGTGGTCAAGGTGTTCGGCCAGCAGCGCGCGTCCGAGGCGGAGTTCCGTCGCCGCAACGACGACCTGTTCGGCGCGGCGCTGGGGGCGCAGTTCATCTCCGGGCTGATCATGCCGTCGATGATGTTCCTGTCCAACCTCAGTTATGTGGCCGTCGCGGTGGTCGGCGGGCTGCGCATCACGTCGGGTTCGATGAGCCTCGGTGAGGTGCAGGCGTTCATCCAGTACTCGCGGCAGTTCACGCAGCCGCTGACGCAGGTGGCGTCGATGGCGAACCTCATGCAGTCCGGGGTGGCCTCGGCGGAGCGGGTGTTCGAGCTGCTCGACGCCGAGGAGCAGGAACCGGACCCGGCGCAGGCGTCGCTGCCCGCCGAGCGCCGGGGGCGCGTGGAGTTCGAGCACGTGAGCTTCTCCTACCAGCCGGACCAGCCGCTGATCGAGGACCTCTCGCTGGTGGCCGAGCCGGGGCAGACGGTCGCGATCGTGGGGCCCACGGGTGCGGGGAAGACCACGCTGGTCAACCTGATCATGCGGTTCTACGAGCTGGACGCGGGGCGGATCACGCTCGACGGGGTGGACGTCACGCGGCTGCGGCGGGAGGACCTGCGCTCGCAGATCGGCATGGTGCTGCAGGACACGTGGCTGTTCGGCGGCACGATCCGGGACAACATAGCCTACGGCAAACCGGACGCGACGGAGGAGGAGATCGTCGCGGCGGCGAAGGCCACGTTCGTCGACAGGTTCGTGCGCACCCTGCCGGACGGGTACGACACGATCATCGACGACGAGGGCACGAACGTCAGCGCGGGGGAGAAGCAGCTGCTGACCATCGCGCGGGCATTCCTGGCCGCGCCGTCGCTGCTGATCCTCGACGAGGCCACCAGCTCGGTCGACACGCGTACGGAGTCGCTGGTGCAGCACGCGATGGCGGCGCTGCGTTCCTCGCGGACGAGCTTCGTGATCGCGCACCGCCTGTCCACGATCCGCGATGCCGATCTGATCCTGGTCATGGAGTCCGGGAGGATTGTTGAACAAGGCAACCACGAACACCTGCTAGCCGCCCGCGGTGCCTACCACCGCCTGTACAACGCCCAGTTCGCCGCGACGGCCTGATCGGGTACGTTCGAGGGCCGTCTCATGGTGCGCCGTGAGGCGGCCCCTCTAAGGCATACGGCCACCGCCTGCCAATGCCGCGATTGGCAACCGCTATCCATCTGGGCCGGGGGCGCCGGTTGGCGCACGATCATGCCGTGACCGAGCAGAGCGTCCGGCCGCAGCCGCGCCGCAAAGTTGTCAGCAGCCCGTACATCCATCGCTTGCAGCGCAGGCATTTCCTGCTGTTCGACGTCCTCCCGATCATCGGCACCGTCGCCGCGCCGGCGCTCCTGGCCGGGCACCCCTTCGGCGTCACCGAACTGGTGCTGCTGCTGTCGATGTGGCTGCTGACCGGCCTCGGCGTGACCGTCGGCTACCACCGCCTGTTCACCCACCGCACCTTCAAGGCCGCACCGGCCGTCGTCGCCGTGCTCGCGGTGCTCGGCTCGATGGCGGGCCAGGGCGGCGTGATCTCGTGGGTCGCGCTGCACCGGCGCCACCACGAGTACAGCGACCGCGAGGGCGATCCGCATTCGCCGAACCTCTCCGGCGGCGGCCTCGCCGGCCGCTTCAAGGGCCTGCTGCACTCGCACTTTCTGTGGATGCGCCGCCACGAGTACCCGAACATCGTGCACTACGCCCCCGACCTGCTCAAGAACCGCCTGCTGGTGCGCGTCGCGCGCCTGTACTACTGGTGGGTCGTGCTGGGCCTGGCGATTCCCGCGCTCATCGGCGGTCTCGCCGAGATGAGCTGGCTGGGTGCGGTGAGCGGGCTGTTCTGGGGCGGGCTCGTGCGCATCTTCGTGCTCGAGCACATCGTGTGGGCGATCAACTCGTTCCTGCACATGTTCGGCACCCGGCCCTACGAATCACGCGAGAACAGCCGCAACGGCGGCCTCTTCGCGCTGATCACCCTGGGCGAATCGTGGCACAACAACCACCACGCGTTCCCCGACTCGCCCTCGTTCGGGCTCGACTGGTACCGGCTCGATCCCGGCTTCTGGCTCATCAAGGCGCTCGCCGCGGCCGGCCTCGCCTGGGACCTCAAAACCCCCGGCCGCGACCGGATCGAAGCCAAGCGCATCACCAAACCCGCCGCGTAAGGAGACCCGTGGACACGAGCAAGGACGGCATCCTCACCTGGTGCCGCGAGTACGTCGCCGACCTGCTGGGCACCAAGGCCGAGGCGCTCGACCCGGAGGCCGACTTCGACAAGCTCGGCGTCGACTCCGCGCTGGCGGTGTCGCTGCTGATGGAGGTCGAGGAACGCTACGACGTCGACCTGCCGCCGGAGGCCCTGTTCGACAACCCCACGCTGGACGCGGTCGCCGAGTACCTGCACCAGCGCGCCGGGCGGCGCGTGGCATGACCACCGACGCGGCGGCGGCCATCCGGCACCACTACGACGTCGGCAACGAGTTCTACCGGCTGTGGCTGGACGAGTCGCTGACCTACTCCTGCGCCCTGCGCGAGCAGCCGGGCGAAACGCTGCACGCCGCGCAGGAGAACAAGCTCCGCTTCCACCTCGACGCGATCCGCCCCGAGACCGCAGGGACCGTGCTCGACATCGGCTGCGGATGGGGTTCGATCCTGGAACGCCTCGCCGCCAAGGGAATCCGCGCCGTCGGCCTCACCCTCAGCGACGAACAGGCCGCGCACGTCCGCGCCCGCGCGTACCCGGGCGTCGAGGTGCGCGTCCAGAACTGGACCGACTACGAGCCCGGCAGCCGGTTCGGCGGGATCATCTCCGTCGGCGCCTTCGAGCATTTCGCCACGCCCGCGGACTCTCCCGAGGAGAAGATCGCGCGCTACCGGCACTTCTTCACCCGCTGCCGTGACTGGCTCACCGACACCGGAACCCTGTCGTTGCAGACGATCGCGTACGCGAACATGTCCC
The DNA here is from genome assembly GCF_012328925.1 of Amycolatopsis acididurans. GTDB lineage: Bacteria > Actinomycetota > Actinomycetes > Mycobacteriales > Pseudonocardiaceae > Amycolatopsis_E > Amycolatopsis_E acididurans. Next base: position 24,615 of record NZ_JAAXLS010000001.1, read on the forward strand.
GCGACGCCGCGAGTTCCTTCATGCAGCGGGAGATCTTCCCCGGTGCCGATCTGCCGACGCTCGCCGAGATCACCGTCGCCGCGGACGGCATCTTCGAACTCGAGAAGTTCCACAATGGACGGCTCGACTACGCCTGGACGTGCGGCGAGTGGGCCCGGCGCCTGCGGGCCCGCCGCGACGAAGCGATCGAGCTGGCCGGTCCCGAAATCGTCGAGCGCTACGAGCGGTACCTGAAGATGTCCGCCATCGGCTTCCGGATGGGCAAGATCTCCCTGTACCGGCTCGTGCTGCGGCCCTGCACCAGTGGATGGTCACGATGACGGTCCGGTTCAACCCGTTCAGCGCTGACTTCCGCCGCGATCCCTACCCGGTGTACGCGGCCCTGCGGGAAGACAAGCCGGTGCACAAGACGCTCGGCATGTGGGTGCTCACGCGCTACGCCGACGTGCGTGCCGTCCTGCTGGACCGGGGCTTCAGCGCCGGGCTGATTCCGCGGCTGGTGAGCCAGCAGGCCGACCGCGTGTCCGGTGAGGATGTCGCGCGGATCGAGCGGCTGGGCCGCAAATCGCTGGTGTTCACCGACAATCCCGAGCACGCGCGGCTACGCGGGCTGGTGAACCGCGTGTTCACCGCGCCCGCCGTGGCGAAACTACGCCGGCTCGTCACGACGATCGCCGGGGACCTGGTGGACAAGGCGCTCGCGAACGGCGGCATGGACGCGATCGCCGACTTCGCCGCACCGCTGCCCGTCGCCGTGCTGTGCGAATGGATGGCGCTGCCCTCCGGACTGCGTGAGCACGTGACACAGTGGACACACGACATCCGTTTCCTGCTCGAACCCGGGTTGATGAAGCGCGAGGACTTCACCCGCGTCGCCGCGGTCACCGAGCGGTTCGCCCACGCACTGGACGCGGTGGTCGCGGCGCGGCGCGACCAGCCGGGGGAGGATCTGGTCAGCCAGTTGCTCGCCGCGCGCACCGGCGGCGGCGACCGGCTGCGCGACGAGGAAGTGGTGTTCGTCTGCATCATGTGCTTCGTCGCGGGCAACGAAACCACCAAAGCCCTGATCGGCAACGGAATCCTTGCCCTGCTGCGGCACGGCGCGCGGCCCGAGCCCGCGAAGGCCGCGGTCGGCGAAGCGCTGCGCTACGACAGCCCGCTGCAGCTGACCAAACGGCTCGCGACCCGCGACACCGAGATCGGCGGGACGACGATCCGCGCGGGTGAGCAGGTGTTGCTGTGCCTCGGCGCCGCCAACCGCGACCCCGCGGTGTTCGGCGACCCGGACACCTTCGACCCGGGCCGCGACACGACCGGTCACCTCGCGTTCGGGTACGGGATGCACGGCTGTCTCGGCGGGCTGCTCGCCGGACTGCAGGCCGAGACAGCGTTCGAAACCCTCTTCCGGCACGAAGTCGCGCTGCGGAAGCAACCGCTGGAGTGGCAGGACCACAGCTTCATCGTGCGCGGCCTGGCCAGGCTGCCGGTGTCGGTGCGGAGCGCGGCATGACCACCCGGCTGCTGTGCGTTCCGCACGCGGGCGCCGGTGCGTCCTCGTTCGCGCGCTGGCTCGAGCTGTTCGGCGAATCCGTTGTGCCGCTGCGGATCCAGTTGCCCGGTCACGAGAACCTCGCCAAGCGGGAACCGCTGCGCCGCGTCGGCGACGTCGTCGGCTGGCTCCTGCCGCGCCTGCCCGCCGGCGGACCGGTCGCGCTGTACGGGCACAGCATGGGCGCGCTCGTGGTGTACGAACTGGCGCGGGCACTGACCGCGGCGGGTACGCCGCCCGTGCACGTGTTCGTCTCCGGACGGCGCGCGCCGCACCTGCCCGCCCGGAGGGCACCGGTACACGACCTTCCCGACGACGAGTTCCTCGCCGCCGTCGAGGGTATGGGCCGCCTCGCCGAGGCGAGTCCGGCGCTGCGGACCTACGCGATCCGGGTGACCAGGGCCGACCTGGAACTGTCCGAAGTGTACGAGCATCTGCCGGTGCCCCGGCTGCACTGCCCGCTCACCGTCTTCCACGGCACCGCGGACCGGTACGTCACGCTGGACGAGGCGACGGCGTGGAAAGAGCTGACGGACAACGACTTCGCGATCCACACCTTCCCCGGCGACCACTTCTTCCACCAGCGTCACCGCGCGGCACTCGCGGCGACCATGACCGAAGCGCTGGAGTGACCGTGCTTCCCGACATCCTCCGCAGGCGCGCCACCGAGCAGCCGGAGGGGACCGCGTACATCTTCCTCGGCGAGGACGGCGAAGAGAAGACCTCGATCACGTTCGCCGGACTGGACGCCCGCGCCCGTTCGGTCGCCGCCGAGCTGAGCAGGCACTGTGAACCCGGGGACCGGGCGCTGCTGATCTTCCCGCAGAGCCTGGACTTCATCGTCGCCTACTTCGCCTGCCTGTACGCGCAGGTCGTCGCCGTGCCGGTGAACCCGCCGCGCCGCACCCGGATCCAGGACGCCACGCGCTCGATCATCGCCGACTGCGAACCCGCCGTGGTGCTCACCGTCTCCGGCATGGCGGCGCTGGGGTCCACTGTGGAATCCGCGCACCGGATCGCCGTGGACGAGGTGCCCGGCGGCGACTTCGCACCGGTGCCCTGCACCGCGGAGACGCTGGCCTTCCTGCAGTACACCTCCGGGTCCACTGCGGAACCCAAGGGTGTCATGGTCTCGCACGGCAACCTGATGGCCAACGAGGAGATGATCCGGCGCGCGTTCGGGCACGACGAGCGGTCCACTGTCGTCGGCTGGGCACCGTTCTTCCACGACCAGGGGCTGATCGGCAACGTGCTGCAGCCGCTGTACGCCGGCGCCACCGCGATCCTCATGACGCCCGCGGCGTTCATCCGGCGGCCGCTGTCGTGGCTGACCACGATCTCTCGCTACCGCGCCCACACCAGCGGCGGCCCGAACTTCGCGTTCGACGCCTGTGTGGCCGCGGCGGCCAGGGGAGTGCCCGAGCTGGATCTGTCCAGCTGGCGGGTCGCGTTCAACGGCGCGGAACCCATCCGGGCCGAGACGCTGCGCCGCTTCGCCGACACATTCGGACCGTACGGCTTCGACGAGAAGGCGATGTACCCGTGCTACGGCCTGGCCGAGGCCACCCTGATCGTCAGCGGCAGCGGAAAGGGACGCGGCCCGCGCACGATCGAGGCGGACGTGACCGAACTCCGCCGCGGACGCCTGGTCGAGGCGGCGGGAGGCCGCACGATCGCCGGATCGGGTGTGGTACTGCCCGGCGAGGACGTGCGTATCGTCGACCCCGCAACGCACGAGCCGTGCGCCGAGGGCGAGATCGGGGAGATCCGGGTGGCCGGTGACCACGTGACGCAGGGGTACTGGAAGCGGCCCGAGGCGGCCGAGTTCACCGGCTCGCACCTGCGCACGGGCGACCTCGGCGCGCTGCTCGACGGTGAGCTGTACGTCGTCGGCAGGCTCAAGGACCTGATCATCATCCGGGGCCGCAATTTCTATCCCCAGGACATCGAGCACACCGCGCAGCAGGCGCATCCCGCCCTGCGGCCCGGCGGCTGCGCGGCGTTCTCGGTGCCCGGTGCCGCCGGCGAGAAGCTCGTCGTGGTGGCCGAGATCCGGCGCGAGTACCGGCACGAGGCAGATACGCCGGCGCTGGCGGGCACGATCCGCGCGGCCGTCCTGCGCGAGCACGAGGTGTCGGCCGGTGACGTGCTGCTCGCCCGCGTCAACCAGCTGAGCAGGACCAGCAGCGGCAAGATCAGGCGCGCGGCCGCGAGAAAGCGCTATCTGGAGTCCGGATTCGACGTCTAGGAGGGATCTTCATGGAAGCCGCGAACCCCGATTTCGCGCAGGCGGTGCGGGCCGTGGTGCTCAGCATGCCCGCCGCGAAGCATCTCGGTTTCGACTTCGGCCGGATCGAACCGGGTGCGGTCGAGGTGGTGCAGCCCTACCGGCAGGAACTCACCGAGCACAACGGGTTCTTCCAGGGCGGTGTGCTCGGTTCGCTCGCGGACTTCGCCGCGGGTTCGGCCGCGGGCACGCTGCTGCCGCCGGGCTGGGTCAACATGACGATCGACTACACGGTCAAGATCGTCGCCCCCGCCAAGGGCGAGCAGGTGATCGCACGCGGCCGGGTGGTCAAACCCGGCCGCACCACGACGGTCGCCGCCGCCGACGTGGTCGCCGTCAGCGGGCCGGAAGAGACCTTGTGCGCCACGGCCCTGGTGACGATGCGCAACATCAAGGTGTGACATGACCTTCGTGTTCGACCCGTTCGCGCCCGGATTCACCGACGACCCGTACCCGCAGTACGCGCGGCTGCGCGAGAGCGCGCCCGCGCACGAGCATCCGCTCGGGTTCTGGATCCTGTCCAAATACGACGACGTCGCGCGGCTGCAGCGCTCGGCGCAGTCCGTCGACGAGCGGTACCTGACGACGCTGCCCGCCTGGAAGAGCGACTCGGCCGAACTCGGCAAGCGGAACCGGATGATGGGCGGACTGTCCATGCTGGACCAGGATCCGCCCGACCACACGCGCCTGCGGCGGCTGGTGTCGAAGGCGTTCACCCGCAAGGCCGTCGAGGCGCTGGAGCCGCGCGTCCGGTCGATTGTGGACAGCGCGCTGGACAGGATCGGTGCAGCCGGGACCGCGGACGTCGTGGCGGAACTGGCGTTCCCGCTGCCGTTCACGGTGATCTCGGAGTTGCTCGGCATCCCGGTGCTCGAGCACACCAGGCTGCGCGAGCTGACCTCGGTGCTGGTGCTGGGCCTGGAACCACTCGCCGAGCCGGAGCTGCAGGCCGGCATCCGTGCGGCGAACTCCGAACTTCTGGCCATGGTCGGCGAGCTGACCAGGTGGAAACGGGACCATCCCGGCGACGACGTGCTCACCGCGCTCATCGCCGCCGAGCACGACGGTGACGTGCTCAGCGAGGAGGAACTCGTCGCGCAGGTCATGCTGCTCTACATCGCCGGGCACGAGACCACCGTCAATCTGGTCGCCGGCGGGATACTCGGGATGCTGCGGTATCCCGGTCAGGCACGGCTGTTACGCGAGGATCCCGGTCTCGCCGCGAACGCCGTCGAGGAACTGGTGCGCTACGACAGTCCGGTGCACCTGATGCGGCGCGTCACCGTCGAGCCGTTCCCGGTGGGGGACAAGGAGGTTCCGGCCGGGGTGTTCGTCCTCGCGTGTCTCGGGGCGGCCAACCGGGATCCGGGCCACTGGGGCGAGGACGCCGACGAGTTGCGCATCGACCGGCGCGACGCGCACCAGAACCTCTCCTTCGGCGCGGGCATCCACCACTGCCTCGGCGCGGCGCTGGCCAGGATGGAGGCGCGGATCGCGGTGGAGCGGTTCGTACGGCGTTTCCCGGACGCGGAACTGGAGAGCGTGCGCTTCAACGGGCGCGTCAACGTGCGGGGACCCGCCGAGGTGAAGGTGCGGGCACGTGCCGGCGCTTGACGTGGACGGCGCCACGATCGCCTACACCGACAGCGGTCCCCGCGACGCACCCGCCGTCCTGTTCGGACACGGCCTGCTGTTCGGTGGCTGGATGTTCCAGCCGCAGATCGAGGTGCTGCGCGCACGCTACCGGTGCGTGGCGATCGACTGGCGCGGGCAGGCGGACAGCCCGCGTGCGGCGGGCGGCTACGACATGGACACCCTGGCCGCGGACGCGGTCGCGTTGATCGAGGTGCTCGGCATCGCGCCGGTGCACTGGGTGGGCCTGTCGATGGGCGGTTTCGTCGGGCAGCGGGTCGCCGCGCGGCGCGGTGACCTCGTGCGCTCGCTGACGTTGCTGGACACCAGTTGCGGGCCGGAGAACCCGGAGAAGGTGCGCGAGTACAAGCGCCTGGCGCTGTTCCAGCGCCTGTTCGGGATCAGGCCGGTGCTGGGCACGGTGGAGCCGCTGTTGTTCGGGCGCGCCGCGCCGGCCGAGGTGGTCGCGGTGTGGCGGCGGCGGATCGTGCGCGCCGATCGTGCGGCGTTGCGCGATGCGGTGCTCGGCGTGGCGGAGCGCAAGCCGGTCGAGCACGAGATCGGCGCGATCACGGTGCCCACGCTCGTGGCGGTCGGCGCCGACGACCGGGCCACGCCACCCGCGGAGTCCGAGCGGATCGCCGCAGCGATTCCCGGCGCGCGCCTGCACGTGCTGCCGGACTGCGGGCACACGAGCACGCTCGAACAGCCCGCGGCCGTCAACCGCCTGCTCACCGGCTTCCTCGGCTGAGGTTTGCGGTTTCGGCAAAGAATGTTGCCGGGTTTTCGCGCCGGGGGGCACTGTGGGCTCATGACGCGACAGCACGACATCACACCGTTCACGCACGAGAACGAGGCCCGGCTCAGCGAGCAGGCCATGGGCGACGCGCGCCACGGGATCGTGCGCCTGGACCAGCGATTCTGGGACGAGCTGTACGGCAGCGCCGGCCGGCTGTGGAGCGGGCGGCCGAACGACGCGCTCGTCGCCGAGGTGACCGGGATCCCCCCGGGGCGGGCGCTGGACGTCGGCTGCGGCGAGGGCGGCGACGCCCACTGGCTCGCGCGGCAGGGCTGGCAGGTCACGGGAATCGACATCTCCCGCATCGCGCTGGAGCGTGCCGCCGCGCTCGCCGGTGACCTGGACATCACGTGGCGTCGGCTCGACCTGCGCACCGAAGCGCCCGACACGGGCTACGACCTCGTGTCGGCGCACTACTTCGCGTTCCCGCGCGATCAGGAGCAGGTCCTCCAGCGCGTACTCGCCGCGGTCGCACCCGGCGGTTCGCTGCTGATCACCAGCCACGCCGGGATGGAGGAACGGCATCAGGGCCTTTACCGCCCCGAAGAGATCGCCGCCCGCCTCGGCGAGGACTGGCGGATCGTGGTCGACGAACAGCGCACCCGCACCCTGCCGGCGAACGGCCACACCGAAGACGTGGTGCTGCGCGCCCGGCGACGGTGATGGTGGTGACCCCTGGCGCGGCGCGGCGTTCGCACACGCCACGCCAGGGGTGGTTCAGCGTTTGCGCAGCGCGGCGGCCCCGGCCTCGGCGACGGTGGTGTCCTGCTCGACGGAGCCGGCGCTGACGCCGATCGCGCCGATGACCGCGCCGCGGGGCTTGGCCAGCGGAAGGCCGCCGCCGAAGATGACCAGTCCGCCGTTGGTCACCTCGATGCCGTAGAGCGGTGCGCCGGGCGCCGCGGCCTCGCCGAGGTCCGCGGTCGACATCCGCAGCAGCGCCGCCGTGCGTGCCTTGCGGATCGCGATGTCGATGCTGGCCAGGATCGCCCCGTCCTGGCGGGAGAAGGCGAGCAGATGCCCGCCGTCGTCGACCACCGCGACGTTCATCGGCTGTTCGATCTCCACCGCCTTGGCCAGCGCGGCGTCGAGCACGCGCTGGGCGTCGGCGAGAGTCAGTTGTCCGGCCACATCTCCTCCTTCTCGGGAAACGCTTTCAGTGGCAGCCCGACGACGAGCCGGGCCGCGTTGTGCCCGCACACGCGGGCATGCGCCAGTGCGGCGGTCAGCACCGGCGAGTCTGGCGGCCGCTTGGCGTGATGCACGCACACGGTGGTGGCGTCGAGTCCGATCCCGACACCGAGCGAGGACGCGCGTGCCGCTGCGAAGGCCAGTTCGGCCGCGCTCCCGTCGCCGTCCTCCACCCGCAGCGGCACGCCTTCTTCCTCCATGCCCGCGCGGACCTCGCGCAGGCCCGACGACCGGGCACACCGGACGACGACGCTGGGCGGGGCGTGGCGGGCGCGGTCGGCGCGGCGATCGGTCACCGGCATCGCAGCGCCTCCACCAGACCCGTGGCCACGGCGTTGCGCGGCCCTTCCGTGCCACGCACATTCCCGGTGCCGCACACGATTCCCGCGTCCGCGACCGCCTCGGCGATCAGGTCCGGGATCTCGAAGTCCAAAGCGGACCCGCCGAGCACCACGACGAACCCGATCTGGCGCAGGTTCCCGCCTGGCGCGACCTGTTCCAGCGCGCGCACCGCGTTGACCACGAACACCTTGTGCTTGGCCGAGCGCCGCACCTGGCGGATCTTGTCCAGCGAATGCCGCGTCGGCACCGGGCGCATGCCCTCGTCGCCGAGCACCACGACCCGCGCGAACGTCTCGGTCGGCAGCGGTTTCTCGAAGAACCGCGCCGTGCCGTCCTCCATCCGGACGTGGAAGAAGCTCTCCGCCTTGGCCAGGGGGTGCTTCTTGATGTCCTCGGCCAGCTCCCTGTCCTCGAGGCCCAGCTCCGAATCGATCAGTTTCGTCACCAGATCGCCCGCGCCGGCCAGGTGCACCGAGCGCACCACACCGTCCGAAGTGGCCAGTGCGGCGTCCGTGGAACCGCCGCCCAGGTCCAGGATCGCGACCGGCCGGTCGGTGCCGGGCGTGGTCAGCGCGCCGAGCACGGCCATGTCCGCCTCGACCCCGCCGACCCGCACCTCCACGTCCAGTGCCGCCGCCAGCTGCGCCGCCAGCGCCTCCATCGGACCCCGGCTCGTGCGCACCATCGCCGCCAGCGCGACCGCGTTCTCCAGCGCGAACTCGCCCGCCAGCGCACCGGTCACCTTCTGCGGCACGAACGTGTCCACCGCGAGCACGTCCTGGATGCGGACCTCGCCGGACCCCGCCAGCTCCGCCATCGTGTCCCGCACGGTCGCGAGCATCCCGCCCACGTGCGTGCCCGCCTCTCCGGTCGCGTCCTCCAGCGGCCGCACCCGGCGCAGCGTCGCCATGATCTCGTCAGCGCCCGAGTCCATACCGACCGAGAGCCGCGCATGCTCGCCGATCAGCGTGAGCGTGCCGGCCGGGATGCGCCGGTCGGCGATGTCACCGGCCGGGGTGCGCACGACGACCGCGGACCGGTTGCCCACCAGCGCCCGCGCCACGGGCGCGATCATTCGTGTCTGCTCGGGGTCCAGTTCGAACAGCGTCGCGATGCCGTAGGAGTTGGACAGCGTGCGGACCGTGCGGCCGGGTTCGGCGACCTCGACCGCGGCGCGCATCCCGAGTGGCACCCGGTCGACGAGCGTGACCTCGTCCACGACCGGGATCGGCGTGCGCAGCCGGTTCGCGATCAGCGTCGCGTCGTCGGCATGGACCACCGCGCCCGTCACCTCGACGCCGCGGTCGGCGGCCGCGTTGATGCCGGCCGCCGCGTCCTCGAAGTCCACCCCCGCGCCCACGACGCAGATCACCGCCGGCCCTGGCTCGCACTCGCCGAGGTCGGCGAACGCGACCGTGGTGCCGACGCCGAGCCCGGCGCCGCCGGGGGTGTCCGGGTTGTGCCCGATCATCGTGGACTCGGTGATGATCGTTTCGGTGATGGTCTCCATGGCCAGCCCGCTGATCACCGGCGTGGCCTCGTTGACCAGCACCGCCGACACCTCGGCCTGGCCCCGGCCCGCGGCGGACAGCGCTTCCTGCACGACCTTGACCACGCCGGGCACGTTGTCCGCGGTGCCCTTCACGCCCGAGGTGGGCGCCAGCGCACCCGCCAGATATTCGGGTCCGTTCCCGCCGATCTCGGCCACACACGCCTCGGTGGTCGAGTTGCCGATGTCGACGCCTACGACGAGTGCCACGGCGTCAGCCGGCGTCGGCCAGCTGGATCCGCACGTCCAGTTCCACCGGTGCCGCGCCCTGGGTCACGAACTCGGTCTCCTTGATGTGCAGCAGCGCGGCCTTGGCCTGCCAGCGGGGCCGGGCCATGAAGTCGTTGCGCGCGGGCACCGGCTCCGGCGACTCGCCCTTGGCGTAGCGGGCGGCGTTGCGGCCCACCTTGCGGAAGGTCTCCAGGTCCATGAGCGGCGCCTGCGGGAACAGCTCCAGATTGGACAGCCGGACCAGATCCTTCTGGTGGATCATGGTGGTGCCACGGGAGAGCACCCCGATCCCGATGCCCGAACCGGACAGTTTCGCCGCGGCGTGCGCGATCACCGCCAGGTCCGAACCGCCGCGGTAGCGGATGACCCGCGCCTGCACGCCCTGCTCCTCGATGCCGGCGAGCAGCTCGCGCAGCACCTCCGCGTGCGGAATGTCCACAATGGTCTTGGTGAAGAAGTCCCCGAATGCGGGCGAGATGCCGATGACCACCTCGTCCGCGCGGGTGCCCGGTCCCGCCTCGCCCCGCTCGCCGAGCTGGAGCGTGCGCCGGGTGCCTACGCTGGTGTCCGCCATTTCGCCTCTCCTCAGCCGACTTCGGTTTCCGGGTTCTGCGCGCTGACCACGTGCCGCAGCCGCTTCATCTCCTCCCAGCGCGCACCGCTGGGCCGGTAGCCGGTGCCGGGACCGGCGTAGTCGTTGGCGTCGTTGACCGCGGACAGGGTCTCCAGCTCCGGGGTCAGGATCGCGGAGGTGTGCAGCAGATCGCCGGAGACGCGGTGGCGCAGGATACCCAGCAGCGTGTGCGCCATATCGCTGTACCCGGCGCCCTCCAGCGCCTTCACGATGTCGAGCCCGGTCACACCGCGGTCCATCACCTGCTGGGCCGCCTTGAGATCCTCCAGCACGTCGCGCAGCGGCAGGTCCTGGCTGCCGTGCGCGTACGTCGCGGCTTCGACCTCCTTGTCGGTGATCGCCGGCAGCCCCAGCTGCGCGAACACGCCCTGCAGCGCGCGTGCGGCCCGGTTGCGCGCGGCCAGCAGCTCGGCCTCGGGCACGTGCCGCAGCCCGCCGTCGACCTGCAGGTCCCGCTGGATCGTGTTCCAGTCGTCGTAGTCCGCGGCGTCCAAATTGGACCCGGCGAACATGTTGTCGTAGTTGGGCACCGCCGAGTAGCCCGAGCACACGAAGTCCGTGCCGGGCAGCAGCTGGGGCAGCAGCCGTGCGGTGCGCCGCATGTCCGAATGCGAGAACGACTGGTCGTTGCCGGAAGCGCTTTCCAGGTCCACGGTGCTGGCGATGAGGTTCTCGGCGAGCACCGCGCGGATGCCGCCGGGCACCGCGCCGGGCACGCCGATGCAGCTGATCGACCCGTTCTGCAGGCCCTGCACGCCCGCGCCCTTGGTCACCAGGATGCAGCGGATCTCCAGGTACAGCATGGACTTGCCTTCGGCGTTGCCCATCTGCACTTCCGAACCGGTGCCCGAGGTGAAGCGCATCTTGATGCCGCGCGAGGCGTAGGCCGAGGCCAGGAACGCCTTGGACCACGGGGTGTCGTCGCCGTCGCAGAACACCGGTTCGGTGCCGTACACCGAGATCGTCTCGGCGTAGGCGGTGATGCCGCGCATGCCCAGTTCCAGCTCGGTGGCCTCCTCCAGCGCACACTGGGTGAGCACGCCCGGTTTGCCCGCGAGCGCGCCGACCTGCAGCGCGATCGCGACCAGCGGGGCGTAGCGCACGACGCCGAGGGTCGTCTCCAGCTCGCGGAAGCCGCGCAGCGCCGCCTCCGCGGCCTCGGCCGCGACCTGCACCGGGTTGTCCCGGGCGCTGGTCGAGTGCGCCTGGTTGGCGATCGTGCGGCGGGCGCGCATCTTCTGCACCGCCTGCATCATCTCGACCACGTTCATGGTCTTGACGACTTCCAGCAGCGCGGCCGGCGTGAGCCCGCGCGACACGGCGAGCACCTCGCCGCGCGAAACACCGGGGTCCACCAGCATCCGCGCGATCTGTACCGGCTCCATCGCCATGGCCGCCTCGGTGGCCTCGGCGTCGATCGCGTGGTCGGCGATGAACTGGTCGAGGAAGTCGAACTCCGCCCTCGGCTTGCCGTCCATCTCGACGATCACGCCGTTCTCGACGCGCACGCTGGGCTCCGGGTCGTACGGGCTGTCCATCGCGACCATGCCGACCTCTGGCCACTCCTCGACGAACCCGTCGAGGTTGACCGGGCGCTGCTCCAGGATCTCGGTGCGCCGGGATTGCTTCGCCATATCAGCTCCCTTTTCGGCGATCAGGCCAGGATGTTCCGGCGCTCGTACACGTCGGCGGCCTCGCGGACCAGTTCGGCGCACAACGTGGCCGAGTAGTCCCGCTCCAGCTCGTCGGCGATGTCGGTGAGTTGCTGTTTCGTGGACGCCCTCGGCCGCAGTGCGTTGTAGAACGAGAGCACCAGCTCGTCGGGCAGCGCGGTCAGCTCGGCCGCGCGGCGGAAGTTCTGCGCGAGCTGCGGCCTGCCGACGCGCTCGGCGATCTGTGCCTGCAACCGCAGCGTTTCGGGCGCGATCCGCAGGTCCTCGGCCGAGACCTCACCGGAGAGCACGGACTGCATGGTGAGCTCGTCGATCCGCTTGCCCGTCGGGGTCCGCAAGAGCTCGGGCCGTCGCGCCGCGAGCGGATAGTCGCGGTCCGGATCGAGGTCCACCTGGCTGGGATTGGGCACCGCCGCCACCGGCCCTTCGTCGTCGAAGTTCAACTCGGACGCCGAAACGCTAGGCATGGTCACGTTGCACCCACGTTGCATCGTCGCAGCGCAACGCCGATGCAACCCTGGCCCGCAGAAGGTGGGGCCACCCTGTCACGTCGGGTCAAGGAGGACCAGTGACCGACATAGCACCTTTACGCAAGCCACGGGCGATCGCCCGGCTCCGGGGCGGGTACGGCGACCTGCTCGCCGAGTTCTTCGGCACGTTCCTGCTCATCGCGCTCGGCGACGGCTGCGTCGCGATGGCGGTGGCCGGCCTGCCCGGTTCGGGCCGCACGGCCGGGCCCACCGTGATCTTCCAGGGCGCGGGGGACTGGCTGCTCATCGTGTGGGGCTGGGCGTTCGCGGTCGCCTTCGCCGTCTACCTGGCCGGCGGCGTCAGCGGTGCGCATCTCAACCCCGCGGTGACGTTCGCGATGGCGCTGCGGCGCAAGTTCCCGTGGCGCAAGCTGCCCGGCTACTGGGGCGCGCAGCTGCTCGGCGCGTTCGCCGGGGCGGCGCTGGTGTTCGCGGTGTACCACCCGGCCATCCGCGCGTTCGAGGCCGCGGCGGGCGCCGGTGCGAAGAGCAGCACGTTCTCGATCTTCGCGACTGCTCCCGCAGGCTACTTCGACGGCTGGTTCGGGCCGCTGCTGGACCAGGTCGTGGGCACCGCCGTGTTGCTGGTCGTGGTGCTCGCGCTCATCGACGGGCGGATCAAGGCCGCGTCGCCGAAGATGGCGCCGCTGCTGATCGGCTTCACCGTCGCGGCGATCGGGCTGTCCTACGGCGCCAACGCGGGCTACGCGATCAACCCGGCCCGTGACTTCGGGCCGCGGCTGTTCGCGTTCTTCGCGGGCTGGGGCGACACGGCGATCCCCGGTTCCGGCGGCTACCTGTGGATCCCGATCGTGGGTCCGCTGGTCGGCGGCGCCATCGGCGCTCTGCTCTACGACTTCTTCATCGGCGACGTGCTGCACGCGCGGGAGACCGCGGTGCCGGTGTTCCCCGACGAGTTCGAGATGTCGGCCGCCGTCCGCGACGGCTGATCAGTCGTCCTCGCTGAGCAGCCAGGACAGCCGGGCCACGGCGACGGCGTGCCGCGGGTCGCTCGCGGGCAACGCGGCGGCGAGGCGTTCGTGGACCTCCAGGTCGTCGCGGCCCGGCTCGCTCCCGGCGAAGGACCACAGCGCGCCGAGGTCGCCGTGGTCGAGCACGGCGGCGCGCAAGGCGCCGACCTGCTGGTCGCGTTCGGCCCGGATCGCCGGGGACTCCGAACGGGCCAGCAGCGGCGCCGTGCCCGCCGCGGCGGCCGCCGCCACATCCCCGGTGGCCAGCGCCGACCGCACGGTCAGGAAGTCCGCCTCCACCTCGGCGCACAGCCGGTACGGCTTGGCCCGCATCACGGTGTCGCCGAGCTGGCCGCGCAACCGGTGGATCTCCGCGCGCACCGTCGTCGGGTTGCCGTCCTCGCCGTAGAGGTGCAGCGCCAACTGCTCGGCGGTCAGTCCCGGCGGATGCAACGCCAGCAGCGCGAGGATCTCGGCGCGGCGCAGGGTCAGCGGCAGTTCGCGGCCCTCCAGTTCGGCCGCCGGGCTGGCGCCGAGGAACGACAGGCGCAGCCGCGGCGCGCGGGCGACGCGTGGCCGGGGCAGCCGCAGCAGATAGCCCTCGGCCAGCGGTTCGAGCAGACCCTCGCGCCCGTCGTCGAGCTGCACCCGGTCGGTGCCGGGGACCACCGCGACGCGCCGCGGCCAGCGCCCGAGCGGCTCGGCCGCGATGACCCGGCCGGTCGGGGTGAGCAGCGCCCCCGGCTCGCCGCGCAGCCGCTGGAGATGCGGCATGTTCCGCGCGAGCAGCCGCTCGTCCCGCTGCTCCATCCGCATCCGCAGGTGGCCTTCCGCAAGCTGTGCGGTGGCGTTGACCAGCGACACCATCGCCGGATGCAACGTGTCCAGCCGCCCGCTGATGTCGATCGCGCCCAGCACCTCGCCGGTGTCCGGATCGTGGATGGGCGCCGCCGCGCACGTCCACGCGTGATAGGTCCGTACCAGGTGCTCGGCCGAGTAGATCTGCACGGGCGCGTCCACCGCGAGCGCGGTGCCCATCGCGTTGGTGCCGATCGCCGCTTCCGACCACGCCGTGCCCTCGTACAGGCCGACCGGATCGGCCTGCCGGCACAGCTCCGACGGGCCCTCGCGCCACAGGATCGTGCCCCCGGCATCGGTCACGATGGTGATGTGCTGGGACTCGTCGGCGATGCTGACCAGCAGTTCCCGCAGCGGCGCCAGCACCGCGTGCAGCGGATGCGCGGCGCGCACGTCCTCGACCTCGTCGGTGGCGTACACGACGGGCGGCAGGTACTCCTCGGGGTCCACATGCGCCGCCAGTGACCGGCGCCAGGATTCCGATATCACCTGACGGGGTGAGGTCGGTGGCCTGCCGCCACTCATCGTCGCCTCGTGAACCTGCTGCAACAGCTTGAACTGTGCGACCGGATCGGACGACAAGCGCGGCGCGATCGACCCGGCGGTGGCGATGGGCTTGACGTTCATTCGGGCACTCCGCGGCGGCGTTGACGGGGCGTCATTGTGGACCGGATCTACCGGCCTACCAGGCAGCATGCCTGGCAGGCAGCGAGTCGGCAAGGTTGACACCAGCCTGGCGTTTCGTCACCCGTCTGTCGAGCATGCAACGGGGCTGCAACGTCGCGGGCACTAGCTTTCCGCTCCACGCATCGTCAACGGGAGCAGGGAGGCTGCCACATGACCACATACGCGGCACCGGGTGAAGCCGGCAGCGTAGTCGCGTTCGAATCGCGGTACGACCACTTCATCGGCGGCGAGTACGTCGCGCCGGCGAAGGGGCAGTACTTCGAGAACCCCACCCCGGTCACCGGGAAGGTGTTCACCGAGATCGCTCGCGGCACCGCCGAGGACGTGGACCGCGCGGTGGCCGCCGCGACGGGCGCGGCCGCGGCGTGGGGCCGGACCGCCCCGGCCGAGCGGGCCGCCGTGCTCAACAAGATCGCCGACGCGATGGAGGCCAACCTCGAGAAACTGGCCGTCGCCGAGTCGTGGGAGAACGGCAAGCCGGTCCGCGAGACACTGGCCGCCGACATCCCGCTGGCGATCGACCACTTCCGCTACTTCGCCGGTGCCATCCGGGCGCAGGAGGGCGGGATCTCGCAGATCGACGCCGACACCGTCGCCTACCACTTCCACGAGCCGCTCGGTGTCGTCGGGCAGATCATCCCGTGGAACTTCCCGATCCTGATGGCCACCTGGAAGCTGGCGCCCGCGCTCGCGGCGGGCAACTGCGTCGTGCTCAAGCCCGCCGAGCAGACCCCGGCCTCGATCCACGTGCTGCTGTCGGTGATCGCGGACCTGATCCCGCCGGGCGTGGTCAACATCGTCAACGGGTTCGGTGTCGAGGCGGGCAAGCCGCTGGCGCAGCACAAGGACATCCGCAAGGTCGCGTTTACCGGTGAGACCACCACCGGACGGCTGATCATGCAGTACGCCAGCGAGAACATCATCCCGGTCACGCTGGAGCTGGGTGGCAAGAGCCCGAACATCTTCTTCGCCGACGTCGCCTCCGCCAACGACGCGTTCTACAACAAGGCGCAGGAGGGCTTCGCGATGTTCGCCCTCAACCAGGGCGAGGTCTGCACCTGCCCGTCGCGGGCGCTGGTCCAGTCGGCGATCTACGACCGGTTCATGGGCGACGCCGTCAAGCGCGTCGGCAAGATCAAGCAGGGCAACCCGCTGGACACCGACACCATGATCGGCGCGCAGGCCAGCAACGACCAGTTCGAGAAGATCCTGTCCTACATCGACATCGGCAAGCAGGAGGGCGCGAAGGTCCTCACCGGTGGCGAGAAGGCCGACCTCGGCGGGGACCTCTCCGGCGGCTTCTACATCCAGCCGACGGTGTTCGAGGGCGACAACAAGATGCGGATCTTCCAGGAGGAGATCTTCGGCCCGGTCGTGTCGGTGACCAAGTTCGACGACTACGACGACGCCATCAAGACCGCCAACGACACCCTCTACGGTCTCGGCGCGGGCGTGTGGTCGCGTGACGGGAACACCGCTTTCCGTGCCGGACGGGACATCCAGGCCGGTCGCGTGTGGACGAACTGCTACCACGCCTACCCGGCGCACGCCGCGTTCGGTGGCTACAAGCAGTCCGGCATCGGGCGCGAGAACCACAAGATGATGCTGGAGCACTACCAGCAGACCAAGAACCTGCTGGTGTCCTACTCGCCCGACGCGCAGGGCTTCTTCTGAGCCATGACAGCGAACCGGGTGGAGCTGACCGAAGCCGCGGAAGCATTGCTGCGCGAGCTTCACGAACAGCACGGGCCGTTGATGTTCCATCAGTCCGGCGGATGCTGCGACGGAAGCGCGCCGATGTGCTACCCGGCGGGGGAGTTCCGCACCGGGAATTCGGACGTGCACCTCGGCGACCTCACCGTCGCCGGGGTGCCCGACCCGATCGCGGTGTGGATGTCCTCGGCGCAGTTCGAGTACTGGAAGCACACGCACCTCACGATCGACGTGGTCAAAGGGCGCGGCAGCGGTTTCTCGCTGGAGGCTCCCGAAGGCGTGCGGTTTCTCATCCGGTCTCGGCTGCTCACCGACGAAGAACTCGACTCTCTGAACTGAAGGCGGTACACGTGGGCGACTACGCCGATACCTACGAGCGGAGCATGAAGGATCCGGAAAGCTTCTGGCTCGCGGCGGCCGAGGGCATCGCCTGGTCGCGGAAACCCTCGCGGGCGCTGGATTCCGGCAATCCTCCGTGGTATCGGTGGTTTCCCGGCGGTGAGCTCAACACGTGCTACAACGCCCTGGACCGGCACGTCGAGGCCGGGCACGGCGACCGCACGGCGTTGATCCACGACTCACCGGTCACCGGCACGACCGCCCGCTACACCTACGCCGAACTGCTCGACCAGGTCGCGCGGTTCGCCGGGGCGCTGCGGGATCTGGGTGTCGGCAGGGGCGATCGCGTCGTGATCTACCTGCCGATGGTGCCGCAGGCCGCGATCGCGATGCTCGCGTGCGCCCGGCTCGGCGCGGTGCATTCGGTGGTGTTCGGCGGGTTCGCGCCGCGCGAGCTGGCGGTGCGCATCGCCGACACGCGGCCGAAGGTCGTGGTGAGTGGATCCTGCGGGATCGAGCCCAACCGCGTGATCGCCTACAAACCCATCGTGGACGAGGCGATCGAACTGGCCGGCGGGGATCGTCCGTCCATTGTGGTCTTCCAGCGGGACACGCTGCGTGCCGAGCTGGGACCGCGCGACCACGACTGGGACGAGCTGATGGCCTCCGCGCGCCCCGCGGACTGTGTCGACGTCGCCGCGACCGACCCGCTGTACGTGCTCTACACCTCCGGCACGACGGGAAGACCGAAGGGCGTGGTGCGCGACAACGGCGGGCACGCGGTGGCGCTCGCGTGGAGCATGACCGGCATCTACGACATCGGCCCCGGCGACGTGTGGTGGACCGCCTCGGATGTCGGCTGGGTCGTCGGGCACTCCTACATCGTGTACGGGCCGCTGCTGGCCGGCGCCACAACCGTGCTGTACGAGGGAAAACCGGTCGGCACGCCGGACGCGAGCGCGTTCTGGCGCGTCCTCGCCGAGCACCGCGTCAAGGCGCTGTTCACCGCGCCGACCGCGATGCGCGCGATCAAGAAGGCCGACCCGGACGCGTCATCGCTGGCGGGTCACGATGTTTCGAGCCTGCGCACGCTGTTCCTCGCGGGGGAGCGGCTCGATCCGGAGACCTACCACTGGGCTTCGGACAAGCTCGGCGTGCCGGTGGTGGATCACTGGTGGCAGACCGAGACCGGCTGGGCCGTGGCCGCGAACCCGCGCGGGGTGCAGCCGCTGCCGATCAAACCCGGCTCGCCCACCGTGCCGATGCCGGGATACGACGTGCGGATCCTCGACCAGGACGGCACCGAGCTGCCGCGAGGGCGCGAAGGCGCGATCTGTGTCAAACTGCCGCTCCCGCCGGGCACACTGCCGACACTGTGGGGCGACGACGAGCGGTTCGTGAAGTCCTACCTGTCGCGGTACGCGGGCTACTACCTCACCGGCGACGGCGGCTACTTCGACGAGGACGGCTACCTGTTCGTCATGGGCCGCACCGACGACGTGATCAACGTGGCCGGGCACCGGTTGTCCACGGGGTCGATGGAAGCGGTACTCGCGGCGCACCCCGCCGTCGCCGAATGCGCGGTGATCGGGGTGCGGGACGAGCTGAAAGGGCAGCTGCCACGCGGGCTCGTGGTGCTCAAGTCCGGAGTGGACATCGACGAGGAACGCCTGCGGGACGAGCTGATCGCCGCGGTGCGCCGGGAAATCGGGCCGGTGGCGGCGTTTCGCCAGGTGTCCGTTGTGGACGCGCTGCCGAAGACGCGGTCGGGCAAGATCCTGCGCAAGAGCATGCGCGGCATCGCCGAAGGCCGCGACGAGCCGGTGCCCTCGACCATCGAGGACCCGGCGGTGCTGGAAGCGCTGCGCGAGGTGCTCTCCGGCCGGTAGCGGCGTTCAGCCCGTGTCGGTGCGCGGGGCCGCCTTACCCCGGGTTTCGCGGCTCCGGGTTAGGCTGGAGGCGCGAGAAGGAGGTAACCGCGCGTGTCCAGTTGCTGTCCGCCGCCGCGATCTGCGGGGCCCGGGGTCGTCCAGTCCGTGCCGGAATCGCCGAAGTCGCACGCGGGCACCGACGGGATGATCGTGCTGCCCGGCGGGACGTTCCGCATGGGCACCGACGCCGCGGACGGCTTCCCCGAGGACGACGAGGGCCCAGTCCGCGAGGTCACCGTCGGGGCGTTCGCGATCGACGCCCGCGCCGTGACGAACGAACGGTTCGCCGAGTTCGCCGACGCCACCGGTTACCAGACCGACGCGGAACGTTTCGGCTGGTCGTACGTGTTCGCCAAGTTCCTGCCCGGCCCGGTGCGCAAGGCCTCGCCGCGCCCGGAGGGCACCCCGTGGTGGTGCGGCGTGTCCGGCGCGTACTGGCGGCATCCGGAGGGACCGGGCACCGGCGTCGAGGACCGCTGCAACCACCCCGCCGTGCACATCTCCTGGCACGACGCCGCCGCCTACTGCGAATGGGCGGGCAAGCGGCTGCCCACCGAGGCCGAATGGGAGTACGCCGCGCGCGGTGGCCTCGACCAGGCGCGTTATCCGTGGGGCGACGAGCTGACGCCCGGCGGCGAGCACCGGTGCAACATCTGGCAGGGCAGGTTCCCGGTGACCGACCTGGCCGAGGACGGCTATTCCGGCACCGCGCCCGCCGACGCGTACGAACCCAATGGCTTCGGGCTCTACAACACCTCCGGCAACGTGTGGGAGTGGTGCGCGGACTGGTTCAAGCCGGGCATGGCCGCGCGCGCCATGCGTGGCGGCTCGTACCTGTGCCACGAGTCGTACTGCAATCGCTACCGGGTCGCCGCGCGCACCGCCAACACGCCCGACAGCTCCAGCGGCAACCTCGGCTTCCGCTGCGTCGCCGACCTCTAGGCCAGCAGGACGCTGATCTCGAAGAAGTCGAGCATGTGCGGCATCGGTGCGTCCAGCTCGACCACGGGCGCGCCGACCCGCAGCGTGTGCTCCAGTGCCGCGCGCACCAGGGCGCGGCCGGCCAGCAGCGCCAGATCGATGCCGGGACACACCTGCGGGCCGCGGCTGAAGTGGGTGAACTGCGGCCGGGAACCGGACAGCCACTGCTCCGGGGCGAAGGCGTCCGCCCGCGGCACCCGGTCGGGATCGCGATGCAGGTACGTGTTCACGATCAGGATCTGCGTACCGGCCGGCACTGTCTCCTCCCACGGGACGTCGACGAGCGTCTCGCGGGCCAGCAGCTGCGTGGTCGGCCACAGCCGCATCGTCTCCTGCAGGCAGGCGAGGAGGAAACCGTCGTCGGCCAGCGCCCGGTCCCGGTAGCCGGGCCACTGCCCGAGCAGCGCCACCGTGCGCAGGGCGTTGACCGCGAGCGTGTCGCCGAGCGCGAACAGCCAATGCGTGACCTGGCCCGCCGGATCGGTGGTCGCGTCGGTCGGCGCGTGCGGGAACTCCGCTGCGAGGCTGCCCGGTTCGGCCCGGTTGGCATACGCCGCGATCCTGGTGTGGAACGCGGCCTGGTCTTTCGACGGTTTGCCGGGCAACCGGTTCGCCCCGTCCATCATCCGTTCCAGCGTGTCGGACAGGGCCCAGTCCCCGGCCGCGGTCTCGCCGAGCACGACCCGGCGCGCGAGGCGCTGCACCATCGCGTTCCACGGCTCCCACGTGAGGTTCGCGGTGTCCGCGGCCAGCCGTTTGACCTCCTCCCGGGCGCGGTCCTCGATCGAGGTGGCCAGCCGCGGCACGCTGCCCAACACGGCCTCGGTGAAGCGCCGCCTGCTGTGCCAGCGCGCACCCCGCGAGATGGTCAGCGCGGTGGGCTGGAAATACACCATGCCCGCCCGTTTCGCGCCGGGATCGGCGGCGTAGTCGTGCACCGGCCCGTCCAGCGCCCGCGCCACGTCGGCGGGATCCAGCACCAGCAGGGCCCGGCCGAGCCCGGCCCGCACCCACACCGGCCCGCCGTCGTAACGCCGCGACATCGTGGTCAGCAACGCGACGGCGTGGCGGTCGACGTCGGCGAACGTCGCGGCCCGCACCGGGCCGCGGTGCCGCCGGAACAGTCCTTGCACGAGGTTCGGCATCAGCACCAGCGCGGTGAACGCGGCCGAGTCCTCGAGGCGCGCGCGGGGGAACATCATGCCTCCGGTGTCCGCAGCGTGAAGTACCCGAGGAACCGGTAGCCGGCACCGGCGCGGACGAACACCTTGCCAAGACACTGCCCCGGCGCCAGTTCGACCAGCTCGTCCCGGATCCGGCGCAGCGGGGCGGGGTTGCTGCGCACCGGTGCGTAGTCGGCGACCAGCACGTCGGTGTCGGGATCGGCGACCCCCGGTTCGATCCGGGTCTGGAACCGGGCCAGCTCCGGCAGCGGCCGCACCAGCAGGTCGTGCCCGCCGCCGGTGTCCGGCTCGAAAACCTTTCCCCGCCAAGGCATCCACCGCCGGCTCAGTGCCCGCACGAGCCTGCCCAGCGGTGGCCGCGCGTCGAGCGCGACGAATGTTCCCGTGGTGCGGCCGCGCAGGCCGCGGGGCGGGACGCCGTGCGCGAACAAGGTGTCCAGTGCGGCGAGGGCGGCGCGGCGGTCGCGGACGGCGAGCGCGGACAGGTCGGCCAGCCGCCCGGTCGTGGGAATAGCGGTGACGCTCATCGGAAAAATCCTCCGGCGAAATTGGCTGGAAATGGAGTGTAGACCCGTTGACGGGGTTGTCCGGCACACTTGTTCTTACGCCGTTCGGGTAGACAAGACCTCGATCATGGGTGGCCCTGGACTAGTCCTAGATCCTTTGCCAGGCTTGGAATTCCGCGGCCCGGGCAGGCGCGGAAAAAGGGCAGAAGAGGGGCCCTCATGGTCAATTCCGAACCACGTTCCCGCGGTTATCGCGATACGCCACCGTGGCGATTGTTCACCGCGCTGACCGAGATTGTCGACCGGCTCGTCGGCTGGGACCGGCTCCCGGTTCCACTCGGGGTGCTCGAGCTGATCGGGGTGCGCACCAAGCTGCGGCAGGACAACCTGCACGACACCTCACACCTCCCCGCGGTCAACACGCCGCCGGTGCCGGACTACTCCCCGGAGTTCCTCGTCAACCGCACCGCCGACGGCTCCTACAACGATCTGCGCGAACCTGCGATGGGCATGGCGGGCAGCCGCTTCGGGCGCAACATCCCGCTGGCGAAGGTCGTGCCCCCGGACAAGGCGGCGGTGCTGTCGCCGAACCCGCGTGAGATCAGCCGCGCCCTGCTCACCCGCACCAGTTTCGTGCCGGCCGGCCCGGTGAACTCGCTGGTCGCGGCGTGGCTGCAGTTCATGATCCGCGACTGGTTCAGCCACGGCACCGGCCCCACGGAGAACCCGTGGGAGGTGCCGCTGGCCGAGGACGACCCGTGGCCCGAGCGGCCCATGCACATCATGCGCACCCGCACGGACCCGACGCGCCCCGCGGGTCGCGAAGACCTGCCGCCCACCACGGTGAACGTGCTGACGCACTGGTGGGACGGCTCCCAGATCTACGGGATCACCCCGGACGAGCAGCAGTTCCTGCGGTCGGGCTCGGACGGCAAGCTGCGGGTGCTCGACAACGGGCTGCTGCCGATGCCCGACGATCCGGCGGCCGACCCCGCGCGCGTTCCGGGTTTCTGGCTCGGCGCCGAACTGCTGCGCACCGTCTTCGCACTGGAGCACAACGCGATCTGCGACCGGCTGCGCGAGCAGTACCGGTCGTGGAGCGACGAGGAACTGTTCCAGCGCGCGCGGCTGGTCAACTCCGCACTGCTGGCCAAGATCCACACCGTCGAGTGGACACCCGCCGTGATCAGCCATCCCACGACGGTCGCCGCGTTGCGCGCGAACTGGTTCGGCATCGCGGGCGAGCGGGTGCAGCGGCTGTTCGGGCGCATCGCCGACAGCGAGGTGATCAGCGGCATCCCCGGCGGGAAGACCGACCACTACGGCGTGCCGTTCTCGCTCACCGAGGAGTTCGTCGCGGTGTACCGGATGCATCCGCTGATCCGCGACACCTGGCACTTCCGGTCCGCGGCCACCGACGAGACGCTGCTGGACTGCGAATTCCCGGACATCGCGGGCGCCAACGCGGTGAAGGTGCTCAACACCATCGACATGACCGACCTGCTGTACTCGTTCGGCACGCTGCCACCCGGGCTGGTCACACTGCACAACTTCCCCAAGCACCTGCAGGAGTTCCACCGCCCGGACGGGCACGTACAGGACCTGGCCGCGACCGACATCCTGCGCTCGCGGGAACTGGGCGTGCCGCGCTACAACGAGTTCCGCCGGCTGCTGCACCTCGCGCCGGCCGCGGATTTCCACGCGCTGACCGGCAATCCGCACTGGGCGGAGGAGATCAGCAAGGCCTATCACGGCAAGATCGAGGACGTCGACCTGACGGTGGGCATGCTGGCCGAGCGCAGGCCCGAGGGATTCGCCTTCAGCGACACGGCTTTCCGCGTGTTCGTGCTGATGGCCTCGCGACGGCTCAACAGCGACCGGTTCTTCACCGAGTACTACACCCCGGCCGTCTACACCCAGACCGGGCTGGACTGGATCCGGGACAACTCGATGCTCACCGTGCTCACCCGCCACTATCCCGGTCTGCGGCCCGCGCTGTCGGGGCTGACCAACGCGTTCGCGGCCTGGCCGGTGCGGCCGTGAAGACGCTCGACGAGACGACGCTGCTGGGCTGGACCGACAGCGAACTGGACAAGCTGTTCCGCGCCAGCCCGCCGGGCGAGGTGCCACGTGGCCCCACCGACGGCACCGCGCTGCTCGCCGCGGGCACCGGGCTCACCAGGACGATCGCCGCCGCCGCCCGCCGGTTCGCCTGGCGCGGCAAGGTTTTCGAACCCGACGGCCGCAGGCTGCGCAACCGGATCACCCCGTTCGACCTGACCGCGATCGCGGCCACGGTGTCGCCGGGGGAGAGCTGGGTGGACCGCAAGCCCTGCATCGTCATCGACTACTCGCGCAGTTCGCTGGTCGCCCGCGGGGTGCGCGACGAGATCCGCCTCATCGCGCCCGGCCTGTACCTGGGCGTGGTGTGGCTGTGGCGGCAGCGCGCCGGCTGGTTCCTGCTCCGCAAACCGCCGGGCGGCCAGATCCTGACCGGACCCTCGCCGAACCAGGTCGCGCTGACCATCCGCGCGCCGCTGGCCGCGGGCCGTGCGGGCGACGTGCCCGGGCTGCTCGACGAGCTGCGCAAGAGCGTCGAACTCGACGGCGGGCCGTTCCGCGATCTCTCCGGCGTGCATTTCGCCAGGATGTTCCCGCTGCCACCGGAAACGGCCGGTGACGGCAACGCCCCGACGCTGGTCTACATGGCCGAACTCGACGCGCCCGTGCGCGCACACCTGCGCGAGCTGGCGGCGGTGCGGGCGGACGCGCTGTCGTCGCTGTTCGGGCTCTGCGAGGGCTATCCCGACACCGGCACGCTGGAGGAGCGGGTGCGCTGGCTGGGGCGGCACCGCATCGACCCCGCCGCGACCTACGTGCACCGGGTGGGCCGTGGCCTGAGCCAGATCCGGGAAGAGGCTCGGCTGCGCGAGCGCATCGAGGACTTCCTCGACGATCCCGGGCAGGACTGGTCCGGCGCGACCGGTGTGGAACTGCACCGCGCGATCCGCGGGTTCGTGGCCGCGCACCGGGACCTGTCGTGGGCGCTGCGCCCGCAACCGCGGCCGGGGCTGGCGTTCCGGACGCGCGAGACGGTGCACCGGCTGGTCCTGCCCGCCGCCGTTCCGGTCCTGTTGCCCGCGCTCCCGCTGTGGGCCGTGCTGATCCGCAGGCTGGAACAACGCGACGAACCGGAACGCGTCCGCGTCGGCCGGGACCGGCTGGAGGCACTGACCCGGCAGGAGGACGTGCTCACGCAGAACCCGTTCACCGCGACCGGTTTCGTCAAACCCGGGCTGGTCCGCCGGGCCACCCTGCGCACCGTGCTGACCGGGCTGGACTACTTCAACCGGCACGTCTACGCCACCGACAACCTCGCCGGCGTGCGCACGATCCACTTCGCCCGCTGGGTCTACATCGACCAGGGCAGGCGGCTGATCTTCGCCAGCAACTACGACGGCAGCCTGGAAAGCTACATGGACGATTTCATCGACAAGCTCGCGCCCGGGCTCAACGCCGTGTTCAGCAACGGGGTCGGCTACCCGGCCACGCGCTGGCTGTTGTGGGGCGGCGCGCGGGACGAACAGGCGTTCAAGTCCTACCTGCGCTCGCACCAGCTGCCGAGCGTCTGGTATTCGGCCTACGGCGATCTCTCGGCGCGCAACATCGACGACAACACCCGTATCCGCGACGGCCTCACCCGTGACCTCGACCCGCGGGAGGCCCGATCCTGGCTGGCGCTGCTGTGAAGACCACACTCGATCTCGCCGACACACAGGGCCTGGTGATGCGGGGCTACGGCAAGCTCCCGTACGCGACGTTCCTGCTGTTCACCGTGGACGAAGCGCACCCCGCGCGGGCGGCGCTCGGCCACTGGGCCGAGGAGGTCACGACGGCCGCGATGGGCACCGGCGCGTCCGCGCTCAACGTCGCCGTCACCGCCGCCGGGCTGCGTGCGCTGGGGCTGCCGGGCGAGGCCGTGGAGGCGTTCAGCCCCGCCTACGCCGAGGGCATGACCACCGAACACCGCAAACGGCTGCTCGGCGATCTCGGCGAGGCCGATCCGCAGCGGTGGGCGTGGGGCGGTCCCACGGGCGCGGCCGTGCACCTGCTGCTGCTGGTGTACGCGGCCACCGCCGCCGAGCTGCGCCGGCGCGTCACGGCGCTGCGCCGGGCCGGCGGCGGGCTGTCGCTGATCACGGAACTGCGCACCGACCAGCTGTCCGGGACCGAGCCGTTCGGCTTCCGCGACGGCCTGTCGCAGCCCCGGATCGAGGGGCTCGGCGGCACCCGTGACCGGGAGCTGGCGGTGGGGGAGTTCGTGCTCGGCTACCCGAATTCCTACGGCGAGTACGGCGAACGCCCGCTGCTGGCCGCGGCCGAGGATCCACGTGACCTGCTGCCGCTGGATCCCGCCGGATCCGGCAGACGGGATTTCGGGCGCGGCGGCAGCTATCTCGTGCTGCGGCAGCTCCAGCAGGACGTTGACGGGTTCTGGCGGTACATGCGCGAGCACAGCGACGACGCGACCTGGCTGGCCGCGAAGATGGTGGGCCGCTGGCCCAGCGGTGCCCCGCTCGCGCTGAGCCCGGAACAAGACGAACCCGGGCTGGCCGAACGCGATTTCGCCTACCACGCCAAGGATCCCGACGGCGTGGCTTGCCCGATCGGCTCGCACGTCCGCCGCGCCAATCCCCGTGACTCGCTGGAGCCCCGGCCGGGCTCGGCGGCCTCGCTGCGGGTCAACGACCGGCACCGGTTGCTGCGGCGGGCCCGCTCCTACACCGCGGGAGCCGAACGGGGGTTGTATTTCTTGTGCCTCAACGGAAACCTTGCGCGGCAGTACGAGTTCGTGCAGCACACCTGGATCAACTCGCCGCATTTCGACGGACTGCACGACGCCCCGGATCCCGTTGTCGCGCCGCGGAACGACGGCGGCCCGGTCTTCACCGTGCAGGCACGGCCGGTGCGCGAGCGGTACCGTTCGCTGCCCTCGTTCGTGCGGGTGCGCGGCGGCGCGTACTTCTTCCTGCCGGGGGCGGCCGCGCTGCGTTATCTCGCGGCGGTGCCGGGATGAACTGGAAACAGCGGCTGACCGACGCGGTGCTCGGCCTCGTCACGCTGGAACGGCGCATCGACCCGTACGTCCGGCCTGCCTTCGACGCGGTGTTCCGCGCGCGCGTCCAGGCCGCGGTGCAGACGCTGCTGAGCCTGCGCGTGCCGCACGGTTCGGCGCGGGCGGAGGAGACGACGCTGCCCGGCGAAACCGAAGCCATGGCGCAGATCATCGACCTGATGAGCCGGTTCCTGTGGCGCGAGTACGCGCCGGGACAGGCCGAACGTGCGGGCAACACGAAAACCTACGGCGTGGTGAAGGCGTCGCTGGAGATCGCCGGGCAGCTGCCCGTTCCGTTGCGCCACGGGCTTTTCGCCAGTGCGCGGACCTATCCGGCGTGGGTGCGCTTCGCCGGGCCCGGGCCGTCGGCACCGCCCGACCTGCAGGACAACGGGATCCTCAGCATCGGTGTCAAGGCGGTCGGCGTGCCGGGCCCGAAGCTGCTCGACGACGAACGGCACACGCAGGACCTCACCGGCATCAGCTCGCCCAGCTTCACCACCCCGAACGTGGTGGAGAACGCCAAACTGCAACGGCAGATCTGGAACCGCTCCCCGCTGTGGTACTTCGTCAACCCGTTCGACAACCACCTCGCGGATCTGGTGATGCAGGGGCTTTACGCGCGCACGCACACCAGTCCACTCGAGACACCGTACTGGAGCTGCGCGGCGTATCTGCTCGGCGAGGGCAGGGCGATGCAGTACCGGTTCGTGCCGCGCGGCCGCCGGCGCACCCGGGTGCCGTGGAATCCCGGTGACGACTATCTGCGCGACGCGCTGTGGGAGCGGCTGGGCGCGAGCGAGGCGTCGTTCGATCTGCTCGTGCAGGTGCAGACCGATCCGGACCGGATGCCGGTCGAGGACGCGTCGATCGTGTGGCCGGACCGGCTTTCGCCGCCGGTGCGGGTGGGGGTGCTGCGAATTCCGGTGCAGCACTACGACGCCGCCGAGCAGCGGGCGCGGGCGGCGAGCCTGTCGATCAACCCGTGGCACACCACGGCGGAGAATCGCCCGCTGGGCAACCAGAACCGGGCGCGGCGCGAGATCTACACGCACCTGTCGCGGCTGCGCCAGGACATGAACATGGTCGCCCACGTCGAGCCGGGTGCGGCCACGTTCTTCCCCGAACCGCACACCGAGGACCTGCACGTGCGGTGACCCGTTCGCGCCGCGGGCCGCGGCGCGAACGGGCCGGGCCTCAGGCCAGCGGCGTGAGCGCCTCGGCGAGCGGCTCCAGCACGGCCGGGGTGTGCGGCGGCGGCAGGTAGACGATCGCGAGGTCCAGCCCTGCCTCGCCGAGGGCCGCGACCTCGCCGGCGACCTTGCCGTAGTCGTGGTCGGGGCCGAGGCGCACGTGGCTGGAGAGCATGATCTCCTTGGGATCGCGGCCGATGTCGGCGCAGTGCTGGTGCAGTACCTCGCGCTTGCGGGCGAACTCCTCAGGGGTGCCGCCGACGAAGTTCCAGTGCTGGGCGTACTTCGCGGTGGTGCGCAGGGTCCGCTTCTCGCCGCTGCCGCCGATGCAGATCGGGGGGTGCGGCGTCTGCACGGGCTTCGGCTCGCACCGTGCGTCGTTGAGCTGGTAGTACTCGCCCTTGAAGGTGGTGGTCTCCTGCGTGAGCAGGCCGGTGATCACCTCGCAGGCCTCCTCGAACCGGTCGCTGCGCTCGCGTGCCGTGCCGAGGTACATGCCGTAGGCGCCGGACTCCTCCTCGTTCCAGCCCGCGCCGATGCCCAGCTCCAACCGTCCATTCGAGACGATGTCCAGCGTCGCGGCCATGTTGGCGAGCAGCGCGGGATGCCGGTAGTGGATGCCGGTGACCAGCGCGCCGATGCGCAGCCGCTTCGTGGCCTGCGCGAGCGCGGTGAGGGTGACCCAGCCTTCGAGGCACGGACCGGTCGAATCGGAGAATATCGGGTAGAAGTGGTCGAAAGTCCACCCGGACTCGAACAGCTCGATCTCGTCTGCCGCCTGCCAGACCGCGAGCATGTCCTGCCACTGGGTGTCCTGCGGTGAGGTCTTGAACGCGAAACGCATACCCGAAGCGTATCCCTGGAGTTACACCAGGTGCCCGCCTGCCCGCGTGGCGACCGTGGACGGGCTAGAGCCACCGGACCGGATCGGCGAGCACTGCGGCCAGTTCCCGGTACGCGGCACCGGTCGCGCCGGGCGCGGGCACCGGTTCGGCGGCCTGGATACGCGGCGGCGTCCACCGCGCGGACAGCACCCGCGCCCGCAGCTGCTCTTCGAGTTCCGGGCGCAGCGCCTTCACCAGATGCGCCAGGTGCCCGCCCAGCACGACGGTGGGAATGTCGAGCACGTTGATGACGCCCCCGAGCGCCACCGCCAAGGCGCGAGCCGACGCCGACAGTGCCGTGGACGCCCGCGCGTCGCCGCCGTGGGCCAGTTCCGCGAGCTGCGCCAGGGACGACTCCGAGGTCAGGCCCGCGGCGGCCAGCAGCGCGTCGCGACCGAGGTAGGTCTCCAGGCAGCCGGTCGAGCCGCACCGGCACGCCGGCCCCGCCGGATCCACGCACACGTGCCCGATCTCGCCGGCCCAGCCGTGCCTGCCGCGCATCACCTCGCCGCCGAGCACCGCCGCCCCGCCGATGCCGATTTCCCCTGACAGGTACACGAAATCGGCGAACGGACCGGGCCGTCCCGGCGCGAGTTCGGCCACCGTGCGGGCGGCCAGGCTCGCCTCGTTGTCGACGGTCAGCGGCAGCCCGCGCAGCGCCCGTCCGCCGAGCAGGTCCGCGGCCCGCACGTCCGACCAGCCGAGGTTCGGGGCGCGCAGCAATGTGTCCCCGGAGACGATTCCCGGCAGCGCGAGCCCGGCGCCGACCAGGCGCAGCCCGGCGGGCAGCCCGTCGAGCACCCGCGCGGACAGCTCGCCCAGCCGAGCGAGTGTCCGAAGTGGATCGCTGCCGACGAGATCGCCGTATTCCAGCGTTTCCGCCGCGACGCGGCCGCGCAGATCGATCACCCGCACGGCGATGAAGCCCGCGTTGATCTGCAGGCCCAGCGCG
This sequence comes from Amycolatopsis acididurans, assembly GCF_012328925.1. GTDB lineage: Bacteria > Actinomycetota > Actinomycetes > Mycobacteriales > Pseudonocardiaceae > Amycolatopsis_E > Amycolatopsis_E acididurans. The sequence goes on from NZ_JAAXLS010000001.1 coordinate 54,347, forward strand.
GCCGGCCCGGACCCGGGCACGAGAGGCGTGGCGGGGCGACCGCGCCCGGCCGCGGTGCCCGGCTCGGTTTCGCCGAGGACTCCCGCCGCGACCAGTTCGTCGACCAGGCGCGAGGCGGTCGCCCTGGTCATCGAGGTGGCGGCGGCGACGTCCGCTCGCGACAGCGGCCGCGCCGACGCGCACACCGTGCGGGCCACGAGCGCGAGGTTGCTCGCGCGCAATGTGGACTGACGGGCGCTCGTCGGCGCGGTCTCGGTCGTCACGGCGTGATCGTAGTATTACCGGTGAACAAACTCAGCCGATGAGGTGTTCGAGCGCGAGCTGCTGCAGCCGCACGAACCCGAAATCGCGTTCGGCGGCCTTCGCCGGATCGAATCCGTCGTCGGTGGCGAGGAAGTCCGCGACCGATTCGCCGGGGTTCAGCGTCGGCTCGGCGAGGTCGTACACCCCGGAGTAGGTCATGGCCTCCCGCACACGCGGATCGGCGCGGAACGCCCTCGCCTTGTCCGCGAGCATCAGGTAGGTCGCCATGTTGGCCCGCGCCGATTCCCAGACCCCGTCGAGGTGTTCGGTGCGCGAGGGCTTGTAGTCGAAATGCCGCGGTCCGGTGTAGCGCGGACCGTCCGGGTAGCCGGGGAAACCGTTCTCCAGCAGGTCCACGGTGAAGAACGCGGAGACCAGATCGCCGTGCCCGAAGACCAGGTCCTGGTCGTACTTCAGGCCGCGCTGCCCGTTGAGGTCGATGTGGAACAGCTTGCCGCTCCACAATCCCTGCGCGAGCGCGTGCGTGTAGTTGAGGTTGGCCATCTGCTCGTGGCCGGTCTCCGGGTTCAGCCCCACGATGTCGCCGTGCTCCAGCTGCGCGATCAGCGCGAGCGCGTGCCCCACGGTGGGCAGGAAGATGTCGCCGCGTGGTTCGTTCGGCTTGGGCTCCAGGCCGATGCGCAGGTCGTAGCCCCGGGACTTGATGTAGCCCGCGACCGTGTCCAGGCCCTCCTTGTAGCGCTCGAAGGCGGCGTAGAGGTCCTTCGAGCCGTCGTACTCCGAGCCCTCGCGGCCGCCCCACATGACGAACGTCGTCGCGCCGACCTCGGCGGCCAGGTCCACCGCCTGCAGGATCTTGCGCAGGCCGAAACGCCGGACGCCGCGGTCGTTGGAGGTCAGGCCGCCGTCCTTGAACACTGGATGGCTGAACGTGTTGGTGGTGACCATCTCGATCACCAGGCCCGCCTTGTCCGCCGCTTCCTTCAGGCGCGCGCAGCGCTGCCGTTTGGTCTCGGCATCGGCGTCGAAGGCGTACACGTCGTTGTCGTGGAAGGTGATGCCCCAGGCGCCGAGCTCGGCGAGTTTGTCCGCGTACTGCCAGGGATCCAGTGCGGGACGGCTCGGCCCGCCGAACGGGTCGGTGCCCGTCCAGCCCACGGTCCAGAGCCCGAACGAGAACTTGTCCCCGGCAGTGGGTTGCCGCACCATCGCCACTCCTTCGCTGATTTTGTTTTGCGGAATAACTTATTCCGCGGCGCGGCGGGGAGTCAAGCGGTGCGGACAGGGCGCCGTGGCGGGCGGCGGGGTCTGGGCCGCCCCGCCACGGCGGGCTCAGTAGAAGAACACGTCTTCGGTCAGGCCGACGTGCAGCGACCGGTACGCGCCGGTGTAGAACAGCAGCGGCGTGCCGTCGCGGTAGTCGAGGTGCTCGACCTCCCCGATGAAGAGCACGTGGTCACCGGCCGGATGCCGGTCGGCGATGCGGCAGCCGATCTCGGCGAGGCCGCCGGGCACGAACGAGTACTCGCCGCGGTGCGCGAACTCCACGGACAGTCCCGGCTGCGGGCGGCCGCCGAAATGCCGGGACAGCGTCTCCTGATCCTCCGACAGCACGGTCACGGCGTAGTGATCGCCCCGCTGCAGATGCCCGGCCATCGCGCACGCGCCCAGCGACACCAGGATCAGCGGCGGATCGAGCGACACGGACAAGAACCCGTTCGCCGTCATGCCGTGCACGCCGTCCCCGGTGCGCGTGGTGACCACGGTGACGCCGGTGGCGAACCGGCCCATCGCCGCCCGGAAGCGGTGCGGGCCGGTCCGCAAGGCGGTGCTCATGCCGGCGAGACCGGCTCGTAGTGCAGGATCTGCGCGCCTCCGGTGGCGTAGTTGGGCACGTCGGCGGCGACGGCCTGGCCCTGTTCCGAGGACATCGCCGCGGCCATCGCCTCGGCGCTGTCGAACTCGCCCTCCCAGATCGCGAAGTACGGGCTCTGCCCCCCCATCGCGGCCACGTCGAAGCTGTAGCGCATCGTCCGCAGCCCCGGCAGCTTCGCCGCCAGCGGCAGGTGGGTGGAGACGTAGTACTCGCGGAAGTGGTCCGGGTCGGCGGGCGGCGGGTAGAGCACGGTCAAGCGGTACATCGGTTCTTCCTTCCTCACGACCGGCGGGCGAGGAACTCGCCGGTGCGTTCGGCGGTGGCGAGGATCCGCCACTGCCGGTCGGGGTAGTCGAAGTTGTTGGTGAACTCGTCGGCGATGGCCTTGTTCTCGTCCATCGCGCCGAACATGCGCAGCAGGTGCTCCGGCGGCGGGGCGAGCATCAGGTTGGTCCACTGCGCCGCGCCGAGCACGACATCGGCCCGCCGCGCGGCGACCCGCCGGCAGAACAGTTCGTCGAACCCGTAGTCCGCGAGGATCTCCTCCCCGGTGACCCACGCGGAGTGCGACGCGGAGTTCGCGCCCTGCCCGATGACAGGGTCGACCACGGTGTGCACGTCGCCGATCGCGAGCGCGTACTTTCCGTTCGGCAGCTTCGCGTAGTCCTGGCGCACGGTGGGCGTCAGGGCGCCCTGCAGGATGTCCAGCGGGGAGGTCAGCTCGAACTGCGCCGGGTCCACCCGTTCGAACGTCCTGGGGTGGTGCGTGGCGAGCTTGTCCAGCACCAGCCGCTCGTAGGCCTTCGGATCGTCGTCGTAACGCCGCTTGCCCAGGATCTCCAGATCGCCGCCGGGCACGTTCTCGAACAGCAGCGCGGTGGTGAACCCGGCGGCCGTGTACATCGGGATCTCCAGCAGTTCGCCGTGGCCCGGCGAAGCGCTGATGGTGACGCCCTTCGGTTCGGAATAGGCGATGCCGCGGTAGGTCCCGACCGACAGCACCCGCTGCGGCCGCTCGTACGGGCTCAGTTCCGGGCGGCGCGGGAACAGGCTCGCGAACGCGCCGCGCCCGGCCGCGACGACCAGCAGATCGTGCCGTTCGGCCAGCGGCTCGACGTCCTCGGCCTGCAGCATCCGGACTTCGAGTTGGCCGCCGCGCTCCTCGAAGGCCTCGGTCAGCTTCGGCAGGTAGAGCCGGTAGTCGATCGCGCTGGACCACTCGTCGAAATCGCCGCGGAACACCAGCGGCCGCGGCCCGCCGACATAGTGGTGGTGGCAGGAATAGCCGTACTGCTCGACGGGCCAGTAGTGCACGCCGAGCGCCTTTTCGCGCTTGATCGTCGGTGCGTGGTGCGCGACGCTGTTGAGCAGCCGCCCGTTCGCCAGCGCCGCGGCGGGCTTGTCGGTGTAGATCGTGACCGGGACGTCGTGCTGGCGCAGCATCAGGCCCAGATGCAGCCCGGCGATACCGGCGCCCACGATGCCGATGTCAGGCAGGGTTCTCATGCCTGACAGCTTCCCGCCGCGGGGGTGGCCGGGGCTTTGCCTCAGGCGAACCCTTGTTGACGATTCGCGTACTCCCGTGGGCTCATCCCGTACGCGGCCTTGAAGGTCCGGCTGAAATGCGCGGCGTCGGGCAGGCCCCAGGCCGCACCGACGGCGCTGACCGTACGGCCGGGCCGGGCGAGGTCACGACGGCACTGTTCGAGCCTGCGCGCGCGGATCCAGCCCGCCACGCCGGTGCCCTCGCCGGCGAACAGCTTCTGCAGGTACCGCGTGGAAATGTGCAGCGCGGCCGCCACCACATCGGGGCACAGCCCGGGATCGGCGAGGTTCTCGTCGACGAAAGCCTTGGCGCGCAACACAAGCGCGGCGTGCGACTGGTCGGCCGGTGCTGCGTCGGTGACCTGCTCGGTCAGCAGCGCGGAAAGCAGGTCCAGCACCGCGTCGGCCAGCGGCATCGTGCTGGCCGGGTTGCCGCCCTCCAAGCGCCGCGCGAGGCGACGGAACAGCGGCGAGAGCAGCGATCCCGTCTCGTCCTCGGCCTCGATGCGCCGCCCGAGCACGTGCTGCGCGCTTGTGGCGCCCAGCCGGAGCCGCTCGCGCGGGAACATGAACACCGCCATCGACGTGGTGTCCTCGAACGCGAGCGTGTACGGGCGATCGGTGTCGTACAAAGCGAAATCGCCCGGTCGCAGGATCGCCTCCCTGCCGTCCTGCACGAGCAGGCAGCCGCCGCGCAACTGCAGGCCCAGCTTGTAGTAGCCGCGTTCCCGGCGCGCGATCATCGCCTTGGTGCGGCGGACCCGGTGTGGCTGGGCGTCCACTCGGGACACCACCATCGCGCCGAGCTGGTCGATGCACACCTGTCCCTGGAACCGGTCGCGTTCCGCCGTCGCGTCCAGCGGCACGAAGGCCTCGGAGATGACGTGGCGCCAGTAGTCCAGACTCTCGGCCTCGGAGACCGACCTCGTCGTGTGCACCGCCAGATGGACCACGATGTCCTCCTTCTCCGCTAGCTGCCGAGGAAGTTGCGCACGCGGCGCTCCGTGGCGAGTGCACGCCACTGCCGGCCGGGATGGTCGAAGTTGGTGGTGAACTCGTCCGCCCGTGCCTGGTCCCGGGCGAGCCCGGCGAACAGGTCGTGCACGTACGCCGGCGGGTCGAGCATCAGGTTCGTCCACGACGAGGCCGCCAGCAGTGTTTCCTCGCGGGCGCGGGCGACGCGACGGCAGAACAGTTCGTCGTAGACGGTGTCCTCGGCGGCGTGGCTCGCGATGACGGCCGCGCTGTAGGACGCGATGTTCGCGCCCTGCCCCATGACCGGGTCCACGACCACGTGCGCGTCACCGGCGGCGAGCGCGAACCTGCCGTCGCCGAGGGCGAGCCAGTCCTCGCGTACAGAAGGGGTGACCGCGCCCCGCATCAGGTCGAGCGGATGTGTCAGCGCGAACTCGCCCGGGTCGACGCGCTCGAACGTGTCCGGATGGTGCACGCGCAGCTTTTCCAGTGCCTGCTTGGCGAAGAGGCCCGGATCGTCCGAAGAGGACAGTCCGGCGAGGTCACCGCCGGGCACGTTCTCGAACAGCAGCGCGGTGACCGGCCCGTGCCTGCTCAGCAACGGGATCTCCAGCAGCTCACCCGCGCCGGGGGCGATGCTGATGCTCACGCCCGCCTGGGCGGGCGGACGGATACCGGTGAACAGGCCCGCGCACAGCAGCCGGCGTGGTGCGTCGTGGGGGGAGTGCTCGGGCCTGCGGGGGAACAGGCCACTCAGCGGGCCGCGGCCGGTGGCGACGACGAGCAGATCGTGGCGCGCGGCCAGCGCGGCGAGATCCCGAGGACCCACCTCGGCGACCTCGACACGCCCGCCCCGCTCGGCGAGATCGCCGATCAGGCGGGGGAGGTAGAGCCGGTGGTCGACGGCGCACGAAGGATGCGCGAAACGGCCGGTGAAGCGGATCGGCTCGGGGCCGCCGACGTGGTGGTGGTGCGCGCCGTAGCCGAACTCCTCGGCGGGCCAGTGGTGCACACCGAGCGTGCGCTCGCGCTTCAGCAGCGGGTGGTGGTGCGCGACGGTGTTGAGCAGCCGGGCCCTGGTCAGGGCTTCGGCAGGCTGCTCGGTGTACAGCGTGACGTCGATGCCGGCGGCGCGCAGCAACAGACCGAGGTGCGTGCCCGCGATCCCCGTGCCCACGATGCCGACCGTTGCCACCGCGCTCCTTGCTCTATTATCGAGACGCTTTCTCTATTTCAGAGACAATGTAATCGCGGGCACAAGATACCCGGGGGAGCGATGGCGGAGCGCACGGTGGTCGGCGGCCAGGGGCTGCAAACGCTGGAGCGGGGACTCTCGGTGCTGGAGGCCGTCGCGGCGCGCGGCGCGTGCACGGCGAGCGAGGTCGCCGAGACCACCGGCCTGCACCGGTCGATCGCCTACCGGGTGCTGTGCACGCTGGAGGCGCGCGGATATCTGCGGCGCGACGCCGCGGGCCGTTACGAGGTGGGGCTCGCCGTGCTCCCGGTCGCCGCCGCCGCGCACGCGGACCTGCAGTCCTTGGCGCACAAGGAACTCAGCGGGGTCGCCGAAACGGTGGGGGCCACCGCGTTTCTCGCCGTCGCGCACGGCGAGGAGGCCTTCACGCTGGTGACCGTCGAGCCCCCGGCGAGCGAGGCCCCCGTGGTCTACCGGCCCGGTGCGCGGCACCCGCTGACCCGGGGTGCCTGCGGGCTGGCGATCCTGGCCGCGCAGGAGCCGCGGCCGCACGAACGGCCCGAGGTCGCGCTGGCCAGGGATCTCGGGCACGTGCGCACGGTCGGCGAAGTACTGCCGGGGGTCTCGCTGGCCGTGCCGGTGGCGCTGCGGGACGGCCGGGCGGCGAGCGTCTGCGTGCTGTTCGCGCCGGGCGCGCTGGACGAGGACGCGGCACTGGCGCGCCTGCACGCGGCGGCCGGGCGCCTCCGGGGTCGGTGATCCGGCTCTAGGATCTGTGCCCGGTCTCGCTGTGCTCGTTGTCGGTGAGCAACCGCCGGATGGCCTCGCTGACCGCCTCGAAGATCGGTGTCGGTTCGCCGGCCACCTCGGTCCCCCCGGCCTGCTGGTTCGTCTCGCGCTCTCCCATGCTGGTAGTGCAGCACACGCGCCGGGTCACCGCATGTCTACTTAGCTGTGTGGGTGATGGCCTCCGGGCGAGGTGTGATCACCCCCATTCTGGCGCGGTGCCACTCGGTCGGTTAGGTTAGCCAAAGCTAATTCCCCTGAGGAGGTCGTCGCATGTCCGGAACCCGGCCGAGAGGTCGCGTCGCCGCGTTGGTGTGTCTGCTCGGGGCGGTGCTCGCGCTCGCCGGCTGCGGCGGCTCCGGCTCCGGGGACGCCACGCCGGAAGCCGGTTCGGCACCGGCTGCCGAGGGCGCCTTCCCGGTCACGATCCCGACGGCCTTCGGCGACGTGACGGTGCCGAGCCGGCCGAAGCGGGTCGTCGCGCTCGGCTGGGGTGACGCGGAGGTCGCGCTGACGCTGGGCGTGCAACCGGTCGGCGAGGCGGACTGGCTGGCCATCGGCGACAACGGGGTCGCGGACTGGGTGCCGCAGGACAAGCGCTACACCACCGCGCCGAAATCGCTGGGCACGCTGGACGTCGACATGGAGCAGGTCGCCGCGCTGCAGCCGGACCTCATCCTGGACACGCGAGCGAGCGGCGAGCGGGACCGCTACGACAAGCTTTCCGGCCTCGGCGTTCCCGTGGTGAGCATCCCCCAGGGCGCAGAGTCCTACCGCACCACCTGGACCGGCCAGCTCGACCTGATCGGCAAGGCGCTCGGCAAGACCGCCGAGGCCGCCAAGGTCCGCACCGGCCTCGAGAGCAAGTTCGCCCAGACCGCCGCCGCACATCCGGAGTTCACGGGCAGGACCGTGGTGGTCGGCTCGAAGACGGCCGGCTCGTACGGCGCCTACGTCGCCGGCGATTCGCGTGTGGACTTCATGACCAAGCTCGGTTTCGTTCCCTCGCCCAAGGTGCAGGCACTGGCCGGGGAGGGCTTCTCGGTGACCATCTCGCCCGAGCGGATGGACCTGCTCGACGCCGACCTGACCGTGATCTCGCCGATCGGGGTGACCGCCGAGCAGATCAACGCCGACCCCCTGTTCCAGGCGGTGCCTTCGGTCAGGGCCGGGCACGGGCTGGTGCTGTCGGACCAGTCGATCTCGCAGGCCTTCGCCAGCGCCACGCCGCTGGGCCTGTCGTGGGCGATCGACAAGGTCGTCCCGCTCGTCGCACAGACGATCGCGCGACCAGGCCGGTGAGGACGACCGGCCTGGTCGTACTCGCGGCGATGCTGGCGGCCGCCGTGGTCGCCAGCATCGCCGTCGGTGCCAAGGGCATCCCGCCCCCGGTGGTGTTCGACGCGCTACTGCACCACGACCCGGCCAATCCGGACCACCTGATCGTCACCGGCGTGCGGGTGCCGCGCACGATCATCGGGCTGCTGGCCGGGGCGGCGCTCGGTGCCGGGGGCACGATCATCCAGGGAGTGACCCGCAATCCGCTGGCCGATCCGGGCGTCCTCGGCATCAACGCGGGCGCGTCGCTGCTGGTGCTCATCGCGATCAGTGTGTTCGGCGTGGGAACGATGACCGGCTACGTGTGGTTCGGATTCCTCGGTGCCGCGCTGGCCGCCCTCGTGGTGTACCTGGTGGGATCGTTCGGCCGCGACGGCGCGACCCCGCTCAAGCTCGCGCTCGCCGGCGCGGCGTGCATGGCCGCGTTCGGTTCGGTCACCACCGGCATCCTGGTCACCGACGACCTCGCGTTCGACCAGTTCCGGTTCTGGCAGGTCGGCTCGCTCACCGGCCGCGGCATGGACGTCGTGTGGCAGGCGCTGCCGTTCGTGCTCGCGGGCGCGGTGCTCGCGGTGTTCTGCGGCCGTGTCCTCAATGGTTTGTCGATGGGTGAGGACGTCGCGCGGTCGCTGGGCATGAACGTGACGCTCGCGCGCGTGGTGTGCGCGGTCGCGGTGGTGGTGCTGTGCGGGACGGCCACCTCCATCGCGGGCCCGATCGCGTTCGCCGGGCTCGTCGTGCCGCACGCGGCGAGGCTCGTCACGGGCCCCGACTACCGGTGGATCCTGCCGTACTCGGTGCTGATCGGGCCGTCGCTGCTGCTGGTATCCGACATCGTGGGACGGCTCGTCGCGCAACCGGGCGAGCTGCAGGTGGGCGTGGTGACCGCCGTGATCGGCGCGCCGGTGTTCATCCTCCTGCTGCGCAAGCGAAAGCGGGTCGCGCCGTGACCGGCGTCGTCGCCGTGCGGGCTCGCCTGAGGAGGCGGACCGTGCTCGTGACGTCGGTGCTGGCGCTCGCCGTGCTGGCCGTGTTCCTGCTCGCACTGTCCATGGGGGATTACCCGATCGGGGTGCCCGATGTGCTGGGCGCGCTGACCGGGCAGGGCAGCGTCGCGACGCACTACGTCGTGGTGCGGCTGCGGCTGCCCCGGGCGCTGCTGGGGCTGCTCGTGGGTGTCGCGTTCGGACTGGCCGGGGTGATCTTCCAGCGGCTGCTGCGCAATCCGCTGGCCAGTCCCGACGTGATCGGGCTGAGCGCGGGTTCCTGCGTCGGCGCGGTGATCTGCCTGCTCGTCTTCGGCGCGTCCGGGCTGGTGCTGCCCGCCTCGGCGCTCGCGGGCGGGCTGCTCACCGGCGTGCTCATCTACCTGCTCGCGTGGCGCCGGGGCGTGACCGGGTACCGGTTCGTGCTGACCGGGGTCGTGGTCTCTTCGGCGCTGATGGGTGTCGTGTCCTACGTGATGACCCGCGCCGACGTGCGGCTGGCGTCGGTGATGCTGCTGTGGCTGTCGGGCAGTCTCAACGGCGCCGACTGGGCCGATGTGCGCACGCTCGGGGTGTTCCTGGTCGTGCTCGTGCCGCTGGCGTTGCTGCTCGGCCGGATGCTGCCGGTGCTGCAACTGGGCAACGACCACGCGGCGGGACTCGGGCTGCGAGTCGAGCGGTCCCGGCTCGCGCTGCTCGCGGTCGCCGTCGGGCTGACCGCGGTGGCGACGGCGGTGTGCGGGCCGGTGGCGTTCGTGGCGTTCGTGTCCGGCCCCATCGCGTCGCGGCTGCTGCGCACCGGGCGGCCGGGCCTGCTCGCCGCGGCGCTGGTCGGCGCGCTGGTGACGCTGGTCGCGGACTTCGTGGCGCAGCACCTGCTCGGCGGGACCAAGCTGCCGGTCGGAGTGGTGACGGGGGCGGTCGGTTCGCCGTACCTGCTGTATCTGATGGCGACGGCGAACCGGGGAGCGCGCACATGAGCACATGGAAACCGGACGAGGCGCAGCTGATCACCAGCGAGGAGGAGCTGCGCTCGATCGTCGAACCACCGGTCCCGGCGATCGCGGCGAAGGGCGTGCCCGGGATCGACCCGGTGAGCCGGAGGTTCATCGAGGCCGCGCGCCTGTTCTTCGTCGCGACCCGTGGCCGGGACGGCGGCCTCGACGTCTCGCCGCGCGGTGACGAAGGCCGCGCCGTGATCGTCTTCGACGACGACAAGACGATCGCCTTCGCCGACCGGCGGGGCAACCGGCGGGTGGACAGCCTGCGCAACCTGCTGCTCAATCCCGAGATCGCACTGCTGTTCACGGTGCCCGGCGCGAGCGAGGTGCTGCGGGTGCGCGGCACCGGGCGGATCGTGCGGTCCGCGCCGTTCTTCGCCGAACTGGGCGATCCCGCGCTGGCCGTCGTCGTCGACGTCGAGGACCTGTTCGTCCACTGTGGACGTGCGCTGTCGCGGTCGGGGACCTGGAAACCGGAGATCTGGCCCGATCGCGCCGGGCTGCCCACCGGGGCGGAGCTGCTGCGAAGCCAGCTCGACGCGATCGGGTTCACCGGTTAGCGGGACCGCATGAACTGCCCGGGCGAGAGTGCTCGCGCCACGATGCGGGTGTCGCCGATCCAGCCGTAGAAGCCCTGCCCGTACTGGCCGCCACCCTGGGTACCGCCGATCGCGAACGGTTTGCCGACCGTGCTGATGCCGTTCGAGTCCAGGCTCGCGTTGCGCGCGATCTTCGAGCCGTCGACGTAGACCGAGGTGTGGTGCCCGTCGTTGACGACCGCGATGTGCAACAGGTACTGCGTGTCGGGAAAGACCGCGAGCGTGAACCGGGGGCTCGCGGAATCAGCGGGCCGGCCGTTCTCGCCGGCCTCGGCCGGGGTGCGGGCGACGGCCTGGGACGCCGCGATCGCGACGGGTGCGGCGGCAGCCGCCTGCAGCAGCGCGCGACGGCCGAGGCCGCCGGGTCCGGCAACACGATCCATTGAGGCTTTCCTCCTGTTTGGTGGGATCCGGCCTCAGTCTCATGATCATGGTTGGCGGCAGGGTGACACCGAGCCGAACAATCCGTGTGCACTGATTTGTGTCCACGATGTAAAGATTGGATCCGAAAACGTGGAATCAGGATCCACTGCTCGTAGGGTGGGACCTGTGTCGATCCGGCGATCACGGAAGCCCAGTTCACCAGGGCCGAAGGTTCTTGCCCGGCATCAGCGCGCGCACGGTGACCCGGCGAGCCTCGCCCGCGGCGGGTCGGGCGCCGGTGAAGCCGACCTCGCCGGGATCCCGGCCCGACGAGGGAGCCGGCGTGCCCTCGTGAACATAGATCGAAGCGTCCGGGCAGTAGTCGTACAACAGTTCGCGGCAGACGCCACAGGGTGCGATGACTCGCACCGTGCCCGCGGGGCGGTAGAGCACGGCCACGACGGCTTCGATGTCACCCTTGCCCGCGGTGAGTGCCGCACCCAGCGCGATGCCCTCCGCGCAGATCGACGACCGGCCCGCCGATCCGGCCACGTGCAGTCCGGTGTGGATGTCTCCGCCACGGGTGCGCATCGCCGCCGCCACCTCGTGCCGTTCGTGCCGGTAGGTGCGGCCCAGCAGGGCGACTGCCTCCTGCCACAGCACGGCGTCCGCCTCGGCTATTCCTGGATACGATTCCATGCAGATAGGATCCACTGATGGTCTCGCTGCTGCTCAGCGGGGGGCGGCTGATCGACGGCACGGGCGCGCCGCCGGTCGGTGACGCCGTGGTGCTCGTCGAGGACGGGCTCATCTCCTGGGCCGGTCCCGCGGCGGCGATGCCGCCGGTGCCGCCCGGCACGACCGAACTCGCGCTCGGCGGGCGGACCGTGCTGCCCGGGTTCTTCGACTGCCACACGCACCTCACGATGCGGCCGGGCGAGGGCGACGCGCTCGACCGGCTCACCGCGCCGCAGAGCCTGCGGGTGCTGCGCGCCGTGCCCAACCTTCGGGACACGCTCGACGCCGGGGTCACGACCGTGCGCGATCTCTCTGGTGCGGACCTCGGCATGAAGCTCGCCGTCGATCGCGGGCTCGTGCCGGGTCCGCGCATCTCGATCGCGATCCGCATTCTCAGCATCACCGGCGGGCACGGCGACTGGCGCAGCGCCAACGGCGTCGACCTCACCGGAGGCTCCGGTGGCGGCGCCGTCGCCGACGGACCGGACGAGTTCGTGCGCGCCACCAGGGCCGTGCTGCTCGAGGGCGCGGACTGTGTGAAGATCGCCGCCTCGGGCGGGATGAGCAGCCCCAACGGCGAACCCGGGCACGGCGGGCTGACCGCCGCCGAGATCAGGGCCGTGGTCGGCGAGGCCGATCGGCACGGCGGTGTCCCGGTCGCCGCGCACGCGCAGGCTGGGCCCGGCCTGCACGACGCGGTGCTGGCCGGGGTGCGCAGCATCGAGCACGGCTATCAGCTCGAAGCGCGAACGGTCGAGGAAATGCTGGCACGCGGCACCTTCCTCGTTCCCACACTGTCCACTTTGACCAGAGAGGTGACCGGGCCGCGGCCCGTGGTGGAGCGGCGGCGGCGCTGGATCGACACCGCCCGCGAATGCCTGGGCCGGGCGTTCGCCGCGGGCGTGCCCGTCGCGCTGGGCACCGACGCCGGGCTCGTGCCACACGGAGCGAACCTGCGCGAGCTGGCCCTGCTCGTCGAGTTCGGGCTCTCGCCGATGGCCGCACTCGTCGCCGGCACGTCGGCCGCCGCGCGGTTGTGCGGACTCGGCGACGAACTCGGCTCGATCGAAGCAGGCAAGCGTGCCGATCTGGTCGTCGTGGACGGCGACCCGCTCACCCGCATCTCCTCGCTCGCCGATCCCGCGAACGTGGTGCTCGTACTCAAGGACGGGCGAGTGGAGAAGAACCTCGGAGTAAGGAGTCCCGCCACATGAGCGAGTACCTGCTGGAAGCCCGCGATCTGCACATCACCTACGGCCCGAAGCACGCCGTGCGCGGGGTGAACCTCGGCGTGCGTCCCGGCGAGACGCTGGGCGTGGTGGGGGAGTCCGGATCCGGCAAGTCCAGCCTCGGCCGGGCGCTGGTCGGACTGGAACGCTGGAGCTCGGGTTCGGTGCGCTACGACGGGAGGGACCTGTCGCCGAAGCTGAAGCTGCCGCGTGCGGTCCGGCTCGATCTGCAGATGGTGTTCCAGGATCCGGCGAGCGCGCTCAACCCCCGGCGGCGTCTCGGCCGCGCCGTCGCCGAAGCCGCCGCGGCCCGCACCGGCACGCTGCCCGGCCGTCACGAGCTGGTCGCGCTGTTCGCCCACGTCGGGCTGAACGACTCGTTCCTCGACCGGTATCCCGGGCAGGCCTCCGGCGGGCAGCTGCAGCGGGTCGTGCTCGCCCGCGCGCTCGCGGTGCGGCCCCGGGTGCTGGTGGCCGACGAGCCGGTGTCCGCATTGGACGTCTCGGTGCAGGCGCAGGTGCTCAACCTGCTGTGCGATCTGCGGGAGGAACTCGACCTTTCGATCGTGTTCGTCTCCCACGACATCGCGGTGGTGCGGCACATGGCCGACCGGATCGCGGTGATGTACCAGGGCCAGGTCGTGGAGTCCGGCGACGCCGAACGGATCGTCGCGGATCCCGGCCACGACTACACCCGTAGCCTGCTCGACGCCGTTCCCGATCCCGACGCCGTGAGACCGCGGGCACTGACCTCGTGACGGTGCTCGACATCGCGGGCACGCCACGCGGCGTGTACCGGTTCGTGCTGGGCTACGAGCCGATTCCCGAGGCGATGTCGGTGCACGGCGGCGATCCCGCGCGGTTCCTGCTCGAGCCCGTGACCGCCGCCGCGGTGTGCTACGACGAGCAATGGGTGCTGCTCGATTCCGGGTTCAATGTGGACACCGTGCGCGACTCCGAACGCCGTGCCGCGCAGTACAACTACGACAGCTACACCGCCGTCGTGCCGCCGGGTGACCCGCTGGCCGATCAGGTGCGGCAGGCCGGGCTGGACTGGCGCCGCCTCGCCGGCTGCGCGCTCTCGCACCTGCATCTGGATCATTCGGGCGGGCTGCGGCTGCTGCCGCCCGGCACGCCGGTGATCCTCCAGCGTGCGGAATGGACATTCGCGACGACGGTCGCGGACAAGCGGCACGCCTACGCGCGCGAGGACTACCTGCGGCCGGGGCTGGCGGTGCGCCTGATCGACGGCGACACCGCGCTGGCCCCCGGCCTCACCGCGCTCGACACGCGTGGCCACACCCCGGGGCACCAGTCGTTCCGGATCGATGTGCCCGGCTGCGCCGTCGTGCTCGCCTGTGATGCCGCCGATCTGCGGATCAACCTGACCGGGCGGCGGCGCTGCGGCTGGATCGCCGAGCCGGGGCTGGCAGGCGCCGCCCAGCGGGCGGTCGAGCGGCTCGCCGGGCTGGCGGAGTCGGGTGAGGCCGAGGTCTGGCCCGGCCACGACCCCGGGTGGTGGGCCTGGCAGTCGCAAGGATTGTATCCAACACGTTAACAACGGATCCATGTTATTTGAGAATGGATCCAATATGTTTAGGCTCGGCAAGCGATCCCCGAAATGCAGGCCCCTAAGTGGAGGACACCCATGAGCGAGAAGCCTTTGCGTGACGAGGACGGCAATCCGATCCTCCCCGTGCGGCTGAGCAGGCGAGGCTTCCTCGTCCGCGCCGGGGCGCTCGGCCTGGCCACGATGCCGCTGGGCGCGTTCCTCGCCGCCTGCGGCCAGAGCACCGGCGACAGCGGCGCGAACGGCGAGATGGCCAAACTGCGCAAGGGCGGCACCGTCACCTTCGCGATCGACGGCACCAACGGCGTGCTCGACCCCGCGCTCTACACGACCCTCGGCGACTGGATGGCCGTCGACTGCGTGTGCCGGGGGCTGACCACGATCGACTTCGCCTCGACCACGCCGCAGATGGCGATGGCGGAAAGCTCGAAACTGTCCGACGACGGCAAGACGCTCACGCTGACCCTGCGCCAGGGCATCACGTTCCACGACGGTTCCGCCTTCACCGCGCAGGACTGCGTGCGCACCTTCAACCGGCAGCTCAACGACCAGGACGCCAGCCGCCCCGCCAGCTCCACCCGGCCGATGCGGGGTTCGCTCAACCGCAACGTCGCGGGCCTGCGCGCGGTGGACGAGCGCACGTTCGAGATCACGCTGAACCAGCCGGACGTGACGTTCCTGTCGCGGCTGACCGACATCGCGTGCCGCATCGTTTCGGGGGCGGCGCTGGACAAGTACGGTGCCGGCGTCGGCCAGCACCTCGTGGGCGCGGGCCCGTTCAAGCTCGTGTCGGCGGTGCCTCAGCAGGCCATCACGATGGAGGCCTACGGCGGCTACTTCGGTGGCAGCCCGCTGATCGACCGGCTGGTGCTGCAGCAGATGACCGACCCGTCCGCGCTCAACGCGGGTCTGCAAAGTGGACAGATCACGGCGTCGTCGTTCGTGGCGCACTCTTCGGCGAAGAGCCTGTCGGCCAACCCGAAGGTCACCGTCTACAAGACGCCCCGGCTGGTCGCGATCTTCCTGCTGATGAACGTCACCGATCCGGCCCTGTCGGACATCCGGGTGCGACAGGCGGTGAACCTCTGCGTCGACCGGGCGCAGATCGCGCAGAACGCGTTCTTCGGGTACGCCGACGAGCCCAAGGGCTACCTGCTGCCCGCGGAGCATGTCGGCTACGACGAGAGCCTCGCGGACCTGTCCGCCTACGACGTCAACCGCGCCAAGCAGCTCGTCGCCGAGGCCGGTGCGACCGGGCGGGCCGTCGAGCTGATCGCGCAGAACAACAACTGGTACCCCAAGGCCGCGCAGATCCTGGAGGAGAACCTCAAGGCCATCGGACTGGTGCCGACCGTCAAACTGTTCGATCCCGGCACGTTCTCCGGCAAGGTGTTCGATCTCAAGGCGCACCAGATCGCGCTGTGGGAACGCAACGGCTACGTGCCCGACCCGGAGGACCTGGCCAACAACATGCTGTCCTCCTCAGGCAGCTACGCCAACCGTGGCACCGGACATGCCACTTTGGACCCGGCGGTGGTCAAGCAGCTGGACTCGTTGCTGGTCAAGGGTTTGCAGACCAGCGATCCGAACGGACGCAAGGCCGCCTACACCGAGGCGCAGCGTTTCTTCGCCGAGAAGTTCATGGCGATCTCGATGGTGGCGCACGCGCAGAACATCGTCGTGTCCAGCGCCGACCTCGGCGGGGTCAACGCCGCGGCGCTGTCCAGCCAGCGCATGCAGCTGGAGAAGGCGGGTTTCAAGCAATGACCACGATCGCCGTAGCCGGGAGGTGGTCGCGGCGGCGCCTGGCACGTAAGCCGCTCGCGATCGCCGCCTGGGCCGTGCTCGCGCTCTACGTGGTGGTGATACTGGCCGGACCGCTGGTCGTATCGGGCGATCCGCTCGCGCAGAGCAGCGATCAGCTGCTGCCCGCGTTCTCGCCGGGACACCTGCTCGGCACCGACGACCTCGGCCGCGACCAGCTGGTGCGGTTGCTGCACGGCGGGCAGCCGTTGCTGCTGGTCAGCGTCGCGAGCACCGCGCTGGCCGCGGTCCTGGGGTCGGCGCTGGGCATGATCGCCGGGTTCTTCGGGCGGGTGCCCGACACCGTCGTGATGCGCTCGATGGACATCGTGCTCGCGTTCCCGCTCGTGCTGGTCGCGATCCTGATGGTGGCGGTGCTGGGCGGCGGCGCCGTCAACATGATCATCGCGATCACGGTGTCACAGATCCCGTACTTCGCCCGCCTGGCACGAAATCTCACGCTGCGCGAGCGCACGCACGACTACGTCCGTTCGGCCCGGGCGCTGGGCGTGTCCGGCGGAACCGTCCTGCGGCGCGAGATCCTGCCGAACCTCACGGGGTCGTTGCTGGTGCAGGCCACCTCGACACTCGCGATCGCCGCGGGCCTGGCCTCGGCACTGTCGTATCTGGGACTCGGGCTCAACGCGTCCACTCCGGACTGGGGTTACATGGTGAAGGCGGGCCAGGAGTTCATGTTCTCCAACCCGGGACTGGTGCTGCAGCCCGGACTGCTCATCACGGTGTTCGCGGTGGCGTGCAACTTCGCCGGGGACGATCTCGGCGACGCATTGGGGAGCCGCAAGTGACCACCGCCGAACTGACTCCGGCCCCGCCCCGCCGCGGCAGCACGCTGGTGCGCTCGCCGGTCCTGCGCCGCCTGCTGCTCGTGCCGGTGATCGCCTTCGTGGTCGTCGTGGTGGTGTTCTTCGTGGTCCGCGCGCTGCCCGGCGACGCGGCGCAACAGCTCACCGCGACCATGAACGGCGCCACGCCCGAGGACATCGCGCAAGTGCGGCAGAGCCTGGGCCTCGACGGCTCCCTCGCCGGCCAGTTCTGGGCCTACCTCGACGGGCTGGTGCACCTGCGGCTCGGATCGTCGTTCTACTCCGGACGCGAGGTCGCCGATCTGCTCGGCAGCGCACTGCCGGTGACCATCGAACTGGCCGTCGCCGCCGCGCTCGTCTCCACCGTCGTCGGCGTGCTGACCGGGATTCTCGCCGCCCGCCACCGCGACACCTGGATCGACTCGGTCATCCGCGGTGGCGCGACCATCGGATTCAGCCTGCCCTGGTTCGCGCTCGCGGTGCTCGCGATCGTGGTGTTCGGGGTGTGGCTGGAGTGGCTGCCGATCTTCGGGCGGCTGCCCAATACCGTGGACTACCAGCCCACAACGGGTTTCGTGCTGATCGACGCGATCGGGCAAGGCAGGTTCGATCTGCTCGGCCCGTGGCTGCGGCATCTCGCGCTGCCCGCGCTGACCCTGGCCGCCACCAGCGCCGGGTTCGTCTGCCGGATCACCAGGGAGGCCTACCTCACCGCGTCCGCGCAGGGTTTCGTGCGGACCGCCCGGATGAAGGGGCTGCCGGAGCGGCGCATCGCGCTCGGGCACGTGCTGCGCAACGCCTCGGTGCCCATCCTCACCGTGTCCGGCCTGCAGTTCGGTTCGCTGCTGGGCGGCGCGGTCATCACCGAGACGGTGTTCTCCTACCCGGGTGTCGGGAGCCTGCTCGTGGAGGCGGTCAACCGGCGCGACTACTTCCTGGTGCAGGGCGCCGCGCTCGCGATCGGGCTGATGTTCACGCTCGTCAACGCGATCGTGGATCTCGCCGTGCTGGCTATCGATCCGAGGACTCGCCGTGCCCACTGATGGAGGACCGATGACGGATGATCGCGAAGCCCGTCATCAGGGCCGACCGGGTGCGGGTGTCCCGCACGGCACTGAAACGTTGCGCATCACCGGACTCCGGGTCGGTTTCGGCACCGGGGAGGACCAGGTGCTCGCCGTCGACGGTGTCGACCTCGCGCTGACACCCGGCCGCGTGCACGCGCTGGTCGGCGAGTCAGGGTCGGGCAAGAGCGTCACCGGACTGACGGTGCTGGGACTGACCCGAGGCCGCGGCACGCACGTGTCCGGCGCGATCGACTACGCCGGCCGCGATCTGGTGCCGCTGGCCGAACCCGAGCTGCGCGGGCTGCGCGGCCGCGAGCTGGCCATGGTGTTCCAGGACCCGATGACCAGCCTCAACCCGCTGCACCGGGTGGGCAGGCAGATCGCCGAAATGGTGCGGTTGCACGACGGCGCGGGCAAACGCGAGGCCATGCGCCGCGCGGTGGAACTGCTCGGCGAGGTCGGGATACCGGAGCCGGAGCGGGCGGCCCGCGCCTATCCGCACGAGTTCTCCGGCGGGATGCGGCAGCGGGTGATGATCGCGATCGCGCTCGCGTGCCGTCCGAGGGTGCTCATCGCCGACGAGCCCACGACCGCGCTCGACGTCACGATCCAGGCCCAGATCCTGAACCTGATCCGCACGCTGTGCCAGGACTACGGCACCGCGGTGCTGCTGGTGACGCACGACCTCGGGGTGGTGGCGCAGTACGCCGACGAGGTCAGCGTCATGTACGTCGGCGAAGTCGTGGAGACCGGCACGGTCGCCGAGGTGCTCGCCGCGCCGCGCCATCCCTACACCCGGGGCCTGCTCGACGCGATCCCCAGGCTGCGCGGTGCCAGAAAGCCCCGTCTGGCCACGATCGCGGGCTCGGTACCGGTGTTCACCGCGGCGACCGCGGCCACGTCGGGCTGCCGGTTCGCCGCGCGCTGCGGGCACGAACACGACGCCTGCGGCGAACGGCCGCCGATGCGCGAGCTGGGGCCGGGGCGGGCCTACCGCTGCTGGCTGGAAGGAGAGGAAAGCCCTTGATCATCGACGCCTACAACACGGCTCAGAACGTGCGGGGCCGCTCGGACTACCTCACCGGGGTGCGGCCCGGCGAACAACCGCCGCCGCACATCCCGTTCGATCCGGGACGGCTGCTGGAGCGGATGGACGCGGCCGGCGTGGACAAGGCGATGGTGTGCTCGCTCGCGCAGCGCATCGAGAACGACTTCATCATCGAGCTGACCGCGAAGTTCCCCGACCGGCTGTTCGGCTTCGGGCAGGTGCGCCCGCAGGACGACGACGCGCTGGACGAAGTCGAGCGGATCGCGGCGGCCGGGCTGCCGGGGCTGAAGCTGCATCCGACGTTGCACGGCTACTTCGCCTCCGACCACGGGCTGCTCGACCCGGTGTTCCGGATCTGCCGCGAGCACGGGCTCATCGTGCTGATCAACGCACTCGACGACCCGTTCTGCCATCCGATGGCCATCGAAGAGGTCGCCAAGGGCTTCCCCGAGGTGCCGACGATCATCGCGCACATGGGTGCGGTGTGGAACGTGCCCGACGCGATCACCGTCGCCGAGCGCAACCCCAGCATCTACCTCGACACGTCCGCGACGCTGCTGTCCGATGTGCGGCGCGCGTACGGGCGGCTGGGACCGGAGAAGATCCTGATGGGCACCGAATGGCCGGGCCACGATTTCGACCTGGAGCGAATGAAGATCGCCAAGGCGATCACCGACGACGCCGACCGCGCGCTCGTCGAGGGCGGGAATATGGCAAGGCTGCTGGGGATGGCCGATGGAGGCACCTGTGATCCACAATGACGAAGTCCCGGTCACAGGGGCCGGCCGGGTGCGGGTGTCCCGCAATACTCCGCGTGAGCCCGAGGTTTCTCCTGAGCTGGCAAAGGAATTGGGCGGCAGCGGAGCACCCGTGCGCTGGGAGCGGCTGACCGCGCCCGAGGCGGCGGAGGTGGTCGGGGCCCGCGACGCCGCGATCATCCCGGTCGGTGCGACCGAGCAACACGGGCAGCACATGGCGATGTGCGTCGACACGACCGTCGCCAACCACGTCGCGCTGGGGGTGTCCGCGCTGACCGGTGTGCCCGTGGTGCCGCCGCTGTGCTACGGCGTGTCCGGCTCGCACGGATCGTTCCCCGGCACCATCGCGCTGCGCCCGGAGACGATGATCATGCTGGTCGAGGACGTCGTGGATTCCCTGTACGCCAGCGGGATCCGGCAGTTCATCCTGCTCAACGGGCACACCTGGAACAGCGGCTCGCTCGACGTCTCCGCCGAGAAGCTGCGCACCCGCTACGACGACGTCCGTGTCCGGTATCTGGCCTACGTCACCATGTACCCGGGGTCCGAAGTGGACGGACGGGTCACCTACGGGCGGGCGCTCATGCACGCCAACTTCTTCGAGACCTCCCTCATGCTGCACATCGATCCGGACGCGGTGCACATGGATCGGGTGGTCTCGCTGACCGACACCGACAGCTTCTGGGACTACCGCACCGATCAGGTCAGCCGCAGCGGTGTCTGGGGCAGGGAAATCGACCAGGCCACCGCCGCGCACGGTGCGGCCGAGGCGGCGCGGTGCATCGAGACGACGGCGCGGGCCGTGGCCGCCGCGGTGGCGGAGCCGTGGCCGGAACCGAGGGGGTGACCATGACGCAGACCATCGGCCTGCCCAGCATCGGCGAGACCGAGCCGATGTTGCTGGGCGGGGAATGGACCACCGGCACCGGGAACGGAATACCGGTGCTCAACCCGGCCACCGAGCAGGTGCTCACCACCATCGGCCAGGCCGGCCAGCCCGAAGTGGACGCCGCAGTGCGGGCCGCGGCCCTGGCGCACGAGGACGGCCGCTGGCGGGGCCTGCCGCCCGAGCGGCGGCGCGACACGCTGGTGCGGCTCGCCGAACTCGTCGCCGATGCCGCCGAGGAACTCGCGGTACTGGAGACGCTGGACAACGGCAAGCCGATCGAACGGGCACGCGGCGACATCGCGCTCGGCCTGGACGCGATCCGGCACTTCGCCGGGGCACCGGTCCGGCTGACCGGGCAGGTGCAGCCCAGCGCGCCCGACCGGCACGTCTACACACTGCGCCGGCCCATCGGCGTCGCGGCGCTGGTGCTGCCGTGGAACTTCCCGTTCATGATCGCGGCGTGGAAGCTCGCCCCGGCGCTGGCCGCCGGCTGCACCGTGGTGATCAAACCGGCCGAGCAGACTCCGCTGACCGCGCTGCGGCTGGCCGCGCTGTGCCTGGAGGCGGGCATTCCGCCGGGCGTGGTCAACGTGGTGACCGGCGACGGGCGCACCGGCGCCGAACTCGTGCGCCATCCCGGCGTGGCGAAGGTGTCCTTCACCGGCTCGACCCAGGTCGGGCGCGAGGTGATGGCGGCGGCCGCGGCCAGGATCGTGCCGGTCACGCTGGAGCTGGGCGGGAAATCGCCCGACATCGTGTTCGCCGACGCCGATCTCGACCGGCTCCTGCCGATGCTCTCGCGCACGATCTTCGGCCACTCCGGGCAGATGTGCACCGCGGGCAGCAGGCTGCTGCTGCACCGTTCGATCGCGCGCGAGGTGCTCGAACGGCTGGTCCCGATCGTCGAGTCGCTCAAGATCGGGCCCGGTCTCGACGGCGGCGTCACGATCGGCCCGCTCGTGTCCGCCGCGCAACGCGACCGCGTCGAAAGCTACCTGAAGCTCGGCGAGGGCACCGTGCTGACCGGGGAAGAATCCCCGCCGGGGCCGGGTTTCTTCGTGCGGCCCACCGTCCTTACCGGACTGTCAGCGGACGCGCGCTGTGCCAGGGAGGAGATCTTCGGGCCCGTGCTCACGGTGTTCGAGTTCGACACCGACGAGGAGGCGCTGGCGATGGCAGGCGACACCGAGTACGGCCTCGCGGCCGGGGTGTGGACGCGCGATCTGGGGCGCGCGCACCGGATGGCCGCCGAACTCGAGGCCGGAACCGTGTGGATCAACACCTACAACGAGTTCAACTCGGCCGTTCCGTTCGGCGGCATCAAGCAGTCCGGTTTCGGCAGGGATCTCGGCGATGCCGGCCTCGAGGGCTTCACGGTCCTCAAGAGCGTCACGGCGGCCTGGTGAGCGCCGCGGACGGGGTGGACGTCGCCGCCGAACGGGCCAGAACACCCGGCGCCACCACCGGACATCACTTCAACGCCGCGGGCGCGGCGCTGCCCGCCGCGAGCACGGTTGCGACCGTCGTCGCCCATCTGGAACTGGAAACCGCGATCGGCGGATACGAGGCGGCTTGGCAGGCCGCACCCCGGCTGGAGGGCGTCTACCGCCTGGCGGCCTCGGCGATCGGCGCGCACGAGGACGAGATCGCGCTCGTGGAGAGCGCGACCGCGGGCTGGCAGCGCGCGGTCGCGGCGCTGCGCCTGCGGCCCGGTGACCGGGTGCTGGCCGCGCGGTCCAGTTACGTCAGCAGCGCGCTGCAACTGCTGGCGCTGGAGCGTGAGACCGGCATCGCCGTGGAACTGCTCGACCTCGCGCCCGATGGCGGCGTCGACCTCGACTCGCTGGACCGGTCGCTGCGCCGCGGCCCCGTCGCACTGGTCACCGCGGCGCACGTGCCGACCTCGTCGGGACTGGTCGAGCCGGTCGAGCAGATCGGCGCAGCGTGCCGGGCCGCCGGGGTGCCGTTCCTGCTCGACGCCACCCAGTCCGTGGGGCAGCTCGACGTGGACGTGCGGCGCATCGGGTGCGATCTGCTGGTCTCGACCGGCCGCAAGTTCCTGCGCGGGCCGCGCGGGACGGGACTGCTCTACGCCTCGGCCGGAATCACCGACCGGCTGGCGCCGGTGTCGCCCGACGTGCGGGGCGCGCGGTGGATCCGGGAACGCGACTGGACGGTCGCGCCCGGCGCCCGCCGTTTCGAGCTGTGGGAGGCCGCGCACGCGCTGCGTCTCGGGCTCGGCGCCGCCCTCGCTGACTTCGCCGCGCTGGGCGGCGCGACGGTCGCGCACCGGATCGCGAGCCTCGGCAGCAGGATCCGCGCCGAGCTGTCCGAAGTAGACGGTGTGCGGGTCGTGGACCCGGCCGCCGCGGGCGGCGGCATCGTGACCTTCGAGGTGCCGGGAATTCCGGCCGAGCGGGTGCAGGCGGAGCTGTCCGCGCGCGGCGTGCACCTGGTGTCGGTGCCCGCTTCGCACGGCCGCTGGGATCTCGGTGCGCGGGAGCTGCCCGCGGTGCTGCGCGCGTCGGCGCATGTCTACAACGACGACACCGATGTCTACGCCCTCGTCGAGGCCGTGCGTGAGGTGGCGCGGGACCGGCCGAAGCAGGCGCGCGTGGTCGCGCCAGCCGAACCGGATCCCTTCTCCCGGCTCGTTCCCGGCGGCGGCAGGCCGGTGCCCGAGGTGTTCGACGCGGTCGTCGTCGGGCTCGGCGTGCACGGCCGCGCGACCCTGCACGAGCTGGCCCGGCGCGGGCTGCGCGTGGCCGGGCTGGAGCGGTTCCGGCTGGGCCACGAGCGCGGTTCCTCGCACGGTGCCACCAGGATGATCCGCCGCGCCTACCCGAACCCGGTCTGGGACCCGCTGGTCGAGGACGCCTACGAGGCCTGGACCCGGCTCGAACGCGACTCCGGCGTTTCCTTGGTCCGGACCACTGGCGGCCTGTACGCCCGGCCACCCGCGGGACCGGCCGCGCTGCGCGGACCCGGCTGTACCGAGGTCGATGCGGGCGAGGCCGCGAAGTTGATGCCCGCGCTGCGGCTGGCCGAGGGCTGGAGCGCGGTGTACGACCCGGCCGCCGGCGTGCTCGACGCCGAGGCCGCGATGCGGGTTCAGCTCGATCTCGCCACGGCCGCGGGTGCCGAGGTGCGGGAGCGGGAACCGGTGCTGCAGTGGCAGTACGAGGGCGACCTGATCGCGGTGCACACGCCCCGCGAGCGGCTGCTGACCCGCAACCTGGTGGTGTGCGCAGGCCCGTGGCTGGGCAGCCTGCTGCCGGAGTTCGCCGGGGAGCTGAGGCCCACGCGAATCGTCAACGCCTACTTCCCCGGCGCGGCACCGGAGGCGTTCGGCCCGCCGCGGCTGGGCGCGTTCTCGGCCGAACTGCCCGAGGGGCTGGCCTACGGCATCCCGGCGCTGGACGGGCGCGGGGTCAAGCTCGGCCTCGACAGCGGCCCGGCGATCGACCCGGACGACCCCGCCGGACCCGCGACGGCGGCCGAACTCGGCCTGCTCACGTCGATCGCGGCGCGCCTGCTGCCCGGCGCCGGAGCGGTGGGGGAGCACCTGACCTGCCGCTACACGATGACCGGTGACCGGCGGTTCCTCGTCGGCCCGGTGCCGGAGCGGCCGGGCGTGTTCGTGGCGAGCGCCTGCTCGGGGCACGGCTTCAAGTTCGCCCCGGCGCTCGGTGCGGCGCTGGCGGATCTGATCACCGGCCGGGACCGCGACGATCTCGCCTTCCTGTCACCGGCCCGGCTGCCCGTCAAGGGTGTGGCATGAGTGGCTCAGGGGCGGAAGACCGTGTGGGAGCGGCGTTCGTACCAGGCGGCGAGGTGTTCGCCCGAGGAGATGATGTGCGCGTGCATCGCCTCCCGGGCGCGTGCCGTGTCGCCGGCGGCGAGCGCTTCGATGATCTCGTCGTGCTGGGCGACGTTCTCCCGCCGGTGCCGCTCGCTGCCCGCCAGTGCGAGCGAGGACACGTTGCGCGGGAAGCTTTCGTTGATGCGGGACACCATCGCGGTCAGCCACTCGTTGTCGGCCGCGGTGCAGATGATGGTGTGGAACGAGTCGTTGGCGGCCTGGGTCTGGTCCGATCCGCCCTCCAGCGCCGCGCGGAGCACGTCGTTGTTCTCGCCGAGCGTGCGCAGCTGGGCGCGCGTGATGCGTTCCGCCGCGCGGCGGGCCGCCATGCCCTCCAGTTCGGCGCGGACCTCGTAGGCCTGGCGCACCTCCCACGGCGCCGGCACCCTGATCACCGCGCCACGGTTGGGCAGCACCTCGATCAGCCCGCCGCTTTGCAGCTGCCGCAACGCTTCCCGGATGGGGGTGCGGCTCACGCCGAACTCCGCGGCGAGCGCGGACTGCCGCAACGGCGTGCCGATGGCGAACTCGCCACTCATGATGCGCGCCCGGATGTTCGCGGCGATCTCGTCGACGAGCGATTCGTCGGCCTGCTGGGGTGGCATGAAGTCGCGACCAGTCCTTCCGGAATTGCTGGATCCAAAATTTGTCGGTTCGTATCCAATTAGGAGGATAGCCCGTGCACCTCGACCCTGAAAAGGCGCTGGACATTTCCGTCCCCATCCACCCGGGGATGCTGCACTGGGGCAGGCGGCCCGAGATCGAGATCGTCGAGTCACGGTCGCAGGGCCTGCCCTCGAATGTCAGCCGGTGGCGCATCGGGGCCCATACCGGTACCCATATCGACGCGCCGGCGCATTTCGTCGACGGTGGGAAGACGGTAGACCAGCTCGACCTGGCCGCGCTGATGGGCCCGGCCCGGGTGCTGGACCTGACCGGCGTCGAGCACGCCATCACCGCGGCCGCCCTCGAACGCGCGGGACTCGGCGACGAGGGCCGCGTCCTGCTCAAGACGAGCAACTCCGCGACCGTGCTGCGCTCGCCGTGGAAGTCCCCTTCCTGGGTGGGTCTCGCGCCGGACGGCGCCCGGCTGCTGATCGAGGCGGGGGTGCGGATGGCCGCGATCGACTACCTCTCGATCGAGGACACCGACCACACCACGCACTGGGAAACGCACCAGCTCCTGTGCGGCGCCGGGGTGCTGATCCTGGAGGTGGCCGACCTGCTGCACGCCGAGCCCGGCGTGTACTGGCAGCTCTCGCAGCCGATCCCGTTGCAGGGCGCGGAAGCCGCGCCCGCCCCGACCCTGTTGTTCCCGATGGACCAGGCATGAGCGCGAGCGCCGTCGCGATCGCCGCGCCGCACCGGGCCGCCGTGGCGGCCGCGGAGGAGTCCGTGCGGCGCGGCGGGAACGCCGTCGACGCGGCACTCGCGGCCGCGGCCGCGCTGACCGTCGTGTACCCGCACCAGTGCTCGCTCGGTGGCGACCTCGTCGCCCTGGTGCACCTGCCCGGCGGCGCCGTGTCCGCGGTGCTCTCGATCGGCGCGGCGCCACTGGATGCGGTGCGGCCCAACGGTTCCCGCATGCCGAGGCAGGGCGCGGGCAGCGTCACCGTGCCCGGCGTGGTGGCGGGCTGGCAGGCGCTCGCGCGGCACGCCCGGCTGTCGCCGGCCGAACCGCTGCGGCACGCCGCGGACCTGGCCCGCGCGGGGGTCGCGGTGTCGCCAGGGCTCGCGCACGCTGTTGCGGACCGGCGGGACGCGGTGAGTGCCGATCCCGGCCTGCGGGCCCTGCTGCTGGACGGCGACGAGGTGCGCACGATGCTGCGCCAGCCCCGCCTGGCCGACACTCTCGACGCGCTGGCCGCCGATCCCGCATCGTTCTACCGCGGCGAGGTCGCCGCGAAGCTGGTGGGCTTCCTGCGCGGCGGTGGCAGCCGTCTGTCCACAACGGACTTCGAGCGGCACGAGGCCGAGATCGCGAAGCCGCTGGTGCTCGACGCGCCCGGCGGACGCTGGTACGTGGCCCCGCCGCCGAGCCAGGGCGCGGTCCTGCTCGCCGTGCTCGGCGGCATGGCGGAGACGGATCTCGTGGAGCTGTGCCGCCGCGCGGCCGCGACCCGCGACCGGCTGCTCGGCGACCCGCGGTCCGGGCCCGTCGACGTCGACGGGCTGCTGCGCGCCGGGGAACCCGCCGGTGCGGGCACCGCGACCCGCGCGGCCGGGGACACCGTGGCGGTGACCGCGGTCGGCGACGACGGGCTCGCGGTCTCGCTGATCCAAAGCGTGTACCAGTCCTTCGGCGCGGGCCTGCTCGACCCGGACACCGGGATCGTGCTGCACAACCGTGGTTCGGCGTTCAGCCTGGAGCCCGGACATCCCGCCGAGTTCGGCCCTGGCAGGCGCCCGCCGCACACGCTGTGCCCCGCGCTCGGCGCCGCCGAGGGGGTGCTGCTCGCGGCCGGCTGCCAGGGCGGCAGGGCACAACCGCAGATCCTCGCCCAGACGGTGCCGGAACTGCTGGACCCGGGCACCGATCCGGCGGCGGTGCTGGCACGCCCGCGCTGGGTCGTCGGCGCGAGGGACCTCGGCTACGAGCGGGAAACCGTGCTCGCCGAACCCGGTTCCCTGCCCGGCGCCGTGACACTGCCCGTGGCCACCACCGAAGGCCCGGTCGACGAGGCCGGGCATGTGCAGATCGCCCGGCTGGCGGGCACGCGGCTCGAGGCCGCATCCGATCCACGAGCGGACGGCGGCGCCGTCGTGCTCGCACCGCACAAGGAGGACCGATCGTGAGCATGATGGCACCCGCCGGGACGCAGGCGCCGCCGCATCCGCTGGACCCGCTCGGCGTCGCGGAACTGGCGGCCGCCGTCGCGGCGATCCGGGACAGCGGCAAGGTCGGCCCCGGCGCCCGGTTCTGGGGCGTGACACTGGACGAGGACCACGCGCGGCGCACCGGCGGGCGCCGCGCCCGTACCGTCGTCCTCGACCCGGGAGCGCACCAGGCCTACGAGGTCGACATCGAACTGGGCGAGCCCGCCACCGCGGTCGCGTGGCGCGCGCTGGACCCGCGCAACCCCGGCATGACCTCCGAGGAGGCGCGCACCGCGGCCGCCGCCTGCCGCGAGGATCCGCGATTCCGGGCGGTACTGGCCAAACGCGGCATCACCGACCTGTCGCTGGTGATGGTCGATCCCGAGTCCATCGGCGGCTTCGAACCGCCCGAGTACGCCGGCCGCAGGCTCACCTGGGGCAGTGTGTGGCTCAAGACCTCGCCCGAGGACAACCACTACGCGCGCCCGGTGCAGGGTGTCGTGCCGATCATCGACATGGAGCGCATGGAGGTGCTGCGCGTCGAGGACCACGGCGAGACCCCGCTCGCGAGCGAGCCCGGCGATTTCACCGCGGCCGCGCATCCGCCGCGCGCCGGCCTGACACCGCTGGACGTGGTGCAGCCGGAGGGCCCGAGTTTTTCCGTGCACGGCAACGAGGTGCGCTGGCAGAACTGGTCGTTTCGCATCGGGTTCACCCACCGCGAAGGGCTCGTGCTGCACGACCTGGCCTATGCGCAGCGCCCCGTGGTGCGCCGCGCCGCGGTCAACGAGATGTACGTGCCCTACTTCGACACCAGCTCCACCCAGTACCGCAAGAACTTCTTCGACTGGGGCGAGTACGGCGGCGGGCCGCTGACCAACTCGCTGGAGCTGGGCTGCGACTGCCTCGGCGTGATCCACTACTTCGACGCCACCGTGCTCGGTGGCGACGGCGTGCCGCGGTCGATCCCCAACGCGATCTGCATGCACGAGGAGGACGACGGCATCCTCTGGAAGCACCACGACGGCCGTCGCGGCACCACCGAGGTGCGGCGCTCGCGCAGGCTCATCGTCTCCAGCTTCGTCACGGTCGCCAACTACGACTACGGTTTCTACTGGTCGCTGCACCAGGACGGCTCGGTCGACCTGGAGATCAAGATGACCGGGATCCTCTCCGCGACCGGTATCGGCGACGACGAGGACCCGCCTTACGCGCGCAAGGTCGCGCCGAACGTCGCGGTCACCAACCACCAGCACTACTTCGCGGTGCGCCTGGACATGGCCGTGGACGGTCCGCTCAACCGGCTCGCCGAGGTGTTCGCCGCGCCCGAGGAGGATCCGGCGCTCGACCCGTACGGCAACGCGTGCCGCACCGGGGTGCGCCCGGTGCGCAGCGAGCGCGAGGCCGGGCTGAGCACCGATCCGGTGCGGTCGCTGCACTGGCGGGTCGAAAGCGCCGAGCGCGTGAACCGGATGGGCGAGCCGACCGCGTACCGGCTGTTCGTCGACAGCACCGCGCGGCTGCCCGTGCGCGAGGACAGCGTGTGCGCACGGCGGGCACCGTTCGTCGGCCGACAGCTGTGGGCCACCGCCTACGACCCGGACCGCCGCTTCGTCGGCGGCGAGTATCCCAACCAGGCCGAACCGGGCTCGGACGGCGTGCAGGTGTGGCAGCGCGAGGACCGTTCGCTCGACCCGGCCGAACTCGTACTGTGGGCGACCGTCGGTTCGCACCACTTCCCGCGTCCGGAGGACTGGCCGGTGATGCCGGTGGCGAAGGCGCGGCTGCGGCTTGAGCCGGACGGGTTCTTCGACCGCAACCCCGCTCTCGACGTTCCGCCGCCCTCGGCGAGCTGTCATCCGTCGGACCACTGTCACTAGGAGAAGCCGTGCTTTCCCATGAGGACAACGAACTGGTCACCCGCACCGGGCCCGGCACCCCGGCCGGTAACCTGCTGCGGGCCTACTGGCAGCCCGCCGCGCTGGTGTCGGAGATGTCGCCGGAACGGCCCGTCAAACCGGTGCGGCTGCTCGGTGAGGACCTCGTCCTGTACAAAAAGGACGATGGGGGCTGGGCGCTGGTGAGCCGGTTCTGCGCGCATCGGGGCGTGGACCTGTCCTTCGGGCGGCTGGAGGACGGCGGCCTGCGCTGCCTGTACCACGGCTGGCTCTACGGCGCGGACGGGCGCTGCCTGGAGCAGCCCGCCGAACCGGAGCGCAGCCGGTTCCACGAGAAGGTGCGGATCGCGGCCTATCCGTGCCAGGAGCGCAACGGCATCGTCTTCGCCTACCTCGGCGGCGGCACCCCACCGCCGTTCCCGGACTACGACTGCTTCCTCGCGCCCGAGGAGTACACGTTCGCGTTCAAGGGCCTGTGGGAGTGCAACTGGCTGCAGGGTGTGGAGGGCGGTATCGACCCCAGCCACGTGTCGTTCCTGCACCGGTTCCTCGACGAGGACCCGCGCGAGACCTACGGGCAGCAGTTCCGCGAGGAGGTCGAGGGCACCGGCAAGACGTTGTCGAGCATCGTCGGGGAGAGCTTCCGGCCGGACATCGACGTCGAGACCGACGTCCACGGCCTGCGCGTGTTCGCGGTCCGCACGCTCAGCCAGGACCTGCGGCACGTCCGGGTCACGAACCTGGTGTTCCCCAACGCCTTCGTGGTGCCCTTCGGCAACGACAAGGTGTTCTGCCAGTGGCACGTCCCGGTCGACGATCACAACCACTACTGGTACATGATCTTCTACGACTTCCGCGAGAAGACCGACAAGGAAACCCTGCTGCGGCAACGGATGGCCGGGGTGACGCTGCCGGACTTCCGCTCGACCCGCAACCGCGACAACGACTGGGGTTTCGACCCGGGCGAACAGAAGTCCCGCACGTACACCGGGATGGGGCTGGACATCAACGTGCACGATCAGTGGGCGGTGGAGAGCATGGGCCCGATCCAGGATCGTACCGTCGAGCGGCTCGGTGTCTCCGACCGCGCGGTGACCGCCAACCGGCGGCTGCTGCTGCGCTCGATCGCCGCGCACGCGGCGGGAAGGCCGGTGCCGGGCCTGGCCACGGACGAGGCGTCCGCGGCGGCGCTGCGGGGACCGCTGGCGGTGGACACGACCGCACCCGCGGGGGGCTGGCAGCAGCACTGGCGCGATCAGGAAGCCAAGCGCCGCGCCGAATCCCCGTGGGCCGGAGTGCTGCCGTGACCCCGCGCTCGGTCGACGAACGGCCGGTCGCCGAGGGCGGCGGGGGAGTGGCGGTCCGCCCGATGCCCGACGCCGACCGCGGCGGTTTCGTGGAGCGGCACGGGTTGTGGGGCGACGCGGACTACGCGGCGGCGGCACAGTTGCGGCGCGTGCTCGACGAACAGGGCATCGAACTGGTGCGACTGTCCTTTTGCGACCAGCACGGTTCGCTGCGCGGTAAGACGCTGACCCGCGACGCGCTGTGGGGTGCCTTGCGGGACGGCTGCACGGCGCCGTCGTCGCTGCTGCTCAAGGACACCTCGGGCAAGTCGGTGTACCCGGTGTTCACGCCCGGCGCGGGAATCGGGATCGAGGGGCTCGCCGGCGCGGGCGACCTGGTGCTGGTGCCCGATCCCGGCACGTTCCGCGTGCTGCCCTGGGCGCAGGGCACGGGCTGGCTGCTGTGCGATCTGTACTTTCCGGACGGCACACCGGTGCCACTGTCCACACGGGAGCTGTGCCGGAAGGCGCTGACCCGGCTCGGCGGGCACGGCTACGAGCTGACCGTCGGCGTGGAGCTGGAGTTCCACGTGTTCCGCACCGTGCACGACGGCCGTGACCCGGCACGCCCGGGGGCGCCGGGCGAGCCGCCCGTGGTGGCGCCGCTGACCCGCGGCGCGCAGCTGCTGCACGAGGAGGAGCTCGACTCGGTGGACGACGTCGTGCACCTGCTGCACGACGGGCTGACCGCGCTCGATCTGCCGGTGCGGTCGATCGAGCTGGAGTTCGGGCCGAACCAGCTGGAGGTGACGCTCGCGCCGCGGCCGGGGCTGGCCGCCGCCGACGCGGTGGTGCTCTGCCGCGGCGCGATCCGGCAGTTGTGCCGCAGGAACGGCTACCATGCCACGTTCATGAGCCGCCCGCTCGGCGCCGACACCGCCTCGGCCGGCTGGCACCTGCACCAGTCCCTTGTGGACAGCATGACCGGGGAGAACGCCTTCGTGTCCACGGTTCCCGGCGCGGTGCTGTCGGAGACCGGGATGCGCTACCTGGCGGGTCTGCTCCGGCACGCGGCCGCGGCCGCGGTGTTCGCGACGCCGACCGTCAACGGCTACAAGCGGTACCAGCCCTTCTCGCTCGCGCCGGACCGGATCGTCTGGGGCGTGGACAACAAGGGCGCGATGGTCCGGGCCGTGGGCGGTGCCGCGACCCGCCTGGAGAACCGGTCCGGCGAGCCGGCCGCGAACCCGTATCTCTACGTCGCCTCGCAGGTGGTCAGCGGGCTGGCCGGGATCGAGGAGGCGCTGGATCCGGGCCCGCCGACGGAAACCCCGTATGCGGCCGAGGCGCCGCGGCTGCCGGGAAGCCTGATGGAGGCACTCGACGCGCTGGAGCGGGATCCGGTGTTCGCGCCGGTGTTCGGCCGCGAGGTGGTGGACTGGTTCGTCACGCTCAAGCGGGCGGAGGTGGCGCGGTACCTGGCGGAGGTGTCGGCGTGGGAACAGCGCGAGTACTTCGGGCTGTTCTGAGCACCCGGCTCTCCAGCCAGTCGCTCATTTCGCGGGTGATCGCGGCCGGGTCGGCGCCGCGCGCGTCCACGTTGTCGGCGTGCAGCTCCAGCACCGGAATCCCGGCGGCCTCCAGGGCCCGCGTGGTGAAGTAGCTGCCGCGCGGGTCGTCGGAGACCAGGTGCACCACGCCGTCCACGCCGTGCAGCCGTGCCTCCTTGACGTACCACTCCGCCGACCACGGCGGGGTGTAGAGCTGATCGGAGAACGCGGCGAACCGGGCGGCCAGCGCGCGTAGCGGATCGTCGCCGTAGCGGAGGTAGCCGTCCGCCGCGATCGCGAGGTACATCGACCACACGAACACCGCGCCGTGCGATTCCTGGAACCGCCGGTAGAAGTCCAGGTCGAACCACAACCCCCGGCCGATCCACATCAGCCGCGCCCGCTCGTCGCGGCACACCGCGCCGCCGGCCCGCACCCGCTCGGCCACCTCGTCATGGAACCGGCGCGCCGCGTCGCGGGCCCATTCCGTGCCACGGTGCCACTGCGGCACCATGACGCTCGGAATGCTGTCGGTGACGGCGAGCGGGCACGGCCGGGCGCGGGCGATGAGGTCGCGTGTGCGCCGGTTCCACTCCTGCTGCTCGTTGACCAGCGCCATCACCTCACGGAACCGCGATTCGGAGAACACCGCGCCGGTGGTCTGCTCCAGGAACCGGATCAGCCCTTCCAGCTCGCCGACCAGCAGATCGAGCCGGTCGGCGCCGATCGCCTCCTCCCAGCGGCCCGGCATCAGCTCCCACCACCGCGCCGGCACGTCGTTCTCCGCCGCGCTTTCCAACGGGTAGAAGGTGATTCCCGGCTGCTCGTCCCAGACGTCGAAGATCTTGCGGGACGCGTCACCGGTGGTCTCGGCGAGCACAATGGACGGTCGCGGCAGCCCGCCCCACGGCGCGGACGCCGGATCCGGGTCGAAGACCGATGCGAGCGAGGTCGAGCTGTACTGCTCGATGTAGTCGGGATAGCCACGCTCCCGCAGGTAGCCCAGATAGTCCTGGGTGCGCCGCTTGGCCGCGACGATCGAGGCCCACCACTGGTTCACCACGTACGGGATGCCCATGGTGCGGAAGATCTCCTGTGGTGCGTCGGCGTTGACCAGCGCGAGCGGCCCGTCCTGCTCGCGCAGCGCGGCGAACCACTGCCGCTGGTAGGCCGTGGCCGCCGTCGCCGATTCCAGCCGCGCGCTCACCGGCCCGCCCCTGCCGGGACGAGCGCGCCGAGATCGGCCGCGCCGTAGGGCTGGCGTTCCAGCACTATCGCGGGCAGCCCGGTTTCCTCGCGCTGGGCGGAAAAATCCCACGGCGGCCCGTCGTCGCGCACCCGCGCGTACAAGACCAGCAGCTCGGCGCCGCACTCGGCCGCGGCTTTCGCGGTGTGCCGTGCGCGGTGCCGGATCGACGAGGTCGGCGCCGCCGGGCCGTTGTGCTGGTAGCGCTCCGCCAGCGCCGGTTCGGTGGGGGCGCCGACCGTGCGGCGGAACAGCAGATCGCCCCAGTCGTGGTCCTCGCCGACGATCAGCAAACCGGTCTCCTCCAGCGCGGCGTAGACATCGCCGGTGTCGTGCCCGCTGCCGGTGAGGAACACCGGTTTGCCGTCGGCTTCGGGCAAAGTTTCGTCCAGCAGCGCCGCCACCAGCTCGCACGCCCGGCCTACAGGCAGCGCCGTGGTCGCCGCGACGACCGCCAGCGCCTGCGTGCCCGTCAGCCGGCGCTCGCGCCGCAGCCGCGTCATCGCGGTCAGCAGCTCACGCAACCGGTCGTGCGCCGCGATCGCCCGCGCCAGCTCGTGGCCGGAGACGGCGTGCCCGAACCACGCTTCCAGCGTGGCCCGCAACTGGCGGATCTTCGCCAGCACGTACCGGGTTGTCGTGCGGTGTGGCAGATGCAGCACATCGACCAGATGCACGGGCGGCAACGCGATCGAGGGCTCCACCCGCCGCAGTTCCCGCAGCGCGTAGAACAGCCGCGCCGAGGCCTCGCAGTCGCGGGACACCACCACCCCGGCCAGCTCACCGAACTCGCCGAGCAGCAGGCGTGAGAGCACCGACCGTGCCGCCGGGTCGAGGCCCTGCCCGAGATACCGGTCGCCGAGGCTGTGGTCGGCGCCCGGCGCCCCGAACAGCCGCAGTGGCAACGCGCCCGCCGCGGTCAGCAGCTCCACCGGGACATCCGCGCCGACGTATCCGATCACCGGACGGTCCGTGGCGCGCGCGACGGCCATCCGGTCCGCCGCGTGCGCCAGCAGCCGCGCGAGGGACATGTCTTCCTCCGTGTGCTCAGATGACCGATTCGGCGGCCAGGTCGGCGATCTCGCGTTCGCTGTAGCCCAGCCGCTCGCGGTACACCTGGTCGTTGTGCTCGCCGAGTGCGGGCGCGGGACGGTCGAAACCCGCGCGCGAGGCCGAAAACCGGATGGGCACACCCGTCGCGGCCAGGTCGGCGACGTCGCCGTAGCGCGGATGCACCACGGGCACCACCTCCTCGCGCGCCCGAACCAGCGGATCCCGCACCGCGCTGTGCGGATCGCGCACCTCGGCGGCGGGCACGCCTTCCGCCGTCAGCGCGTCGAGCAGCTCGGCGAGCGGGCGGGTGCGGCACCATTCGCGGATCAGGCCGTGCAACTCGTCGGCGTTGCGGACCCGCTCGTCGCGGGTGCGGAAACGCTTGTCCTCGATGAGGTCCGCGCGCCCCATCGCCCGTAGCACGCCGTGCGCGAAGGCATCCGTCGGCGCACACAACGCCAGATGCCCGTCCGCGGTGGGCAGGATCCCGAACGGGGCCAGTCTCGGCACCATCGATCCGGTGCGCTGCGGCAGCCCGACCGCGTCGAAGGCGTCGAACGGCTCGCACGCGACCAGCGACGTCAGCGCACCGAGCATCGACACGTCGACATGTTGCCCCTCGCCGGTCTGCTCGGCCTGCAGCAGCGCCGAAACCGTGCCGATCACCGCGAACAGCGGGGCGAGCATGTCGCCGACCGGCAGCCCGAACCGCACCGGGCCCTCGTCGGGTTCGCCCGCGGTCATCATCACCCCGGACAGGGCCTGGATGATCGAGTCCATCGCCTTGCCCGAGCCCGGGCCGCCCTGCGCGCCGAACCCGCTGATCGAGGTGTAGACGATCTTCGGGTTGAGCGTGCGCACCGCCGGGTAGTCGATGCCGAGGCGCCGGGTGACGCCCGGGCTGTAGTTCTCCACGACGACATCGGCGTCGCGCACGAGATCGGCGAAAACGGCGTGCCCGCGCGGGTTCTTGAGGTCGAGCGTCACGCTGAGCTTGTTGCGGCCGCGCACCAGCATCGACACCGACATGTCACCGGGTTCCCGCCGCACCAGCGACAGCCCGGACCGGCTGACGTAGGGCGCGTTGTTGCGGGAGGCGTCACCCCCGGTCGCGGGATTCTCCACCTTGATCACAGTGGCGCCGAGCCCGGCCAGCAGCAGGGTCGCGTAGGGCCCGGCGAGCGCGGTGGTCAGGTCGATGACGGTGCGCCCGGCGAGTGGCTGGTCGGTCATGCTGCCCTCGTCACGTCGATCAGGAATTCCTCGTCCCGGCGGGAAATCCGGGTACCGAACCCGGCGGCGCCGGTGATGCCGGCGATGTAGCCTGCGACGTGCTCGGCGCCGGGCACGGGTCGTGCCTCGTCGTCGATCCAGCACGGCACGAAACCGGCCTCGGCCAAGCCGTCCCGGTCGAACCGGCACCA
This sequence comes from Amycolatopsis acididurans, assembly GCF_012328925.1. Classification (GTDB taxonomy): domain Bacteria; phylum Actinomycetota; class Actinomycetes; order Mycobacteriales; family Pseudonocardiaceae; genus Amycolatopsis_E; species Amycolatopsis_E acididurans. The sequence continues at coordinate 90,337 of NZ_JAAXLS010000001.1, forward strand.
TGCGATCGCGGTGTTGCGGCTTTCCGGGTGGAACGGGAACGCGGGCATCCGCGGATCGGGTTCGAAACCGTAGAGTTGCCTGCGCCGCTCGGCCCATGCCGCGCGTTCGGCGCTGCCGGTGTCCTCGCTCGGGGTCAGCGCGTGGGTGACGGTGACGAAGTTGCCCAGCCCGTGGAAGATCGGCTTGCCCCGGTGCACCTCGATTCCGCGCATGATGTGCGAGTGGTGCCCGAACACCGCGTCGGCACCGGCATCGATCGCGGCACGCGCCAGCGGGCCCTCGTACATCGCGACCACCTCCGGCGTGTGCCCGACGCCCTTGTGCATCGACACCAGGACCACGTCGGCCCGTTGCCGCAGGGCGCGGATGTCCTCGGCCATCGCCTCCTGGGTGTCCGGATCGGTGAAGGTGTAGATCTTCGGCGGGCCGCCGGGACTGGCGTGGTCGAGTTCGTAGTGGGTGAGCACGTGCACGTAGGCGCAGCCGCCCTTGCGCGAGGTCGCCCAGGATTCCCTCGGCCCGACACAGTTGTAGGACAGCACGCCGACGGTGAGCCCGTCGCGTTCGACGATCGCGGGCGTGCGCGCTTCGGCGAGGTTCGCGCCCGCACCGGCGGTGACCAGGCCCGCTTTCCGGGCGTGCGCGACGGTGTCGGCGACCCCGGTCTCGCCCGCGTCGTAGATGTGGTTGCCCGCCAGGGTGACGACGTCGAAGCCGGCCGCGGCCAGCGCGCCGAGCGCCGCCGGATCGGCCGGGGGCGCGGGCACGTCGGTGCTCTGCTGCGCGGTGGTGGTGGAGTGGGGGACCTCGACGTGGCCGATCGTGACGTCGGCCGTGCGCAGCACGGGCGCGGCCGGGGCCAGGAAGAAGGCCGGGTCCGGCTCGTCGAGGATCAGATCCCCCACCGACGCGATGGTGATCACGAAACACGCTCCATTGTGGACGTTGTGGTGTTGTTGTGGCGGGACAGGAACGAGCGGAGGCGGTCGGTCTTCGGGCTGCCGAACAGCTCCTGCGGCGGCCCGGATTCGACGATGCGCCCGGCCTCCATGAACACGCACCGGTCGGCCACCTCGCGTGCGAAGGCCATCTCGTGCGTGACCACGACCATGGTCTTGCCCTCGGCGGCCAGCCCGCGCATCACCTTGAGCACGTCCTCGACCAGTTCCGGATCGAGCGCGCTCGTCGGCTCGTCGAACAGGATGATCCGCGGACGGGTGGCCAGTGCCCTGGCGATCGCGACCCGCTGCTGCTGGCCGCCGGAGAGCTGGCGCGGGTAGCGCTGCGCCCGGTCACGCAGCCCGACCCGGTCCAGCAGTTCCAGCGCCTCCCGTTCGGCGTCGGACCGCGAGCGCCCGTGTACCCGCACCGGAGCCTCGGTGACGTTGCGCAGCACGGTGAAGTGCGGCAGCAGGTTGAACTGCTGGAACACCATGCTCATCCGCCGCCGCTGCGCCGCGATCTGCCTTTCCCGCAACGGAATCAGCGCCTCGCCGCGCCGGCGGTGGCCGAGCAGTTCGCCGTCGAGGTAGATCGCGCCGGCGTCGATGGTCTCCAGTTGGTGGGCGCACCGGATCAACGTGGACTTGCCGGACCCGGACGGGCCGATGATCACCACGACCTCGCCCTCGTGCACGTCGAGGGTCACGTCGTCGAGCGCGACGTGGTCACCGAAGGACTTGCGTACCGACCGCAGCCGCAGCGCCGGGGTCATCGCGTCACCCCTCGGGAGAAGCGCCGCTCCAGCACCCGCTGTCCCATGGTCAGCAGCGTGACCACGACCAGGTACCACGCGCACGCGACGATCAGCAGCGGCACGATCTGGTAGGTGCGGTCGTAGATGACCTGCACCGAGTGCAGCAGGTCGGTCATCGAGATCACCGACACCAGCGCGGTTCCCTTCAGGACGGTGATGAACTGGCTGCCGGCGGGCGGCAGCATGACGCGCATCGCCTGCGGCAGCACGACCCGCGTGAACGTCTGCGCGGGCGTGAATCCCATGGCGCGGGCGGCGTCCCGCTGGCCCGGGTCCACGCCGAGCAGCCCGGCGCGGATGATCTCGGCGAGGTAGGCCGATTCCACCAGTGACAGCCCGATGATCGCCGCGGTCAACGGGGTGATCACCTGGTTGGAGTCCCAGGACAGCAGCACCGGCCCGAACGGGATGCCCAGCGAGAGCCGGGGTAGCAGGTAGGCCAGGTTGAACCAGAAGATCAGCTGCACCAGCGGCGGAATGCCGCGGAACACTCCGATGTAGACGGTGGAGGCCCAGCGCAGCGGCGGAAACCCGGACAGCTGCGCCGCCGCGAGCAGGCCGCCCACGGCCGAGGCGATCGCCATCGCGATCACGGCCAGCAGCACCGTGGTTGCCAGTCCGGAAAGGATGGTCGGATCGAACAGGTAGTGCCACACCACGTCCCATTGGAAACGGGAGTTGTGGATGAGGAACCAGGCCAGTTGCGCGGCGAACACGGCGAGCACGAACCCGCCGGCCCAGCGCCAGGGATGCACCAGTCGGCGCGCGGTGGCCACGTCCTCGTCTTGAACTGCCGCGTCCGCGGTGGTCATGGCGTACTCCACAACGGGCTCACTTCGAGGTGGCGACGTCGAGCAGCGGTGCGGCGACCATGACGTCGGTCAGTCCCCACTGCTGCATGATCCGGCGGTATTCGCCGTTGTCGAACAGCTGCTGGAAGGCCTTGAGCATGACCTGTCCCATGCCGCTGCTCTTGGGCACGAGCAGGGCGAGGTCGTCGGCCGTCGCGCCCTGCGCCTCGGTCTGCGTGACGTAGGAGTAGCTGCCCTTCTGCTGCGAGGTCACGTCGATCGCGGCCGCCTGCGTCATCCCGGCGGCGTCCGCGCGGCCTGCCTGCGTGGCCAGCAGTGTGCCGTTGGTGTCGTCCAGCGGCAGCGCGGTCGCGGCAGGTTTTCCCTTGCCGGTGCAGTATTGCGAGAGCTTGGCCAGCTGGTCTTCGACGATGCTGGCCTTGACCAGCGCGACACGCTTACCGCACAGATCGTCGACGGTCTTGATGCCTGCGGTCGAGTTCGACGGCACCACGTAGGAGGTGCGCGTGGTCATCCAGGTGATCGTGTCGAACTGCTGCTCGCGTTCGGCCGTGGCCTTGACCGGCCCGTTGAACGCGTCGTACCGGCCGGACAGCATGCCCTGCAGCGCCGCGGACAGGTTCGTGACGATCTGCGTCTCGGTGCGCACACCGAGCAGCTTGCCCAGTGCGTCCTGGAAGTCCTTGTCGATGCCGGTGACGGTCGTCCCGTCGGTACCCACCGTGCGATACGGCGGATGGGAGTCTCCGGCGAACTTCAGCACCCCGGAGTCCTTGACCTGCTGCGGCAGTGCGTTGTGCAGCTCCGGTACTCCCGCACCGGAGTCGGAACTGGCGGGTTCGCCGCTGCCGACGGTGGCGCCACACGCGGTCAGAGCCAGCGCGGTGCCCACGGCGAGGACAGTCGGTGCGACGCGGCGAAGTGGATGGCGCATGGCGGTGCATCTCCCTGCGTTGGGCCTGTGCCAGGCGGTGGGGACGAAATCCACATTGTCGATCTGGTTGACGAGCGTCGCATGAGCTGTCGCCTATGGCAAGACCTGTTTGCCCTCACGTTTCCGGTCCGAGTTGTCACATCGGCGTCCGGTCGGTGTCGTACAGTGCTGGCATGGCCACGGACGCGTTACCCCGTCCGCAGCAGGGCGCGGAGCCCCAGCTGCTGCTCACGTCGCTGCTCGGGGACTTCTGGTACTGGCGTGACGAGCACATCCCGGCGACCGCGCTGGTCCGGCTGCTCGCGGATTTCGACGTCACGGCGGACGGGGCTCGGGCGGCGATGCGCCGCCTCGCGGCGCGTGGCCTGCTGACCGTGGCCCGGCAGGGGCGCACGACCGCCTACGGCATCCCGCCGCGCACCTCGGAGGTGATCATCGAGCGGACCTACCGGATGCTGACGTTCGGCTCGACCGCTCCGTCCTGGGACGGGATGTGGACCGTCGTGGCGTTCTCGGTGCCGGAGCAGGAGCGCGGCGTGCGCACGGCGCTGCGGTCCCGGTTGCGGCTGCTGCATTTCGCCCCGCTCTACGACGGGGTGTGGGTGTGCCCGCACGACCGGGGCGAGCAGGTCCGGGAGCTGCTCGCGGAGCTGGGCGTGACCACCGCGACCGTGCTGCGCGCGCAGGAGGTTCCGGGCGGCGCGAGCCCGCGGGAGGCCTTCGATCTCGCGCCATTGGCCGAGGAGTACCACGCCTTCGCCGAGCGGTACGAGCCGTTGCTGGACAGTCTCGACGCGGGCCTGATCGGGCCCGCGCAGGCGATGCGGATCCGCACCGAGCTGCGCGTGTCGTGGCGGCATTTTCCGGAAACCGATCCGGATCTGCCCGCCGAACTGCTGCCGCCGGGCTGGGACAGGGCACGCGCGCAGGGGGTGTTCGTGCGGATCTACGACCGGCTCGGCCCGCTGGCCGAGATCCGCTTCCGCCAGATACTCGGCACGGTCGCGCCCGAGCTCGTCGACCTGGCCGCGCACCACGATTCGGCGACCGTCGCGGAACGATTCGCCGCCCTGGGCGACCGCCGCGCGCACGGCGACACCCCGTTCGAACAGGCGGCGCAGGCGCGGCGGCTCGCGGAGGCCCGCAGACAGCATTGAGCCGCCCCGCGTGGTGCGGAGCGGCTCGGTGGAACGGCCCCGGTGCCGCCGGGATGGCGTGCGGCGGCACCGGGGCCCGGCTCAGTCGTCGATCTTCGACGGGTGTTTCGCCAGTGGGGTCACCTTGATCGTCATGTAGGAGAACAGCGGCAGCCCGGACAGGATCTCGTGCAACTCGTCACCCGACTCGACGTCGAAGATCGAGAAGTTGGAGTACTCACCCACGATGCGCCAGATCTGCGGCCATTTCCCGGTCCGCTGCAGGTCCTGGCTGTAGGCCTTCTCCCTGGCCACGATGTCCGCGCGCACCGCGGGGTCGAGATCGGGTGGCAGGTGGACGTCCATCCTGACGTGGAACAACATGGGTGGGTACTCCTAACGCGTTCAGCGCACCGGGTCCAGGACGAAGCCGTAGTCCACGGTCTCGCCGTTGTCCGCCGGCTTCGGGTCCAGCACCAGTTCCGGCTTGACCGCCGAGGCGATGTCGTCGTCGTTGTGCTCGTCACCGGGGAAGTACAGCTGCGCGGTGAGCAGCTCGTGCCCGGGCGCGGACACCTTGACGTGCAGGTGCGCCGGGCGCCACGCGTGCCAGCCCGCCGCCGCGATCAGCTTGCCGCACGCGCCGTCGGTCGGGATCTGGTACGGCGCCGGCTTGACGGTGTGGATCTCGAACCGGCCCTGCTCGTCGGTGGTGAAGCTCGCGCGCAGGTTCCACTCGGGGATGCCGGGTGCGAACTGCGAGTAGTACCCCTCCGCGTCGGCGTGCCACAGCTCGACCTTCGCGCCCGGCAGCGCCGTGCCGTCGGTCGAGGTGACCTGGCCGGTCCACACCAGCGGCGTGCCGGGCTCGTTCTCCCGGGTGGGCACACTGCCGCTGGAACCCTGCTCGGGCGCGTTGGGCACGTAGTACGGGCCCTCGATGGTGCCCTTGTTGCCCTGGCGGTGTTCGGTGGCGACCTCCTCGACGACGTGCTCGACCCACACGTCGAGGAACAGCGGCCATTCGCCGTCCTCGCCGACGCTGATCAGCCAGGACTTCAGGGCGTTGTACTCGTCGTAGGTGACCTTGTGCTTGCGGATGGTCTCGTGCACCGCGTCGAGCACCTCACGCGCGAGCAGGGACACCCGCTCCTTGGGGGTGTTCGCGACGCCGGCGAGCTTGTCCGACTTGAACCGGGCGGTCGCGCCCGCGCCGGAGCCGGCGGCGGTGGCGACCTCGTGGTGGGTGGCGGTCATGGGATCCTCCTTGATCTCTTTTTCTTACTCAGGTGTCCTGGCGATAGCGCGCGAGTTTGTCCGGGTCGATCTCGGCGCCGATCCCGGCACCGGGACGGATGGCCAGCTCGCCGTCGCGGATCTCCAGTGGTTCGGTGAGCAGGTCGTCGCTCATGTCGAGGAAGTTCGACAGCTCCCCGGCCCTGCGCGCGGTGAGCTGATACGACGATCCGAACGCGACAGTGCACAGTGTCCCGAGCTGGCCGTCGATCTGGTTGCCCATCACGACTTCCAGCCCGAGGCCCTCGGCGAGGTGGTGCACCCGCTGCGAGTGGGTGAAACCGCTGCGGGCGACCTTGATGCTGATCGCGGTGGCCGACCCGCCGAGGATCTCGCGGGTCACGTCGGCCGGGGTCACGGCGGACTCGTCGGCGATGAAGGGCACGTCGAGCTGGGACACCAGCCAGCGGCGGCCCAGCACGTCGTCGGCGGGGCACAGCTCCTCGGCGAAGAGCAGGCCCAGATCCGACATCTCCTTCATCGCCGCGGCCGATTCCGACGCGGTCCAGCCGCGGTTGCCGTCGACGTAGAGCTCGACCTGCGGGCCGAGGTTCTCGCGCAGCGCCCGCACCACCGCGGTGTCCAGGCCGACCGGGCGGCGGCCGACCTTGACCTTGAACGTGGTGATGCCGTGCCGCTCGCGCACGCGCTGTGCCTCGGCGACCATCGCGGCCGGCTCGTCGAAGCCGAGCATGTGCGATACGCGCATGCGGTCGGTGTAGCCGCCCAGCAGTTCGGTCACCGCCACGTCGAGCGTGCGGCCCAGCGCGTCCCACACGGCCATGTCGAGTGCGGACTTCGCGGCCGGGTTGCCGACGGTGCGGGCCAGGCGCGCGACCATGGTTTCCCGCTCCAGCAGGGACAGGCTGACCACCTGTGGCGCGAAGATCTGCTCGATCACGGTGACGATGCCCGCCTGCGTCTCGCCGTAGGTGAACGGGCGAGGGGGTGCCTCCGCGATCCCGACGACACCGTCGTCGGTGTGCACCCGCACCAGCACGTGCTCGGCGACGTGGACCTCGCCGGAGGCGAACTTGAGCGGTTTGCGGTAGGGGATGGCGAACGGGATCGCCTCCACCCGGGTGATTTTCATCGGCTGACCTCGGCAGTCGTGGTGAGCGCGGTCTCGAGCACGTCGAGCACCGATCGGACGAGCGGGGATTCGTTGTCGCTTTTCCAGGCGAGCGCGAGTTCGACGGCACCGGCGTCGGCCAGATCGCGGAACACCACACCGGCCAGCGGCAGCGCGCGAGCCGAGGCCGGGATCACGGCGATGCCGAGCCCACCCGCGACCAGCGCCAGCAGCACGGCGGTGCCCGCCGCCTCGTGCTCACGGTGCGGGCTGAACCCGGCGGCCTGGCAGCTGCGCATGACGGCGTCGTTGACCACGGAGTCCTTGGTCGCGTAGACGATGAAGTCCTCGGCGCGCAGGTCCGCCATCGACACCACGGGCTCGACCGCGAGCCGGTGATCGGCGGGCACGGCCAGGATCAGCGGCTCGGCCTCCAGCGCGCGCAGCTCGATACCGTCGCCGCGCACCGGCGGCCGCAGCACGCCGAGGTCGAGACTGCCCGCGCGCAGGCCGTCGCACTGGTCCGGGGTGAGCAGGTCGGCGTGCACCTCGAGGGCCACGCCGGGCAGCCTGCGCTTGACCGTGCGGGCGATCTCGGGCAGATGGGAGAACGCGGCGGTGCCGGTGAAGCCGACCCGGACGAGGCCGAGCCTGCCGCCCGCGATCCGCCGCACCCCGCGCACGCTGCCCTCCACCGCGCCGAGCACGCGCTGGGCCTCCTCGAGGAAGAACTCGCCCGCCGGTGTCAGGCTGACCTGACGGGTGGTGCGGGTGAACAGCGGTGCCCCCAGTTCGGCTTCCAGCTGGCGGATGGCCTGGGAGAGCGCGGGCTGCGCCATGTGCAGCCGCTCGGCGGCGCGGCCGAAATGGCAGGTGTCAGCCACGGCGACGAAATAGCGCAGGTGACGCAGTTCCATCTCCGGACCTCCTTCCACTTCGGCGTGCCTCGCGGTGCGATTGATTCACGGTAGGTACGGATATTGAGTCAGCACAAGGACTCGTTTCCGTTGGATTGATAGGTGGCACGTATCAATTACACCCTGGGTCAGGACTAGGCATTCGCCTCGGGTGGCGCGCGCCACGTCCTGTCATGGTCGAACGAACATCCGATCAGAGCCGATCGTGGAGGGCTCCATGACTGAGACCTTGGACCACCTGTCCGCCGTTCTGGCGGACGCCCTCGTTGAGGACCGCGAGGCCGGTGTCTACCGCGCGAACCGCAGGATCTTCACCGACGAGGAGATCTTCGAGCTCGAGATGAAGCACATCTTCGAGGGGAACTGGATTTACCTCGCGCACGAATCGCAGCTGCCCAACCCCGGCGACTACTTCACTACCTACATCGGCCGCCAGCCCGTGGTCATCACGCGCGATGCGAAGGGCGAGCTGCACTGCCTGATCAACGCCTGCGCCCACCGCGGCGCGATGATCTGCCGCCGCAAGGCGGACAACCGGCCGACACTGACCTGCCCGTTCCACGGGTGGACCTTCCGCAACGACGGCAAGCTGCTCAAGGTCAAGGACCCCGAGGGCGCGGGCTATCCGGAGTCGTTCGACAGGGACGGCTCGCACGACCTGACCAGGGTCGCGCGGTTCGACTCCTACCGCGGCTTCCTGTTCGGCAGCCTCAACGCCGACGTGCTGCCGCTGGCCGAGCACCTCGGTGACACCACGAAGATCATCGACATGCTCGTGGACCAGTCGCCGGACGGGCTGGAGGTGCTGCGCGGCGCATCGACCTACACCTACGACGGAAACTGGAAGGTGCAGGCCGAGAACGGCGCCGACGGCTACCACGTCACGGCGACGCACTGGAACTACGCCGCCACCACGGCGCGGCGCGGCACCGGAGCGTCCAAGAACGACACCAAGACCCTCGACGCGGGCAGCTGGGGCAAGTCCGGTGGCGGCTACTGGTCGTTCCCGCAGGGGCACCTGTGCCTGTGGACGTGGGCGGGCAACCCACAGGACCGTCCACTGTGGAACCGCATGGAGGAGCTGAAGAAGGAGTTCGGCGACGCCAAGGGCGAGTTCATGGTGCGCGGCTCGCGCAACCTCTGCCTGTACCCCAACGTGTACCTGATGGACCAGTTCTCCACGCAGATCCGGCATTTCCGCCCGATCGCGCCGGACAAGACCGAGGTCACCATCTACTGCATCGCGCCGAAGGGGGAGAGCGCCGACGCCCGCGCGTGGCGGATCCGGCAGTACGAGGACTTCTTCAACGCCTCCGGTATGGCCACCCCCGACGACCTGGAGGAGTTCCGCTCCTGTCAGCTGACCTTCCGGGCGCAGGCCGCGCCGTGGAACGACATGAGCCGCGGCGCCGAGCATTGGCTGGGCGGTCCCGACGAGGTCGCGGAGACGCTCGACCTCAAGGACGTCGTCTCCTCCGGGGTCAAGAACGAGGACGAGGGCCTTTATCCGGTGCAGCACGGTTTCTGGCTGCGCACGATGCGCGCGGCGCTGGAGGAGGAAGCACGATGACCATCCCGGCCGAGAAGACCGTCACCCAGACCGACATCGAGCAGTTCCTCTACCGCGAGGCGCGCTACCTCGACGACCGCGAGTTCGAGAAGTGGCTCGACTGCTACGCCGACGACGTCGTCTACTGGATGCCCTCGTGGGGCGACGACGATCAGCTCACCGAGAACCCGCAGACCGACATCTCGCTGATCTACTACCCGAACAAGGGCGGGCTGGAGGACCGGGTGTTCCGCATCCGCACGGAGCGTTCCAGCGCCACGTCGCTGCCGGAACCGCGCACCAGCCACAACATCAGCAACGTCGAGGTCATCGAGCGGCGCGGCGATCTGGTGGACGTGCGGTTCAACTGGCACACCATGTACTTCCGGTACAAGACCGTCGACCCCTACTACGGCACCTCGTTCTACACGATCGACTTCTCCGGCGAGTCCCCGTTGATCCGCCGCAAGACGATCATCTTGAAGAACGACTACATCCACCACGTCGTCGACGTCTACCACTTCTGAAATTTTGTCCCGAGTGGTTTGCGTAGCGGTGCGGGTGGCGGTGCAAGATGCCGTCCTCACAGCAAGCGGCTCTGCCGCTTCAATGAGCTTCGCCCAGCCAGGAGTCACTATGAGCTACCAGGTCGCGCTGTCCTTTGAGGACGGTGTCACGCGCTTCATCGAGTGCGCGCCGGATCAGACCGTCGCCGACGCCTCCTACCGGCAGCGCATCAACATCCCGCTCGACTGCCGGGACGGGGCGTGCGGCACGTGCAAGGCGTTCTGCGAGTCCGGCGACTACGACGGCGGCACCTACATCGAGGACGCGCTCACCGCCGCGGAGGCCGGCGAGGGCTACGTGCTGCCCTGCAGTATGAAACCGCGCTCCGATCTGGTGCTGCGCATCGCGAGCACCTCGGCGGTCGCCAAGACCGAGGCCGCCGCCTACACCGGCACACTGACCGGGCTCGACCGCCTGTCGCCGACCACCTTCGCGCTCACCGTGGAGATCCCGGACCGCGACAAGCTCGCGTTCCTGCCCGGCCAGTACGTCAACATCACCGTGCCCGGCACCGGCGAGGCCCGCTCGTACTCCTTCAGCAACGCGCCCGACGACAAGAGCCTCACCTTCCTGGTGAAGCTCACCCCGGGTGGCGTCATGTCGGACTACCTCACCGGCCGCGCCTCGGTCGGAGACGAGATCACCTTCGCCGGCCCCAACGGCAGCTTCTTCCTGCGCGAGACCGGCCGCCCGGTGCTGCTGCTGGCCGGCGGCACCGGGCTGGCGCCGATCCTGTCGATCCTGCGCACGATGCGCGCGCAGGGCTCCCGGCGCCCCGCTCACCTGGTCTACGGGGTGAGCACCGACGACGACCTGGTCGAACTGGACACCATCGCCGATCTCGCCGCCGGCATCGAGGGCCTGACCTGGGACTACTGTGTCTCCGACCCGGCCAGCCCCGTGCCCAACAAGGGCTACGTGATGAGCCTGATCCGCGACGAGCACCTCTATGGCGGCGACGTCGCGGTGTACCTGTGCGGCCCGCCGCCCATGGTCGAGGCCGTGCGCAAGGACTTCGCCGGACGGGGTGTCGAGCCGACCGGCTTCTACTACGAGAAGTTCGCGCTCTCCGGCACCGCCCCCAAGGCGCCCGCCCGGCCGGAACCGGAGCCGGTCGCCGACACGCCCGCCGAGCCCGCGGCCCCCGCCGAGCCCGAGCCGTCCATCGTGGACGGTGCGGGGGAGGGCCGTGGCGTCACCGGCCAGAACCTGTTCCCCGCCACCGAACTGGCTCCGCTGGGCGCCGCAACCGCGCGTTCCGGAGGGGACGAGGCCGCGACCGCGCGGTTGATCGCCGGTCAGGCGATCTGGCCCGAGGGCGGCGGCACGGGCACGCTCGACGCCGGGGAGCCGTTGCGCCCGGCCGCCGAAGCCCGCTGCGTCGGCGGCCAGGAGATGCTGCCCGCCGCGGATCTCACCCCGCTCGTGGCGCCGAGCGGCGGCTACGAGATCGGCGAGGAGCATCCGTCGGTGCACGAGTCCGACGCGGTCTTCGAGGCGCGCCAGGCACTGGAACTGGGCGCCGTGGAGATCACCATCGGCAGGCTGAGCTCCCGGCAGCTGGCCGGGTACCGGCTGCTCGCCGAGGCCACCGTGCCCTATGTGGACGGTGACCGTTTCGTCGACGCCGCCGCCTACACCGAGGCCAACGCCGCCTTCCACGACTACCTGTTCACCCTCACCGGCAACGAGCACCTGCTGCAGGCCTACCGCGCGCTCGGCGTGAAGGCGCACATGGAGGACGTGCTGCGCGACGCGACGTGGTGCCACCCGCGCTGCACGCAGGACCACCTGGACATCGTGTCCGCGTTCGAGGCCGGTGACCGGCAGGCGGCCCGGCGGCTGATCGCCGAGCACGCGGGGCGGTCGAAGATCACAACCCGGCGCGCGATGGGGGCGGGGCGGCGGCCGAGGTTCGTCAGCCCCGGCCGGTTCGACGGCAAGGTCGTCGTGGTGACCGGAGCCGCACAGGGCATCGGCGAGCACACCGCACGCCGGATCAGCGCCGAAGGCGGCACGCTCGTGCTCGCCGACCGCTCCGATCTCGTCGCGGGCGTGGCGCGCGATCTCGACAACGAGGCGCTGCCGGTCGTCGCGGACCTGGAGACGTGGGAGGGCGCGCAGGCCGTCGTCGAGCAGGCGCTGGCCCGCTACGGCCGGATCGACGTGCTGATCAACAACGTCGGCGGGGCGATCTGGTTCAAGCCGTTCACCGAGTTCACCGGTGCCGAGATCGGGGCGGAGATCAACCGCTCGCTGATGACGACGCTACTGTCCTGTCGCGCGGTGCTGCCCTCGATGGTCGAGCACGGGCATGGCGTGATCGTGAACGTGTCGTCGGCGGCGACGCGCGGCATCCACCGCATCCCGTATTCGGCGGCCAAGGGCGGCATTAACGCGATCACCGCGTCGCTCGCGTTCGAGTACGCCGACGCCGGGATCCGGGTGGTCGCGACAGCCCCTGGCGGCACCGAGGCGCCGCCGCGGCGCGTCTCGCGGGGCGGGTCGGCGCTGGAGACCGCGCGCGAACAGGCCTGGTACCAGGCGCACATCGACCAGACGGTGGCCTCCTCGCTGATGAAGCGTTACGGCACGCTCGACGAGCAGGCGGCGGCGATCGCGTTCCTGGCCTCCGACGAGGCGTCCTACATCACCGGCACGGTGCTGCCGGTGGCGGGCGGCGACCTCGGCTGAAGAGGGGGTTACCGTGATCAGGTGACCGGCCCGACGCTGACCGCCCGCGACGACGCGCTCGCGGCACTGGAGCGCGACCTTGGCCGCCCCGGTCCCGGGTTCGCGCTGGTCAGTGGCCCCGAAGGCGTCGGAAAGACGGCGCTGGCCGAGGCCGTCGCCGCGCGTCACGACGGGCCGGTGCTACGGGCGGTGGCCGCGCCGTGGGAGACCGGGCGGGCGCACGGCGTGCTCTGCCAGCTCCTGCCCGGGCTCGATCCGGAGCCGGCCTGCCTCGCCGACCACGTGGCACGCTCCGGGAAACCGGTGCTGGCCATTGTGGACGATGCACAGTGGACGGACCAGGAATCGGTGCGGGTACTGGCCTCCACGGTCCGGCACCATCCCGGCGTCGCCCTGCGCGTGCTGGCCACGGCCCGCACCGGGGATCCCCGGGTGCCCGCCGGGGCGGTGGACCTGCTGCACCGGTGCGCGACCACCCGGATCGCGCTGCACCCGTTCACCGCGCCCGAGGTGGGGGAGCTGGCCGCCGCCTGCGGCGTGCTGCTGCATCCGTCGATGGCCGAACGGCTGTGGCGGCACACCGGCGGCATCGCGCGGCACGTCGTGGAGTTGCTCGCCGAGGTGCCCAAGGCGACGTGGGCACGCTTCGACCCCGATCTGCCCGCTCCCGCCGCGGTCGCCGCACGGGTGGGTACCGCGCTGGAGGGCTGCGGTCCGGCCGCGCGACGGCTCGCCGGTGCCGCCGCCGTGCTCGGTCCCGGCACCGCGGTGCGGGATGTGGCGTTGCTGGCCGGGGTCGAGGACGGGCTGCTCGACGTCCTGGACGAGGCCGCCGGTGCGGGACTGGTCGTGCTGGGCCCGCACGGCCTCACCGAGATCGGGCCCGCCGATCCGATGGTGCGGGCCGCCGTGCTCGCCGCGATGGGACCGGCCGCCGCCGCGGCCCTGCACCGCGAGGCGGCGGAGCTGATCGAGGACCCGGTGCGCCGCACGCGCCTGCTGGTCGCCGCCTCACCCGTCCCGGACCAGGCCGTGGCCGACCGGCTGGACGAACTGGCCACCGAACGCGCGGCGGAGGGGGCGTGGGCGGTCGCCGCGTCGCTGCTCACCGACGCCAGCAGGCTCACCGAGGACCGGCTCAGCCGCGAAAGCAGGCTGACCCGCGCGGTGGACGCGCTGATCGGCGCGGGGGACGCGTTCGCCGCCGCGGCCCTGATTCCCGAGGTGGAGAGCCTGCGGGAGACGCCGCTGCGCAACGCCGTGCTCGGTTATCTCGCGATCGTGCGGGGCCGCGCGACCGAGGCGGAGACCCGTCTCGCGCGCGCCTGGGATCTGGTCAACGCCGGCCGCGAACCCGATGTGGCGGCGCTGATCGCGCAGCGGTACGTGCTGCACGCGCTGTCCCGCTGCCACGCCGGTGAGCTGCTGGAATGGGCCGACCGTGCGCTGTCGCTGACGGAGGCGAACGCCCCGGCCGCCGTGGAAGCGGCGGCGATCCGCGGGCTCGGGCTCGCGTCCGAGGGGCGCGCGGCCGAGGCCGCCGCCGGGTACGCGGAACTGTCCGAACGGGTGCGGCACGGCGCGCAGGTGCAGCGGGTGATGATGGCCCGCGGCTGGCTGAACCTGATGGTGGACGCGGTCGACGACGCCCGGGCCGATCTCGGGGGTTCGGTGCCCACCACCGTCCACGGTGGATCGGCCCGGATTTCCTTGTGGGCCAGCGCGTGGCTGGCCAGGGCACAGTTCCTCAGCGGCGAATGGGACGACGCGGTGCGCACCGTCCGCGAGGCCACGGTGCTGCTCGACCGGACCGGGATCGTGCTGGCGGGACCGCTGCTGCAGTGGACGGCCGTGGCCGTGCACGCCTTGCGCGACGAGCCGGAGCCGGCCGCCGAAGCGATGCGGCGCGCCGATGCCGGGCCGCAGGACTACGAGATCATGCGCGTGCCCGCGCACCTGGCGCGGGCGCATCTGGCCGAGGCGCGGGCCGATTCCGCCGGAGTGGTGCGCGCGCTGCGCCCGCTGACCCAGTCGTGGGCCAGCGGTGTCGCCGATTCGAGCCTGTGGCCGTGGGGCGACATGTACGCGCACGCGCTGGTGCTGGAAGGCCGCTACGCCGAGGCGGACGCCTTCCTCACCCAGCACGAGCGCGTGGCCGCCGGGCGGGACAGCGCGGCCGAACGCGCCCGGCTCGCCGCCGCCCGCGGCCGGCTGCTGGGCACCCAGGGCGAACTGGGCCGCGCCCGCGACCGGTTCGACGAATCCCTCGCACTGCTGGAAAATCTGCCGCTGCGCTACGACCAGGCGCGCGTCGGTTTCGCCTACGGGCAGATCCTGCGCCGGGCCGGGAAACGCCGCGAGGCGGATGCCGTGTTCACCACCGCGCGGGAAACCTTCGCCGCGCTGGGCGCCGTGACGTACGTGGCGCGCTGCGACCGCGAGCTGAAGGCGGGCGGCGTGCACGCCCCGCGCGCCGACCGCGGGATCGCGGAGCTGACCCCGCAGGAAGAAGCCGTGTCGGAACTCGTCGCGCGGGGACTGTCCAATCGCGAGGTCGCGGCGGAACTGTTCGTCTCGGCCAAAACGGTGCAGTATCACCTGACCCGGATCTACGCCAAGCTCGGGATCCGCTCGCGGGCGGAACTGGCCGCGCGCAAGGCGCGCTAGCCGTGCGTGCGATGCCGGTGTGGTCACCGGTCCAGTCCGGCAGGCGGCGCAGTGCCCACTGACCGGCACCGGCAAACCGGAGGTTCAGGCCCGCGGCGGACGCAGGCCGGTGAGCATCATCAGGGTGTCGGTCAGTTCCCCGACCGCGCGGGCCCTGGCGGTGCCGCGCAGGGGACCGCACCAGGCCGGTGCCTGCGCCATGGCCGCGTGCATGCACTGCAGCACCGTGTCGATGCTGGTGACGACGAACTCGCCGGTGCCGACGCCCTCCTCCAGCACCACGCGGAAGACCTCGTTGTGCCGCAGGCGCAGGCTCTTGATCCGCTCGCGCTGGGGCTCCGGCCACTTCGTCGGCACCAGGAACAGCCGCAGCGCCTCGGGATAGTCGCGCACGGCGATCGTCACGTGCTCGTGGATCAGCGTGCGCAGCCGCTGCGCCGGCGGGCCGCCGGTCTCGCTCGCCAGGCGTTCCAGCCGGTCGGTCCAGTCGTTGCCCAGCGTCTCGATCGCGGCCGTGACCAGCTCTTCCTTGCTGGCGAAGTAGTAGTACAGCGACCCCTTGGTGACGTCGAGCCGGTCCGCGACGTCCTCCAGGCTCACCGCGTCGTACCCGCGTTCGCCGAACAGTTCGGCCGCGGTGGTGAGGATCTTCTGGATACGCTGCCCCCGCTTGCGCTGCACCCGGCTGCTGGTGGCGGGGCTGTCCTGCTGCGTGCTCATCGACCGCAGCGTAACTGACCCATGAGTCAAAGTTCTACCCGAGTGCGTTCCTGTCACATTCGCCGCGCGGGCGGTGTCTTGATGCCGGACAAGCCCCGATGCGAGGAGGAGCGCATGGCTAGAGTCGGTGACGTGACCGCCGCGGACCCGTTCGTCGTGCATCGCAGCCTGCTGTTCACCGTCGCCTACGAGATGCTCGGCTCGGCCGCCGACGCCGAGGACGTGGTGCAGGAGGCCTGGCTGCGGTGGGACGGCGTCGAGCAGGACACCGTGCGCGACCCCCGCGCCTACCTGGTGCGGGTGGTGACCCGGCAGGCACTGAACAAACTGCGGGCGCAGGCCCGCAGGCGCGAGGACTACATCGGCGAGTGGCTGCCGGAACCGCTGCTGACCAGCCCCGACGTCGCCGAGGACGTCGAGCTGGCGGAAAGCGTGTCGTTCGCGATGCTGACCGTGCTGCAGACGCTGGGCCCGATCGAGCGCGCGGTGTTCGTACTGCGCGAGGTGTTCGACACGCCCTACGACGAGATCGCCGGGACGACCGGGAAGTCGGCCGCCGCGGTCCGGCAGATCGCGCACCGGGCCCGCGAGCACGTCGCCGCGCGCCGGCCCCGGGTCGCGGTGAGCCGGGCCGAGCAGGACGCCGTCGTGCGGCGGCTGCTGATCGCGTTGCGCGGCGGCGACATGCGGGGCCTGCTCGACCTGATGGCCCCGGACGTCGTCGTCGTGGCCGACGGCGGCGGTCTGGCGCAGGCGGCGCGGCGTCCGTTGCGTGGCGCGGAACTCGTGGCGAACCTGCTCGCGAAGTATGCCGAGCACGCCCCGGAGGGCTCGATCGAGACCGTCGCGTGGTTCAACGGCGAGCCCGCGATCCGCATCGACGTCGCGGGCCGGATCGACACCGCGGTGAGCGTCGTGGTGGAGGACGGCCTGATCACCCGGATCTACGCGGTGCGCAACC
Organism: Amycolatopsis acididurans; assembly: GCF_012328925.1. Classification (GTDB taxonomy): domain Bacteria; phylum Actinomycetota; class Actinomycetes; order Mycobacteriales; family Pseudonocardiaceae; genus Amycolatopsis_E; species Amycolatopsis_E acididurans. Next base: position 107,419 of record NZ_JAAXLS010000001.1, read on the forward strand.
CGCACAAGCTCGGACGGCTCGGCGAGGCGGCGTCACTGAGCCGGTGAGACCGGTGGCGTGCCGTGCGTGTGGAAGGCTCGATGGTCTGCGGGCCCACCTCGTGGACGATGTCGTGCGTCAGGACCATCGATGCTGCTCGCTTCGGGGAAAAACGTTGCCCTCGAACAGTTTCCGGGCCGTGCGGACGACGCCCGCGCGACGAACGCGGGTGCCGTCGAGTTCGACCTCGACGTCGAGATGCCCGCTCGGATGCTCGATCGTGAGCCGGTTGCCGGACAGGTGTGCGGCCGCACCGGGATGAACGTGCGGGTGCGCAGCGTGCCCCCGGCCTTCGGTGGCGCCACGACCGTCGTTGTGGGAATCGAGGTCCCACTGACGTCGCCGAGCCCCATCAGCTTGCCCGCCCGCGACCGCAGGGACTGCACGCGCTCGGCGATCCCCGGCGCGGCAAGGTCCTCCGGTGACTCGTCGCCGGTGAGCCCGAGATCACCTGCCGCGACCACGACCACTGGCATACCGTTGTCGATGCAGGTCACCTCGACGCCGTCGAGCACGTCACGCACATGGCCGGTGGGCAGCAGACCGCCGCACACCGAACCCTCGGTGCCGGAGAAATCGAGCTGGATCCCAGCCGCCGTCCCGGGCACTCCGGCGATCGCGGTGTCGCCGTCGTAGCGCACGACGCCGCCCGGGGTGGGGAAGGTGGCGCGCGCGACGGAATCCGAGTTCACCTGGTGGATCCGCACCGACGTGTGCTCGCCGTCCGCGGGGACCAGGCCGCGCTCCACCGCGAACGGGCCGACCCCGGCCAGGATGTTGCCGCAGTTCTGCCGGCCGGAGACGATCGGCTCGTCGACACCCGGTTGCAGGAAAAGGTAGTCGACGTCAGCATCGTCCCTTGTGGACGGTGAGACGACGGCGACCTTGCTCGTGAGCGGATGCGCGCCGCCGATTCCGTCGATCTGCCTCGGATCGGGGGAGCCCATGACACGCAACAGCAACTCGTCACGTCGCCGGGCATCCACGGGCAGATCGCTCGCGAGGAAGTAGGCGCCCTTCGAGGTGCCGCCACGCATGAGCATGCACCGCAGACCGGTCATAGCCCGTATTCCTCGGCGGTGAGGTATTGGATGCCGAGTTGTGTGAGTTTGGGGCGGAGGTTGTAGTGGTCGAGTCCGAGTGTGCCGTTGCGGAAGGCTTGGCGGGTGGCTTGTTCTTTGTGGGCGCGTGTTTGGGCGGTGGTGAGGGCGGTGTGGGTGTGGTGGCGGGGGATGACCATGGCGCCGTCGTTGTCGGCGAGGATGGCGTCGCCGGGGTGGATGTGTTGTCCGGCGATGGTGATGGGGGTGTTGACGGAGCCGGGGGTGTTTTTGACGGTGCCTTGGGCGCTGATGGTGGGGGACCAGACGGGGAAGTTCATGGTGTGGAGTTGGGTGGTGTCGCGGATGCCGGTGGTGGTGATGAGTCCGCGGACGCCGCGGTGTTGGAGGGTGGTGGCGAGGAGTTCGCCGAAGGCGCCGTCGGTGTTGGGGGAGGTGGTGGTGACGACGAGGATGTCGCCGGGTTGGGTGTGTTCGATGGCGGCGTGGATCATGAGGTTGTCGCCGGGCCAGCACAGGACGGTGATGGCGGTGCCGGCGATGGGGGGTCCGGGGTAGAGGGGGCGTAGGTGGGGGCCGAGGTAGCCGGTGCGGCCGAGGGCTTCGTGGACGGTGGCGACGCCGTAGTCGGTGAGGGCGGTGACGGTGGCGAGGTTGGCGCGGGGTGGGTTGGTGATGATGAGGGGTGTCATGCGAGTTCTCCGGTGACTTGGGGGTAGAGCCGCATGTAGGCCTCGGCTTTGGTGGTGTGGGGTAGGGCGAGGTTGGGGCCGGCGTTGCGGGTGAGTTGGGTGCCGCGGCGGGTGGCGAGGTCGGTGTAGTAGTGCCACATGTGTTGTTGGGCGGGTAGGCAGTGCATGGCTTGGTGTTTGGTGTCGAAGACGTTGGTGATGTCGAGGAGCAGGTTGGGTGTGAAGTCGCATTGTTCGGGTTGGTGGGGTTCGAAGAAGAACACCGGGGGCGCGCCGAGTGGTTGGCCGGGGGCGTTGTAGCCGGGGGCTTGGGCGAGGATGCGGGCTTGTAGGGCCATGCGGGCGGCGGCGGGGTGGTCGTTGTTGTAGGGGTCGGTCAGCGGGTGGGTGAGCACGATGGTGGGGTTGAGGCGCCGGTAGATGTGCACGATGCGGTCGACGAGTTCGGGGGTTTCGAGCAGGGGGTAGTCGCCGGCGTCGAGGAATTCGATGTCGGCGCCCAGGACGTGGGCGGCGTTGCTGGCTTCGGTGCGGCGCAGGGTTTTGATCTCATCGAGGGTGTGGCCCTCGCGCCAGGCTTTGGCGGATTCGCCGCGTTCGCCGTAGGTCAGGCACACCACCGTGGCGGGCTCACCGCGGGCGGTGGCCAACGCGATCGCTCCCGCCGCACGCCACACGAAATCCCCCGCATGCGCCGACACCACCAACAACGACATCACACAACTCCCTTGCGATCCAACAAGTCTCTCCCAGAACCGTAAGTGACCGCCAACAAAATTGTCAACAATTTGGTTGACAGTCCTTCTCGTGTACGCCTCGTTCGACCGTCCAGTGCGGTATTCATCCGATCTGCGTGAGCCGTAACGCTGCGAAACCCGCCAAAAGTGGCGACCGGCCCGGTAAAGATCCGATGTATCCTGCCCGAAAGGGAAGGAGCACAGGATGGCGCAGATCGCCCTGCACACCGAGCTGAAGCCCGGAGCCGAGCCGGACTACGAGGCCGTGCACGAAACCATCCCGGCCGATGTCGCGGCCGCGCTCGCCGAGCACGGCGTCACGGACTGGCGGATCTGGCGGGACGGCACGCACCTGTTCCATCTCATCGAGGTCGAGGACTACCGCGCGATGCGGCACGCGCTGCGCGAGCACCCCGCGAATGTGGGCTGGCAGGCCACCGTCGGCCCGCTGCACGCCAAAGCCGATGATTACTCCGGCAATGACGACGGCATCCCGCTGCTGTGGAGCCTCGCCGCGCAACTGGGCCGGAAAGGGGGCTGAGCGCGATGTCGGTGACCGATGACGCGATCGAGGCCATCAAGCAGATGATCGTGGACGGCGAGCTCAAACCCGGCGATCGCCTGCCGAGGGAAGCCGATCTCGCCGAACGCCTTGGCCTGTCCCGGAATTCTCTGCGCGAGGCGGTGCGCGCCCTGTCGCTGATCCACGTGCTGGACGTCCGGCGCGGTGACGGCACCTACGTGACGAGCCTCGACCCGTCGGTGCTGATGGACGCGATGGGCTTCGTCGTGGACTTCCATCGCGACGACACCGTGCTGCAGTTCTTCGAGGCGCGGCGCGTCATCGAACCCGTCGTCACCGGCATGGCGGCCACCCGCATGCCACGCGAGGACATCGACGGACTGGCCACCCTCCTGGACTCGCTGGGCGATTCGCCGACCGCGGAGGAACTGGTGGCCAACGACCTGGAGTTCCACCGGCGCATCGCGGCCGGCGCGGGCAACCCGGTGCTGGCGTCGCTGGTGGAGAGCGTGTCCGGCCGCACCCAGCGGGCCAGGACGTGGCGCGGCATCACGCAGGAAGGCGTCACCGAACGCACCCTGTCGGAGCACCGGGCGATCCAGCAGGCACTGGCGCAACGCCAGACCGATGTCGCGATCGCGCTGGCCACCGTGCACATCGCGGGCGTCGAACAATGGATCAGGCAAACCCTGGTGGACCAACCGTGAAAACGCCGGTGCGGGTTGTTGCCGCGAGGGACCCCGTCACGGGGCCATGAGGGCGTCCCTCACGGCATCTCAGCCGCGCGGCCTCAACCGCAGGTCCTGCATACCGCCGTCGACGGCGATCCCCGTGCCGGAGGTCGAGGACGCCAGCGGGCTGGCCAGATACGCCACCGCGTGGGCGACCTCCTCCGCGGAGACGAGCCTGCCGTGCGGTTGCCGCGCCTCCAGCGCCGCCCGCTCGGCCGCCGGGTCGTCGGCCTTCTCCAGCAGCCTGCCGATCCACGGGGTGTCCGCGGTACCGGGGTTCACGCAGTTGACCCGGATACCCTCGGCGAGGTGGTCGGCCGCCATCGCCCTGGTCAGCGCGATCACCGAGCCCTTCGACGCGCTGTAGAGAGCCCGCTGCGGCAGGCCCGCCGTGCCGGCGATGGATCCGGTGTTCACGATCGCCGCCGCCCGCGACTTCCGCAGGTGCGGCAGCGCGGCCCTGGCCACGCGCACCATGCCGAGCAGGTTCACGTCGAGCACCCGCAGCCACTCGGCGTCGTCGTTGTCGGCGACCGTGCCCTGCGCGCCGATCCCGGCGTTGTTGACCACGATGTCGAGCCCGCCGAAATGATCCACGACGGTATCGATCGCGCGGCGCACCGAATCGTCGTCGGTGACGTCGGTGCGCACGCCGAGCAGATCCTCCTTCGGCTCGACCTCCCGCAGGTCCAGCGCCGCGACTCGCGCGCCCCGCTCCCGCAGCACGGCGACCACCGCGGCGCCGATCCCGGACGCGCCCCCGGTCACCGCCGCGACCAGACCCTCGAACTCAGCCATGCTTCACGAACTCCTGTCGTTGCCGCCCGAGCCCCTCGATCTCGATCTCCACCACGTCCCCGGGCTTGAGGTAGGGGTATTTGCCCGACAGCGCCACGCCCTGCGGGGTGCCGGTCATGATCACGTCCCCGGGTTCGAGCGCGAGGTACTGGCTCAGATGCCACACCAGGTGCTCGACCCCGAAGATCAGGTCGGCCGTGGACGAATCCTGCCGCGGCTCCCCGTTGACCCAGCTGCGCAACCGCAGATTTCCGTGATCGACCTCGTCCGGCGTGACCAGCCACGGGCCGAGCGGGTTGAACCCGGGCGCGCACTTGCCCTTGCTCCACTGCCCGCCGGAGTCGACCAGCTGGAACTGGCGCTCGGAAACGTCGTTGCCCACCACGAAACCCGCGACGTGGCTGAGGCTTTCGCCGGGTGAGCCGAGGTAGAGCGCGCGCTGGCCGATCACCACACCGAGCTCGACCTCCCAGTCGGTGCGCTCGCTGCCGGGCGGGATGGTGACCGGGTCGTCCGGGCCGCCGACGGTGTTCGGCGTCTTGAGGAACATGATCGGAACCTCGGGCGGGGCCGAACCGGATTCGGCTGCGTGCGCCGCGTAGTTCATCCCGATGCAGATGATCGCGCCGGGCCTGGCCACCGGTGAACCGGTCCGCAGCCCCGCCACGTCGCCGGCCTCGGGCAGCTCACCGGCGGCCAGTGCGGCCCGCACGGCGTCGATGCCCCCGGAGGCGAGGAACGCGCCGTCGATGTCGGCCGTCAGCCCGGCCAGGTCATATGTCTTGTCACCGTCGACGACGACGGGCCGCTCACTACCCGCGGCGCCCAGCCGGGCGAGCTTCACTATGTCTCCTTCTCGTGGAGTGGTCGGGTGTCTGAACCGAATGTTAGGGAAAAATCGTGCCAGTAGCGAGCCTTGACGCCCAAGACATCGGATGTCTATCGTTCGGCGTGACGCAGGCCATACTGCGGCTCTCACGAAGGAGTGTGCGTGGCTCGAATCATCGCCCTGCAGACCCACGACGTGCGGTTCCCGACTTCCCAGACGCTGGACGGGTCCGACGCGATGAACCCGGATCCCGACTATTCGGCCGCCTACCTCCGGTTGATCACCGACGCCGGTGACGGGCTGGAGGGGCACGGTTTCGTCTTCACCATCGGGCGCGGCAACGACGTGCAGGTCGCCGCGCTGCACGCGCTCGAAGGCCACCTCGTCGGCCGTGACGTCGACCGGACGCTGGCCGATCTCGGCGGTCTGTGGCGTGAGCTCGTGCACGATTCGCACCTGCGCTGGCTGGGTCCCGAGAAGGGGATCATGCACATGGCGATCGGTGCCGCGGTCACGGCGTTGTGGGATCTGCGCGCCAAACGCGAGGGCAAGCCGTTGTGGCAGCTGCTCGCGTCGCTGAGCCCGGAAGAGATCGTCGATCTGGTCGATTTCCGTTACCTGACAGACGCTTTGACCCGGGACGAGGCGCTGGAGATCCTGCGCGCGGCCCGGTCCGGGCGGGCCGGGCGTGAGGCGCGGCTGCTGGCCGAGGGATATCCCGCCTACACCACGACTCCGGGCTGGCTGGGCTACGACGACGACAAGCTCGCCCGGCTGTGCCGCGAGGCCGTCGCCGACGGTTTCACCCAGATCAAACTCAAGGTCGGCGCCGATCTCGACGACGACGTCCGCAGGCTCCGGATCGCCCGCGAGGTCGTCGGCCCCGGCATCCGCATCGCGGTCGACGCGAACCAGCGCTGGGACGTCGCGGACGCGATCCGCTGGCTGGACGCGTTGCGGCCCTTCGACATCGCGTGGATCGAGGAGCCGACGAGCCCGGACGACGTGCTCGCGCACGCGGCCATCGCCAAGGCCGTTTCCCCGATCCCGGTCGCGACCGGTGAGCACGCCGCAAACCGCGTGATGTTCAAGCAGTTCCTGCAGGCGAAAGCGCTTTCCGTGCTCCAGCTCGACGCGACGAGGGTCGCCGGGGTGAACGAGAACATCGCGATCCTGTTGCTGGCAGCCAAATTCGGTGTCCGGGTGTGCCCGCACGCCGGCGGGGTCGGCCTGTGCGAGGCGGTGCAGCATCTGGCGATGTTCGACTATGTGGCGGTGTCCGGCAGCGCCGAGAACCGGATGATCGAGTACGTCGACCATCTGCACGAGCATTTCGTGACACCCGTCGAGGTCCACGGCGGCCGGTACTTCGCGCCGACCGCGGCCGGCGCGGGCACCGAGATGCACAAGGCGTCCATTGTGGAGTACAGCCATGGCTAGCCCGCCGCTCGGCCGGTTCGCGCTCGGGACGGCGAGTCTCGGCAATCTTTACGCGCCGGTCGGAGACGAGCAGGCGCACGCCGTGCTCGAAGCGGCGTGGGAGTGCGGTGTCCGCTACTTCGACACCGCGCCGCACTACGGGCTCGGGCTGGCCGAACGCCGCCTCGGCGCGTTCCTCAAGACAAAACCCCGCGCCGACTACGTGGTGTCCACAAAGGTCGGCAGGCTGCTGGTGCCCGACCCCGAGGGCGCCGCCCGGCTCGACCTCGCCGACGGCTACCACGTGCCCGCGGACCACCGTCGCGTCTGGGACTTCTCCGCGGCGGGCATCCGCCGCAGCCTGGAGGAGTCACTGGCCCGGCTGGGGCTGGACTCGGTCGACATCGTCTACCTGCACGACCCCGACGAATACGACCTGGAACCGGCGCTGGCGCAGGGACTTCCCGCCGTGGCCGCACTGCGCGACGAAGGCGTGGTGCGCGCGGTGGGGCTCGGGTCGAAGTCGACGAAGGCCCTCGCCGCCGGCGCCCGCTCGGGGGCGCTGGACCTGTTGATGATCGCCGGCCGGTTCACGCTGCTCGAACAGCCCGCCGTGGACGACATCGTGCCCGAATGCCGGGCTCACTCGGTCGGCATCGCCGCCGCGGGGGTGTTCAATTCCGGCCTGCTCGCCACGCCGGAACCCTCGCCCGAGGCGCATTACGAGTACGGCCGGGTGCCGCCGGAAGTGCTCGCCACCGCACGCGAGATCGCCGTGGTGTGCACCGAGTTCGGTGTGGACCTGCCGACGGCCGCGCTTCGGTACCCGCTGCGCGAACCCCTCGTGCGCACCGTCGTCGTCGGTGCCGCGAGCGCGGAGGAGGTGCGGCAGAACCACCGGCGCCTGTCGGCGGCCGTGCCCGACGGGCTGTGGACCGCGTTGCGCGACAAGGGGCTGGTGCGGCAATGACCATCGACACGCACCTGCACCTGTGGGATCTCACGGTGAGCGAGTACGCGTGGATCCCCGGCGGCCCGTTGCACTCCACCTACACCGCGAAACAGGCGCGGTCCGAATTGGACTCCGCCGGTGTCGGTACCGCGATTCTCGTGCAGGCGGAGGATTCCGAGGCCGATACCGAGTTCATGCTCGCGCAGGCCGCCGAGCACGACTGGATCACCGGCGTGGTCGGCTGGGTGAAGCTGGAGGATCCGGACACCGCGGCCCGGCAGCTCGACCGCTGGCAGGAGCACGGCGCGTTCCGCGGCGTGCGGCACCTGGTGCACGACGATCCGCGGGAGGGGTTCCTCGAACTGCCCGGTGTGCGCCGGTCGCTGGCGACGCTCGCCGAGCGCGGCCTGACCTTCGACGTGCCCGACGCGTGGCCGAGACATCTCGGCCGGATCGCGCACCTCGCCGCGGCGGTGCCCGGCCTCACCGTCGTGGTCGACCATCTCGGCAAACCGCCACGCGATCCCGAGGCCTTCCGGCGGTGGCGCGCGACGTTGCGCGAGGTCGCGAAACGGTCCAACACCGTGGCGAAACTGTCCGGCCTGCAGCTGCCCGGCGAACCGTTCACCGTCGAAGCCGTGCGGCCAGCCGTGACCGAGGCGCTGGAGGCGTTCGGGCCGGAACGCCTGATGTACGGCGGGGACTGGCCGATGACCGTCCTTTTCGGAGGATACGCCCGCGCCTGGGAAATCCTCTCGGCGCTGATCGGTGAACTGTCCGCACCCGAACGCGAGAAGGTGCTGTCGGGCACGGCGCACCGGGTTTACGGAGGCAGCCGATGACAGGGGTGATCACCGTGACCGAACCGCTGCTCGAGGTCGAGGGAGTGGACAAGAGCTTCCCCGGTGTGCGGGCGCTGCACGACATGCGGCTGGACCTGTCCTCCGGCGAAGTACTCGCGCTGGTGGGCGAGAACGGGGCCGGCAAGTCCACCCTGATGAAACTGTTGTCGGGCATCCACAAGGCCGACGCGGGACATTTCAGGCTGGGCGGAAAGCCCTACGAACCGACCAATCCGCGGCACGCGCTGGAACTGGGCATCAGCATCATCCACCAGGAGTTCAACCTGGTGCCGCATCTGACCGTGGCTCAGAACATCTTCATCGGCCGGGAACCGCGGCGCGGCAAGGTCCTGCTGGACGAGCGCAAGCTCAACGCCGAAGCCACCACATTGCTGGAAAAGCTGGGCCTGCCACTGGATCCGCGTGCCGTCGTCGGCGAACTGACCGTCGCCAACCAGCAGATGGTGGAGATCGCCAAGGCGCTGTCCTACGAACCGCGCGTGCTCATCATGGACGAGCCGACCGCGGCGCTCAACGACGCCGAGGTCGACACGCTGCACGAGCTGATCCGCCGGTTCGTGCGGCCCGGAACGGGCGTCATCTACATCTCGCACCGGATGGAGGAGATCAAGCGGATCGCCGACCGGGTCACGGTGATCCGCGACGGCGAGTACATCGACACGCTCGACGTGGCCACGGCGAGCACGCCGGAGATCATCGCGCTGATGGTCGGCCGCGCGATCAACACCGACGCCCGGCCGCAGGGCGTGCGCGACGACCGCGACGTGGTGCTCTCGGTCGCCGGGCTCGGCACGAAGGACCTGCTCACCGACGTGTCGTTCGATCTGCGCAAGGGCGAGATCCTCGGGTTCGCCGGGCTGATGGGCGCCGGCCGCACCGAGGTCGCACGGGCGCTCGTCGGCGCGGACAAGATCGCCACGGGCACGATCACGGTGCACGGCAAGCGGGTCCGCATCTCCACCCCGGCCGACGCGGCGCGGCTGGGCATCGGGTACCTGTCCGAGGACCGCAAACGGTACGGGCTGCTGCTGGACGCCGACGTCAAGGCCAACATCGCGCTCTCGGCGCTGCGGGAGCAGTTCACCAAGGGCGGCTTCGTGCGGGACCGCGCGCTGCGCACGAAAGTGGGCGAGTACGTCGGCACGCTGCGCATCAAGACACCTTCGCTGGACCAGACGACGAAAAACCTCTCCGGCGGCAACCAGCAGAAGGTGGTGATCGCCAAATGGCTGGCCAAGGACTGCGACGTACTGATCTTCGACGAGCCGACGCGCGGCATCGACGTCGGCGCGAAAGAGGAGATCTACCAGCTGCTCAACGAACTGGCGGCGCAGGGCAAGGCGATCATCATGATCTCCTCGGAGCTGCCGGAGATCCTGCGCATGTCGCACCGCGTCGTGGTGATGAGCGAGGGCCGCGTCACCGGCGTGCTGAACGCGGCCGAGGCGACGCAGGAGAACATCATGCACTTCGCGACCCTGCGGCCCGACGAGAACCCGGCCGACGCGGCCGAACTCGGCCTCATCGCTGAGGAAGGAATCCAGGCATGACCACCGTGAAGGCTCCCGCACGGGAGCGGACCCAGGCCACCGGGCTGACGGGGGCGATCAAGAGCAGGCTGCAGCAACTGCTCGCGTTCGCGAGTCTCGTCGTGATCTACGCGTTCTTCTCGATCGTGAGCCCGTTCTTCTTCTCCTACGGCAACTTCATCGCGATCCTGTTCTCCACGGTGGTGATCGGCACACTCGCCATCGGCACCACGTTCGTCATCATCTCGGCGGGCATCGACCTCTCGATCGGCACCGGGATGGCGTTGTGCGCGGTCATGGCGGGCGTGTTCATGGTGAACATGCACCTGCCGCTGGGGCTGGGTGTGCCGCTGGCGATCCTGTTCGGCGGGCTGATGGGACTGGTCAACGGGATCAACGTGGCGATACTGCGGATCCCGCCGTTCATCGCGACGCTGGCGATGATGCTCGTCGCGGAGGGGCTCGCGCTGGTGCTGTCGCATTCGACGCCGATCTACTTCAGCGATGTCGCCGGCTACACCGACCTCTCCACCGGCAACCTGATCCCGAACGTGCCGAACGCGGTGCTGATCCTGCTGGTCGTCGCGATCATCGCGGGCGTGTTGCTGACCAAGAGCGTGCTCGGCCGCTACACGTACTCGATCGGCAGCAACGAGGAGGCCACCGCGCTGTCCGGGATCGACGTGCGGAAGTGGAAGATCGCGATCTACGCGTTCGCGGGCTTGTTCACCGGGCTCGCGGGCGTGATGATCTCGGCGCGGCTCGGTTCGGCGCAGCCCGCGACCGGGATGGGCTACGAACTGCAGGCGATCGCCGCGGTGGTGATCGGCGGGACGTCGCTGTCCGGCGGCAAGGGCTCGATCATCGGCACCCTGATCGGCGCGCTGATCATCTCGGTGCTCAACAACGGCCTGCAGATCATGTCGATTCCGCAGGAATGGCAGAACGTCATCCTCGGCGGCGTGATTCTCGTGGCGGTGTACACGGACCGGATCCGGAAAAAGGAAGCCTGAACAAAGGAGTTCACGCATGAGGACACGGAAGATCGTCGCCGCGGCCGCCGGCGCGGTGCTCGCGCTGAGCCTGGCGGCGTGCGGCCAGAGCGGTACCTCTGGCGCGAGCGGGAATGGCGGACCGCTGATCGCGATCGTCTCGAAGGGGTTCCAGCACCAGTTCTGGCAGTCGGTGAAGAAGGGCGCGGAGGACGAGGCCGCCGCCAAGGGCGCGCGGATCACCTTCGTCGGCCCGCCGACGGAGAAGGACGTCGAGCAGCAGGTCAACATGCTGACCAACGAGCTGGCGAAATCGCCGCAGGCACTGGGTTTCGCGGCACTGGACTCGCGGGCCGCGGCGCCGCTGCTGCAGCAGGCGAAATCGCAGAAGATCCCGGTCGTGGCGTTCGACTCCGGTGTGGACAGTGACATCCCGGTGACCACCGTGGCCACGGACAACAAGGCCGCGGCGGCGGAGGCCGCCAAGCATCTCGCCGAACAGATCGGCGGCCAGGGCAAGGTCGCGATGGTCGTCCACGACCAGACGAGTCTGTCCGGCAAGGACCGGCGCGACGGGTTCATGGCGTGGATGAAGCAGAACGCGCCCGGCATCACGGTGCTGGAGCCGCAGTACGGCGGTGGTGACCAGCTGGAGTCGGCGAACATCACCAAGTCGATCATCCAGGCGAACCCGGACCTCAAGGGCATCTACGCGTCCAACGAGGGTTCCGCGATCGGCGTGATCAAGGGCGTCGAGGAGAGCGGCAAGTCCGGCGCGATCAAGATCGCCGGATTCGACTCGGGCAAGGCGCAGATCGACGCGATCAACAGCGGCGTGATGGCCGGTGCCGTCACGCAGGACCCGGTGGACATGGGCAGGCAGCTCGTCGACGCCGCGCTGAAGGCGATCAAGAACGAGCAGCTGCCCAAGCGCATCGACACGGCCTACTACTGGTACGACAAGTCCAACATCAACGATCCGAAGATCGCGGCCGCGCTGTATCAGTAGTGAACGCGCCCGCCTTCGCGGCGGCGCAGGCGGCCCCGGCGGCCCGCACGGCGGCTTCGTCGTCGAGCAGGCCGCCGTCCAGCAGGAACCGGTAGTACAGCGGCGCCGACACCGCGCGGATCACCTCGCGCGTGTCGGTGCCGGCCGGGATCTCGCCGCGCTCGACGGCCTGGCGGGCGCACGGCTCCCACTCCTCGATCCGGACCTCGTAGAACCTCCGCAACGCCGCCGCGGTGCGCTCGTCGCACGTCGCCGCCGCGATGACCGCCTTGAACAGCGGGCCCTGCCTGGCATCGGTCAGGGTGCGCCGGACCAGCCGCGCGTTCGCGGTCAGATCTCCCAGCAGCGCACCCGTTTCCGTGCGCGGTACCGACTGCTCGGCCATGTCCTCGAGCAGATCGGTGACCAGCGCCGTCACCGTGCCCCAGCGCCGGTACAGCGTCGTCTTGCCGACCTCGGCGCGGCGCGCGACCTCGGCCAGGTCCAGGTGCGCGAAGCCCTGTTCGGCCAGTACGTCTCCCGCCGCCTCCAGCACGGCCGCCCGCACCCGCGCGGTGCGGCCACCAGGGCGAACGGTGCCCGGTTCCATAAATGGGTCTCCAGTTCCGTTAGTTGTGCTAACCTGACCGCATTCTAACGGAACTATGGAACCATTAAGGGGATGTCGTGGAGTACAGGAGACTGGGTGCGTCGGGACTCGAGGTGCCCGTGCTGAGCTTCGGCGCGGCCACGTTCGGCGGGCGGGGCGCGCTGTTCGGCGAGTGGGGCGACACCGACGTGGCCGGGGCGCGGCGGATGGTCGACATCTGCCTGGACGCGGGCCTCACCCTGTTCGACACCGCGGACGTCTACTCGGACGGGGCGTCGGAGGAGGTGCTCGGGCAGGCGATCAAGGGGCGCCGGGACCGGGTGCTGATCTCGACCAAGACGGGGCTGCCGTGGGAAGGCGGCGCCGGCACCTCGCGCGTGCGGCTGATCAAGGCCGTGGACGACGCCCTGCGCAGGCTGGGCACCGCCCACATCGACCTGTTCCAGTTGCATGCCTACGACGCGGGCACCCCGCTCCACGAGGTACTGTCCACACTGGACGATCTGACGCGTGCAGGGAAGATCCGGTACGCCGGGGTATCGAACTTCTCCGGCTGGCAACTGATGGCCTCGCTCGACCTCGCCGACCGGTACGGCTACCCGCGGTATGTCGCGCACCAGGTGTACTACTCACTCGTCGGCCGCGACTACGAATGGGATCTCATGCCGCTCGGCCTCGTGCAGGGCGTCGGCGCGATGGTGTGGAGCCCGCTCGGCTGGGGCAGGCTGACCGGCAAGGTGCGCCGCGGGCGGCCGCTGCCGGCCCGGAGCCGGCTGCACCGCACCGCCGACTACGGCCCGCCCGTCGAGGACGAGAAGCTCTACCGTGCCGTCGACGTCCTGGACGAGATCGCCGAGGAGACCGGCAAGGCGGTGCCGCAGATCGCGCTGAACTGGCTGTTGCGGCGCCCGACCGTCGCGTCGGTCATCGTCGGGGCCCGCGACGAGCGGCAGCTGCGGCAGAACCTGGGCGCCGTGGGCTGGTCGCTGACCGACGCGCAGATCGCGCGCCTGGACAAGGCCTCGGCCACGACGGCCCCATACCCGCATTTTCCTTACCAGCGCCAGGAGGGCTTCGCGCGGTTGAATCCGCCGCCCGTGTGACCTGGACTTAAGGTGTAGCCCTGCGATGTGGTCAGGGAGGTCCGGCGGCTGTGGTGGACAAGCGGAGACGTGGCAGGCCGCCGGCGAGCGCGGGGCCGAGCACCAGGGACCAGATCCTCAAAGCCGGGCGCGAGGTGTTCTCCGAACTCGGCTACGAGGGCACCACCTTCAAGGCGATCGCCGAGCGCGCCGGGCTCACCCGGCCCGCCGTGAGCCACTACTTCCGCAACAAGGAGCTGCTCTTCCTCGCGTTGTCCGAATCGGCACGCGACACCGTGGTCACGGCCGGTGCGGACCGGGCGGGCGGCGCGATCACGCTGCCGGACCGGCTCGCGGCGTTCCTGGACTCGGCCATGCAGGTCGACTCCGCCGATCCCTCGTTCGCGCGGTTCATGGCGGCTTCGGTGCTGGACGCGTTCCGGCATCCGCAGCTGCGCGAGGCCGCGCACGGCCAGCTCGACCACGTGCGTGCTTTCGTGCGCCAGGCCCTCGAAGCCGCCGTCGCCGAGGGCGAGGTGCGGCCCGACCTCGACGTTCCGGCCGTCACCGAGATGCTCATCGCGGTGCTGTGGGGGATGGGCCTCTACGCCGGTTTCGTCGGCACCCACGAACAACTGGAGGACGTGGTCGCGCAGTTCGTCCGGCTGCTCACCGGCGATCTCTGGTAGCTCAGGACACGATCCGCCGCAGCAGCTGCACCAGCTGGGCCCGTTCGCCTTCGTCGAGTGCGCCCAGTGCCTCGTCGTCGACCTTCGTGGCCAGCTCACTCGCCTTGGCGAACGCGTCGCGGCCGGAGTCGGTGATCACGACCAGCCGGGTGCGGCGGTCGTCGGGATGTGGATCGCGGCGCACGTAGCCCTCCCGCTGCAGGTCGTCGACCAGCGCGACCACCGCGCTGGGGTCGATGCCCAGCAGCTCGCCCAGCTCGCGCTGCGACAGCCCGCCGTGCTCGGCCGTGGCCATCAGCACCGTGTAGTGCCGTGCCCGCAGCCCGAACGATTCCAGCTCCCGGTTGAGGTTGCGGATCAGCCGCCCGCCGGCCAGCGACAGCAGGAAACCCGCGTCGCCGTCGAGCGTGCGGCCCTTTTTCGAAGTGGTGATGGCTCCTCCTCCCGCCTCCGTCGGCCCATTGTGCCACCCGGCCACGTGATGAGAACAATCATTGACAGGCCCAACGATTGATGAGTACACCTATTCTCAGCACATCTCGACGAGGAGGGCTGGAATGGACTTGACCGGCAAGGTCGCGATCGTGACCGGCAGCGGGCGCGGGCTCGGTCTGGCGTATGCCAGGGAACTGGCCGCGGCGGGGGCGAAGGTCGTCGTCAACGACGTCGACGCCGCGACCGCCGAGGCAGCCGCGAAGGAGATCACCGACGCCGGCGGCACCGCCGTCGCCGAGGTCGCCGCCGTCGGCCGCACCGAGGCCGCGGAAGCGCTGGTCGCTCGCGCGGTGGACGAGTTCGGCAGGCTCGACGTGCTGGTCACCAACGCGGGCGTGCTGCGCGACAAGGTGCTGTGGAAGATGTCCGACGACGACTTCGACACCGTCATCGACGTGCACCTGCGCGGCACCTTCACCTGCGCCCGCGCCGCCGTGCGGCGCATGCGGGAGCAGGGCGAGGGCGGCAGGCTCATCCTGATCGGCTCCCCGGCCGGTCAGCGCGGCAACTTCGGGCAGACCAACTACTCCGCGGCCAAGGCGGGCATCGTCGGTTTCGCCCGCACCTGGGCGATGGAACTGGAGCGCGCCAACATCACCGTCAACGCCGTCATCCCGGTCGCCGCGACCGCGATGACCGAGACGATCCCCGCGCTCAAGCCCTACGTCGACGCGCTGCGCGCCGGTGAGCCGATGCCGCCGTTCGCGCGCACGGCACTGGCCTTCGGCACGCCCGAGGACGCCGCCGGGCTGGTCGCGTTCCTGGCCTCCGACGCCGCTTCGGGCGTCACCGGGCAGGCGATCGGCATCGGCGGGGACCGGCTGTCGCTGTGGTCGCATCCGCAGCAGGTCGTCGCCGCCTACGCCGACGGCGGCTGGCGTCCCGGCGCGATCGCCGAAGCGTGGCCGACGACGGTGGGCGCGCAGTTGCAGACTGTGGGCGAGAACCTGCCCGAACCGCCCGCCGCATAAGGAGATCACCGTGGATCACGAAAAGCTCGACGCGATCGATGTGCACGTCCACATCGAGACCGACGACCACGGGCACCTGTCCCTGCCCGACGATTTCCTGGAGGCAGCGTCGGCGCATTTCGGTGCCGACGCCAAGCGCCCGACGCTGGACGAGATCGCGGCCTACTACCGCGAGCGCAACTTCGGCGCCGTCGTGTTCACCGTCGACATCGAGTACTTCTCCGGGCATCCCGCGTTGTCCAACGAGGAGATCGCCGAGGGTGCGGCCCAGCACCCCGACGTGCTGATCCCGTTCGCCAGCATCGATCCGCACAAGGGCAGGGCCGGTGCGCGGCGGCTGCGGCGGCTGGTGGAGGACCACGGCGTGCGCGGCCTGAAATTCCACCCGAGCATCCAGGACTTCGCGCCGAACGACGGCACCGCCGACCCGCTGCTGGACGTGGCACAGGAGTACGGCATCCCGGCGTTGTTCCACACCGGACAGACGGGGATCGGGGCGAACATGCCGGGCGGGGGCGGTGTCCGGCTGTCGCTGTCGAACCCGATGCTGCTCGACGACGTGGCCGTGAAGTTCCCCGGACTGACGATCATCATGGCGCACCCGTCGTTCCCGTGGCAGGACGAGGCCCTGGCCGTGGCCACCCACAAGCCCAACGTCTACATCGACCTGTCCGGCTGGTCGCCGAAGTACTTCCCGCCGCAGCTGGTGCGCTACGCGAACTCGCTGCTGCAGGACAAGGTGCTGTTCGGCTCGGACTATCCGCTCATCACGCCGGACCGGTGGCTGCGCGATTTCGACAAGCTCGACATGAAACCCGAAGTGCGCCCCAAGATCCTCAAGGGCAACGCGGTGCGCGCACTCGGACTGGACGAGGAGAAGGCATGAAGGTCACTTTCGACGAGCTGAAGACCCTGGCGGGCACCGATCTCGGCACCAGCGACTGGATCACGGTCGACCAGGGCCGGATCAACATTTTCGCCGACGCGACCGACGACCACCAGTGGATCCACGTCGATCCGGAGAGAGCCAAGGACGGCCCGTTCGGCGGCCCGATCGCGCACGGCTACCTCACCCTGTCGCTGATCATTCCACTGTGGACGAATCTGCTGGACGTCGAGGACGTGACGACGAAGGTCAACTACGGCATGAACAAGGTGCGTTTCCCCGCGCCGGTGCCCGCCGGCGCGCGGATCAGGCTGGCAGGCAGGCTCGCCGACGTCGCGGAGGTCGCCGGTAACGGTGTGCAGATGACGGCCGACCTCACGGTCGAGATCGAGGGCGGCACCAAGCCCGCGTGCGTGGCCCAGACGGTCATGCGCTTCTACCACTAGGCACGGCACGAGAGGTCGACGATGATCTACCGCAGCCCGCTTCCCGACATCGCCATCCCGGACGTGACGCTCACCGAGTTCGTGATCGGGGGAGCGCGGCGGTACGGGGACGCGACGGCACTCGTGGACGGCGTGACGGGGGAAAGCCTGACCTACGCCGAGTTGCGCGACTCGGTGTACTCCGCCGCCGCCGGGCTCGCCGCGCTCGGCTTGGGTCCCGGCGACGTGGTCGCGCTGATGAGCCACAACCAGCCCCGGTTCGCGGTCGCGCTGCACGCCGCGATCGCGGCCGGGGCCGCGGTCACGCCCGTCAACCCGGTGTTCACGCCGGCCGAGGTGGTCAAGCAGCTCACCGCCGCGAAGGCGAAAGTGCTGATCGTGGCGGAGGAGGCGGAGGCCAAGGGACGCGAGGCCGCGGCGGCCGCCGGTATCGAGCACGTGTTCACGCTCGGCTCGCTGCCGGCCGGCGGCGAGCCGCCCGCGCAGGATCTCGACCCGGCCGCCACCGTCGCGGTGTTGCCGTTTTCCAGTGGTACCACCGGAGTTCCCAAGGGCGTGCGGCTGACCCACCGCAACCTGGTGGCCAATCTCGCCCAGACCAGGGTGGGCTGGAAGATCGGCCGGGACGACGTGCAGGCCGCGGTGCTGCCGTTCTTCCACATCTACGGGTTCACGATCATCCTCAACTCCGGGTTGCTGGCCGGCGCGAAGGTGGTCACGCTGCCGCGCTTCGAACCGCGCGGCTACCTCGCGGCGCTGGCCCGGTATCGCGTCACGCGCGCGTACTTCGCCCCGCCGATGGTGCTCACGCTCGCGACCGCGCCGGAGGTGGAGGACTACGACCTGTCCTCGCTGAGGTTCGCGCTGTGCGGGGCGGCGCCGCTGGATGTCGAGGTCACCGAGCGCGCGGAGAAACGGCTGGGCTGCCGGATCCGGCAGGGCTACGGGATGACCGAGGCGAGCCCCGGCACGCACCAGGTCTTCGACGACGAGTTCGCCACCGTGCCGCCCGGCAGCGTGGGCCGGCTGTCGCCGAACACCGAGGCGCGACTGGTGGAGCCGGGCACCGACACCGACGTCGGACCGGGTGAGACCGGTGAGCTGCTGATCCGCGGCCCGCAGGTGATGGCCGGGTACCTGAACAACCCGGAGGCCACGGCCGCGACGGTGACCGATGGCTGGCTGCACACGGGCGATCTGGTGCGTGCCGACGACGACGGCGTGTTCTGGATCGTGGACCGGCTCAAGGAACTGATCAAGTACAAGGGTTACCAGGTGGCGCCCGCGGAACTGGAGTCGGTGCTGCTGACTCATCCCGGCGTGCGGGACGCGGCCGTCGTCGGTGTTCCGCACGCCGAGGGCGGGGAGGCGCCGAAAGCCTTTGTGGTGGCCGGAAAACCGCTTGACGGCGAAGAGCTGATGGCGTACGTAGCCGAGCGTGTGGCGCCGTACAAGAAGGTGCGCGAGATCGAGTTCATCGACGCCATCCCCAAATCACCGACCGGAAAGATCCTGCGGCGGATGCTCAAACGCTGAACCGGTACTCGGCGGGCGTCCGGCCGGTCTCGCGTTTGAACACGTGGCCGAAATGGGACGCGCCACGGAAACCCCAGCGGGTGCCGATGCTCGACGCCGGTACCCGGGCCAGCGCCGGATCGGCCAGGTCTCGGCGGCACATCTCGATCCGGCGGGTCCTGATCCACCGCCCGACGCTGGTTCCGGTCTCCTCGAACAAGTGATGAAGGTGCCGCGGCGAGATGTAGTGCGCGGCGGCGATGCGGCCCGGGGTGAGCCCGGGATCGCCGAGATTGTCCTCGATGTAGCCCTTCACGTGTCCCAGCAGATCCCACTGCGCGGCGGGCTCGCCGCCGAGTTCGACGCGCAGCAGGGCACTCACCAGGTCCATCGCGCCGCGCACCGCGGCCGGCCCGTGGTCGCCGAGCGTCTCCAGATTGCGGTTCAGGCTGATCAGCAGATCCCACACGGTCGCGCTCAGCCCCGGGCCGTACTCGAACGCCGTCGCGGTGATCCCGGCCAGCGGCTCGGGTGCGCGTGAGCCCAGGCGCTCCTTGGGAAACCGGATGCACGTCGAGGAGTAGTCGTCGCTCGCGGTGATGGCGGCGGGCCTGGACGAGTCGTACACCGCGAACAGGCCCGGTTTCAGCACCGCGATCTTCTCGTCCTGGGTCATCCGCAGCTCGCCGGACAGTTGCAGGGTCAGCACGTAGAACCCGCTGTCCGCCTGGGAAATCGTGGCGGCATCGCGGTAGGCGGCGTGCCTGCCGCAGCTCATGTTGATGAAGCTGACCCCGGCCAGCGAACGGTTGGTGAAGATCCCGGCGAAGGCGCGTGGGCGGTCGCAGTCGAACTGGAAGCGCATGACACCACGCCGCACGGCGCTGGTCCACGAGCCGAACGGCACCGTCCGCTCGCTCTGGGAGACCAGGTCGGCGGCATGCTCCGCGACTGACGTCATCGTCGCTCCACGGTTTGGCTGCGCGCTCAACCACACGCTACCCGCCGCCCGGGCCGAGTCAACCCCGCACGGACACGACAGGGTCGTGCGCTCTGGCGCAATGCCTTCGCGGCGCGGATCTTCCTAGTGTTTTCAGTGCAGTACCCCTCAACGCGGAGGTTGCCATGGCCTATCTCGAAGGCTCCCATCACGTGACGTTGTCGGTGGGGCACGCGCAGGAGGACGTCGATTTCCACGTCAAGGTCCTCGGGATGCGCTTCATCAAGCGCACGGTCCTGTTCGACGGCTCGCTGCCGATTTATCACCTCTACTACTCCAACGCCAACGGCGATCCCTCCAGCGTGGTGACGACGTTCCCGTGGGCGCAGGCCGGGTTCTTCGGCAAGCGCGGCACCAACCAGGCCCGCGAGGTGCTGCTGTCGGTGCCGCACGATTCGCTCGACTTCTGGCACCGGCGGCTGACCGAGCACGACGTCGAGGTGGCCGACGTCGAACGGTTCGGGCAGCGGCGGCTCGCGTTCCGGCATCCCTCGGGCATCGAGTACATGTTCGTCGGCAACACCGGCGACGACCGGACCGGGCATCCCGGTTACGGCGTTCCCCCGGAGTGCGCGATCCACGGCATCCACGGGGTCGGTGTGCACATGTCCACTCCGGACCGGATGCTCGAATTCGCCACGGATTCGTTCTTCTCCCAGGGCAAGCTCTCCGAGGAAGGGGACGTCGTCGCGCTGCAGGTGGGCAACCAGAAGGTGGGCAACCACATCGAGATCACCTACAACCGCACCGACGACCAGGGCACCTGGCGTTACGGCGCGGGCACCTACCACCACTTCGCGTGGAACGCGGCCACCCTGGAGAACCAGGACGAGGTCAAGTTCGCCATCGAGGGCGCGGGCTACACCGACATCTCCGAACTCAAGGACCGCAAGTACTTCAAGAGCGTCTACGTGCGCACGCCCAGCGGTGCGCTGTTCGAACTCGCCGTCACCCACGCCGAGGGCGGCTGGACCTGCGACGAATCGCCTAAGGAGCTGGGCACGAAATTCCAGCTGCCGGAACAGTTCGAGCACCGGCGCGAGGAGATCTTCGCGAAGCTGGAGCCGATCGAGATCTAGGAGAGCCCGGATGAGCGCACCACACGTGGCGGGCGGTCATCAGGTGACCGTCCGTCGTGGGCAGTTCTGGATTCCCGGCGAACGCGTGGAAACCGAGGGCGGGACGGTGCAGCGCGGGCCGATGTTCGTGTCCTGGGAGGCGCCGCTGTCCCAGGCCCATCCGCTGCCGCTGGTGCTCGTGCACGGCGGTGGCGGGCAGGGCACGGACTGGACCGGCACCCCGGACGGGCGGCCGGGCTGGGCCACGCGGATGGTGGAGGCGGGTTTCGCCGTGTACGTCGTGGACCGGTGCGGGCACGGGCGTTCCCCGTACCACCCCGACGTGATCGGGCCGATGGGTGCGCCGCTGAGCTACGAGGCCGCGACCGGGTTGTTCGCGCCGGGGGAGTTCGATCCCGATCAGCTCCTCGCCTCGATGGGACCGCTGCCCGCGGACCTCGCGGAATCGCAGCGGATGGACGCCGACCGGCTCGCCCGGCTGCTCGACCGCACCGGCCGGGCGGTGCTGGTGACGCATTCGCTGGGCGGCCCGGTCGGCTGGCTGACCGCGAACGCCCGGCCGGACCTCGTCGCGGCCATCGCCGCGATCGAACCCGTCGGGCCGCCGTTCGCGGAACTGCCCGGAATGGGCACGCTGACCTGGGGCGTGACCAGCGCGCCCGTCGCGTGCGACCCGGCCGGCGGGCGCCCGGAAGACGTGCCGGGACGGCGCATCCCGGGCCTGGACGGGCTGCCGGTCGCACTGGTCACCGGTGGCGCGTCGGCGTTCGCCGGGTTCGCCGGCGAGATCATCGGGTTCCTGCGCGGGGCGGGCGCCCTGGCCGAGCGCCTGCACCTGCCCGAGCACGGCATCGACGGCAACGGCCACGGCCTGATCTTCGAGTCCAATTCGGACGACACCGTGAAACCGGTGCTGGAGTGGATTCTCGCGCAAGGGAAGGAGTGACGATCCATGGGGCAGCTGCATGTCAGCGACGAGTTCGACGCGCTCATGGCCCGGCTGGACGGGATCGCCGGGGTGCTGGAGGACAACGCCGACCAGGGCGAGGAGATCGGCAGGCTCACCGACGAGGCCGCGAAGGCACTGAAGGAAACCGGCGCGTTCCGGGTCGGTGTTCCGCGTGCGCTCGGCGGCTACGAGTTCTCGCCGCGCCAGGTGATCGACACGATCGCGAAGATCACCTACACCGACGCCTCCGCGGGCTGGGCGTTCATGGCAGTGCAGATGGTCACCGGCACCACCGCCGCCTACCTCGGCGAAAAGGCCGCCGGTGTCCTGTTCCCCGACGTCCGAAGTGGACATCACGCCTTGATCGCCGGGCAGGGCACGAAACTGGGCAAGGCCGTCACGGCCGAGGGCGGCTACCGGATCAGCGGGCACTGGCATTTCGCGTCCGGAATCCCGATGTGCAGCCACATCCACACCGCGGCGTTCTGCGAGCAAACCGGCGAGGCGCTGGTGTTCACGCTGCCCGTCGAACAGGCCACACTGATCGACAACTGGGACGTGATGGGCCTGCGCGCCACCGCGAGCATCGACTACACGGTCGACGACGTGTTCGTGCCGGAGGAGTTCGTGTACCCCATCGCCACGATGGACGTGCGGCTCGGCGGCGCGATCTACCGCATGGGCCTGGCGAACATGGCCGGCATCTGCCACACCGGCTGGGCCTTCGGCGTCGGCCGCAGGATGCTGGACGAGATGCGCGCCCTCGCCGCGAAGAAGACCGGCAATCCCGGCGCGACCGTGGACACGCACCAGTTCTACGCCGAGTACGCGCAGGCCGAGGCGAAGCTGCGGGCGGCGCGCGCGTGGGCGATGGAGGTGTGGGCCGACAACGAGGCGACCCTGGATCGCGGCGAGAAGCTCTCGACCGAGCAGGAGACGGTCACCCGGCTGATGCTCAACAACGCCACCTGGTCGGTGCACGCCGCCGGACTGGCCGCGTACAAGTGGGCGGGCACGGCGGCGCTGCGACGTGGTGCGCTGCAACGGTTCTTCCGCGATCTGCACGCCGGAACCCAGCACGTCACCTCGGGCCCGGGCGTGCTGCAGGGCTGCGGAAAGTGGCTCGCGGGCCTGGCCCCGGACGCGCACTGGGAGTTCCTGGAGCTGAAAGGGTGACGGCGATGCTCGAATGGGGCCCGCCGAGGGACCGGGCGGCGTGCGCGGTGCTCGCGGTGCACGGCCGCGGCCAGGACCCCGGATTCATGCGGGACACCGCCGCGCGCTTCGGCGCGGTCAACGCCCGGTTCTACGCACCCGAAGCGCCCGGCAGCAGCTGGTATCCGCATCCGTTCCTGGTCGAGCCGACGCGCAACCAGCCCGCGCTGGGCCGTTCCCTGAGCACGATCGGCACCTGCGTGGAACGCCTGGGCGAACAGGGTTTCGGACCGGAACGCGTGGTGCTGTGGGGCTTTTCGCAGGGCGCGTGCCTGCTCAGCCAGTACCTGCTCACTGTCGCGCCGCGCGCCTATGGCGGCGCCGCGCTGTTCACCGGCGGCTACCTCGGCCCGGGCTCCGTGCCACCGCCCGCGGGAAATCCGTTGCGCGGACTGAATGTTGTGCTGCGCAGCATCGAACACGACCCGTTCGTGCCCAGCCGGCGCGTCGAGGAGACGGCCGCGGTGCTGACCAAGGCCGGTGCGTCGGTGGACCTGCGCATCGACCCCGGCGACGAGCACATGATCACGGGCGAGGCATGCGCGGCCGCGGCGCGGTTGCTGGGCTCGGTGGTGCCGATGCCCGCGGCGCCGGGGTCCTAGGTCCTGTCACCACCCGCCACACCACGATCCGCCACGAAGATCGGCGGAATCCCGCCCCTGGGTCATCCCTATGCGGGCGTGGCGGGCCTCAGTTGATGATCGGCGCGCCCGTCTTCTCCTTGATCTCGCCCGCGTCCACGCCCGGAGCGGTCTCCACCAGCCGCAGGCCCTCCGGAGTCACGTCGAGCACCGCCAGATCGGTGATGATCCGGTCCACCACACCGGCGCCGGTCAGCGGCAGATCGCACTTCTCCACGATCTTCGGCGTGCCGTCCTTGGCGATGTGATCGGTGATCACCACGACCCGCTTGGTGCCCGCGACCAGGTCCATCGCGCCGCCCATGCCCTTGACCAGCGCACCCGGCACGGTCCAGTTCGCCAGATCGCCGTTCGCACCGACCTGCAGCGCGCCCAGCAGGGCGATGTCGACGTGCCCGCCGCGGATCATCGCGAACGACGTGGCCGAGTCGAAGAAGCTGCCACCCGGATTGACCGTCACGGTCTGCTTGCCCGCGTTGATCAGGTCCGGGTCCTCTTCGCCCTCGATCGGGAACGGGCCGAGCCCGAGGATGCCGTTCTCGCTCTGCAGCGTCACCCGCACGCCTTGGGGCACGTGGTTGGCGACCAGCGTCGGGATCCCGATGCCGAGGTTGACGTAGTCGCCGTCGCGCAGTTCCCGCGCCGCGACCGCGGCCATCTCGTCGCGTGTCCAGCCCATGATCTCAGACCTCCGCCCTCGGCCGCACGGTCAGCTTCTCGATCTCCTTGACCCGCTCGGCCGCCTTGATCAGCCGGTTGACGAACACACCGGGCGTGATCACCAGGTCCGGGTCGACGAAGGAGTCGAGCACGATCTCGGCCTCGGCGACGCTGACCTTGCCGCACGTGGCCACCAGCGGGTTGAAGTTGCGCGCGGCGTAGCGGTAGACGAGATTGCCCGCGCGGTCCGCGGTGTGCGCGTGCACCAGCGACAGGTCCGCGACGATCCCGCGCTCCTGCACGTAGGTGACGCCGTCGAACTCGGCGTGCGGCTTGCCCTCCGCGATCGGCGTGCCCACCCCGGTCTTGGTATAGAACGCGGGAATCCCGGCGCCCCCGGCACGCATCCGCTCGGCGAGCGTGCCCTGCGGCGCGAACTCGACCTCGATCTCGCCGTCGAGGTACTGCTGCGCGAACAGCTTGTTCTCCCCGACGTAGGACGCGATCACCTTGCGCACCTGGCGGTTCTCCAGCAGCAGGCCGAGGCCCTTGCCGTCCACGCCCATGTTGTTGGACACGATCGTCAGGTCCCGTACCCCGGAGTCGCGCACGGCCTCGATGAGGTCGTTCGGATTCCCGGACAACCCGAAACCGCCCACGGCGATCGTGATGCCGTCCTTCAGCACGTCGGATAGCGCGTCGGCGGCGCTGCCATACATCGTGGACACGCGACCTCTCTTCCCAGCCTGTCCGTTCAATGAGCGACACCGGAAGTGAAAGCTCGCGCAGGTCAGGCGTCAAGGAAGCTCTCGCCTGATGAACGTCCCGGTGATGCGCGTTCACTGAGTGGACTACTATCGGTTGTGTGACCAGCCCTCCCGTGCACGTGACCGGCCGCATCGCCGCGGTGCTGCGCGCGCTGTCCGGCGTCGAGGGCCGGGGTGCGGCCACTTCGGCCCTCGCCCGTGCGACGGGACTCGCCCGGCCGACCGTGCACCGGCTGCTGGCCGCGCTCGCCGCCGAGGGCTATGTGGACCGCGACCAGCGCGACGGGCTGTGGTATCTCGGCCCGGAGCTGTACCTGCTGGGCGAGGTCGCGGCGCGCCGGTACGACGTCACCCAGCACGCGCGCGCGAGCGTGCACCGGCTGGCCGCCGCGACGGGGGAGAGCGCGTTCTTCTCCGCGCGCCGCGGGGAGGAGACGGTCTGCCTGCTGCGCGAGGACGGCGCGTTCCCGATCCGGTCGTTCGTGCTCTACGAGGGCGCCCGGTTCCCGCTCGGCGTGGTCTCCGCCGGTATCGTCGTGCTGGCGATGCTGCCCGACCGCGAGGTCGACGACTACCTCGGCCGCACCGATTTGACCGTCCACTGGGGACAGTCGCACAGCGCGGAGGCGTTACGGGAGCGGATCGCCCGCACGCGTGAGACCGGCTACTCGGTCAATCCGGGGCTCGTCGTCGAGGGCAGCTGGGGCATGGCCGCCACGGTGTTCAGCCGGGCGGGCGAACCGGCGTGGGCGCTCACCCTGACCGGCGTCGAGTCCCGCTTCCGCGACGAGCGCCGGCCCGAGCTGGGTGCGCTGCTGCTGAAGGAGGCGCACGCGCTGACCAACCTCCTGCGGGCGTAAATCTGGTTTATAGTTCCACCGTGGCAAGGCATTCCGCGGTTCACCTCGCCAATCTCGACCTGAACCTGCTGGTGACCCTGCGGGAGCTGCTCCGCGAGCGGAACGTGACCCGCGCGGCCGCCCGGCTCGGCGTGTCCCAGCCCGCCGTCAGTGCCTCGCTCGCCCGGCTGCGGCGCCACTTCGACGACGAACTGCTGGTGCGCAGCCGCGGCGGCTACGTGCTCTCCGCACTCGCGATCCAGCTCGCGGACCAGGTCGAGACCATCTGTACTGCCACCGAACGGCTCTTCGGCACCGGTCACGACTTCGATCCCGGTGCCTCGCGCCGCGAGTTCACACTGCTCATGGCCGACTACACGGTCGAGGTGCTGGGCGCGCGCCTGTCCACGCTGCTGGCCGAACAGGCTCCCGGCACGCACCTGCACGTGCGGCTCGTGCGGGAGGCGTTCGCGGCCGACATCGCGACCACGATCCGGTTCATCGACGGCATGGTCGCGCCCCCGGTGAGCCGGTTCGACCTGCCCGAGGTGCGGTCGGTGGAGCTGTTCACCGACCGCTGGGTGGTCGTCGCCGACCCCGCGAACCCGCACCTGGCCGGCGGCCCGGTCAGCCTGGAGGACCTGGCGGGGATGCCGTGGGTCGCGCCGTTCCAGCCCGACCGCGGTTTCCCGCCGGCGGCGCCGATGAGCCGCCAGCTCGTGCTGTTCGGGATCCAGCCACGCATCCAGATCCGGGTCGAGAGCTACCAGGCGGTGCCGCATTTCGTGGCGGGCACCGAGCGCGTCGCGTTGCTGCAGGAACGGCTCGCCACGCGGGTCGCGGGCCCGCTCGGGCTGCGGGTGCTGCCCTGCCCCGGCGACCCGGAGCCGATCGTGGAACGGCTGTGGTGGCACGCCGGTTACGACGGCGATCCGGCGCACCGCTGGCTGCGTGAGTCGCTGGTCGCGCTGGCCGCCGACCTGGCGGTATAAACCGGGCTGATCGCCGCGCAGCACAATTGTCTATTTCCGCGAGCGGCGATCGGGCTCCTAGCGTGTGAGCCATGCCGCATCCCCTCACCGAACTCAAGGTCCGCACCGTGCGCAAACCGGCCGGACCGGCGACCCACCGGGTGACCGCCGACGTCTGCGTGGTCGGCGCCGGCATCGCGGGCCTGTCGGCCGCGATCGAATCCGCCCGGCTGGGCCGCGACGTCGTGCTCGTGGACGCACTGCCGGTGCTGGGCGGGCAGATGGTCAACTCGCTGATCGGGCTGTTCTGTGGCGTTTTCGGCAACGCGCCGGAGTACCGCCAGCTCACCCACGGCATCTTCGACGACATCTTCCGCGATCTCGGCGAAACCGGGGACGTGTTCTACACCCGGCGCCACACCATGACGGTGGGCTACGACGAGGTCGTGCTGGGGCGCTGGGTCGAGAACACGGTGTCGGAGCTGGGCATCCAGGTGATCACCGGCGCGTCGATCACCGGCGTCGTCCGCGACGGCGGGCGCGTCGAGTCGGTCACCTTCGCCACCCGCTACGGCAGCGTCGAGGTCAGCGCGCTCGGGTTCACCGACGCCAGCGGCGACGCCTCGCTGGTGTGGGAGGCGGGGCTGCCGTGCCGGCTGCCCGAGCGCGAGATCTACGGCTCCCAGCAGCTCGTGGTCGAGCACGTGGACGAGGACGGCAAACCGGAACCGGACGACCTCGCCGAACGGGTGGGCGCCAAGGCCGAGCAGTACGGGCTGCGCCGTCACGACGGGCTCGCGTTCTACTTCCCCTCTCGCGGCACGGCCGTGCTGAACATGACCCACATCGAGGCCCCGCTGGAACCCGTCGCCGCGGCCCGCGCGCAGCTCGAAGGCAAGGCGCAGGCCGACCGCGTGGTGGACTTCCTGCGCGCGGAGTTTCCCGAGGCCTTCGCCCGCGCGCGCGTGCGCGCCTACGGGCTTCCCGGCCGTCGCCAGACACGGTGGGCGCAGGGGGCGCACCAGCTGACGATCGGCGAAGTCCGGGCGGGCACCCGCTTTCCCGACGCGGTCGCGCGCACGGCGTGGCCGGTCGAGCTGCACGACACCGCCGAGGGCTACGTGTGGGAGACCTTCGACGCCGACCACCTGCACTACGTGCCGCTGCGGTCGATGACCCCGCCCGAGGCGCACAACCTGCTGGTCGCCGGGCGCTGTGTGGACGGCGACGCGGCGGCGTTGTCGAGCGTGCGCGTGATGGGGCCGTGCGGGGCGATGGGCATGGCGGCGGCGCATGCGCTGGAGCTGGCGGGCAAGGACAGCGTGCACGACATCGACCATGCCGAACTGGCTGCCCGGCTGACCGCCAATCTCGACGGCTGATCGGAGAATCCCGTGGTACGCAGCGATTTCCCACCCGGCACGGTGCGCTGGGCGACCCGCCGGGCGCAGTGGCGGGCACTGGGGCTCACCGACGACGACCTGCGCAAACCGAAGATCGCGATCGTCAACTCCTCCTCGGATCTGGCGATCTGCTTCAGTCACCTGGACGAGATCGCGGCGCGGATCAAGAAGGGCGTCGCGGCGGCGGGTGGGCTCGGGTTCGAGGTGCGCACCACCGCGCCGAGCGATTTCATCCACTCCGCCGGTCACGGCGGCGGATACATCCTCTCCGCGCGCGACCTGATCGTGAACGACATCGAGGTCGCCGTGGAAGGCGCGCAGCTCGACGGCATGATCTGCCTCGCCAGCTGCGACAAGACCGCGCCGGCGCAGCTGATGGCGGCCGGCCGGCTGAACGTTCCCACGCTGCTCGTCGCGTGCGGATACCAGCCCAGCGGGTGTTTCCGCGGTGGGCACTGCGATATCGAGGACGTGTTCCTGCACGCCTGCGGTTCGTCCACAGTGGACGAGTTGACCGAGATGAGCGAGACCGCGATCGGCGGGCCCGGGGTGTGTCCCGGTATGGGCACCGCGAACTCGATGCACATCGTCGCCGAGGCACTCGGCATGGCGCTGCCCGGCACCACGCCGGTCGCCGCGAACTCACCCGCCATGTGGGCCGCGGCCGACGCGGCCGCGGCGCGCATCGTGGAGATGATCGGCGAGGATCTGCGGCCCCGCCAGGTGCTCACCGAGGCAGCGTTCACCAACGCGGTCCGGGTGGCGCTGGCGATCGGCGCGTCGATCAACACGATCAAGCACCTGCAGGCCGTCGCCGAAGAGTCCGAAGTGGACATCGATGTGCTCGGCCGGTACGCCGAACTGGGCGCGACCACACCGGTGCTCTCGGCGGTCCGGCCGAACGGGCCGCACACGATCGAACAGTTCGAGGCCGCCGGCGGCGCGGCCGCGGTGCTGCGGCAACTCGGCGACCTGATCGATCCGGCGCCGCTGACCGTGTCCGGGCGGACGGTGGGGCAGAACCCCGCGCCGGTGGTCGACCCCGAGGTCATCCGCCCTCGTGACCGTCCTTTCGCGACAGAGCCGCTCATCGTCGTGGTACGAGGTTCGCTCACCCCGGCGGGCGGAATCGTGAAACTCGCCGTGGACGACGAGCGCCCGGCCGCGTTCACCGGTCCGGCACGGTGTTTCGAGGCGCAGGAGGACGCCGTCGCCGCGCTCGGTGCCGACCGGATCGTCGCCGGTGACGTCGTCGTGCTGCGGGGCCTCGGCCCGCGCGGCCGACCCGGGATGGGCATGGCCTCGCAGATCGTGTTCGCGCTCGACCGCGCCGGGCTGACCGGGAAGGTCGCCGTGGTGACCGACGGGCAGCTGTCCGGCCTGGTCAACCGCGGCATCGTGGTCGGCGAGGCGAGACCGGAAGCCGCCGACGGCGGGCCGCTCGCCCTGGTCCGCGACGGCGACACCGTGCACGTCGACTTGCCGCGCCGCACCTGTGACCTGCTCGCCGACGTCACCGGCCGCGACCCCCGGTCCGCCCGTGAGCACGCCGAGACCGGCTGGCTCTCCATCTACCGCCGCACCGTGCGGCCCCTTGAAGACGGAGCGGTTCTCCGTCCCTGACACCCCAACCACCGGAGGACGGCAATGACGCTGCCCGGCAAACCCACCACCGTGATCACCGAAGCCGACGAACGGCGTTCCGCGCGCGGCGGGGCGTTCTCGATGTTCGTCGACAGTTTCGACGTCTACCTGCCCGCGCTCGTGCTGCCCGCGGCGATGGCGTACTTCATGCCCGCGCACCTGCCCGCCGAGGTCCGCGCGACCTTCACGACGCTGCTGTTCACCGTCGGCCTCGTCGCGCGGCCCATCGGCAGCGTCCTCTTCGGCAACCTGTCCGACCGCATCGGCCGCAAACCCGTCACCATGATCAGCGGCTGGGGCTTCACGATCGTCACGCTGCTGATCGGCCTGCTGCCCGGCTACGGATCCTGGGGCTACGGCGCGATCGCGATCTTCGCCGTGCTCCGGCTGATCGGCGGCATCTTCCTCGCCGGCGGATACGCCGCCCCGATCCCGCTCGCGCTGGAACAGGCGAATCCCACGCGGCGCGGCCGCGTGGGCGGGCTCATCGGCGTCGGCGCGCCCGGCTCGTTCCTCGTGATCAACCTGCTGCTGCTCGGCATGCTCGACGTGCTGCCGCACAGTGGTTTCCTGTCCTGGGGCTGGCGCATCCCGTTCTTCCTCGGGTTCGTGCTCGGGCTGGTCTACCTGTGGCACTACCGCCGCGTGAAGGAGGACGACACGCTCTTCGAGGGGCGCCGCACGAAGCGCCAGCCGGTGGTCGAACTGTTCACCACGCACCGCCGCCTGATCGTCAGCGTGTTCCTGTTCACCTGCGGCTACTGGTTCGCCACGCAGATGTCGGTGTCGTTCCTGCCGACGCTGCTGGTGCAGGTGCTGGACCAGAGCCCGCGGATGTCGACCACCGTGGAGATCATCAGCTCGGTGCTCACGATCGTGGCGATCATGGCGGTCGCCGCCCTCGGGCAGCGGATCGGGCGGCGCGCGCTGCTGATGCGCTGGGCGCTGGTGCTGGCGTTCGTGGTCGCCGGCGCGTTCGCACTGCTGACGGTGGCCGCGCGGGCCGGCGCCCCGGTGTGGCTCATCGGGCTGATCGCGGTGATCGCGAAGGTGCTGCCCTCGGCGCCGCTCGGCGTGATCCTGGTGTACCTCAACGAACGGTTCCCCGCCTCGGTGCGCGCCAGCGGCTACGGCATCGGCTACATGTTCGGCCTGATCCTGCCGGGGCTCTACACCTTCTGGCTGCTCGCGCTCAGCTCGTTCATGCCCTACGAGTTCACCCCGATCGTGCTCATCGTCTTCGGCGGCCTGCTGATGTTCGCCGCCGTGCGCCGCGGCCCGGAGACCAACGCTCCCGTCCCGGCGGTGACGGCGGCCCGGGAGGAGGTAGCGCGGTGATCCTCACCGACGAGGAGAAGGCGATGCGCGACGGCGCCGAGGGGCCCGCCGTCGCCGCGGCCATGGACCTGCTCATCCGCTACGGGGAGGCGCTGGACGCGCAACGCCTGTGCGACACGCGAAACGTCGCGGGCACCACCACGCAGCCCTCGCCGGTGAAGGCGAAACTCGTCGCCGAAGGCGGCTGGCACAAGGCCTTCGCGGTGCTCAACCTCGACTCCGACGCCGAGTTGGAGATCCCGGACATGAGGGTGCCGACCTGTCAGCTGCAGCAGGGTTTCGGCCCCGATTCGGCCGGGATCGCCCCGTACCCCCAGGAGTTCGTCGAGCTGCAGACCGACGCCGAGGCGTTCTACGGCCGGCGGGGCGTCAACATCCTCGCCACGTGCACCCCGTACCAGGTGGGCAACCTCCCGGTACGCGGCGAGCACTGCGCGTGGATGGAGTCCTCCGCGGTCGTGTACTGCAACTCGGTGATCGGTGCGCGCACCAACTGCGAGGGCGGCGCGTCCACCGGCGCGGCGTCGCTGACCGGCAAGATTCCCTGCTGGGGCAACCATCTACCGGAGAACCGGTTCGGTACTCACCTCATCCATGTGGACGAGGGCGTGCGGGACTTCCAGGACTGGGGCATGCTCGGCTACTTCGCGGGCGGGCTCGTGCAGGACGAGCGGCCCGTCGTGACCGGCGAGTTCGCGCATCCGGATCTGGTGGACCTCAAGCATTTCGGCGCCGCCGCGGCTTCGTCGGGTGGTGTGGAGCTCTATCACCTGCCGGGGATCACGCCGGAAGCGCCGACCGTCGAAGCCGCCTTCCGCGGCCGGATGCCGGATGCGATCCACTATGGACAGAAGGAGCGGCTGGCGGTTTACGAGACGCTCAACAACCAGGGCAGCTCGACCGACGTCGATTTCGTGCTGCTGGGCTGCCCGCACGCCTCGGTCGACCAGATCCGTGCCGCCGCGAAAGCGCTGGACGGCAAGCGTTTGCACGACGGCACCCAGCTGTGGATCATGGTGCCACGAGCGTTGAAGGCGGTGGCGGACCGCAGCGGCTACACCGCGGTGATCGAGGCGGCGGGAGGGAAACTGCTCGCCGACTCGTGCCCGGCGATGTCGCGTGCCGCACCGCCCGGCACGAAGGTGTTCGCGACGGACTCGGCCAAGCAGGCGCACTATCTGCCCGCGATCCTCGGCATCGAGGCGTGGTTCGGCTCGCTGGAGGACTGTGTGGACGCGGCCGTCACCGGGCGCTGGCGGGGTGAGCTGACGTGATCACGTTGCGCGGGCGCACGGTCGTGCCGGGAATTGTGGAGGGCGAGGCACTCGTGTCGCACGAAACCATCTCCGGCTGGGGCGGCATCGACCCGGCGACCGGCACGATCATCGAACGGCGGCACGAGCTGTCCGGGGTGTGCTTCACCGGCAAGATCCTGGTTTTCCCCGGCGCGAAGGGCTCTTCGGGCTGGTCCGGGTTCTTCCAGTCCACCCGGCTGCTCGGCACGGCGCCGCTCGGCCTGCTGTTCACCGTCACCACGACGAAGGCCGCGCTCGGCGCCGTGGTGACCAGGGTTCCGGCGATGAGCGATTTCGACATCGACCCGGTGTCGGTGATCCGTACCGGTGACCGCGTGCGCATCGACGCCGATCACGGGGTGGTGGAGGTCGAGCCCGCGCGGCCCTGAACGCTGGTGGGCAAGGAAAAGCCGAGTGCCTCGGCGGCGGCTTCGGGGGTGGGCTGCGACCAGCGGTCGAGGACGTGCGCGTTCGCCGACAGCGAGCGCATTTCCGCCCGGTCGAGGTAGAGCATGCCGTCGAGGTGGTCGGTCTCGTGCTGGACGATGCGCGCCGGCCAGCCCTCGGCCACCTCGTCGAGTTCGCGGCCGGTCTCGTCCTGGCCGCGCAGCCGCACGCGCTCGAGCCGCGCGGTGACCGCCTGCCAGCCCGGGACGCTCAGGCATCCTTCGAAGAACGCCGCCACACCGGGACCCGCCGCCTCGTAGCGAGGATTGACCAGCACGCGGAACGGCTGCGGCACCCGGCGGCGTGCCCGCAGCACCTCCGCCGGCCCGGGCGCGGGATCCTCGATGACGGCGATCCGCAACGGCACCCCGATCTGCGGCGCGGCCAGCCCGACACCCGGCGCCTCGTTCATCGTCGTGCGCATCAGGGCGAGCAGGCCGTCCAGTTGTGCGGCGGAAAGCTGCCCGTCGTAAGGCAGCGCGGGCCGCCGCAGCACGGGATCGCCCGCCGTCACGATCGGCGCGGGCGAGGCACCGGCGAGCAGTGTGTCGACCAGGTCACCGAGAGACGTCACGGGCGGAGCCTTTCCTTGCCATTTCGGGTCTTCCGACTCTAGTACCTCGCTGGAGATCACTGTCGGGTGTGTCCATTGTGTCCGCTCGGCGTCGGAACGGGACCGGCGGACCGGTGCCGGCCACCTGACATGGGGTCGTGGCTCCGCCGCTCGCGCTGGAACCGGCGAGGTAGCGGCCGCGAGATCCGGCCGATGACGAACCGGGAGTGCCATGGATCGTGCACCCGCTCGGGCTGTGGGAGGACCCCGCCTGCGACGAGCGCGCCCGATCGTGGGCGCGGCACGTGCGGGAGGCGAGGCCGCACTCGCCCACCGAGCGCTCAACTCGCGCGCGCCCAAACCCCAACGTGCGCGCCGAAAGCCGAACTCGGGCGCGCGCAACCCTGGACTCGCGCCCACCCGACGCCCAACTCGCGCGTTCGACGCCCGACTTGCGCGCATCCATAGCCGAACTCGCGCCCAGCCGACGCCGAACTGGCGCGCTCAACCCTGAACTCGGGCGCGCTTAAACCTCGACTCGGCCGCAGCGAAACCTCAACTCGCGCGTTCGACGCCCGACTTGGCCGCGCTCAAACCCCGACTCGGCCGCAGCGAAACCCCGACTCGCGCGTATCCAAACCTCGACTCGGGCGCGGCCAGAGCTGGACTCGCGGGTGGGGTTAGAACTCGTCGCTTGCCGAGAGCTTGTGCTCGAACTCGTCGGCCTTGGCGGCGACCGAGCGCATCGGGCGCTCGAACTCCTCCTGGATGTGCAGCGACGTCAGCGGCACCATGTGCTTGATCAGCGCGACACCGTCGACCACGGCGGCGCCGCCGACGCTGGTCGAGCCCGCGAGTTCGAGCAGGCGGCGCAGGTCGATCTTGTCGGCCCAGCCGACCGCGGAGGAGATCTCGGCCCACTCCGCGCCGTCGTGCTCGGGCAGGTGGTGCACGGTGACCTGCTGGGAACGGCTGTCCCCGGTGTCGAGCCGGAAGCGCAGCCAGTCGCCCCGTTCCTCCAGCACCTCGTACCGCACGCGCACGTAGTTGATCACGTCGGTCCAGATGGTCACTCTTTCCCCGCCTCTCGCCCCGTGGCCTTTGGCGCCAGCTTAACGGTCAGGACCCCGGCAGCTCGCCGTACCGCACCGCTGCGCCGACCATGGTCGCCAGCACCTCGATATCGGCCAGCTCCGCCACCCCGACGCGATAGGGATCCGCGCCCAGCACGACGAGATCGGCGAGTTTCCCGCGTTCGACACTGCCCGCCACGTCCTCCATCAGGCAGGCCGTCGCGGCGCCGAGCGTCGCCGCCCGCAACGCCTCGGCCACGGTCAGCTCCTCGCCCGGCCCGACGTGCCTCCCGGTCGCCGCGCGCCGCTGCACCATGAACCGCACCGCGCGCAGCGGGGCGCCGTCCACCACCGGCCGGTCCGAACTCGACGCCAGCGGGATACCCGCGTCGAGCAGCGCGCGGCCCCGGTACAGCCAGCCCGCGCGGTCCGGGCCGAGCACGTCGGAGTAGTCGTCCCCGTTGACCCACAGGAACTCCGGCTGGATCACCGCGGTCGCGCCGACCGCCGCGAGCCGGGCGAGCTGGTCCGGCCGCACCATCCCGCAGTGCTCGATCCGGTGCCGGGGATCGGGCCTGGGCACCGCCCGCTGCGCCTCCTCCAGCGCGTCCAGCGCCACGTCCAGCGCACGGTCACCGATCGCGTGCACCGCCAGCTGCCAGCCCGCCGCGTGCCCGTCGAGGATCACTCGCCGCAGCGCGGCCGGATCGTCCTGCAGCAGCCCGGAAGAATCGCTGCCTTCATAAGGCGCGGACAGCGCCGCCGTGCGGGCCTGGATGCCGCCGTCGAGCCACAGTTTCAGCGCTCCGACACCGAGCCATTCGTCCCCGAAGCCGGTGCGCAGCCCCAGATCCATCCCGCGCCGGATGCCGTCCTCGGGATGCGCCGCGAGCTTTCGCAGCGCGTCCGCGGCGACCATCAGCCGCATCCGCACGGGCAGCCTGCCCTGGTCCCGCGCCGACTGGTAGGCCGAGACCTCGACCGGCGGCGTCGCGATGAGCCCGCCGCCGATCCCGGCTTCCGCGCACATCGTGATGCCCTGCGACAGGCACGTGCGTCCGGCGCGTTCGATCGCGTCGACCAGTTCGGCGTTGCGGTAGGGCAGCCGCGCCGCGCGCACCGCGGTCTGCGCGTTCTCCAGCATCAGGCCGTTGGGTTCGCCGTCGTCCCTGCCGACCTCGTCGCCGAGCGCGGCCAGTTCCGCGGCGGGCACCAGGTCGAGCACCGCGCTGTTGACCACCCCGGCGTGCCCCGACGTGTGCTTGAGCCACAGCCGCCGCCCCGCCGACACGGCGTCCAGCTCGGCGCGCGTGAGGTGACCGCCGATGGCGCGCTGGTCGTAGCCGGTGACCTCGACCCAGTCACCGGGTGCCGCCGCGCGGCACGCCTTTTCGAGCGCGGCGAGCATCCCGGCCCGCTCCACGATGCCGGTCAGGTCGGTGCCGCCCTGCGCCATGCCCGACCACACCATGTGCGTGTGCGCGTCGACGAATCCGGGCAGCACCACGGCGCCGCCCAGCCGCACGGTCCGCGCCGCGGGCAGCCCGTCCAGCTGTTCGTCCACACCCACGATGCGGCCGTGCCAGATGCCGATCCGGCTCGCGCGCGGCCGGCGCGGGGACATGGTGTGCACGGTCGCGTCCTCGAGCAGCAGATCAAGCATCCGCGCGTCCTCCCGCGAGCGCGACGGTCGTGGCCAGTATCGCGCCGAGCTGCACGCCGACCAGTTTCGCCAGCGGGATTTCCTGCCGCTGCTGGGGATCCTCGGCGATCCAGCCCTCGAACACCTCCGACAGCCGCTGGTGCGCCGCCCGGATCGCGGGCGTGCCGTTGCCGATCGCGAGCTCGCCGCCGAGCACGTTGAGCAGCATGCCGCCGAACCGGACCCGCCCGGACAGCACGCTGCCGATCGCGTGGAACCGCTCCGCGACGACAGCGGGCCGGTCGTTGTCCTGCCTGCCCGCCAGCGTCCGCGAGGATTCGGCGGCGTCCCACAGGAACGGGATGAACGCCTCGCTCGCGCGCAGGTACGGCGAGCGCACCGACAGATCCGGCCGCACCGATTCCAGCAGCCCGGTGAGCGTGCGCGCGGTCTCCTCGAATCGTTCGCCCCGCTCGGCGAGCAACTCGGGATAGGACATCGCCAGCGGGGTGTGGTCGTCGGCGTCGGGGCTGGCCCAGTACGGCACCTCCGCCGCCAGATACCGCGTGCCGTACCTGGCGGCGTAGGCGCCGCTGGAGGTGCCCGCCTTCCGCCGTCCGGCGTCCAGGCCGAGCTCCTCCATGAAGTCGCATTCCTGCTCGGCGGTGAAACCGCGGAAGATCGCGGGCGCGATCTGCTCGATGAACGCCGCCTCCGGCTCACCGGTGTGCAGCGGCAGCCCGAGCCGCACCGGGATCGCGGCGAGCTGTTCGTTGAGCGCGTCGGTGGTGTCGCTGAGGTAGTAGTAGACGCCGCCGTACTCGCCGTTGTGCAGTGAGCACAGCAGCGCCGGTTTCGTCTCGTCGATCACCCGCATGAGCGCGATCGTCTCCGGCATCACCCGGTCGAAGAAGTTTTCCTTGTAGGCGAAGGGGAAACTCCACTCCACCTGCTCGCCGGGCGCGGGCCGGTAGAACGAGCGGCCGTAGGAGCCCAGCGTGAGCGGGGGAGTGAACCAGCCTTCGTTGAGCCGCGTGCCGTCCGGGTCGATGCACGGGATGATGTGCCAGGTACAGCCGAGTTCCTCGCGCAGCGCGTCGTTTTCGGTGAGGGTCCGCGCGAGCCGGATCGAGGTGAGCCCGCCGACCGGTTCGTTGGGGTGCACCGCGGCGACCACGAGGATCCGGCGCGGGCCGCCGGAGATCGTCAGTGACCACAATGGCTCGCCCAGCTTCGACGAACCGATCCGGTGCCAGCGCGTCAGCTCCGGGTACTGCCGCGCGATCTGCCCGGCCTGGGCGAGCAACTCGTCCACGCCGGCGAAGCGCTCGACGGGCGGGATCGACCCGGCGAGCGCCATGATGCGTTCGAACACCACGTTCCTTTCAGGTTCTTCGCGGGGGCGCGCACCGTTCGTCGCCGCTCGATGCGCTCCTTCCCGGTGCCCGTCAGCGCGACCCCGGCGCCAGGAGTCCCCGGCGGAAGGCCTCGGCGACCGCGGCGGCGCGGTCGCCGACTCCGAGTTTGCCGTAGATGTTGAGCAGATGGGTTTTGACGGTGGCCTCGGTGATGAACAGCTTCGCGGCGGCGTCGCGGTTGGTGTTGCCCGCCGCGACGAGTTCCAGTACCTCCAGCTCCCGGCGGCTCAGCGGCCCGGCTTCGGGGGTGCGCACCCGGTTCATCAGCGCGGCGGCCACCGACGGGGCGAGCACGGCCTCGCCCCGCGCCGCGGCGGTGACCGCGCGCAGCAGTTCGGCGCGCGGCGCGTCCTTGAGCAGATATCCGGTCGCGCCGGCCTCGATCGCGGGCAGCACGTGGCTGTCGGTGTCGTAGGTGGTCAGCACCAGCACCCGCGCGGTGCTGCCCTGGCGCGCGAGTTCGCTGATCGCGGCGACGCCGTCCATGCCGGGCATTCGCAGGTCCATCAGGATCACGTCGGGCCGCAGCGTCGCGGCCAGCCGCACCGCCTCGGCGCCGTCGGCGGCCTCGCCGAGCACGCCGAACCCCGGCTCGCGGGCGAACATGCTGCACAGCCCGTCCCGCACCACGGGATGGTCGTCGACGACCAGCAGCCCGATCATGACCGCACCGCCGGCACACGGGCCGAGATCCCCGTACCGCATCCCGGTCCGGACTCGACGCGCAGCGTGCCGGACAGGCTTTCCACGCGCTGCCGCATCGCGACGAGACCGAACCCGTCCGACGAGCCACCGGGATCGAACCCCCGGCCGTCGTCGCGGACGTCGAGCGCGACCTCACCGTCCAGATAGGACAGTGTGAGGCCGACGCGGTTCGCGTTCGCGTGCCTGGCCACGTTGGCCAGCGCCTCCTGCGCCGTGCGCAGCAGCGCGATCTCGGCCTCGGCGGGCAACGGGCAGGCGGTGCCGGTCGTGGTGACCTCCACCGTCAGCCCGTTGCGCGCGGACCATTTCGCGGCGACTCCGGCCAGGGCCTCGCTCAGCCGCGCGGCCTCCAGCGGTTCCGGCCGCAGTGCGCGTACCGACCGCCGCGCCTCGGACAGGCTTTCCCGCGCCAGCGCGGTCGCGGCGCCGACGTGACGGCGCCACCCCACCGGATCGTGCTCGGCGGCCTGCAACTGCGTGACGATCCCGGTCAGTCCCTGCGCCAGCGTGTCGTGGATTTCGCGGGCCATCCGCTGCCGTTCGTCGAGCACCCCGGCCTCGCGGGCGAGCCGGACGTTCTCGTCGAACATCGCCTCCAGCCTGCGGTTGGCCTCGCGCACGTCGGCCAGCGCCTGCCTGCGCTGCTCGTCCTGCTGCCCGTCCCGCCAGGCGAACCACGCGAACCCGCACATCGGCACCACGTTCACCACCAGGATCGCCAGATACCCCACCAGCCCGGCGGCGGTGGTCTTGTCCAGTCCGTACGCCTGCGCCGTGCCCGCCACGACCGCGACCGCGCCGACCCCGGCCAGCCGCCACGGCCAGCGCAGGACCCGGAACGCGTAGAAGTAGGCGGCGGGAGTGAAGAAACCGAACCACGGCGCCCGCACGACGAGCACCGCCGTGATCGCGAGCAGCACCGTGAAGAACACCGCCATCACCACCGGCCGCGTGCGCCATCCCGGCCGCAGCGTGAACACCCCCAGCATCCACGCGGCGGCCGCGCCACACAGCCAGAACACGACGGGGTCCGGCCCGATCGGCACCGTGACGAGCACGAGCACCGCCAGCAGCACGTACGGCACGACCGTGACCACCGGCGAAGACACACCATCTCGGCTCATCGGCGCCCTCCCCGGCAGCCAATCTAGTCGCGTCGCCGGTTCACCAGCACCACCACGGCCGCGAGCAGCACCCCGCAGACGGCCTGTTCGATCCGCAGCCAGACCGGGAACGTGCCGGGCAGCGCGATGATCACCACCGCCGCGGCGAGCATCACGGCGGAGATGATCCGCAGCCGCCGCAGAGCCGGGCGTGAGCCATTCGCGGCGCGCACCGTGAACAGGAAGATCAGCGCGGCGTTGAGCAGTACGAACAGTCCGCGGATCCACACCGCGTCGGTGACCAGAGCCGGGTCGCCGTGCAGCAGTGCGGCGGCCACGAGGGTGAGCACGCTGAGCGCGAGATAGCCGACCGCGAGCAGGCGCACCGTGCGCAACGGCGGGGCGGCGGTGAGGTTTTTGTTCATGTCACAGAGCTTCGCCGGGATATCGGCGCGCCGGTATCGGTCGATCCGCCGGCCGCGGGGATGATTCCGTGCTCCACCGATCGGTTGATTCTCAGGGTTCGGCTCCGGGAGAAACCGGAGGACTTTTGTCGGGGGCAGGGCCTATGTTGGGTGCACAGCAGACAGGGGGTATGTCGGTTATGCCTGAATCAGACGTAGCGGTGCGAGCGCGTGGCCTGGTCAAGACCTACGGGTCGACCCGCGCGCTCGACGGGGTCGATCTCGACATCCCGGTCGGGCAGGTGATGGGCCTGCTCGGCCCGAACGGTGCCGGCAAGACCACCACCGTGCGCATCCTGACCACCCTGCTGCGGCCCGATGCGGGGCAGGCGTCGGTCGCCGGGCACGACGTGCTCACCGAGCCCGATCCGGTGCGGCGCGCGATCGGGCTGTCCGGTCAGTACGCGGCGGTCGACGAGAACCTCACCGGTTTCGAGAACCTGTACATGGTGGGCAGGCTCTACGGCAGGAAACGGGCGGCGGCCAAGGCGCGGGCGCGTGAGCTGCTGAGCCGGTTCCGGCTGGAGGAGGCGGCCGACCGGCCCGCGAAAGGCTATTCGGGTGGGATGCGCAGGCGGCTGGACCTGGCCGGGGCGCTGGTCGGCGAGCCCAGCGTGGTAATCCTGGACGAGCCGACCACGGGCCTGGACCCGGCGGGCCGCCTCGACACCTGGGACGTGATCAAGGAACTCGTCGCCGACGGCACCACGGTGCTGCTCACGACGCAGTACCTGGAGGAGGCCGACCAGCTCGCCGACGCCATCGTGGTGATCGACAAGGGCAAGGTGATCGCGCGCGGCACGGCCGACGAGCTGAAGGCGCAGACCGGGGGAGAGCGGCTGGAGCTGGTGCTGGCCTCGGCCGCGGACCTGCCGGTGGCTGGGCAGGTGCTGCGGGAGGTCGGCTCCGGCGAGCCGGTCGCCGACGAGCACACCCGCAAGATCGAGATCCTCGTCGACACGGGGCCGAAGGCGCTGATCGAGGCGTTGCGCAGGCTCGACGCGCTGAACGTCACGGTGCAGGACGTGGGGTTGCACCGGCCCACGCTGGACGACGTGTTCCTGTCGCTGACCGGGCACGGCGCGCAGGACCGTGCGGAGGTGGCGAAATGAGCGCGCTCGCGAAGGGTATTTCCGACGGTGGCGTGATCACCTGGCGGAACCTGATGAACATCCGGCGCAATCCGGACTGGCTGATGGCGGCGACGCTGCAGCCGATCATGTTCGTGCTGTTGTTCGCGTACGTCTTCGGTGACGCCATCGGCGGCGCGGCCGGTGGTGCGGCGTACCGGGAGTTCCTGATCGCCGGGATCTTCGCGCAGACGGTGGCGTTCAACTCGGCGTTCACCGTGATCGGGTTCGCGAACGATCTGCAGAAGGGCATCATCGACCGGTTCCGCTCGCTGCCGATGTCACGGCTGGCGGTGGTGCTGGGGCGGACCATGTCGGATCTCGTGGTCAGCGTGGTGGCGCTGCTGGTGATGTCGCTGTGCGGGCTGATCGTGGGCTGGCGGATCCACGGCGGTTTCGGCGACGCGGTGCTCGGCTATCTGGTGATGCTGATGTTCGCGTGGGCGCTGTCGTGGGTCGGCGCGCTGATCGGGCTGGTGGCGCGGAGCGTGGAGGTCGCGCAGAGTGCCGGGCTGATCTGGATGTTCCCGCTGAGCTTCATCTCCTCGGCGTTTGTCCCGCTGGACAAACTGCCCGGGATTCTGCGGGTGATCGCCGAGTGGAACCCGTTCACCGCGGTCATCAACGCCACGCGCAATCTGTTCGGCAACCACTTCGGCGCCGCACCGGTGGGCTGGCCCGCCCAGCACGCGGCGCTGTACTCGGTCGTGTGCTGCGTCGTGATCATCGCGATCTTCGCCCCGCTGGCGACGGCGCGATACCGGAAGGTGGCGAGCAAGTAGGGGCGACGCGCGCTCAGCGCGGAGCCCGCCCGAGCAAGCCGTCCGCGATCAGGTCCGCCAGCTCTCGCGCGGTGCGTTCCTGGGTTTCCCGGGTGACGGGCCGGGCCCGGCCGAGCCGGTGCGCGAGTGGCAGCTGGACCAGGCCGGCGACCGGGCTGATCACGGCGAAGAACAGCACATCCATGGGCACGGTGGGCATGCGGCCCGCCGCCATCAGCCGCTCGACCGCCGGAACCAGCGGGTCCAGCGTCGGCGCCACGTAGTTGTCGTACAAGTAGTCCAATCGTTCGGACTCGCGGCTGAACTCGTCGGCCAGCAAGCGGCCGAGCAGCGGTGCCTCGACGGCGGCCTGATAGAAGTGGACGATCACCGACCGTACCCGCTCGGCGTCGTCCACGTCGGCGTCGAGCAGTTCCTCCCGCTCCCGCTGGTCGCCCTCCAGCGCCGCGTCCACCACGGCCCGCCAGAAGCTGGCCTTGGACCCGTAGCGGTCGTTGATGAAGTTGTGGCTGACGCCCAGCCGTCTCGCGAGCTCTCTGGCCGAGGTCCGGTCGTAGCCGAGTTCGGCGAAGGCCTCCATGCCCCGCCGGAGGATCTCGGCCTCGGCGGGCACCGGAGGGGCGCCCGCCCCGGGGCGCCCCGGTCCTCGCGCCGCGCCGGTCGCCGGCTCGTGCACCGCCATGCGCTCATTCTCCTCGACGACTGCGCCCTCGCCCCGCCCGCGCGTATTTGACACCTGTCAGAATACGCCTAATCTGACAAGTGTCAGGCGGCGGGAGGAAGAACAATGGCACGCATCACCCCGGACATCACGGTTCCCGATCTCAGCGGCAAGCTCGCGGTGGTCACCGGCGCGAGTGACGGCGTCGGCCTCGGCCTGGCCACCCGGCTCGCGGCCGCGGGCGCCGAGGTCGTCATGCCGGTGCGCAACCCGCGCAAGGGCGAGGCCGCGATCGCGAAGATCCACCGCCGGTACCCCGACGCGAAACTGTCGCTGCGCGATCTGGATCTGTCCTCTCTGGCGTCCGTCGCCGGCTTCGCGGGCCAGCTCACCGAGGAGGGACGGCCCATCCACATCCTGGTCAACAACGCCGGGGTGATGACGCCGCCGGACCGGCAGACCACAAAGGACGGTTTCGAGCTGCAGTTCGGCACCAACCACCTCGGGCATTTCGCCTTGGTGGCCCGGCTGCTTCCGCTGCTGCGCGCGGGGAAGGCCCGCGTCACCTCGCAGATCAGCATCGCCGCCGACCAGCGTTCCATCAACTGGGACGATCTCCAGTGGGAGCGCAGGTACAACGGCAACGGCGCCTACAGCCAGTCGAAGATCGCGTTCGGGCTGTTCGGTCTCGAACTCGAACGGCGCAGCCGCGACGGCGGCTGGGGCATCACCAGCAACCTCTCCCATCCCGGGGTGACGCCCACGAACCTTCTTGCCGCGCGCCCGGAGGTCGGCCGCGGCCGCGACACCGCGCTGGTGCGGGTCATCCGTGCGCTGTCCGCGCGCGGAATCCTGTTCGGGAAGGTGGAGTCGGCGTTGCTGCC
The DNA here is from genome assembly GCF_012328925.1 of Amycolatopsis acididurans. Classification (GTDB taxonomy): domain Bacteria; phylum Actinomycetota; class Actinomycetes; order Mycobacteriales; family Pseudonocardiaceae; genus Amycolatopsis_E; species Amycolatopsis_E acididurans. The sequence goes on from NZ_JAAXLS010000001.1 coordinate 150,929, forward strand.
CGCGCTCTACGCGGCGACGTCACCCGGCGCCGGAGGCGGTCGTCTCTACGGGCCCAGCGGCTTCCGTCACCTCTCCGGCCCGCCCGCCGAACAGAAGCTGTATTCAACCCTGCGCAGCGCCGAGAACGCCCGCAGGATCTGGCGGATCTCCGAGGAACTGACCGGCTTTCACTTCCCGGCTGCGCGCAGCCAAGTACGGGCCCGACGAACGGGAGGCTCCGAGCCCGTACCGTAGGTCGCCGCGGTGACCAGGCCGTAAGCCAGGTGTGGCACCACGTCCGACGCCCAGTCCGCGAAGCTCCACTTCCGCGGATCGGTGATGCCCAGTGTCGTCATCGGGGCGCTCGAGCCTGCCATCGCCGCCCCGCTCGCCGCGAGCCCGCCCGTGAGCACCGAAGGCCGCCAGCCCAGTGCGTGTGCTGCCCCGTAGCCGGCGCCGACGGTGGTTCCGGTCAGCAGCCCGAGCAACGCCCCCAGGCCCGACACCCGGTTCGGCCTCGTCTTCGCGTTGCCGGGCACCCTCGCGCCGGTCTTCTCCGAGAGGAGCTCCACCGTCTGCTCCGGGGTATTGCTCGCCGGGCGGCCCCGCAACGCCATGTCGAGATACGTGACGGCGTTGAGTGCCGTGGCCCCGGCCGCACCGGCCGCCGCCCCGCGCAGGATCGACCTCATCATGCCGTGCGGCTACCCGTTTCGCGCCAGGTGAACCGGCCGCGACCGCCGGGCCAGGACGAGGGGACGGCGCTGCGGCGCGCGCGGGACGCGGTGATGGGCGCGGAGGCCGCCGGGTGCGACGATGCGTGGATGGCCGAGCACCACGTCATGTCCTATGGCACCTGCCCGTCCGCGATCACGTTCGCGGCGCACGCCGTCGGCGCCGCCTCGCCGCGGCGGTGCCGCTGGTACCGGTACCACCCCGGAATGACCGGGGTTCCTGGCGGGATCACCCCGCTGATCTACGACCGGTCGTTCACGATCGACGCGTCGGTCCTGATGTCCGAAGTGCCGCACACCGGAAACGGCCCCGTGCGTGCGGGGCCGTTTCCGGTGTGAATCCTCAGGCGAGGGCGGCCGGTTCGGTGGTGCGGACCTCCAGCTGGTGCACGACCCGCTCGGTGCTCAGCTCGTGCACGGTCAGGTCGGCCAGCGCGACCAGCACGACGGCCAGGGCGTCGGCGAACAGCAGCGCGGGGCTGGTGAACACCAGCGCCGCGATCAGCGACCACAACCCGGCGAGACCGAGCACACCGTGCGCGATCCTCGCCGAGATCCGGGTGCCGAGTGCGGCACCGAGCGCGCCGAGGACGGCGAGTCCGGTGAACACCCCGAAACCCGTCCAGCTCGCGGCCGTGGCCGGGAAGGCCACCGCGGCGACGGCCAGGAAGCCGCCCGCCAGCAGGCCCACCACGTCGATTCCGAAACGAGTGCTCGACGACATCGTGAAAAACACCTCCACTACTACGCGGAAGAGTCGGGCAGGACGCGTCTTCGTGCCTGGGCGGCTCTGGGTCCGGCTTGAGCTCCGGAACCCATCCTGATCAACAGCGCTCCCGCGGTGATGTTTCCCGGCCGGGGTGTCTCGCGCGCCACACCGGGTAGTAACTTACTCGCGGTAGGGAGGTGCGAGAGTGGACCAGACGCTCGCGGGCCGGTTCGGCGGCGGGGCCGTACCCACGCGCGGCGTGGACTGCGACGGCGGCTGGGCCGAGTACACGCTGGCCACCGTGGACACCCTGGTGCCGATACCGGACGAGCTGCCCTTCGAGCAGGCGTGGTTTTCGCGCTCGGTCAGCGACGTGCCGCCACTGGCCGGGGCACCGAAGGCGGTGACGCGGCTGTCCATAGAGGAGGCCGACCCGGTCCGGCTGGTGCTCAAGCCGTGACGGAAAAACATGGAGGACCGATGAGCGGAGTCGTACTGATCACCGGCGCGAGTTCGGGCCTCGGCGAGGAAATGGCCCGGCAGTTCGGGGCGCTGGGCTATGACCTCGCCCTGTGCGCACGGCGCGTCGAACGGCTGGAGAAACTCGCCGGCGAGCTCCGCGCGACCGGCCGCCGCGTCGAGATCGCGGCGCTGGACGTCACCGACTTCGACGCCGTGCCCAGGGTTTTCGGTGAGTTCGCGGACAAGTTCGGCACGATCGACCGGATCATCGTCAACGCCGGCCTCGGCAAGGGTGCCCCGCTGGGCACGGGCAGGCCGGACGCGAACCGCGCCACGGCGATGACGAACTTCGTGGGCGCGCTCGCGCAGACCGAGGCGGCGCTGGAGATCTTCCGCCGCCAGGGCCGCGGGCACCTCGTGCTGATCTCGTCGATGTCGGCGCTGCGCGGGATGCGCAAATCGATGACCACCTACGCGGCGACCAAGGCCGGCCTGGCCTCGATCGCCGAGGGACTGCGCTCGGAGCGCATCACGGGACTGGACATCTCGGTCATCTACCCGGGCTACATCCGTTCGGAGATGAACGAGCACGTCCAGCAGAAGACGTTGTTCATGGTGGACACCAAGACCGGGGTGCGGGCCATGGTGCGGGCGATCGAAAAGCGCCGCACCAAGGCCTACGTCCCGGCGTGGCCGTGGGTGCCGATCGGGTTCGCGATGAAGCTGCTGCCGATCGGCGTCGTGCGGCGGCTCACCTGACGGCGCTGCGCCAGCCCTGGTGGTAGTTCTCGCGGACCACCGCCGAGTACGGCGCCGGGCTCACGATCGCGCGCACCGGGAACTGCTCGTGCGGCTGTACCGTCGTCTTGCGGGTACCGCCGTCCGGTTCGCCCCACACGACGCGCACCTCGGCGCCCAGCGGGACGTCCGGGTCCACTGTGGCCAGTGACAACGCCGTGCGCTCGTTCGCGCTGTAGCCGGTGAACAGCGACAGCCCGACCAGTGCGCCGTCGGCGTCGACGACGGAGTCGAAATTGGACGATCCGTAGTTGGCGTTGGGCAGATCGAAGAACTGGTAGCCGGGGCCCTTCGGATCGACCGGCGAGGCGAGCAGTTTCCCGACGTCTTCGGCATTCCACGCCAGTGTCACCTTGCGCCGCTGCGCTTCCGGCTCGATCGCGGCCAGCGCGTCGCGTCCGATGAAGTCGTGGTCGAACCGGACGAACGAGCCGTAGCCCAGCTCCCACGGGTTGAGGTAGTAGTCCTCGATCCGGTCGGAGACGAAGGATCCGGCGAGCGCGTTGGTCGCCTCGTAGCCCTGCGCCGGAAGCCATTCGCGATACGGCCGCAGTTCCTCGCTCGTGTACACCGCGGGCAGCGGGGAGGGGATCCAACCCGATTCGAGTGTGTTGCACGAGTACGCCCGCGCCCCGGCAGGTTCGAGCCCGAACTCCTGGCCCGCTTCGAGGATCGCGTCGCGGACCTTGTCGTAGGTTTCGTAGGGGCCCCAGATTTCCAGGCCCGGCGCGCCCGCCATGCCGTGCCGCAACGTCCGGACCTTCTCGCCGGCCACGTTCAGGTGGCCCATGCGGAAGAACCTGACCTGCTCGACCGGTCCACCGTGGACCTTCTCGATGACCGGCCACGCGTTCGGCCCCTGGATCTGGAAACGCCACACATCACGCGTCACGGGTTTGCCATACGGGCGTGAGGGCGAGCGCTGGTCCATCCGGATGTCGACGTTGTAGCCCTTGCCGCCGTGGTAGGTCAGCCAGTTCGCGACCGGGGCACGCCCGACGAAGACGAACTCCTCCTCGCCGAGCCGGAACAGGATGCCGTCGCCGATCACCCCGCCTTCGGGCGAGACCGGTACGAACTGCTTGGCCGAGTCCACCGGGAACCTCGCCATGCTGTTTATTCCGTTGTCCGACAACAGTTTCAACGCGTCCGGACCGGAGACCCACAGGTTCACCATGTGATGCGTCTGGTCGAACAGCACCGCGGTCTCGCGCCACGCGATGACCTCGCGGCGCCAGTTGGTGAACTCCGACGGGACGACCGGGTAGATGTAGGCCCCCAGCTGGGAGTTGCGGAGCAGCTCGACCGTGCTGCGCGACTGGTCGAGGACTTCCTGCAGATTCTTCGCGGTCATGACTTACCCGTCCTGTCGTGCGTATTCCTCGGCGGTGAGGTATTGGATGCCGAGTTGTGTGAGTTTGGGGCGGAGGTTGTAGTGGTCGAGTCCGAGTGTGCCGTTGCGGAAGGCTTGGCGGGTGGCTTGTTCTTTGTGGGCGCGTGTTTGGGCGGTGGTGAGGGCGGTGTGGGTGTGGTGGCGGGGGATGACCATGGCGCCGTCGTTGTCGGCGAGGATGGCGTCGCCGGGGTGGATGTGTTGTCCGGCGATGGTGATGGGGGTGTTGACGGAGCCGGGGGTGTTTTTGACGGTGCCTTGGGCGCTGATGGTGGGGGACCAGACGGGGAAGTTCATGGTGTGGAGTTGGGTGGTGTCGCGGATGCCGGTGGTGGTGATGAGTCCGCGGACGCCGCGGTGTTGGAGGGTGGTGGCGAGGAGTTCGCCGAAGGCGCCGTCGGTGTTGGGGGAGGTGGTGGTGACGACGAGGATGTCGCCGGGTTGGGTGTGTTCGATGGCGGCGTGGATCATGAGGTTGTCGCCGGGCCAGCACAGGACGGTGATGGCGGTGCCGGCGATGGGGGGTCCGGGGTAGAGGGGGCGTAGGTGGGGGCCGAGGTAGCCGGTGCGGCCGAGGGCTTCGTGGACGGTGGCGACGCCGTAGTCGGTGAGGGCGGTGACGGTGGCGAGGTTGGCGCGGGGTGGGTTGGTGATGATGAGGGGTGTCATGCGAGTTCTCCGGTGACTTGGGGGTAGAGCCGCATGTAGGCCTCGGCTTTGGTGGTGTGGGGTAGGGCGAGGTTGGGGCCGGCGTTGCGGGTGAGTTGGGTGCCGCGGCGGGTGGCGAGGTCGGTGTAGTAGTGCCACATGTGTTGTTGGGCGGGTAGGCAGTGCATGGCTTGGTGTTTGGTGTCGAAGACGTTGGTGATGTCGAGGAGCAGGTTGGGTGTGAAGTCGCATTGTTCGGGTTGGTGGGGTTCGAAGAAGAACACCGGGGGCGCGCCGAGTGGTTGGCCGGGGGCGTTGTAGCCGGGGGCTTGGGCGAGGATGCGGGCTTGTAGGGCCATGCGGGCGGCGGCGGGGTGGTCGTTGTTGTAGGGGTCGGTCAGCGGGTGGGTGAGCACGATGGTGGGGTTGAGGCGCCGGTAGATGTGCACGATGCGGTCGACGAGTTCGGGGGTTTCGAGCAGGGGGTAGTCGCCGGCGTCGAGGAATTCGATGTCGGCGCCCAGGACGTGGGCGGCGTTGCTGGCTTCGGTGCGGCGCAGGGTTTTGATCTCATCGAGGGTGTGGCCCTCGCGCCAGGCTTTGGCGGATTCGCCGCGTTCGCCGTAGGTCAGGCACACCACCGTGGCGGGCTCACCGCGGGCGGTGGCCAACGCGATCGCTCCCGCCGCACGCCACACGAAATCCCCCGCATGCGCCGACACCACCAACAACGACATCACACAACTCCCTCGTCCGTTCCGGCTTCACGAGCGACACTAGGAGCGCGGGCACCCGCCGCGTCAGGTCCTCGCGACCGGTCTGCGCTACGTCATTCGTCGCGGGTAAAACCGCCTCGATGCCTGACGAAACCTGATCTCCGCTCGGCTCTACTGAGGGCATGGGATCTGAGAGCCTCGAAGCGGCCATCGCCCGTGCGGGATCGCCCGTCACACTGCTCCGCGACTCGCCCGTGCGCCCGCACACCTTCCCGGCCGCCCCGGAGTTCACCAACTGGCGCAGCGAGCAGAACGCGTGGCGCACCACCTGTGCCCTGCTCGACCAGTCGCACCACATGACCGACCTGTACCTGCGCGGCAGGGACGCGCTGCGGCTGCTGTCCGACTTCGGGGTCAACACGTTCGCGAACTTCGTGCCGGGCAAGGCGAAACAGTACGTCGCGGTCAACGACGACGGGTTCCTCATCGGCGACGCGATCCTGTTCCACCTCGAGGACGGACTCTTCGACCTGGTCGGACATCCCACCGTCGCCAACTGGCTGCAGTACCACGCCGCCAACGGGGGCTACCGGGTCGAGCTGGAACGCGACGAGAACTCCTACGACCGCCCCGCCGGTCCGCCGAAGCTCTACCGCTACGAACTGCAGGGCCCGACCGCGCTGCCGCTGGTCGAAAAGGTCACCGGCGCCGCGCTACCCGGCGTCGGGTTCTTCACCATGACCGAGTTCAGCATCGCCGGGCACCGTGTCCGCGCGCTGCGCCACGGAATGGCGGGACGGCCCGGCTTCGAACTGTTCGGGCCCTGGGCCGAAGGCGAGGATGTGCTCGCCGCGCTGCTCGCGGCCGGTGAGGAGTTCGGTCTCGTTCGTGCCGGCGCCAAGGCGTACTCGACGGCCAACCTGGAATCCGGCTGGATTCCCACCGCCGTCCCCGCGATCTTCGGCCCGGAGCAGAAGGGCTACCGCGAATGGCTCGCCGCGGACGCGCTCGGTTCACTCGGCGGCAGCATGGACTCACTCGACATCACCGACTACTACGTCACCCCCTACGACCTCGGCTACGGCCGCACCGTCCGGTTCGACCACGACTTCCTCGGCCGCGAGGCGCTCGAACGGATGGAACCACGGCGCAAGAAAGTCACGCTGGTGTGGCATCCCGACGACGTCGCCGCCGTCAACCGGTCCCTGTACGAACCGGGCATTCCGGCGAAGTACATCGAGATGCCCAAGGCGCGATACGCGTTGTTCCAGGCGGACAAGGTGCTACGCGGCGGGGAGGTCGTCGGTATGTCACTCGACCCTGGTTATCTCGCCAACGAGCACGCCTTCGTCTCACTGGCCACAGTGGACACCGGTGCGGCCGGCCCGGGCACCGAGGTGACGGTGCTGTGGGGCGAGGAACCCAACTCCGCCAAACCCGCGGTCGAGCGGCACCGGCAGGCCGAGATCCGCGCCCGGGTCGCGCCGGCGCCCTACGTCCGGGAAATCCGCAGCTCCTACCGCAGGAACGAGACCCCATGACCATCCAGCAGGAGGTCGCCGGCCACGGCCGCCGGCGCAGCAGGCTGGCCGGCCTCGTGCACGACATGAGCTACGAGGTCATGCCGTTCAAGAACACCGAACGCGACGTGCTCGCCCACGTGCCGACCACGGTCCCGCTGACGGTCACGGTCACCGAGGCCAAGGGCATCGACACCACCCTGAACCTCACCGAACGCCTGCTGGGCCACGGCTACCGGGTCGCCCCGCACCTGCCCGCTCGCCTGTTCACCGGTGAGGCGCACGTGCGCGACGTGATCGCGCGCCTGCGAGACGGGGGAGTGCGGTCGGTGTTCGTCATCGGCGGCGACGCGCCCGAACCCGCAGGCCCCTACCCGGACGCCTTCTCGCTGCTGCAGGCGATCGCCGCGACCGGGCACCAGTTCGACGACGTCGGCATCGGCGGATATCCCGAGGGACACCCGAAGATCCCGCAGGACGCCCTCGACCTCGCGCTGAAACAGAAGGCCCCGCTGGCCACCCACGTCATCACGCAGATCTGCTTCGACGCCACCACCACCGCACGCTGGGCCGCCGGAATCGCCTCGGCGGGTATCGACCTGCCGATCCGGATCGGGATGCCGGGGCCGGTCAACCGGCAGAAACTGATGCGCATCTCGGCCGGGATCGGGCTCGGCCAGTCCGCGCGGTTCCTGCGCAAACAACAGAACCTGCTCTGGCGGTTCCTGCTGCCCGGCGGATACCGGCCCACGAAACTGGCCGAACGGCTCGGCGCGAAGGCGCCCCAGGCTGTCGCCGGGCTGCACATCTTCACCTTCAACGAACTCCGCGGCACCGAACGATGGCGCCAGGACATGCTCGCCCTGGTGTCTGAAAAGGACGAACGATGACCGGTCCCGAGCGCATGACCGACTACGGCCGCCTCATCGTGCGCGGCGAGGACCGGCCCGGCATCGTGGCGAACGTCTCCGGCGTGCTCACCGAGTTCGGCGCCAACATCGTCTCGCTCGACCAGTCCTCCAGCGACCCCTCCGGTGGCCGGTTCTTCCAACGCACCGTCTTCCACCTCGACGATCTCCCGGCACGGATCGGGCGGCTCAACGACGTGCTCGAACAACGGCTCGCCGACAGGCTCGGCCTGGATTTCCGGCTCGTGGAAGCCAAGCGGCGCAAGCGGGTCGCCATGTTCGTGTCCAAAGCAGACCACTGCCTGCTCGACCTGCTGTGGCGGCAGCGGCGCGGCGAACTGCACATGACGGTGCCGATGGTCGTGTCCAACCACCCCGACCTCGGCGAGGAGGTGCGCCAGTTCGACATCCCGTTCTTCCACGTGCCGGTGGACAAGGACAGCAAGGCCGCCGCCGAGAAGGAACAGCTCAACCTGCTCAAGGGCAACGTGGACCTGCTCGTGCTGGCCCGCTACATGCAGATCCTCTCCGGCGGCTTCCTGGAGGAACTGGGCGTGCCGGTGATCAACATCCACCACTCGTTCCTGCCCGCCTTCATGGGCGCCGGACCGTACCAGCGGGCCAAGGAACGCGGCGTGAAACTCGTCGGCGCCACCGCGCACTACGTGACCGAGGACCTGGACGAGGGACCGATCATCGAGCAGGACGTCATCCGCGTGTCCCACCGCGAATCCGTGCGCGACCTGCAACGCCGCGGCGCGGACGTGGAACGGCTCGTGCTCTCCCGCGCGGTGTCCTGGCACTGCGACGACCGCGTCATCCGCGACGGCAACTCGACGGTGGTGTTCTAGCGATGAAAGCACGCGACGACTACGTCCTCGACCTGACCCAGAATCGGCGCGGCTATGCCATCAACCGGCTGTGCGGCTCGCTGAAGGACGCCGGAAACCGGCGGCGCTTCAGCGAGGACGAGTCCGCCTACTGCGACGCCTACCGGCTCTCGCCGGAACAGAAGAAAGCCGTGCTGGAGCGCGACTGGACGGGCATGCAGGAGCTGGGCGCGTCCATTTTCTACACCTACAAACTGGCCATGCTCGACGGCACGTCGATGCAGGACCTCGGTGGCGTGTTCACCGGCATGTCGACCGAAGAGTTCGTCGCGGCCATGCACGCGGGAGGGCGGAGATTTGGCTAGGGTCATCTGGGGTCTGGCGACCTCGCACGTCCCGTCGATCGGCGCGGCGATGGACAACCACAAGACTTCCGACGAGTACTGGAAACCCCTGTTCGACGGCTATGAGCCGGCGCGGAAGTGGATGGCGGCGCGCCGGCCGGACGTCGCGATCGTGATCTACAACGACCACGCCAACGCCGTCGGCCTCGATCTGGTGCCTGCCTTCGGCCTCGGCACCGCCGACTTCTACGAGGTCGCGGACGAGGGCTGGGGCCGCCGCCCGGTGCCGCCGGTGATCGGCGCGCCGGAGCTGTCCGAGCACCTCGTGCGCGAGCTGATGGACGACGAGTTCGACATCGCCACGTTCAACCGGCTCGACGTCGACCACGGGCTGACCGTGCCGCTGTCGGTGTACTGCCCCGATCCCGGCGACGCGTGGCCGTGCGCGGTGGTTCCGTTGCTGGTCAACGTGATCCAGTACCCGCAGCCGACCGCGGCCCGGTGCTACGCGCTGGGCAAGGCGCTCGGCCGCGCGATCCGTTCGTTCCCCCGTGAGCTGGACGTCGCCGTGTTCGGCACCGGGGGCATGTCACACCAGCTCGCCGGGGCGCGGGCGGGGCTGATCAACAGCGAGTTCGACCGGATGTTCCTGCGTGCCATCGAAACCGAGCCGGAGAAGCTCGCCGCGCTCTCGCGGGAGGACTACATCCGCCAGGCCGGCACCGAGGGCATCGAGCTCATCATGTGGCTGGTCATGCGGGGCGCGCTCAGCGACAAGATCGCCCGCGTGCACGAGACCTACCACGTGCCCGCCTCCAACACCGCCGCCGGGGCGGCCCTGTTCGAAGATCTGGGAGAGTGATGAGTACTTTCGTTCTGCTGCACGGAGCCTGGCACGGCGGCTGGGCGTGGCAGCGCGTCGCGCCCCTGCTGCGCGAGGCCGGGCACGAGGTGCACACGCCCACCCTCACCGGCGTCAGCGACCGCGCGCATCTGCTGTCGCCGTCGGTGGGGCTGGGCACCCACGTCGAGGACGTCGTGGCACTGCTGGAGGCCTACGACGCCCACGACGTGGTGCTGGCCGGGCACAGCTACGCCGGGCAGGTCGTCACCGGCGTCGCCGACCGGGTGCCGGAGCGGCTCGCCCGGCGCGTGTACCTGGACGCGTTCGTCGGCGAGCACGGCGAGGCCGCGATCGACCTGCTGCCGGGCAAGGTCGCCGGCCACTACCGCGAATCCGTCGCGGGACCCGGGTTCGGCTGGCTGATCCCGGTGCGCTCGCTCCAGGTGCTCGGCGTCACCGAACAGTCCGATCTGGACTGGCTCATGGCACGGCTGACCCCGCACCCGTGGCTGACCTACACCGAACCGCTGCGGCTCACCGGCGCCGCGGACGGCGTCGCGGCGACCTTTGTGGAATGCACCGACTGGATGCGGGTGTTCCAGGCCCACGCCGAACGAGCCGCCGCCCGCGGCTGGCCCGTGCACACGATCGCCACCGGGCACGAGGCCATGGTCACCGCGCCCAAGGAACTCGCCGACCTGCTGCTGACCCGCTGACCCGGAGAAACCATGGAATTCCTGGTGCGCACCGAGAACCTGCTGCCGCCCGACACCCCCGACGAGACCCGCGAGCAGTTGCGTAAGGCCGAACGGGCGCGCGCGACGCAACTGCGCGAGGCGGGTGTCCTCAAGCGACTGTGGCGGGTGCCGGGCCGCAACGCCACGATCGGGCTGTACGAGGCTCAGGACCCGGCCGCGCTGCACGACGCGCTGGTCTCGCTGCCGATGTGGAAGTGGATGGACATCTCCGTGGAGGCGCTGGCCACCCATCCGCAGGAGCAGTGACGCTCAGGGCTGCGGTGGCACCAGGCCCTCGGCCACCGCGACCAGCGCCGCCTGGGTGCGGGAGCTGAGCTGCAGCTTGCGCAGCACGTTGCTGACGTGGGTGCGCGCGGTCCGTTCGCTGATCACCAGCTCGTCGGCGATCTCGCGGTTGGAGTGCCCGCGCGCCACCAGGCTCAGCACGTCCCGCTCACGTTCGGTCAGCGCCCCGAGCCCGGTGGGCGGCGAGACCATCTCCTGGGTCAGCCGCCGCGCGATCGCCGGGTCGAGGAACACCTCGCCGCGTGCGGCGGCCTCGATCGCGGCGGAAACCTCGGCGGGACCGGCGCTTTTGAGCAGGTAGCCCGCCGCGCCACCGGCCAGCACCGCGTGCACCCGCTCCATCTCCCCGAAACTCGTCAGCACCACCACCCGCACGCCGGGGTACTGGCCGGTGATCCTCGTCGTCGCGCGCACGCCGTCCATCCGCGGCATCACCAGATCCAGCAGCACCACGTCGGGCAGATCGCGGTGCGCCGCCATCGTGGCGAGCGTGTCCAGCGCCTCCTCGCCGTCGGCCGCCTCCGCGACGACCTCCATCCCGTCCAGCACCTCCAGGTACGCGCGGATTCCCCGGCGCACCACGGCGTGGTCGTCGACGATCAGCACCCGGACGGGACGCGTCATGACCGCTCCGCCAGCGGGATGGCGAGCCGGACGATGGTCCCTGATCCCCGTCGTGGCCCCGCCGTCACCGTTCCACCCCATCGCTGCGCCCTTTCCCGCATCGTCTTCAACCCGTAGCCCGAACCCGGCCCCGTCGCGCCGATCCCGCGCCCGTCGTCGGTCACGGTCGCGCGCAATTGCTTGCCACGCAAGGAGAACCGGACGTTCACCCGGCCCGCCCCGGCGTGCTTGACCACGTTGTGGATCGCCTCGGCGAGGATCCGGTACACGTCCTCGGCCAGCTCGCCCTGGATCCGCGCGGGCGCCTGCCCGAGCGCGAGCGAGAACCGCAGTCCGGTGCGGTTGGTGGTGCTGTCCACCAGCGCGCGCAGCGCCTCTTCCAGCCCGCCCTGCCCGGCCGCCGAGGACGGCCGCAGCTCGTGCACCATCGCCCGCAGATCCGTCAGCACCGTGCGGGACAGCAGCCCTACCTCGTCGGCGATCCGGCGCGCCGGCTCGGCCGGGATCAGCTCACCGCGACTGCCCAGCACCTCCATCGACTTGGCCTGCATGCTGATCGAGAACACCTGCTGCACGATCGAATCGTGCAGATCGCGCGCCAGCCGTTGCCGTTCCTCGCGCCGCGCCACGTCCCGTTCCCGCTGCAGCAAGGCCCGGTAGTCGATGGCGATCGCGGCCTGCTCGGCCATCGCGATCAGGAACTCCAGCGTCCGCTGCCCGACGGCCTGGGCCGGCGTGAAGAACGCGTTGAGCACCCCGGCGGCGCGGCCGCGGATCATCAGCGGCACGCTGGCGAAGGAATCCCACTCCGGCCGCGCGTGGTAGTCCCGCAGCGGCTGCCACGCGGGATCGTCGCGAATGGACGTCCACCGGTTGGGCACCACCACGGGTCGGGCGTCGCGCAACGCCTCCCGCATCCGCAGTGTGCCGCCGCGGCGCTCGACCTGCATCAGCCGGTCGAAGAAGTCCGTGCGGTGGGCGAAACCCGCGGTGCCCATGACCCGCAGATCGTGGCTGGCCTCCTCCAGTGTCAGAATCTGCGCACCGGCCAGCGCGTCGGCCTTGACCACCTCGGCGGCCAGCGCGTCCAGCGTGTCGATCAGGGAGCCCTCGGTGGCCAGTTTCGCCGCCGTGCGCGCGATCGCCGCGACCCGGCGCTGCCGGTGCCGTTCGTCGGTGACGTCGCGGAACGCGATCATCGTCAGCTCCGGCTCACCGGCGACCCGCTGCTCCCGGTAGGCGAACTCGCGCCGCAGACCCGGCGCGGGCGACCACGTGGTGACCTGCTCGGTGCTGCCGTCGTCGAGCAGCCCGGCCGGCTCGGCGCCGCCGGCCTGCGCCAGCGCGAACGGTGAGCGCATCCCGGCCAGATCGGCTTCGGTCCGCCCGCACAGCCGCGCCGCGGCCTGGTTGACCTGGACGAAGCGGCCGGCCGAGTCCACCAGCGCGAGCCCGTCGGGCGCGTCGAGGGCGAGCCGTGCCCAGTCCACCGCCGGCGACAGGGGCGCGACCATGGTGAACCTCCTCGGCGTCGAGCGGATGCGTGTCCAGCATGCATGGTGTCGCGCTCGCCGTGCGAGATCTACGTCATTTGACTCATTCCGGCCGGGCGGGATGCCGGGTGGCGCCGGGTCATTGCGCGCTGTCCCGGCCGCCCCGCCCTGCTTACGCTCGAGGCACAGTGGACCAGGAGGGCCGACGATGGACGTCTCCTTCGGCACCTTGTGGGAAGCCGTCGCCGCCGCACTGCCCGGCGAGATCGCGATCTCCGAACCCGGGCGCGAGCTGACCTACGCCGAGTTCGAGGACTCCTCCGCACGCCTCGCCGCCGCACTGGCCGAAGCCGGTGTCGGGCCGGGCGACAAGGTCGCGTGCTACCTGTTCAACGGCGCCGCCTACCTGCAGACCGTGTTCGCCGCGTTCAAGATCGGCGCCGTCCCGGTCAACGCGAACTACCGCTACACCGGCGAGGAACTCTCGGCGCTGCTGGCCGACGCGGACGCCGCGGCACTGGTGTTCAGCGGAGAACTGGCCGGGAAGGTGGCGCACGCCGCACGGCACGTGTCCACGCTGCGGCTGCTCGTGCGCGCGGAGCCGGGAGACGGCCCGGACGCGCGCGACCTGGACGAACTGCTCGCGGCGACCCCGCCCCGGCCCGCCGCACCACGTCCCGGCACCGACCAGCTGTTCATGTACACGGGCGGCACCACCGGCACACCCAAGGGCGTGATCTGGCGGCTCGCGGACCTGCTGCACTCCCTTGCCGTGCCGATCTTCGGCCCGCTGGGCGTGGCCGGGCTGCCCGCGTCGCCGGCAGACGCGGTGCGCGTCGCCGTCACCGCGCGCCGCGAGGGCCGCGCACCGGTGACCATGCCCGTCGTCCCGCTCATGCACGGCACCGGGCTGTTCAACTCGGTGGGCGCGCTGCTGGCCGGTGGCCGCGTCGTCACACTCGGCCGTGGACTGGACCCGCGCCGGGTGTGGGAAACCGTCGCGGCGCAGGCCGTGGGCATGATCATCGTGGCGGGCAACGCGGTCTGCGGGCCACTGGTGGCCGAACTGCGCAACAGGGCCCACGACCTGACACCGCTGCGTTCGGTGCTCAGCTCCGGTACGGCGCTGTCCGACCGGCTCAAACGCGCCCTGCACGAACGCACCGAGGTCACGATCATCGACGCCATCGCCTCCAGCGAGGGCGGGCCGTTCGCGTTCGCGATCACCTCCTCGGTGCGCGATCTGCCGTCCCGTTTCCGGCCCGTGCCCGGCACGACGGTGCTCACCGAGGACGGCCACGCGGCCGCGCCGGGGGAGGTGGGCACGCTCGCCTACCGGGGCCCGATGCCGCTGGGCTACTACAAGGACAGCGCGAAGACCGCGGCCACGTTCCGTGTGATCGACGGCGTGCGCTACACGATGCCCGGTGACCTCGCGGCGATCGAACCCGACGGCGCGATCCGGTTCCTCGGCCGCGGCTCAGGCGTGATCAACACGGGCGGCGAGAAGGTGCACGCGCACGAGGTCGAGGAGGCGCTGCTCGCCCATCCCGACGTCACCGACGCGGTCGTGGTCGGCGTGCCCGACGAGACCTGGGGCGAACGGGTCTGCGCCGTCGTGGCCACCGCGAACACCGCGCTGACCGCCGCGGACCTGCGCGAGGCCGTTCGCGGGCGCCTCGCCGGGTACAAGATCCCGCGCCGGATCGTGCTGCTGCCCGGGCTGCGGCGCACCCCGACCGGCAAGCTCGAACTGGCCTGGGCACGGGAAGTGGTTGACAGCCCCGCACTGCCCCGGCACTAATGATGTGATGGGCGACGGTGCGCGATGGTGAGGCGGAATCCGGTCTCGCTGGCCAGTCTCGACCTGAATCTGCTGGTCTTCCTGCGTGAGCTGCTCCGCGAACGCAACGTGACGCGGGCGGGGGCGCGGGTCGGCGTCAGCCAGCCCGCCGCCAGCGCCGCGTTGTCCCGGCTGCGCCGCCACTTCGACGACGAACTGCTCGTGCGCTCGCGCGGCGGGTTCGTGCTCTCGCCGCTCGCGGTCCAGCTGGCCGGCCAGATCGAGCCCGTCTGCCGTGGCGTGGAGCGGTTGTTCGCCACCGGCGCCGAGTTCCGGCCCGCCGACGCCGAGCGCGAGTTCACCCTGCTGACCCCGGACTACGTGCTGGCCACCTTCGGCGAGCGGCTGTCCACCGCGCTGTACGCGGCGGCGCCGAAGGTCCGGCTGCACATCGAGGTCGTCAAACAGCGCCTGCCCACCGACGCGGCGGAGGTGCTGCGGCGCATCGACGGCATCATTTCCGCGCCCACCGCGAACTTCGGTGCGGCGGGCATCCGTTCGCTCGAACTGTTCCGCGACCGGTGGGTGTGCGTGGTGTCGGCGGACAACCCGGTCGGCGACCGGCTCGAACCGGCCGATCTGGAACGGCTGCCGTGGGTCGTGCCGCACCATCCCGACGGCGAGTACCCGGCCAGCTCACCGCTGACCCCGTTGATGGCGCGGCTGACGGTGCGGCCGCGCGTCGCGGTGCGCGTGGACAGCTATCACGCCACCGCGTATTTCGTCGCGGGCACCGACCGGGTCGCGATCATGCAGGGCAGGCTCGCGGCGCTGCTGGCCGACCGGGCGGATCTGCGCGTGCTGGACTGTCCCGGCGAACCACCGCCGATCGTGGAAACCCTGTGGTGGCACGAGAAGAACACCGACGACGAGGGCCACCGGTGGTTCCGCACGGTCACCGCGGCCGCCGCGCACGAACCCGCCATATCCGCCGTTTATGCGGCACATTCCCAGAACTGATTTCCGTTCCGTGTTCCGGATTCGTAAATTGAATTCTGGAAAAGTGAACGCGCACAAGGGAGTGTGCCCATGGCCTCACGTTCCGCCGAGCCCGTCGTCGACGTCGTCCCGCTGCTGGAACGCCAGAAGGTGGGCCGGTTCTGGCTGATCCTGTTCGCGGTGTCCTGGGTCGTCACCTTTCTCGACGGTTTCGACCTGCAGATCATCTCCTTCGCGGGCCGCTACATCCAGCGTTCGTTCGCACTGAGCAACACCGAACTCGGCACGCTGGGCACGATCGGTGTGCTGGGCACGCTCGCCGGCTCGATACTGATGGGATACCTCGGCGACCTGACCGGGCGCAAACCCGCGATCGTCGTGTCCGCGGCCGGGTTCGGGGTGTTCACCCTGGCCTTCGCCGTCGCGCAGGACTATCCGCAGCTCATCGCGCTGCGCTTCGCCACCGGCGTGTTCCTCGGCGGCGCGCTGCCGCTGATCTGGGCGCTGGTCACGGAGTTCGCGCCGCTGCGGCTGCGGTCGACCTCCGTGGTGATCACGATGATCGGTTACAGCTTCGGCAGCGCGGCCGGCGGGCCGTTGTCCAACCTGCTGATCCCCTCGTTCGGGTGGCAGTCGGTGTTCGTCGCCGGCGGCCTGGCCTCGTTGCTCGCCGTGATCCCGGTCGTGCTGTTCCTGCCGGAGTCGGTGAAGTTCCTGGCGCAGAGGGACTTGCGGCAGCACCGCATCGCGCCGATCCTGCGGCGGGCGCTACCGGAGACGGCCTTCGCCGACGGAACCCGTTTCACCGTCGGCACCGGGCCGCGGCAGCGCACCTCCTTCACCCCGGCCGCGTTGTTCCGGGGCCGCACGCTCGCCGTGGTCACACCGCTGATCTGGCTGGCCTACCTGTCGTCCTCGGCGATCGTGTTCTACCTCGCGTTCTGGGGGCCGATCCTCAACGAGCGCATCGGGTTCAGCGTGTCGCAGGCCGCGACGCTCGCGGCGTGGGCGTCGGTGGCCGGTGCGGCCGGGCAGCTCGTCGCCGGGCGGTTCATCGACCGGCGGGGCGCCGGCATGATCGCGCTGCTGCCGACACTGGCGGTGCCGTGCCTGCTCGCGATCGGGCTGCTGCCGCTGTCCGCGGCGCCCTACATCGTGATCCTGCTCGTGTCGCACGCGCTGATCATCGGCGGGCACGGCGGCGTCATCAGCGTCACCGGCATCTTCTACCCGCCCGCGATCCGCGCGAACGGCGCAGGCTGGGCGACCTCGGTGGCCAAGCTCGGCGCCATGCTGGGCCCGTGGCTGGCCGGTTTCGCGCTCGATCACGGGGTCGGCGTGCGCGGCACGTTCTTCGTGTTCGCGGTCTTCCCGATCGTGATGGTGGTGGCGCTGGTCGCGCTCGGCCGGGTCCAGCGCGGCCTGCCCGCCGGGGCGGACGGTTCGATGCTCACTCCGGTGTCCACAAAGGAGGACCGGACCGCGGTGTGACGACGCGAAGGGAGGGCGCCGGGTGCTCCGGCGCCCTCCCTTCTTCGTGCTCAGATCCGGTACCACCGCGCGGCGTTGCCCGCCAGCACCGCGTCCCTCTCCGGCTCGGTCAGGGCCTCCAGCAGCCGCCTCGCGCCGGGACCGTGATCGTGCGGATGGTCGCTGGCGTACATCAGCATCGAGCCAGCGCCGAGCAGGTCGAGCGCCTGGCGCACCTGCGCCGGATCGCGGGGCAGATGCGCGGGGGAGGTGGTGAGCCGGACATGCTCGCGCACGACCTCCGACGGTTTGCGGTCCAGCCACGGAACCTCGCGCCACACCGCCTTCCAGTCCTTGTCGAACCGCCACAACAGCGTCGGCAGCCACGAGAAACCACATTCCGGCAACGCGACCCGCAGGTCCGGCAGATCGCGGAACACGCCCTCGGTGACCAGGCTGGTCAGCTGAGCCTGCGCCAGGATCTGCGAGTTCGCCAGGTAGTCCTCCAAGTAGGTGTGGGTGATGCCGCTGGAGGTGGGCGCGTTGCCGAGCCGGCCCCACGCGTGCAGGCCCAGCACGAGATCGTGCTCGGCGGCGGCCCGCAGCAGCGGGCGGTGCCGCCGGTTGCCCCACGGCGCGTCCATCCGCACCGGCACGAGCACCTGAACGATCCGCGGGTGATCGCCGATCCGGTCGATCTCGGCGGCCGCGGCGCCGGCGTCCAGCGTCGGCACGACCATGCTGCCGCGCAGCCGCTCGTCGGCGTCGAGCCATTCGGACACGAGCCAGTCGTTGACCGCGCGCGTCAGCGCCGCTTCGTAGTAGGGGTTCCGGTTGCAGGCGAAGGAGGTCGTGCAGTTCAGGATCGACGTGCCGGGTGGAAGCTCGGCGAGGGTGTGCGGCAACGGCCCGCCGCTGGTCGCGGCGTTCGGCGGGTAGGCCCCGTCCTGGCTGGGCGAGAGCGCGAGCCCGCTTTCGGTGAGGTAGTTGCGCCAGTAGGAATCCAGATGGGGCAGCAACTCGCGCAGTGACGCCGGTCCACAGTGGACGTCAGTGTCGATGGTGCCGGTCAGTGCCGGTGCGCTCATCGCCCCTCCTCCCGTTCGGGCAGCCGGTAGAGCCGGCACGCGTTCGAGCCCATGATCTGCTTGCGCAGCGCGGCCGGGAACAGGCGCGGAGCCTGCCGGGGCGAGTCGAAGTCCCAGTGCGGATAGTCCGAGGCGAACATGATCCGCTCGTTCATGCCCACATGTGCCAGCGCGATTTCCAGGTCCCGCTGGTTTTCCGGCTCCTCGATGGGTTGCGTGGTGAACCAGACGTGCTCGCGCAGGTACTCCGAGGGCGCCTTGCGCAGATGTGGCACGTCGGCCCGCAGCTGTGTCCAGGAATCGTCCAGTGCCCACATCAGCGGGCCCGCCCACGCGATCCCGCCCTCGACGCAGATCACCTGCAGCTCCGGAAACGCCTGGAACACGCCCTCACACAACAGGTTCGTCAGCAGCGAACCCATCATGTTGCCGTTCCACACGTGTTCTTCCAGGTAGAACGACGGCCAGCCGGCGCCGCGATGCTGTTCCAGCCCGCCGGTGTGCGCGGCGATCGGCAGCCCGGCCTCGGCGGCAGCGGCGTAGATCGGCCAGTACCGCCGGCGGCCGAACCCGAGTTCCCCGCCGGTGGAGAGCAGGACCTGCACGAACCGCGAATCGCCCGCCCAGCGGCGGATCTCCTCGGCCGCCAGCTCCGGCGACTCCATCGGGATCGCGATCGAGCCACGCAACCGGGGTTCCTGGCCGAGCCAGTCCTCGGCCTGCCAGTCGTTGAGCGCGCGGCACAATGCGGCGGCGTAGTCCGGTTGCTCGGCGCCCCAGCTGTGGGACTGCAACGGGATCAGCACGCCGTGGTCGATGTCGAACTCGTCCAGCAGCTGCTCCCGCAGCATGGTCAGATCGCTGCCGGGGAACCCGCCCTCGGGCCACGAGTCGAGCCGGAAACCGGCGTTGCGCACCCGCGGGTACATCTGCGGCGGTCCCGGCACGCGGCTGCCGAACATGTCCCACCGCGCCTGGTGCGCGGCCGCCAGGCGCGGCCGGATGTCACCGGCCGGCGCGTGCGGATGGATGTCGGCGTCGACGATGGTGTGGGCGAGCCTGGCCTGTTTGCGCGCGGCTGGTTCGCCCATCACGGTGGTGGTCATTGCTCGCCTCCGGTGGCTTGCGGGCTCTTGCTCGTGTCGACCACGACGTAGGCGTCCTCGACGTGGACCGGGTACGTCTCGGCCACGTACGGCCCGGGGATGCGGCCACCCGGTGCTTCCACGCCGACGTCGTAGGCGCGGGCAGGGGGTTCGCCGGGACCGAGGAACGACTGGCCGGTGGCCAGGTCGTACTCCCAGCCGTGCCACGGGCAGGCGACGAGCGCGTCGCCGTCGGCCACGAGGTACTCACCCGCGCGCGCCGAGCGCACCCGTTCCTGGGTGTGCCCGAGGCACAGTGGACCACCTTGATGCGGGCAGTAGTTGTTGAGCGCGTAGAACTTGTCGCCGACCCGGAACACACCGATCGAACGGCGGCCAGCCTGCACGATGCGCCGTTCTCCCGGCGGGAACTCCTCGAGCCGGGAAACCACTATTCTCATGGGAAAACCTTAGGTAAACCGACCTTGCGGAAGGAAACAAAAAATCGGGATGCCGGGCATCAACGCCATTTATCCCGGCGGTCAGGTCAGCGTCTCGCGGCTCGTTTCGCGTGCGCTGAGTACCGCGCCGAGCGAGATCGCGGAAATCGCCACGTAGTAGCCGATCACGGCGGTGATCGTGCCGGCCGAGGCGAACAACGAGGCCGCGATGAGCGGGAAGAACCCGCCGACCACCCCGCCGAGCTGGCGGCTCAGGCCCAGCCCGGAGAACCGCCGCGCCGCGTCACGGAAGAGCTCGGCGTAGAAGCTGCCCTCGGTGGAGAACAGCAAGGTCTGGATCACCGCGGGCGGAATCGCGATCGCGAGCACGATGAGCGCCTCGTCACCGGTGCGCAGCATCGGGAAGAACGCGAAGGACACGTAAAGCGCGCCGATGACCAGCGACGAGGCCAGCATGATCTTCCGCCCGACGAAATCGGAAAGCCTGCCCAGCACCGGGTTCGCCACGATACCGACGATGTTGCCGATGAGCACGCCGCGCAGCATCACGGCGTTGTCGATGTGCAGCGTCTTGTTCCCGTACACGAGAATGTAGACGGTGAACATCTGCAGCATGCTCGTTTCCGCGATGGTGCACAGGAAAACCGTCACACAGGCGCGAGGTTCCTCGCGCAGTGCGGTGAACAGCGGCAGCCTGCGTGGCGCGTGTTCCACGGCGGTCCTGAACACCGGGGACTCGTCGATCCTGGCGCGCACGTAGACGCCCACCAGCACGAGCACCGCCGAGGCCAGGAACGGCACCCGCCACCCCCAGGACAACCGGTCGGCCTCGGACATACCGGCGACCAGTCCGGCCGCGAGCGCGGCGAGCACCGAGCCGAGCGCGCCGCCGATCTGGATGAAACCCGCGTAGCCGCCGCGTTTTCCGTGCGGTGCGCCCTCGGTGGCCATGATGACGGCGCCCACGGTCTCCCCGCCGAGCGCGATGCCCTGGGTGAACCGGAGCACCGCGAGCAGGATCGGCGCGGCCACGCCGATCGCCGCGTAGGTCGGCAGCAGGCCGATGAGCGTGGTGCAGCCGCCCATCAGCACGAGCGTGATGAACATGACCGGTTTGCGGCCGATCCGGTCGCCGAAGTGGCCGAAGACGATCCCGCCGAGCGGCCGGGCGAGATAGCCGAACGCGAACGTGCCGAGCACGGCGATCGTGGCCACCAGAGCGTCGGCCCTGGGGAAGAACAGGGTTTCGAACACCACCGGGGCGATCAGGCCGTAGAGCAGGAAGTCGAAGTACTCGATGGTGGTGCCGATGGCGCCGGAGATCAGGATGCGGCGCCGTTGCGCGCGCAGGTCGATGGTGGTCTGGGTCTGCTGGCCGAGCGTCATTGCTCTTCCTCCGCCTTCAGGACTCGTGCACGACGATGCCGCGGATGATCTTTCCTTCGTCCAGGTCCTGGTAGCCCTGGTTGATCTCGTCGAGGCCGTAGCGGCGGGTGATCAGCTCATCGAGTTTGAGCCTGCCGTCGCGGTAGAGGCCGTGCAGGCGCGGGATGTCGTGGAGCGGGTTGCACATGCCGAACACGTGCCCCTGGATGCGCCGCTGGTAGCCGACGAGTGAGCCGTTCGCCGCGAGCTGCACGTGGTTCTCGCCGGTGCGGCCGACGGAGGTGACCGTCACCTGGCCCGCCTTGCCGACGATCGCCGTGGCCTGCGAGACGACCTCGGCGGTGAGCACGCCGACGGTGCAGATGGCGTGATCGGCGAGCTGGCCCCGGGTCAGGTCCACAACGGCGTCCTGCGCGGTCTCCGCGTCGGCGAAGACATGGGTCGCACCGAACTCGAATGCCTTGTCCCGCTTGAACGCGACGGGATCCACGACCACGACGTGGCGCGCGCCCGCGTGGGCCGCGCCCTGCACGGCGTTGGAGCCGACACCGCCCGCGCCGAAGATCACCACGGTGTCGCCGGTGCCGACACCCGCGGCGTAGACCGAGGTGCCCCAGCCGGTGGGCACACCGCACCCGGTGAGCGCGGCGACCTCGAACGGGATGTCGTCCTCGATGGGCACGCACGAGTACTGCGACACGACGGCCCGCTCGGCGAACGTGCCGAGCATGCAGAAACCGCCGAGGTCCTCGCCCGCGTCGTCGTGGAAGCGGAACGTGCCGTCGGACAGTTTGCCGGTGACCATTTCGGCGCCCTGGTCGCACAGGTTCTGGCGGCCGGTCGAGCAGTAGCGGCAGGTGCCGCAGGCGGGGATGAACGAGCACACCACGCGGTCGCCGGGGCGCACGCGCGTCACGTTCTCGCCGACGGCCTCGACCACCCCGGCGCCCTCGTGCCCGCCCACGATCGGCAGGCGCCCGACGGAGTCGCCGGTGCGCAGGTGCTCGTCGGAATGGCACATGCCGGAGACCGCGAAACGGATCCGAACCTCCCCGGCGCGTGGCTCGTCGAGTTCGAGTTCCGTGACCTCCCAAGGTTTGCCGGTGTCCCGGATGATCGCCGCCCGTGTCCGCATGACCGCCGCCCTTCCCACGCCGTCGCCAGCAGTTCTTCAAGGCAAGCTACGGAAACCGCGCGAACACCTCGATGGACAAATGTCGCGGGTAGCGAACACGACCGCTGGCCGTATAGCGTACGGACGTCCGGCACGCGGCCAATGGAGGTCAGTGATGAGTGGATCCGAGGAATTCGCACCGGGACGGGCCGTTGTTCTGCGGGGCGGCACCGTCCTGTCGATGGACGGGGCGCATCGCGTGCTCACCGGCACCGACGTGCTCGTCGCGGGCAAGCAGATCGCGGCCGTCGGGCCCGCGCTGGAGGTGCCCGAGGGCACGGCGGAGATCGACGCGTCCGGCGGCATCGTCATGCCGGGCATGATCGACACGCACCGGCACATGTGGCAGACCGCGATGCGCGGCTACGGCGCCGACTGGACCCTGACCCAGTACTTCGTGTGGTACTACCTCGAACACGGCAAGACGTTCCGCCCCGAGGACGTGCACGCGGGCAACCTCCTCGCCGCGGTCGAGGCGCTGGAGGCCGGGGTGACCACCGTCGTCGACTGGTCACACGGCCTGCAGACCGTCGAGCACGCCGACGCCGCCGTCGACGCGCTCGAGTCCGTGCCCGGCCGGTTCGTGCTGGCCTACGGCAACATCCAGCAGGCGCCGGGCGACTGGACCGCCGCGCCCGAATTCCGCGATTTCGTGCGCCGCCGCATCACCGGCGACGACATGCTGGGCTTCCAGCTCGCCTTCGACGTCACCGGCGACCCGGCCTTCCCGGAAAAGCCCGCGTTCGAGGTGGCGCGCGAACTCGGCGTCCCCGTCACCACGCATGCCGGCGTGTGGGGCGCGACCAACGACGAGGGCATCCGGCTCATGTACGACCACGGGTTCATGACCCCGGAGACGATCTACGTGCACGCCGCGACCCTGTCCGCCGACTCCTATCACCGCATCGCCGCCACCGGCGGTTCGGTGTCGGTGTCCACCGAGAGCGAGCAGAGCGCGGGCCAGGGCTACCCGACGACGTGGGCGATCCGCGCGCACGGCATCCCGGTGTCGCTGTCGATGGACACGAGCGTGTGGTGGAGCGGCGATTTGTTCTCCGCCATGCGCACGACGCTGGGCGCCGACCGCGCCCGCGAGCATCTGGAAGCGCACGCCAAGGGCGAGACCGTCACGCACTGCGCGCTGCGTGCCGACCAGGTCGTCGACTGGGCCACGCGCGGCGGGGCGCACGCGCTGGGCCGCGACGACCTCGGCACGATCGAGCCCGGTAAGAAGGCGGATCTGGTACTGCTGAAGAACGACGACTCGCCGGTGTCGTTCCCGATCCTCAACCCGTACGGGCACGTCGCGTTCCAGGCACAGCGCGGTGACGTGCACACCGTGCTGGTCGACGGCCGCGTGGTCAAACACGACCACAAGCTGCTCGGCGTGGACCTGCCCGCGGTGCGGCGCGAGGTCGAGGCGACCGTCGCGCATCTGCGGTCCGCACTCGGCGACGAGGAATGGGCCAAGGGCATGAACCCCGACGTGCCGGCGACCAAGATCCTCGACAACCCCTACACCTACACCGACTACCGCAGCGCGGCGACACATTCGCGATGAACCTGGGACTGCTGCTGCTCCGTCTCGTGCTGGCGGTGCTGCTGGCCGGGCACGCGATGCAGAAACTGCGCGGCTGGTTCGGCGGAGCGGGCCTCGGCGGCACGGGCGAGATCTTCGCGCGCTGGGGTTTCGTGCGCGGACGGCGCATGGCCTTCGTCGCCGGGCTCGCCGAGCTGACCGGCGCGGCCTCGATCGGGACCGGGCTGCTCACCGCGGGCGGCTGCGCGGTGGTGACCGGCACGATGGCGGTGGCCACGGTGGCGACCGCGCCGAACGGGTTCTGGGCGCAGAAGGGCGGCTGCGAGGTGCCGTTCTGGTACGGCGCCGTGGCCGTCGTGCTGGGGTTCACCGGGCCGGGCGCGTGGTCGCTGGACGCGGTGGCCCGGCTCGCGTTGTCCGGTTATGTCTGGGGCGGCGGGGCGTTGGCGCTCGGGCTGCTGGCGGCGATGGTGCCGCTGACGCTGCGGTCGCGTTAGCGGATGGTCTCCAGCGGCCGGGAATGCCACGCGTCCCAGTCGGCGCCGATCGCGCTCGCCGCGCGCAGCAGGGGCGGCAGATGATCGTCGACGAGTGTGTCCATCGGCGTCTCGGCGGCGTGCGCGTTGACGTTGACCGACGCGACGACCCGGCCGTCGCCGTCGCGGACCGGGGCCGCCACCGAGCGGATGCCCAGCGCCAGTTCCTGGTCCGTGGCCGCCCAGCCCTTGGCCCGCACGTCGCGCAGCATCGCGTCGATCTCCTCCCGCGAGGGCCGCACGCGCGGGGTCAGCCCGGAACGGGTGGGCTCGGCCAGTGCCTTGTCCAGCCCGGCCGGGGGCAGGGCGGCGAGCAGCACCTTGCCCAGCGACGTCTGCACGGCGGGAAACCGGGTGCCGATGGTGACCGCGAGCGTGACCAGCTTCGGCATCGCCACCCGCGCCACGTAGACGATGTCGGACCCGTCGAGCTGCGCGATCGAGCAGGACTCGCCGGTCAGCCCGACCAGCTCACGCAGATGCGGCCGCACCAGGTCCCAGATGTTGGCCGAGCCGATGTAGGCCATGCCCAGCTCCAGCACCCTCGGCGTGAGCACGAACGCACCGTCCGTGCCGCGGACATAGCCGAGCTGCTCCAGCGTGATCAGGATCCGCCGCGCGGTCGGGCGGGCCAGTTCGGCGGCCGCGGCGACCTCGGTGAGCGTCATGCTCGCCCGCCCCGGCTGGAAGCAGCGGAGCACGTCGAGCCCGCGGGCGAGGGCTTCGACGAAATCGGGGTTGGCGTCACGGCGCATAGCAGCAGGTTAACCGCTGACCGGCTTGACGCGGGCTTCGGGACCGACCCAGAATCAACTTGTCGGACGGATGTCCGTCTGGCGGACGAAAGGTGACAGCGCATGTCAGGGAGCACCGCGGGCCCGTTGGCCGGGCTGCTGGTGGCCGATTTCTCCCGGATCCTGGCCGGTCCCTACGCCACGATGCTGCTGGCCGATCTCGGCGCCGAGGTGATCAAGGTCGAAGGCCCCTCCGGGGACGACACCCGCAGCTGGATGCCGCCGGTCCGCGACGAGGTGTCCACCTACTACCTCGGCGTGAACCGCGGCAAGCGGTCGATCGCACTGGATCTGCGCGACGAGACCGACGCCGGCCTGGCCCGCGAACTCGCCCGCCGCGCGGACGTGCTGATCGAGAACTTCCGCCCCGGCGGGCTCACCCGCTACGGCCTGGACTTCGACGCGGTGCGCGGGGAAAACCCCGGCGTCGTCTACGCCTCGATCAGCGGGTTCGGCACGGGTGCCGGGCGGAACGTGCCCGGTTACGACCTGATGGTGCAGGCGATCTCCGGGCTGATGAGCCTGACCGGCGACCCGGACGGCCCGCCGTACCGGGCGGGTATCTCGGTGTTCGACGTGATGGCCGGAAACCACGCCGTCATCGGCATTCTCGCCGCGCTGCGGCACCGTGACGCGACCGGCGAGGGCCAGCACGTCGAGGTGAACCTGCTGTCCTCGGCGCTGACCGGCCTGGTCAACCACTCCTCGGCCTACGTCGCGGGCGGCGAGGTGCCCTACCGCATGGGCAACGCGCACCCCAGCGTCTTCCCGTACGAACCCTTTCCCACCGCCGACAACGATCTCATCGTCACCGCCGCCAACGACAGCCAGTTCCGCAAGCTGTGCGAGGTGCTCGGCATCGCCGAGATGGCCGACGATCCGCGGTTCGCGCGCAACGCCGACCGCACCGCCAACCGTGACGAGTTGCGGCCGCTGCTGGTCGAACGGCTCGCCCAACGGGGCGCGCGGGAGTGGTTCGACCTGCTCGTCGAGGCCGGAGTGCCGAGCGGGCCGATCAACACGATCGACGGCGGTTTCGCGATGGCGGAACGATTCGAGCTGGACCCGGTCGTGACGGTGGGCGCAGTGCCGACCACGCGGCATCCGATCCGGTTCTCCGCGACGCCTGCGGTCTACCGGCTCCCGCCGCCGGAACTGAACGAGCACGGCGACGAGCTGCGTGCCTGGCTGTCCAAGGAGGACACCCGTGACTGAGTACCCGACCGCCCTGGGTGCCGCCGGCCGCACCAGCATCACGTTGCTGGGCAAGGATCTCGCACAGGACGTGATGGGCTCGGTCTCCTTCGGCGAACTCGCGTTCTGGCTCGCCACGCAGCGCAGGCCGACGCCGGGGGAGACCCGCGTGTTCGAGGCGGTGCTCGCCGCACTGGCCGACCACGGCTTCACCCCGACCGCGATCGTCACGCGCCTGACGTATCTGTCGGCCCCCGACTCGATCCAGGGCGCCCTCGCCGCGGGCCTGCTCGGCGGCGGCTCACGGTTCCTCGGCGTCACCGAGGACACCGGCATCTTCCTGCACGAAGTCCTTGCCCGGCAAGAACTCCCCGCCGACGAGGCGGGCTGGGACACGCTCGCGCTGGAGACCGTACGTGCCCGGCGCGAGGCCGGGAAGTTCGTGCCGGGCCTGGGACATCACGTGCACAAGGACGGCGACCCGCGCACGCCGCGGTTGATGGAGATCGCCACCGAGGAAGGCCTGTTCGGCCCGCACCTGCGGCTGTTCGCCGCCATCGGCCGGGTGCACCCTCAGGTGCTGGGGAAAACGCTGCCGCTCAACGGCGCCGGTGTGTGCGGCGCCGCGCTGGCCGATCTCGGGCTGCCGTTGCCGCTGCTGCGCGGCTTCGCGTTGCTGGCGCGCACCGCCGGGCTCATCGGGCAGCTGGCCGAGGAGATGCGCAACCCCGTCGCCAACGACATCTTCCTGTCCGTCGATCTGAACAATCGGTCCATTCCCCCTGTTCCGGACCCCCACGGAGGCCGCCATGGCTGAACTGGTCGCGGTGATCGCGTCCACCCACCATCCGTTCTACTACCGGGCGAGCACCACGACCGGGCCGGAGCGCCCGCCCTTCGCCGACGAGTGGGCCGCCAAGATCACCGCGTTCCGCGAGACACTCACCCGCGCCCGCCCCGACGTGCTGGTGATGGTCGGCTCGGATCACTTCCACCAGCTGTGGCTGGACAACATGCCGCAGTTCCTCGTCGGCAAGGCCCCCTTCTACGACGCGAACTTCTACAACGAGGAACGCGAGTTCGGCCTGCCGCGCATGCTGCTCAAGGGGCAGGAGGACCTCTCGGCGCACCTGCTGCGTGAGGGCCTGGACGCCGGTTTCGACCTGGCGTTCTCCAACGAGCTGCGGATCGACCACTCCATCACCTGCCCGATCATCACGCTGCGCCCGGAGGCCGATCTGCCGATCGTGCCCGTCTACACCAACATCTTCGCCCCGCCCCTGCCGCAGCCGAAGCGATTCGTCCAATTGGGACAGACGATCCGCGCGCTGGTGGAGTCCTGGCCGTCGCACCTGCGCGTCGCGGTGATCGGCACCGGGCACCTGTCGCTGGAGCTGGGCGGGCCGAGGCAGTTCGGCGAGCACGGCCCGGACCCGGAGTTCGACCGCAAGGCCGTGGCGTGGATCTCCGGCGGCGACATCGAGAAATGCCTCGGCGAGGTGACGCTGGAAAGCCTGCACCTGCCGGGCAACGCCACGCACGGGTTCATGGACTTCCTGCTCATGATGGGCGTCGCGGGGGAGGGGCAGGCCGCGGACTACGTCGACACGCTCGATTTGTTCCACACCATGGAGGCCTACTTCACCTGGTACCCGAAGGGAGCCGCGCGGTGAGCAAGTACCTGATGGACAAGTTCCTCTACACCATCGACCGCGACCCGGCGCTCGTCGCGCGGTACAAGGACGATCCGCGCGGCACCGTCGCGTGGTGGGAGGCCGAGGAGGCCGGGCGCATCCTCAACTGCGCGACCGGGGAACGCAGCTCGTGGCTCGCCTTCGCCGGCGACGAACGCGAGGCACTGTCCACACACGACTATCCGAAGCTGTTCGAGCTGGGCGCGCACCCGTTTCTCACGCTGACGTTGTTCATCGCGATGTTCGAGCACGACTACGACGAACCACTGGCCTTCCAGCACGAGTACGCCCGCCGCGTCGCGCACGTGAAGATGCCCTACCCCGATATCGCGACCTGATTTCACGGTGCTGTTCTCGGCCGGACCGGTGACAGTGCGCGATAGGCTGGCACGATGAACCTGGTCAGTCACCTCGTTCAACGGGCACTGCGGCTCGGCCCGCCGCTCACCCGCGATCTCGCCGTGCATCGCGACCTGCCGGTGCCGATGCCCGACGGGGTGACGCTGCTGGCCGACCGGTGGGCGCCGGCACGAGGCGGCGACGGGCTGCCGGTCGCGCTCATGCGCTCGCCCTACGGCCGGAGCAGGCGCTTCGCGGCGGTCATGGTGCGCCCGCTCGCCGAACGCGGTTTCCAGGTGCTGCTGCAGAGCACGCGCGGCACATTCGGTTCCGGTGGCGCGTTCGACCCCATGGTGCATGAGCGCGACGACGGGCTGGCGACGCTGGAATGGCTGGTGCAACAGCCCTGGGCCGGTGACGCCATCGTGCTGCTCGGCGGCAGCTACCTCGGGTACGTGCAGTGGGCGGTCGCCGACCGGCTGCCGCCCCAGGTCAAGGCGATGGTCCCGCAGATAACGGAATCCGCGCTGACACTGGAATTCCTGCGCGCCGACGGGCTGTCGCTGGAAACCCCGTTCGGCTGGGGTGTGATGACCGACGGCCAGGAGCGCCGCGGTCCGCGCGGTTCAGCGGCAGCGTGGACAGCGCGCGGCGGCGGCGCCGTCCCTGCAGCAGCCCGCGCAGGACATTCTCTCCTACGATGCGGATTGCCCGCGCTGGGCGGGTTTCGACCACCGGGAGCGGGTGGCCGAGGTGACCGTCCCGGTGAGCTCGATCGGCGGCTGGTACGACATCTTCCTGCCCGGCCAGCTTCGTGACTTCCGGGTACTGCAGGAGGCGGGCACACCCGCCCGGCTGACCGTGGGGCCGTGGACGCACCTGTCGTTCGACCCGTTGCCGCAGCACGAGGCTCTCGAGTTCGCCCTGCCCTGCGCGCGGGGCGAACGCCCGCCGGAGCGCGCTGCGGTGCGGCTGTACGTGATGGGCGAGGAAGCCTGGCGCGACTTCGAATCCTGGCCGCCACCGGGATACTCGCCCCGGCGTTTCCATCTGCAGCCCGCCGGCGGGCTCGCGCCCGCGGTGCCGACGCACGCCGAACCCGACGCCTATCGCTACGATCCAGCCGATCCCACACCCGCGGCCGGCGGGGTCCGCATGGTCCGGGACGCCGGGCGCGGGGACAACCGGGCACTGGAGGCCAGGGACGACGTGCTCACCTACACCACCGACGTGCTCTCCCGCGACGTCGAGGTGATCGGTGAGGTCAGCGCCGAGATCTGGTTCCGCTCCAGCCTCGCCCACGCCGACGTGTTCGTGCGGCTGTGCGACGTCGGCCCCCGTGGCCGCTCGGTCAACGTGTGCGACGGGCTGGTGAGCGTCACCGGCGCGGACGAGCTGGCCTGCCGTCAGGTGCGGTTGTGGCCGACGGCGCACCGGTTCCGGCGCGGGCACCGCATCCGCGTGCAGGTCTCCAGCGGCGCGTTTCCCCGCTACGCGCGCAACCCCGGTACGGGCGAGCCGCATGCCACGGCGGTGCGGATGCTCGTCGCGGACCAGGAGGTCCACCACGACGCGGCCCGCCCGTCGGCGATCATCCTGCCGGTGCGTGCGGCGGCAGGATGAGAGCGTCGCCGGACACGTTTCGCCTTGAGAACAAAGTGTGTCGGTTAAAGTCCGGACCATGGAAGTTCTCCACGACGCCGAGGCCGAGGTGCGGCGTTTTCCCCGGGTCGCCGCGCCGTTGGCGGGACGCCGGGCGGCCGCGGTGGCCGTGGTGATGTTCGAGGACGAACACGGTCCCGCCGTCTGGCTCACCCGGCGTACGTCCAAACTGCGCGCCCATCCCGGGCAGTTCGCGTTGCCGGGCGGCAGGTTCGACGACGGCGAGGACGCGGTGGCGGCCGCATTGCGGGAACTGCGTGAGGAACTGGGCATCAGCGCGCAGCGCGCGGACTGCGCCGGACTGCTGGACGACTACCCGACCCGGTCGGGCTATGTGATCACGCCGGTCGTGATGCGGGTGGACGGTGCCGAGCCGGTACCGAATCCGGCGGAGGTGTCCGAACTGCACCGGATCTCGTTCGAGGCTCTGGATGTCGAACCAAGGTACCTGCGCATCCCCGAGTCGGACCGCCCGGTGATCCAGCTGCCGCTGATCGGGCATCTCGTGCACGCGCCGACCGCGGCCGTGCTGTTCCAGTTCCGCGAGGTCGCCCTGCACGGCAGGCACACCAGGGTCGACCAGCTGGAGCAACCCGTTTTCGCCTGGCGCTAGGGTTTCGCGGATTCCGTCAGCCGGTCCAGCCATTCGGCCAGCAGGCTCCGTTCGGCGGTGGTGAACATCGGCAGCCCGGATGCGGCGGCGCGCAGGGCGACGGCCGCGGCGGACACGTGGTCGGTGCCGGTTCCGGGCGCCTCGGTCAGCACGGTCCGCATGACCGCGTCGTAGAGCAGGTCGGCGAGCCGCGAATCGCGGTCCTCGGCAGGCTGCGCCAGCAGCGTGAGGACGGCACCGGTGCCCGCGGCGTGAATGAGGTCCACGGCGCGCCGTTCGGCGACGCGGAGCCTGCCGATGGCGGCGATCCGGCGCACGCGGGCGCGCAGGACGTCGAGCCCGGCCGCGGCCACCGGTGAGCGCCCGGCGCGCGCGGGGTCGGCGAGGGTGGCGAACAACGCCGGATTGGCCAGTCCGAAGCGGATGTGCCGGTTCCAGGCCGCGCGCAGATCCGCCACCGGGTCCTCGGTCTCGGCGGCCCGCGTCTTGTCGTTGACGTAGCGCGCGAGTTCGTGCTCGGCGACGGCATCGAGCAGCCCGTCCTTGTCGCCGAACAGCCGGTAGATCGCCGGCGCCTGCACGCCCGCCGCGTCGGCGACCGCGCGCGTCGTGACCGCGGCCGGGCCTTCCTCGTGCAGCAGCCGCGCGGCCGCCTCGACGATCCGGGACCGCGTTTCGAGGCGAGCGGCGCGCTGCGGCTGAACCTGGGACATGAATCAACGATAACGCATCATTGTTATCGGTGTACTATCGTTGTTATCAGTTTACGGTTTCCATCGATAACAGCCAGGGGAGCATGCAGATGATCATCGTTACCGGTGCGACCGGCCGGCTCGGCTCGCAGGTCGTCGAGCGGCTGCTCGACCGGGTCCCGGCCGAGCGGATCGGCGTCAGCGTCCGCGATCCTGGGCGGGCCGGGGGCCTCGCCGCGCGGGGCGTGCGCGTGCGCCGCGGCGACTTCGCCGATCCCGGCACGCTCGACGTGGCGTTCGAAGGGGCCTCGCAGGTGCTCGTCGTGTCGGTCGACAAGCTGGGGCAGGAGAGCATCGCCCAGGCCGCCGCCGCCGTCGACGCGGCCTACCGCGCGGGTGCCGAGCGCGTGCTCTACACCAGTCACCAGGCGGCGGATCCGGATTCCTTCTTCGCTCCGGCGCGCGACCACGCCGCCGTCGAGGCCTACCTCGCCGGCACCGGCAAGCCGTTCACCTCCCTGCGCAACGGCTACTACACCGCGAGCCTGGAATTCCATGTCGCGGGGGCCGTCGAGGCCGGGGAGCTGGTGGCGCCCGCGGATGGGCCGGTGTCCTGGACGGCGCGCGCCGATCTCGCCGAGGCCGCGGCCGCGATCCTCGCCGGCGAGGCCTGTTTCGACGGCCCGACCCCGCCGCTCACCGCGACCGCCGCGGTCGATCTGGAGGAGGTGGCCGCCACGCTGTCGGAGCTGGCGGGCCGCACCGTCCGGCGCGTGGTCCTCGACGACGAGAAGTGGGTCGCGAGCCTGGTGGAACGCGGTACGCCCGAGCCCATGGTGCGGCTGCTGCTCGGCTCGTACCTGGCTTCCCGCGGCGGTGAGTTCGCGGTCACCGATCCCACGCTCGAAACCCTGCTCGGCAGGTCGCCGCGGTCGGTGCGGGAGGCACTCCAGGCGCGCTGAGTCGCACCGCGACGGTCAGGGCGCGAGCTGCCCGACGTAGACCCACGCGCCGTCGACGCGGCAGAACTCGCTGTTCTCGTGCAGCACCCCGCGATCGCCGGGCTTGCGGTAGTGCGCGCGGAACTCGACGGTGCCGCTCTGGTGGAACGGGCTGCCGCCGGTGGAGGCGAGCACTTCGAGGAAGGTCCAGTGCAGCTCCGGGTCGAGATCGAGCGACCGCGGCCGGGTGCGGGGATGCCAGCTGCGCAGCAGGTAGGCCTCGTCGCCGACGGCGAACGCGCTGAACCGGGACCGCATCAGCTGTTCGGCGGTGGCGGCCGCGGATTCGCCGCGATGCAGCGGCCCGCAGCAGCCGCCGTAGGTCTCCCCGGAACCACACGGGCAGCGGGACGCGTCGGTGGTCGGCACGGCACCATTCTTGTGTATAACGTCATATACCGCGCCACATGGATCCACACCGGCCGGCGAACGCTCTATGCTGCGAAGCATTACGGACGGCGACGAGGAGTGGGGGCTCACCTGCTGGATCCCGCCGCCGCGGCCGACCTGCTGTTCCGCCGGGCACTGCGCCGGATCGACGGATTCGGCGCGGACACCGACTACGACCGCTCCCTGGAGCGGTTTTACGAGCTCGCGGTCTCGGATCCAGCGGTGCGGAGCGCGGCCGAGGCGTTGTGGTCGGACTGCGAATCGTATGGCAGGCCAACGGGTACCACGCGGCGGGATCTGCGCCGCGCCTTCGAGCGGCTGGCGCGGCAGGACGGCGCGCTCGCCGACCGGATCGCCGAGGCGATGGCGACGCTGGCCGGCGACTCGCCGGGGTCCGGGTACGGCGGGTTCCACGACCCGGGTGGCGTCGAACCCAGTCCGTCGTTTCAGCCCGCACCCGCGGCGGACTGGGACGACGACGAGGCCGAGGACCTGTATCCCTACCTCGGCAAGTCGGACGACACCGGCTACGTCCCCGGGCGGCTGTCGCCTCCGGCGGAGGACCTGCCCGCGCCACACCGCTCGCTCGTCGCGTACCTGGCGGACCGCGCGCCGCTGGACACCGACCTCAGCCTCGTCGTCGGACTCGAGACCGACACCGCCGGATGGACGGTGGCGGCCCCGCTGCGGCGGCTGACCGGATACGCGACCGTCTCGGTGCTGGTGCAGGCGCCGCCCGGCCTGCTGCCCACCGGGCCACTGGAACAGGTGCTCACCGTGGCCGGCGCGCACACCGTCGATCCCGTGCGCTTTTCGTTCCGCACCAGGGCTCCCGGGCTGCACCGGGTACGCGTGATGGCGTTCGCGGGCGGCACGTTCCTCGCGGACCTGGAGGCCGAGGTGTCCGTCGAACCGGGCGGCCCCACCGAACACGGGAGCCCGAAAACGGCCACCGTCCACGCCGTGCAGGCCCGGCCCGGCGAGGTGACGCTGCAGGTGCGTTCCGACGGCGAGCGCACCGTTTTCCAGCTCCTGTCCGAGAAATACCTGTTCGAACCGGTGATCGCGCAGGCGCTGGCGGCCGAACCGCCCGCCGCGGTGGAACGAGCGATCGCCACGCTCAAGCAGCTCGCGTCCGGGCGGGGTCCCTACGAGGGCGGCATGGCGCGGCGCTGGATGCAGGAGACCGGCATCGGCCTGTGGGACGGCGTCGTGCCCCGCGTCATCCAGGAGCAGTTCTGGCAGCTGCGGGACCAGATCACGTCCTTCACGATCGCCACGAGCCACGACGTGATTCCGTGGGAGCTGCTCTACCCGCTGCGTCCCGGTTCGGACAACGGTTTCCTCGTCGAGCAGTTTCCCGTGCTGCGCCGCGTTTTCGGGCAGGAACGCAGGCAGGTCGTCAACGTCTCGCCGTGCACCTACGTCGTGTCCGGGCGCGCGCCGGGCAACGCGCGCCAGGAGATCGACACCCTCGCCGCCGTGCTCGGCCACGCCGGGGAGGTCGAGCAGCTGGACGTGCTGCTCGATCTGCTCGGCTCGGGCACCTGCGGTCCGCTGCATTTCGTGTGCCACAACAGTTTCTCGCCGCAGGCAGGCTCGTCGATCGCGATGACTGGCGGCCCGTTCGTGCCGGCACTGCTCAACAGCGCGGCCGTCCGCCGTTCGCTGGCGGCCAAGAGCCCGCTGGTGTTCCTCAACGCCTGCCGCACCGCGGGCACGGCACTGGAGTACGGCGCGATGACCGGCTGGGCGCAGCAGTTCATGGCCGCGGGCGCCGCTGCGTTCGTCGGCACCCTGTGGCCGGTGCGCAGCGACTGCGCGAGCGCGTTCGCCGAGTCGTTCTACCGGCGCCTGCGCGAGAACATCTCGCTGGGCCGGGCGGCCTTGCTCGCCCGCCGCGACGCCGCACAGGACGGACCTGACCCGACGTGGCTGGCCTACACCGTTTACGGCGACCCGCACGCGTACGCGAACTGACAGGAGGAACGACGATGGAGGTCACCGACACCGGGGTGCCGGTGGAGGACCTGATCGACGCGGTGAAGGCGGCCGTGGCGCAGGCGGGCGTCTCGGCGGCCGACACCGGGCGCACGCTGCGGGTGTCCGCGGTCCAGCTCGTGCTCAACATGGTGGCCACTTCGACCTCGGGCGCGAAACTGGAGTTCAAGATCCCGTTCATCGGGATGAGCCTCAAGTTCGGCACCGCCGTGACCCGCAACGACACCCACGCCATCGACATCACGCTGGTGCCGCCGGATCTCGCGCCGGGCCACGAGATCCGCGAAGGCGAGGTGGACGAGGTGCTCGCCGACGCGATCGGCACCGTGCTGGCCGCCGTCGGGCACGCCGCCGGGGGAGAGGATCCCTACCTGCTCAAGGAAAGCACGGTCGAACTCACCTTCGCGATCACCGGCGGCGGTTCGATCTCGCTGGGGATCGAAGGCGGGACCAGGGACGAGATCACGCACAAGCTCAAGATCACGCTCGCACCGGTGCCAGCGCACGGGTGATCTCGGCGGCCAGCAGCCCGGGTGCTTCGAGGTCGACGAAATGCCCAATGCCCGGCAGCGGCCGCCATTCCACCTCGTGACCGGCGTCGCGCGCGCTTTTCTCCGCGATCGGCGCGGGCAGCGCCTCGTCCTCCAGACCCCAGATCAGTGTCACCGGCACGGTGATCGGGGTGTCGTACACCGAGTACAGGCGGGCGCGGCGGCGCGGGAAAACCAGCGTGGCCACGAACGCCCGGTAGTAGTCGATGGGCGGGCCGAGGTCGGCGGGCGAGCGGAACCCGTCCACCAGGTCGTCGACGACGCCGGTGTCCATGTGGCCACGGGAACCCTCACGCAGCACGAACGACAGCCGCAGGCCGATCCTGCCCAGCGGGGTCGTGAGCAGGAACTCGGGCAGCCACGGCACCTGGAACGGCAGCACCCACGGGATCCGCAGCGGCTGCAGCCGGTCGAAGGTCAGCGCCGCGCGCACCAGCGTGCGCGGATGCGTGCAGTTGACGACCACGAGATGGCTGATCAGCGCGGAGAACCGGTGCGCGAAGATCCAGCCGAGCGCGCCGCCCCAGTCATGCGTCACCAGCGGCGGCCGCCGCAGGCCCAGGGCGGCGATGAGCGCCTTGATGTCGTCGGTCAGGGTGAACACGTCGTAGCCGCCCCGGGGACGGTCCGTGCCGGGATAGCCGCGCAGGTCCGGCGCGTAGACGCGATGGTCGGGCAGCAGCCGCATCGTCGCGTACCAGCCGGCCGATCCCTCGGGAAAGCCGTGCAGGAACAGGATCGGCGGGGCGCCGACGGGACCGTCCGCCGCGACGTGGAACTCGATCCCGTTGGCCTCGACCCGCAGGTGCTCCATCGGGCCAGTGGTACCGAAGCGGCGCGACCGGCGGCTAGAGCCGAAAGACCTCGTGGCCGCTCAGCGTTCCGGCGGCTCCGGCAGTCCCTCGATGCGCGGCCCTTCCCCGGGGTAGCGGTTCGGCGTCTCGTGCGGGTACTGATCCGGCGTGCCCTCGGGCTTCTTGCGGCGCGGGAACGGCGGCTGCGGGCCCGGCCGTTCCGGCGGGTTGTCTGGCGTGGGCATTCTGGTGAACCCCCTTCCGCTGGCGGTGTGGACGGCACCCTCCACCGTAGCGGGTTCAGACCGGCATGATCTGGTGCGCGGCGTCGGCGAGGTAGGTGCGCAGGTTTTCCGCCCGGTACGGCGGGTTCATCTCCTTCTGCCGGTCCGCGGCCGACGAGGCGGCGTACTCGCTGGGCGCGTCCTGCTCACCGAGCTTCCGTGGCGTGGTGCCGATCATCCGGTAGAACCAGGTCGCGGAGTCGTGCAGCGGGCCGAACTCGTCCCGCGCGGGCAGCCCGGCGAAGGCGTCCTCGGTGAAGGCGAGCCCGCACGCGCGGGCGCGGGCGGTCATCCAGCGCAGCGTGAGGTCGGACAGCGCGGTCTGCGGATAGCCGCCGCCGACGTCGGAATGCACCCCGGTGAACCAGACCTGCTCCCGCTGCTGCCCGTCGGCGGCCGGGGAGGGCTTCCAGACGGCGGGGGTGAACGGGCGGCGCTTCTCGTCGATGGCCAGCGCCTGGAACGCGGACCGGATCGTCGAGGACAGTTGCGTGTCGTGGAACTGCCAGCGCCGGTTGACGAGGTTGATCAGGCGGCCACCGGACAGCGGGATGCCCAGCGCGCCGACGGTGTCCCAGACGCCGATGAACCGGATCGGGGTGACGTCCTCGTGGGCGTAGCGCGCGCGGAACTCGCGCGCCCGCGGGCTGTCCGGGCCGGTCGCCGGGTCGCGGTCGCGATAGAGCCGGTAGGCCTCGGCGATCCTGTCCTCGTTGTGCCGCGCCAGGATTCCGCAGTTGCGGATGAATCCGGCGGTGCTGCGGGCGGTGTAGGCGCCACGGCTGAACCCGAACAGGAACACCTCGTCGCCGGGCTCGAAATGGCGCACGAGGAAGCGGTAGCAGGCGCGCACGTTGCGGGACAGGCCGAAGCCGAACGCACCGCCGAGCACACGGTCCCACGGTCGCGTGCCGACGCCCGCGTGGTAGTACCCGAGCTGGAGCACGGCGTGCTCGTCCATCGGGGCGACGGCCTCGCTGACCTTGACCACGTTCGTCGGCGCGGGCTGCTTCCACGTGTTCCAGGTGCCGTCGCAGCAGATCACGAGTCGTTTCCCCATGCTGGAGAAGTCGCCTGCCGGACGGGGCCGTTACGGCTTACGGTGAGGCGATGAACGCGACGGTGCAGGACGTGCACGACTTCGCGCTGCGGATGCCGCACGTCACGATCTATCCGGGCACGGCGGGCAGGCCGATCTATCAGGTGGGCGGGAAATCGTTCGTGTTCTTCCGCAATCCCCGTCCCGACGCGGTCGATCCGCAGACCGGCGAGCGCTATCCCGACGTCATCGTGATCTGGGTACCGTCCGAATCGGACAAACAGGCGCTGGTGCAGGATCCGCGCTCACCGTTTTTCACCACCCCGCATTTCGACGGCCATCCCTCCGTGCTCGTGCGGGAGTGCCGCCTCGGCGAGCTGACCAAGGCCGAACTCGCCGAGGTGATCGAGGACGCGTGGCTGTCGCGGGCGTCGAAGAAGCGCCGCGAGAGCTGGCTCGCGGCGCGCTGAGCGGGGCTCAGCCGCCGAGTTTCTCGGCCAGCACGGCGCGGTGGGTCGGCTTGGCCTCGAGGTAACGCTCGCGGCCGGCGCCGGTGATCGTGACGAAGATGCCCCTGCGGTCGGCCTCGCACAGGGCGCGCTCGACGAATCCCTCGCGTTCGAGGCGGGCGACGAGGCGGGAGGTGGCGCTCTGGCTCAGATGCACCGCGTCGGTCAGGTCCGCGGAACGGCACTGGTCGGCGCTGCCGGCCAGGAACTCCAGCGCCTCGAACTCGCTGACGCCGATGCCGTGCTTGTCCTGCAGCGCGCACTCCAGCGCGCTGGACACCATCGCGTGCCGCGCCAGCAGCTCGTGCCACTGCCGAACGAGGCCTTGTTCAGCGACGGTACCCACGGCGCGAACATAGCACGCGCGTGCATCAGATGCAAACGAATTAAATTCCTTTGCATTAGATGCAGACGCATGTAATCATGCTGGGCATGAGCTCATCCGCGCACCTGTCCACCACTTCGACCAAGTGGGACGCACGCCTGTGGGGCGTACTGCTCACCGTGTCCACGGTCGTGGGGCTCGACGCCCTCGACGTATCGATGGTCGGCGTCGCGCTGCCGTCCATCCGGGCCGATCTCGGCCTGTCCACCAGCGCGCTGCAATGGGTCGTCAGCGGCTACGTCCTCGGCTACGGGGGAC
The DNA here is from genome assembly GCF_012328925.1 of Amycolatopsis acididurans. GTDB lineage: Bacteria > Actinomycetota > Actinomycetes > Mycobacteriales > Pseudonocardiaceae > Amycolatopsis_E > Amycolatopsis_E acididurans. Next base: position 189,697 of record NZ_JAAXLS010000001.1, read on the forward strand.
TGCTGCTGCTCGGCGGCCGCACCGCCGATCTGCTCGGCAGGCGCCGCGTGTTCCTGGTCGCGGTCGCCGTGTTCGCGGTCGCGTCCCTGTTCGGCGGCGTCGTCGACAACGGCACGCTGCTGATCGCGAGCCGTTTCGTCAAGGGCCTTGCCGCGGCGTTCACCGCACCGGCGGCGCTGTCGATCATCACGACCACGTTCCGGGAAGGCCCGGCGCGCAACAAGGCGATCAGCATCTTCGCCGTGTTCGGCGCCAGCGGGTACTCCGCGGGGCTGGTGTTCTCCGGGCTGCTCACCGAGGTGGGCTGGCGCTGGACGTTCCTGCTGCCGGTGCCGATCGCGCTCGTCGCGCTGGCCTCGGCGGTCAAGGTGATCCCCGCCTACGAGCGCGACCGTTCGGGTGCGGGCTACGACCTGCCCGGCGCGATCACCGGCGCACTCGGCTCGCTGCTGCTGGTGTTCACCGTCGTGCAAGCACCCGAGGCCGGCTGGGCCGCGCCGCGCACGGTGGTCTCGTTCGTGCTCGCCGCCGCGCTGCTGGCGGCGTTCGTGCTGATCGAGAAGCGCAGCAGGCATCCGCTGCTGCGCCTGGGCATCCTGCGCTCGGCGCCGCTCGCGCGGGCCAACCTCGGCGCGGGCCTGTTCTTCGGGGCCTACATCGGGTTCCAGTTCGTGGTCATGCAGTACCTGCAGACCGTGCTGGGCTGGAGCGCGCTGCAGACCGCGTTCGGCTTCCTGCCCGCCGCGCTGATCGTGGCGTTCGGCTCGCCCCGCATCGAGCCGCTGATCGACCGGATCGGCACGGCGCGGGTGATCTTCGCCGGGGTGGTCGCGCACGTCGTCGCCTACGCGCTGTTCCTGCGCGTCGACGAGCATTCGGGCTACTTCGGCAGTGTGCTGCCGAGCATGATCCTGCTCGGGATCGGCTTCATGCTGGCGTTCTCGGCGCTGAACATCCAGGCCACCAACGGGATCGGCGACAACGAGCAGGGCCTCGCCGGCGGGCTGTTCAACACCGCCGTGCAGGTCGGCGGCGCGATCGGCCTCGCCGTGGTGACGGCGGTGCTGACCTCCGAAGGGGGCACCGACGCCTCGTCGGGCGCGCTGCTGGCCGGGCTCACGCCCGCGCTGGCCGTGATCACCGGGATCGCCGCACTCGGCCTGCTCGTGGCGCTGGCCGGGATCGTCCGGCGCCGGCGGGCCGGTGCTCCGGCCGCGGAGCCGGAACTCGTGCTCACCGACTGACCACAGTGGACACCATCGGGGTGGCTCGCGGCGCGGCGGGCCGCCCCCTTCTCGGCGCGGTCCGCAGCCGGTTTCGCGATAAGCTCACCGGGTGGACCGGCCACCTCGACGGCCGGGATCTAGAACTTGTTCCTGCCTTGACCGTGTGGGTCTTGATGGCGCTGGCACGATGTGCTTGACTTCCGATGTAACGCGTTCTATTTCGGGTCTGTCGGTGACCCTGGAGGTGTGCAACGATGCGAACCCGTGCGGCGGCACTGCTCGAGCAGCCCGGTAAATGGCAGATCGTCGACATCGATATCGACGACCCCGGGCCCAACGAGGTGCGGGTGCGGTTCCATGCCGCGGGCCTGTGCCACTCCGACGACCACGCCGCCACGGGAGACATGCCGGTCGGCCTGCTACCGCTGATCGGCGGGCACGAGGGCGCCGGCGTGGTCGAGGCGGTCGGACCCGGCGTGCGCTCGCTGGCCGCCGGCGATCACGTGGTGGCCCAGTTCGTGCCTTCCTGCGGCCGCTGCGAGGCCTGCGCGTCGGGCCGCGGCAACGTCTGCGACCTCGGCATCTACGCGCTGCAGGGGTCGATGACCGATGGCACCTACCGTGCTCACCTCGACGGCAGGGACGTCGGCCAGATGACGATGGTGGGCACGTTCGCCCAGCAGGCCATCGTGCCCGAGTTCTCGCTCACCAAGATCGACGACGACATTCCGTTCCACGTCGCCGCGCTGCTGTCCTGCGGGGTGCCGACGGGCTGGGGTTCGGCCGAGTACGCCGCCGAGGTCAAGGCGGGGCAGACGATCATCGTGATGGGTGCCGGCGGCGTCGGCATGAACGCCGTGCAGTCCGCGGCCACCCGCGGTGCCGCGCACGTCATCGTCGCCGATCCGGTCGCGTTCAAGCGGGAGAAGGCACTGGAGTTCGGCGCCACCCACACCTGCGCGACGATCGACGAGGCGGCCGATTTCGCCCGTTCGGTCACCAACGGCCAGGGTGCCCACGCCGCGATCGTCACGGTCGGCGTCACCACCGGTGAGCACGTCGCGCAGGCGGTGAACTCGATCGGCAAGTTCGGCACCGTCGTGGTCACCGGCATCGGCGACATCAAGGACGAGGGCCTTCCGATCAACCTGTGGATGCTGTCGATGATGCAGAAGCGCATCCAGGGCGTGATCTTCGGGATGGGCACCCCGTCGTTCGAGATCACCAGGCTGGCGACGCTGTACAAGGCGGGCAAGCTGAAGCTGGACCAGCTGATCACCAAGACGTACAAACTGGACGAGGTCAACCAGGCCTACGCCGACATGCACGCGGGAAGCAACATCCGTGGCGTGATCCTCCACGAAAGCTGACCGGATCTCGGTGAGGAGCCCCTCATGGTGCGCTGCGCCATGAGGGGCTCTTTCACGGCTGTGCCAGTGCCGTGTAGCCGTTTCCCTCGAGTTCCCAGACCATCCCCGCCAGGCCTTCCGCGGCCAGCTGCCGCTTGACGACCTTGAACGTGGAGGTCTTCGGCAGTTCGTCGACCACGCGCACATACCTGGGCACCTGCTTCGGACCCAAATCGCTCTGTGCCGCGAGGAAGCGGCCGAACTCCGCCGGGTCCAGCGTTCCGTTCGACGGTACGACCGCCGCCATGACCTGATCGCCGGTCACCGGGTCGGGGACGGCGTAGACGGCGGCGTCGGCGATTCCCGGATGCCGCACGAGAATCCGCTCGATCGGCGCCGTGCCGAGGTTTTCGCCGTCGACGCGTAGCCAGTCGCCCAGCCGTCCGGCGAAGTACCAGAAGCCGCCTGCGTCGGCGTAGGCGAGATCGCCGGTGTGGTAACGCCCGTCGCGCAACCGCTCCGCGTCCGCGTCCGGATCGCGGTAGTACCCGGCGAACCAGCCCGCCCCGCCGATGTTGACCATCTCGCCGACCGCCTCGTCGGCGTTGGTCAGCCTGCCATCGGCATCGAACTCGGCGGGCGGGCACGGGCGCCCGGTGCCCGGATGCAGGATCGCCAGCCCCTCGGCCGGTTTCCCGAGCGAGCCGGCCGGGGTTTCCGGCGTGCGGGCGAAACCGATGCCGCCCTCGGTGGAGCCGAACGCGTCCACCACGGCGCAGCCGAAGCGGTCACCGAAGGCCGCCAGGTCCGCGCTCGCGCCCTCGTTGCCGTAGACGATGCGCAACGGGTTGTCTGCATCATCCGGACGCGGGGGAGTGGCGAGCACATAGGACAGTGGCTTGCCGACGTAGCTCGCGTAGGTCGCGCCGAACCTGCACACGTCGGGAAGGAACCCGGACGCGGAGAACCGGCGGCGCAGCGCGATGGTCGCACCCGCGGCGAGCCCGACCGCCCAGCCCGCCATGATCGCGTTGGAGTGGAACATCGGCATCGCCACGTATGCGGTGTCCGAAGTGGACAACCCGAAGCGCTCGGCGAGCATCCGGCCCGGGAAGGCGATCTTGCCGTGTGTGCATCGCACCGCCTTCGGATCACCGCTCGTGCCGGAGGTGAAGATGAGCATCAGCAGATCGCCGGGCGCGGCGGCGACCGGTTCCGGCGGCACCTCCCGTGGCGCCCACCACTCCGGCGCCTCCAGCGCGCCCACCTCGGCCCCGCCGAGGTCCAGCCCGTCCAGCAACGGCTGGTACCGCCGCTCGGTGAGCACGAGCTGGCAGTCGGCGAGGCGCACGTCGCGGGCGAGGGCCTCCCCGCGCCGTGTCGGGTTGAGGCCCACCAGCACCGCGCCGGAGAGCGCGCAGCCGCCCAGCAGTAACGAGAACGCCGGCACGTTGTCGGCGAGGATGCCCACGTGGGGCGGGATGTCCCAGCGCAGTTTCGCCCGCAACCCGGTCGCGAGCCCCGCGCTCATCCGGACATGCCGCGCCCACGTGTACGTCTCGTCCTCGAAGCGCAGGCCGGGATGCTCGTCCCCGGCTCGCGCGAGCAGCAGCTCGGTGACGGTCGGGACGCTCATCCGCACCTCCACGTGCCGATCACAAGACTGAAACAAGTTCTATTCTTACCAGTCTCCTGTCCCCGGGAAAAGGTATCCCGGTGACGAGAACTCGTTCTATTTACCGACCGGCTGCGGCTGACCGCGGCGCCGGAGCAGGCGCGCGATCCGGCCGGAGCGGACCACGGCCAGCGGGCCGATGATCGCGAGCAGCAGCACGTACCCGGCCACGAAGGGCGCGACCCGCGAGTCCAGCCCGGCCGCGGTGGCCATCGCCGCCAGGACCAGCGAGAACTCCCCGCGCGTGAGCACCGTCAGGCCGATGTTGAGCCCGGCCTCGCGGTCGAACGAGTGCAGTTTCGCGGCGAGCGCCCCGGTGCCGAGGTTGATCACGATCGTCATCGCCACCGCGACCAGCACCGGCACGATCACCGGCCCGACCGCGCGCGGGTCGATGCTCAGGCCGAAGATGAAGAAGAACAGCGCGCCGAACGCGTCCCGCAGCGGCAACACGAGCTTGTGGATCCGGGGCGCGACCTTCGAGCCACCGAGCAGCACGCCCATCATGAACGCGCCGATGGCGTCGGACACGCCGATCTCCTCGGCCACGGCGGCACCCAGCACGGCCACGCCCACGAAACAGACGGTCAGCAGTTCGTCGTTGGTGCCGGCGAACAGCTTCGACAGCAGCCTGCCGCCCCAGCGCGCCAGCGCCGCGAGCAGGACCAGGAAGCCGAACGCCTTGCCGAAGTCGGTCAGCGCGGCGCCGAAGCCGTCCGCCTTGCCCAGTACCGGCTGCAGGACCGCGAGGTAGAGCGCGAGGAATACGTCCTCGATCACGACGATGCCCAGGATCAGCCGCGATTCGGGATTGTTCATGCGGCGGGTTTCCAGCAGCAGCTTGGTCACGATCGCCGACGACGAGATCCCGACCGCGCCCGCGATGACGAGCGCCTCCGGGGCACCCCAGCCTAGCGCGAACCCGAAGGCGAGCCCGCTGCCGATGTTGAGCAGCAGGTAGGCGCCACCGGCGAGGGCGAGCTTGCGGCCGCCCGCGGCGAGGTCGTCGAGCGAGAACTCGAGTCCGAGATAGAAGAGCAGGAACACCAGGCCGAGCCCGGAAAGCACCCCCATCTCGGCCGGATCGTCCACAAGGGACAAACCGGGAGTGTTGGGGCCGAAGAGAAATCCGGCGAGCATGAACAGTGCGATGGTCGGCAGCCCGATCCGGGCACCGGCTTTGGCGATCAGGCCGGCGGCGAGGAACGCGCCGCCGACGGCGAGCAGGGCGTGTCCGGTTGTCATGAGGTGTCTCCAAGGCGCGGCGGGGCACGCCGCGTGCGATGGCGGCGTGGGTGTCGGCTGGTCTGGTCAGGAGCACCCGTGAGTAGGAGGGGCACGTGCTCCGAGCCGGTTCGGGGCGCCCGTGAACACGAACCCGTCCGTGGCGGCCGCGTCGGACGAGTAGAGGCACGCTACCTCGCGGACCCGGATTTCAGGCGGTGTCCCGGCGGTCAACGGCGGCGCGGCCACCCCGTTGTGCGTCGCGTGCGAGGCGACGATCACAGCATGATGACCGGGCCTGCCGGTCCGGTGATCGGTACCGGCGGCCACGACGAAGAAGGTCAGCAGCGCGACGACGGTGAGGCCACAAAGGACGGACCGGTGCCGGTGGATCCAGCTCCTGGTCCCTCGCATAGCCCTCCCGATGCCGCCGCGTCTCGTATAAGTATACCAGACGGTGCATGTCCACTGTGGATAGAGCACTCTGAGTGGCTTTGTGGCGGGGTTTCTATCGCTCGGACGGGCTATCCCGCAGGGTGAAATCACCCGGCCATGGGATGGGTATCGCCGCCCGTTCGTGGTTACCGTCGAGTTAGGAACACGCGGCAGGCGACAACGCCGGAGGGGGCCAGGTGGACCAGGGACAGCAGGGGTTGCGCGCGGGGACGCGGGTGACGTACAAGGTCCGCGGGCGGACGGGTGACGTGACGCGCCTGTGCCGTCGCGGCACCGTGACGGGCACGCCGATCTTCGACCGCTACACGATGGAGGTGTGGGTGCCTGTTCAGCCGGACGGCACGTCCGCGGACGTCGAGCCCAGCCTCATCCGCAAGGACAGCATCGTCGACATGACGGTGGGCCCGTGAGCGCGCGGGAGCGGACACCGCTCTTCGACGCCGCACCGGCGCACTCCGGCGGCGGGCGAGCCACGGAGACCCCCGGCGAGCGGATGGGCTCGGCCGGCTGACCAGGCACGCGCCGGGCGCCGGGTCGGGGTGGCGCCCGGCGCGTGCCCGCCTCGCTACCGATCCGGCCGGAAGCAGGCGGACCGGCAGCGCCCGGCACGGTGGCGGAGGTGGACGGGAATCGAACCCGCCAGGCCGAGGTTCCCGGCCTCGACGGTTTTGAAGACCGCGGCGCCCACCAGGACGCGTACACCTCCCCGCGACATCGATCGTAACGGTGCGCGATCGAAGCCGCTGTCCTGGGCGGCCATGAAAGCGCTCACCGTGGACGGTCCGAAGTGGACAGTACGACGAGGTTCACCGTCAGCGTCGCGGCCACCACGACCGCGATACCGGCGACGGCCCCGCCCAGTCCGAGCAGCGGCGGACTGAAGGCCAGCAGCAGCACCAGGACCACACCGGCGGCGACGATCGCCGTGCGGGCCACGGCGCCGGTGCCGGTGAGCCGGTGCAGCGCGGCGAGCACGACCATCACCACGGCGACCGGGACGGCCACCGCGAGCGCGGCGGCCTGTTCGGAGACGTGCGCCTTGTGTTCCACCGCGTCCACCGCGACCTCCAGCCCGGCGCCCAGCGCCGCGACGGCGGCGAACACGAGGTAGTGCCCATAACCCCAGGTGAGCGCGATCCGCTGGGTGCGCAGATGCGCCTCGGCTCCGGTGAAGTAGATCCACCACAGGGCGAAGACGAGGACGAGCGCGCCGAGCGCGACCAGGACCAGCGGCGCCGAGACACCGGACTCGGTCAGTGCGGACTGCACCGCGGTGAGGGTGGCGAGGATGACCTCGCCGAGCACGATGATCGTGAACAGGCCGTAGCGTTCGGCGATGTGTCCGGGATGCCACGCCGTCTCCCGGCCACGGAACTCGGCCCACGCCGGGATCGCCATCTCCGCGATCGCCAGCACGACGAAGGTGACCCAGCCCCACACGCCAGGCGCCCACAGGCGCGCGATCCAGCCGATCTGCACCACCAGGATGCCGCCGGCGTAACGCAGCGCCGCGGGACGGCCGCCGGGATGCCCGGCGGCGGCGCGCAGCCACTGCGCGACCAGCCCGATCCGCATCAGCACGTAGCCCGCCACCACGACGGAGAAGTCGTAGTGCTCGAAGGCCCTCGGCACCCCGGCGGCCAGCACCAGCACCCCGGCCATCTGCAGCAGGGTCAGCAGCCGGTAGGGCGCGTCGTCGGTGTCGTAGGCGGAGGCGAACCAGGTGAAGTTCATCCAGGCCCACCAGATCGCGAAGAACACCGCGACGTAACCGGCCAGCCCGGCCCCGAGGTGGCCCTCGGTCAGCGCGTGGTGCAACTCGGCCGCGGCCTGCGCCACCGCCACCACGAAACACAGGTCGAACAACAGCTCCAGCGGGGTGGAGGCCCGATGCTCCTCGCCGGGATCGCGGCCGCGCATCCGCCGCCAGGTCAGCTGTCCGTCGGTCATCGGCTCCCCTTCCGTTGAATTCCCGCTAGATCATGACGGGTGCGCGATCCCGCGGATCGGTGAGGATCCCGCGCATGAAATCGATCAGCCAGTGCTGCGGCGGGGTGCGCGCGTGCGCGTGCCGCGTGTAGATCGACACCTGCGCGGGCTCGACCTCCACGGGCAGCTCCAGCAGCCGCACCCGGTGCTCGGCGGCGAACATGTCCGCCACCAGCCGCGGCACCGTCGCGAACAGCTCGCTGGTCTGCACCAGGTAGGGCAGTGCCGCGAACCGGGTCACCTCCAGCACGACCCGGTCGAGCAGACCGTGTGCCTCCAGCGCCCGGCGCGGTCCCTCGTGCCCGGCCGGGCCGAAGACCGTGACCAGCCGCTCGTGCGCCAGCTCCGCCAGGTCCACCCGGTCGCCGCGCAGCCGGGGATGCTCCCTGGCCACCATGCCGACGTATCCCTCGGAGAACAGCGGGATCCGGGCGATGCGCTGCGAGCTCAGCAGCGGCGAGGCGATGAACGCGTCGATCTCGCCGCGGCCCAGCTGGTCCGCCGCGCCCGACACGTCCAGCGGGCGCACCGTCAGCTTGACCCCCGGCGCGTGCCGGGGCAGCGCCGCCATGAGCCGCGGCAGCAGGGACACCTCGCCCAGGTCGGACAGGCACAGGGTGAACGAGGCCCGCGCGGTGGCCGGGTCGAACGAGCGTGCCCCGGTCACCGCGGCCTCGATCTCGGCGAGCGCGCCGTGCAGGGGCTCGTACAGCGCGCGTGCCGTGGTGGTGGGCACGAGCCCGGCTCCGGTGCGCCGGAACAGCTCGTCGGAGAAGCGGCGGCGCAGCTTCTGCAGGCCGTAGCTGACCGTGGGCTGGGTGAGGTGCATCGATTCGGCGGTCGCGGTCACGCTGCGCGTCTCGTAGAGCAGCACGAACGTGCGCACCAGGTTGAGGTCGAAATCCCGCATCATCGATCCTGTCTATGGCCGACGTTGGCATTATCGATTGGACCACATTCGGACGTTCTCCCTACGCTGTGAGGAATCGACGACGTCAGAGAGGACATCGCGGAATGGCCACCGCACGCCGGATCGCCCACGAGTTCCTGGAACGCCGTGGCCTCACCACGATCTTCGGCAACCCGGGGTCGAACGAGCTGCCGTTCCTCGCCGAACTGCCCGAGACGTTCCGGTACGTGCTGGGCCTGCACGAGGGAGTCGTCGTCGGCATGGCGGACGGGTACGCGCAGGCCACCGGCCTGCCGGTGCTGGTCAACCTGCACGCCGCGGCCGGGTCGGGCAACGCGATGGGCGCGGTCACCAACGCCGTGCACGCGCGCTCACCGCTCGTGCTCACCGCGGGCCAGCAGGTGCGCTCGGCCATCGGCCTGGACGCGATGCTCGCCAACCTCGACGCCCCGCAGCTGATGCGCCCGCTCGTGGGCTGGTCCGGCGAACCGAGCTGCGCCGGGGACGTGCCGCGCTCGCTCGCGCAGGCGGTGTTCGAGGCCGAACTGCAGCGCCGCCCGACCTATCTGTCGGTGCCCTACGACGACTGGGACGCCGAACTCGACGACAACGCGACGGCCACCCTCGACCGCAGGGTGACGCGCGGGCAGGCGCCGGACGAGGAGCAGCTGCTCGCGCTCGCCGGTGCGCTGGAGTCCGCCGCGAGCCCGGTGCTGGTACTCGGCGCCGATCTCGACGCGGCGGGCCTGTTCGACCGGTCCGTCGCGCTGGCCGAGCAGCTCGGCCTGCCGGTGTGGGTGGCGCCCTCGCCGCACCGCCTGCCCTTCCCCAACCGGCATCCGCTCTTCCGCGGCGTGCTGCCCGCCGGTATCGGCGCGGTGTCCGGCGCGCTGGCCGGGCACGATCTGGTGCTGGTGCTGGGCGCGCCGGTGTTCCGCTACCACCAGCACGTGCCGGGCCGGTACCTGCCGGAAGGCGCGAAGCTGATCCAGGTCACCGACGACGCCGGGGCCGCGGCCCGCGCGCCGATGGGCCAGGCGCTGGTCGCCGATCCGGCGCCGGTCATCGAATCGCTGCTCGCCCGGCTGCCCGCGCGTCCCGCCTCCGGCGCGGCCGCGTTCGCGCCCACACCCGAACCGGCGACCGCGAAAACGGCGCTGCATCCGGAGCAGGTGTTCGCCGCGCTGCGCGACACCCAGCCCGCCGACACGTGTTACGTCGTGGAGTCCACCTCGACCAACGCGGCCTGGTGGCGGCAGATGGACCTGCGGCATCCCGGTTCGTATTTCTTCCCGGCCGCGGGCGGGCTCGGCTTCGGCATGCCCGCCGCGGTCGGCATGGCGATGGGCCTGCCCGGCCGTCCGGTGGTGGGCGTGATCGGCGACGGTTCGGCCAACTACGGCATCACCGCGCTGTGGACGGCCGCGCAGTACCACGTGCCGGTCACCTTCGTGATCCTGCGCAACGGGACCTACGGCGCCCTGCGCTGGTTCAGCGGGGTGCTCGGCACTCCCGACGTGCCGGGCATGGACATCCCCGGGCTGGATTTCACGGCCATCGCACAGGGCTACGGCGTGCCTGGCGTCGCGGTCCGCGGCCTCGACGAACTGCGCGCGCAGCTCAAGACCGCCACGGCGGGCCCGAGGCTGATCCAGGTCGACACCGAGCTGACCACACCCGAGTGATCGCGGAACAAGGAGTACGGCAATGACGACGACTCCCACCAGATCGGCCCCCACGACCGCGGTGTTGTGCTGGCTGACCGTCCTGCTCGAAGGCTATGACCTGGTGGCGCTCGGGGCGACGATCCCGACGCTGCTCAAGACCCACCACATCGGGTTCACCGCCGCCGGTGCCACGATGGCGGCCACGGTGTCGCTGGTCGGGGTGGCCGTGGGCGCGGCCTTCCTCGGGCCGGTCACGGACCGGTTCGGCCGCCGCGGCATGCTCATCGGCTCGGTGCTGGTGTTCTCGGTGTTCACGCTGCTGACCCCGCTGGCACCCAGCGTCGCCGTGTTCGGGATCCTGCGGTTCCTCGCGGGCATCGGGCTGGGCGCGTGCATGCCGGTCGCGCTGACGGTGATGTCGGAGAACCTGCCGGCGCGGCGCCGCGCGAGTGCGAACACGTTCACCATGACCGGCTACCACTTCGGCGCCGTGATCACCTCGCTGCTCGCGCTCGGCGTCGGGGAGAACTGGCATGTGCTCTTCTACGCCGGCGGTGTGGCCGGGCTGCTCGTGGTGCCGCTGATGTGGTGGCGGCTGCCGGAGTCCGCGGCCTATCTCGAGGCAAAGCGGCAGCCGAAGACCGACAGCGTCGGCATGCGGGACCTGCTCGGCCCGCGGTACCGGCGCGTCACGGTGGCCGTGTGGGCGGGCTCGTTCATGGGACTGCTGCTGGTGTACGGGCTCAACACGTGGCTTCCGCAGCTGATGCGCGGCGCGGGTTACCCGATCTCGACGTCGGTCGCGCTGCTGCTGGTGCTCAACATCGGGGCGATCATCGGGCTCGTGCTCGCCGGGGTGATCGCCGACCGGGCCGGGATCGCCCGCATCGCGCGGATCTGGTTCGGCACCGGTGCGGTGCTGCTCGCGGTGCTGAGCCTGCACATCGGCAGCGCTTTCCTGCTCAACGCGCTCGTGCTGCTGACCGGCGTGTTCATCTTCTCCGCGCAGGTGCTGATCTTCGGCTACGTCGCGCACACCTTCCCCGCCGAGGCACGCGGCACGGCACTCGGGCTGACCTCGGCCGTGGGCAGGCTGGGCTCGATCGTCGGCCCGTTCATCACCGGTGCGCTGGTCACCGCGGGGGTCGCCAACCCGTGGGGCTTCTGGCTCTTCGCGGCGGTGGCGGTGCTCGGGCTCGGGGCGTTGCTGCTGCTGCGGACACGCGCCGGCGAACGCAGCCCCGCGGCGCGGGCCGCACTCAACAGCTGATCTGGCGGCGCGGAGGCGGCCACCGTCCTTGCGGGCGGTGGCCGCCTTTTTCGCCCGGCGACTCAGGGCAGGACCGGCCGCGCATCGAACATGTGTTCTACTCTAGGGAGGGATGGACAAGGGAGTGCGGGTATGTCTCGACGCGGTGCGGGCCGATGATCACGCCGTACACGCGCTGGTACGGCGACGACAAGCACGGCAGGCTGCGGGTGATCACGCCGGTCTGGGTGCGCCTGGACGCGATCTATCTCCGGATCCCCGGCGCGCCGAGCCACGTGGTCGTGACCGGGCTGGACATGTCGGGGGAGGTGCCGGGCAGGCTGCACGGCTGGTTCCCGACGCTGAAGGGCGACTGGCTCGGTGTGGTGGATTTCGAGATCCCCTACGGCGACGAGCACAAGCGTCCGCTGTGCCTGGTGGACCAGCTCGTGGCGGCCTATGCCTTGCGGCCCAGGGAAAAGTGACCTCAGCTCAGCCGTGCGGGCAGGCGTTCGAAACCGCGCAGGATGCGGGTCCGGCGACGGTCGGCGCCGGGTTCCAGCCGCAGTCGCGGGTAGCGCTCGAACAGCACCCGCAGGCCCACCTCGCCTTCCATCCTGGCCAGCGAGGCACCGAGGCAGTAGTGCCGTCCCGCGGAGAACGACAGGTGGTCGCGGGCGTTGTCGCGGCGCACGTCGAACGTGGCGGGATCGGCGAACAGGGCCGGATCGCGGTTCGCCCCCGCCAGGATCGTGGTCACCACCGAGCCCTCGCGCACGCGCACACCCGCGACCTCGGTGTCCCGCGCGCAGGTCCGCCCCGTCAGCAGCACGGGGGGATCCAGCCGAAGGATCTCCTCGACCGCGCCCGGCCACAGCGCGGGATCGGACTGGACCGCGGCCAGCTGATCGGGATGCCGCCGCAGCAGGTTGATGCCGTTGCCCAGCAGGTTCACCGTGGTCTCGAAACCCGCGGCGAGCACGAGCCCCGCGGTGGCCCGCAGCTCCTGGTCGTTGAGCCCGACGCCGTTCTCGCGGGCGGCCACGAGCTGGCTGAGCAGGTTGTCGCCGGGGTTGGCGCGCAGGTGATCCAGGTGCTCACCGAGCCACGCGTCGAACTCGGCGAGCGCGGCCTCGACGGCGCGGAACTGCCGCCAGGACAAGCCGAGATCCAGGCTCGGCGCCGCGGCACCGCCCAGTTCGAGCACGCGTTGCCGTTGTTCCGCCGGCACGCCGAGGATCTCGGCGATCACCGTCACCGGAAGCAGGCTGCAGTAGGCCTCGACGAGATCCACCGGGCCGGCGGGATCGATCGCGTCGAGCAGTTCGTTCGTGATCTGCTCGGTGCGCTCGCGTAGCTTCTCCACCGCGCGCACGGTGAACACGCGGGTGACGAGCTTGCGGTAGCGCGTGTGATCCGGCGGCTCGGTCACCAGCAGCGACGGCGGCGCGACCGGATGCAGGGTGCTCCTGGCCGACCACTCGCCGAGCCGGGCCAGCGGGCCGTTGTCGGTCGCGCCGACGCCGGAGCGGAAGTCGTTGCTGGTGAGCACTTCCCGGACCGTCGAGTGCGTCGCGGTGACGTAGGCGAACTGGGTTTTGACCAGCGGCCCGCGGGAGCGGATCTCTTCGAACAGCCCGTGCAACTCGGCGGTGGACGAGGTGCTCGCCGCGTTGACCAGCCGTGCCTGCAGATCCCCTCGGCGGAGGGCCGCACGCAGCGCGGTGCGGGGAAGCCCATGGTTGAGGCCCCACCGCACGACCGGTTTCGCGCCTTCGCGTACCCGTGCGGCCAATCCGTCCGCCCGCGTCCGCTCCGCCGGTTTCGTGATCACCACGCCGCCTCCCCGTGTGGTACGTCTGCGTACCACGAACGATAGGCGCGACCCGCGAGACGGTCAAGCGAGCGCTGTGAAACGAGCCTTGCCCGTGAGGACGACGGGTGCGTGACCGCCGGTCCGGTGTGTGACCCGCGGACACGGCGGCACCGCCCGCGGGCCCGCGAACCCTAGGGACGCGGGATGTTGCGCAGGTTCGAGCGCGCCAGGTCGACCATCTTGCCGACCCCGCCGGTGAGCACGACCTTGCTCGCGGCCAGCATGAAGCCCTTGAGCTGGCCACCGGTGATATGCGGCGGGATGGACAGCGCGTTGGGATCGGTGACGACGTCGACCAGTGCGGGCCCGGGATGCGCGAACGCCTCGGCGAGCGCGTCGGCGACCCCCTGCGGTTCGGTGACGCGGATTCCGTGCAGGCCCGCGGCACGCGCGATCGCGGCGTAGTCCACGGCGGCGTGATCGGTCTGGTAGTCGGGCAGGCCGTCGACCAGCATCTCCAGCTTCACCATGCCGAGCGAGGAGTTGTTGAACACCACGATCTTCACCGGCAGATCGTGCAGCCGCACGGTGAGCAGTTCGCCCATGAGCATGCCGAGCCCGCCGTCACCGGACAGCGAGATCACCTGCCTGCCCGGGTGCGCGAGCTGCGCGCCGATCGCGTGCGGCAGCGCGTTGGCCATGCTGCCGTGCAGGAAGGACCCGATGACCCGGCGGCGCCCGTTCGGCGTGATGTAGCGCGCGGCCCACACGTTGCACATGCCGGTGTCGACGGTGAACACCGCGTCGTCGTCGGCGAGATCGTCCAGGACGTCGGCGGCGTACTCGGGGTGGATCGGCACGTGGCGTTCGACGTTGCGGGTGTAGGCGTCGACGACCTGCTCCAGCGAGCGCGCGTGCTCACGCAGCATGTCGTCCAGGAACGTGCGGTCGTCCTTCTGCTTGACCAAGGGCAGCACCGCGCGCAGCGTCTCCCGCACGTCGCCGTGCACACCGAGCTCCAGCGGCGTGCGCCGGCCGAGCCGGGAGGCGTCGTGGTCGATCTGGACGGTGTGCGCCTGCGGCAGGAAGCCGTCGTAGGGAAAGTCGGTGCCGACCAGGAGCAGCAGGTCGGCGTCATTCGTCGCGCGGTAGCAGGCACCGTAGCCGAGCAGGCCGCTCATCCCCACGTCGTAGGGATTGTCGAACTGGATCCATTCCTTGCCCCGCAAGGAATGCCCGATCGGCGAGTGCAGTCTGCCCGCCAGCTCCATGACCTCGGCGTGCGCGCCACGCACCCCGGCGCCGCAGAACAGCGTCACGCTGCTCGCCTCGTTGAGCTTGTGGGCCAGCGCGTCGATCTGCTCCGGCGGCGGCGTGACCGTGGCGCGCCCGGTGACGAACGAGCTCGTGCCCGCCGGGGCCGGGACGTCGAGATGCGCGACGTCGCCGGGCAGCACGATGACCGAGACCTCGCGGCGGGACAGCGCGTGCTGGATCGCGATGCGCGGCACTCTCGGCAGCTGCCCGGGCCGGGTGATCTGCTCGCAGTAGCCGCTGCAGTCGACGAACAGCCGCTCCGGATGGGTTTCCTGGAAGAACGACGTGCCCACCTGCGTGGCCGGGATGTGCGAGGCCAGCGCGAGCACCGGCACGCCCGAGCGCTGGGCGTCGTAAAGCCCCTGCAGCAGATGGGTGTTGCCGGGCCCGCAGCTGCCCGCGCACACCGCGAGCCGCCCGGTCAGCTCGGCCTCGGCGGCGGCCGCGAACGCGCCTGCCTCCTCGTTGCGCACGTGCACCCATTCGATGCCCTCGGTGCGGCGGATCGCGTCGACCACCGGGTTGAGACTGTCGCCCACCACCCCGTAAATGCGGGAGACCCCGGCCTGGACGAGTATCTGGACGAACTGCTCGGCGACGGTCTGTCGCGCCATACGGGCTGCCCCTCTCGCTGTCGCTGGCCTGAGCCGATTGTCACCGCCGGGGCCGGTTCCCGCAGGGTCTACGGCCGCCAGGCCCGCACCTCGGCCAGATACCGCTCCCGCGCCTGAGCGGTCACAAAGGACGATTCGAACGAGTTCGCGGCCAGCAGCCGCAGCTGGTCCTCGGACAGGCGCAGGGCCGCCAGGTTGGCGGTGACGTAGCCGCCGAAGTAGGCCGGATCGTCCGAATGCACCGAGACGTTGAGGCCTTCGGCGAGCATGGCGGGCAGTGGATGGTGCGCGATGTCCGGCACACAGCCCAGCCGCACGTTGGACAGCGGGCACACGGTCAGCGGCACCCGCTCCCGCCGTAGCCGTGCGACCAGATCGGGATCCTCCATCGCGCGGATGCCATGGTCCACGCGCCGCACGCCGAGAACGTCGAGCGCCTCGCGCACATAAGCGGGCGGGCCCTCCTCGCCCGCGTGCGCGACCGGTTCGAGGCCCAGCTTCCGTGCCGCGGCGAACACCGTCGCGAACTTCGACGGCGGATGCCCGATCTCGGCCGAGTCCAGCCCGACCCCGACGATGTCGTCGAGATGCGGTTCGGCCCGCCGCAGGGTCTCCTCGGCCGAATCGGCGGACTGGTCGCGCAGGAAGCACAGGATCAGCTTGGCCGAGACCTCCGGGAACTCGCCGATGGCTCCGGAAAGCCCTTCCACCACCGCGGACATCGGCACCCCGCGGGCGAGGTGGGCCTGCGGGTCGAAGAAGATCTCGGCGTGGCGCACGCCCTGCTCCGGGCAGCGCCGCAGGTACGCGGCCGCGAGATCGTGGAAATCGCGTGTGGTGCGCAGGACCGCCATGTTCGCGTAGTAGATGTCCAAAAAGGACTGGAGATCGGCGAACCGGTAACGCGCCCGCAGATCGTCGATATCGCGATAGGGCAGCGCCACGTCGTTGCGCCGGGCCAGCTCGAACACCATCTCGGGTTCGAGCGTGCCCTCGATGTGCAGGTGCAGCTCGGCCTTGGGCAGGACGGTCACGGTCGGAGACGCTACCGGCGCCTGCGGGTCCGGCGCATCGGCCCCTCGCCGTCCGGCAGCAGGGAAGGCTCGGCCGATCGGAGCAATCCGGCACCGGAAGCGAACGAACCGGACGGGTCCGGCGTGCACTACCTGAATCGGACGAAACGGGAGGGTGGGCGATGGGGCTGTTGTGGTGGCGCAAGAAGAAGGACGACAAGCCGTCCTCGCGGAAGAAGGCGCTGCGCGAACTGCGCGGCGCGCAGCGGGACATCCGCCGGGCCGAAGGCGGCCTGTCCCGCAACAGCCGAGACGGCGGCTGGAGTTCGGGCGGCGACACGGGCGGCTACTGACCCCGGACCGGGACGGCCACCCTGTTGCCACCCGGCACGCCTGCCCGTATCTTGGACCGCAATTGCTATCCGAACGGTCGGTCATTAAAGGGCAGTATGATGACGTCGGTCAACGTGGACGAGCACGTCGCCTCGTTCGAGGCGCTCGCGTCGGAGGCGTTCGCCCCGCTGCGGGTGCGGCCCCTGCGTGCGGGCGCTTTCGAGGGAACGATCCGCGCGGCGACCGCCGGTGACGTGGTGGTCACCCGCATCCGCTGCGCGCCCTGCCAGGTGCGGCGGCTGCCGCGCCTGATCAGCTCCACCGACCGGGACCTGGTCAAGGCGACCGTGGTGACCGCGGGGCGCGGGCAGGTCGAGCAGGACGGCCGCCGGTGCGTGCTTCGCCCCGGCGACCTGGTCAACTACGCCACCGACCGGCCGTACGAGCTGACCTTCACCGAGCCCTACGACATCACGGTGGTGGCCGTGCCGAAACCGCTGCTCGGCGCGCACGTCGACGGCCTCGCCGCCAGCACCGCGGTCGCCGTGCCCACCTCGCACGGGGTGCAGCGCGTCGTCGGCGGCTTCTTCCGCACCATCACCGACGTGCTCGGCGACGGCGCGGAGGGGTTCGCCGGGGACGCGGGACGGTATTTGACCGACGCGCTGGTGTCGATGGTGATCTCCGAGCTGACGGAGCTGCGGCCCCGGCACGGCGAGGATCTCGCGGACCGGATCCTGGCGCATTGCCTTGCCCGGCTGGGCGATCCGGAGCTCAGCGTCGAGTCGGTGGCCAGGGCGCACCACGTTTCGGTGCGTTATCTGCACAAGATGTTCCAGTCGCGGTCGCTGACGCTTTCGGCCTGGATCCGGCGCGAGCGGCTGATGCGGATCCGGCGGGATCTGGCCGACCCGGCGCTCGCCGAGCGCACGGTGGCCGCGATCGCGGCGAGGTGGGGCGTGCTCGACGCGACCCACCTCAGCCGCGCGCTGAAGGCCGAGTTCGGCCGGACCGCGGCTGAAATCCGGCGGACGGCGCGGTGACCGCACGCCGCCCGCCGGAGCCTGCTCAGGCCAGGCTGGTCCAGATGGACTTGACCTCGGTGAAGGCTTCGATGGCCTCCCAGCCCATCTCGCGGCCGAGGCCGGAGGACTTCATGCCGCCCCACGCGGCGCCCGCGTCCAGCAGCGGCGGCATGTTGATCCACACGGTGCCCGCCTTGACCTGGTGCGCTAGCCGGTTCGCGGTGCCGATGTCGCGCGACCAGATGTAGGCGGCCAGCCCGTAGTCGGTGTCGTTGGCGCGGACGGCCAGCTCCTCCGGGTCGTCGTAGGGCAGCACCGTCAGCACCGGGCCGAAGATCTCCTCACGGGCGATCCGCATGTCCTGCGTGACGTTGCCGAACACGGTCGGCCGGTAGAAGTAGCCGCCGGCCAGTTCGCCGTCGGCGCGGCTGCCGCCGGCGAGCAACTGCGCGCCCTCTTCCTTGCCGATGCGGACGTAGGAGTCGATCTGCTCGAGCTGCTCCAGCGACACGACCGGGCCCAGTTGCGCGGTCTCGTCCAGGCCGGAGCCCAGCGTCATCGAACCCGCGGCGCCGGCCATCTTCTCGGCGAACTCGTCGGAACGCTCGCGGTCGACGTAGAACCGGGTCGCGGCCGCGCAGACCTGGCCCGAGTTGAGCAGCCCGCTCATCAGATTGCCCTCGATGACGGCGTCGATGTCGGCGTCCGCGGCGATGATGCTGGGCGCCTTGCCGCCGAGTTCCAGCGACACCTTCTTCAGCGCCCGTCCCGCCTCGGCGGCGATCTCGCGGCCCACCGCGGTCGAGCCGGTGAACGAGATCTTCGCGATCTTCGGATGCCGCACCAGCGCCTTGCCCACCTCCGGGCCGCCGGTCACGACGTTGACCACACCGGCCGGAATTCCGGCCTGCTCAAGGACTTCCGCGAGCAGCAGGGTGGTCAGCGGGGTCTGCTCGGCAGGCTTGATCACCACGGTGTTGCCGGTGGCCAGTGCCGGGGCGAGCTTCCACACGAGAATCATCAGCGGGAAGTTCCACGGCGTGATCAGCCCGCAGACGCCCAGCGGCTCGCGGCGCGTGCGGTAGTCCACATCGGGCACCGACAGCGGGGCCGTGAGGCCGGTGATCTTGGTGACCCAGCCCGCGTAGTAGCGGAAGTGCTCGACGGCGTTGGGCACCGAGAATCCGGCGCTGATCGCCAGCGGCTGGCCCTGGTCGGTGGTCTCCAGCCGGGCGAACTCGTCGGCCCGCTGCTCCAGCAGGTCGGCCACCTTGAGCAGCAGGCGGGCCCGCTGCGCGGGCAGCATCGCGGCCCATTCGGCGAACGCGTCCGCGGCTGCGCCGACAGCGGCGTCCACATCGGACGGCGTGGCCGCCGGAAGTTCCGCGATCACCTCGCCGGTGGCGGGGTTGTGCGTGGGGAAGGTGGCGCTGCCGCCGGTCCACTTCCCGTTGATGTACATGTCAGTGCGCATGACTCGCTGCTCCTGGTCAGTCGAAGACGATGAGGCCGCGGATGTTGCGTCCGGCGTGCATGTCCTCGTAGGCCTCGGCGACCTGGTCGAGGGTGTAGGTCTTGGTGACGAGCTCGTCGAGCTTGAGCTGCCCGGCCTGGTACATGCGCAGCAGGTTCGGGATGTCGCGGCGCGGGTTGGACTCACCGAACAGCGAACCCTGCAGCCGCTTCTGCATCAGCGTCAGGTCGCCGAGCGCGATCGGGGCGCCCGCGGCGGTGATGTCGCCGAGCCCGGTCACCACCACGGTGCCCGCCTTGCGGATCGAGGCCAGCGCCTGCCCGACGTGCTCGCCCTGGACGACGCCGATGGTGACGATCGTGGCGTCGGCGCCTTGGCCGTTGGTGATCGAGCGGGCGTAGTCGGCGGCCTCGTCGATGGACGTGTAGAAGTGCGTGGCGCCGAACTTCTTGGCCCAGTCCCGCTTTCCGGCCACCGGGTCCACGGCGACGATCGTCGTGGCGCCCGCGTGCGCCGCGCCCTGCAGCGCGTTGGCGCCGATGCCGCCGATGCCCATGACGATCACGGTGTCGCCCGGCCGGATGCCCGCGGAGTTGACCGCCGAGCCCCAGCCGGTCGGCACGCCGCAGCCGATGAGCGCGGCGACCTTCAGCGGAATGTCCTTGCCGATCTTGACGACGGAGTCGACCGAGGCGGTGGTGTATTCGCTGAACGTCGAGATGCCGCACTGCTGACCGACCGGCCGGCCGTCGAGATGCATGCGGAAGCTCGCCGGGTCGTCGGCGCGCGCCCCGGTCAGCAGCGAGGCGCCGAGGTCGCACAGGTTGGACATGCCCCGCGCGCAGAACTCGCACTTGCCGCAGGCGGGCAGGAACGAGAAGACGACGTGATCGCCGACCTCGTAGCCGGGGGTGTCCGGGCCGACGGCGGTGACGACGCCCGCGCCCTCGTGGCCGCCCGCGTACGGGTAGACGCCGACGGGCACGTCGCCGGTCGCGACGTGGTCGTCGGAGTGGCACAGGCCGGACGCGGCGAGCTTGACGGTCACCTCGCCCTGGCGCGGATCGTCGAGTTCGACCTCGACCGTCTCGTACCGGCCGGGTGCCTCGCGGACGATCGAGGTTCGGGTGGTGATCGGCATTGATACCTCCAGGACAACTGCGTGTGGCCCTACTAGACCCGGGCCGGCGCGTCGTCCCTCACCAATCCGCGCACGGGTACTCGCCAATTCGCGCACCGTATAACGGCCTATACGACCGGCCTTGCGGGCTCAGCGGCTGGTGGCGCGCACGTGCAGCACCAACGCGGTCAACCCCAACGCGATGATCACGCCGCCGTACGCGATCGCGGTCGGGCGCAGGCCGGCGGCCGTCGTGGCGAAGCCCGCGATCACCGCGGGCACGCTGAGCGCCAGGTACGACACCAGATAACCGACCGCGAAGAGCGCGCCGCGTTCGGCGGGCCGGGCCAGTTGCGCCAGTGAGCCGAACATCGCGAGCGCGGACGCGCCGAACCCGACGCCGGCCAGCACCGTCCCGGCGATCCCGAGTGCCACGGCGCCGGCGGCGATGCCGGCCAGCGTCACGGCCGTGCCCCCGGCGAGCAGCGACGCCCCGGTGCGCAGCACCTGCCCGGTGGGCCGCTTGCGCAGGGCGAACGTCGTGACGGCGCCGGTGCCGCACAGCGCGGTGACCACGAGGCCGCCGATCAGGTGGCTGGACAGGCCGAACACGCTCGCCGCGACCGAGGGGCCGAGCGAGAGGTAGAGCCCGCCCAGTGCCCAGGCCGCGATCATGATCGGCACCAGTGCGTAGAACCCGGCGCGGGAGTACTCGGGCACGGCCAGCCGCGGGATGAGCGACGTGGCCGCGCCCGGGCGGCGGGCCGAGGTCTCCGGCATGGCCGCGACCGCGGCGGCGGCGACGACCGTGGCGGCCAGCAGCACGGCGTAGGTCAGATGCGTGGGGGCGGGGCCGTATTCGACGAGCACCCCGCAGCCGAGCGACCCCAGGGCCAGTCCGGCCGTCGGGGTGACGCCGTTGACGACCCCGGCGCGGCCGGATGCGTGGGGCGGGTCGAGGTCGACCAGCGCGGCGCCGAGCGTGGTGATGGCCGCGCCGGTGGCGATGCCCTGCAGCAGGCGGGCGAGGTAGAGCACGGCGACGTTCCCGGCGAGCAGGAACAGCACCAGCGAGACCGCTTCGAGCGCGATCGCGGCGGCGAGCACGGGACGGCGGCCGAGGTGATCGGACAGCCTGCCCAGGACCAGCAGCGCGGCGAGCAGGCCCAGCACGTACACCGCGAACACGGCGGTGAGCGTGGTCGCCGAGAAATGCCATTGCTGCTGGTAGACGACGTAGAGCGGGGACGGTGCGCTGGAGGCGGCGAGGAAGAGCACGATGACCGCCGCGACCGCACCGAAGGCGGTGGGGTGCGAGAGCCGTCGCGGGGCGGGATCGGCCACGATGGCGACGGGGGAGGACTCGGACAAGACCAGCTCCTTAAAGCAACGATCAATGCTTTAGGCCACCATAGCGCAAAAGCAACGATCGATGCGATAATGAGGACATGTCTGGGACAACGACGCAAGCCCGCCCAGGTGGGCGATCCGCGAGGGTGCGGGCGTCGGTGCACCGCGCGGTGCACGAACTGCTGGCCGAGGACTCCGCGGAGGCGCTGACCCTGCCGGCCGTCGCCGGTCGGGCCGGCGTGCATCCGACGACGCTGTACCGGCGGTGGGGTTCGGTGGCGGATCTGCTCAGTGACGTCGCGACCAGCCGGTTCAGCGGCGACATCGTGGTGCCCGACACCGGTTCGCTGCGCGGAGACCTCGAACGATGGGTCACCGACGTCGCCACGGACCTCGCGGACCCCGATTCGCTGGCGATCATCCGCGCCGCGGTCGGCTCCGGCCCGGAGGGTGGCTGTGCCTGCCTGACCGACCGCCACGCCCAGCTGGCGGCGATGCTCGACCGCGAACGCGCGCGGGGCGGCGAGGTGCCGGAGGTCTCTCGCGCCGCGGACGCGTTGCTCGGGCCGCTGTACTACCGCGCGGTGTTCACCGCTGAGCCGGTGGAGCCCGGCTGGGCCAAGGATCTGGTGGCGAGCCTGCTGCGCTGAGGTGTCCGGCGGCGGGGCCCCGTTGTCGAACGGCTGGACCGAACATGTTCGTCACGAACATGTTCGCTATGCTGGTTCGGTGACCCCACGTACCAGGCAGCCGGTGAGCCGGCGTGAGCGTCCGGCCAAGCCTGCGCTGAGCCGTGCCGGGATCGTCGAGGCGGCGCTCGGTGTGCTGCGGGCGGAGGGGCTGGAGAAGGTGACCATGCGCCGCCTGGCGCAGGAGCTGGACACCGGCCCCGCGTCCCTCTACGTCTACGTCGCCAGCACGGCCGAGCTGCACGCGGCCGTGCTGGACGAGCTGCTCGGCGAGGTCGAACTCGGCCGGCGCGGCGACGACTGGGCCGAGGCCCTGATCGCCGTGCTGGTGTCCTACACCGACGTCCTGTTCGCGCATCCGGCGCTGGCCGGCTCCGCCGTCAGCGCCCGGCCCAGCGGCCGGAACTACTTGCGGCTGCTGGAAAAGCTCCTCGCGCTGCTCGGCGAGGGCGGGGTGCCCGACGAGCAGGCCGCGTGGGGAGTGGACCTTCTGCTGCTGGCCGCCACCGCCGTCGCCGCCGAACATTCCGCACCCGCAGGCACCGAGGACTGGGACGCGACGAGGCAGGCCGTCGAAAACGCTCCGGCCGAGACCCACCCCAGGGTGCGCGCGCTGGCGGGGCCGCTGCTGTCCGGCTCCGCCGAGGAGCGTCTGACCTGGCATTTCCGCACGCTGATCAACGGAATACGCCACACGCCGGTACCGAAGGGGGAACCATTATGACCGTCCACCATCCGATCGTCATCGTCGGCGGCGGGCTCGGCGGCCTCACGCTCGCCCGTGTCCTGCACGTCAACGGCATCGACGCGCCCGTTTTCGAGCTGGAGGCCTCGCCGCAGGCCCGCACCCAGGGCGGCATGCTCGACATCCACGAGGAATCCGGCCAGGCCGCGCTGCGGGCCGCCCGCCTGCACGACGAGTTCCGGCGGCTCGTGCACACCGGCGGCGAGGCGCTGCACGTCGCCGACCCGCGGGGCGTGCTCGTGCTGACCGAGGAGGACGACGGCACCGGCGAGCGCCCCGAAATCGACCGCGGGCAGCTGCGAGACCTGCTGCTCGGCTCGCTGCCGCCCGGCGCCGTCCGCTGGGGCGGGAAACTCGCCGGCGTGCGCGCACTCGGCGGCGGCAGGCACGAGCTGAGCTTCGCCGACGGCGCCGTCGTCACCACCGGCCTGCTCGTCGGCGCCGACGGTGCCTGGTCGCGGGTGCGGCCGCTGGTCTCGGACGCCTCGCCCGGCTACACCGGGATTTCGTTCGTGGAAACCGATCTGCTCGAACCCGGCGCGCGGCATCCGGCGAGTGCGGCCCTGGTCGGCGACGGGATGTTCATCTGCCTCGGGCACGGCAAGGGCTTCCTCGGCCACCGCGAGTCCGACGGCAGCCTGCACATCTACACCGCGCTCAAGATCGACGAGGACTGGCTCGAGGGCATCGACTTCACCGACACCGAGACCGCGAAGAAGGCCGTCCTCGGCCACTTCGAGGGCTGGGACGGCGCGTTGCGCGCGTTCATCGCCGACGCCGACGGCCCGCTGGTGCCGCGCCGGATCAACGCGCTGCCGGTGGGACACCGCTGGGATCGCGTCCCGGGAGTGACCCTGCTCGGCGACGCCGCCCACCTGATGTCGCCGTTCGCGGGGGAGGGCGCGAACCTCGCGATGCTCGACGCCGCCCAGCTGGGCACGGCGCTCGCGGCCCACCCCGGCGACATCGAAACCGCGCTGGAGGCCTACGAGCAGGCGCTGTTCCCGCGCAGCGAGCGGTCCGCGGCCGAATCCGCCGCCAACCTCGAGATGATGTTCGGGGACAACGCGCTCGCGGCGCTGGTGGAGCAGTTCAGCGCGCGGTGAGAATGGGCCCGTTCGCGATCTGCCGGACCGGCTGACGACGATCAACGGGACTGGGGCAGCTTCGTCGTGCCCGGTCGCCGCCTGGGCGCCGAGGGCGGTGGCACCACGGGACCGATGTCGCCGTCCGGGGCCTGGTCCAGGTCCACGATCACCGGCGCGTGGTCGCTGGGCCCGGTGCCCTTGCGCGCGTGCCGGTCCACCCACGCGGCCCGCACGCGCGAGGCCACAGGAGCCGACGCGAGCACCAGGTCGATGCGCATCCCCAGATCCTGGTGGAACATCCCGGCGCGGTAGTCCCAGTAGGTGAACACGCGTTCGGCCGGCCAGCGATCGCGCACGACGTCGCGCAGGCCGAGGCCCAGCAGATCGCCGAGCGCGGCGCGTTCGGCCGGGGTCACGTGGGTGTGACCCTCGTACGCCGCGGGATCGAACACGTCGGCGTCGGCGGGTGCGATGTTCATGTCGCCGCACACGACCGCCGCGTCCGGCCCGACGCCCACGACGTCGCGCAACGCCGCCAGCCAGGCCAGTTTGTACCGGTAGTGCTCGGAGTCCGGGGTACGCCCGTTCGGCACGTACACCGAGTGCACCCGCACGCCGTCGCAGGTCGCGGCGACGGCGCGGGCCTCCGGATGCGGGAAGCCGGGCGCCCCAGCCAGCCCCGTCACCACGTCCTCCAGCCCCACCCTGGACAGGATCGCCACGCCGTTCCAGCGTCCCTCGCCGTGGGCGGCGACCTCGTACCCGCGCCGGGCCAGCTCGTCACCGAGCAGTTCGGCGAACGCGTCGTCGGCGAGCTTGGTCTCCTGCAGGCACACGACGTCGGGCCGCCGCTGGTCCAGCCACGGCAGCAACCGGGGCAGCCGCTGCTTGACGGAGTTCACGTTCCACGTCGTCACGCGCACGTTTTCACGGTAGCGCCCGATTGGCTTGCGAGCGCCAGAATGTGTGTTACCGTTGGTAACTGTAAACCTTGGTAACAGGCAATCGGGTGTCAGGAGCGAAGCCATGACCAGCGTCGACACGCACCGCGCGGACGCCGACCAGCCCGACCGTGAGTCGATGGCCCGCAGGCTGCTGGACTCGTCGGAGACGTTGTCCTACGACCCCGTGGCGGAGGTCGACTGGGACACCCCGCTCGACACGAGCTACCACGGGGCGAGCCCGGAGTGGAGCACGCTGTACGGCACGTCCTACTGGGACGACATGACGGCCGAGCAGCAGCGCGAGCTGACCCGCCAGGAGGCCGCGTCCGTCGCGAGCACCGGTATCTGGTTCGAGATGATCCTGCAGCAGATGGTGTTGCGCGACTTCTACGCCAAGGACCCGACCGACCCCGCGTTCCAGTGGGCGCTGACCGAGATCGCCGACGAGTGCCGGCACTCGATCATGTTCGCCCGCGGCGCGGCCAAGCTGCGCGCACCCGCCTACCGGCCGCGGCGGATCGCGGTCGAGCTGGGCCGCTTCTTCAAGAGCACCGCCACCGGCGAGGCGGCCTACGCGGCGATCCTCGTCGCCGAAGAGGTCCTCGACGTGATGCAGCGCGACTGGATGCGCGACGAGCGCGTGGTGCCGTTCGTGCGCACCATCAACAACATCCACGTGGTCGAGGAGTCGCGGCACATGAAGTTCGCCCGCGAGGAGACCCGTGAGCGGCTCAAGGGCGCGGGGCGGCTGCGCAAGCAGTACAACGCGCTCGTGGTGTCCATCGCCGCGTACTACATCGTGAGCAGCATGGTCAACCGCGACGTCTACGCCAACGCCGGACTCGACCCGGAGCGCGCCATCCGCGAGGCCAAGGCCAACGAGCACCACAAGTCGATGCTGCGGTCCAGCTGTGCGGGGCTGATGGAGTTCCTCGACTCCGCGGGCCTGCTGACCAAGGCGTCGATGCACTTCTACAAGCGCGCCAACCTCATCTGACGCCATGGCCTTCGCGATCACCCAGACCTGCTGCAACGACGCGTCGTGCGTCTCGGTGTGCCCGGTCAACTGCATTCATCCGACGCCGGACGAGCCCGACTTCGGCACCACCGAGATGCTCTACGTCGATCCGCGCACCTGCATCGACTGCGGCGCGTGCGCCGACGCGTGCCCGGTCGACGCGATCTTCCCGGTGGAAAGCCTCACCGGGCCACTGCGGGAGTACGCCGACCTCAACGCCGGCTACTACGCCGGACGGGATCCGCTGGCCGAGGCCGCCGATCCCGCGCCGAACTTCCACGCGTGGGGCCCGCCGGTGTTCACCCGCGTCATCCCGGGCGACTTCCCCGCGCCGGAGGTCGCCGTGGTCGGCACCGGGCCCGCCGGCATGTACGCCGTGCAGGACCTGCTGCTGCACACCAGCGCCACGGTCACGCTGATCGACCGGCTGCCCGTCGCGGGCGGTCTCGTGCGATACGGCGTCGCGCCGGATCACCCGTCCACGAAGAAGATCGGCGAGACGTTCGCGCGGTTCCACAACCACCCCCGGCTGCGCCTGCGGCTCGGCGTCGAGGTGGGCAGGGACGTCACGGTGGACGAACTGGCGGCGCAGCACGACGCGGTGATCTACGCCGTCGGTGCGTCCTCGGCGCGGCGGCTGGGTATCGCGGGCGAAGACCTGCCGGGCAGCCTCGCCGCCACCGACGTGGTGGCCTGGTACAACGGCCATCCCGACGTGGACCCGCGCTCGGTCGACCTGTCGGCGGAGCGGGTGGTCGTGGTGGGCAACGGGAACGTCGCGCTGGACGTGGCGCGGATCCTGACCACGGACCCGGCCTCGCTGGAAGGCACGTCGATCTCGCCGGAGGCGCTGGCGCTGCTGAAGTCGAGCAAGGTCCGCGAGGTCGTGCTGCTCGGGCGGCGCGGTCCGGACGCGGCCGCGTGCACCAGGCCCGAACTGCTCGCGCTCGCCCGGCACGAGGACATCGACCTCGTGGTCGACACGCACGACCCGCGCGTTGCCGAGACGATCGACGCCGCCGCCCCGGCGGACAAGGCGGGACTGCTCAAGGACGTGGTCCACGAGACCGTGGACTGGTCGGCCCCGCCGGCACACCAGCGGCGGCGCATCGTGCTGCGGTTCCACTCGGCGCCGCAGGAGATCCTCGGCGACGGCCAGGTGCGGGCGTTGCGCGTCAGCGGCTCCGGCGGCGACGTGGAGATCCCCGCGGGACAGGTGATCCGCGCGGTCGGTTACCGCGGCAAACCGGTGCCGGGACTGCCTTTCGACGACGATCGCGGTGTCGTGCCGAACTCCGCCGGGCGCGTCGAGGGACGGCCGGGAGCCTATGTCGTCGGGTGGATCAAACGAGGGCCCTCGGGCGGCATCGGCGCCAACAAGACGTGCGCCGAGGAAACCGTCGGCGCGCTGATCGACGATATCGTCGAGGGCCGGATCAGTGTCCGTGGAAAGCCTCGGCGAGCCACCAGGAGCCTCCGTCGTCGGTGATCTTCGCGTCGATCACGAGCGGGGCGTCGCGAGGGCCCTCGAGCCAGTCGCGCACCCCGGCCAGATCGGCGAGCGTGCGCACGGTCAGGCCCGTACAGCCGAAGCCGCGGGCGATCGCGGCGGCGTCGGTCGGCGGGAAGCGGACCGTGCTGTGGTCGCCGTCGAAGTGGTGCACCTCGGCGCCGTAGGCGGCGTCGTGGTAGACGATCACCACGAGCGGCAGGCGGAGCCGGACCGCGGTCTCCAGTTCCGCGAGCGCCATGTGGAACCCGCCGTCGCCCAGCGCGGCCACGCCCAGCCTGCCCGGCTGGGCCAGCGTCGCGCCGAGCGCGGTGGCCAGTCCCAGCCCGATCGACTGGAACGCCTGGGTGAAGCAGAAACCGAACTCGTCGGGCACCGACAGGTAGGCGCTGGGATAGCCCATGAAGTTGCCGGAATCGACCGACACCACGCGCTTGGCGGGCAGTATCCGGTCCAGTTCCGCGGTCAGCGTGCGGGGATCGACGCGGTCCACTGTGGACTCGTCGGTGTAGTCGGCCGCGGACCAGCGGCCCCGTTCGGCGATCCGGTCGCGGAGCTCGGGGGAGCGGTAGCCGGGTGACATCCGGTCGCCGAGGGCTGTGCGCACCGCGGCCGCGGTGGCCGCGCAGTCGCCGTGCACGCCCACGTCGACCGGCCGGTGCGCGCCGAGCGCGCCGCGCTCCACGTCGATCTGCGCGAGCCGCGCGCCGGGGCCGATCAGCTTGCCCTGCCGGGTGGTCCACCGGTTGAGCACGCAGCCCCAGCCCACGACGAGGTCCGCGTCCCGGATCAGCGAAGCGGCCAGCGGCGAGGAGAACCCGCCGGAAATGCCCAGCGACCACGGATCGTCGTGGAACAGCCCGTTGGCGACGGCGGAGGTCGCCAGCAGCGCGCCGCACGCATCCGCGAGCGCCCGGATCTCCCGCGCCGCCGCTCGCGCGCCGCGCCCGGCCACGAACACCGGGCGCTCGGCCGCGGCGATGAGCCCGGCGAGTGCCGCGACGTCGCCGGAACCGGGCCGTGGCAGGGAAGGCGGGCGCGCCTGCGGCACCTGGTCCGGCTCGGCGACCTGCGCCGACTGGACGTCCAGGGGCAGGTTCAGCACGACGGTGCGCCGTTCGTGCAGTGCCGTGGTGTAGGCGCGCACGGTGTCGGACACGGCCGTTTCGGGGCTCCACACGCGTTCGGGCACCGCGCCCACCGAGCGGGCCAGCGCGTCCTGGTCGATGCGGAAGTTGTTGAGCGGATCGGATGCCGGGGTGTCCGCGGTCAGCACGAGCAGCGGCGTGCGGCTCTTGGCGGCCTCGCCGATGCCGGTGACGGCGTTGGTGAGCCCGCAGCCCTGGTGCGTCGAGACGATCGCGACGCGCCCGCTCATCCGTGCGTACGCGTCGGCCGCCGTGGCCGCGCCGCCCTCGTGCCGCGTCGCGTAGAACCGCGCCCCGCCCGCGCGCAGGGCGTTGGTGACGTGGAAGTTCCCGCTGCCGACGACCCCGAACACCGGTCCGGCCCCGAGTCGCGCCAGCACCCGGCCGACGACCTCCGCGACGAGCACGTCAGCCCGCCCGTTCGACGAGCGCGTAGACCCTGGCCGGGCTGCCCGAACCGCCGACGATCGGCAGCGGCGAGACGACCAGCAGCGCACCGGTCGGCGGCAGCCGCACCAGGTTGCGCAACTGGGTCAGGCCGCATTTCCCGGCGCCGAGCAGCCGGTCGTGGCAGGGGAACATCGGTTCCAGCTCCGCGGCGCGCCCCGCGTCGGTGCCGACCGTTTCCACGCCGAAGCCGGCGATCGGGCTTTCGGCCAGCCACTGCGCGCAGTCCGGGGAGACGCCGGGCGTGTGGGACGCGCCGTCGCTGACGTTGAGGAACTCCTCCTGCTCGCCCGAGCGCGTGTCCCAGCCGGTCCGGTACAGCAGCCAGCCGCCCTCGGGCAGCGGACCGTGCTGCCCTTCCCACGCGCGCACGTCGTCGATGCCCAGCAGGAAGTCCGGGTCGGCGGCGACGCGTTCGGAGGCGTCCAGCACCACCGCCGGCGCGATCAGGGTGCCCAGCGGGATCTCGTCGACGCTGTGCCGGTCCTTGCCCGACAGCCAGTGGTTGGGTGCGTCGACGTGGGTGCCGACGTGCTCGCCGGTGTGGATGTCGTTCCAGTACCAGCGCGGGCCGCGCTCGTCGTAGCGGCTGATCTCCTCCAGGCGGAACGCCGTCGTGTTCGCGAACGGGGGTGGCAGCTGGAGCACGGGGGTGCTCGCGGACAGCGGCGCGGTCAGATCGACCACCTCGACGCGGCTCGTGGTCAGTGCGGCCATCAGGTCGGCGAGCACGGGCATTGCTGGCTCCTTCCGCGCGGTGTCAGGCGAAGGTATTGGATTTCCGGCGGCGAGCCAAGATCGACGGCCGCGCCGGGCGATATGTGAGGATGTGGACATGCGAGGTCCGCTGACGGGGTTGCGGGTCGCGGTACCCGGCACCGGGGCGGCGGCCTGGCATGCCGCGCGCCTGCTGGGCAGGCTCGGCGCCGACGTCGCGGCGCAGGCGGACAACCACGGCGCGGCCGCGGACTGGGCGGCCTCCGGCGTGATGGCGCTGACCGGACGGCGCGACGGGCCGCCGGTGCTTCCGCCGGGACAGACGGCGAGCGCGGTGCGGGGCGCGTTGCGGGCCATCGAGTTGCTCTGCGCGGTCGCGGGTCGCGAGGTGGACCTGCCCGGTATGGGGGTGCTGTCGGAGCGGGCCGCGCTGGCCGGGCTGCGCCGCGACGCCCCGCGCTCGCCGGGCGGCGCGTTCCGGGTGCTGCGGGCCGCCGACGCGTGGGTGGGGCTGAACCTGCCCCGGCAGTCCGATGTGGACTTGCTGCCGGCGTGGCTGGAGGAAGCCGATCCGGTCCTGGACGAGGCCGTCGCGCGGCGCCGAGCCGGGGAACTGGCCGAGCGCGCCCGGCTGCTGGGGCTGCCGTTCGCGGTGCTGCCCTCGGAACCGGACGAACAGTCGCTCGCGCGCGGGCAGGTCCCGTTCGTGCTCACCGGCGAGCCCGGCGCGCGGAGCTGGACGCTGCCCCCGACCGTCGTGGTGGACCTGTCGTCGCTGTGGGCGGGACCGCTGTGCGCGCACCTGCTGGGGCTCACCGGCGCGCGGGTGATCAAGGTCGAGAGCGTGACGAGACCGGACGGCGCGCGCCGCGGTCCACGCGAGTTCTACGACCTGCTGCACGCCGGGCACGAATCGGTGGTGCTCGACTTCGCCGCCGCGCAGGGGCGCGCCGCGCTCGCGGGCCTGCTCGACGCCGCCGACGTGGTGATCGAGGGCTCGCGGCCGCGCGCGCTGCGCCAGCTCGGCATCGACGCGGACGAGGTGCTGTCCCGCGCGCGGGACAAGGTGTGGATCGGCATCACCGCCTACGGGCGCACCGGCCCGTGGGCCAACGTGCCCGGTTTCGGTGACGACGCCGCGCTGGCGGCCGGGCTGCTGGCCTTCGACCCCGGCACCGGCGGCCCGGTCCCGTGTGGCGACGCGATCGCCGATCCGGTGACCGGCGTCAATGCCGCGTTGATGGCCGTGGCGTGCCGCATGTCCGGCGGTGCGTGGCTGGCGGATCTCGCGTTGCGTGAGCAGATCGCCGCGACACTCGTGGACACCGGCGAGCCGGGCCTGCCCGGTGAGGTGGCGCGACCCCGGCGCCGCGAACCCGCCGGGGTCGCGGCGGAACTCGGGCGCGACACCGGGAAAGTGCTGGCGGAGCTGGGACTGCCGTGCTGATCCGGCGCGCCGAGGTCGAGGGCGGGACGGCCGACGTCCGGATCCGCGGCGAGCAGGTGACCGAGGTGGGCGACCTCCGGCCCGAACGCGACGAGACCGTACTCGACGCACGCGGCGGCGCGTTGCTGCCGGGGCTGCACGATCACCACGTGCATCTGCTCTCGCTCGCCGCCGCCGCGGCGTCGCTGCGGTGCGGTCCGCCCGAGGTGACCGATCTCGACGGGCTCGCCCGTGTTCTGCGCGGCACGACCGGTCCGGTGCGGGGAATCGGGTACCACGAGAGCGTCGCCGGGATCCTCGACCGCGACGCGCTGGACCGGCTCGTCCCCGGCCGTCCGGTGCGGATCCAGCACCGCGGCGGTGCACTGTGGACACTCAACACCGCGGCACTGACCCAGGCCGGGTTGCTGGAGCGCTATCCCGACGGGCGGTTGTGGCGCGCCGACGCCGATCTGCGCGGGCTCAGCGATCCGCCCGATCTCGCCGCGGTGGGCCGCAGACTCGCGGCGCTCGGCATCACCGGCGTCACCGACGCGACCCCGGACCTCACCGACGACGCCGTCGGACTGCTCACCGGCGCGGGCCTCCCGCAGCGCCTGCACCTGCTCGGCGTCCCGGCCGGGACGCGACTGCCGCCCGGCGTGACGGCCGGGCCGTACAAGATCCTGCGGCCCGACCACGAGCCGCCGGACTGGGACGCGCTGCACGACGAGATCGGCCGGATCCACGGCGAGGGCCGTCCGGTGGCGGTGCACGCGGTCACGCGTGAATCCCTTGTCGTGACGCTCGCCGTGCTCGAGCGGACGGGTTCGCTGCCCGGTGACCGCATCGAGCACGCGGCCGTCGTGGGGGAGGACCTGATTCCGTTGCTGGCGAAGGTGAATCCGGTCGTGGTGACCCAGCCCGGTTTCGTCGCCGAACGCGGGGCGCAGTACCGGCGCGACATCCCGGAGGGCGAGCACCGCGATCTCTACCGGTACGCGAGCCTGCTCGGCGCCGGACTGCGCGTGGTGGCCAGCAGCGACGCGCCGTTCGCGAGCGAGGACCCGTGGCGCACGATCGCCGCCGCGGCACACCGGGATCTCGCGCCGGCGGAACGCGTTCCGCCCGAGCGGGTGCTGGCCGGATACCTCGCACCGCCGGCCGACCCCGGCGGCCCGCCCCGCCGGGTGGCGCCGGGCATGCCAGCCGACCTGTGCCTGCTGCACGTTCCCCTGCGCGAAGCACTGTCCATTCTGGACGCCGATGTCGTCGCGACGACCATTGCCGGAGGCGAGATCCTGTGACCGACCCACTGCTCGACGAGGCCGGGCGCATCGGCGAACCGGTGGAGATCCTCGAACCCGGCGCCGAGCCGGTGAACCGGGATCGCGTGCTCATCGGAATCGGCCCGCGGGAGCCGGAGCTGGCGGCCGCGGTGGACGTGACGCTCGTGGCCGAGGGCACCGCGAAGGGGCCGGAGTTCGTGGAAGTGGCCGATCCCCACGGCGAGGCCGAGTTGTTGCGCGCTGCGGCGAAGGAATGCCCGCAGGCCGCGCTGACGCTGGTGGAGGTACTGCGCGCGGCGCCCGCGGACGTGACCGCCGGGCTCGATCTGGAGTCCTTCGCCTACTCGACTTTGCTGGGCGGCCGGGAGTTCGCGCGCTGGCTGGCGCGCCGCGGCGAACGGCCGTTGCCGCCACCGTCGCCGCGGGAACCGGTGCTCGTGGACCGCGAGGACGGCACGCTGCGAGTCACGCTCAACCGCCCCGAACGCCGTAACGCCTACGGGCGGGAGGTGCGCGACGCGCTGGTGGAGGCGCTCCGGCTGGCGCTGCTGGACGACAGCGTGCGGCGCGTGGTGCTCGACGGGGCCGGACCGTCGTTCTGCGCCGGTGGCGATCTGGACGAGTTCGGCACCACGCCGGACCTGGCGACCGCGCATTTCGTGCGCACCCGCGCCGGGGCCGGCGGGCTGCTGCACCGGCTCGCGGACCGCGCCGAGGTGCGCCTGCACGGAAGCTGCGTCGGAGCCGGAATCGAGTTACCCGCCTTCGCTAGCCGGATTCTCGCCCGGCCCGGTACGACGTTCCGGTTGCCCGAGGTGAGCATGGGCCTGATCCCCGGCGCCGGTGGCACGGTGTCGATCCCGCGGCGGATCGGCCGGTGGCGGACGCTCTATCTCGCGCTGTCCGGGCGCCCGCTGGACGCCGGGACCGCGCTGGACTGGGGACTCGTCGACGCCGTGGAGTGAGCCTCAGCGCACGAAACCGCGGGAGCAGAAATGCCACACCTCGTCGGCGGTCAGCGGCTGCACGGCCTCGTCGTTGCCGATCGACTGCGCGTTGAACATGACCGTCTGCATGATCAGCGCGGCCATCCGGCGCGGTTTGACCCCGGCGCGCAGCAGCCGCGCGCCGTCGGCCTCGATCAGCAGATCGGTGAGCACGCCGACCAACGGCGCGTGTGCGATCTTGACCTCGTGCGGATGTGACATCAACAGCTGCGGGGCGAAATCGGTGAACAATGGCCGCCGCGCCGAGGGGTTCAGCCGGGAGAGCTCGAACAGCAACTGCACGGCGACCTTGAGCGCCTCGACCGGATCGGCGTAGCCGGCCGCGGAAGCCCGGATCTGCTCGGCGGTGCGGGCGAGCGCGTCCTCGAACAGCGCCAGCAGCAGTTCGTGTTTGCCGTCGAAATGCAGGTAGAAGCTGCGCAGCGACTGGCGGGAACGGTCCACCACCTCCTGCACGGTGAAATCCGTACTGCTCTTCTCGGCGATGATCGCCTGCGCGGCGTCGAGGAAGCGTTCGACCCGCTGCTCGGCCCGTAGCTTCGCCGCCTGCGTCGACCGCTCGACCGCGCGCTGCTTCCAGGCCGGTTCTTCGCTCGGACCGCTCATCAGCGGACCCGTCCTCTGCGCCATGGCGGAACCTCACCGAGTCGTTGAGACTCTTACTTTCAATTTGTGAGAATGTTATTCTCCGAAGGTGTATGTCGCAACGGAGGACCGGGATGCTGTTTGAGTTCACCGCCGATCAGCGGTTGTGGCGGGACACCGTTCGCGACGTCGTGGCCAAGCAGTGCCCGCCCGCGCTCGTGCGTGGCGTGGTCGACCGGGGCGAGGACCCGGCCCCGCCGTGGCGGGTGTACTCCGGCCTCGGGTGGACGGAGCTGACCGAACCCGAATCGGCGGTCGAACTGGCCATCGTGCTCGAAGAACTCGGCCGCGCCACCGATCCCACGCCGTATCTGGCCACGATGACGCAGTTCGCGCCGCTCGCCCCCGGCGTCGCCGAGCCGGGACAGACCGGTGCGGCCGCCTACGACGGTGTCACCGCGCGCCGCGACGGCGACGGCTGGGTGCTGGAGGGCACCGCGAAGCACGTGCTCGACGGCGACCGTGCGGACTGGCTGGCCGTGGTCACCGCGGAAGGCGTGTTCCCGGTACCCGCCACGCGGGTCAATGCCAAACGGATCCCGGTGTTCGATCCGGTGCTGCACGTCGCGGAGGTGTCCTTCACCGGGGTGCGCGTGCGCGAGCGCAGCGAGGCCGATCCCGCACTCGCCCGGCAGATCGCGCTCACCGGGATGGCGCTGACGATGGTCGGTGCCTGTCGCCGCGTACTGGAACTGACGCTGGAACACGTCGGCACCCGCAAGCAGTTCGGCAAGATCATCGGCTCGTTCCAGGCCGTCAAGCACAAGGCCGCGGACATGCACGTCGCGATCGAACGCGCGGCCGCGCTGGCCTATTTCGCGGCACTGACGATCGCGGAGGCGGACCCCCGGCGGCGGGTGGCCGCGGCCATGGCCAAGGCGTCGGCGGGGGAGTGCCAGTCGGTGGTGTTCGCCAACGGCATGCAGTTGCACGGCGCGATGGGCTTCACCTGGGAGAACGACCTGCAGTTCGCGCTGAAACGGGCCAAGGCGGGCGAGTTGATGCTCGGCACCGCCGCGGAGCACCGCGCGCTGATCGCGGAGGAATGCCATGCGGTTGAGCTTTGACGCGTCCGTCGAGGAGTTCCGCGCGGCGTTCGCGGCGTTCCTCGACGAGCACATGCCCGGCGAGGCCGAGGCGAGCGAGCGCGCCCGGTCCAGTTCGGACGTTCCGGAGTGGGCGCGGCGGTGGCAGCGGCTGCAGTTCGACCACGGCTGGCTGCTGCCCGGCAATCCACCCGAGTACGGCGGGCGCGACGCGACACTGGTGCAGCAGTACGTGCACCTGGAGGAGCTGTCGCGGCGGCGGATCTACCACAGCTTCAACCCGCAGGGTGTGGGCATCGTGGCGGCCTCGTTACTGTCGTTCGGTACCGGGGAACAGAAACGGCGCTGGGCGATACCGATCCTGCGCGCGGAGTTGACGGCCTCGCTCGGCATGAGCGAACCCGGCGCCGGTTCGGACCTGGCCTCGCTGCGCACCCGCGCGGTGCGCGATGGAGACCACTTCGTGGTCAACGGCCAGAAGGTCTGGACCTCCGGGGCGCACGACGCGGACGTGCTGCTGACGTTCGTGCGCACCGACCCCGACGCGCCCAAGCACCAGGGCATCAGCGTGCTGCTCATCCCGACCGACACGCCCGGCGTCACGCGGCGGCCATTCCCATCGGTCATCGGAGCCGACGACCTCGACTTCAACGAAGTGTTCTTCTCCGACGCCCGCGTGCCGGCGGAGAACCTCGTGGGCCCGCTGAACGAGGGCTGGAAGGTCGCCAACGGGTCCCTCGGCCACGAGCGCACGCTGCTGTGGCTGAGCTTCGCGGAACGGCTCGACGAGCTGATCCGCGACTTCCGCCCGGCCGGGCCGCCGGCCGCAGACGCCTACGCCACCGCCGTCATGGACGCGCACGCGCTGCGGCTGCTCGGCTCGACGGCGCTGGCGCGGGCGTCGCGCGGGGAAGAGGACGTGGCGTCGATCTCGGTGCTGAAACTGCTCGGCTCGGAGGCGGTGCAGAAGGCGGCGGAGCGCGCGCTGTCCTCGGCGGGAGCCGAGGGCCTGGTGCATCCGGCGAGCACCGCGCCGTACACGCACATGCACCTGGAGTCCTTCTCCGGTAGCTGGTTCGAACGCTACACACGCAGCTTCGCCGGCACGATCGCCGGCGGGACGTCGGAAATCCAGCGCAACGTCATCGCCGAGCGCGTGCTCGGCCTGCCCCGACGGTGAAGAGGAAGGCGCACATGCACATCCGTTACGAGGTCGCCGACAAGATCGCCACCATCACGCTGAACCGGCCCGAGGTCGCCAACGCGCAGAACTCGGCTCTGCTCGACGAACTGGACGAGGCCTGGACCACGGCGGCCCAGGACGAGGACGTGGTGGTGATCCTGCTGCGCGCGGAGGGCAAGCACTTCTCGGCCGGGCACGACCTGTCCGACCGCTGGCCGGCGCCCAAGGAGATCACCCTGGAGTGGATCTACCAGGCCGAGGCGCGCCGCTATCTGGAGTACACCCTGCGGTGGCGCAACGTCCCCAAACCCTCGATCGCCGCGGTCCAGGGCCGGTGCATCGCGGGCGGGCTCATGCTGTGCTGGCCGTGCGATCTCATCGTGGCGGCCGACAACGCGAAGTTCTCCGACCCGGTGGCGATGATGGGCATCGGCGGCGTGGAGTACCACGGTCACACCTGGGAACTCGGCGCCCGCAAGGCCAAGGAGATCCTGTTCACCGGACGCCCGGTCACCGCCGAGGAAGCCGAGAAGACCGGCATGGTCAACCAGGTGGTACCGCTGGAGCGGCTCGACGCGGAGACCACGGAACTGGCACGCAAGATCGCCGCCATGCCGCCGTTCGGCCTGCGCCAGGCCAAGCGCGCGGTGAACCAAACCCTTGACGTGCAGGGGTTCTATGCCGCGATCCAGTCCGTTTTCGACATTCACGAGACCGGGCACGGCAACGCGCTCAGCGTCACCGGCTACCCGATCCTGGCCAAGCTCGACGAGATGAAGGCGAAGATGGAGTGACCGGGCACGACGACCTCGACGCCGCATACGCGATCCGGCGGGCGACGCTGGGCGACGCCTGCGTCGATGCCGCGACCGCAGCCTGCCGGTGCCGGCCATGACCGCCGCGCTCGGCCGGATGGACGAGTTCCGGCTGCACGCGAGCTGTGGCCCGCGCACGGGCGTCACGGCCGTGCGCATGGAGCGGGAGCGGTCATGATCACCGGTTTCGTCGGGCTGGGGAACATGGGGGCCGCGCTGGCCGCGAACCTGGTGGGAGCCGGCCACTCCGTGATCGCGCACGACGCGCTGGGCCCGGATCGCGCACCCGTGGGTAGTTCGTACGCGTCCACTGTGGAAGACCTCGCGCGCGCGGCGGATGCCGTGGTGTTCAGCCTCCCCGATGGCAAGGCATCGGAGCAGGTGGCCCGCGAGATCATCGCCACCGGCGACCGTCGGGTCCGCTACATTGTGGACACCTCGACCATCGGGGTGACCGCGGCGCGGACCGTCGCTGCGCTGCTCGACGGCATCGGTTACGTCGACGCGCCGGTGTCGGGAGGGGTCGCCGGGGCGCGGGCGCGCACACTGGCGGTGATGTACAGCGGCAGTGATGCCGACTGTGCCGCCGTGGCACCGGTACTGGCGGGGCTGAGCGACCGCACACACTGGGTCGGCGACCGGCCGGGGATGGCGCAGGCGCTGAAGCTGGCCAACAACTTCCTCTCCGCCACGGCGCTTGCCGCCACGAGCGAGGCGGTCGCGTTCGGGACGGCGGCCGGCCTGGACATGTCCACGATGCTGACCGTGCTCGATGGATCCAGCGGCCGAAACGGCGCGACCGGCGACAAGTTCCCGAACCACGTGCTGACCGGGCGCTACGCGTCGGGTTTCACGAACTCCCTGATGAGCAAGGATGTCCGGCTGTATCTGAACGCGGTCGCCGACCAGGGCGGGCGGGCTCCGGTCGCGCAGGCGATCACGTCGGTGTGGGAGGGGTTCGCGGCGGCGGAGCCCGGCGCTGACTTCACCCGTATCTATCCGTATGTGGAGGGTGGCGACAATGGCTGACCACAACGACGTCCGGTGGGAGCACGGTTACCATCCCCTGCGGGTCAGGAAGATCGTGCGGGAGACCGCCGACACCAGCTCGTACGTGCTCGACGTGACCGAGGAGCTGCGGGAGCTGTTCCGCTACCGGCCCGGCCAGTTCTGCACGTTCCGGGTCCGCATCGGTGACCGGGAGCTGCTGCGCTCGTACTCGATGTCCAGCGCCCCCGGCATCGACGCCGATCTCACGGTCACGGTCAAACGCGTACCGGAGGGCACTGTTTCGAACTGGTTCAACGACACCGTTTCCGAAGGTGACGTGCTGGAGGCGACCAAACCCGGTGGCGTGTTCTGCCCGCGCGAGGGCGACCATCCCGTGGTGGCCTTCTGCGGGGGAAGCGGGATCACGCCGGTGCTCTCGATCGCGAAGCACGTGCTGGCCCGCACCGAGCGGGCGGTGCGGTTGTTCTACGCCAACCGGGACGCCGGCTCGGTGATCTTCGACGAGGAACTGCGGCGCCTGGGGGAGCGCTATCCCGGGCGCCTGCGGGTGGTGCGCCACTACGACGCCGAGTCCGGTCATCCCGACAAAACAGCGGTGACCGGGTTCGTCGGCGCCGAGGTGAACGCGGAGTTCTACATCTGCGGGCCCGCGCCGTTCATGGAACTGGTGGAGCACTCGCTGCTGGGGCTGGGCATCGCACCGGCGCGGATCCTGATCGAACGCTTCGGCGACGGCGGGCCCGCCGAGGACAGCGCCGGCGACGGGCAGCGGGAAACACCCGAGTCGGTCACGATCATCCTCAACGGCAAGAAACAGACCGTGCCCTACCAGCCGGGGGACACGGTGCTGGAAACCGCGCGCCGCGGCGGCATGCAGCCGCCGTTCTCGTGCGAGGCGGGCAACTGCGCGACGTGCATGGGACTGCTGCGGGCGGGCTCGGCGACCATGCGCGCCAACAACGCACTGGAACCGGACGAAGTGGCGGAAGGCTGGATCCTGACCTGCCAAGCGCTGCCCGAAGGACCCGAACCACTCACCGTCGAGTACGAAGCGTTCTAGGAGGAACCATGCCCAGGCCTGGCGCTCCCCACCGGAGCGCCAGGCCTCATGCTGCCCGGCTACTGCGCGGTGATGGCGCGCTCGGGGCAGGACTCGGCGGCGGAGCGCACCCGCTCGGCCAGCTCGGCCGGTATCTCCGCCTTCGCCACCGCATAGCCGTCGTCGGTCAGGGTGAAGACCTCGGGACAGGCCGAGCAGCACACCCCGTGCCCGCGGCAGCGTTCGTCGTCGACGGTGACCCTCATACGGTGAACTCCAGGTTGAGATGCGTCAGGCCGCGCAGGATGAACGTCGGCAGGTACGAGTAGCGGCGGTCGTCGCCGGGGCCGTGCCGCTCCTCGGAGATACGGATGTCGCTGGTCCGGTCCAGCAGCCGCTCGATCGCCACCCGAGCCTCCGCGCGCGCCAGCGGAGCGCCGGGGCAGGTGTGGATGCCGCGCCCGAAGGCGACGTGCCGCCGTGCGTTCGGGCGCGTGATGTCGAAGGTGTCCGGATTGTCGAACTGGCGCGGATCCCGGTTCGCCGCACCGTTGAGCACCATGACCGTCGTCCCGGCGGGTACCGGCACGTCGCCGATCGTCGTGGCCACTTTGGACAGCCGGAAGTCCCCCTTGATGGGGCTTTCGAATCGCAGCACCTCTTCGACGAAGTTCGGGATCCGGTCCCGCTCCCGCCGCAGCCGTGCCTGCAGGTCCGGGTTCTCCGCGATGATCTTCAGCGCGTTGCTCAGCAGCCGGACGGTCGTCTCCTGGCCCGCGGAGAACAGGTTCGACGCGACCCGCGTGACGTCGATGACGTCGGGCAGCGAACCGTCCGGGAAGGTCGCGGTCGCGAGCCCGGTCAGCACGTCCGCGCGTGGTTCGCGCCGCCGGTCCTGGATGTAGGTGCCGAACTGGTTGTAGAGGAACTCCAGCGGGTTGTGCGACATGGCTTCGTCGGTGCTGCCGATGGTGCCGCCCGAACCCGGCCGTCCCTGCAGCCGCGCCGCGAACTCGTCCCGGTCCTCCTCGGGCACGCCGAGCAGGTCGGCGATCACCAGCAGCGTGAACGGTCCCGCGAACTGGCGGATGAACTCGCCGGAACCGCCCTCCAGCAGCGCGTCCAGCTGCCCGTCGCACAGCCGCCACATCGCGGCCTCGTTCTCCTTGAGCCGCTTGGGCGTGATCAGCCGCATCAGCAGCGCGCGGTGATCGGTGTGCGCGGGCGGGTCGAGTGTGGGCAGCTGGTCGTTGAACGGAAGCTCGTCGCGATGCTTCTCGATCAGTCCGGTGACGTCGTCGCCCTCCAGTGGCACCGGGAAACCGGGGAACGGGCCGGTCACCGAGATGCAGGAGGAGAACGTCTCGGCGTCGCCGAAGACTCCGACCGCCTCGTCGTAGCCCGTCACCATCATCACGTCGTGATGCGGTTCCCGGTGCACCGGGCACTTGCCGCGCAGCGCCTCGTAATACGGATAGGGATCGGCGACGAGTTCCTCGCCGCGGAAGAAGTCGAGCGCCTCGTAGTCGGTCACCGTCGTCCCTTCGGTTGTGCGGTCAGGTGTTGCGGCCACCGTTGACGCCGATCACCTGGCCGGTGATGTAGCCGGCGTCCTCGGAGACCAGGAACGCGCACGCCGCCGCGATGTCCTCGGGCTTGCCGGGGCGCCGCACGGGCGTGAGATCCGCGTGGTGATCGACGGTGCCGCCGAGCAGGCCGTGCTCCTCGGACTTGCGCAGCATCGGGGTGTCCACGAAGCCGGGCGGGATCGTGTTGACCGTGATGCCCTCGGGGCCCAGCTCCAGCGCGAGCGATTTGGTGAGCCCGATCAGTCCCGCTTTCGACGCGACGTAGTGCGTCATGTACTGCTGGCCGGACTGGGCGCTGGAGGAGGAGATGTTGACGATCCGCCCCCAGCCCGCCTCGATCATGTCGGGCACCAGCGCCTGACAGAAGTAGAAGGGGCCGGACAGGTTCACCGCCATGATCCGGTCCCAGATCTCGTCGGTGATGTGCAGGAACTTCTTGAAGCCGGTCAGGCCCGCGTTGTTCA
This sequence comes from Amycolatopsis acididurans, assembly GCF_012328925.1. Classification (GTDB taxonomy): domain Bacteria; phylum Actinomycetota; class Actinomycetes; order Mycobacteriales; family Pseudonocardiaceae; genus Amycolatopsis_E; species Amycolatopsis_E acididurans. Next base: position 231,324 of record NZ_JAAXLS010000001.1, read on the forward strand.
CCAGCACCTGTACCGCGCCCAGCGTGCGGTGCACCTGCTGGACCACGTCGTCGACCTGAGAACGCTCGGACACGTCGACGCCGCCGTAGGCGAAGGCCTGGTGGCCCTTGGCGTTGATGCCCTCGGCCACCCGTTCGGCCGAGTCCGTGTCGAGGTCGACGATGGCGATGGTGAGCCCGTCCTCGGCCAGGCGGTGCGCGATCGCCCGCCCGATGCCCGAACCGCCTCCGGTGACCAGCGCTGTGCGTTGTGCCGTCATGCTTTCCGTCTCCTCACACCGCCGGTTCGGCGACGGTGTCGAAGAAGGCCGCGCCGGAGTCGGGGATTCTGGGCTGTTTGAACACGTTCACCGGGTAGGCGACGAGAATGAGCGAGTACAGCAGGCGCAGCAACCTGGTGGCCTCCTCGGGCAGCTCCCGCAGGTCGAGTTCGTTGAGATAGGCGATCGCCTCCTCGGCCCTCGGCGCGATCGCGTCGTAGAAGACGCCCAGCTCGTCGATCGTCTTGGCCAGCCGCGTGTCGTAGCGCTCCTGGCGGGTGGGCTTGGCCCAGTCGTCCACGAACGGCTCCAGCTCGCGGAAGGGTTCGGGCAGGATGCTCATGGCTGCTCCTGGTACGCGGCGACGGCGTCGCGGATGACCTTGTGGAAGTTGCGGATCAGCAGTTCCTGGTCGGAGAGATGGAACGTGCGCTGCGCCCGGGTCGCGAGCGCGGAGTGTGTCGCCTCGACCGTGTTGGAGTCCTGCATCGCGAACTCGATCGTGCTGTCGGCGACGAGTTCCTGCGCGAGCCGCTCGGCGGCGTCGCGCGGTTCCGGGAAGTAGATGTCCAGCTCGTAGGTGTGCGAATCGACCGATTCCGGCCAGTACTGGTAGGTGATGTAGTAGTTGCGCGCCCACATCTGCACCGAGAAGTTCGGGAACATCCAGAACGAGTCGTTGCCCCACGAGCGGATCCGGCCCTTGTTCATCGCCTCCGGCAGCGCTCCGACGTCGGGGACGTCGTCCGGGCCGAACAGGCCGGCGCGGAACAGCTTGTAGATCCACTTCTGGTCGCGCCTGGCGGGCCCGAGCGTGCCCGGTTCCCTCGGCGGCAGCGGCGGCGGTCCCGGCACCGAGGTCAGCATGTGCGGTGCGAAGACGTCGTAATGGTAGGAGTCCACCGGCGGCACGAGCTTCTCCGCTTTGGACACGTCCGGGTCGATGAACCGCCCGTGCACGTACGGCGGGTGGTACCACTCGAGCACCGCGTCGATGGACAGCTTCCAGTTGCCCTTGATCCGGGTGCGGTAGCCGAATCGCTGCGTCATCCGGTCGAACGGGTAGCTCTCCAGTTCCAGGAACCGGTCGCCGAGGAAATTCGCGAGCGGTTCGGCGTCGGCGGCGAAGTTCACGAAGATGAAGCCCGCCCACAGTTCACAGTGGACCTTCGGCATGGCCAGCGTGCTCTTGTCGAGGTCGAAGAACTGGTCTTCGTTGGTGACGTGTGTGACGCGGCCGTCCAGCCCGTAGCGCCAGCCGTGGTATTTGCACGAGAACTCGCGGCAGATACCCCTGGTCTCCTCGGCGGGGTGCTCCTGCCACACGACCTTGTTGCCGCGGTGCGCGCAGACGTTGTGGAACGCGGCGACGCCGCCGCCGGGCCGGCGGACGATCACGATCGAACCGAGACCCGGCAGGTCACGGGTGAAGTAGCTACCCGTGCGCGGGATCTGCTCGATGCGGCCGACCTTGAGCCAGCTCCGCCGGAACACGGCCTCGCGCTCGGCCTCGAAGAACTCCTGGGAAATGGAGTCCTCGTAGCTCACGGGGGCGGTGCCCAGCTCCGGATAGCGCGGAGTGAACTTGCCTTTCCCCGTGGCGAGCCGGTCCTGGATGCCCGTCATGGTCCTGGCCCCTCTTCTTCCGGATCTCGATCCTAGCTACGTTCTCTCTTGTTGAGAATGCTGTTTCCGTCGATCAGCTCGACCACGGTTTGGCATCCCATGCCCGGTCCAGCGGTTCCATGCCGCCACCGAACGGGAAGAAGCCGCGCTGGGCGTAGGTCTCCAGCGCCGTTCCACGCTCCAGATCGTCGAGGAACGCGCGCTTGAGCGGATGGGTGAACAGCTGGCGCGTGTAGCGCAGCACCAGCGGCGGCCGTTTCGCGATCTCGTGCGCGAGCTCCCAGGCGCGCTCCAGCAGCGTGTCCTTCGGATGCACCTCGGCGACCGCGCCCCAGTCCAGTGCCTCCTGGGCGGTGAGCTTCTTGCCGGTGAGCAGCAGGTAGCGGCCGCGGTTGGCGCCGACCAGGTAGGGCCAGATGACGTGCTGGCCGTCGCCGGGCACCATGCCGCGCGGGAAGTGGGACACGTCCTGGAACCACGCGTCCTCGGAGGCGAGCACGATGTCGCCCATCAGCGGGACCTCGGAGTGGATGTTGCACGGCCCGTTGACGGCGCTGATCATCGGCACGTCGACGCTGAGCACGTTGAACTGCAGATTGCGGTTGTACCAGGCCTTCTCGTCGAGCTTGTGCAGCCCGCGCTCGCCCGGCATGGCCTGGTAGAGCGGTTCCTCCGGCGGTCTGCCGTCGGGCAGCAGGCCCCAGTCCGCGTTGTAGTTCTCGCCGGTGCCGGTGTGGATCAGGACTTTGATCTCCCGGTCGCCCGCGACGTCGGCGAAGGCGTCGGCCATCTCGTCGTGCGCCTTCCAGTCCCACACGAGGCTGCCGCCGTTCGTATGGCACCGCATGAGCAGCACGCCGTCCTCGCTCAACTCGAACTCGTAGTTGGCGTAGGCGTTCTTGTACTCGCTGTACCGCGTGCGCTTGACCATCCCCGACCTTCCGTCGCAACGAGAATACCATTCTCGTTCAAGAACATGATATTCTCAAGAGGTGACGAGCTTTCGTTTCGCGGTACAGGCGACCAAGGCCCGGTCCGCGGCCGAATGGCGCGACCTCGCCCGCAAGGTCGAGGCTGCCGGTTTCGCCACGTTGTTCCTCGCCGACCACTACCTGGGCAAGGGGCCGGTGAGCCGGGAGGCGAGCCAGCCGCCGCAGCATCTGGCACCGGTCGCCGCGATGGCGACCGCCGCCGCGGTCACCGGGACGCTGCGCGTGGGGTGCCGGGTGTTCTGCGCCGACTACCACGTGCCCGCCGTGCTGGTGAAGGAAGCCGTGACGATCGACCTGCTCTCGGACGGGCGGCTGGAGTTCGGCATCGGCGCCGGGTGGAGCGAACCGGAGTACCGCGCGATCGGCCTGCCGTTCGAGGCGGGCAACCGCCGCGTCGCGAAGCTGGCCGAGGTCGTCGCACTGTTCAAGGCGCACTGCACGGGCGAGGAACTGGCGCACAAGGGCGAGTTCGTGACCGCGTACGGCTACGCGGGCCTGCCGCTGCCCGCGCGGCGCCCGCGTCCGCCCATCATGATCGGCGGCGCGCGCGAGCGGGTGCTCTCGCTGGCGGCACGGGAGGCGGACGTGGTCAGCATCTCCAACGTGCCGTTCACACCGGACGCGCACGAAGAAGCGGTGCGGCGCCTGGGTTTCGTGCGCGAGGCCGCGGGCGAGCGGTTCGCGGAGCTGGAGATCGAGAGCTCACCGTTCTTCACCGAGGTGACCGGCGACCCGGAGGCCGCGCTCGAGCGGGTCGCCGGAATGGTGCGCGTGGCGCCCGGCGAGCTACGCGACCACCCCAACGTGCTGATCGGCCCGGCGGAGGAGATCGTGGACCGGCTCGAGGAGCGCAGGCAGACCCACGGCGTGAACTACGTGACCGTGCCACAGTCCCAAGTGGACGACTTCGCGCCCGTCGTGGAGCGCCTCACCGGACGGTGAAGTCCTTCGGCGGCCGGGTGGACCAGCCGGAGCCGGGCCAGTTGAACCAGCCCGAGGACGCGAACGTACCGCCGTCGGGGTGCACCGTGGTGCCGGTGATGTAGGACGACAAGGCGGAGGCGAGGAACACCACGCAGTTCGACACGTCGGAGGGCGTTCCGGCGCGGCCCATCGGGATGGTCACGCCCACGCCGTCCTCGCCGGAGGTTCCGTCGCCGGAGATCTTCAGCAGCCTCGGCGTCGGCGAGTAGTCCGGCGCCACGTTGTTGACCCGGATGCCGTCAGGTGCGACCTCGACGGCGAGTGTGCGCGCGAACTGTTCCACCGCCGCCTTCGCCGCGGAGTACACCGCGTAGCCCGGCGCGGCGCGGTGCGCCTCGATGGTGGTGAGGTTGACGATGCTGCCGCCCCGCCCGCCCGCGCGCATCCGCGGCACCGCGAGCGAGCACGCGTGCAGGACGTGCAGCAAGTTGGTGCGCAGCACCGCGTTCCAGCCCTTGGGTGTGGTCTCGGTGAACGCGGCCCGGAACGTGCCACCGACGACGTTGACGAGCGTGTCCAGCCTCCCCCAGCGCTCGTCGGCGGCATCGAACAGACGGGTGAGCGTGTCCGGATCACGAGCGTCTCCGTGGTGCACGATCGCGTCCGAGAGCCTGCCGCGCAGGGTCTCGACCGCCTCGGCGTCGATGTCCACCACTGCGACGTGCACCCCATTGGCGTCCAAATCGGACACCACGGCCTCACCGAGGCCGCCGGCGCCGCCGGTGACCACCGCGACGGTGCCTGCCAGGCCGCCGCGTTCTTCGAACCAGCCCATCCGCCTCACCTCAGATACGTCGAGCCGAACGCGTCGATGAACTCCAGCGTCTCGGTGCGGTCATAGCTGCCGTTGGACACGATCATCCACGTGACACCGGCTTTCTCGATCTCCGCGAGCGCCTCCCGGTGCCGGTCGGTGTCCACGGCGGGCGTGCCGATCCCCTCACCCTGATAGGAGTGCAGGACGTCGATCTCGTCGGTGCGCCCGGCCGCGGCCGCGCTCTCGCGCAGTTCGGTGATCGCGGCAGCCAGTTCGCCGAGCGTGCCGAGCGCCGGCGTGCGGGCGGTGGCGCTGAGCTGTGCGCCGCCGGTCATCGGCATCCAGCCCTGCGCGCGCTGCGCGACGCGGCGGCGGGAGAGTTTCGAGTTGCCGCCCACCCAGATCGGAATCGGGTCCTGCACCGGGCGCGGCCGCGCGATCACGTCACGGGCGCTGAAATGCAGCCCCTCGTAGCTGAACGGCTCGCCGCGCCAGTGCATCGGCAGCACGGCCAGTGCCTCGTCGAACAGTGCGTTGCGTTCCTCCAGCGACACGCCGAGCGCGTAGAACTCGCTTTTCTGATACCCGGTGCCGATGCCGAGGATCATCCGCCCGCCGGAGAGTTTGTCCAGTGTCGCGGCGGTTTTGGCGAGCAGGAACGGGTTGCGGTAAGGAGCGACGGCCAGGTGCGTCAGGAGTTTGATTCCTCGCGTGGCGGCGGCCACGAAACTGAGTGCCACGAAAGGATCGAGCGTCTGGTGGCCGCCCGCTTCCAGCCAGCGGGCGCCGGGGATCGGATGCTCGCTGAAGGACATGCCGTCGAATCCGGCCCGTTCGACGGCGGCCGCGATCTCGGGCAGCGGGCCGGGGTCGAGTACGTCGCCGTCCGAGCCGTGCCGCTCCGGGTAGTGGTAGATGAACCGCATCTTTTCCTCCAGTCAGCGGGCGACATACCCGCCGTCGACGGGGATGGCCGTCCCGGTCACGAACGAGGACTCGTCGCTCGCGAGGAACAGCGCGGCCGCCGCGAGTTCGCCGGGCATGCCCCACCGGGCCATGGGCTGCGGCGGGATGAGATCCGGCGGGGGAGCCGAGCCCACCTCGCCGTCGGCCAGCCCGGTCCAGGTCATGCCGGGGCAGATCGCGTTCACCCGTACGCCCTTTTTCGCGAAGTCGAGCGCGGCGGACTTGGTGAGCTGCACGACCCCGCCCTTCGCGGCCGCGTAGCCGGCGAGTCCCTTCCAGCCGACGAGTGCCGACGCGGAGGCGGTGTTGATCACCGAACCGCCGCCGCCCTCCAGCATCGCCGGGATTCCGTGCTTCATGCCGAGGAAGACGCCCTTGAGATTCACCGCGATCACGGTGTCGAAGGTGTCCTCGTCGAGTTCGGTGACCGGCCCGCGCGGGCCGCCGAAACCCGCGTTGTTGAACAGCACGTCGAGCCTGCCGAACTCTCCGACCGCGGTGGCGATCATGTGTGCCACGTCGGCGGAGTTGGCGACGTCGGTGTGCACGGCGACGCCGCCGGTCTCCTCGGCCGCCTCCTTTTCCCTTCCGCTGACATCCGCGCACACGACCTTCGCGCCCTCGCGCGCGAAGAGCACGGCGGCCGCCCTGCCGATTCCGGAGCCCGCCCCGGTGACCACCGCGACCTTGCCAGCGAGTCGACCCATGGACCGATCTTATAGTGCCACTCTCTCTTTTGGGAAAGGTAATTCTTATTTAGTATTCTCTCCTAGAGAGAATTACATTTCCACTGGAGGAGGGACCGTGGGCACGAACCAGCGCCTGCTCATCGATGGCCGGCTCGTCGAGACCGGGCGGACGTTCACTTCGCTCGACCCCGCGACCGGTGAGGTCCTCGGCAGTGCACCGGATGCCACGGTCGCCGACACCGAAACCGCGATCGCCGCCGCGCGCCGCGCCTTCGGCGGCACCGCCTGGCCCACCGACAAGGACCTGCGCGTGCGCTGTCTCGGCCAGTTGCACCGGGCGCTCACCGAGCACGCCGAGGACCTGCGGGAGCTCACGATCAGCGAGGTCGGCGCTCCGCGCACGCTCACCCACGGCGCCCAGCTCGACGAGCCCATCGATCTGGTTCGCTACTACGGGCAACTGCTGGACACCTACCCGCTGACCGAAGACCTCGGCGAGGTCGGCTACCAGGGGCAGCGTCACCACCGCTGGGTGGAGAAGGAGGCGGCGGGCGTGGCCGCCGCGATCATCCCGTACAACTTCCCGGTGCAGCTCGCGCTCGCCAAACTGGCACCCGCCCTCGCGGCCGGCTGCACGGTGGTGCTCAAGGCCCCGCCCGACACCCCGCTGGTGACACTGGCGCTGGGCCGGCTCATCGCCGAGCACACCGACATCCCGGCGGGTGTGGTCAACGTGCTCAGCTCGTCGGAGACGGCGGTGGGGGAGCTGCTCACCACGCATCCGGACGTCGACGTCGTCAGCTTCACCGGGTCGACCGCGACCGGCCGCCGGATCCTCGCCGCGGCGAGCGGCACCGTGAAGAAGGTCTTCCTCGAACTGGGCGGGAAATCGGCCCTGATCATGCTCGACGACGCCGACGTGCGTGCCGCGTCGATGCACGCCGCCTTCGGTATCTGCCTGCACGCCGGGCAGGGCTGCGCGCTCAACTCGCGGCTGCTGGTGCCCCGAGCGCGGCACGACGAGATCGCCGAGCAGGTCGCGCGCTATCTCGGCAAGGTGAGCTACGGCGATCCACACGACCCGAAAACGTATATGGGGCCGCTGATCAGCGAGCGTCAACGAGACAAAGTGGACGGTATGGTGCGGCGGGCCGTCGAGGCGGGCGCGAAGCTCATCACCGGCGGTGAGCGGGTCGATCCCGGCTTCTTCTACCGGCCGACCCTGCTGGCCGGGGTGGACCCGGCGAGCGAGATCGCGCAGGACGAGGTGTTCGGGCCGGTCCTGGCGATGATCCCGTACAGCGACGACGACGAAGCCGTCGCGATCGCCAACAACTCCATCTACGGCCTCTCAGGCGCCATTCACGGCGGCGACCAGCAGCGCGCGCTCGGCATGGCGCGCCGCATCCGCACCGGCACCTTCAGCATCAACGGCGGCAACTACTTCTTCTCCGACACGCCCTTCGGCGGGTACAAGCAGTCCGGCATCGGGCGCGAGAAGGGCGTGGCGGGGCTCGAGGAGTTCCTGGAGACCAAGACCTACGGAGTGGTCGCGGCCTGAGGTGACGGAGGGCGCCGTGGCGCCCTCCGTCACCGTCCCTGCTTGACGTCCCGGAACGGCACGTCGCGGTCGGCGGCGTACTCGCGTGGCATGCCGAGCACGCGTTCGCTGATCACGTTGCGCGCCATCTCCGCGCTGCCGCCCGCGATGCCGTTGGCCTGGCGGTAGATGTAGTCGGCTCCGACACGGCCGAGGCCCTGGCTACCGTCCCGGTCGCCCGTCACGCCGGCCGCGGCCGCGATCCGCAACGCGAGATCCGTCTGCAGCCACACGCTTTCGGCGCGGAACAGGCGGATGATCGAACTCGCCGACGGTTCCATCGCACCCGAGCCGATGGCCTGGCCCACCCGGTCCACGAGTTGCTGCTCCACCAGCCGCATCGACCGCGCCTCCCCGATGTCCTCCCGCACCCTCGGGTCGCCGAGCTGCCCGGTGCGCTGCGCGAGATCGACCAGATCGGCCACTTCGCCGGCGATCCGCGGCCGTGCCCCGCTGAAGTACGGCGATCCGCCGCCCATCGCGGTGCGCTCGTGGTACAGCTGGCGCGAGGCCACGGCCCAGCCGCCGTTGACCTCACCGAGCACGCATTCCGCGGGCAGCACGACGTCGTCGAAGAACTCCTGGCAGAACTCGTCCGATCCGTTGGTCTGCCGGATCCGCTTGATCGTGACGCCCGGCCCGTGCACGGGCATCAGGAACATCGTCAACCCCTGATGCTTGGGCACGTCCCAGTCGGTGCGCGCGAGGCACAGCGCGTAGTCCGCCGCGTAGGCGCCCGAGCTCCAGATCTTCGAACCGTTGAGAATCCAGGTGTCCCCGTCGCGCTCGGCCCGCGTGGTGAGCCCGGCGAGATCCGAGCCGCCCCGTGGCTCGGACAGGAACTGCACGAGGATTTCCTCACCCCGCAGCACCGCGGGCAGGTGTGTTCGTTTCTGTTCTTCGGATCCCATGTCGAGGATGGTGGGCGCGCAGATGCCGAACGTCGGCATGTTCAGCATCAACGGCATCTCGTACGGCAGCGACTCCTCGGTGAAGGCGCGCTGGTGCAGCCTCGTCAGGCCCTGGCCGCCGTACTCCGCCGGAAAGCAGATGCCCGCGAAACCCCCGTCGTACAGCCGTCGCTGCAGCACCCTCGCCCGCTCCCACATGGCCTCGTCACCGTCCAGAGTGAACGATTCCGGTGCGGGAGGGAGGTTCTCCTTGAGCCAGCGGCGGGCCCGCATCCGGAAGTCCCCGACGGGTTCGATCTCACTCATGCGGCACTCCTGGTCGGCAGATCGGCGATGCGGCGCCGGTGTTCCTCCGGCGTTCCGTACAGGGCTCGGTAGAGCGTGACGCGCCGCAGGAACAAATGAATGTCGTGCTCCCAGGTGACACCGATCCCGCCGTGCATCTGGACGCAGTCCTGGATGACGGCGGGCGCCTTCGCGCCGATGTAGGACTTCGCGGCGCTGACCGCTTCGACGGCGGCGGACGGGTCCTCGTCCAGCAGCCGGGCGGCCGCGTTCGCCGTCGCGTGGCAGGCCTCCAGCCAGGTCTTGTTGTCCGCCATCCGGTGTTTGAGCGCCTGGTAGGAAGCCAGCGGGCGGCCGAAGGTGTAGCGGTCGAACATCCACCGCACGGTGAACTCCATCGTGCGCTCCAGCGCACCGGCCATCTCCGCGCTCGCGAGCGCGGCCGCCACCAGCAACTGGGCCTCGAACGCATCGGCCGCGTCGGTACCGCGTTGCACGACGGACGCGGGCTCGACGGCGACATCGGCGAAATCGACGTGCGCGGTCCGCCGCACCAGATCGAGTGTCCACACGGGAGTGACGGTCACCCCGGGTGCGTCGGCGGGCACGAGCAACTGCACGAGCCCGTCCGGACCGCGAGCCGTCACCAGGAAGACGTCGGCCTGGTCGCCGGACTCGACGCGGTCGACGCCGCCGGACAACCGGAACCCGGCACCGTCCGGCGTCGCGGTGGCGCCGAACCGGTCCAGCCCGCGCCCGGGCTCGCAGAACGCCCACGCGGCAAGGCTTTCCCCTTCGACGATCGCCGAGACGGCGTCGGTGAACCCGGCGCGGACGAGGCCGGTGAGCACGGCGCTGGTGGTGGTCAGCGCACCCGGCGCGCACGCGCGGCCCAGTTCCCCGGCGACGATGGCGAGATCGGTCATCGGCGCGCCGGAAATGCTTCCGCCGCCGAGGTGTTCGGGCACCAGCATCGAGGTCCAGCCGAGCCCGGCGGCCTGCCGCCACCACTCGCGGTCGAACCCGGTGCCGGTCTCCGCGAGCTCGCGGATCCGGCTGATCGGCGTGGTATCGTGCAGAAATTCCCGGGTTGTCGACTGGAACAACCGCTGATCGGGACTCAGGTCGAGGTTCACTGTTCTGTCCTCGGGTAGATGGGGTAGATCCGATGCGACTGGGATTCGTGGGTGCCGGCAGGATGGGCCGCCCGATGGTGACGAGGCTGCTGGCGGCGGGACATCAGGCGCGGGTGCTGGGCCGATCGGCGGCGGTGCGCGAGGCGCTGGCCGCCGAAGGCGCGGACGTGGTGGGGGAGACCGGTTCCGTCGCCGACGGCGCGGACGCCGTCGTGGTGTGCGTGTTCAGCGACGAGCAGGTGCGTGAGGTCTGCCTCGGCGGAGCCCTGCTCGACCGCATGCTGCCGGGTTCGGTGCTCGTCGTGCACACCACCGGAAGTCCAAGCACCGCCGGGGAAATCGCCGCCCGGGCCGCGCACATCTCGGTGCTCGACGCTCCGGTCAGCGGCGGCCCGCACGACATCGCCGCCGGCAGGCTGACGTTGTTCGTCGGCGGCGCGGAGGACGCCGTGGCGCGGGTGCGTCCCGTGCTCGGCAGTTACGCGGATCCGGTGCTGCACGTCGGTGCCCTCGGTGCGGGCCAGCGCGTCAAGCTGATCAACAACGCCCTGTTCGCCGCCCACATCGGCCTGCTCACCGAGGCCGTGCGCGTGGCGGGACAGCTGGGCGTCGCCGAGGAGCCGCTGCTCGGCGCGCTGTCGCACGGCAGTGCCGCGAGCCGTGCGCTGGCCGGTGCGGCCGCACGCCGGTCCGTCGCGGCCTTCACCGAGAACGTGCGTGACTTCCTCGGCAAGGACGTGGCCGTGGCCAGGACGGTCGCCGCCGAACTGGGTGGCGACCTGCGCGCCATCGACACCGCGATCGACGCGATCGCGCCGCGGCGGCCCTGACCTGCCCGCACTCTCCACTGTGGACTTCAGACCTCGACCACGACGGCGCCGCCCTGCCCGCCGCCGGCGCACATCGCGGCCACGCCGATCCCGCCGCCGCGCCGCCGCAGTTCGTGCGTGAGCGTGGTCAGCATCCGGGCGCCGGTGGCGGCCACCGGATGGCCGAGACTGCATCCGCTGCCGTGGATGTTGACCGTCTCCTCGTCGATGCCCAGTTCCTGGCACGCCGCGACCGGCACCGACGCGAACGCCTCGTTGATCTCCCACAGGTGCACGTCGGGCACCGACAGTCCGGCCCGGCCGAGGACCTTGACGATCGAGTCGATCGCGCCGACGCCGGTGAACCGCGGATCGACACCGGCGGCGGCCCAGGCCCGCACACGGCCGAGGCCGGTCAGACCGGCCTCGCGCACGAGATCGCCGGACGCGAGCGTGAGCGCCGCGGCCCCGTCGTTGGCGCCGCAGGCGTTGCCGGCGGTGATGGAGAAACCCTCGATCTCGGGATGCAGCGGCTTGAGCGCGGCTACCTTCTCCAGCGACGTGTCGCGCCGAGGATGCTCGTCGACCGCGAACTCGGTGACGGTGCCGTCCTTGCGGGTCACCGTGACCGGCGCGATCTCGTCGGCGAAGGTCCCCGCGTCGATCGCGGCGATCGCACGCTGGTGGGAGCGCACCGCCCACGCGTCCATCCGCTCCCGGCTGATCCCGTACTTGTGCGCGACGTTCCAGCCGACGGTCAGCGTCACGTCGTCGTTGGCGGTCTCGGTCTGCGGGAACGTCGGCGGGTTGCGGGTCACGGTTTCGTCCGAGCCCGGCACGCGCCAGACGTTCTTCGGGCCCAGCGACGAGGACTGCACGCCACCGGCCACGACGGCGCGGTCCATGCCGGCGCGGATGCTCGCGGCGGCGTTGCCGACCGTGGTGAGGCTGCCCGCGCAGTGCCGGTTCACCGCCTGCCCCGCCAGGTGCGTCATGCCCGCGGCTACGGCGGCGTAGCGCGCGAGATCTCCGCCGCCGTACATCGATTCCGCGAACATCACGTCGTCGAGGGACTCCGGCGCCAGGCCCGACCGGCGAACCGACTCCACGAGCACGTGGGTGGCCAGGGCCTCGGCCGGGGTCTCGGTCAGCGTGCCCTTGCGCGCGGTGCCGACCGGGGTCCGCACCGCGCTGATGATCACCGCGTCGGTCATCGGGGAAACCTCATCCTTCATCCAGGAACAAATTCGGCCGCGGGTCGTCCCCGCCGCCGTAGCGGGACAGATCGTCCACACCGGCCTCTTCGAGCACGTGCGGGTTCGCCGAGTTCCGCGGTGCGGGCAGGCAGGACTGGGTGAGCAGGAACGTGCCTCGCACGTCCTCTTCGCGGCGGACATCGCCGACCACGGCGGCCGCCTTGCCGCCGGCCAGGTCGTTGCGCCTGTCAGGCATCGCTCTCCCGAAGTTCTCAAAGCTTCATTCTCAATGATGGTATTGGCATTCTCGCTTTTCGCAAGTAGCGTAATCACACATGGACGACGTGGAGGACCCGTGCGGATCGGCGTGATGATCGGCCCCGAACGCAGGGACACGGCGCGCAAGATGGACCGGATGCTCGACGACGCCGAGTGGGCCGAGAACGCGGGCATGCACACCGCGTGGGTGCCGCAGATCCCCTCCGATTTCGACGCGCTGATCGCGGTCGCGCTGATGGGCACGCGCACGAGCCGGATCGAGCTGGGCACGGCGGTCGTGCCGCTGCAGGCGCAGCATCCGATCGCGCTGGCCCGCCAGGCACTGTCCGCGCACGCCGCCACGCAAGGACGGCTCGCGCTGGGGGTCGGGCCGTCACATCACTGGGTCGTGCGCGACATGCTGGGCCTGCCGTACGACAAGCCCGCCGCCTACACCCGCGACTACCTTCAGGTGCTCGACGCCGCGCTGAGCGGGCCGGGCCGGGTCGACGCCGAGAACGACACGTTCACCGTGCACAATCCGCTCGATCTCGCCCCGGTGGCGCCGATGCCGGTGCTGGTGGCCGCGCTCGGCCCGGTGATGCTCGCGCTCGCGGGCAGGCACGCCGACGGCACGGTGCTGTGGATGGCCGACGAACGCGCGGTCGCCGAGCACGTCGTGCCGCGCATCAGCAAGGCCGCCGCCGAGGCGGGCAGGCAGGCGCCGCGGATCGTCGCCGGCATCCCGGTCTGCCTGTGCCGTCCGTCCGAAGTGGATGCCGCGAGGGAACGTGCGAACCGGATTCTCGGCGAGGCCGAGGTCTCGCCCAACTACCAGCGGCTGCTGTCCTACGGCGACGCCCGCGACGTCGGCGACCTGTGCGCCGCCGGTGACGAAGAAGCGATCGCCGCGCGGTTCCGGCGGTTCGCCGAGGCCGGGGTGACCGATCTTTCTGTGCGGCTGCTGCCGATCGGCGAAGGGCGGGAGGAACTGGTGGCCTCGAAACGGCGCACGCGGGAGATGATCGCCGGACTCGCCGCGGAGTTCCGGTGAACGTCCTCGCCTTCGGGCAGAGGCAGTACGGCCTGGCGGAGCTGGACGCGCTGGCCGCCGGGCTCGCCACGAAGCTCGCGGCCCGCGGGGCCCGCGCGGGCTCGCGCGTGGCGCTCATGGCGTCCAACCGGCCCGAGTTCGTCGTGGCCGTGCGCGCCATCTGGCGGCTCGGCGCCGCCGTGGTGCTGATCAGCCCGGCCTGGAAGGACGCCGAGGTGCGGCATGCGCTGGCCATCACCGAGGCGTCCTGCGCCGTCGGTGATCACCCCGTGCTGGCCGGGCTGATGCCGATGCTGTCGCTGGACGATCCCATCGAACCGGGCGAGGCACGGCCGCCCGCGCCCGATCCGGACGGCGACGCGGTGCTCGTGTTCAGCTCCGGCACCACCGGGATGCCCAAGGCCGTGCGGCACACGCACCGCTCGTTCGCCGCGGCCGTCGAGCACTGGCGGGACGCGCTCGGCCTGACCGCCGCCGACCGGATCCAGATCGTCACCCCGCCCTCGCACATCCTCGGGCTGCTCAACATCGTCACCGCACTCGACGCGGGCGCCTGGATGCGCCTGCACCGGCGGTTCGACCTGAACGCGATGCTGCGGGCCGTCGAGACCGACCGGATCACCGTGGAGATGGCCGTCGCGCCGATCGCGCTGGCCATCGCCTCGCATCCGGACCTGGAGTCGTTCGACCTGTCCTCGCTGCGCTACATCATGTGGGGCGCGACGCCGGTGACGCCGAGCGTCGCCGAGATCGTCACCCGGCGGACCGGCGTGCCGTGGGTGCCCGCGTACGGGGCGAGTGAACTGCCGGTGATCGCGTGCAATCCGCTCGACAGGGCGCGGCTGGACAGCGCGGGCATGGCCGTGCCCGGGGTGGAGCTACGGGTGGTGTCGCTGGAGACCGGGGAGCCGCTCGGGCCGGGGGAGACCGGCGAGATCCAGGCGCGAGCCGAATCGCTGATGGCGGGTTACCTGCCCGCACAGGACACCGCCGCGGCGTTCGCGGACGGCTGGTACCGCACCGGCGATGTCGGCACCATCGACGCCGAGGGCTGGGTGCGGCTGACCGACCGGTCCAAGGAGATGATCAAGGTGCGGGGTTTCCAGGTCGCGCCCGCGGAGGTCGAGGCCGTGCTGCACGGCCATCCCGCGGTGTCGGACTGCGCGGTGTTCGGCGTGCCCGACACGGCCGACGGGGAAGCCGTCATCGCGGCCGTCACCGCCGCCGAGGCGATCGAGGCCGAGAAGCTCGTGACGCTCGTCGGCGAGTCGCTGGCCTCCTACAAGCGGCCACGCGAAATCGTGTTCGTGCCCGAGATCCCGCGCCTGCCCTCGGGCAAGGTGCTGCGGCGAGTCCTCAAGGAGCGCTATGGACGTCCGGCTGACCAGTGAGCAGCGGCAGTTGCGGGACGCGGCCGCCAAGCTGGCGGCCGATCTCGGCCCGGATTCGGTGCCGGAGCTGTCCGTCACCGACCGGATCGAGCGGCTGGAGAAGGCGGTGGACGCCACCGGCTGGCGCGCCCTGCGCTCGGACGGCGCGTCCGGCGTCGAGGTCGCGATCGTGGCGGAGGAGTTCGGGCGGGGACTCGTGGACGTGCCGTTCCTCGGACCGGTGCTCGCCGACGAACTGTGCCGCCACGTGCGCGACGAGGAACCCGCCACGATCGCGGTGCACGACGAGGCGGTCGACGTGCGTGGTTTCCGGCGCGCGCTGACCCTGCACGGACAGGAGGTCCTCGCGGGCCGGGTCGCAGCCGCGGTGCCGGGTGCGGACCTCACGCGGCACCACGCCGAGCTGTCCGGCCCGCTCGAACCGCTCGGCTCGGTGCCGGCCGGGGCCGCCGTGCGCTGGCAGGCGCTGGCGCTGGTCGTGACGTGCGCCGATCTCGTCGGGGTCTCCCGCGGCGCGCACGCGCTCGCGTGTGAGTACGCGAAGGTCCGCGAGCAGTACGGCGCGGCGATCGGCTCGTACCAGGCCGTCGCGCATCTGCTGGCCGAGGGACTGGCGTTGATCGAGGGGTCGGTGAGCGTGCTGCGGCACGCCGCGTGGGCCGTCGACGAACTGTCGCCGGAGGAGGCCCTGCGGGCGGCCAGGATCGCGAAGATCTACACCGCCCGCGCCGCGCGCACGGTGTGCGAGACGGCGGTGCAGGTGCACGGCGGGATCGGCAACACCTGGGACTGTCTGGCCCACGTCTACCTGCGGCGGGCGCTCACCTCCACCGAGTTGTTCCCCGTGCGCATCGAGGAGATCAGCAGTGGACTTTCGTGATTCCCCCGCCGAAGCCGCCTTCCGTGCCCGCCTGCGTACCTGGCTGGACGAGAACGCGAAACGGTTCCCGACCTCGGGCGACGAGTACTGGCAACGCCAGCCCGGATGGCACCGCGAGCTCTACGCCGCCGGGTTCTTCGGGCTGTCCTGGCCCAAGGCCTACGGCGGGCACGAGTTGCCTCCCGTGTACGACGTGATCCTCGACGAGGAGCTGGCCCTGGCGGCCGCCCCGCCCCGGCCGAGTCTCGGCTATCTCGTGCAGGGACTGGGAAGGCACGGTGACGAGGCGCTGAGAAAGCGCTTCCTGCCCGGCATGATCAACGGCACGGAACGCTGGTGCCAGGGTTTCTCCGAGCCCGGCGCCGGTTCGGACCTGGCGTCACTGGCCACCACCGCCACCCGCGAGGGCGATACCTATGTCATGCACGGGCACAAGATCTGGACCAGCTACTCCGACGTCGCCGACTGGTGCCTGCTGCTGGCCCGCACCGATCCGGACGCGCCCCGGCATCGCGGGATCTCGGCGTTCATCATCTCGATGCACCAGCCCGGCGTCGAGCAGCGGCCGCTGAAGATGATGAGCGGGGTGACCCGCGAGTTCGGGCAGGTTCTCTTCGACGGGGCGACGGTTCCCGCGGACCAGATGGTCGGCGCCCCCGGTGCGGGCTGGCCGCTGGCGATGACGGTGGTCGGGCACGAACGCGAACCGTCCACTTTGGGCTTCTCGGCGCGGTACGGCAAGCTCGTGCGGGACCTGCTCGCGCGTGCGCGGGGCAGTGCCCCGCACGAGCTAGCCTGGGCGCAGGTGCAGACGGAGATGCTGCGCCTGCACGTGCGGCGGCGGCTGTCCGAACAGCTCGACGGCGTCGTGCACGGGCCCGAGGGCTCGCTGGACAAACTGCTCATGACGTGGGTCGAACAGGCCGTCGGGCACGCGGCGCTGGCCGTCGGCGGGACCGACGACGAGGGCCTGCTCGGCGCCTACCTCTACAGCCGCGCGCAGAGCGTCATGGGTGGCACGTCGCAGATCCAGAAGAACATCATCGCGTCGCGAATCCTCGGATTGGGGGCCTGACATGTACGACATGCCGGACGAGATCGAGGTGACCGCCGACGGTCCACTGAGGATCGTCACGCTGAACCGGCCCGGCGCGCTCAACGCCGTCAACGACGCGCTGCACCGGGGGCTCGCGCGGCTGTGGCCGCGGCTGAGCGAGGACCGCGAGGTACGCGCGGTCGTGCTGACCGGCGCCGGGAAGACGTTCTCGGCGGGCGGTGACTTCACCTATCTCGGCGAGCTGCGCCGCGATCCCGTCCTGCGTGAACAGTCCATCGCGGACGGACGGGACATCGTGCTCGGGATGGCTCGCTGCCGGGTTCCGGTCGTGGCGGCGGTCAACGGTCCCGCGGTCGGCCTCGGCTGCAGCCTCGTCGCGCTCAGCGACGTCGTCTATATCGCCGAAACCGCGCATCTGGCCGATCCGCACGTGCAGGTCGGCCTGGTCGCCGCCGACGGCGGCCCGCTGACGTGGCCGCTGCACACGAGCCTGCACCTGGCCAAGGAGTACGCGTTCACCGGTGCGCGCATCCCCGCCGAGCGTGCGCGGGAAATGGGGCTGGCCAATCACGTCGTGGCCGATCCGGTGGCGGAGGCGCTGGCCTGCGCGAAGCGGATCGCGGGCCTGCCGAGGCAGGCGGTGGAGAGCACAAAGCGGATCCTCAACCTGCGGCTGGAGCAGGCCGTGCTCTCGACGCTCGACTACGCCACCACCGCCGAGTACCAGTCCTTCGGCACCGAGGACTTCCGCGCCACTCTGGAGAAGCTGACCGGCGGGAAGTGAGCGCGCGAGTGTTGCTCAGGGCGCCGGGGCCGGCGACTCCGAACGCTGCACGGTTCCCGTGATGCCACCGGCGTCCTGGCCCGCGAGCAGCACCGCGGCCCGCGCCATCGCCTCGGGCGGCTCGATCATCTCGTCCGGGATCCGCTGCCCGCCGCCGTTCGCGCGCCAGCCCTCGGTGAGCACGACCCGCGACGGGCTCAGGCAGTTCACCGCGATGTTGTCGGCCCGCAGGTCCGCCGCCAGCCCGAGGTAGAGCCGCTCCACCGCCGCCTTCGACACCCAGTACGCGTTCGCGCCCTTGTCCGTCATGCCGGTACCCGTCGTGGTGACCGCGACCAGCGAACCGCCACCACGCGCCCGCATCAGCGGGATGACGGCCTTGGTCACGAGGAACACGCCGGTCAGGTTCACGTCGAGGCACAGCTGCCAGCGCTTCAGTGGCGTGCTCTCCACCGGCCCCAGCCACAGCACGCCGGCGTTGGCGATCAGGATGTCCACCCCGCCGAACTCGGCGACGGCCGCCGCCACCGCCGAGTCGACCGATTCCTCACTGGTGACGTCGCAGCGCACCGCGATCGCCTTGCCTCCCGCGGCGGTGATCTGCCCGGCGACGTCGTGGATCGTGCCCGGCAGCCGGTCCTCCCGCTCGGTGCGGGCGGCGACGGCGACCGCCGCGCCGGCCTCGGCCAGCGCCAGCGCGACGGTCCGGCCGATGCCGCGGCTCGCGCCGGCCACGATGGCCACCTTTCCCGTCAGGCCGCTCATTTCGGCGGGAACCGCAGCGCGCCGTCGAGCCGGATGATTTCGCCGTTGAGGTAGTCGTTCTCGCAGATGGACTGGACCATGTGCGCGTACTCGGGGGAGCGCCCCATCCGCTTCGGGAACGGCACCTGCGGGCCCCAGTACGCCTCCAGCTGGTCGCCCGCCTTGCCGTAGGCCGGCGTCAGGAACGTGCCCGGCGCGATCGTGACGACGCGGATGCCCAGCGGCGAGAGGTCGCGGGCGGCGACCAGCGTCATGCCCACCACGCCGCCCTTCGCCGCCGAGTAGGGCAGCTGGCCGATCTGGCCTTCGTAGGCCGCGATCGAGGCCGTGTTGACGATGACGCCGCGCCCGGTCTCCAGTGGCTCCTGCTTGGCGATCGCGGCGGCGGCGAGGCGCAGCACGTTGAACACGCCCGTCAGGTAGACCTCGATCGTCGTGCGGAACCCGTCCAGCTCCAGCGGTTTGCCTTCCTTGTTGATCAGCCGGCCGCCGCTGGCGGGCCCGCCGTGCGTGTCCACCGAGATGCGCAGCGGGCCCATGCCCTCCGCCTCGGCCACTGCGGCGTTGACGTCGTCCTCGCTGGTGGCGTCGGTCCGCACGTAGCGGACGCCGAGCTCGTCCTCGAGCGCCTTGCCCTTTTCGTCGGCCAGGTCGGCCACGACCACCTTGGCCCCGGCGGAGTGCAGGCGCCGGACCGTGGCCTCGCCGAGACCTCCCGCGCCGCCGACCACGATGGCGGAACTCCCACTGATCTCCATCGGCACTACCCTTCGTGCAAGCGATGCTCTTCCAGAAAGAGAATAGCATTCTCACGCCGGGTGATCAGCCCAATCGGGCCACGATCTGCGGCAGATCGGCCGTCGTGCGGATGCCCGGCGCGGCGTCGCACACGAAGGGCACCGCGTTGACCGCACGGTGCGCGGTGTAGCCGGGCGTCACGCTCGCCATCCGCTCCAGCGGCACCGGGAACCGGATGCCGATGTCCAGCGGCGCGTCTCCGTCGACCGCCACGTGCCAGCCGGTGTCCCGCAGCGTCCAGTCCGCGTCGATGTCCTTCGTGCAGTACCACGTCGCGCGGAAGTTCAGCAGTGCCCGCCCGTCGCGCATCCCCGACGCCGTGATCCGTTGCGCGGCCACGGTTCCCGCCGCGACCGGACCCGCCGCGATCGTCACGTTCCGCCGGGCGGGCGCGACCTCGCCGCTCGCCTCGACCGAGTCCAGCGGCAGCGCGAGCGCGTCGGCGACCAGCCGCAGCGACGGGCCGAAGCTGACCCGGGCGTGCGTGAGCCGCCGCTCGTCGAAGGCCGTGGGCGGCTTGCCGAAGCCCATCACGTCGAACAGCAGGCCCGGCGAGTCCCGTTGCGACAGATCGGCGTACTCGTCGATCGTCAGCTCGTCCAGGTGCCGCTGGATCGAGGTCAATACGAGCGGCAGCGCCTCGGTGATGAACCCCGGGCTGCTTCCGGTGCTGTGAATCGACGTGCCGCCCTCGGCGCAGGCGGCCTCCACCCGCTGCCGCAGCGCGGGTTTCATGCTCGCCGGATGATGGAACTCGCCCCGGGTGGTGACGATGTTGGTGCCCGCCGCGAGCAGGCGGCACACGTCGTCGAAGTCGCAGGCGATCGGCATGTACAGCACGCAGTCCGCGCCCAGCGCCACGATCTCGCCGACCTCACGCGTCGCGGTGATCCCCGTGGTGCCGAGACCGCACAGTTCGCCGGCGTCGCGGCCCGCCTTGTCCGCCGAGTGCACGTACAACCCGGCCAGTTCCAGCGCGGGGTGCTCGAGCACGGCTCGCAGCGCCCGTGTGCCGATGTTGCCGGTCGCCCACTGCGCGACCCGGTAGCCGCCCATTGTCAGTGCTGGAAGCGCAGCAGCGCTTCCTGGGCGTAGGAGGCGACGAGCGAGGCGCCCTCGGTGAGCACGTCGCCGCGGCCGTAGCAGCGGCCGTGCGCCACGACCGGGCTCTGCTGGCGCAACAGCAGCCACGAGTCGGTCCGGAATGGACGGTGGAACCACAGCGTGTGGGAGGTGACGGCGGAGACGAACGCGGTGCCCGCGTCCTGCTGGCTGATGCCCTCCAGCGGTCGCAGCGCGGTGCCGATCAGGGTCAGGTCGGTCGCGTAGGCGAGCAGCGCGGGGGCCAGCCCGGCCGCGACGGACGGGGTGCGCATCCACAGGTCCAGCTCGGGGCGCGTCGGCGCGCGGTCGTCCAGATCACCCGTTGTCCTGGTCTGCCAGGGGATCATGCCGAGATCGACCTCGTGCTCCGCGCCGGGGACGGCCGGGAGCGCCGGTGCGGTCTGCCGGTCGAGCCCGCCTTCCGGCGCGTGCATCGACAGCGACGCGGTGGCGATCACCCCGCGCGACTGCCGCGCGACGACGGACAGCGTCGCGAACGAGCGGCCCTCGTGCTGCTTGACCACCTCGTAGGAGACCAGCTCGTCGTTGCGGCCCTCCTTGGGGAACAACGCGTGCAGCGATTTGACCGCCTTGTCTGGGCAGACCTGGCACGCGGCCCGGACGAACTGCCCGAGCAGCTGCCCGCCGAAAAGCCGGTGGTAGCTCAGATCCTGGTTGCGGCCCTCGAGCACCGTGGTGTTCTCCGCGCGAGTGGCCGCGCCCGCGGGAACGCCGTTCAGCTCCAGGCACGAAAGGAGATCGCTCCACAAGTCCGCCATGAGGAGAGCATAAAGCAACTCTTCTCATTGGAGAATAGCGTTCTCTCGCAGGGTGCTAGTGCTTGGCGAAGCCGTTCGCGCAGAACTCCCAGATCTCGTCGGCACTGATGGGGTGTGCGCCCTCGTCGTCCGGCGCCCCGCTGGACTGCGCGTTGAACATCACCGTCTGCATGACCAGCGCCGCCATCCGGTGCGGGTTCGCGCCCTGGCGCAGCTCGCCGGCCTCCTCGGACTCGGCCAGCAGCTCGGTGAACAGTGTGAGCAGGGGCGCGTGCGCGACCTTGACCTCGGCCGGATGCGACACCAGCAGCTGCGGGGCGAAATCGGTGAACAGTGGCCGCTGGGCGTTGGGATCGGGCCGGGACAGCTCGAACAGCAGCTGGACCGCGGTCTTGAGCTTGGCGAGCGGCTTGCGGTGCCCGACCGCGGCGGCGCGGATCTGGTCGGCCGCGCGGGCGAGCGCGTCCTCGAACAGCGCCAGCAGCAGCTCGTGCTTGCCGTCGAAGTGCAGGTAGAAGCTGCGCAGCGACTGGCGCGAGCGGTCGACGACCTCCTGCACGGTGAAGTCCGTGCTGCCCTTCTCCGTGATGATCACCTGAGCGGCGTCGAGGAAGCGCTGCACGCGCTGCTCGGCGCGCACCTTCGCGGACTGGATGGAACGTTCGACCGCGCGCTGTTTCCAGGCCGGTTCTTCGCTCGGGGTGCTCACCAGCTGGTCCGTCCTCTATGCCACCGGAAGAACATAACCGAACTGTACAGGTAAGTCTTCCCTGATCAGTCGTATCCCCTCCGGCAAGTCGCCTTCTCGTCGCCCTCTTGGGTGGTGCCGAGGAGGCGGATAGTGGCCTTGGCTAGCGGAAATGGTCTTCTCTTTTTTGGAGATCGTTGCTATCGTCGGCTTGTCGACGTGACCGGAGGACCAGATCACATGGCACACTTCGCCAAGCCAGCCGAGGGCAGCTGGACGGAACATTTCAAGATCGGCACCGAGCCCCTGTCGTACGAGGACTCGATCTCGCCCGAGGTCTACGAGCAGGAGTGCGACGCGATCTTCCGTCGCAGCTGGCTCAATGTCGGCAGGGTCGAGCAGTTGCCGCGCAAGGGCAGCTACTTCACCAAGGAACTGGACGCGGCCCGCACGTCGGTCGTGGTCGTGCGCGGCAGCGACGGTGAGGTGCGGGCGTTTCACAACGTGTGCCGCCACCGCGGCAACAAGCTGGTGTGGAACGACTACCCGAGCGAGGAGGTCGGCGGCTTCTGCCGCCAGTTCACCTGCAAGTACCACGCGTGGCGGTACTCGCTGGAGGGCGAGCTGACCTTCGTCCAGCAGGAGGGCGAGTTCTTCGGCCTGGACAAGTCCGCCTACGGCCTCAAGCCCGTCCAGGCGGAGGTCTGGGAAGGCTTCGTCTTCGTCAACCTGGACACCGAGAACACCACGCCGCTGCGCGACTACCTCGGCAAGTTCGCCAAGGGCATCGAGGGCTACCCGTTCCACAAGCTGACCCAGGTGCACAAGTACCGCGCGGAGATCGGCAGCAACTGGAAGCTGTTCATCGACGCGTTCGCCGAGTTCTACCACGCGCCGATCCTGCACTCGGGCCAGTACGTGGCCGAGGAGGCCCGCAAGATCCAGAAGTACGGCTACGAGGCGCTGGCCTACGACATCGACGGCCCGCACAGCATGGTGTCCTCCTGGGGTGGCATCGCGCCGCCCAAGGAGAAGGCGATGGTCAAGCCGATCGAGCGTGCGCTGCGCAGCGGGCTGTTCGGCCCGTGGGACGCACCCGACATCGGGCTGACCACCGAACAGCTGCCGCCCGCGGTCAACCCCACCAGGAACAAGCTGTGGGGCATGGACTCGTTCGTGTTCTTCCCGAACTTCATGCTCCTGATCTGGCGGCCGAACTGGGTGCTGACCTACCACTACTGGCCGACCTCGTACAACACGCACATCTTCGAGGGCACCGCCTACTTCGTGCCGCCGGAGAACGCCTTCCAGCGGTTGCAGCAGGAGCTGGCGGTGGTGTCGTTCAAGGAGTACGGACTGCAGGACGGCAACACCCTCGAAGCCACCCAGACGATGCTCGAATCGCGCGCGGTCACCGAGTTCCCGCTCAACGACCAGGAAGTCCTGCTGCGTCATCTCCACCACTGCGCCGCCCGCTACGTCCGCGAGTACCAGAAAGCCTGAGCCGAGGAGAACCATGGCGAACACGTTCCCGCCCGCCTTCGCCGATCTCGAACCGTTCGCGGACTGGGCGGTCCCGACCGAGCGCGCCCGCTACGCCAAGCGCATGGCGTCCACAATGGAGCAGCTGCAGACGTTCTACGACACGGCCTTCCCGCGCCTGGAGGCCGGGTCGGCCTACCTGGAGCAGGTGCGGCTGGACGACATCGGCGAGCAGGACAAGAACCTGCTGTGGCTGTTCTGCGCGCTGGTGACGGTCGCCTTCCCCATCGAGGCGTGGCGCCAGGCGCGTGTTCCCGACAGCGGGGCCGCCAGCATCGACGCCGTGGTCGAACCCGCCGTCTGACGCCATGCCCCGCACACCACGGCCACCGGTTCACCTGCGTGCCGCACGGATGCTCGACGTGGACAAGGGCGAGCTGATCGAACCCGGCGAACTGCTCGTCACCGGCGACCGGATCGCCGAGGCCCGCCCCGCCACGGTGCCCGCCGGTGCCCAGGTGCTCGACCTCGGCGACGTGACGCTGCTGCCGGGCCTGATGGACATGGAGGTCAACCTCCTGCTCGGCGGCCCCGACCACCGCAGCCCGCTCAACCCGGTCCAGGACGATCCCGCGGTGCGCACGCTGCGCGCGGTCGCCAACGCGCGGCGGACGTTGCGGGCCGGGTTCACCACCGTGCGCAATCTCGGGCTGTTCGTGCAGACCGGCGGGCTGATGCTGGACGTGGCGCTGGGCAAGGCCACCGACCTCGGCTGGATCGACGGGCCGAGGGTGGTGCCCGCCGGGCACGCGATCACGCCCACCGGCGGGCATCTCGACCCGACGATGTTCCAGGCCCTGGCCCCGCACATCATGCCGCTCACCGTCGAGGAGGGCATCGCCGACGGGGTCGCCGAAGTGCGCAAGGCGGTGCGATACCAGATCAAGCACGGCGCCCGGGTGATCAAGGTGTGCGCCTCCAACGGGGTCATGTCGCATACCGGGCCCGCCGGTGCGCAGCAGTACTCCGACGAAGAGCTGCGGGCCATCGCCGACGAGGCGCACCGGGCGGGGCTCAAGGTCGCCGCGCACTGCATGGGCGACGAGGCGATCCGGCACGCGATCGAGGCCGGAATCGACTGCATCGAGCACGGCTCGCTGGCCACCGGACCGACGCTGGAGCTGATGCTCGAACACGGGACTTTCCTTGTCGCCACAACCTATCTGACCGAGGGCATGGACACCTCCAACGCCGCACCCGAGTTGAGGGCGAAGGCGGCCGAGGTGTTCCCGCGCTCGCGCGCGACCATCAGCAAGGCCATCGAGCTGGGCGTGCGGATCGCGTGCGGCACCGACGCGCCGGCGATCCCGCACGGCAAGAACGCCAAGGAGCTGCTCGCACTCGTCCAACGTGGAATGACGCCGCTGCAGGCGATCCGCTCGGCCACCACCGTCGCCGCGGAGCTGATCGACGTGGACGACCGCGGACGGCTCGAGGCGGGGCTGCTCGCCGACGTCATCGCCGTACCGGGGGATCCGCTGGCCGACGTCGGCGTCACCGAGCAGGTGCGCTTCGTCATGAAAGGTGGCCGGGTGTTCCGGAACGAGTGCGTTGGGTAAGAAAATTACCGATTTTGATATAGCAAATTATCTGTTATGAAAATGTTCTTACCAGCGGGTTTCGGAGCCGCCATTTCTCGTTGCGAGTAGGTGCTCACTCTGCTAGCTTGAAGTGCCTGGTAGTCCGGTATACGGACTGCGAAGATCGATATTTCTCCCGCTCAATAACCGCAATTCGGCCACGTCTGTCCGCTCACTTCAATGACGATGCGTTCGGAGGACCTCGTGAGCTCGACCGTCCCCGCCCCCGCCGGTTCCGGCGCTTTCGGCAACGCCGGCTGGACGCCACGGCTGGTGTTGTCCGTGATCTCGATACTGTGTCTCGTCGAGGCCGTGGCATTCGCCTACGTCGGCACCACCACCGCGCTGCCGAAGATCATCGAGCATTTCCACACCACACAGGCCGGATGGCTGCTGACGGCGTACGCGCTCGTCGGCGCGGCCTCGGCCCCGCTGTTCGGCAAGCTGGCCGATCTCCACGGTAAGCGGCGCATGATGCTGATCGCGATCGGGCTGGCCGCGGCCGGCGACATCCTCGCGGCCGTCGCGCCCGCGTTCTGGATGATGGTGCTCGGCCAGGTGCTGCACGGCTGCGTCTCCGCGTGCCTGTACCTGGGCTACTCGCTGATGCGCGACACCTATCCCCGCAGGATCGTCCCGTTCGGCGCCAGCGTGTCGATGACGGGCGCCGGGATCCTCTCGGTCGGCGCGCCGTTCCTGATCGGTGTCCTCATCGACAACTTCGGCTTCCGGTCGGTGTACGTGTTCGACCTCGCCTGGCTCGTGGTGATGGCGGTGATCGTCATGGCGACCACGCCGGAGACGAGCCTGCGCCGCCGGGCGCGGCTGGACATCGCCGGCTCGGTGCTGCTCGCCGGCGGCCTGACCCTGGTCCTGCTCGGAATCAGCATGGGCGACGAATGGGGCTGGTCCTCGGCCGGAGTGCTCGGCTCGCTCGTCGGCGGCCTCGTGGTGCTCGCGGTGTACGTGGTGCTGGCACTGCGGATCCGCGAACCGGTACTCGACCTGCGGGTGCTCGTCCGGCGCACGATCCTGTTCGGTGTGCTGGCCGGTGGCGTCGCCTACGGCCTGAACCCCATGAACCAGACGCTGCTGGCCTTGCTGTCGATGACTCCGCAGCAGCTCGGGCAGACCTACGGCCTGGGTTTCTCGGCGACGAAGTACGCGCTCATCACCGGCCCGATGTCGCTCGGCAGTGTGCTCGCGGGCCTGGCCGTCGGCCTGCTGGTCCGGCGGACCGGCGCACGGCTGATGATGTACGCCGGGCTGCTGCTCTTCGTCGCCGGGGCGCTGTTCTTGATGACGCAGCACGACACCTACGGCAAGGTCCTCACCGGCGCGGTCATTCTCGGTGTCGGCACCGGTTTCTCGCTGGCCGCGATGCCGAACCTCATCATCGCGGGCGCGCCCGCCGAGCAGCAGGGCTCGATGTCCTCGGCCGGTGAGCTCAGTGCCGGCCTGATCGGCGCGATCACGCCGATCGTGGCCTTCGCGATCATGACGCCGAGCGCGATCTCCCCGGTGCCCGGCGTGCTGATCTACTCCGATTCCGGGATCACGACCAGCCTGCTGGTCTCGGCGTGCATCGCCGCGGCCACGCTGGTCGCCGAGGTGCTGTTCCTGCGGCCCCGTGCGGAAACACCGCTCGAGGCGGGCGAACTGGCACCGGCGCCCGAGCGCGCGACTCCGGCGTAGCGCCGTGGAAGACGGCCGGCCGCCTCGCGAGGCGGCCGGCCGCCTTTCTCACAGGTGCACGAGCCGGGGCGCGGTGCCGCGCTGCCGCAGCAGCGCGCCGGCCTCGCGGGTCAGATCCCTTGTGCTGCCGAGTAAGCCGTCGAGCACCAGCGCGCGCCGGACGTGCCGGTGCAGCGAGTGTTCGGCGGTGAAACCGATACCGCCCATGACTTGCTGGCAGTGCCGCGCCGCGGCGATCGCGGCAGTGCCGGCGGCGGCCTTGGCCAGCAGTGCGGACAGCTCGTCGGTCGCCGCGGCCAGTGTCGCCTCCGCGCCCTCGATCGCCACCAGCGTCTCGGCGAGCCGGTGCCGCACGGCCTGGAAGGAGGCGATCGGCCGTCCGAATTGGATACGGTCGAGCGCGTGCGTCCTTGCCAGCTCGAGCATCGCGCGCGCGGTTCCGGCGAGCCACCAGCCGACGGCGAGCCGTCCGTGGGTCATCGGGATGGCGTCGCCGGAGGGTACGGGGCGCAGCGGCAGTTCCTCGTCCAGCGCGCCGCCGCCGGTCGCGGAGCGTTCCCACAGCACCCAGCGCCCGCCCGTGTAGGGCAACGGCACGGCCCCGCCGACGGGCCGTCCCGCGGCGTGCAGGATGACGTCGTTGACCAGGCCGGCGTGCGAGCCCGTCTCGCCGAGCAGCCGGAACACCGTCGGGATCGCGACGTCCGGCAGTTCGGTGAGCAGGTCGGCCCAGCCCAGCTCGCTCAGCGCGGATTCCAGATCCGGCGCCTCGACCATCGTCTTGTGGAACGTGTCGGACAGCAGCTCCAGTTCGGCGGTGTCCATCTCACTCCTTACCCAGTCCCAGCAGGCGGCGCGCGATGATGTTGCGCTGGATTTCCCCGGTGCCGCCGTAGATCGTCGCGGCGCGCGAGTACAGGTATTCGGTGCGCCAGGAGGTGTCGTCGAGTTCGATCACGCCGGGCAGCAGATCCCGCGCCGTGTCGTACAGCTTCTGCTCCGCCGTGGCCAGCAGGACCTTGTCCACCGAGGTCTCCGGGCCCAGCGGCGCGCCTTCGGCCAGCCTGCGCTGGGTCGCGTGCGAGCGGCAGCGGATGGTGTGCAGCGCGAGGTAGGCCGCGCCCAGCGCCCCGTCGTCGCCGGCGCTCGCCTCGGTGGCGAGCCGGTCCAGACGCGTGTAGAGGTGGGCGATCCGGTGCCAGAAACACGTCGAGCGTTCGTAGGGCAGCAGATCCATCGCGACCCGCCAGCCGTCGCCGGGGTTGCCGAGCATCCGGTCGCCGGGCACGACCACGTCGTCGAAGAACACCTCGCAGAACTCGTCCCGCCCGTGCATCGCGCGCAGCGGCCGGACCGTGATCCCGGGGGTGTCCATGTCGGCGAAGAACGCGGTGATTCCGTCGTGCCCCGGCCCGGTGCGGGTGAGCAGGACGCAGCGGGCGGCGAACTGCGCGAGGCTGGTCCAGACCTTCTGGCCGGTGATGACCCAGTCGTCGCCGCGCCGGACCGCGCGCGTGCTCAGCGACGCGAGATCGCTGCCCGAGCCCGGTTCGGAAAAGCCCTGGCACCATTGCTCGGTGCCGTCGAGCAGCCGGGGAACCATGTCCGCGGCGAGTTCCGGCCGCGCGTGGGCGATCATCGTCGGAGCCAGCACCTCGACCATCGAGTAGATGCCGGGATCGGCCAGCTCGCGGCTGGTGACCTCCTCGCCGAGCACGGCGCGCAGCACCGCGGGGCCGCCCAGTCCGCCGACCTCGGCAGGCCAGCCGTAGCGCATCCAGCCCGCGTCGAAGAGCGCCCGGCGCACGCGGGCGAGCTGCGCGACCTCCGCTTGGAAGGACCCGCCGGGACCGGGGGAGAGGTCGTGCTCGGCGAGCCAGTCCCGCAGGCCCGCGCGGAACTCCTCGACGTTCATGAGCCGGGGCGCTGATAGGCGTGTGGCCGCCCGGAGTCGTGCGCGCCACTGCGCCGGATGAACGTCATCGCGCGCGTCCGCAGCCGCCAGCCGTCCGAGGTGCGCAGGTAGGTGTCGTTGTAGTAGCCGATCCGCAGGTCGTGGGTGGCGTGGTCGACGAAACACAGCGGCTGCGTGCCGGTCGCGGTGTCACCGTCCAGTTCCACGACGGGCGTGCCGGTCATGAACAGGCCCTTGGGTGCGGCCTCGACCAGCGCGGGGAACTCCTCCAGCGGATAGGTGTCGCCGAACGCGCTGTAGGTGCCGTCGGGGGTGAACACCGCGATCAGCCCGTCGATGTCGCCGCGCGTGATGGTGACCGCGTAGCGGGCGAGCAGCTGGCCGATCTCGACCAGATCGTCAGTCTCGGCCATGGGAGGTGCCTTCCTGTGCCGGATCGATGCCGAAGGTGTTGAACGCCATGGCCATCGTGGTGTAGCCGCCGATGGTGAAGACGAGGTCCATGCGCTGCCGCTCGTCCAGGTGCCTGCCGAGCATCCTCCACGTGGCGTCCGAGACGGTCGAGTCGTCGTTCAGCTCGTCGACGGCGGCGAGCACGGCGGTGTCCAGTTCGCGCGAGGCCCGGCCGCGGCCGGCTTCCTCGATCTCGGCGCCGGACAGGCCCAACTCGGCGGCCGCCTTCACGTGGTGCGCCCATTCGTAGGCGCAGTCGCAGCGGCTCGCGACCCGCAGGATCGCCAGCTCGCGCACGCGGGGCGGCAGCGTGGAGTAGGCGAGCAGATAGGTGCTGAAGGTCAGAAACGCCTTCGCCAGCTTGGGATGGCGGACCATTGTCGACAACGCGACACCGGCGCCGTCGGGGTTCTGCCTGCTGCGTGGCACGAGACCGGCGAGTGCCGCGCGCGCCGGATCGTCCCACTCCTCGGCGGGCAGCGGTGGCAGCCGCATGGGTTCTCCTCCCGAGCGATGGAGAATGACGTTCTCCAGGCTTGCGTGCCAGGTTTTCACGTGGGGACGGTGCTCGTCAATTCCCGGACCACGCCATCCGTGCGCCGGGCGCCCTGTCGCTGGCCGCACTGCGCTGCTGGGTCGCGTTTCCCGACCATATGCGAGGTTGATTCTCTCTCTGAGAGAAGATAGTTTCCTGTTAGTGAGAGCACGGCGCGCGAGAGGACCATCGAGTATGAGCTCACCAGCAACCATCCTCAAACCCGGTGACCAGCTCGCCAGCACGGTCTGCGCCACCAAGGTGGTCGTCGTGCGCGCTCCGGCGGAGGGCCGGCCGGTGATCACCTGCGGAGGCAGTCCGATGGTGCCCGCGAGTACCGCGAAACCCGCGCCCGGTGGCGATTCCGGTACCCAGACCCTGATCGGGAAGCGCTACGTCGACGCGGACGGGACCGTGGAACTGCTGTGCACCTCGTCCGGTTCCGGGGAGCTGGCCTGCGACGGAGCGCCGATGACCGTCAAATCCGCGAAACCGCTGCCCGCGTCCGACTGAAGGGGAATCCTCATGCACCGCGACGACATGATCCTGATCAGCGTCGACGACCACATCATCGAACCGCCCGACATGTTCGTGAACCACCTGTCCGAGAAATACCGCAAGGACGCCCCGCAGCTGGTGCACCAGGACGACGGCACCGACGTCTGGAAGTTCCGCGAGACGGTGATCCCGAACGCGGCGCTGAACGCGGTGGCCGGCCGTCCCAAGGAGGAATACGGCATGGAGCCGCAGGGCCTGGACGAGATCCGGCCCGGCTGCTACGACGTGCACGAGCGGGTCAAGGACATGAACGCCGGCGGCATGCTCGCGTCGATGAACTTCTCCTCGTTCCCCGGCTTTTCGGCCCGGCTGTTCGCCACCGAGGACTCGGACTTCTCGCTCGCGCTCGTGCGCGCCTACAACGACTGGCACATCGACGAGTGGTGCGGCGCCTACCCCGGCCGGTTCATCCCGATGGCGCTGCCCGCGATCTGGGACGCCGAACTGTGCGCCGAGGAGGTGCGCCGGGTGGCGAAGAAGGGCTGCCACTCGCTGAGCTTCACCGAGAACCCCGCCGCTTTGGGCTACCCGAGCTTCCACGACGAGTACTGGAACCCGCTGTGGAAGGCCGTCTGCGACACCGACACCGTCGTGTCCATCCACATTGGATCCTCCGGCAGGCTGACCGTGCCCGCGGTGGACTCGCCGCCGGACGTGATGATCACCCTGCAGCCGATGAACATCGTCTCGGCCGCGGCGGACCTGCTGTGGTCGCGGGTGATCAAGGAGTACCCGGACATCAAGATCGCGCTGTCGGAGGGTGGCACCGGCTGGATTCCGTACTTCCTCGAACGCGTCGACCGGACCTTCGAGATGCACGCGACGTGGACCCTGCAGGACTTCGGCGGCAAACTGCCCAGCGAGGTCTTCCGCGAGCACTTCCTGACCTGCTTCATCTCCGACCCGCTCGGCGTGAAGCTGCGCCACGAGATCGGCATCGACAACATCTGCTGGGAGGCCGACTACCCGCACAGCGACTCGATGTGGCCGGGCGCGCCGGAGGAGCTCGGCGCGGTGCTGGAACGCGAGCAGGTGCCCGACGACGAGATCAACAAGATGACCCACGAGAACGCGATGCGCTGGTACTCCTTCGAACCGTTCAAGCACATCCCGAAGGACCAGGCGACCGTGGGCGCGCTGCGCAAGGCGGCGGCGGGGCACGACGTGTCCGTCCGGTCGCGCAGCCACCGCGTCATCGACCCGTCGGAGAAGCTCGAGGGCTACCGCCAGCGGGCGCGCCGCGCCGTCGCCGCGGCCAAGTGAGCTGTGCGGAGGGTGCCGTGCGTGGAGGTGACAGGCGGTGGACTTCGAGCTGACCGAGGACCAGCGGGCCGTCCGGGAAGGAGTGGCGGGTCTGGTCCGCAAGTTCGACGACCAGTACTGGCTGGAGAAGGACCAGGCGCACGAGTTCCCCGCCGAGTTCTACGACGCCATCGCCAAGGGCGGCTGGCTCGGCATCACGATTCCCGAGGCCTACGGCGGGCACGGGCTGGGCATCACCGAGGCCACGCTGCTGGCGGAGGAGGTCGCCCGCTCGGGCGGCGGGATGAACGCGGCCAGTTCGATCCACATGTCGATCTTCGGCATGCACCCCGTGGTGGTGCACGGTTCCGCTGAGCTCAAGGCACGGACCCTGCCCAGGATCGCGGCCGGCGACCTGCACGTCTGTTTCGGCGTCACCGAACCGGGCGCCGGCCTGGACACCGCGCGGATCACGACCTTCGCCCGGCGCGAGGGCGACCGGTACGTCGTCGACGGCCGCAAGGTGTGGATCTCCAAGGCGATGGAGTCGGAGAAGATCCTCCTGCTGACCCGCACCACGCGGTACGAGGACGTGACCCGCAAGACCGACGGCATGACGCTGTTCCTGACCGACCTCGACCGCGACAAGGTCGACATCCGGCCGATCCCGAAGATGGGCCGCAACGCCGTCACCTCCAACGAGCTGTTCATCGACGGGCTGGAGATCCCGGTCGAGGACCGGGTGGGGGAGGAGGGCGAAGGGTTCTCCTACCTGCTGGACGGGCTCAATCCCGAGCGGATGCTGATCGCGGCGGAGGCGCTGGGCATCGGCAGGGTCGCGCTGGAGCGGGCCGTGCGCTACGGCGGCGAGCGTGAGGTGTTCGGCCGCCCGATCGGGATGAACCAGGGCATCCAGTTCCCGCTCGCCGACGCGCTGGCCCGGCTCGACGCGGCGGAACTGGTGCTGCGCAAGGCGACCTGGCGCTACGACCGGGGTGAGCCGTGCGGGCGCGAGGCCAACACCGCGAAGTACCTGTGCGCCGACGCGGGTTTCGCCGCCGCCGACCGGGCGCTGCAGACCCATGGCGGGATGGGCTACTCCGAGGAATACCACGTGGCCCGTTACTTCCGTGAGGCGCGGCTGATGCGGATCGCGCCGGTCAGCCAGGAAATGGTGCTGAACTACCTGGGATCGCACGTACTGGGCATGCCGAGGAGCTACTGATGGGCCTGTTCGATCTCACCGGGCGCTCGGCGCTGGTGACCGGGGCCGCGGGCGGGATCGGTTCCGCCGTCGCCACGGCGCTGGCAGGCGCGGGCGCGGCCGTGCTGGTCACCGACGTGGACGGGGACGCGGCGGTGCGGGTCGCGGAGACGATCTCGGCGGGCGGCGGGAAGGCCGAGGGCGCCGCGCTGGACGTGGCGGACCCGGCATCGGCGGCCGAAGCGGCGGAACGGGCGGCCGCGCTGGCCGGCGGGCGGCTGCACATACTGGTGAACAACGCCGGGGTCACCGCGCCCGCGATGTTCGCCGACCTCGACGAGGAGAACTTCCGGCGGTTGCTGGACATCCACGTGCTGGGCACGTTCCGGTGCGCACAGGCGGCGCTGCCGTTGCTGCCGGCCGACGGCACCGGGCGGATCATCAACGTCACGTCCTCGGCGGGTATCACCGGCACGCTCGGCCAGGTCAACTACTCGGCCGCGAAGGCGGGCATCATCGGGGTCACCAAATCGCTCGCCCGCGAGCTGGCCCGCAAGAACATCCTGGTCAACGCGCTCGCCCCGCTCGCGGCCACCCCGATGACGGAAACGATCCGCACCAACGAGAAGTTCGCCGCGCAGATGCTCGCCCGCATCCCGCTGCGCCGCTGGGCCGAGCCCGAGGAGGTCGCGGGCGCGTTCGTGTTCCTCGCCTCCGACGCCGCGTCGTTCATCACCGGCCAGGTGCTCCCGGTGGACGGCGGAATGGTGATGTGATGTCCACTCCGGACGGTCCGCTCGCGGGCATCACCGTGGTGAGCCTGGAACAGGCGGTGTCGGCGCCCATGTGCAGCCGCACGCTCGCCGACCTCGGCGCCCGGGTGATCAAGGTGGAGAACCCCCGCGGCGGGGACTT
This sequence comes from Amycolatopsis acididurans, assembly GCF_012328925.1. Classification (GTDB taxonomy): domain Bacteria; phylum Actinomycetota; class Actinomycetes; order Mycobacteriales; family Pseudonocardiaceae; genus Amycolatopsis_E; species Amycolatopsis_E acididurans. The sequence goes on from NZ_JAAXLS010000001.1 coordinate 264,731, forward strand.
CGCCCGCGACTACGACGACGTGGTGCGCGGGATGGCCGCGCATTTCGTGTGGTGCAACCGGGGCAAGGAGTCGGTGACGCTCGATCTCAAGACCGAGCAGGGGCTGGCCGTCCTGCACCGCCTGCTGGCGCGGGCCGACGTCCTGGTCTCGAACCTCGCACCGGGCAGCACCGCTCGTCTGGGCCTGGCGCCGGGCGATCTCGCCGAACGGTATCCGCGGCTGATCGCGGCCGAGATCGACGGGTACGGGCCCGGCGGCCCGTTGTCGCACAAGCGCGCCTACGACCTGCTGGTGCAGGCCGAATCCGGCGCGTGCGCGATCACCGGCAGTCCCGATGCGCCCGCCAAACCCGGCCCGCCCGTGGCGGACGTGTGCTCCGGGCTCTACGCGGCACTGTCCATTGTGTCCATGCTGTTCGCCGGGCGCCCCGGCACGGTCGCGGTGAGCCTGTTCGACACGATGACCGAGATGATGGGCTACGCGCTGAACTACACCCGCCATTGCGGGGTCGACCAGGAACCACGCGGCATGGGCTCGCCCGCGGTCGCGCCCTACGGCGCCTACCGGACCGCCGACGGGCACACGGTGGTTCTCGGCACGACCAACGACCGGGAGTGGCAGCGGCTGGCGCGGGAGATACTGGACCGGCCCGATCTCGCCGACGACGAACGGTTCCGCGTCAACGCGGGCCGCGTGCGGCACAGCGATCTGCTCGACGCCGAGATCGGGAAATGGTGCGTGCGGCACGAACTGGCCGAGGTTCAGCGCATCGCGGACGAGGCGGGGATCGGCAACTCACGTTTCAACCGGCCCAGCGACGTCCTCGCGCATCCGCACCTGAAGGCACGGGACCGCTGGCGTGAGATCGGCACCCCGAACGGCCCGGTGCCCGCGCTCCTGCCGCCCCCGGTGATCGCGGGCTACGAGCCGCCGATGGGCGCGATTCCCGGCCTCGGTGAGCACACCCTCGCGGCCCTCGCCGAACTCGGCCTCGGCGAAGAGGAAATCGCCCGGTTGCGCGAGCAAGGCGCCATCGGGGCCGCGTCGTGACCGAGCCCGCGCTGCTGGTCGGCGATCAGGACGGGGTGCGGACGCTGACGCTGAACCGGCCGCACCGCAAGAACGCGATCGACCGCGACCTGTGGGCCGCGCTGGCCGAAGCCCTCGCCGCGGCGGACAGGGACCGCGAGGTGCGCGCACTCGTGCTCACCGGAGCCGGTGGAGACTTCTCCTCGGGCGCCGACATCGCCGGCGCCGGCGGTGTGCACCCGGAAGAGAAGGTGCGCCCGCTCAACGACGTCGCCGTGCTGCTGCACGAACTCCGGGTGCCGACGGTCGCGAAGGTGACCGGCGTGGCCGTCGGCGCCGGATGGAATCTCGCGCTCGGCTGCGACCTCGTCGTGGCCGGTCCTGACGCACGGTTCTCGCAGATCTTCGCCAAGCGCGGGCTGTCGCTGGACTGCGGCGGATCCTGGCTGTTGCCCAAACTCGCCGGACTGCAACAGGCGAAGCGGCTGACCCTGCTCGCCGACATGATCACCGCCGAAGAGGCCCGGGACCTCAACCTCGTCACCTGGGTCGTGCCCGACGCCGAGATCGACGGGTTCGTCAAGGACCTCGGCCGCAGGCTGGCCGGCGGGCCACCGGTCGCGCTGGCGCAGAGCAAGGCGCTGCTCAACGAGGGCGCCTGCCGAGGCCTGCGCGAGGCGCTCGCGAGTGAGACCCGTGCACAGATCATCAACTTCGCCCACGCGGACGCGCCGGAGGCCTACGCGGCCTTCGCGGAGAAACGGACGCCGGAGTTCACCGGCCGATGGAGGTTGTGATGCGAGAAGCCGTGATCGTCGAGGCCGTGCGGACGCCCGTGGGCAGGCGCAAGGGCGGGCTGGCCGGATGGCATGCCGCGGACCTGTCCGCGGTAATGCTGGGCGAACTCGCCAGGCGCACCGGGATCGACCCGTCCGTTGTGGACGATGTGGTCTGGGGTTGTGTCTCGCAGGTGGGCGATCAGTCCAGCAACATCGGCCGGTACTCGGTGCTCGCCGCCGGCTGGCCGGAGTCCATTCCCGGCACGACAGTGAACCGCGCGTGCGGGTCGAGCCAGCAGGCGCTGGACTTCGCGGCGCACGCGGTCATGTCGGGCCAGCAGGACGTGGTCGTCGCGGGTGGCGTCGAGGTGATGAGCCGGGTGCCGCTCGGCGCGGCACGCGCCACGGGGATGCCGTTCGGCCCGAAGGTGCTGGAGCGTTACCAGGACTTTTCGTTCAACCAGGGCATTTCGGCGGAGAAGATCGCGCAGAAGTGGGGCTTTTCCCGTACCCGGCTGGACGAGTTCTCGGCATCCTCGCACGAGCGCGCGGCCGCGGCACAGGACAACGGGGCGTTCGCCACACAACTCGTCGCCGTGGGTCCGGTGACGGCCGACGAGGGTGTGCGCCGGGGGACCACTGTGGACACTCTCGCCGGGCTTTCGCCCGCCTTCGTCGAGGACGGAGTGATTCACGCGGGCAACTCGTCGCAGATCTCCGACGGCGCGGCGGCGTTGCTGGTCACCACGCCGGAGAAGGCGCGTGAACTCGGGCTGAAGCCCGTCGCGCGCTATGTCGCGGGCGCGGTGACCGGCGCCGATCCCGTGCTGATGCTCACCGGTCCGATCCCGGCGACCGAGAAGGTGCTGCGCAAGGCGGGAATCAGCCTCACCGACGTCGGCGCCTACGAGGTCAACGAGGCCTTCGCGCCGGTGCCGCTGGCGTGGCTCGCCGAAACCGGCGCCGATCCGGACCGGCTCAACCCGCTCGGCGGCGCCATCGCGCTGGGCCATCCGCTCGGTGCGACGGGCGCGATCCTCGCGACCCGGTTGATCAATCACATGCGGGACAATGGGATCCGCTACGGGTTGCAGACCATGTGCGAAGGCGGCGGCACCGCCAACGCCACGGTGCTGGAACTGGTCTGAGGGGGCAGCGTGCGCCGAGACGTCTTCACCTCCGACCACGAAGCGTTCCGGGAGGTGGTGTGCGATTTCATCGCGAAGGAGGTCGTGCCGCACTACACCGGCTGGGAACAGGCGGGGCAGCTGCCGCGCGAGATCTTCGCGCAGCTCGGCTCGCTCGGCGTGCTGGGGATCCCGATTCCCGAGCAGTACGGGGGAGCGGGCCTGCCCGATTTCCGTTACAGCGTGATCCTGCAGGAAGAGGCGGCGCGCGCACTCGTCACCCTCGGCACCGTGCGCACCCAGCTCGACGTGATCCTGCCGTACTTCCTGGCCTATGCCGGCGAAGAGCAGCGTGACCGGTGGCTGCCGGGGCTCGCGAGCGGGAAACTGCTGACCGCCATCGCGATGACCGAACCGGGCACCGGCTCCGATCTCGCCGGAATCCGCACCACGGCCTTGCGCGAGGGCGACCACTACGTCCTCAACGGCGCCAAGACGTTCATCACCGGCGGCCTGCTGGCGGATCTGGTGATCGTGGTGGCCCGCACGTCGGCCGATCCGGACAACCGGCGGGCCGGGCTCACGTTGCTGGTGGTCGAGGACGGGATGCCCGGCTTCAGCCGGGGCCGCACCCTGAACAAGATCGGCATCAGGGTCCAGGACACGGTCGAGCTGTCGTTCGAGGACGTGCGGGTCCCGGTAGCCAACCGGCTCGGCGAGGAGGGCGAGGCATTCGGCTATCTCGGCCACAACCTGGCGCAGGAACGGATGACGGTCGCGGTCGGCTCGGTCGCGCAGGCGCGCGCCGCGGTGGCCACGACGGTCGAGTATGTCCAGCAGCGCAAGGCTTTCGGCACGCCCGTGGCGTCCTTTCAGAACACGAAGTTCGAGCTGGCCGCGATGTCGGCCGAGGTCGAGGCGGCGCAGACGATGCTCGACCGGGCCGTGCTCGATCTGGTCGACGGTGAGCTCTCGGGGGCCGACGCGGCCCGGGTCAAGCTGTTCTGCACCGAGACGCAGGGGCGGGTGGTGGACCGGTGCCTGCAGCTGTTCGGCGGCTACGGCTACATGCTCGACTACCCGATCGCCCGGTTGTACACCGACGCCCGCGTCGCGCGCATCTACGCCGGGACGAGCGAGGTGATGAAGCTGATCATCGCCAAGTCGCTCGGCATGTAGCACCAGCCCCGATGAGACCCTTGTCACAGCGGCCAAACCAACCTAATGTATGTTCAGTAGGTCGGTTGAACAAAGGAGTTCGGTGTCCGATCAGCGTCCCTATGCCTCGCTGCTCGCCAAGGGAGAGGACCGGCGACAGCGGATTCTGGCGGTCGCGCAGCGGTTGCTGACGCGCAACGGGTGGCGCAACACCACACTCGGCCAGATCGCCCGTGAGGCGGGAGTGACCCCGGCGGGGTTGCTCCATCACTTCGAGTCCAAAGAGCAGCTGCTGCACGCGGTTCTCGAAGCCCGTGACGCGTACGACGACGCGCACCGCAACACCACCCGCGACGACATCATCGAGCAGGTCGGCAGCGTGGCCGAACGGTTCGAACGTGTCCCCGACCTGGTCGGGATGTTCGTGGTGCTCCTGATCGAGAACCTGGATCCGGATGCTCCGTTGCACGACCGCCTGCTGCACCGTTATCGCTCCGCACTGGAGATCATCGCCGAGGGCATTCGCCGGGGCCAGCGCGCCGGCCGCTACCGCACTGATCTGGATCCGGCCCTCAAGGCCGTGGAAATCGTGGCGTTCCTCAACGGGATGGAGACATCATGGCTGCTCGATCCTTCGATTCCGGTCACCGAGGTGTTCAAGGAGTACACACAGTCGTTGGCCCTTCAGCTCACCGGGCCCGGCGACGGCCACTGAGGCGGCGGCTCGTCATCGTCGCGCCGACCACGGCCGAGGCTGTGCGCGCGTCGGGCGGATGGCTGTTCGACCGCGTCATGGCGGGGTGGGACGTGCTGGCACTGGTCGGGGATTACCTGGTCAACGATGCGCGGCCGCTGCACATCCTCGGGGCGCGGGCCGTCGAACTGGACGCGGCGATGACCTCGCCGATCCGTGGCCCCCGTCCACATGCGATCGCGGTGGACGCCGCGCTGTTCGACGCGGACCGGCGCGTGCGCAAGCTCGTGACGCGCTCGATCGACGAGGGCCTGACCGAGGTGCTGCTGTGGGGTGAGCGCTGCCCGGAGGAACTCGACGGTGGGATGCCCTCGCTGGAGCACCGGCTCAGCGTGGCGGCGCGGGCGTTCAAAACCCAGGCGCTGGCCGCGGCCGCGGCGCCCGTCGACGAGCTGGACGGCACCGAGGTCTTCCACAGCGGCGAGGTGGTGCCGAACCCGCCGGGGACTCCCGATCTGATCCCGGCGGCCTAGGGCGACTGCCTGTTTCGCCGCCCGTGCGTCGAGGGGCCCGATTCACCGGCGGGGATCGAGCACGATCTTGCCGATGGCCTTTCCGTCGGCGACCTCGCGCAGGGCGGCGGCCACGTCGGTGAGCCCGTACGTCGCCCCGATGTGGGGGAGCGCCGGGTGCGTGAGCAGCAGCGCGGCGAGTTCGGACTCGTTGCGGGTGAACTCGCCGGGCGGGACGTCCTGGAACTGGAAACCCAGTATCCGCACCCCCTTGATCAGCACCAGGTTCAGCGGGATCCGCGGGATGACGCCGGAGGCGTAGCCGACCGTGACGAACCGCCCGCCGCGGCGCAGGGAGCGCAACGCCGGTTCGGACAGGTCGCCGCCGACCGGGTCCAGCACCACGTCGGCGCCCTCGGGCACAGCTTGCCGTAGCTGCTGCCGCAACTCGCCCACGCGACGGTCGATCACGCGAACCGCACCGTGGGAGGCCGCCGCCGCGAGTTTGGCCTCCGAGGAGGCCACCGCGGTCACCGAGGCGCCGAGCAGCACGCCCAGTTGCACGGCGGCCAGCCCCACGCCGCCGCCGGCGCCGAGCACGATCAGCTCGTCGCCGGCACGCAGCGCCGCGACCGAGCGGAGCGCGTGATAGGCCGTCCGGTAGGCGACGCCGAACGCGGCGGCCCGCTGGTCGTCCACTTCGGACGGTGTGCGCCTCAGGCTCGTCGCCGGGGCGACGACCTCCTCGGCGAACGCGCCGTACATCCCGGTGCCGCTCACCCGGTCGCCGGCCGCGAAGCCCGGCGCGTCGGAAGCGAGGACGACGCCCGCGAACTCGCTGCCGGGGACGAACGGCGGTGGCACCGTGACCTGGTACTGACCGGCCACCAGCAGCACGTCCGGGAAGTTCACCGCGGCGGCGCCGACCCGGACGCGAACCGCGCCCGGTGTCAGCGCGGGCCGCGGCAGTTCGGCCACGCGCACGACCTCCGGCGGGCCATGGGAGCCGCAGACCGCGGCGCGCATCGTCAGCGGCCCTTCCACACCGGTTCGCGTTTCTCCACGAACGCCGCCGCGCCCTCCTTGGCGTCCTCGCTGCCGAACACCGTGACCTGCAACCGCTGCTTGCGTTCGGCAGCCCGGGCCGGGTCGGTGACGGCGAGCCGCACCAGCTCCTTGATCGCCGCCACCGCCAGCGGCCCGTTCGCGGCGATCCGGTCGGCGAGCGCCACCGCGGCCTCGAGCACCTGGTCCGGGGGTACGACGGCGTTGACGAGCCCGAGGTGGTGGGCTCGCGCGGCGTCGATCGGGTCACCGGTGAGCATCATCTCCAGCGCGACCGCGAGTGGGATCCTGGTGCCGAGCCACGTGCCGCCACCGGCGGGAAACAACGCGCGTTTCACCTCGGGGAAGCCGAACCGGGCCGTCTCCGCGGCGACGACGACGTCGCAGCCCAGGAGCAGTTCGAACCCGCCGCCGACGGCCGTGCCGTTGGCGGCGCCGATCACGGGCACCGTGAGCGTGCCGTCGAGCAACCTGGCGAACCCGGCCGTGCCCTCGGCCGAACCCGCCTCGACCGACTCGCCGCCGCCGAACGCACGCAGATCCATCCCGGCACAGAACACGCGATCGCCGCTCGCGGTCAGCACGACGGCGCGGATGTCCGGATCGGACTCGGCCTCGGTCATCGCCCGGCCGATCCCGTCGATCAGCGTGCCGTTGAGCGCGTTGCGGGCCTCCGGCCGGTTGAGCCGCGCGATCAGCACCGCACCAAGCCGCTGTGTCACCAGTTCGCTCATGACGTGTACTCGCTCGACCCGGCGAGTTCGGCGGCCGAGGCCATCAGCTCCAGCACGACGGGCCCGAACGCCTGGAGCTTCGCGTCGTCGCCGGCACGCTGGAAGCCCTGCTCCAGAACCACCGCGAGCTTCCACTTGGCCAGTACGACGTAGTAGTCGATGTCCTCGACCTGCCTGCCCGACACCTCGGCGTAGTGCGCGAGCAGCTGGTCACGCGAGGGCATACCGCGTAAATCGACGTAGCTGGCCTCGGCCGCCTCGGGGGAGCCGGTGTCCTCGGGCCAGCTCTGCACCATCCAGGCCAGGTCGAGTTTCGGATCGCCGACCGTGCCCATCTCCCAGTCCACGATGGCGGCGAGCCGCGCGGGCGCGCCGTCGCGGTACATCACGTTGGCGAACTGGTAGTCGCCGTGCATGATCCCGGGGATGTAGTCCAGCGGCTTGTGCGCGCGCAGCCACGCCGCGGCCTCGTCGAAGCCGGGCAGCTCCCGGCCCTTGATGCGGTCGAGGAACGCGGTCCAGCGGTCGACCTGGCGTTCGTGGAATCCCTCCGGCCGTCCCAGATCGTGCAGCCCACGAGCCTGCCAGTCTACTTTGGACAACAGGGCGATGCCCTCGGCGAGCTGGTAGGCCAGTCCCGCGCGTGCGGTGAGATCGGTGTCGAACGGTGCGGGCCACTCCGTGCGCCCCATCGGCGACCAGCCGTCCACGAAACCCATGAGGTAGAAGGGACGGCCGAGCACCGAGGTGTCCTCGCACACGGCGACCGCGGGCGTGTGCGGCACGTCGGTGCCGTCCAGCGCCTCGACGATGTGCCATTCGCGCAGAATGCCCGCGTCCCGGCTCGCCGGCGCCTCCGGCGGCGGGATGCGGATGACGCAGCGCTCGTCCCCGCGCCGGATCTCGTAGATCTCGTTCTGTGTGCCACCGGAGAGGAACCGGTGCTCGATGGGCGCGCCCTTGCCGGGCAGGCCCGCGTCGTCCATCCAGCCCGCGAGCCGTTCCATGTCGATCACAGGTTCCCCACTTCGTGTTCGAGGTACTCGGCGAACTTCGCGCGCGCCGCTTCCCGTTTGCGCGGCAGCCATTGCGTGGGCCACACGTCGTCGGTGGGTGCGTGCTCGCGCAGCACCTGCTTGGCGACGGTGACCTTGTGCACCTCGGTCGGCCCGTCGGCCAGGCCCATGACGGCGGCGCCGTGCACCATCCGGAAGAACGGCATTTCGTCGGTCACGCCGAGCGCGCCGTGCACCTGCATCGCACGCCACGCGATGTCGTGCAGCACGGTGGGCATCACGATCTTCGCCGTCGCGATGTCCTTGCGCACCTTCTTGTAGTCGTTGTACTTGTCGATCTCCCACGCGGTGTAGAGCACGAAGAGCCGGAACTGGACGAGCTGCGCGTAGGAGTCGGCGATGTAGCCCTGCACGAACTGTTTGTCCGCCAGCCTGCTGCCCTGTGTCTCGCGGGACAGCGCGCGTTCGCACAACATGTCCAGCGCCTTGTTCGCGAGTCCGATCGTGCGCATCGCGTGGTGGATCCGCCCACCGCCCAGCCGTGTCTGCGCCACCGCGAAGGCCTGGCCTTCGCCGCCGAGCAGCGCGTCGTGTGGCACGCGCACGTCCTCGTAGTGGATCAGGGCGTGCGAGCCCTGGCCGGGGGCGTCGCCGTAGAGGCCGACGTCGCGGACGATGTTCACCCCCGGCGTGCCGGTGGGCACCAGGAACATCGACATGCCCTGGTACGGGCTCACCTCGGTGTTGGTCACGGCCATCACGATCAAGAACGATGCGGTTTTCGCGTTGCTGGAGAAGAACTTCCAGCCGTTGATGACCCAGCCGTCGCCGTCGCGGACCGCGCGCGTGGTGAACCGCGTCGGATCGGCACCCGCCTGCGGTTCGGTCATCGAATAGCTGGAGAACAACTCGCCCTCCAGCAGCGGCCGTAGGTAGCGCTCCCGCTGCTCGGGGGTGCCGTAGTGGGCGATGATCTCCGCGTTGCCGGTGTCCGGCGCCTGGCAGCCGAACACGATGGGCGCCCATGACGAGCGGCCGAGGATCTCGTTCAGCAGCGCCAGTTCGAGCTGGCCGTGGCCCTGGCCGCCGAGGTCGGGGCCGAGGTGGGTCGCCCACAGTCCCTTGCGCCGCACCTCGTTCTTCAGCGGTTCCACGATCTTGCGGCGCGTCTCGTCGAGCGGGGCGAACTGCTCGTGCGGCCACAGCAGGTCCAGCGGTTCGACCTCCTCGCGCACGAACTCGTCGGCCCAGTCCAGCTTCTCCTGGTACTCAGGCTCGGTCTCGAAGTCCCATGCCATTGCGCCTCCTCTCGTGAAGTGAGAATATCTTTCTCGTGTTCGAGAATGCAATTCTGACTTTGCCGAAGGGGGTTGCGGAGTGCGGGCGGTAGATCAGTTCCACCTCGGCATTGTGACGGCCGATTTCGAGGGCACGATGGCCGAGCTGTCCTCGGTGTTCGGCTACGAATGGGGTGCCGAGGTCGGCGGACCGACCACGGTGACACTGCCGGGCGGTGAGACGGTGCTCGAACTCCGGTGCGCGTACTCGACCTCGGTGCCCCGGCTGGAACTCGTGCGCGGCGTGCCTGGCACGTTGTGGGAGCCCGCGGCCGGAATCCACCACGTCGGCTACTGGTCCGGCGATGTCGCCGCCGACGTCGCCGAGCTGACCGGACAGGGCTACGCGATCGAGGCGTCGCGGACGGGGCCCGACGGGGTTCCGTTCTTCGCTTTTCTGCGCAGTGACAGGGGATTCCGGATCGAACTGGTCGCAGGCAGCGCGCGCGAGGGCCTCGCCCGCTGCTGGAGCGGAGGTGTGGCATGACGACGGTGGGCATCGCGACCGGCGCCGGGCGCGGAATGGGTCTCGCGTGCGCGGAGCGCCTCGCGGAGATGGTGGACACGGTGCTGCTGGTCGACCGCGACGAGGTGACCGTGACCGAGGCCGCCGGGAAGGTCGCCTCGGCGGAACCGTTCGTCGCCGATGTCACCGACCGCGACGACCTCGCGCGGCTCGCCGGCCGCGCGGCTCGTCGGCGCGTTGCGGGCGGTCGCGCACGCCGCGGGCATCTCGCCCACGATGGCCGACTGGCGCCGCATCTTCGAGGTCGACCTCATCGGCACGGCACTGCTCGTGGAGGCGTTGCGCCCGCTGGCCACCACCGGGACCGCGATGGTGTGTTTCGCCTCGATGGCGCCGAACCTCGGCCCCGGCGACTGGGATCCGGAGGCGCTGTCGGTACTCGACGATCCCCTCGGCGAACGGTTCCTCGACCGCATCGGCGAGGCCATCGGACCGTCCATAACGGACAGCGGCGTCGCGTACGGCTGGGCCAAACTCGGCGTGCAGCGCCTCGTCCGGCGCGAAGCGGTGCGGCTCGGGCCTGCGGGGGCACGGATCTGCTCGGTCTCGCCGGGCATCATCGACACCCCGCAGGGCCGGCAGGAAGCCGACGCGCACCGGTCGATGGCGGAGCTGGTGCGGCGTAGCCCGCTGGGCCGGGAAGGCAGGCCCGAGGAGGTCGCGGCCGTGGTCGCCTTCGCGCTGTCGGCCGAGGCGAGCTTCCTCACCGGCACCGATCTGCTCGTCGACGGTGGTGTCGTGGCGGCGCTGAAGGAGGGCCGATGACCGGCGAGATGTCGCCGGCGTTCCACGCGCGGCGGACCCCGGGCAAACCGGCGCTGATCATGGGAACCAGCGGCGAGACCGTGACCTTCGCGGAGCTGGAGGACCGGTCGGTGCGCTTCGCCCGCGCGCTGCGGGCACGCGGCCTCCGCGCCGGCGACCACATCGCGATTCTGATGGAGAACAATCGCGCCTACCTGGAGGTCGCGTGGGCGGCGCAACGATCGGGGCTGTACTACACCGCGATCAACAGCCACCTGCGGCCCGGCGAGGTGCAGTACGTCCTCGACGACTGCGGAGCGGTCGCGCTGATCGCCGGCGCGGCGATGGCCGATGTGGTCGAGAGCCTCGACCTGAGCCGGATCCCCGTACGCGTCGGCGATCTCGCCGGGTTCGAGCCGTACGAGGACGTGCTGGCGGCCGAGACCGGCGAACCGCTCGCGGACGAGTGCGAGGGGCGCGAGATGCTCTACTCCTCGGGTACCACCGGACGGCCGAAAGGCGTGCGGAAACCGTTGCCGCGCACGCCGCTGGGCGATCCGTCGGCGGCGCCGGTGCAGATCGTGGAAGGGATGCTCCGGCACGGCACCGACCCCGGCTGCGTGTACCTGTCGCCGGCCCCGCTCTACCACGGCGCGCCGCTGGTGTTCTCGATGTCGATGCACCGCATCGGTGGGACGGTCGTGGTGATGGAAGGCTTCGACGCGCGCCAGTGCCTGCGGCTCATCGAGAAGCACCGGGTCACGCACGCGCAGTTCGTGCCCACGATGTTCATCCGGATGCTGCGCCTGCCACGCGAAGAACGGGAAAGCTTCGACCTGTCGAGCCTGCGTCACGTCACACACGCCGCGGCACCGTGCCCGGTGCCGGTCAAGCGCGAGATGCTGGACTGGTGGGGGCCGATCATCGACGAGTACTACTCGGGCACCGAGGACGTCGGCAGCACCATGATCACCGCGCGGGAATGGCTCGCGCATCCCGGTTCGGTCGGGCGGCCGATGCAGGAGTGCCACATCGTCGGCGAGAACGGCGAGGAGTTGCCGGCCGGGCAGCCGGGGGTCGTGTACTTCGCGGGCGGGCGGCCGTTCGAGTACCACAACGATCCGGTCAAGACCGCCTCCGTCGCCACCGACAAGGGCTGGCGCACGCTCGGCGACATCGGATACCTCGACGGGAACGGCTATCTCTACCTGACCGACCGCGTCGCGCACATGATCATCTCCGGCGGGGTGAACATCTACCCGCAGGAGACCGAGAACGTGCTCATCGCGCATCCCGCGGTGGCCGACGTGGCGGTCATCGGGGTGCCGGACGAGGAAATGGGCGAAGCGGTGAAGGCGGTGGTGCAGCCCTCGCCGGACGCCGGGCCGGGCCCGGAGCTGGCGGCGGAGCTGGTCGCGTACTGCCGTGCCGAGCTGGCGAGCTACAAATGCCCGCGCACCGTGGATTTCACCGACGAGCTGCCCCGCGACCCGAACGGGAAGCTGTACAAGCGGCGGCTGCGGGAACGCTACCCCGGGACAGCCGGATGAGCGGGGCACGGGGACCCGCGCAGCTGTTCGACCTGTCCGGCAAGGTCGCGCTCGTCACCGGCGGCAGCCGGGGACTGGGTCGCGCCATCGTGCTCGGCCTCGCGGCCGCCGGTGCCGACGTGGTGATCGCCAGCCGCAAGCTGGACGCGTGCGAGGCGGTGGCGCGCGAGGTGGAAACGCTGGGGCGCAGGGCTTTTCCGGTGTCGTGCCATGTGGGGCACTGGGCCGGGCTGGACACGCTCGCCGAGCGTGCCTACGAGCGGTTCGGGCACGTCGACGTCTTGGTGAACAACGCGGGCATGTCGCCGCTGGCGCCGTCGTCGGCGCGGACGAGCGAAGAGCTGTTCGACAAGATCGTCGCGGTGAACTTCAAGGGCCCGTTCCGGCTGTCGGCGATCGTCGCGGAACGGATGGCGGCAGGCGAGGGCGGTTCGGTGATCAGCGTGTCGAGCACCGGCGCGCTGCGGCCGGCACCGAACTTCGGCCCGTACGCCGGATCGAAGGCCGCACTGAACGCCGTCAGTGTGGCGCTGGCGCAGGAGTTCGCACCGAAGGTCCGCTTCAACGTGATCTCGCCCGGCGGGTTCTACACCGACATCTCCAAGGCGTGGGCCGTGCCGGGGCAGGAGGCGCCGACGGTGCTGGGCCGGTACGGCGATCCGGACGAGATCGTGACGGCGGCGCTGTACTTCGCCAGCGACGCCTCCGCGTACACCACTGGTTCGCTGCTGCGGGTCGACGGCCTCGGCCCGGTGTGAGGTGGAGGAGACGATGACCGACGTCGCGGGCCGCATCGCGCAGCGGGCGCTGGCCAAACGCGGTGCCAGCTATGCCGGCGAGGTGCGCAGGCTGCTGGACGCGGCACTGGAGATCATGCGGCAGCGCGGCACGGCGTCCCGGCCGCGCGTCGCCGACATCGTGAGCGCCGCCGGACTGTCCAATGAGGCCTTCTACCGCCACTTCCCGTCCAAGGACGCGCTTGTGGCCGCGTTGCTGGAAGACGGCACCGAGCGGCTGCACAGTTACGTGGCGCACCGGATGAGCAAGCAGGACACCGCACGGGACCGGGTCCGTGCCTGGGTGGAAGGCGTGCTGTCCCAGGCGTCGGAGGACATCGCGGCCACCACCCGGGCGGTGCTGTGGAACGGCAGGGAGATCACCGCGCAGCCACCCACCGCCGGCGAACGGCTGGCGCGCCTGCTGCACGAGCCGTTCGCCGAACTGGGCAGCGCCGATCCGGGGTTCGACGCGGCGCTGGCCGCGCACGCCACGTTCGGCAGGCTGGCCGAGTGCCTGTGGCGGTCGGTGGAACCGGGTGCGGCCGACGTCGACCGCGTCACGGCGTTCTGCCTGCGCGCGATCACCTCGGATGCTTCATGAGCGCCAGGGTCGCGTCCGCGGCGTCGAGCACGATGCCGGGCGCGGCCCCGGCGGCCTTCGCGATCTCGGCGACCAGGCCGACGTCCTTGCGCAGCAAGGGGCCCGCGTGCCGGCCGATGCGGTCCACCGTCCCGTCCGCCGAGGCGATCCGTTCCAGCGCGAAACTGTTCGCGGTGCCGCGAGAGACAACGGCGCCCAGCTTCAGCGGGTCGACGCCCAGCTCCCGGCCCAGCGCGAGCGTCGCGGCCGCCGTCGCCAGATTCGCCGTGAACAGCAGGTTGTTCAGCAGCTTGGTGACCTGCCCGGAACCCACCTCGCCCAGATGCACGATCGGATCGCCGTAGGTCGCGAACACCGGACGGCACCGCTCGACGGTCTCGGTGTCGCCGCCGGCCATGACCAGCAACCGGCCCTCGGCCGCGGCCATGCCGCCGCCGCTGACCGGCGCGTCGAGCAACGTCACGCCGTTGTCGCGCAAACGATCGGCGAGACGACGGCAGGTGTCCGGGTGGACCGTGCTGTGCACCGCGACCACCCCGCCGGAGGCGAGCCCGGCCAGCACGCCGTTCTCCCGGTCGAGCACCTCCTCGACGTCGGCGTCCCCGACGACACACAGGCACACGAGATCGCTCGCCGCGGCCAGTTCCGCCGGCGTGGCGGCGATCTTCGCGGCCGTGCCCGCGTACGGTTCCAGCGACGCGGACCGCCTCGCCCACAGCGTCGTCTCGTACCCGGCGTCGATGATCGCCCGCGCCATGGGGCCACCCTGGCTGCCTAGCCCGATGAATCCGACACGCATGTCCGTCCTTCCGTTGTCAGCCCTGCCCGGCCAGCACACATTCCTCCACGAACGACAGGATCCGCAGGTGGTAGGCGAGCGCGGACCGGCCCACGCTCAGGTTGTGCCCGCTCTCGGTCATCTCGTGCGTGACCACCCGGGGCGAGGCGGTGAACAGCGCGGCCACCGCACCGGCGTCGTTGCGCCAGATCACCTCGTGGTCGGCGACCGTGAAATGCACCGGCACCCGCACCCGCGCGGCCAGCGCGGGGAAATCGCGCTCGGTCCAGTGCGCCACGACCTCGCCCTCGTACCCGGGGGAGGCGCCGGCGAAGCGCAGGCCCAGCGCGACGCCGCCGGGATACAGCCGCGGCGGATGCCACAGCAGCGACCGCAGCCCGCTCGGCCGCTTGCCCGGCTCCCCGTTGCCGAGGATGTCCTCGGCCAGCGGGTGGTACCGCAGACCCGTGCCGGACAGTTCCAGGCCCAGCAGGTTCCAGCCGTGCCCGTCGCCCGCCATCCGCAACGCCAGCTCGCATCCGGCCGAATGCGCCAGCACGAACAGCCCCGCTCCGCGCCCGCCGGTCCCCAGTAGACGCTCGAGCGCGCCGTAGGCCAGTTCGGTGCGGCGCCGGGGTGACGCCAGGTGCGCGCCGTCCGGGCCCGAGCCGCCGTAGCCGGGCCGGTCGAGCGCCACCACGGTGAACCCGAGCGCCGCGCCGGCGTTGAGCAACGACGACCGGGGCTGTCCGGGATGGTGGAAGTACCGTGCCGTGGCCCCGCCGCCGTGCAGCGCGACGATCACGGCACGGGGATCGGCGACATCGCGCACCAGCGCGGACATCGGCACCCCGTCGACGTCGACGACACACCGCACGGCGCGATCGTCGTCGAGCGTCATGGAATCGGTCATGCTCCGGACCTGAGCAGCAGCACCCCGCTGGGCGTGAGGCCACCGCTGGTGGCGATCCCGATCCGCGCACCGGGCACCTGCCTGGCGCCGCCTTCGCCGCGCAGCTGGGTGATCGCCTCGTGGATCAGGCCCATTCCGTGCGTGCGGCCGTGCGAGAGCTGCCCGCCGTGGGTGTTGATCGGCAGCAGCCCGTCGCGCGCGATGTTCTTGCCGCCGTCGAGGAAGTCCTTCGCCTCGCCGATGCCGCAGAAGCCGAGACCTTCCAGCCAGGACAGGCAGTTGAAGGTGAACCCGTCGTACAGCTGCGCGACGTCCACATCGGACGGTCGTAGCGAAGTCCGTGACCACAGGTGCGCGGATTGGCCCAGCACCTGCGGCTCGTGGGTGAGCGTGCTCTGGTCCCACTCGAGCCGTTCGATGATCTGGGTGCCGACGGCCTCGACGTACACCGGCGGTTTCGCCAGGTCGCGCGCGGTCTCCCTGGCCGACACGATCACCGCGACCGCCGCGTCACACGGCACGTCACAGTCGTAGAGCCCGAACGGCGTGGTGATCGGCCGCGCGTCGAGATAGTCCTCCATCGTCATCGGGTCGCGGTAGATCGCCGTCGGGTTGAGCGCGGCGTTCGCGCGCTGGTTGAGCGCGATCCAGCCGAGCGTCTGTTTCGTGGTTCCGTACCGGTGGAAATGCCGCTGCGCGTTCTGCGCCAGTATGTGCGCCGCCGAGGTCGCGCCGAAAGGCAGCACCCAGCTCGTCGTGCGCCCGCCCGGCGGTGTGACCCGGCCGCTCTTGAGCAGCTCGCCGTAGGTGGACTCCCAGATCGTGCGGAAGCACAGCACGTGCCGGGCGAGCCCGCCCGCGACGGCGAGCATCGCCGCGATCACCGATCCGCCGGGCCCGAACGTCTCGCCGCCGCCGTTGTACCAGGTCGGCCGGATCCCGATCGCCGACTCCAGCGCCGTGACCCCGCCCTCGGAAAAACCGCTCAGCTGGCCCGCGCCGGGCCAGGTCGACAGCCCGTCGATGTCCTCAATGGACAGACCGGCGTCGGCGATGGCCTGCTCGCAGGCCTGGACCGTCAGCTCCAGCGGCGGCTTCATCAGCCGTCGCCCGATCTCCGACATCCCGATGCCGGTGATCGCGACCTTGTCCTCGAACTTCTCCGCCGTGGCCATCGGCCGCACGTGCCGGCAGAACTGCTCCGGTTCGATCTCGTCGTGCGGCAGGGGTGCCGGTGCACCCTGCTCGGCGACCGGCCGGAACAGCGGCACCCACACGTCCTCCGCCTGCTCGAACACGACCTCCATGCGCATGCCGAGTTCGAGGTCGCCCGGATCGCATTCCACGGCGTTGGTGGTGAGCCGGACCCGCGGATCTTCCTCGATCGCGACCTGCGCGATCACGAACGGCGCCGGCATTCCCGGCAGGCTGAAGCGGTGGTTGACGGTGAACCCGATCAGCGTCGCGTAGCCGGAGACCACCCGTGTGCCCAGCCGCCGGCCACGGCAGTGGCGGCAGACCGGTTGCGGGGGATGGATCAGCGCGGAGCAGGACTCGCACGCCTGAAACCGCAACCGGCCATCCGCCCCCGAGGTCCAGAAGAACTCGTTGTCCGCCGTCAGTTGCGGCAGGGGACGCGTCTGCGCCACGAAACCTCCCTCAGCCCGCGATCTTCGCATTCGTCCTGCGGCTGGTGATGGGCTCGGCCAGCCGCTGCTCCTCACACGCCTGCTGCAGGGTGTCCAGCGTCTTGTCGAGTCCCTCGCCGAGGCGCGGGCCGGGGGTGAAGGTGGCGGGCAGATGACGCATGCCCTGGATGACGCCGATCGTGTCGTAGTGCACGGTGCCCTCGGAATCGCATACGTAGTCGGGCATCCGGTCGAGTACCGCGGTGAGCATGCGCTTGAACGCGGTGCGCGCCACGTTCGAGCCGATGCAGCGGTGGATGCCCAGCCCGAAGCTGTGGTGCCGGTTTCCCTTGCGCTCCATGTCGACGTGGTCGGGGTCGGGGAACACCGCGGGGTCCCGGTTGGCCATCGCCCAGGACAGCCACACCCGTTCGCCCTCCTTGAAGCGTGCGCCCGCGATCTCGCAGTCCTCGGTGAAGGTGCGCGCGTCGCCGGGCGCCGGGGTGAAGAAGCGCAGGAACTCCTCGGTCGCGGAGTCCAGCAGGGTGTCGCGTTCGCGGGAGAGCCGGGTGCGTTCGTCCGGGTGCTCGCCGAGCCATTCCAGCGCGTGCGCGGTCAGCGCGGTGGTGGTGTCGAAGCCGCCGCCGATGATCAGCGCCAGCGCACCGAGCAGGTCCATGTCCAGTGGCCGCTCGCCGTCGATGCGCAGGGTGTGCATCGCGTCGATCAGGCCGGGACGCGGATTGTCGCGGACCTCGTTGAAATGGCGCATGAGGTCGCCGAACATGACCTGCTGCTGCTCGCGGACGCGGGCCATCTCCGGCGTGTTCGGCGGCGTGTACACCGCCGCGTGCGTCGGCTCGTTGTAGAGCGTCCAGTTCTTCAGCGGAACGCCCATCATCGCGAGCGTGAACACTGCGGGCACCACGTTGGCCAGATCGTCCACGAAGTCGATCCGCCCCGACTCGATCTTCTCGTCGATCGCGGCACGCACGATCTCGTCGATGAACGGGATCCACCGGCTGACCGCGGCCGGGGACAGGTAGGGGTTGAGCGCCTGCCGGTACAGGCGCTGCTCCGGCGGGTCCATTTCGAGAAAACCGCCGCGGATGGGCGGTTTCGGGTTGGGCGCGGGGATCGAGATGCCCTGGTAGCCGCGCCGCTCGTCGTTGACGTCGTGGTCGTTGGACAGCTTGTCCGCCGACCGCGCGATCTCGAACAGTTCGCGCGCTCCTGCCGCCACCCAGTGCCCGCCGTGGGTGTCCGACCACGCGATGGGGCATTTCGACTGCATCTCGTGCGTGATCGACTCGAACTGTTCGCGGTATTCGGGCCGGTGCCGGTCGAAGTCGTACCGGGGCTTCTTGCGGTCCTCGTCGTCCACGACGTGTCCTCTCTGACGGGCGGGGCGGCTAGGAGATCGAAATGGCGCGTTCCGGGCAGGACTCGACGGCTTCCCGGACCTTGTCCTCCTGATCGACGGGAACGGTCTCGCTCACCGGCGAGGAGTGGCCGTCGATGTCGTCGAGCTCGAACACCTTCGGCGCGATCATCGCGCACAATGTGTGGCCCTGGCAGCGTTCCTGGTCAACGTGAACCTTCACGGTCGTCGTCCTCCCTTTCAGGCGCGGAAGTCGTACCACTTGAGGTAGCCACCGGCGTCCACCCGCAGCTGCATCCCGGTTATGTAACGAGCCTCATCGGAGGCGAGAAACAGGATCGCGTTGGAAATGTCGATCGGTTCCACCCAGGGGATCGGCATCGCCTGCTGCGCGGGGAACGCGGGTATGGCGTCCTCGCGGGTCGGATGCTCCAGGTCGGGCCGGAACGACTGGTACATCGGCTCGCTCTGCAGCATCGGGGTGTTGACGTTGGTCGGGTGCACGACGTTCGCGCGGATCTGCAGCGGCGCCAGGTTCGCGGCCAGCTCGTGCATGTACTCCGACAGGCCGCGCTTGGCCACCACATAGGCGGCCCCGCCGGGATCCTTACCCGCCTGCTGCATCGGCCTGGTGATCATCAGCGCGGCGGTCGAGCCGGTCGCGATGATCGACGCGCCTTCGGAAAGGTGGGGCAGTGCCGCCTGGATCGCGTTGATGACGCCGAGCATGTTGGTGCCGATCACGTCGCTCCAGGCCCGCATCGGCGGTTCGCCCTTCATCCCGGCGATCCCGGCCTGCGCGATCACGATGTCGAGGCGCCCCAGCTCGCCGATCCCGCGCTCCAGCGCCGCCCGCAGCTGCGCGGGTTCGCGCACGTCGGCCTCCGCGGTGACGATCCGGCGGCCGTGTCCCTCGACGAGACGCGCCGTCTCCTTGAGGTCCTCCGGGGTGGCCAGCTCGTACTTGATCGAATCGATGTTGCGGCAGAGGTCGACGGCGATGATGTCGGCGCCCTCCTCGGCGAGCCGCACGGCGTGACTCCGCCCCTGACCACGCGCCGCACCCGTGATGAAGGCGACTTTGCCTTGGACCCGTCCCATTCGCGCCGTCCTTCCCGCTTGCCCGGACAAGAATCTCGCTTTCGAATGCGAGAACCATACTCTCACGTGGCGTCATCACGGAAGACCCGCGCGGTGCCGTGACCTTGGCGGGTGTCCGCGGGCCCGTTCGCTGCTAGAGTCTGTGCAACCTCATTATCGAATAAGAGAATGAAGTTTTCACCCCCTCATCGAGGAGACGGGATGCGATCTCAGGACCAGGGGCCGGTCGCCACGCGAACCGGCGGCGAGGCGGCGGGCGGCGCCGCGAAGCGCATGCTCATCGACGGATGGCTGATGGAGGCAGGGCGCACCTTCCCGTCGCTCAACCCGGCGACCGGCGCGGTGCTCGGCCACGCGCCGGACGCCGGCACCGTCGAGACGGAGGCCGCCATCGCCGCGGCCCGCCGCGCGTTCGACAACACCACGTGGGCAACCGACGTCGAGCTGCGCGTGCGCTGCCTCGGGCAACTCCACCACGCCCTGACCGAGCACAAGGAAGAGCTGCGCGAGCTGACGATCGCCGAGGTCGGGGCGCCGCGTGTCACCACCTACGGCGCGCAGCTGGAAGAGCCGATCGGCATCGTCGGCTACTACGCGGACCTGCTGCGCGAACACCCGATGACCGAAGAGCTCGGCGAGACCGAGATCCGCGGCCAGCGTCACCGCCGCTGGGTGGAGAAGGAGGCGGCCGGGGTCGTCGCCGCCATCACCGCCTACAACTACCCGAACCAGCTCGCGCTGGCCAAGCTCGCTCCGGCGCTGGCCGCGGGCTGCACGGTGGTGCTCAAGGGTGCGCCCGACACGCCGCTGGTGACGCTGGCACTCGGCGAGCTGATCGCGCAGCACACCGACATCCCGCCCGGTGTGGTCAACGTCGTGACCTCCTCGGACGTGGCGGTGGGCGAACTGCTGACCACCCATCCCGACGTGGACGTGGTCACCTTCACCGGATCCACGGCCACCGGCAGGCGGATCATGGCCGCCGCGAGCGCGACGGTGAAGAAGGTCTTCCTGGAACTCGGCGGCAAATCCGCGATGGTCGTGCTCGACGACGCCGATTTCGCCCTGTGCGCGCAGTTCGCGGCGTTCACGATCTGCTCGCACGCGGGCCAGGGCTGCGCGATCACGTCACGGCTGCTGGTGCCGCGCGCCCGGCACGACGAGATCGTGGCGCAGGTCGCCGCGATGCTCGGGCACATCACCTACGGCGACCCCGCCGATCCCGACATCTACATGGGACCGCTGATCAGCGAACGGCAGCGGGACAAGGTGGACGGTATGGTCGCCCGCGCGGTCGAGGCGGGCGCGAAGCTGGTGACCGGCGGCAAGCGGATCGACCCCGGTTTCTTCTACTCGCCGACGCTGCTCGCCGACGTCGACCCGGACAGCGAGATCGCGCAGGAGGAGATCTTCGGCCCGGTGCTGGCCGTCATCGCCTACGACGACGACGAGGACGCGGTGCGCATAGCCAACAACTCGATCTACGGCCTGTCCGGCGCCGTGTACAGCGCCGACGAGCAGCGGGCGATCGCGCTGGCGCGGCGGATCCGCACCGGCACGCTGAGCATCAACGGCGGCAACTACTTCGCGCCCAACGTGCCCTTCGGCGGGTACAAGCAGTCGGGCATCGGGCGGGAGATGGGCGTTCCGGGGCTGGAGGAGTTCCAGGAGCGCAAGGCCTTCGCGGCGGTGATCGCATGAGCGGGCCGCTGGAGGGGATCCGGGTCCTCGAGGTCGCGATGTATGGATTCGTGCCCTCGGCGGGTGCGGTGCTCGCCGACTGGGGCGCCGACGTGGTCAAGGTCGAGCACGCGGTCACCGGCGATCCGCAGCGCGGGCTGCGGCAGACCGGCAAGTACGTCGTCCAGGGCGATCCGAACCCCAACATCGAGCACGCCAACCGTGGCAAGCGCAGTCTCGGCCTCGACATCGCCAAGCCCGAGGGACGCGAGGTGCTGCTCGAACTCGCGTCGCGGTCGGACGTGTTCCTTACCAACTTCCTGCCCAGGGCGAGGAAGAAGCTCGCGATCGACGTCGAGGACATCCGCGCGGTCAACCCCGGCATCGTCTACGCCCGTGGCAGCGCGCTCGGCCCGCGCGGGCAGGAAGCCGACAAGGGCGGCTTCGACATGACCGCGTTCTGGTGCCGCGGATCGACGGCCGCCAGCATCACCCCGCCCAATGTGGAGGGACTGATCAACCCGCCCGCACCGGCATACGGCGACACCATCTCGGGCACGAACCTCGCCGGTGGCATCGCGGCGGCGCTGCTCAAACGCGAGCGCACCGGCGAGACCTCCATTGTGGACGTTTCGCTGCTCGGCAGCGGGATGTGGGCGATGGGGCAGGCCATCGCCGTGTCGCTGCGGCTGGACCAGCCGTGGGAGGCGCCGGAGTCGGGCAGGCACGGCGCGCCGACGAACCCGCTGTCCGGGCTGTACCGCACCTCCGACGGGCATCACATCAACTTCGTCATGCTGCAGCCCGCCAAGTTCTGGGGCGACGTGTGCCGGCACATCGGCAGGCCGGAACTGGCCGACGACCCGCGATTCGGGACCGCGGAACAGATAGCCGAGAACACCGGGGTGGCCGTGGAGATCCTGCGCGAGGTGATCGGCGGCAGGACGCTGGCCGAATGGGCCGAGCGGTTCGCGACCCTGTCCGGGCCGTGGGCGCCGGTGCAGGACACGCTCCAGCTGCGCGACGACGGTCAGGTGCGGGCGAACGAGTACCTGGTACGGGCGGGGGAGCTGGACCTGGTGGCCAGCCCGGTGCAGTTCGACGTTTCCGCGCCGAGGCTGGGTGCGGCGCCCGAATTCGCCGCACAGACCGAGGAAATCCTGGTCGAACTCGGTGTCGGCTGGGACCGCATCATCGCGCTGAAGGAGGCGGGCGCGGTCACCTGAGCCATGGAACGACCGAGGGCCGGGCGCACGTGGCGCCCGGCCCTCAGTCGGTCCTTCAAGCGGCGGTGCTGGCGCGTGGCGCCGCGTGCTGCGCGGTCACGAAATCGGCCATCGCCAGGATGCTCTCGGCCTGGAAACCCGCCTGGTCCGGCCAGACGCGCAGATCCAGCCGGACGCGCGAGCGGGCCGCGCGGGTGGCGAACGCCAGCGAGTCGTCGAGCAGAGGATCGGTACCCGCTACCAGCAGCCGCATCGGCGGCAGGCCGTGCAGGTTCGCATACAGCGGGCTCAGCCGGTCGTCGGACAGGGCCGTGCCGCGGGCGTATTCGGACACCCGGCGGCGCAACGCCGCGACGTCGAAGCCGGGGTTGACGGCCGCGTTGAACGCCAGGCTCCTGGTCTCCAGCGTCAGATCCAGCAGCGCCGACTGCAGCACCGCGCAGCGCGGGGCCGTGGCCTCCGAATCGCGCAGCTGCACGAGCATCGCGGTCGCGAGCGAGGCGCCCAGACCCTCGCCGACCACCACGACCGGGCCCGCGGCCTGGCAGTACCGGTAGGCGGCGTGGGCGTCGATGATCGAGGCGGGAAACCGCGGCCGGTACCGAGGGCACACGATCATCGCGCCGGTCAGCAATGCCAGCTGGCGCCCGTCGCCGAGCACGGCGTCCGGCCCGTGCTCGTCCCCGTGCAGATACAACACGACCAGGTCGCTCTCGTCGCGCGGGTGCACCACCGGGCCGACGGTGCTTTCCTCGACGGTCACGTCATTCGCCACGGTTCATCACCCTTTCCGCCGCGGCCCGGTGCCTCTTCGGTGGACGCCACGGATATTGGAATTCTCCAATAGCGAGAATAGCATATCCACAGATGATCCCCGCCTTTTCGGAGCCGCCACCATGCGCAGAATTCCCGCCGACGTGATCGCACGCTACGAGGCCGAAGGCTGGTGGACGCGAGACACCATCGGCGAGATGCTCGCCCGCGGGCTCGCGGAGGCACCGGACGAGCCGTTCCGCGTCCATTCCGCCGTGCGCCCGTGGTCGGGCACCTTCCGCGACGTGGAAACCGTCGCGCGGCGGCTGGCGGCCGGACTGCGCGCCCGCGGTGTGGGGCCCGGCGACGTCGTGGCGTTCCAGCTGCCCAACTGGATGGAAGCCGCGGCCGTGTTCTGGGCCTCGGCGTTTCTCGGCGCGGTCGTCGTGCCGATCGTGCACTTCTACGGGCGCAAGGAGATCTCCTACATCCTGAAGGCCGCCGAGCCACGCGTGTTCGTCACCGCGGAACGCTTCGGGCGGATGGAGTTCCAGCCCGGCTTGTTCACCGGGGTGCCCATCGTCGGCGTCGTCGGCAAGGACTTCGGCGAGCTGCTCGCCGACGAGCCGATGCCCGGTGTGCTCACGACCGACGCCGCGCGGCCCGCGTTGATCGCCTTCACCTCCGGCACCACCCGCGATCCCAAAGGGGTCGTCCACAGTCACCAGACGCTGGGCTTCGAGACGCGTCAGCTCGCCGGCCGCTATCCGCCCGACCGCGGGCTCCAGCTCACCTCGGCGCCGGTCGGGCACTTCATCGGGATGATCAACGCGTTCCTGATCCCGGTGCTGGAGAGCAGCGCGATCCACCTTGCCGACGTCTGGGATCCGCAACTGGTGCTTTCGCTGATCGCGCGTGACGGGCTCAGTGTCGGCGGCGGCGTGCCCTACTACCTGACCAGCCTGCTCGACCATCCCGGCTTCACTCCGGAGCACTTGCGGGGGATGAAATACGCCGGACTCGGCGGCGCCGCCGTCCCGTCCGCGGTCACCACGCGCCTGGCGAGCCTTGGCATCACGGTGTTCCGCGCCTACGGCAGTACGGAGCATCCCTCGATCACCGCCTCGGAGCACACCGCGCCGGAGGACAAGCGGCTGCACACCGACGGAAACCCGTGCCCCGGCGTGGAGATCCGGCTCGCCGAGGACGGCGAGATCATCTCGCGTGGCCCGGATCTGTGCGTCGGCTACACCGACGAGGGCCTCACCGCGCGTGCGTTCGACGACGAAGGCTGGTACCACACCGGCGATATCGGGGTGCTGGACGAGGACGGCTACCTCACCATCACCGACCGCAAGGCCGACGTGATCATCCGCGGCGGGGAGAACATCAGCGCGCTGGAAGTCGAGGACATGCTGCTCGGCCTGCCCGCCGTCGCCGAGGCCGCGGTGATCTCCGCGCCGGACGACCGGCTCGGCGAGCACGCCGCGGCGTTCCTCCGGCTCCGGGCCGGATGTTCGCTGCCGACGCTGGACGAGGTCCGCGCGCACCTGGACCGGGCGGGCCTGGCGAGACAGAAATGGCCCGAGGAACTGCGCGAGGTCGAGGACTTTCCGCGCACCGCGAGCGGCAAGGTGCAGAAGTTCCGGCTCCGTGAGTCATTGCGGCTCGCGGGTGAAGAGAATAACATTCTCTCGTAGAGCAAAGGAGGATCTCATGGTTTCGCGAGTACTGCCGTACCCGCTGTTCGATGCGGACAACCACCTGTACGAGACCGAGGAATCGCTCACCAAGTACCTGCCGAAGGAGTACGCGGGGGCCATCCAGTACGTGCAGGTCAACGGCCGCACGAAGATCGCCATCCGGGGTCAGATCAGCGACTACATCCCCAACCCGACCTTCGAGGTCGTCGCCCGCCCCGGTGCGATGGAGGAGTACTTCAAGATCGGCAACCCGGAGGGCAAGAGCCGCCGGGAGATCTTCGGTGAGCCGATGCGGTCGGTGCCGGCGTACCGCGAGCCGGGCCCGCGCCTGGAGCTGATGGACGAGCTCGGAGTGGACCGCACCCTGATGTTCCCGACGCTGGCGAGCCTGGTCGAGGAACGCATGCGCGACGATCCGGAACTGATCCACGTCGTGGTGCACTCGCTCAACCAGTGGCTGCACGAGGTCTGGGGCTTCAACTACAAGGACCGGATCTTCACCACGCCCGTGATCAGCCTGCCCATTGTGGACAAGGCGATCGCCGAGCTGGAATGGTGCCTCGAGCGCGGCGCCAAGGCCATTCTCGTGCGGCCGGCCCCCGTCCCCGGCTTCCTCGGTCCGCGCTCGTTCGCGCTGCCCGAGTTCGACCCGTTCTGGAAGAAGGCGGAGCAGGCCGGCGTTCTCGTCGCGATGCACTCCTCCGACAGTGGATACGCGCGCTACACCAGTGAATGGGAGGGCGGCCGCACCGAGATGCTGCCGTTCAAGCCGAACGCCTTCCGCATGATCGGGGAGTGGCGTCCGGTCTCGGACGCGGTGGCCTCGTGGGTCTGCCACGGCGCGCTGTACCGGTTCCCGGAACTGAAGGTCGCCGTGATCGAGAACGGTTCGGCGTGGCTGGAGCCGCTGCTGGAAACCCTTGCCGACATCTACAAGAAGATGCCGCAGGAGTTCCCCGGCGACCCGGTCGAGATGGTCAAGAACCGCATCCACGTCAGCCCGTTCTACGAGGAGGACCTCGGTCACCTCACGAATCTGATCGGCGTCGAGCGGGTGCTGTTCGGTTCGGACTATCCGCACCCCGAGGGGCTCGCGCACCCGACGACCTTCGTCGACGCGCTCAAGGGCCTCGACGAGGAGGAGAAGGCCAAGGTCATGGGCGGCAACCTCGCCCGGCTGATGGGAATGTGAGCCGACACCATGGACTGGGAGACCATCCCCGCGATGGTCGCCAGCGCCGGCGATCGTTTCGGTTCGGCCGAGGCGGTCGTCGACGGCTCGCTCCGGCTCTCGTTCGCCGAACTGGCCGAGCGGGTCCGGGTCGCGGCGGGAGCCTATGCCTCGGCGGGCATCAGGAAGGGCGACCGGGTCGCGGTCTGGGCGCCCAACTCCGCCGAGTGGATCATCGCGGCGTTCGGGCTCGTCACCGCGGGTGGCGTACTGGTCCCGGTGAACACGCGGTTCCGGGCCGGCGAGGCAGGCGACATCATCCGCCGTAGCGGGTCGAAGATCCTGCTCGTCCAAAAAGGATTTCTCGGCCAGGACTACCTCGCCCCGCCCGGCGTGCCGGTGATCGATCTCAAGTCCGACTTCCTCGCCGGCGGCTCGCCCTATGTCTGCGGAGGCATACGCGGCGAGGACATCGCCGACGTGGTGTTCACCTCCGGCACGACCGGCAGGCCCAAGGGCGCGATGATGAACCATCGGCAGAGCCTGCGGCTGTACGCGGAATGGTGCGATCTGGCGGACCTGCGCGAGGGTGACCGGTACCTGCTCGTCAACCCGTTCTTCCACACCTTCGGCTACAAGGCGGGCCTGATCGCGTCGATGATCAGGGGTGCGACGATGCTGCCCGTGCCGGTGTTCGACGTGCCGCACGTGCTCGATGTGATCGAGCGGGAACGGGTGACGATGCTGCCCGGCCCGCCCACGCTGTACCACTCGCTGCTGCAGGCGCGCCACGATCGCGATCTGTCCTCGCTGCGCGCGGCGGTGACCGGCGCCGCCGACATTCCGGTGGAGCTGATCCGCCGCATCCGCAACGAACTTCCCTTCCAGTCGATCATGACCGGTTACGGGCTGACCGAATGCGGTACCGCGACCGCGTCGCGGCGCTGGGACTCCTTCGAGGACATCGCGACGACGGTCGGCACCCCGTGCGAGGGAGTGGAGATCCGTATCGCCGGCGACGGCGAGGTGCTCGTGCGCGGATACTCGGTGATGCAGGGATATCTGGACGACCCGGAGGCCACCAGGGCGGCGATCGACACGGACGGCTGGCTGCACACCGGCGATCTCGGTTCGGTCGACGAGCGCGGGCATCTGCGCATCATCGGCCGCAAGAAGGACATGTTCATCGTCGGCGGCTTCAACGCCTATCCCGCCGAGATCGAGGGCTTCCTGCTGGAGCATCCCGCCGTCGCACAGGCGGCGGTGATCGGCGTGCCCGACGACCGGCTCGGCCAGGTGGGCAAGGCGTTCGTCGTCGCGCGTGCCCCGGTGTCGGAGCGGGAACTGCTCGACTGGGCGAAGAAGCGGATGGCGGGTTTCAAGGCGCCCCGGTATGTGGAATTCCTCGACGAGCTTCCGCTCAACAGCACGGGCAAGGTCATGAAGGATCGGTTGCGATGAAACTCCTGACCGCGGACCAGGCGCTGGCCGGTGGTTCGGCCGGTGCCGCCCGGGGCTGGACCGCGGCGGAGTACCGGTCGGTATTCGGCTGGGACGTCGGCAAGAGCGACGGGCGGATCGTGCTCACACTCGGCCGCGGCGTGGTGGCGCTGCTGGTGCCGGTGCCGGTCGCGATGCGGGTCGTGCCGCGGCTGAAACGGCTCGACGCTGTCGGGCCGGTGTTCGCCGAGGCCGGTGACGAGCCGCACTGGGTGCTGCTCGCCGATGCCAACGAATTCGTGACCACCGCGGGCGACGTGCCGAAGGGAATCGTCGTACTCGGGGCAGGGCAACGGATTCCGGTACCGTGCGCCGAGACACGGGCGTCCGGGCCGCGCTGGATCGTGCCGCCCGATCCCCGGCGGCGGTGGCTGCCGACGTTGAGCACGGTACTGACGGCGATCTGGCGCGTATGACGGTTTTCGACCTCGGTCGCGCGGACGAGGTGCTGGCCGGCGGACGCGCGCGGGTGACCCTCGGGCCGGACGAGACGCCGGTGCTGATCGTGCGCACCTGGCGCGGCGTCTTCGCGATGCGCAACAGCTGCCCGCACCGCGCCCGCCCGCTGGACGAGGCCACCGTGCGCGGCCGGCTGGTGCGCTGTCCCTTTCACGGCAGGGAATACGACCTGCGCGGGGGCCGCTGCCGTTCAGCTCCGCGCGAACCGGGGCTGCGTGTGTACCGGGCGTGGATCCGGGGTGGGCGATTGTTCGTGGCACTGTGAGTTCTGTCAGGGTAGCCTGACAGCATGGACTTGTGGGAAGAAGGACAGCGGGCGTGGCACCGGCTGTCGGGATGGCGTCAGGCCCCGAGCGGGGGTGAGGACGCGCTGGCCGCGTTGACCGATCTCGGTCTCGTGCGGCGCTCGCTGGACCAGGTCGAGCTGGACGCGGTGCGGGAAGCGCGCGGGCATCGCAGGTCGTGGTCGGAGATCGCCGTGCGGCTGGGTGTCACCCGGCAGTCCGCGTGGGAGCGGTGGCGCGACGTCGACGAAGCGGTGGGGCGTGCTTCCGGGGAACAGGAGAGCGCGGCCGCGATTCGCGAGGCGGCCATCGGCGAGGTCGCGAGGGCGCGCCGGCGGGCCGGCACGGTGAAGGTGCCGGACGTGGTCGGCCTGTCCTGGGACAATGCGCGTTCGGCGTTGGTGCGCAAGGATCTCGTGCCCGCGACGCCGGATCCGGACGACCTGCCGCTGGCCGCGATCGGGTGGCCGGGTGGCGTGGTGACCGACCAGAGCCCGGAATCGGGGGCGAAGGTGGAGCGCGGTTCGACGGTCACGCTGTGGATCGACCGCAGCGGCGGTTCGGGCGTGCGTGAGCCCCGCCGCCCGAAGCCGGATCCGAAAACCGGCCGCAAACTACGGGACGAGATCACCGACGACGCGGTGACCTGAGCGGCTGCCTGGCCGAGTGCTCAGGATTCCTGGGGTTTGTGCATCAGCAGGTAGCCGTGGCGGAAGCGCTCGTCTTCGTGCGGCTCGCGCAGCATCCTGCCGATCTCGGCGAATCCGGCCTGGCGCAACAGTTCCGCGAGACGGTCGGGCGGCCAGCGATAGGCGAGCGCGACTTTGTGGTCGGCTGCTTGCGGCTGCGGGTCGTCGCCGGCGAGGAAACCGAGCAGCAGGTGGCCGCCCGGTGCGAGCACGCGGCCGAACTCGGCGAACACGGCCGGCAGCTCTCGCGGTGGCAGGTGGATGGTGGAGAAGAACGCGAGAATGCCGCCGAGTGAGCCGGTGTCCAGGTCGAGGGCGGTCATCGAGCCCTCGTCGAACCGCAGGTCCGGATGTTCCTGGCGGGCCAGGGCGACCATCTCGGGGGACAGGTCGATGCCGAAGGTGACCGGCCCGAGCGCGTGCAGGTGGGCGGTCACGTGGCCGGGCCCGCACCCGATGTCGGCGACGGGCCCGGCGTCGTGCGCCCGCACGAGCTCGGCGAACGCGGCCAGCAGTGCGCGCTCCAGCGGCAGGATCTCGAGCACGTCGCGGAAAAGCTCGGCGTAGAGCGAGGCGACGGAGTCGTAGGCGGCCCTGGTGTCGCGCAAGAGGAAGGATTCACTCACGGCGCGAATCGTAGCCGCGGCAGACGGTGCCATCGAGCACATTCGGCTCGCCGTGCGCACGGTTGTGCCGCAACCGGGCCGGTACCGGCGGGAGCCCGGCTCATGTGATCCGGGCTCCCGCCGGGTGCTCAGCCGTGCGTGAAACTGATCTTCGGTAGCACCCGGCGCATCCAGGCGGGGCACCACCAGGCGCCGTGTCCGGTGAGCCGGAGCAGTGCCGGGAGCAGCACCAGCCGTATCAACGCCGCGTCGAGCAGTACCGCGACGCCGAGGATGATTCCCATCTCCTTGGGCGGCAACGGGTCGGCGAGAGCGAAGGTGAAGAACACCGCGACCATGACGCCTGCGGCCGCCAGGATCACCCGCCCCGAGTGGGCCAGTCCTTCCAGCTGACCGGCACTGGGCTCACCGGTGATTTCGTAGTGTTCCTTCGCGGTCGAGAGCAGGAAAACGGTGTAGTCCATGGCGATGGCGAAGATCATCGCGAAGAAGAACACCGGAGCCCAGCCGTCGAGGAATCCCTGTGGGGTGAATCCGAGCAGGCTCGCGCCATGTCCGTCCTGGAAGATCAACTTGGCCGCGCCGAAGGCCGCGGTTGTCGACAGGAGGCTGACCACGGCGCCCAGCAGCGCGATCAGTGGCGCCTGGAGTGCGGCGAGCATGAGCAGGAAGCCCAGGCCGAGGATCACTCCGACCACCAGCGGCAGGTAGTTGTCCAGCGCCGTTTGCAGGTCGACGTTCTCCGCCGCGGCGCCGCCGACGAGCGAGCCGTCGGGCATGTGATCGCGCACCCTGTCCAGCGTGGTTTCGAATTGGGGGCTGGACGGATCGTCGGCGGGCAAGGCCTGGATCAGGCTGTATCCGCTACCATCCGGCGCCGGCTGCGGTGGCATTACCGCAGTCACGCCGTGGACACCGCCGGCAATCCTGGCCGCCTCCGAGGATTCGGCGGCTGGGGTGATGATCTGCAGCATGCCTGGCGCGCCTCGCCCCATGGCTTGCTGCACCGTGTCGTATCCCTGCCGGACGGGCGCATCGGCGGGCACGACCTGAATGGAGGGCATCGCCACTTTCAAGCCGAACACGGGAATGGTGAGCAGGATCAGCAGAGCCAGGGCGCCGACCGCGAAGGGCCACGGCCTGCGGTGCAGCAACGCGCCCCAGCGCGCGAACATCGGGGAGCGGTGCTGTTGCCGGCGGGCCCAGGGAAGCGAGGCGGCGTTCACGCGCCGGCCGAGTCGGCCCAACACGACCGGGAGCAGAGTCAGGGTGGCGGCGAGGACGAACACCACGGCGAGCATGATGCCGACCGCCATGGTCCGGACCGCCGGTGCGGGCACCAGCAGCACCGCGGACAGGCTGACGAGCACCGTCAGCCCGGACAACAGCACCGCCTTACCGGCCGTGTCCATCGTCTCGGAAACCGCCGCGAGCGGGTCGCCGTGGCGGCGGATACCGGCGCGGAAACGAACGACGAGGAACAGGGCGTAGTCGATGCCGAGCGCGAGGGCGAACATCATGGCGAAGTTCATCGCCCATACCGAGATCGGGGTTATTTCGTTGAGCAGCACCAGCCCGCCCGCGGAGGCGACGAGCCCGGCCAGGGTCAGCAGCAGTGGCAGGCCCGCCGCGACCAGCGAGCCGAAGGCGAGCACCATGATCGCCAGCGTGACCGGCCAGGACAGCATCTCGGCCGTGATCATGGCATCGTGGTTGGCCTGGTTGAAGTCGCTCCACAACGCCGACGCGCCGGTCGGGTTCACCTGGACGTCCGGTGTGGACAGACCGGTGAGCCGGCCTTTGTGGTCGTCGGCCACGCGGACCATGTCGTCGCTGCCGGCGCGGGCGCCGCCGAGCACGATGGCGGTGTGGCCGTCGCGGCTGATCGACGTTCCCGGTTGTGGAGCCACGACTGACGCGATCCGCTGATCGCCGTGGAGTACGCCGGTGACCTGGTCGATCACGTGCTGCATAGCAGGATCTGCGACGGTGAGCCGGTCGGAGTGCACCACAACCTGAAGCGCGGTCGATCCCTGCCCGCCGAAGTGCTGACGGGCGAGTTCACGGACCTGGACCGAGTCCGAGCCGTTGGCCTGCCAGCCGGCGCCGGCCAGAGAGGAGAACACGCTGGGCGCCAACGCACCTAGCGCGACCACCACGACGCCCCAGGCCAGCAGTACCCACCGCGCGTTACGCACCATAGTGGCACCCCACCGTCCCAGCAGGCCGGCGTGTGTTGAGCTGGGCGCCGCACCGGGCGGATCGGACTCGAGAGAAGTCACCATAGGTAAACGGTCAGCCTTTCGTGTGATCGAGAGAAGAGGTGGAGGCAAGTCCGATGTCGACACCGACTGCTGGGACGGGCCACCATGTGCTCGCCCCACACCAACTCCTCGCACGTTCATAACGAGATACCCCTGGGGGCATAAAAACATGCCCCCAGGGGTATTGGCCAACCGATCACCGGCGGTGGTGCGCTAGATCACGCTTCCCACGTCGGTGCGCACGATGTTGTCCAGTGCGCGTTCGGCGACGGCGGCGATCGTCATCGACGGGTTGCACGCGCCGGTGCTGCCGGGAATCAGGGCTCCGTCGAGCACGTACAGGCCCCGCTGCCCCCGCACCCGGCCGTCGAGATCGCACACCGTGCCCATCGGCGCGCCGCCGAGTGGATGCCACGTGCTCGGCACGACCGCGTTCGTGTCGGCCAGTGTGCCCAGTTGCCCCGCGATCCGGGTCGCGCGCTCGTGGATCGCGCTGTGTACCGCGGCGTCCCCGTCACGCGGCCACTTCAGCGTCGCCTGGCCGGTCAGTCCGTTGTAGACGAACTTTCCGCGCGCCGCGCTGACACCGAAACCGACCATCATCGTCGAGCGCAGGTCGAGACCGATCGGCGGGATGGAGGCCTGGATGACCGTGTTGGCCAGCTGCGGATCGGCCCAGTCCTTGGTGCCGTACACGACCGGACCACCCTGCGTGGCACCGAAATCGTCCTCCAGATTCGTCCACACGTAGATCCGGTCGCCGTTGGTGCCCCAGCCGCCGCCGAGCCCGTCCGGCAGATCGGGAATCGCGCCCTGTGCCGCCGCCCGCACCAGCATCCTCGTCGTGTTGACGCTGCCCGCCGCCATCACCAGCGCCGGGGTGGTGATGATCTTGTTCTCCAGCACCGTGCCACTGGTGTCGATGCGGTCAACGTCGATCTGCCAGCGGCCGTCGGCGGTACGCGAGATGCCGGTGACGTTGTGCAGCGGCGCGACGGTGACCAGCCCGGTGGCCTCCGCGGCCGCGAGGTAGGTGACGTCGACCGAGTGCTTGCCGCCGTTGTTGACGCCGAGCGCGCAATCGCCGTTGGTGTAGGACGGTTTCATCTCGCCCTTGAGCTCCCGCAGCGCATACGACCAGTCGATCGGCATCGGGATCTTCTCGACCATGTTGCCCGCCCGCTCGGCGTTGCGCTTGAACACCCGCGGTGCCTTGTAGGCCGGGCTGTCCACGAGCTCGTCCGGGGCCGTCGCGACCTGCAGCATGCTCGCCACGCGCGGATAGTGCACGCGCGCCATGGTCCGGTAGTCCAGTTCCTCGGGCAGCACGGCGTTGAACACGGCCTCGGCGGGCTGCAGCGTCATGCCCTGGTACACCAGGGATCCGCCGCCGACACCGGCCGCGGTCATCACGACCATGTTCTCCCCGACGACCGATTCGAGCACCCCCGTGTAGGGCGCCAGGCTCACCGGTTTGCCGAACAGCTGCGGCGCCGAGCCGTACCACAGCGCGCGCTTGTCGGGGCTCGCCGCGTGGGGGAAGGTCTCGGCGTTGGGACCGGTCGGCCAGCGCTTCCCGCGCTCGAGCACGAGCACCGGCACACCGGCCTCGGCCAGCCGCAACGCGGTCACGCCGCCGCCGAAGCCGGAGCCGATGACCACGACGCGGTGTTCCTCGCGCGTCAGCGGCACCCGGCTGGTACTGGCCCAGGCCGGTGCCGCGAAACCCGTCGCGATGCCGGCTCCGGCGGCAGCGGCCAGGAAGGAACGCCGGGTCAGGTCGGCCATGAAGTTCTCCACCCCTCGGATCGATCATCAGAGGAGCGCAAAACTAGACAGTTTGAATAATACTGTCAAGATCACTGGGAAGACAGGAACGGCGCCAGCCAGTGGGCGAGGTAGCGGCGCAGGTCGTCGTCCGAGCGCACGGCGTCGCTGTCGAACAGCACGACCGACAACGCGACCCTGGTGACCAGTTCGACGGTCGTGTCGTAGCCGGTCTCGTCGGCGAGGCGGGGATCGAGGGGGCGCACCGGGGACATCAGGTCGGCGACCACGGCCCTGGCCCGGCTGATCATGTCCTCGTCGAAGATCGGGTTGCCGTCCCCGGCGCGCACCAACGCGCGGAACACCGGCTCGCGACGGGTCAGCTCCCGTCCGGCGACGATCATCTCCACGACGTAGGCCAGCGCGTTCCCGGTCGCGTCCAGCCGGCACTGAACGCTCGCCCACGCGTCCACGGCGAGCGTCGCGACCGCTTGCGACACCAGCGCTTCGCGACTGCCGAAAATGGAGTACACGGTCTGCCTCGACACGTTCGCGGCGACGGCGACCGACGACATGTTCACCGCCGCGAACCCCCGCTCCTCGATCAGCGAGAGCGTGGCACGCAGAATCGTCGCCCTGGACCGCATCCGGACAGCCTAGAGGCGCCGGTCCTCAGCCCGCCGGGGTGTACTCCAGGTGCAGTTCGTTCAGCCCGCGCAGGATGAACGTCGGCTCGTAGTTGTACGTGCGCGCGCCCTGGGGCCCGTGGACCTTCTCGGAAATCCCGATCTCGCTCATCCGGTCGAGGATTCGTTCGAGGCTGACCCTGGCCTCGGCGCGGGCCAGCGGGGCACCGGCGCACGTGTGCACGCCGCGGCCGAACGCGATGTGCTCCCGGACGTTGGCGCGATCGACCTGGAACTCGGCCGGGCACGCGAACCGGCGCGGGTCGCGGTTGACCGCACCCGGCACGATCATCACCGTGGTGCCGGCCGGAACGTCCACGCCGCCGAGGGAGGTCGACCGGCGCGCCAGCCGGAAGTCCGATTTGACCGGGCTTTCGTACCGCAGCACCTCTTCGACGAAGTTCGGGATGCGCTCCCGCTCGGCACGCAATCGCTGCTGCAGCGCGGGATCCTCGCCGAGGATCAGCAGCGAGGACGCCAGCAGCCGCGCGGTGGTCTCCTGGCCGGCCGCGAACAGGAAGGTCGCCACGCGCACCACGTCGATGACCTCCGGTATCGACCCGTCGGGGAACGGGGCCGTCGCCATCCCGGTGAGTACGTCGTCGCGTGGCCCGGCTCGCCGATCCTCCACATAGGACGTGAACTTCTCGACGAGGAACTGCAGCGGATCGCTGACCGCCATCGCCTGTTCCTTGTCCAGTGAACCGGGCACCTGCGATTCGGTCTTCAGCAGCATCCGGAACAGCTCGTGGTCCTCTTCGGGCACGCCGAGCAGGTCCGCGATCACGAGCAGCGCGAAGGGCTGCGCGTAGGCGCCGATGAACTCGCACTCGCCGCGTTCGAGGAACGTGTCCAGCTGGCGGTCGGCAAGCCGCCACATGAATTCCTCGTTCTCCTTGAGCCGTTTCGGCGTCAGCAGCCGCTTCAGCAGATGCCGGTGCGCGGTGTGTCTCGGCGGGTCGAACGTGATCATGTGCTCGCTCAGCGGAAACGCGTCGCGGTGCTGCTCGATCTGCGCGCTGATGTCGTCGCCCTCTGGTTCGAACATCAGCCCGGGAAACGGCCCCATCGGCGAGTTGACCGAGGAATACGTATCCGGGTCGCGGTAGACCTCGACCGCCTCGTCGTAACCGGTCACCGCCATGACGCCGTGGTGTGGTTCGCGGGTGACCGGGCATTTCGCGCGCAGATGCTCGAAATACGGGTACGGGTCGGCGGTCAGGGACTGGTCGGTGAAGAAGTCGATCTCGTCGAACGTGGTCACGCGCGCCCTCCAGACACCGTCGGCTGACCGTTCGCGAGCGCTGAGCAGTCGCTTAAAACGGTTGCTCACTTGCTTAGCACAGGGCTTGCAGGGGGTCAAGGAATATGCCTTCGGCGCAAGGAAATCCGCCTGCTTCCGGGGATCCCGCGGCTTTCCTTGACCCCCGTGTCCCGAGCATGTTAAACAGTCGCTTAGCGCGGCGTTCGCGGCGCGGGCGACGAGGCCCGCCTCGAGTCGATGGAGGAACCCGTGTCATGAACCGGATCGAAATCCCGCGCCTGGAGCGCCGATGAGCGTCGTGGACGCGGCGGCCACCCGCTACGCAGGAACCCGTGTCCGCCGGGTCGAGGATCCGCGCCTGCTGACCGGGCACGGGACCTTTGTGGACGATGTCGTACGGCCCGGCATGCTGCACGCCTGTTTCGTGCGCAGCCCGCTGGCCCGCGCCCGCATCACCGGGATCGACACCGCCGAAGCGCTCGCGCTCGACGGGGTGCACGCGGTGTTCGTCGCCGCCGACCTGAATCCGGACGTGCGCGAACAGTGGTACACGTTGCTGGGCCGCGACATCCCGGACACTCCGCGGCCGCCGCTGGCCGAGGAC
Organism: Amycolatopsis acididurans; assembly: GCF_012328925.1. Classification (GTDB taxonomy): domain Bacteria; phylum Actinomycetota; class Actinomycetes; order Mycobacteriales; family Pseudonocardiaceae; genus Amycolatopsis_E; species Amycolatopsis_E acididurans. The sequence goes on from NZ_JAAXLS010000001.1 coordinate 300,860, forward strand.
GAGGTGCGTTTCGCCGGGGACCCGGTCGCGCTCGTGGTCGCGACGGACCGCTACATCGCCGAGGACGCGGCCGAACTCGTCGCCGTCGACTACGAGCCGCTCCCGCCGATCGTGGACTACGAGACGGCGCGGGAATCGGCGGAACTGGTGCACGAGAACTATCCCGGCAACGTCGCGGGCGAGCTCAGCGGCCGCCCCGCCGCGGATCTGGCGCCGGTGTTCGAGGGCGCGGCGCACGTGGTCGGCACGACGATTCACCAGCAGGCCTACGCGCCGGTGCCGATGGAAACCCGAGGCCTGGTCGCGGAATGGTCGGCCACCGACGGCGAGCTGACGATGTGGGCCTCCACCCAGGCCCCGCACGAGGTGCGCCTGTTCTGCTCCCGGCTGCTGGGCCTCGCCGAACACAGGGTGCGCGTCATCATGCGCGACACCGGCGGCGGTTTCGGCCAGAAGGTGCTGCCGATGCGCGAGGACATGTGCATCATGCTCGCGGCGCGCAAACTGCCCGCCGCGGTGAAATGGGTCGAGGACCGGCGGGAGAACCTGTTGTCGGCGGGCCAGGCCCGGCACGAGCACGCGGACGTCAAACTCGCCTTCGACGAGCAGGGCGTGATGCTCGCCGCGCAGATCGACCACGTGTCGGACGCCGGCGCGTATCCGACGCCGTGGCCGGTGCAGAGCGCAGCACCCGTCGGCATGCTCTTTCCCGGCCCCTACCGCATCACCCAGGCCACCTTCTCGGTCACATCGGTGTTCTCCAACACCAGCGGCCGCGCGGCCTACCGCGGCCCGTGGCAGTTCGAGTCGGTGGCGCGCGAGGTGCTCGTCGATCGCGCCGCCCGTGAGCTGGGTATCGACCCGGTCGAGCTACGCCGGCGCAACCTGCTGCGGCACGACGAACTGCCGTTCTTCAATCCCAACGGCATGCCCTATTCCGACATGACCCCGCTGGAAACCTTCGAGCACGCCCTGGAAATCCTTGACTACCAGGGATTCCGCGCCGAACAGAAACGGGCGCGCGCACAGGGCCGGTATCTGGGCGTGGGTACGGCGAGCTACGTCGAGCCGACGACCGCGGCCATGGGACTGCACGCCACCGAGGGCGCCACGATCCGGATCGAACCCTCGGGCAAGGTCAACGTGTACGTCTCGGGCGGCTCCACCGGCAACAGCCTGGAAACCACCGCGGTCGCTCTGACGGCCGACGAACTGGGCGTCGACATCGCCGACGTGCACACGATCCAGGGCGACACCGCCATCACCCCGTTCGGCGGCGGCACCGGGGGCAGCCGGTCGGGCTCGATGATCGCGGGCGCCGTCGCGGAAACCGCGTCGATCCTGCGGGAACGGATCGTGGCCATCGCCGCGCACCGGCTGGAGGCCGCCGCCGAGGACATCGAACTGGCCGAGAGCCGGGCCAGGGTGCGCGGTGTCCCGGACAAGGGCGTGAGCCTCGCCGACATCGCCGCCATGGCCTACTTCCAGGTCGACGCGCTGCCGCCCGATGTTCCGCCGGGTCTGGAGGCCAGCGCGCGCTATCGCGGCAAGAGCCCGATCATCTGGGCCAACGCGACGCACGTGTGCACCTGCGAGGTGGACATCGTGACCGGGCAGGTGAAGCTCCTGCGCTACATCGTCAGCGAGGACTGCGGCCCGATGATCAACCCGAACATCGTGGAGGGCCAGATCGCGGGCGGCACGGTGCAGGGCATCGGCGGCGCGCTCTACGAGCAGCTGGCCTACGACGACGACGGCAACCCGGTCAGCACGACGTTCATGGACTACCTCCTGCCCACCGCCACCGAAGTGCCCGACATCGAGTACGGCCACGTCGAAACGCCGGGCCCCGGTCCCGGCGGCTACAAGGGCGTCGGCGAGGGCGGCGCGATCGGCGCCCCGCCCGCGGTGATCAATGCCGTCGCCGACGCGTTGCGGCCGTTCGGGGCCGAGATCACCCGGCTGCCGCTGTCGCCCGCCGCGATCGTCGAGCTGATCGAGGCGGCGAACCGATGAAACCTCCGGCATTCGACTATCACGTGCCCACCGGCATCAAGGAAACCGTGTCGCTGCTGGCCGAACTGGGCGAGGAGGCGAAGGTCATCGCCGGCGGGCAGAGCCTGGTGCCGATGCTGGCTCTGCGGCTGGCCGTGTTCGAGCATCTCGTCGATCTGCGCGACGTGGCGGGACTGCGCGGCATCGAACACCGCGACGACGCGGTGTGGGTGGGCGCGGCGACCACACAGGCCACGATCGAACGGTCCGCCGAACTCGCCGCGGCCGTGCCGCTGCTGACCCGGGCCACACCGCTGATCGGGCACTTCCAGATCCGCAACCGGGGCACCATCGGCGGTTCGCTCGCGCACGCCGACGCGGCCGCCGAATACCCCGCCGTGGTGCTCGCGCTCGATGCGATGCTGGAGGCGGAATCGCCCGGCGGAACGCGCTCGATTCCCGCGACCGGGTTCTTCACCGGTTTGTGGGGTACCGAACTGGCCGCCGACGAGATCCTCACCGGCATCACTTTCCCGCTGTGGCAGGGGCGATCGGGGTTCGCGATCGAGGAGTTCGCGCGCCGCCACGGGGATTTCGCCATCGCGGGCGCCACCGTCGCGGTGCGGCTCGACGATGAGGACCGGGTGAGCCGGTGCGGCATCGGTTTGTTCGGGCTGGGGCCCGCGGCGCAGCGGGCGTCCGCCGTGGAAACCGAGGTCACCGGAAGGCCCGTCGCCGGGATCTCGGCGACCGAGGTGGGGCAGGCCGCGATGTCGGACCTGGACTCCGTGCCTTCGGATCTGCACGGCCCCGCCGCCTACCGCAAGCGGGTGGGGGCGGCGATGGTGGCGCGCGCGTGGGAGCGAGCAGTGGGAGAGGCACGCGATGTCTGAGGTCGAGATCGAGCTGAAGGTCAACGGCGGCGTTCGCCGCGCGGCGGTCGAGCCGCGGCTGACGCTGGCGGACTACCTGCGCGTGCACTGTGGACTCACCGGCACGCATCTCGGCTGCGAGCACGGGGTCTGCGGTGCGTGCACGGTGCTGGTCGACGGTGCCGCCGTGCGGGCGTGCCTCGTGTTCGCCGCGCAGGCCGACGGAGCCGAGGTCACCACCGTGGAGGGCCTCGCCGGTGATGACGGTGAGCTTTCCCCGGTGCAGGATGCCTTCCGCGACCACCACGGGCTCCAATGTGGATTCTGCACCCCGGGTTTCGTGGTCTCGGCCACCGCGTTCCTGCGGGACAACCCGCGGCCCACCGACGAGCAGATCCGCGAAGCACTGTCCGGGAACCTGTGCCGGTGCACCGGATACCAGGGAATCCTCCAGGCCGTCCGCGCGGCGGCGGAGTCCGATCAGGAATGAGGTAACGATGGCTGGACGAGTTGCGGGCAAGGTCGCTTTCATCACCGGCGCGGCGCGCGGCCAGGGCCGCAGTCACGCGGTCCGGCTGGCGCAGGAAGGTGCCGACATCATCGGCATCGACGTGTGCAAGCAGCTGGACAACGTGCCGTTCCCGATGTCGACACCGGAGGATCTCGCCGAAACGGTGTCACTGGTGGAAAAGGAAGGCCGCCGGATGCTGGCCACGCAGGCCGACGTGCGGGACTTCGCGGCGGTGAAGGCGGCCGTGGACGCCGGTGTCGAGGAGTTCGGCAGGCTCGACATCGCCATCGCGAACGCGGGGCTGGGCAACACCGGTGCGCCGCTGGCTGAGATGGACGAGCACCTCTGGCAGGACATGATCGGCGTCAACCTGACCGGCGTGTGGCTGTCGGCGAAGGCGGCGATCCCGCACATCCAGGCCGGCGGCCGGGGCGGGTCGATCATCCTCACCAGTTCGGTCGGTGGGCTCAAGGCTTACCCGAACGTGGGCCATTACGTCGCCGCCAAACACGGTGTGGTCGGCGTGATGCGCACGCTCGCGGTGGAGCTGGCGCACCAGAGCATCCGGGTGAACTCGGTGCATCCCACCCAGGTGAACACGCCGATGGTGATGAACGACGCCACCTTCCGGATGTTCCGCCCCGACCTGGAGAACCCGACCGTCGACGATTTCGCCCCGCTCTCGCAGATGGCGCACATGCTGCCGGTACCGTGGGTCGAGGCGCTCGATATCAGTAACGCGGTGCTGTTCCTGGCCTCCGACGAGTCGCGCTACATCACCGGCCTGACGCTGCCGGTCGACGCGGGCAGCATGCTCAAGTAGCCGTGGGGGACGTACGCGACTTCGCCGCGCCGAAATCCGCTGTGGACACCGTCGCGCGCGACCCTCTGCTGCCGGTGCCCTGGGTGGAGGCGATGGACGTCAGTAACGCGGTGCTGTTCCTGGCCTCCGACGAATCCCGCTACATCACCGGGCTGACACTGCCGGTGGACGTCGTCGTGGCAGGCCCGGCCGGTCACGACGACGTCGGCGTCAGCTCGCTGATGAGCCACTGGCCCGCGACCTTCGTCATGGTCACCCGGGCCGTGCTCGACGTGCTGCGCGGGTCCGGCTGGGCCTTGCTGGAGGTCTTCTGGTCGATGAAGACCACGACCACGACGGAGTCCGGGTTCACGCTCACCGCGGCGGCCCGGCTCACGATCGCGACCGACGTGGTGCCCTCCTGCTTGACCGCGGGCGCGATCGCCTGCCGGGCGAAAGGCACGTAGTACTGCGCGAAGGAGCCCGCCGTGCTCTGCTGGGCCCGTTCGATGTCGGCGTCGATGGTGTCGGCGCCGTAGCTGAGCACCTGCGCCACCCGTAGCCGCGCCTGCGCCACCGCGTCGGACCGCGCGTCGTCGATGGCCTCCGCGCGCCGCGCGGCGAAGACCAGCAGCGTGGTGCCCGCGACGGCCAGCACGGTCAGCACCGCCAGCAGCGAGACGGTGACCCGTCGCTTCCGGACGGAGACGGTCCTGGCGCGCGCGAGGCCGGGCCGGGGGAGACGGGGCCGGGGGAGGCGGAGTTTCATGCGATCACGTCATTCGACTGGACGAGCCACGTCTCGCCCTGGCGGACCAGGCCGATCGCGACGCGGTAGAACCGGTCGCGGGGAGTCGTGATCTCGGTGTTGGTCACGTGCGTGGTGATGGCGAACAGCACGGTGGCGGAGTTGTCGTCGGCACGTTCCACGCCCGACGCGGTGATCGTGCAGGTCGATCTCACCTTGCCCTGCGTGAGGATGTACTGCAGGCCCTGCTGGCTGTCGATCAGGCCCTGACGGTACGCGCCGGTCGTGGCCGCGACGATCTTCGGCATCTGCTGGGGGAACGTCTGGTAGTCCAGCGAGTAGGACTGCCGGGCCACGTCGGTGGCCACGGACAGGATCGCTGCCCGCCGGTCCGCGGTGGCGCGGTAGTCCAGCACGGAGCGCAGCAGAAGCCCGCCCACCACAAGGGAAGCCGTCAGCACCACCGCGAGCACCAGTGCCGCGACGAACCAGGTCGCCGAGCGCGGCGGCGCGGCGGTTTCCTCCGCCCGTGCCTCGGGCTCCTGTTCGGCGGCTTCGGCCTCGACGGCCTCTTGCGCTGTCTCGCTCGAGCTCATCACGATGCCCTTTCCCGCGCTCAGAGCGGCTCGAACCCGGCCAGCAGCCACTTGCCGTCCACCCGGGCGGCGGTGACCCGCGCGACGCGGCTGTCCACCCTCGGCGCGGTCAGGCTCTTGCCGGTGGTCGTCTGGTTCAAGAACACCAGGACGACGACCCGGTCGGGCTGCGCGTCGGCGACCCCGGCCGAGCGCACCACCGTCTGCGTGGTCGCCTGCTCCTGCACGACGGCGGGTTTGAGCGTCGCGGCGAGCCCGTTCTGCGCCCAGTACTCGCCCGTGGTGACCGACTTCGCGCGCTCGATGTCCGCGTCGATCGTGCGGTAGTCGAAGTTGAGCAGCTTCGGCGTGAGGTCGAGCACCGCCGACACCGCCTGCGCACCGGCCCGCTCCTTGGCGATGGTGTCCACCGTGGACAACGAAAGGACGGTCACCGCGGCGGCGGCCGCCGCGGCGAGCAGTACGGTGATCGCCGCCAGCACGATGCGCACGCGTCTGGTGGGCAGGACCCGGTCGGCCCGGCCGACCACCGCTCGGGGAAACGCGAAAACCGTCACCGGACCTCCCTAGAAACCGCCGGAACCGCTGAACTGCATGTAGATGAGGGTGATGATGGTGTTGACCACGAACAGGATCGCCACCACGAGCACCACCGTCTCGTTGACCGCCTCGCCGACGCCTTTGGCGCCCGCGCTGACCGTCAGGCCGCGGTAGCAGCCCACGAGCCCGGCCGCGAGACCGAACACGATCACCTTGATCACCCCGACGATCACGTCGGGCAGCCCGACCAGCAGCGTCAGGTTCGCGACGAACTGGCCGGGGCTGGCACCCTGCACGAGCACCGAGAACACGTATCCGGTGCTGATGCCCACGACGCACACGATCGCGTTGAGGCCGATCGCGACGAGCGTCGCGGCCAGCACCCGGGGCACGACGAGCCGCTGGATCGGGTCGACGCCGAGCACCTCCATCGCGTCGATCTCCTCGCGGATGGTGCGGGAGGCGAGGTCCGCGCAGATGGCCGTCGATCCCGCGCCGGCGAGCACGAGCACGCTGGCCATCGACCCGATCTCACGCACGACGGCCAGCGCCGTGCCCGCGCCGGAAAGGTCGATCGCGCCGATCTGGCCGAGCAGCTGGTTGACGAAGAAGATCGTCACACCGAGGAACGGGACCGCGAGGAAGATGCACGGCAATACCGTGACCCTGGCCAGGAACACGGTCTGCTCGAAGAACTCCGTGAGCTGGAACGGGCGGCGGAACACGGCCCTGATCGTGTCCAGGCTCATCGCGGTGAACCCGCCGATCGCCTTGATCGTGCCTACCGCACTCAGTGCCACCGATCCCACGTCCTCACGCGACGAACTGCAGATCCGACACGAGCCACTTGCCGTCCTGCTGCTCCATGCCCAGCAGCACCCGGTAGACCGCGGGATAACCCTGCGGCGAATCGGTGTTGGTGACCACCGCGTTCGCCGACACCAGCACCGTCGCCCGGTTGTCGTCGGCGTTCTGGATGCCCGAGGCGCTGATCGTGGCCTGCGCGCGCACCTGCCCGTCCCGCACGACCTGGGTGAACTGGTCGGCCTGCTGGGCGAACTGCTGCCGCCAGCCGCCGGTGGAGCCGGAGAGCACGCGGTCGAGCGAGCCCTGCACGCCCTCCGGGCTGAGGCTGAGCAACGCCAGCACTTCCTCTCGTGCCGCGACGGTGATCGCGGCGTCGCGCGCCTGGTGGTCGTGCGTGCCGCGCACGTACCACAGCGCGCCGCCCGCGACGACCAGCAGCACGACCACCACGAGGGAGACGACGACCGTGGCCGCCAGGCCGCGCTTGTGCCGCACGCTCCATTTTCGCGGAACGGGGGAGGGACGCGGCTTTTCTTCCGCTTCGGTGTCCTTTTCGGTCAGTTCGGAGGTCTCGGTCATGACCCTCCTCCAATCGGTGCGAGCAGCGGGGCGAGCAGGAACTGCTCCAGGGGAGTCACCGGCCCGCCCGGTGTGCTGACCTGCGGCAGCGGCAAACCGCCCTTGAGGAACGGCTGGCCGTCGGCGTAGAACAGCCCGTTCGGGCCCTCGTGCGAGGTGTTGCCGGCGCCGTTGATCGCGGGCGGTGGCTGTCCCGGTGGGGCCGCTCCCGAGAAGTCGGCATCGCCGATGAAGGCCTTGTTCTCCGCACGCGTCTTCGGGTTGCGTGCCGCGACTTCCAGCATGTGCGCAATGGCGGTGTCGGTGGCGGCCTTGGCTTCCTGTGGGGACTGGAAGTTCAGCCCGCACTGTGCGGCGGTCGCGCCCGTGCTGCCCGGACCGGCCGGACTGCCGGGCGGGCAGGGCGCGTTGCGGTAGCCACGCACCTCTATCGGGGAGTTCTTCGGTTCCTTGCAGTAGGCGTCCGTCGGTGGCGGGCGCGAGTTGGACAGGTCGGTCGGTGCCGTACGGTCCTGCTCGTACCCGTTGGTGCAAGGCGGCGGGGAACCGAACGTCAGCTTGAAGCCCATCGCCGAATACGGCGGCGGGTTCTGCCCGGAATCCTTGATGCCCCACGCGGTCGTGCTGGTCAGCGAGGAGATCGCGGCGGGGAAGATCACCAGTGTCTGCTGGATGTTCGGGATGAACACGCGCAGCACCTGGCCGGTCGAGGTGAGATCGCCCAGCAACTGCGGCAGCGTGGGGCGGATCTGGTCCAGCAGCCCGGTCAGCTGGTCGGCCATCGGCCCGGTGTTGTCGATCGCCCCGCGCAGGCTCGGATCCACCGAGCGCAGGGTCCCGGTCACGGCGGCGAGATCACCGGTGAACGCGGTGACCTGCGGCGCGATCTTGCGTTGCGTCGCCAGTACCGGCACCAGGTCGTTGAGTAGTTTCACCGTGGGGTCGAGGTTGGCCGCCGCCTGGTCCTCCAGTTGCGAGGCCGCGCGCAACAGCCCGGCGAGATCGGGGCCGGTTCCGTTGAACGCGCGGTAGACCTCGTCCACGGTGCTGTTCAGCTTGTCCAGCGGCAGGGTCGAGGCGAGCTGGTCCACAGCGGACAGCATGTCCCCGACGGGCGTCGGGAAGGACACCTGGCCGGCGGGGATGACCTGCCCGTCGCGCAGCGGTGCGGAGTCCGAGCGCGGTTCGAAGTTGACGTACTGCTCGCCGATCGCCGAGGTGCTGCGCACCGCGACGGCGGAATCGGCCGGGATCTTCGCGCTGTCGTCGATGCCGAGCACCGCGCGCACCCCACCGCTGGACAGTTCCAGCTTGTCGACCTTGCCGACCTTGATGCCGCGCAAGGTCACCAGTGCGTTCTCATACAGCCCGCCCGCCCTCGGCAGATCCAGCGTGACGGCATAGGTCCCGATCCCGAACATGCGCGGGACCTGGACATACCGCACGGCGGCGAACGCGACGCCGATCACCGTGACGATGACGAACGCGATGAGCTGGCCGCGGACCATCCTGCTGAGCATCAGTTGCCTCCCGGGATGATCAGGCCGAGCAGGCCACCGCTCTGCCCGTTCACCGGCTGGGGTGCCGTCGGCGTCGACGGGATCGGGGTCGGCACCGGTTCGCGCTGGCCGAGGGGCAGCGGCAGCAACTGTGCCACGCCTGCGGTGAGCGGGTTGGCGTTGACCAGGCCGCCGGCCAGCGAGGAACCGCCCAGCAGCGGCACTCCGGCGAGTGTGAAGCCACGCAACAGGTTGTCGGCCAGCACGTTGGCGTCCAGATCGACGGTCACGTACAGGTTTCCGTAGTCGCCGTTGATCACCGCGGGGAACGCGGTGTTGGAGGCGAAGGGGAAGGTGGGCAGGAAGCCCAGGGACCCGGTGAGGTCCTTGCCCGAGTTCGCGAGCTGGGTCAGCACCGGTTGCGCCGCCTGGAGATCGGCCCGCAGGTCGTCGCGGCCGGCGTTGATCACGTGCGACGCGACGTCGCCGAACGCCGACACCGAATTCAGCGTCTGCACCAGCGTCGTCCGCTGCCGTTCGAGCACGGCCAACCCCGGCGGGATCGTGCGCAGCGCGTTGTCGATGACCTGCGTTTGCCGGGCGAGTGTGCCGGTCAGGCGGTCGATGTTGTTCAGCGCGCGCACGATGTCGCCCTTGCGCGCGTCGAGCGTGCTCGCCAGCTGGCCGAGGTTGTGAATGAGCCCGCGGAACTCGTCCTCGTGCCCGGTGAGCGCGTTGTTCAGCTCGGTCGTGATCGTCTGGACCTGGGCGAGCCCGCCCTGGTTGAGCAGGGCCGACAGGGCGGTCAGCAGTTCCTCGGTCTCGGGGTACTGGCCGGTGCGGGTGACGGGGATGTCGTCGCCGGGGCGCAGCGTGCCGACCGGCTGACCCTGTCGCGGCGGCGACAGTTCCAGGTATTCCGCGCCCAGCAGGCTTTTCTGCGCCACTCGGGCTTCGGCGTTCGCGGGCAGGCTCACCGTTTTGAGCAGGTTCACCGTCAGCTTGGCCGTCCAGTTGTCGAACGCGACCGCGGTGACGGTGCCGACGGTGATGTCGCCGACCTTCACCTCGGCGTTGGGCACCAGGTTGCCCAGGTCGCTCATGTGCACGGTGATCTGGTAGCCGGCCTCGCCCGTGCCGGTGCGAAACGGCAGCGGCAGCGCGGTCAGCGGTGAGGCACTGCACGCGGTGAGCACGAGTGCCGCGACGAAGACGACGAAAAGACCGGCGGGGGACCGTTTTCTCATCGGCCGCCTCCGGAATTCTGCGGCGCCGTCTGCAACGGCATCACCAGCGGGACGTTGTTCATCTTGAGTATCTGGACGAACGGCACGAGCGCCGTCTCGCATGCCTTGTTCGTGTTGTCGTTGTGCCCGCCCGAGGCGAAGATCAGCGAGCAGATGAAGGTCGCCGGATCGCTCATGTTCGTGATCGCGAAGGCGCCGGCCATGAGACTGCCGGTCGGGTCGTAGACGTTGTTGAAGTTGGACACCCCGACGGGCGCGCGTTGCAGGAAGTCGGCCAGTGCCTGCCGGTTGCCGGCGATCTGTTTGGCCACTTTCGCCACCCCGTCGAGGTCGGTGGCCAGCGCGTTGCGGTTGTCGCGGACGAAGTTCTCCACCAGTACCGCGGTCTGGTCGAGTGTGCGCACCACGGTCGCGAGCTGGTCCCGGTTGTCGTCCAGCATCGCCGAGACGTCGGTGAGCTGCTTGCTGAAGGCCTGTACCGCACCGTCGTTCTGGGCGAGGCTGGTCACCACCGACTGCAGGTTGCGTACGGTGCCGAACAGGTCCTCGCCGCCCGCGGCGAGCGTGGTCATCGCGGCGGAGGCGTCGCGGATGGTCTCGTGGATCTGGTCGCCCTGTCCCGCGAGGTTGGCCTGCGCGGTGTCCAGCACCCGGCCGAGCGGCCCGGCGAGCTGCCCGGAGGCGGGGCCGAGCTGGGTGGCGAGCTTGTTCAGCTCGGCGACGGTGGTGTCCCATTCGACCGGGGTCACCGTGTGCGACAGCGGAATCGTGGCGTCGTCGGGCAGTTCGGGCCCGCCGGTGTAGACGGGCGTCAGCTGGATGAAGCGGCTGCTGACCATGGTGGGCGCCACGATCGCGGCCTTCACCTCGGCGGGCACCTTCAACGCCGCCTTGTACCGCAGAACCACTTTGACCCGGCCCGGTTCCGCCGTGATCGAGTCGATCTTGCCGACGTCGATGCCGAGCACCCGCACCGAATCTCCGGAATACAGCGCGGGCGCCTCGGTGAAATAGGCGGTCAGCGTCTTGTCGGGACGCTGGGGGGTGAGCACGGTGACCACCGCGCACACGACGAGTGCGACGATGATCCCGAGCACCAGCGTGGAGTGACTGAGCAGCCTGGTCATGGTCCGACCGCCTTCAGCACGTCGGGAAGCAGCGGGATGATGTTGGTCGGCGGCAGATCCGGGATGTAGCCGTAGAACCACGGGCCGCCGCCGACCGACTCGCCGAGCGTGCCCGCGTAGATGTTGAGTCCCTGCAACATGGAACCGAACAGCTGGTCGTCCTTGTTGAGCAGATCGAGCACCCCGTGCAGCTGCTGCAGCGCGGGCTGGAGCTGCTGCTGGTTGTCGTGCACCAGTCCGGTCAGCTGGTCGAGCATCGTGGTCGTGCTGGTCAGCAGCTCACTGATCACCGCGCGACGCCGGCTCAGCTCGCCCAGCAGCAGGTTGCCGTCGTCGAAGAGCTGCGACAGCTCGCGGTTGCGCTGGGCCAGCACACCGGTCACCGAATTGGCGCGGCCCAGCAGATCACGCAGCGCCCGGTCCTGGTCGGCGACGGTGAGCGCGAGCCGGTTCACACCGTCCAAAGTGGCGTGCAGCGAGTCCGGAGTGTCCTTGAGCGTGCTGCTTACCGTGTCCATCGCGGTGGCCAGTTTCGCGGTGTCGAGCTCGCCGGCCTGCGTGGTCAGCTGACCGAGGATCCCGGCGAGGTCGTAGGGCGAGCTCGTCCGCGTGACCGGGATCTGCGCACCTGGCGCGAGCTGCCCGCCACCGGAGGGCAGTACCGCGAGGAACTTCACGCCCAGCGGGGTCGCCGTCTTGATCGCCGCGCCGGTCAGCTCGCCGAGATTTCCCGGTCCCTCCACGCTGAACTGGACCTTCACGTGGTCGCCCTCGAGCTCGACACTGTCCACTTTGCCCACGTTGAGCCCGCCGATGCGGACCTCGGCGCCCGAGGCGAGCCCGCCGGCCTCGGTGAACAACGCCGAGTAGGACACGCTCGTCAGCGAACGGTAGATCGAACCGGAGGACATGGCGGTGGCGAGCAGCACCAGGACCAGCAGCACACCCGCGATCCCGACCTTGCGCGGATCGCGTTCGCGGAACCTCTTCTCGGCGTTCAGCATCGGGTCACGTTCCCGCTGTTGATGAAGGGCATGTCGATCCGTCCGGCCGGTGTCGTGACGCGCAACCGCACGCCGCACACGTAGAACTGGAACGCGCTCTGGTTGGCGCCGAGCCGTCCGAGCGGGATGTAGTAGCCGGGCAGCCTGCGGATCAGGTTGTCCAGCGCCTTCTGGTCGGCGTTGATCGTCTGCGAGAACCGGGTCAGCTGGGCGATCGTGTTCCGCAGATCCGGGCGGTCCTGCTGCAACAGGCCCCCGACGGTGCTGGTCAGGTTGTCGATGTCGGTCAGCGAACCGCCGATCTGCTCCCGGTCCGAGGCAAGCCCGCTGACCACCCGCTGCAGATTCACGATGGTGTCGTTGAGTTCCGGCGCGCGCCGCACCAACGTCTCCAGCACGGTGTTGAGCTGGTTGACCACGTCGCTGATCAGCGAGCCGCGGTCGGCCAGCGTCGTGGTGACCGAGCCGAGGTCGCTGAGCAGGCCGTCGACGGCACTGCCTTGTCCTTGCAGCACCGAGATCAGCGACGCGGAGAGCCGGTTGACCTCGTCCGGCCGCAACCCCTGGAACAGCGGGGTGAAGCCGTTGAAGAGCTCGTCGAGGTCCAGCGCCGGCCGGGTCCGCGTCTTCGGGATCGTGCCGCCCGCCGGGAGCAGGGGCCCGTCGCCCTTGGCGAGCTGCAGGAACCGGTCGCCGACCAAATTTTTGTACCGGATGACGGCCGTCGTGCCGGTGGTGAGGGGAATCTGCTTGCCGACGCTGAAGGTGACCGCGATGGTGTTGTCCGGCAACCGTTCGGTGCTCTCGACGCGGCCGACGTCGACGCCCGCCGCGCGCACCTCGCTGGAGGGCTTCATCCCGGAGATGTCGTCGAACACGGCCCGGTAGGTGGTGGTCGGCTCGAACCGGAACCCGCCGAACACCACGACCAGCACGCCGGTCATCGCGACCGTCGTCATCACGTAGGCGAGCACCTTGATCAGCAGCCCGGTCCTTCTCATTTGCCACCACCGCCCACGTAGGGCGCGATCGCGGGCCCCAGCAGCTGCTGGGCGAGCTCGAGCGGGCTGACGATCGTGGTGGTGCGCCGGTAGAAGTCCGGTGTGGTCGTGCCGTCGTCGAACGCGTAGTGCGGCCCGTTGGAGACCAGCGACGGATAGCACTTCGGCGGATTCGTCGCGGCCACCTTCGGATCGTCGAGTCCTTTCTGGTATCCGGGCTGTCCCGGCATGAACGTGATGCTGCCGCTGATTCCGTTGTAGAGCCCGCCGACCGCCTGGCTGCTGGAGAGCCGCATCGTGTTCACCGTGGCGAACGTGCAGGGGAACTCCGGCGAGTAGTACGCCAGCAGCTGGGTCGTCGGGCGCATCACGTCGAGCAGGTTCACCAGCTGTTGTCCCTGGTCCTGCAGCAACGCGCGGCCGTCGTCGGAGACGCGGGTCAGGCTCAGCAGCATCGCGTGCAGCCCGGCTTCCTTGTCCTGCACGGTGCGCGACAGCGTGGTGGCGTTGTCGACGATGCGCAGCACGTCGGGAGCGACGTCGGCATAGGTGCCCGCGACGTCCGGCAGTGCCGCCAGATCCTGGTTCACCGCGGGCAGCGTGGGGTTGAAGCGGCTGAGATAGGTGTTGAGATCACTGACGAACTGGCCCAGGTTGTGCCCCTGCCCTCGTAACGCGGTCGCGACGGCGCCGAGCGTGGCGTTCAGTTTGGCCGGTTTGACCGTCGTCAGCAGCCGCATCAGGTTGTCGAACACCGAGTTCGTCTCGGTGGAGACCGCGGTCGCCTTGATCACCGCGCCTTCGCCGATCGGGCGTGTGCTCGGCGAGGGCGCGGGTACCAGGTCGATGAACTTCGCGCCGAACACGGTCGGCGAAATGATCTGCGCGCCGACGTTGTCCGGAATGTCGCCGGCGTATTCACGGCGGATCGCGATTCCGATGACGGCCTTTCCGCCGACGGCGTCGATCGTGCGGGCCTCGCCGACCGTGATGCCGTGCAGCGTGACATCGGCCTTGGGGTCCAGCAGCAGGCCGCTGCGGTCGGCGACGACCTCGGCCCGCAGCACCGGGACGAACATCTGGTTGTAGCTCGCGAAAACGCCGAAAAGCGCCAGTGCGAGTACGCACACGCCGAGCAACCCGAACAGCTTGTACCTCACCGGCCGCGATCCGGGAACCATCGCGCCGTCACCTCGAAATGTGGAGCGTGTCGGAATTGCCGTACAGAACCAAGCTCATGCCAAGTGCAACGAACATGACGCCGATAAGTGACAGGCGAACCGCGCGGCCGACGGCATGTCCCACTCCGGCGGGCCCGCCCGTCGCGGTGTAGCCGTAGTAGCAGTGCACGGAAATGATCACCAGCGCCATCACGAGCACGACCGCGAAGGAGCTCAGAATGTCACTGGGGACCAAGAACGTCTCGAAATAGTGATTGTAGGTACCGGGGGACTGGCCATAAAGGACAGTGGTGGTCACCTGGGTGAGCGTGTAGGACATGACCAGCGAGATCGCGTACAGCGGAGTCACCGCGATGAGGCCGGCGACGACCCTGGTGGTGACCAGATAGGGGATCGACGGGATCGCCATCACCTCGAGCGCGTCGATCTCCTCGTTGATCCGCATCGCACCCAGTTCCGCGGTGAATCCCGCGCCGACCGTGGCCACGAGCGCGATTCCGGCGACCAGTGGCGCGGCGATCCGGGTGTTGACGTAGGCGGAGACGAAGCCGAGCAACGCATCGATCCCGATGTTCGTCAGCTGCGCGTACCCCTGGATGGCCAGCTCGACGCCCGTCGTGCCGGTCAGGAACGCGACGATCATCGCCGTGCCGCCGACCATCGCGAGCGCGCCGCGCCCGAAGCTCACCGACGCGAGCTGACGCAGGATCTCCTGCCGATACCTTCTGACAGCACGGAGAAACCAGCCGTAGGCGCTGCCGTAGAACACGACCTGGTACCCGATCGTGTCGAGTGCCGCGCCCACCGCGGAGGTGGCCCGCCGGGTCCAAGGCATCTTCGCCTCTTTCGGTCACTGGGAAAATCAGCCATGATGGCGTGTCCAGGCAGTGCTGTGCACATGCTTAGCATCTGGTGGATGATGTGGTCAAGGCCACTTCGCGTCGATCCCAAGAGGACCGCGCGCTGGTTGAACCGCGTTCGCCGCGGTGAGGTTACGATCGAAGACGCTCGTGCCGAGAGACCGGCGCGGGAGTTCAGGGAGGTAGGTCAACGATGGCATCGCAGCGCCGGATCGGCGCACCGGATGCGAAGAACCGCGGCATCCTGCTCGACGCGGCGGAACAGCTCATGCTGGAGGAAGGCTACGCCGCGGTCACGTCCCGGCGGGTCGCCGCGAAGGCCGGGCTGAAGTCGCAGCTGGTGCACTACTACTTCCGCACCATGGACGACCTGTTCCTCGCGATGTTCGAGCGCCGCGCGGAAGAGGGGCTCGCGCACCAGAAGGAACTACTGGAATCCGACCGGCCACTGCGCGCGCTGTGGGCGTTCAACACCGAGTCCGCGGCCACCGCGTTCTCGCTGGAGTTCGGCGCGGTGGCCAATCACCGCAAGGCCATCCGCGCCCAGGTCGCGCGCTACTCGGAACTGTTCCGGGCGGCGCAGCTGGACGCGGCGGCCGGGGCGTTGAAGAGCTACCGGGTGCCGCCCGAGGTGTGCACGCCGGAGGCGCTCGTCATGATGATGACCGCGATCGCGCGGATCATGGCGATGGAGGACAACCTGGGCTTCACCATGGCGCACAACGAAACCGTCGAGTTCATGGAGCGCTATCTCGACCAGCTGGAGAACTACGGCAAGCGGCGTACCCGCACGAAGAAGCTCACGGGGTGAGCACCGGCAGCGTTTCCCAGCCGCGCACGGTGGAGGTCGGCGAGAGCTGAGCCTCGTCGAGGTCGACCTCCCATTCCGGGAACCGCTTGAGCACCTCCTCCAGCGCGATGCGTCCTTCCAGCCGGGCCAGCGCCGAGCCCATGCAGTAGTGGGTGCCGAGCCCGAAGGTCAGGTGCTGGCGCACCTCGCGGTGGATGTCGAAGCGCTCGCCGTCCGGGAAGTGCCGTTCGTCGCGGTTCGCGCTGCCGATGAGGAACATCATGACGTTGCCCGCGGGCACGGTCTGGCCGTAGTACTCCACGTCGCGCGTCATGTACCTGGCCACGTGCGGGGCGGGCGGCTCGAACCGCAGCAGTTCCTCGACCGCGCGCGGGATCAGCGACGGGTTCTCGGCCAGCTCGCGCCGCTGGCCGGGGTGGTCG
Organism: Amycolatopsis acididurans; assembly: GCF_012328925.1. Taxonomy (GTDB): domain Bacteria; phylum Actinomycetota; class Actinomycetes; order Mycobacteriales; family Pseudonocardiaceae; genus Amycolatopsis_E; species Amycolatopsis_E acididurans. The sequence continues at coordinate 317,462 of NZ_JAAXLS010000001.1, forward strand.
GCCAGCACCTTGCCCGCCCAGCCGATGAGCCGGGTGGTGGTCTCGTTGCCCGCGCCCGCGACGACGTTGACGTAGATGAGCAGCTCGTCACGGGTGAGCCGGCGGACGGTGCCGGTCTCGTCCTCGAACTCGGCGTTCATCAGCTCGGTCATGATGTCGTCGGAGGGATGCTCGGCACGCCAGTCGAGGTACTTGGCGAAGATCTCGCCGCTGGCGAACTCCTTGTCGTCGGTGTATTTGATCATCGGCTTGCCGGCCTCGGTGCGCAGCTCGGCGTCGACGCTGTCGCGGACCGACTCCTGGTCCTCCTCGGGAATGCCGAGCAGCCCGCCGATGACCCACATCGGCATCAGCTTGCCGAGATCGCGGACGAAGTCGAACCCGCCGGCGCCGACCAGCGGGTCGAGGCTGCGCGCGGTTAGCTCGCGGATCCTCGGTTCCAGCTCGCGGATCTTCTTCGGCGCGAACATCCTGGCCAGCAGGTTGCGGTGAATCGTGTGGATCGGCGGATCCTCGAAGATCAGCACACCGGACGGGATCTCCATGTTCGCCTTGATCAGTTCGAGGATGGCGCCGCGGCCGGAGATGAAGGTGTCCTTGTCGGCGAGGCCGGCGCGGACGTCCTCGAAGCGGCTGACCGCGTAGAAGTCGTGTTCCTCGTTGCGGTAAAGCGGCGCCTCTTCGCGGAGGCGGCGAAACATCGGGTACGGGTTCGCGTTGATCTCTACGTCGTACGGGTCGTAGCGGACGCCGGAAGCTTCGGTTGTCGCCGTCACGGGAACGGTCCCCTCTCGCCGGGAGCAGCGTCGCCCCCATTCGAATTGGTGTCAGTATGCTGGCGTGAATATGCCCTTCCTGTCAATGTGGTTACGGTGAGTATGTGAACGACCCAGAACCCAGGCGCCGTCCTTACGACAGCCCGATCCGCAGGCAGCGGGCCGCGCAGACGCGCGAGCGCATAGTGGCGGCGGGCGCCGAACTCGTGCACGAGCGGCCCGTGTGGGACTGGCGGTTGCTGACCGCCCGCACCGTCGCCGAGCGCGCCGGGGTGAACGAGCGGACCGTGTACCGGCATTTCGCGACCGAACGCGGCCTGCGCGACGCCGTACTGCAACGCCTGCAACAGGAAGCGGGCGTCACCGCGGCCGGCACCATCGAACTGGACGACATCGCCGACATCACCGCGCGCACCTTCGCCTACGTCTCGTCGTTCCCGACGGCCGAGCGCAAACCGGCCGACGCCACCTTCGCCGCGGTGGACAAGCGCCGCCGTGATTCCCTGCTCGACGCCGTCGGCCGCGCCGCGGCGGACTGGCCGGAGGAGGACCGCACCGCCGCGGCGGCGATGCTGGACGTGCTGTGGAGCCTGGTGTCCTACGAGCGGCTGGTCACGGCGTGGGAACTGGACCCGAAGCAGGCGACGCGGGCCATCCGGTGGGTCATGGGCATGGTGGAGAACGAGATCAGGCAGGGCCGGCGCCCCGCGCCCTGATCGTCCATTGAGGACTGTCGATTGTGGCGTGCTAACCTGAAGGCGGTGGCACGCCACCCCGGACGAGTGCGTCGTACCCGGCAAGACAAGACGACGTGGATCACTGTCGGTGTCCGGGAAGGTCTTGTCATGGCGTGGGTTGTTCTTGTCGTATCCGGTGTTCTCGAAACCGTGTGGGCCGCGGCGCTCGAAGCCACACGCGGGTTCACGCGCCTGTGGCCGACGCTGCTGTTCGCCGTCGCGCTCGCGGGCAGCATGGCGGGCCTGGCCTACGCGATGCGCACGATCCCGCTCGGCACCGGATACGCCGTCTGGGTCGGCGTCGGCGCGGTGGGCACGGCCGTCTACGGCATGATGGTGCTCGGCGAGCCCGCCACCGCCGCCCGGCTGGCCTGCCTCACGCTCATCGTCGCCGGGGTCGCCGGGCTGAAGGTGCTGCACTGAGCCCGCTCAGGCAGGCGAAGGGCTCACAACGCCTTGACCACGGACCGTTCGGCGGGGCTGGCGGCGCCGTCGAGCAGGGTCTGCCGCAGCAACGCGTGCCGCCGCGGCGCGGAGGACGCCGGGCCGGAGTCGGTCAGCGGAACCCACAGCAGGCTGCGCAGCGCCACCGCCAGCACGCTGACGTCGGCGGGCGTGGCGAACTGGCGGGCGCGGATACCCTCGTCCAGCATCTCCTCCATGATCCGCAGCCGCGCGGCGTTGTCCACCGGTGGCGCGTCCACCGGCGGGTTGAGCACGTACCACCAGTCCTTGACGATCATGAACTCGTGCCGGAACAGCCGTGCCGCCGAGGTCATCAGCGAGAACACCCCGTCGAGCCGCTCAACGGCCGTACCCGGTGCGGCGGCGACGGTCTCGTAGCCTTCGAGCAGGTGATGCGAGAACCGCTCCATGATCGCGGCGAGGATCTCCTGCTTCGCCGCGAAATGCCCGTAGATGCTGCTGGCCCGCATCCCCGCCGCGGCGGCGATGTCGCGCATCGTGGTGGCCTCGTAGCCGCGCCGGGCGAACTCGTCGCGCGCGGTCGCGAGGATCAGCCCGCGCCGGCTCTCGTCGGCCGCGGCAGGCGGGCGCCAGCCCGCGATCCGTTCCCGCGCGACCCGCGCCGGCCCGGACGCGTCGAGCTCGGCGGGGGAGTGCGCCTCGGTGGTCAGGCCGTGCAGCAGCTGCGAGACCAGCGAGCACACCAGGTCACTGGTCGACAGCGGCGTGACGAGGGCCGCGAGGTCGAGCACCGCGATGGGCAGCACGGCCTGCAGCACCGGCAGGTCCACCTCGGCCCGCAACGTCCCCGCGTCCCGCGCGGCCCGCAGCAGCGTCGCCCATCGGCGGTTCAGCGCGACCGGTTTGCGCCGGACCAGCGTGGTCATCGTCTCGGTCGCGGTGGTGGGCGCGTCCCGGCGGCACATGTGCACCGCCGCGCGGTGCCGTCCGGCGATCTGCCCGACCTTGTCGGCGAACTCGACCAGGTCGGTCAGCGGATGTCCGGATTCCAGGCGCGGGCGCCGCGCGAGCTCGTCCATCTCGGCCTGGAACTCCGAGATCAGCTCGACCGCGAGCGCCTCCTTGGACGGGAAGTGGTGATACAGGCTCCCGGTCAGGATCCCGGCGGCGTCGGCGATGTCGCGCAGCGACGTACCCGCGTAGCCTGCCTGCGCGAACACGCGGCCGGCGATCCGGAGCAGTTCGTCACGCCGAGTGAGCTCCGCGGACGCGGGGACGTCTCCGGATGATGTTCCAACCACCGTCCCAGTATGCCCGCGCCGCTCACACGTACCGGAGCCGGATCTCGCAGTTGAGCGCCGCCTCCAGCGCGGTGTGCAGCCTGCTCTCCGGCACGCGCCGCTGGTCGGCGGCGGCCAGCGTGAACACCGCGACCTCCTCGCCGTCCTCTTCGAGCCGCTGCACGCCCGCGCGCACGCCGAACGCCTCGATCACGCCGAGCGCATCCTCGTCGGTGCCGCGGCTGAGGAAGGTCACCGAGCGCAACCGCGGCACGGTGCCGAGCACCTGCTCGCACACGCCGGCCACCCTCGCCCCGGCGGATTCCTTGTCCTCCGCCTCGACCGTGACGGCGAGTTCGCGGCGTGCGGGATGGCGGCGCGCACGCAGCCCGCGCGCCGCCAGAGCCCGGACACCGTCGTCGAGGTCCTGTGTGGACAGTCCGGCCGGGAACTCGACGCGGACCTCGGCTTGCCGCACGGTCAGGCCGATCCGCCCTCGATGGGCTCCCAGAAGTAGATCCGCGCGCCCGCGGCGTCGATCGCGGGGGAGGGAGCGGGCAGGGTGCCCATCTGGGCGAGGATCTCCTCCGGCGTGCCGTCCACGTCGTAGACCGCGACGTAGCGGTGTTCCGAAGCCGCACCGTGCACGGCCTCGGTGACGCGGTAGCGTGTCCCGCTCGACACTCCCGGCAGGCTGAGCAGTTCCTTGAGATGCACCTCGTTGTACCAGGTGTTGTACTCCTCGTCCTGCTCGGGCGTGGCCGGGTTGCTGTACACCGCCATGACCGCCTTGGGCATATGCAGTTCCTTTCTCCTCCGGCCGGAGTCACCCGGCCGGTTCCGGGGGTGGACGCACGCCTCTCTTCTCTACCACGGCCCCGTCCTCACGGAAACGGAGCCGGCAGGCCAATCGTGATCTCGTGGTGCGGAGATGGCGCGGCATCCGGTCGCGCAGCGCCCCGGTTTCCTCGTCCTCGGCGGGCAGCGTGGCTTCCGCGCCGCCGACCACGACCACGGCGCAGACCGTGCATTCCGCCTTGCCCCAGCACGTCGTCGGCCACCGGTAGCCCTGCCGCCAGGCCGCGTCCGCGAGCGATTCGCCGGGTTCCACGTCGATCGTGAACCCGGCGGGCTCGACCACCACACGCGCCACGGTCAGCCCGCCTTCTCGATGCTGCCGAGCTGCGTGCCGACCGGGTAGTCGACCTCGAACTCGGCCTCTCCATGCCGCAGCACCCCGCTCGCGGGCGCCTCGACCCGGGTTTCGACCTTGTCGGTGCTCACGGTGTAGATGGGCTCGCCCTCGGCCACCGGTCCGCCGTCGGCGACCAGCCAATCCACGAAGGTCGCCTGGGTGGCGGCCATGGTGAGCTTGGGCATCCGCACGGGCACGATCTCAGCCACGGGCGTCACCCACGACCTTGCGGACAGCGTCCTCGATCCGTGCCGGGCTCGGATAGACCTGGGACTCGAGCGCCACCGACGCGGGGATGGGGCGGAACCGTGAACCGACGCGCACCACGGGGGCGGCCAGCGTGCCGAACAGGTCGTGGCTGATCCGCGCGGCCAGTTCCGCGCCCGGGCCGGCGAACTCGGTGGCGTAGTGCGCGACCACCGCGCGCCGGGTGCGGCTCACCGACTCCAGCACCGCGGGCAGGTCGAGCGGTACCAGCGTGCGCAGATCGACGACCTCGGCCTCGATCCCGTCCGCGGCCAGCGTTTCCGCCGCGGCGAGCGCGTCGAGCACACCCCGGCCGTAGCTGATGATCGAGACGTCCCGGCCCTGGCGTTTGACCTCGGCCCTGCCGAGCGGGATCTTCTTGTCCGGAGTGGACAATCGCGGTCCCTTGGTGCCATACAGGGCGGTGGTGTCCACGAACACGCACGGGTCCGGGTCGAAGATCGCCGAGCGCAGCAGACCCTCCGCGTCGGCCGGGGTGCTCGGTATCACCACCTTCAGTCCCGGGATGTGCATGAACCACGCCTCCAGCGTCTGGGAGTGCGTGGCGCCGTTGCCGGTGCCGCCGTAGACGCTGGTGCGGATGGTCACCGGGCAGGTGGTCCTGCCGCCGGAGGCGAACCGCACCTTCGCCGCGTGATTGGCGATCTGGTCCAGCGCGATGCCGATGAAGTCCATGATCATGATCTCGGCGACCGGGAGCAGTCCCTCCATCGCCGCTCCGATGGCCGCGCCCGCGATCGCGGCCTCCGAGATCGGGGTGTCCAGCACCCGGTCGTTACCGTATTTCGTGGACAGTCCACTTGTGACGCCCGAGACGCCGCCGCCGGGATCGGCGACGTCCTCGCCCAGCACGAGCACCCTCGGATCCTCGGCCAGTGCGCCGTCCAGAGCCGCGCTCAGCGCCTGCCGCATCGTGTAGGTCATCGCGGTATCCCCGCCATGTCCGCATAGACATCGGTGTCGAGTTCGCCTGCGGGCGGGAGCGGGCCGGCGAGCACCTCGGTCATCGCCGCGTCGATCTCGGCCACCGCCGCGGCGTCCACGCGTGCCGGCTCCTGCTCGCTCACGCCGTGCTCGGTGAGGAACCGTTCGAAGCGGGGGAACGGGTCCAGCTCCATCGCGCGGGCCATCTCGTCCTCGGGGATGTAGGGCTGCGGATCACCGAAGTAGTGCCCGCTGAACCGGAAGGTGAGACATTCGACGAGGGTCGGCCCACCGCCGGAGCGGGCGCGGTCGACGGCCTCGAGAAGTCCATTGTGGACGGAGACTGGATCGTTGCCGTCCACGCGCAGGCCGGGGATGTCGTACCCCGCGGCGCGGTCGGCCACCCGTTCGACCCGCATCGTGTCGGCCACCGGGGTCATTTCGGCGTACTGATTGTTCTGGCAGATCAGCACCAGTGGCAGCGCCCAGACGGCGGCGAGGTTGACGGCCTCGTGAAAGGATCCGGTGTTCGTCGCGCCGTCGCCGAAGGTCACCGCCACGACGCGGTCGCCGCCGCTTCGTTTGGCGGCCAGCGCCAGCCCCGCCGCGACGGGCGGGCCGGCGCCGACGATGCCGGTGGAGAGCATCACGCCGACCTCCGGGCACGTGATGTGCATGGTGCCGCCCTTGCCGCGGGAGGCTCCGGCGCTGCGGCCGAGCACCTCGCCGAGGATCTCCGCGGGCGGCACGCCCTTCGCGATCAGGTCGTGGATGCCGCGGTAGGTCGTCACCAGCCGGTCGTCCCGGCGCAACGCGGTGGACAACCCGCCCGCGATCGCCTCCTGGCCGCGGGAGGGCCAGATGACACCGGCGAACTCCCCGCTGGCGAATCCCTTGCGCAGGCGCATTTCGCATGCCCTGGCCCGCGTCATCGTGCGGTACATCGTCAGCAGCGTGGCCGTGTCGGGGACGTTCACGACGCCGCCAGGCGCTTGTCGAGTTCGACGTGCATGTTGCTGATCGCGGCCTCCCAGCGGGTGGCCAGCCGTAGTTCCTCGAAGCCCATCGTGTGCAGGCCACGCTGCTGGCGCTCGATGTTGCCGAAGTCCTGCCGGGGGATCAGGCCCCAGTTCGCGGTGTCGGTCTTGTCGAAGCGGCCGAGCAGGTCCGCGCGCGGCCGGTCCTCGGTCTCCGGGTACGTCGTCAGCGACCACACCTCGAACCGGCACCATTCGGGGTCGTCGTTGTACGGGCGGATGCGGTAGCTCAGGCAGTTCCCGAACTGTGGCAGGAAGAACATGTTGGGGAACAGGAACACCTCACCACCGAAGAACAGCGGGCTGTCCTCCATGCCCGGCCGCCACGGGATGCCGGCGCCCTCGGCGTGCCGCCGCAGCGTGGCCGCGACCGTCTCGGCGACCGCGCCATCGGGAATCTCCCTGGTGCGCAACGACTCCAGCACCGTGATGTCGCGTTCGAGTGTCATCGCGTCCTGGCCGTCGGCCAGCAGCTGCCCGGACAGCAACAGCCCGTCGACCGAGGTGTAACCGGGCCTGCTGCCCTTGACCTGGAAGCTGGAGTGGCCGCCCGCGAACACCAGGTACTCGGTGGTGTCGATCGGAAACTCCTCGCCCATGCCCATCGCCAGCTGCGGATGGGTCTGCATGACGTGGTAGCCCTCCATGAACGCCTCCTGGGCCATCTTCCAGTTGGCGTTGAGGATCACCTCCTTCCACCACTTGACCTGCCAGTTGTCGATCCCGATCTCCTTGAGCAGGGAAGCGGCGGGCGACAGCGAGGCCCGCAGCGGCCCTGCCCCGGGATCCATGGTGATCCACACGCAACCGCCCCAGACCTCGACCCGGCATTCGCGCAGCCGCAAGTCCTCCGGGCGCAGGCATTCGGGCTCGAACCCGTAGTCGCCGTAGACGAACGAACTGGTGCCGTCGGCGTTCCAGCGCCAGCCGTGGAAGGGACACACCAGCTGCCCGCCGCCGAGCCGCCCGCATCCCTTCGCGAGCTGCGTCGCGCGATGCCGGCACGCGTTGTGGAACGCCTTCACCGATCCGTCGCGCTGGCGCACCACCAGCACGGACTGATCGCAGATCTCGTACTCGACGAAATCGTGCGGCTCCGGAATCTCCTCCAGCCGGCACGCCATCTGCCACGTCCTGGTCCACAGCTTCTGCTTCTCCAGCTCGTAGAAGCCGCGGTCGTAGTAGCGTTCGCGTGGCACGTGCAGCCGGTCGCGCATCGCGAAGGGGACGCTGCTCGTATCGACCGTGCGCCTTTCCTCAACTGCTGTCATCGTCGACATCTCCCGGCGGGGGCGGCGGCTTGAGAACGGGGACGGAAGACACCGGCCCCGAGTCGCAGTTTCGCCCGGGTTCCCGCAGGTGCCCAGTGGCATCGATGGATCAATATATTTAAAACCTTGCCATCATGTAAACGGGTCGCGATCATAGGAGAATGCGGCGACTCCCCAGCGTCGAGGACGTGCTCGCTTTCCCGGAGGTGCAACGTGGCCATCCGGCGCTCCTCGCGGGGCGGCGGGGGATGGCGCGCGAGGTCACCTGGGTCCACGTGCTGGAGCTCAGCGGCATCTCCGGCCTGCTGCGCGGGGGCGAGATGGTGCTGCTCACCGGCGTCGCACTGCCCGACAGCAACGACGAACTGCGCCGCTGGGTCGAGGAACTGGCCGCGATGGGTGCCAGTGCGATCCTGATCCAGCTAGGCGAGCGCTGGGCCAAGCTGCCCGCCGCGCTCGTGCACGCCGCCGACGCCGCGGGCCTGCCGCTGATCACCCTGCGCACCGCGGTGCCGTTCGTGGACATCACGCGTGCGGTGCTGACCTCGATCGTCGACTCCTCACACGCCGAGCTGGAGGAATCCGCCCGGGTGTACGAGTTCCTGCACCGGATCGCGCTGGAGGGCCGCAGCGACACCGAGCTGGTGATGGCGGTGAGCTGGCTGGCGGCCTCCTCGATCGTGTTCGAGAACCGCAACCACCGGGTCGTCGCCGCGCACACGCTGCCCGAGCACGATCCCGAGGCGGTACTGCGGGACTGGGAACGCCGTTCGCGCCGGGACGGCGCCGGCGAGGGCTGGATCATCAGCGAGGTCGGTGCGCGCGGTCAGTCCTGGGGACGGCTGATCGCCCAGCCGGTGCCGGGCGCCCAGGCCACCCGCGCGCAGCGGCTGGCCGTCGCGCGCGGCGCGGAGACCATCGCGCTGCGCCGGATGATCGACGGCGACGGGATGCGGTTCGAGCTGGAGTCCAGGGCCGGTCTGCTCGCCCAGTTGGCGCGTGGCTACTACCGCTACGAGGGGGAGGGGCGGGCCCGCGCGGAAGCGGCGGGCTTCCCGGTGAACGGCCGTGTGCTGGCCGGGGTCGCGATCCGCGTCCCCGGCATCGAGGCGGCCAAGGCAGGGCTCGTCGTCGAGCGGTGCGCGTCGGCGGCGCGGCTGGACCTGTTGCTGGGCGAGGACAACGTCGGCCTGCTGTCGGTGCCCGCCGACCGTGACCCGGTCGCGGTGCTGCGCGGCTGGGCGAGGGCGCTGCGCCGCGAGCTCGCCCCGGCGGTGATCGGGGTCGGCGAGCCGGGCACGACGATGGACTCGATCCGGGGCTCGCTCGGCGAGGCGGTGGCGGCCGCGCGCGCCGAGGTCGCCAGCGGCGGCAGGCGGGCGGTGGTGCGGATGACCGACGTGGGCGTGCGCGGCCTGCTGGCGCAACTGGCGGGCGACCCCCGGCTGCAGTCCTTTGTGGAGCGGGAGCTGGGCGAGCTGCTCGGCGCCGATCACGCCGGTGAGCTGGACGCGTTGCGCGCCTACCTCGCCGAGGGGCGCAACAAGTCCGCCGCGGCCAACGCCGTACGGGTCAGCAGGCCCGCGTTCTACGCGCGCCTGCGCCGGGCCTCGGCGGTGCTGGACGCGGACCTGGAGGACCCGGAAAAGTGCGTCTCGCTGCAGCTGGCCTTCCTCGGGCTGGAGAGCCTGCGCGAACCGGACGCGACGCCGCACGCGACAGTGTGTAAGCGGTCGGCGGGCTGAGCTTACTGCGCGGCAAGCGCCGGCGCGTACCTCGACGGTTTTCTTGTGCCGCCATCGTGCCGCCGGGTAGTCTTCCGAACAGAAGTTAGGTCGGCAATGGTGCGACGCGAGGAGGCATCAACCCGGTGAGCGATCCAGCCGCATCCCGCCCGACGCCGGTGATCGATTCGAGCGTCCACGTCTTCTTCCCGGCCAATACGATGTTGCGGGAGTACCTGCGCGAGCCCTTCCGCGGCCGCGGCTTCCCCGACTACGAGATGACCTGGTACGGCGCGCCGGGCGGGGAGTACTCGCCGCGGGCGCGGACCCGGCCCGGCGAGGTGCCCGGTTCGGATCCCGACCTCGCGGGCAGGCAGTTGTTCGAGGAAACCGGCGTGGACGTCGCCGTGCTGCACCCGATGACCCGCGGCAACCTGCCGGACCGGCATCTCAACAGCGCGATTCACGCCGCGCACAACCAGATGCTGGTCGAACATTGGCTCGATTCGGGCACCTACGCCGACCGCTACCGCGGCACGATCCGGGTCAACGTCGAGGACGTCGACGGCGCGCTCAAGGAGATCGAGCGCTGGCACGACCATCCCCGCGTGGTGCAGCTGGGCATCCCGTTGCAGACGCGGGATCTCTACGGGCATCCGCGGTACGAGCCGATCTGGCGTGCGGCGTGCGAGACGGGACTGCCGGTGGCCGTGCACGTCGAGGTGGGGCACGGGGTGGACTCCTCGCCGACGCCCTCCGGCGCCGCCCGCACCTACCCGCAGTACTTCGGGTTCATGGCACTGAACTACCTCTACCACCTGATGAACATGATCGCCGAAGGCGTGTTCGAGAAGTACGACGACCTGAAGATCGTGTGGGCCGACGGCGGCGCGGACCTGCTGACGCCCTTCATCTGGCGGATGGACACCTTCGGCAGGCCGCACCTGGAGCAGACGCCGTGGGCTCCCCGGATCCCGAGCGCTTACCTGCCGGGACACGTGTTCTTCGTGCACAACAGCGTGGACGGCCCGCCGGACCCCGGGATCGCGGCGGAGTGGATGAGCATGACGGGCAAGCAGGACATGGTCATGTACGGGTCGAGCTACCCGCACTGGCACATGGCCGGTCCCGGGTCCCTGCCCGGCGGGTTGAGTGCTTCGCAGCGCGAGAAGGTGTTGTGGCGCAACGCCGCGAAGCTGTACGGGATCGACGTAGCGGCCCCGGTCGCCTGAGACGAGAGGAAACGGCTATGACGCTCGCGCAGGTCGAGGACAGGATCGCGGACACCAGGCTGGTACCGGTACGCGTGGTCGACAACGACGTCCACCCGGTGCCCAAGAACGGACAGTTCGGCGAATACATTCCCGAGCCCTACCGCAGCAAGTACTTCATGAAGCGGCGCTCGGGGGAGAGCATCACCTACGACGCCCCGGACTACAACGAGGCCAAGGCGATGCGGATGGACACCTTCCCGGCCGACGGCGGGTTTCCCGGCAGCGATCCGGCGATGGCGTTCCGGCAGGTGATCATGGAGGCCGGCTGCGACATCGCGATATTGGAGCCGGGCTCGCCCGACGACATCAGGCCGGAGATCGCCTCGGCGCGCTGCACCGCGATCAACCGGTGGCTCGACGATCAGTGGCTGACCGGCGAGGGCAACTGGCACGGCCGGTGGCGCGGCTCGATCTGCGCGGCCATCGAGGACCCGCAGGGGGCTGCGCGCGAGATCGAGTACTGGGCCGGGCACCCGTTCATGGCGCAGGTGCTCATCCACGCCGAGCCGCGGCCGTCGTGGGGCGACCCCAAGTACGACCCGGTATGGCAGGCGGCGACCAAGCACGACATCACCGTCGCGTGTCACCTCGGCCGCGGGTCCTTCGAGAACTACCCGCGCCCGCCGGTGGGCTGGCCCAGCTTCAACCACGACTTCATGGTCACCTACTCGCTGCTGGCCGCGAACCAGGTCATGAGCCTGATCTTCGACGGCGTGTTCGAGCGGTTCCCCACGCTGCGGATCGTGCTGGTGGAGCACGCGTTCACCTGGATACTGCCACTGATGTGGCGGATGGACGCGATCTACGCCGCCCGCAAGGGCGATCTGGACACCGTGCGCCGCAAGCCCTCGGACTACGTGCGCGAGCACATCTTCTTCTCCACCCAGCCGCTGGACTATCCGGAGGACAAGCTGGAGCTCACGCGCGCGATGGAGATGATGCGCGCCGACGAGCTGCTGCTGTTCTCCTCGGACTATCCACACTGGACATACGACGATCCGACGTGGGTGCTCAAGCACATCCCGGAGAAGATGCGGGACGCGATCATGTTCGAAAACGGCATCAGGCTGTACAAACTGCCCGAATCGCTGCCCGCGCTCGAAGGCCAGAAGCGGGTCTTCTGACCGTGACGATCGAATCGGGACGGCGGCTGGCCGCCGGGCGCGAGCACGTCGTGGCGAAGGTCGGCGAGATCGAGCCGGGCGGTTTCAAGCTGGTGCCCATCGGGCGGCACGGTGTCGGCGTCTACAACGTCGACGGCGACTACTACGCCATCGCCAACTACTGCCCGCACGAGGGCGGCCCGCTGTGCTCGGGCCGCCTCGGCGGGCGGAGCGTGACCGACGAGGACGCCCCGGGCGGCGCGTCGATCGTCGAGCAGGGCCAGTACATCTACTGTCCCTGGCACCAATGGGGTTTCGAGCTGGCCACCGGCACCACCGCCGTGAAACCCGAATGGACCATCCGCACCTATCCGGTCCGCGTCGACAACGACGACATCATCGTCACGGCTTGAGGAGGACGGCACATGCCCTCGGTGGAGATCAAGGGCGGTCTCGTCGAGTACGAGCTGCTCGGTCCCGACGACGGGAAACCGATCGTGCTCACCTACGGCGGCCGCTTCGGCAAGGACCATCCCGGCGCGCGCAAGCTCGCGGAGGCACTGGCCGCGGGCGGGCTGCAGGTGCTGATCTGGGACCGGCCCAACTGCGGCCGTTCCGATGTGCGGTTCCAGGGGCAGTCGGAGTCGCACATGCGCGCCGAAACGTTGGGCGCGCTGGTGAAAGCGCTGGATCTGGCACCGATCGTGTTCGCGGGCGGCTCCGGCGGCTCGCGTGACTCGGCGCTGACCGCGGCGTTGTATCCGGGGCTGGTCGACAAGCTCGTCCTGTGGCACATCGTCGGCGGCGTGTACGGCCCGATGTCGCTGGCCTCCTACTACGTGCTGCCCAGCATCCTCGCGGTGCGCCAGGGCGGGATGCAGGCGGTGCTGGCCCTGCCGGAATGGGCCGAGCTGATCGAGGCGAACCCGCGCAACAAGCAGCGGTTCCTCGATCTCGGCGCCGAGGAGTTGCTGACCGTGATGTTGCGGTGGCTCAACGCTTTCGTGCCCAAACCGGGCCAGACCTTCCCGGGCGTGGACGACTGGCTGATCGAGCAGATCAGCGCGCCAACACTGGTGATCCGTTCCGGCGAGGGCGACCTCGACCACCCCCGCCGCACCTCCTACGACGTGCACACGCTGATCAAGGGTTCGAAGTTCGTCGAGCCGCCGTGGGCCGAGGACGCGTGGGAACGGGCGATGGATCGTGCCGCCCGCGGCGAAGGCACCGTGCTCGATCCGTGGGTCGAGGCGGCGCCGGTGATCCTCGATTTCGTGGCGGAGTCATGAACGTCGGCGTGCTGCCCGGCGTGACCCCGCGCCTGATGCGGGACTCCGGAGGCTGGGAATCGATCGCCGAGTACCGCGACACCGGCGGCTACGCGGAGCTTCCCGGCGCCACCGCACTGCTGGACATGATCGAGGCGTCCGGGCTGCGCGGCCGTGGCGGCGCGTCGTTCCCGGCAGGGCGGAAGATGCGCGCGGTGCGCGCCGGTGAGGGTGTCCCGGTGATCGTCGCCAACGGCGAGGAGGGCGAACCCGCGTCGGTGAAGGACCGGTGGCTGTTGCGGACCCGGCCGCACCTCGTGCTGGACGGGATCCGGCACGCGGCCGTCGCGGTCGGCGCCGACCTCGCCTACGTGTACCTCTCCGACGCCGATGCCGAGCGCAGTGTCATCGACGCGATCGCCGAACTGGCGGCACAACCGGTGGAGCTGCGCGTGGTCCGCGTCGACCCGGCCTACATCGCGGGCGAGGAAACCGCCGCGGTGCGGTATCTGGGCGGCGGGCCGGCGAAGCCGGCCGACAAACCGCCGCGCCCGTTCGAGTCCGGTGTGGACGGCCGGCCGACGCTGGTGTCCAACGTCGAGACGTTGGCCAACCTGCCGTTGCTGACCCGTCTCGGGGTGGACGGCTACCGGGCGCAGGGCACGCACACGGCGCCGGGCACGTTCCTGCTGACACTCGGCGGCAGCGCGTCCAGTCCCGGGCTCTACGAAGTGCCGCTCGGCACCCCGATGGCCCGGGTGCTCGAGGCGTGGGGAGGCGTCGCGCCCGCGGGATTGCTGATGGGCGGCTATTTCGGCGGACTGCTGGGGGAGCGTGGCCAGGAGTCGACACTGGACTACGACAGCGTGGCACTCGGCTGCGGGGCGGTGACCGTACTGGGCCGGGAAGACTGCCCGGTGCACGTCGCGGCCGCGGTGATGGCCTACTTCGACCGGTCCAACGCGGGACAGTGCGGCTCGTGCTTCAACGGCACCGCGGCGATGAGCGCGGTGCTCTCGGCGCTGGTCGCACGCACGGCCACCGGCGAGGACGTCGCGCGCCTGCGGCGCTGGTCGACGATGCTGCCCCGGCGCGGCGCCTGCGGCACGCTCGACGGGGCCGCGCAGCTCGCGGCCTCCCTGCTGCGTGAGTTCCCCGGCGCGGTCGCGTCGCATGTGGACGGTGTGTGCGCGGCCTGTCCCGCCGACGGGCGGGTCGATGCCGCGGTGCCGTTCGCGATGGAGGTTCCGGGCGTGCCGGCCGGGCTGCTGAGGAGCTGAACAGATGCGGATCAAACTGGATCGCACGCTCTGCGACGGGTTCATGCGCTGCGCCGAGCACGCGCCGGAGATCTTCTCGCTGGACGACTGGGGTTACGCCTCGCTGACTTCGGACGGCACGATCGAGCCCGCCGACGAGGACAAGGTGCGCCGTGCGCTGCTGGACTGCCCGGCGCACGCGATCATCGAACTGCGTTCCGTGCCGGAGTAGCGGTCGATTCGCGGGGGACCAGGGTGGCGGCGATGGCCGGGCCGTCGCCGAGCCCGGCCGGCGCGCCCGCGATCTTGCGCAGCGCGAACGCCGCGACCTCCTGTGCGATGGCCCTGAGATTGATCCGGACCGTGGTCAGGCTCGGCACGAACACCTCGGCGAGCGGGCTGTCGTCATGACCGATGATCGACAGCTCGTCGGGCACCGCGACCCCCGCGCGCAGCGCGGCCCCGGTGACGACGGAGGCGACGTAGTCGTTGTAGGCGACGACGGCCGTGCATCCGGCATTCAGCCAGTCCCGCACGGCCGCGGCCGCCGAGCCGAGATCGGTCACGCGGTCGTCGACCACGTGCAGGCCACGGCGTCCGGCCTGCTCGTGGACCAGGCGGAACCGGTCGCCGGCAAGGAAAGCCAGCCGGGGATCGGCCGGGCGAGCGTAGGCGATGCGGCGGTGCCCCAGATCGGCCAGATGATCGACCTGCAGGCGCGGTCCCGCGGCGAAGCGCCCGCCGCCGTGCCCGGACTGGCCGGGATCGTCCGGTTCGGGAAAGATCGCGACCCCGTTCGCATGCAGCGCGGCGACCTGTTCCGCGTCGAACGGCGCCATGCCCATCACCAGGTCCGCGGGAATGAGCTCCCACAGCGGACGCCCGGCCCCGCTCACGTGCGGGCTCCAGGCCACGAGCGTGTAGCCCGCCTCGTCCAGTGCCAGCGCGATCTCGGTCAGCAGATGGTGCATCACGTCGTCGATGGGCCAGTCGGGAAGCACGAGCAGCACGATGTCGCTGTAGCCGCGGGCGAGCGCCTGCGCGGCGCTGTTGGGGCGGTAACCGAGCTGGAGCGCGGCGGTCAGCACGCGGCGCCTGGTGTCCTCGGAGATGGACTGACCCGGCGTGTCGTTGAGGACGAAGCCGACGGTCGCGCGGGAGACCCCGACCGCCTTGGCGACCTCTTCGGCCGTCACCCGCCGCCCGATCTTCACCCCGGTCCTTCCGCTGCTCTTGTGTGCCCTGGGTCACCGGAAGTATAGTGACTACTAGCGGGCGCTAGTACAGGTCAGAGGCCATTTTTGAATGTCGTGACACGAGGGAGTGGCGATCATGGCGGATCGCGTCTCGGCCTCGTTCGCGCGACGGTCACCAGGTGAGCAGCGCGGCCTCGGCGGGCTCGTCCTCGGGTGTCGGCACCGCCTTGAGCGGGCGGCGCTTCGTGGACTCGCCGACCAGGCGTGGCGAGGGGGCGATGCCCCACAGATCGTCGATGAGTCCGCGCAGCGCTTCACGGCGCAACCGGTAGAAGTAGTTCCGGCCGTGCTTGCGCACCTCGATCAACCCGGCCTGGGTGAGGATCTTGGTGTGGTAGGAGATCGTCGGTTTGGACACCGGGAGGGTGTCCTCCAGCGTGCTGCACGCCAGCTCGTCCACGTCGGCGATCTGCTGGACGATGCTCCAGCGGATCGGATCGCCTAACGCTTTGAAGACTTCCGCCGTGCTGATCGGCTCGTGAGGCATGGCAGGTCCCTCCTGTCCGACCGAGGTCGACCTTTCGCTAATTATCAACCTACCGTACGGTTTCGTCGATACGGGATGCGATCCGGCGCACGCGGGCGGTGTGCCGGTTCGACGCGTATGCTGCCGTTTTCACCTGGTGCGAAAGGAGCGCGGGATGGCGGCAGGTTCCGGCGACGCGGTGCTGGTGACCGAGCCCGCCGCCGGCGTGCGGCTGCTGACGCTCAACCGGCCCGGCGTGCGCAACGCGATGACCGGCGAGATGACCGCGGCCTGGGACAAGGCCATCGACGCGATCGCGGACGACCGTGAGACGCGGGTGCTGGTGGTGACCGGTGAAGGCAGCTCGTTCTGTTCGGGCGCGGATCTCTCGTGGCTGGACCAGGGTGCGGCCCAGGACCTGACGGCCGACCGGCTGCGGGACCGGATGCTGCCGTTCTACCGGAGCTGGCTGCGGCCGCGGTCGCTGCCGTTCCCGGTGATCGCCGCGGTGAACGGGCCCGCCGTCGGTGCCGGGGTGTGCCTCGCGCTGGCCTGCGATCTGCGGCACGCGAGCACGGACGCGCGGTTCAGCACGCCGTTCATCTACCTGGGAACGCACGGTGGGCTTGGCGCCACCTGGCTGCTGCCCGAGGCGATCGGTGTCTCCAGGGCGCGTGAAATGCTTTACACCGGGCGGGAAGTGGCGCCGGAGGAGGCGCTGAACTGGGGCCTGGTCACGGCCGTGGCCGATGAAAACATCGTCGAGTACTCCGTCGAGGTCGCCACCCGGATGGCCGAGGCCGCGCCGATCGCGTTGCGGCTGACCAAGACCGGCCTCGAACAGGCGGCGGCGGGCCTCGAGGCGGCGCTGCAGTGGGAGGCCGTGGCGCAGCCGATCACGATGACGACGGCCGACCTGCACGAAGGCATCCAGGCGAAGCGGCAGCATCGCGCGCCTCGCTTCGAAGGACGCTGATTCCCGGTCGCCGCGTTCGTGGCCGAGCCGAAAGCTGCCGAGCCGCCGAGCCGCGAGCCGCGAGCCGCGAGCCGCGCCGATTTCGCCCCAAGCTCCGTCTCCGGCACTGTTGAGTGCTGCCCGGTTTCCCCCTAAACTGCTCACGATACGAGAAGTTTAAAAATATGGATTGGTGGCGGCGAGTGCGCGGCAACGGGGACACGCTTTTCATCGACGGCGCATGGTGCGGGGCCGACGACGGTGGCACGTTCGAGGTCACCGATCCCAGCCGCGGCACGGTGATCGGCCACGCCGCGGACGCCGGCGCCGCCGAGACCGGCCGCGCGATCGAGGCGGCCGCGAAGGCGTTCACCACCTGGAGCCGCGAGACGGCGTACGGCCGGGCGGCCGTCCTGCGCAAGGCGCACGCGCTGATGCTCGAACGCCACGAGGAACTGGCCCGGTTGATGACCCGCGAACAAGGCAAACCGCTCAAGGCGGCGCGCAACGAGGTCCGCTACGCCGCCGACTTCCTCGAATGGTTCGCCGAGGAGGCCAAGCGTGTCTACGGCAGCACGATTCCCTCGGCGCGCGCCGACCAGCGCTTCGTCGTCATGCGCCAGCCGGCCGGTGTGGTCGCCGCGATCACGCCCTGGAACTACCCGATCTCGATGATCACCCGCAAGGTCGCCCCCGCCATCGCGGCCGGCTGCGCGATCGTGCTCAAACCCGCGGAACAGACGCCACTGTGTGCCGCCGCGGTGTTCGAGATCCTCGCCGAGGCCGGCCTGCCCGCGGGCGTCGCCAACCTGGTCACCACGAACCGGCCGGAGCCGGTGGGGGACCGGCTGGTCGGGTCACCGGTGGTCCGCAAACTCACCTTCACCGGCTCGACCGAGGTCGGCAAGATGCTCGGCGGCCGCGCGACCGCTTCGACGATGAAACGGATCTCGATGGAACTGGGCGGGCACGCGCCGTTCCTGGTCTTCCCCGACGCCGATCCCGAGCACGCCGCCAAGGGTGCGGCGCTGGTCAAGTTCCTCAACACCGGCCAGGCCTGCATCTGCCCCAACCGGATCTACGTGCACCGCTCGATCATGGGCCCGTTCGCCGACGCGCTGGTGGCCAGGGTGAAGCGGATGCGTGTCGGCCCCGGTGACGAGGACGGCGTCCAGATCGGCCCGCTGGTCGACGACGCCGCGCTGGCGAAGGTGGGCGACCAGGTCGAGGACGCGGTCGGCAAGGGCGCCCGGCTACTGGCGGGTGGCGAGCGCGTGACCGGCGGCGAACTGGGCAACGGCCGGTTCTTCGCGCCGACCGTGCTCGCCGACGTCACCCCGGACATGCTCATCTACCGCGAGGAAACCTTCGGGCCGGTGGCCGCGCTCATCCCGTTCGACGAGGAGGACGAGGTGATCGAGGCGGCCAACGACACCGAGTACGGCCTCGCTTCCTACGTCTACACCCACGATCTCGGCCGCGCGGTCCGTGTCGCCGAGGCGCTGCGGTTCGGCATCGTCGGCATCAACGACATCAACCCCACGGCCGCGGCCGCGCCGTTCGGCGGCGTCGGGGTGAGCGGCACCGGGCGCGAGGGCGGCGCCGAGGGAATCGAGGAATACCTCGACGTCAAGCTTGTCGGGCTCGCGGTGCGCTGAATTTCCGCGCGGAAGGAACGATTCCATGAAATTGACGGCGGGACAGAACCTGGTGAGCCTCGTCGACAGCACGTCGGTGATCGTCGTACGGGCACCGGCGGGCGAGGTGCGGATCACCTGCGGTGGCCGGGAGATGGTGCCGCAGGGCAGCACCGCGGTCTCGGTGCTCTCACCTGTGCCGGGACAAGGCGGCGCGCAGCTGGGAAAGCGTTACGCCGACGAGGAACTGGGGCTGGAACTGTTGTGCGTCAAGGGCGGTAGCGAACAGCTGGCGGCCGACGGAGCTCCGCTGGCGCCGAAAACGGCGAAACCGCTGCCCGCGTCCGACTGAAATATCGAATTATTTACAAGTATAAACGCCGGGCGTAGGCTGACCTCGAACGTGCTGGGCGTTCGCCTAGCACGTTTTTCCCGAGCCTGGCCGGAATCCGAGCGCACCGCGAGGAGACAGCGTGAAGAAGGTCGTCAGGAAGACGGGCGATCACGGGATCGGCCAGATGGTCCACGTCGTGCACATGACCGACGACGTGCCGGAGCTGCAGGCGTTCTACGAGAACGTCTTCGGCGGTTTCGTCTACCTGGGGGTGGACGAACCGACCTACCTCGACGTCGAGGACCGCTACGCGTCGTTGCTCATGATCGGCGACCTGTGCGTCGAGGTGATGGCGCCGAAGCCGCCCGTCAACGCCACCAAACCGGTCGGCAAGTTCTACACGAAGTACGGGCGGCACCTGCATTCGGTGGGCTACAAGGTCGACGACCTTCCCGGACTGGCGTACCGGCTGATCGAGAAGGGCGTCTACGTCGCCAAACCGGGCGGCGGCAGGCTGGAAAACCCCGACGCCGAGACGATGTACTTCTTTCCCAGCCCGCGCGACACCGCGGGCCTGATGGTCGAGCTGACGAAATTCGACATGCCCGGCGACCCGCGTATCGAGGCCACCTGGTCCTCGCTGGCGAAACTGTGGCGCACGCATCCGCTGACGATCAAGCGGTTCTCCTCGGTCACCCTCGGTGTGCGAGACCTCGACTCGGCCGTGAAAACCTACGCCGACATCATGCAGGGCGAACCACTGCGGTCCGGTGTGGACAGTGAGCTGGACGCCGAGTACATCACGCTCCGCCTCGGCGACTGCCTGCTCCGCATCGCCGAACCACGCGACGAGTCCTCCGACCTCGGTAAACACGTCGCGCGGTGGGGCAACATGATCTACAGCCTGCATTTCCAGGTCGCCGACCTCGGCTCGGCCTCGTCCTGGCTCGATCGCCACGACGTTCGCACCCGGCGCATCAGTGCCAGGACCATCGTCACCGACGAGCGGGACACCTTCGGCGCACCCATCTACTTCAGCACCGCGGACACGAGGGAGAACGGTGATGGAGCCTGAGCTCTCGTCCGACCGGAAACTGTTCCAGGCGACGGCAAGAGAGTTCCTGGACAAGGAATACCCGCTCGAACGGATCCGCGGGATGGAGGGCAGCGGGCCTGCCTTCGACCGGGGCTGGTGGCGGCAGGCGGCGGAACTGGGCTGGACGTCGCTGCTCGTGCCCGAGGAACTGGGCGGCGGCAGCGTGTCCGGCCGGTCGGTCTCCGACCTGACGCTGCTCGCCGAGGTGCTCGGCGCCGGCGTCGCGCCCGGCCCGATGCTGCCGGTGAACGTGGTACTGGCCGGTCTGGTCGAGGTGACCGGACACGAGGACCTGATCGCGGCGCTCGTCTCGGGGGAGCGGCTGGCCACCTGGGCGGTGTACGAGCCGGGGCGGCCGTGGGAACCGCTCGCACCGGCCTTGACCGCCACACCCGTCGACGGCGGTTTCCGGCTCGACGGGGACAAGGACCGCGTCGAGTCCATTGGGGAATGCGATCTGCTGCTGGTCAGCGCCATGACGCCGGACGGTGTCGCCCAGTTCCTGGTGCCCGCCGACGCAGGCGGGGTGTCAGTGACTCCACAATGGAGCTTCGACCTTTCGCGCCGGTTCGGTGCGGTTCGTTTCGACGGAGTCCAGGTCGGCGCCCACGACATCGTGCGCGGGGCGGCGGTACTACGGCGGCAGGCGCAGATCGCGCAGCTGATCCAGTGTGCCGAGGTCTGCGGCGGGCTCGACCGGGTCGTCGCGTTCACCACGCAGTGGGCTTTCGACCGCTACAGCTTCGGCCGTCCCATCGCGTCCTACCAGGCGCTCAAGCACCGGTTCGCCGACATGCGGACCTGGCTCGAAGCGTGTTACGCGACCACCGCCGCGGCCGCCGACGCCGTGCAGGACCGTGCGCCGGACGCGGCGGAGCTGGTCAGTGTCGCGAAATCGTTCGTCGGTGACCATTCGGTGCGGATTCTCCAGGACTGTGTGCAGATCCACGGCGGCATCGGCGTCACCTGGGAGCACGATCTGCACCTGTTCCTGCGCCGCGCCACGCTGAACCAGTCGCTGTACGGGACGCCGCAGGACCACCGCCTGCGGCTGGCCGAACTGGCCGGAGTCTGAAAGAGACCACGATGACCGAAACCGTCGAAGAGTTCCGGCGCCGCGCCAGAACCTGGCTCGCCGCGACCATGCCGCGGCTCGAGGACGCGCACTCCACCGACGACGACGAAGCGCACTGGCGGCGGGCACGGGAACTGCAGCGCATGCTCTACGCGGGCGGCTTCGCGGGCATCTGTTTCCCGCAGGAGTACGGCGGTCTCGGGCTCGGCCCGGAGTACCAGCGGGCGTTCACCGAGGAGTCGGCAGGCTATGAGATGCCGCTCAACCTCAACATCCCGACGTTCAGTATCTGCGCGCCGACGCTGCTGGACATGGGCAGCGAGGACCAGAAGCGCACGCACCTGCCCGCGGTGATCCGCGGCGACGAGATCCTGTGCCAGTTCCTGTCCGAGCCCAGCGGCGGCTCCGACCTCGCCGGGCTGCTCACCAGGGCCGAACGCGACGGCGACACCTGGATCCTCAACGGGGCGAAGACGTGGAGCTCGTCGGCCTACGCCGCGGACTACGCGCTGTGCCTTGCCCGGACCGATCCGGAGGTGCCCAAGCACGAGGGGCTGACGATGTTCCTGGTGCCGACGAAGGCGCCGGGCATCACGCTGAACCGGATCCGGATGGTCAACGGATCGACCGAGTTCTGCGAGGAGTTCTTCGACAACGTGGTGCTTCCGGCGGAGGCCGTCGTCGGGGAGGTCAACGGCGGCTGGGCGGTGGCGTCGCGCCAGCTCTACCACGAACGCAACGCGGTCGGCGGTGGTTCGCCCTACGTCAGCGGCCGCGGCCTGCCCCCGACGACGGTGTACTCCACGCCGGTCGAGGTCGCGCGCGCCACCGGAAGCGGCGCCGATCCGCTTGTGCGGGAGCGGATCGGCGAATGGCTCGCCACGTCGAAGGTGCTGGATCAGCTCGTGGCGCGGGTGTCGCACGGGGTCGCGGCGGGTCATCTGCCGCCCACGGCGACTTCGCTGCTGCGCCTGCTCAACGCGCAGGCCTCGCAGTTGTCCGCCGACCTGGCGATGCGGATCGCCGGTGGATACGCCGCGGTCGGCCAGGGCCCGCAGATGGGCACCACCGGCCGCGCGGCCGTGGGCTACCTGATGCGGCAGAGCGCGAGCCTCGGTGGCGGCAGCACCGAGATGTCCCGCAACGTGATCAGCGAACGGATGCTCGGGATGCCACGGGAGTACGCGGCCGACAGGGGAGTGCCGTTCAAGGACATCAGCCGGACACGGGGAGCGCGATGAACCTGGCCATGATTCTCGACATGGTCGCCGAGGGCATGCCGGAACGGGTGCTCATCGGGGACAAACGCGACGGGCTGACCGCGGCCGCAGTGCGCGCCAAGGCGATCGCCGGAGCCGAGCGGGTGCAGGCCGCCGGCGCCGACCGGCTCGTCCATCTCGGCCCCAACGGCCCGGGCTTTCCCCTCGCGCTGTTCTCGGCGGTGTTCGCCGGCGTGCCGTTCCTGCCGGTGAACTACCGGCTCAGCGAGGACCAGCTCGGCGACATCCTGTCGCGTTCGGACAATCCGCTGGTCGTCACGGACACGCCGGAGCGGGTCGCGGGCGGGACCGTGCTCGGGCTGGACGAGTTCCTCGCACTGTCGCCTTCGGACAGTGAATCCGCCGCGGCACACACCGTCGATCCGGATTCGGTCGCCGTGCTGCTCATGACCAGCGGGACGACGGCGGCGCCGAAGAGCGCGGTCCTGCGGCACCGCAACCTCGCGTCCTACCTGTTCGGCTCGGTCGAGTTCGCCTCGGCCGAACCGGATGACGCGACACTGGTGAGCGTGCCGCCCTACCACATCGCGGCCGTGGCCAACATCCTGTCGAACCTCTACGCCGGCCGCCGCATCGTCTACCTGGACCGGTTCACCGCGCCCGGCTGGCTGGATCTCGTTGCCGGGCAGGGCATCACGCACGCGATGGTGGTGCCGACGATGCTGGTCCGCATCGTCGGTGAACTGAAATCGCGTGGCACGCGAGGACCGGCGAGCCTGCGCTCGATCTCCTACGGAGGGGCGAAGATCTCGGCGGCGATCGTCGAGGACGCGCTGCGCCTGCTGCCCTCGGCGGGATTCGTCAACGCCTACGGGCTCACCGAGACCGCGTCCTCGGTCGCGGTGCTCGGCCCGGAAGACCACCGGGAGGCGCTGGCCGCCACCGATCCCGCCGTGCGGGCCAGGCTGGGCTCGGTGGGCCGGGCGTTGCCCTCGGTGGAGATCGAGGTGCACGACGAGGACGGGAAACCGGTCGAGCCCGGCGTCGTCGGGGAGATCGTCGTGCGTGGCCCCCAGGTCTCCGGTGAGTACGTGGAAAAGGGCACCCAGGTCCGGCCGGACGGCTGGTTTCCCACGCGCGATCAGGGATATCTGGACGAGGAGGGCTATCTGTTCGTGCGCGGCCGCGCCGACGACACGATCATCCGGGGCGGCGAGAACATCGCACCGGCCGAGATCGAGGAAGTCCTCGCCGGGCATCCCGCGGTGCTCGACTGCGTCGTCGCGGGGATTCCCGACATCGAGTGGGGGCACCGCATCGGCGCGTTCATCGTGCTACGGCAAGGAGAAACGGCCGAGCCGGACGTGCTGCGCACCTGGGTCCGCGAGCGCCTTCGCGGATCGAAGACGCCGGAGGAGATCGTGTTCGTCGACGAGCTGCCGACCTCGGCGACGGGCAAGGTGCTGCGCCGTGAACTGATCGCCGCGCATCAGGCGGCACACGGCCAAAAGTCCAGGTAGATCAACTGAGAACGGCTTGAGGTTCGATAGATTTACATCTACTATCCCCACTGGGCTCTCAATGAGGAGAGGTTCGTCGCATGGTCAAGCCGATGCAAGGTGTGCGGGTCCTCGAGGTCGCGCAGTTCACCTTCGTTCCCTCCGCGGGCGCGGTTCTCGCCGACTGGGGCGCGGAGGTCATCAAGATCGAGCACGCCGAGAAGGGCGACGCGCAGCGCGGCCTGGTCAAGGCGCTCGGCCATGACGTGATCTCGCAGGGATCGTCGTTCGCGCCCATCATGGAGGGTCCCAACCGGGGAAAGCGCAGTCTCGGCCTGGCATTGGAAAAGGACGAGGCGAAAGGGGTGCTGCGCGAACTGGTGCGCCGCAGCGATGTCTTCCTGACGAACTTCCTGCCCGGCGCGCGGGCGAAACTCGGCATCGACGTCGAGGACATCCGCAAGATCAACCCCGACATCATCTACACACTGGGCACCGGTTTCGGGCACAGCGGGCCGGAAGCGGACAAGGGTGGCTACGACATGACGGCCTTCTGGGCCCGTGGCGGCAGCGGCGACTCGTCGACCCCGCCGGGCGCGCAGTGGCTGACCCCGATGCCCACCGGCGCCTACGGCGACTCGATCGGCGGGATGACGATCGCGTGCGGCATCTGCGCGGCGCTCTTCTCCCGCGCGCAGACCGGGCACGCCGCCACGGTCGACGTGTCGTTGCTCGGCGTCGGGGCCTGGGCGACGCAGCTCAACGTCAACCTCGCGCTGATGGCGGGTGGCCCGCTGCCCAAGTTTCCGCCGGGAAAGCGCGCCCCCACGGGCAATCCGCTGACCTCGACTTATGTGACCGCGGACGACCGGTGGCTCGTGCTCAACATGCTCCAGCCCGGCCGGTACTGGCCCGAGTTCTGCCGGGTCGTCGGCCGTCCCGAGCTGATCGACGATCCGCGTTTCGACTCCGCGGAGACGCTGATGGCCAACGCGGGTGAGGCGGCCGAGATCGTCGCGGACATCATTTCCGGTCGCACCAAGGACGAATGGACCGCCGCCTTCGCCGGCATGGAAGGGCAGTGGTCGGTCGTCCAGGACACCTGGGAAGTCGGTAACGACGAATCGCTCACCGCGATCGGGCAGATCGCGGCGCTGACCGACGCCGAGGGCGTGCCGCGCAAGCTGGTCGGCACACCCGTGCAGTTCGACCGTGAACCGGCCTCGCTGACGCGTGCGCCGCAGTTCGCCGAGCACACCGACGACATCCTGCGCGAGCTGGGGTTGTCCGACGAGGAGCTGCTCAACCTCAAGATCTCCGGCGCGGTCACCTGAACTCGAACAAAAAGTTGGGAGGCACTGACATGTTGCCAGCGGACGCCAAGGTCATTTCCGTCGATGACCATGTGATCGAACACCCGCGAGTATGGCTGGACCGGCTGCCGTCGAAGTACGCCGACGACGCGCCGCGGATCGAGACGTTGCCCGACGGCAACGACACGTGGATCTACGAGGGCAAACCCGCCGGCAACTTCGCGCTCAACGCGGTGGCGGGCAAGCATCCTCGCGAGTTCGGCATGGACCCGCGCAGCTACCAGGACATGCGGCCCGGCTGCCACGACGTCGCCGAGCGCATCAGGGACATGGACGCCGAGGGCGTCTGGGCGCAACTCGGCTTCCCGAACATGGGCGGGTTCGCGGGCAGCACCTTCTACCAGGGCACCGACCGCGCGCTGGCCGCGGAATGCGTCCGCGCCTACAACGACTTCATCCTCGACGAGTGGTGCGCCTACGCGCCGGACCGGCTCATCCCGCTGGTCATGGTGCCGTTCTGGGACGTCGAGGCCTCGGTGAAGGAGGTCGAGCGGACGGCCGCCAAGGGCGCGCGCTCGGTCAGCTTCCTGGAAGCGCCGCACCGGTTCGGCCTGCCCTCCTACCACACCGACCACTGGGACCCGCTGCTGCGCGTGTGCGAGGAAGCCGGGCTGCCGTTGTCGGTCCACTTCGGATCGGGCGGGGTGCCGCAGGGGCTGGCGCCCGACGGCGACATGTTCATCATGATCGCGCTGTTCGGCGTCAACTCGATGCAGGCCACGGTGGATCTGCTGATGTCGCCGGTGTTCTACAAGTTCCCCAACCTCAAGTTCGTCCTCTCCGAAGGCGGGATCGGCTGGATCCCCTATCTTCTGGAGCGCACGGACTACTCCTGGGAGCGGCACCGGTACTGGTGCGACATCAACGCCGAGCAGCGGCCCTCGGAGCTGTTCGACGACCACATCTTCGGCTGCTTCATCGCCGACCACGCAGGCCTCGAGCTGCGGCATCGCATCGGTGTGAACAATATTCTGTTCGAGAGTGACTACCCGCATTCGGACTCGAACTGGCCGCATACGAGGAAGATGCTGGCCGAGGCGATGACCGACGTCCCCGACGACGAGGCCCGGCTCATCGTCGAGGGCAACGCCCGGCGGATCTTCAACTTCCCGGCCTGACCATGCGCGCGGGATTCGTGGGTGCCGGCCGGATGGGCCGCCCGGTGGTGCGCCGGCGGGAGGTCGCGGCGGGGCCGAGGCGGGCGAGGCGCGCGGGCTGCTCGTCGTGGACGCGCCGGTGAGCGGCGGGCCGGAGCACGGGGCCGCCGGTGAGCTGACCCTGTTCGCCGGTGGCATGGACACCGTGCAGGCCGGGCTGCTGCCGCAACGAGTCTGAACACACCTTGGGAGACGGAGGCCGAGATGGTATTGGGTGAGCGCATGCTCGTGGACGGCGAGCTGGTGACCGCGGGCAACGGCCGTAGCTTCGACAACGTCAACCCGGCGACGGAGCAGACCATCGGCTCGGTTCCGGACGCGGACGCCGCCGACATGGAACGCGCGATCGGCGCCGCCCGGCGCGCGTTCGACACCACGAGCTGGTCCACCGACACCGCGTTCCGGCAGCACTGTCTGCGCCAGTTGCGCGACGCGCTGCGCGAGCACGCCGAAGAACTCCGTCCGATGATCGTCGCCGAGGCGGGCACCCCGGTCGCGCTCACCGCGGCGATCCAGCTCGACGGGCCGATCGGGTATCTCGACCACTACATCGATCTGCTGGCGGGCTACGAGTTCGAGCACGCACTGCCGGACAAGGAGGTCTACGGCGTGCGAACCGAACGCATCGTGCGCCGCGAGGCCGCCGGCGTGGTCGGCGCGATCACGCCGTGGAACTATCCGCTCTATCTCAATCTGTGCAAGACCAGCGCCGCGCTCGCGGCCGGCTGCACCGTGGTGCTCAAACCGGCGCCCGACACCCCGGCCAACGCGCTGGCGCTGGGCGAGATCGTCCGCGAGCACACCGACATCCCGCCCGGCGTGTTCAACGTCGTGACCACCAGCGACAACGGCGTCGCCCAGCTGCTGGCGACGCATCCGGACGTGGACGCCGTCACGCTCACCGGCTCCACCGGCACCGGGCGCAAGGTCATGGCCGCGGCGGCGGGCACCGTGAAGCGGGTGACGCTGGAACTCGGCGGCAAGTCGGCCGCCGTGGTGCTCGACGACGCCGACCTGTCCTCGATCCTGCCCGGCATGGCCATGCAGATCTGCGTCCACGCCGGGCAGGGCTGCGCGACACTGACCAGGTTGCTCGTGCCGAGGTCCACAGTGGACGACGCCGTGGAGATCCTCAAGGACGGCATGTCCGGTATCCCGTGGGGTGATCCGGCCGATCCGGGCAACCTCATGGGGCCGGTCATCAACGCACAGCAGCGCGACAAGGTGCTGTGGTACTACGAGTCGGCGCGCAACGACGGCCAGATCGTGCTCGGCGGGCGGCCCACGACGCGGTTCGAGCGCGGCTACTACGTGGAGCCCACGCTCATCACCGGCGTCGGCCCGAAGTCCCCGGTCGCGCAGGACGAGGTCTTCGGGCCCGCGCTGGTGGTGCTGCCCTTCGACGATGACGACGACGCCGTGCGGATCGCCGACAGCACGATCTACGGCCTGTCCTCGGCGGTCTACAGCGCCGACCGCGAGCGCGCGATGGGCATCGCGCGCCGCTTCCGCGCCGGGACCGTCGGCGTCAACGGCGGGTCGTGGTTCGACACCGACGCCCCGTTCGGCGGCTACAAGCAGAGCGGGCTCGGCCGCGAATGGGGCACCGAGGGCCTCGAAGAATTCCTCGAGACCAAGACGATCGCCATCCCAGCCAAGTGAGAGGTCGAACATGGGACGCGTAGCAGGCAAGGTCGCTTTCATCACCGGTGCGGGCCGCGGCCAGGGCCGCAGCCACGCGGTACGGCTGGCCGAGGAGGGTGCCGACATCATCGCGGTGGACATCTGCCGTGACTTCGAAACGGTCGGCTACCCGATGTCCACACCGGACGATCTCAAGGAGACGGTCAAACTGGTCGAGGACAGAGGCAGACGCATCGTCGCCGTCGAGGCCGACGTGCGCGAGCGGGGCCAGATCATCGACGCGATGGACCGGGGCATCGGGGAACTGGGCAGGCTGGACGTGGTCGTGTCCCAGGCGGGTATCGCGGCGCTGGGTGGCGAGCCCGCGCTGCAGGCGTGGGCGGACGGTGTGGACACCATGCTCGTCGGGACGATCAACACGCTGCACGCGGCCATGTCGCGGGTCGGTGAGGGCGCCTCGCTCATCGCGACCGGGTCCGCGGCGGTGTTCATGGGCACCGGGGGTGTCGCGGAGCCGGGCGCGGATCCCGGCGGGGCCGGGTACGCCTACGCCAAGCGCGCATTGTCGGATTTCGTGCACGAACTGGCCCGTAACCTCGCGCCGCGCAACATCCGGGTCAATGCCGTGCACCCCACCAACTGCAACACCGCGATGCTGCAGAGCCCGGGAATGTACAAGGCTTTCCGGCCGGATCTGGAGAACCCGACACGGGAGGACGCGGAGCCGGCGTTCCCGGCCCAGCAGGCGATGCCGGTGCCGTGGATCGACCCGGTCGACGTCAGCAACGCCGTCGTCTATCTCGCCTCCGACGAGGCCCGCTATGTGACCGGTATGCAGCTGCGGGTCGACGCCGGATCGTATTTGAAGTTCCAGGATTTCCACGCCTGAGGGAGGTTCGGAGATGACGACGGTCGATGACGAGGACCGCAAGGCACACCGGATCGACTTCGACCGGCACTCGAGCACCTACCGGACCGAGTTCGAGTCGATCGCCACCGAACTGCACGCGAAGTGCCCGATCGCGTGGACCGACAAGCACGACGGATACTGGATCGCCAGCGGCAACCGGCAGGTGTTCGACCTCGCCCGCAGCGCGGAGTACCTGTCCAACGACAACGACGTGGAGGGACAGAAGCGCGGCTACCGGGGCATCAGCATTCCCGGCCCGCCGCGCACCACGGGGCAGCCGCGGGGCGGGTTCCTCGAAATGGACCCGCCCGAGCAGCGGCACTACCGGCAGGCGCTGAACCCGTACCTCTCGCCCGCCGCGGTCGACCGCTGGCGGCCGGTGATCGACGAGCTGGCGCGGGCCTGTCTCAATGAGAAGATCGAAAGCGGGCGCATCGACTTCGTCGACGATCTGGCCAACATCGTGCCCGCGGTGCTCACCATGGCGATGCTCGGGATGCGGCTGGAACACTGGTCGGTGCACTGCGAATCCGCGCACGCCAGCGTGTACACGCCACCGGACTCGCCCGACATGCCCCGCGTGATCGGGTTGCTCATCGCGTCGCGGCAGCACCAGGCCGAGCAGATCGCGCAGATCAGGGCCAACCCGCGGCCCGGGCTGATCAACGGGCTCATCAACGCCGAGATCAACGGCGAGAAACCCAGTGATCTCGACGTGCTCGGTGCGGTGGGGCTGCTCATCGGCGGCGGTTTCGACACCACCACCGCGCTCACCGCGCACGCACTGGAATGGCTGTCGGACCATCCTGAGGAGCGGGAGCGGCTCTCGCGGGAACGGGACACGCTGCTGGATCCGGCCACGGAGGAGTTCCTGCGCTTCTTCACTCCGGCGGTCGGCGACGGCCGCACCATCTCCGCCGACTGCGAGATCGCGGGCACCCGGTTCAAGGAAGGCGAGCGGCTGTGGCTGTCCTGGGCGATGGCCAACCGGGACGCCGAGGTGTTCGAGGATCCGCACCGGATCAAACTGGACCGCAAGGGAAACCGGCATGCCAGCTTCGGGCTGGGCGTGCACCGCTGCATCGGGTCGAACGTGGCGCGCGCGACGTTCAAGACGATGCTCACGCACGTGCTGGACCGGATGCCGGACTTCGCCTGCGATTCCGGGCACGCCTCGCACTACCCGACGACCGGCGTGATCAACGGGATGCGCGGCCTGCCCGCGACGTTCACACCGGGCAAGCGGATCGGGCCGGGGCTGGCGGAGACGATCCAGATGCTGCAGGACGTGTGCGACGAGCAGCGGCTCGCCGAACCGGTGACGGTGCGCAAGGCAAGGGCGAAGGTCAAACGTTGATCACGGATGAGATGCGGGCGGCCCAGGGCGCGGAGCTGAGCCGGACGGTGAGTTTCCCGGTGTCCGAATCGGACATCCGCCGGTGGGCGATCGCGGTCTATTTCCCGGAACCGCCACCGCCGATGTTCTGGGACGCGACCGCGGCGGAGCGCACTATCCACAAAGGAATTGTGGCGCCGGAGGAATTCAACCCGTTCGCGTGGATGAGCGCGGACGGGCCCGCGGTTCCCGACGACGGCGGATACGACCCGGACAGCACCGAGAAGGGGCTGGGGCTGCGGCCGCCCGGGTTGCGCAACATGCTCAACGGCGGGGTGGAGGTGGAGTACGGGGTGCGGATGCGGCCCGGTGACGTGATCACGTCGGTGCGCAGGCTCGGTGCGTACTCGGAACGAACAGGAAGGCTGGGCACGATGCTGATGACGGTGTTCGAGGACACCTGGACGAATCAACGGGACGAACGGGTGAAGCTGTCCACGATGACCCTCATCAGGTACTGACCATGACACCTCGAGTTGGTGACGAGATTCCCCCGTTCACCCGCAAGACCGGCTTCGCGAACTGGAACCGGTACGCGGCCGTCAACGATGAGTTCATCCCGATCCACATGGACGACGAGGCCGGGCGGGCGGCGGGCCAGCCCGGTGCTTTCGGCATGGGAAACCTGCAGCTTTCCTACCTGCACACTGTTTTGCGTGACTGGATCGGCCCCGAGGGGACGATCTTGCGGGTAGGATGCGAGTTCCGTGCGCTCAACACCAGGGACATGGTCGTCACGGCACGTGGCCTGGTGACAGGGGTGTCGCGGGAGGACGGACGGACCGTGGTCGACCTCGACGTGTGGACCGAAGCCGAGGACGGCACGCGGCTCGCGCCAGGAACGGCGCGTGTCGCGCTCGCGTGAAGGGAGAGCTTTGGTGGCGGGAAAGGATCTGGCGCGGCTGTTGTTGCGCACGGTCGTCGGTGGCACGATGATCGCGCACGGTGTGAAGCACGGCCGGTCGCTCGAAGGAACCGCGGGCTGGTTCGGTTCGATCGGGTTCAAGCAGCCACGGTTACAGGCCCAGGCGAGCGCGGTCGTCGAGGTCGGTGCCGGTGCGGCGCTGGTGGCTGGTGCGGCGACCCCGCTGGCGGCGTCCGCGGTCGTGGGCACCATGGCCGTGGCCGCGAAGACCGTGCACCAGCCGAACGGGTTCTTCATCACCGCCGAGGGGTACGAGTACGTGCTCAACCTCGCCACCGCCAGCGTCGCACTGGCCGCGCTGGGCCCAGGCCGGTTCAGCGTCGACCGAGTGGTGGGCGCGGACCGCTTCAAGGGACCGAAGGCGGCCGCGCTGGCCGCGGGCCTGGGCGTCGCCGCGGCGGCGGCCCAGCTCAAGACCTTCTGGACCAAACCGCAAGACAAGTAAGCCGGTTCCATCGTCGGCTGGGGGAGGGTCTGGGCTTTGCTTCGCTTCGCCATCGACGCCGGGTACCTTCCGGCCGCGCGGCTCAGCCCGGCTACCCGGCCGCGTGCCGGGCCGCGATGTAGCCGAACGCCATCGTGTTCGCGATGCTCGCGCCGGCGCCGGGGTACGTCCGGCCCATGACCGTCGCCGTCATGTTGCCCGTCGCGTACAGGCCCGGGATCGGCGCACCCGACTCGTCCAGCACTTGTGCGTGTTCGTTCGTGATGACGCCGCCCGAGGTTCCGACATCGCCCGGCACGATCTCCGTCGCGTAGAACGGGGCGGTGTCGATCGGGCCGAGTGCGGGATTCGGTTTGTTCCCGGGGTCGCCGAGCACGTGGTTGTACCGCGACACGCCACGGCCGAACTCGGGATCCTCACCGCGTGCCGCATGCTCGTTGAAGCGGCGGACGGTTTCCGCGAGCGTGGCCGGGTCTGCCCCGATGAGCGGCGCCAAGTCCTCGATCGTGCCGACGGTCTTGATCTTCCCGTCCTTCAGCAGGTGTGCGGGCATCCGCCCCGGCAGGACGGACGCGAGGTCGCGGAGCCGGGGCAGCCCCTGGCCCCACGGATAGCGGCGACGGTATTCGTCGTCGAAGATCAGCCACGCGGGCACGGCGTCATTGGCGTACATCGCGCGGCCGACCTCCACATAGGAGTTCGACTCGTTGCAGAAACGCTTCCCCTGCCTGTTCACGAAAATCGTGCGCGGATACTGCCGGGCGACCGACAACGCGGACGCGCCGAGATCCGCACGCGGGCCGGGGTTCCACACGGCCTCGTCCATGTAGTCGGTCTTCGCGCCCAAGGCGATCACCGCCGCGAGTACCTCCCCGGTGTTTCCCGGGTTGCCGACGGTCCACTCGGCCTCATTCGGTTGCGTCGCGGCCGAGTACTTGCGGCGCATCTCCGCGTTGCGCTCGAAACCGCCCGCCGCGAGCAGCACGCCCCGCTTGCCGCGTACCACTACCGAAGCCCCGTCCCGCTCGGCGCGCACACCGGTCACGCGACCGTCTTCGAGGGCCGAGGGCCGGTTCGTGCCGGTGGGCGGCATGTGGGTCGAGTCGGACACGAACCTGCCCGGTGGCGAGGCGCTGGCGAGACAGTTCGTCCACGGCAAGGGTTTCTTCCTGCGCGAATTCGGTTACGAGCCCGATGACGTGTGGCTGCCCGACTCGTTCGGCTACACCGCGGCGCTGCCGCAGATCGCCCGCGCGGCCGGTTCGCACACGTTCCTGACACAGAAGATCTCGTGGAACGAGACAAACCGGATGCCGCACCACACGTTTTGGTGGGAGGGCATCGACGGCAGCCGGGTGTTCACGCACTTCCCGCCGACCGACACCTACAACTCCGATCTCTCCGGCGCGGATCTGGCGCGCGCCCAACGGCAGTACGCGGAGAAGGGCGTCTCGAACGTCTCGCTGGCGCCGTTCGGGTTCGGCGACGGGGGAGGGGGCCCGACCCGCGAGATGATGGAGGCCGCCGCGCGCACCCGGTCGCTGGAGGGCTCGCCGACGGTCGAGGTCGGCACGCCGAAGCGGTTCTTCGACCTCGCCCGGGCGACGCATCCCGCGCCGAGCACCTGGTCGGGCGAGATGTACCTCGAACTGCACCGCGGCACCTACACCTCGCAGGCGAAGACCAAGCAGGGCAACCGGCGCAGTGAGCACCTGCTGCGCGAGACCGAGTTGTGGAGCGCGACCGCGGCCTGGCGCGGGCTCGCGGACTACCCCTACGATGCGCTCGACGAGGCGTGGCAAACCGTTCTGCTGCAACAGTTCCACGACATCCTGCCGGGTTCCTCGATCGCGTGGGTGCACCAGGAAGCGGAACGCAACTACGCCGCCGTCGCCGCGTCGCTGACCCCGCTGATCGAGCAGGCGCAGCGTGCGCTCGCCGGCCCCGGCACGACGCCGGTCGTGTTCAACGCGGCCCCGGTCGCGGCAGGCGAGGTCCCGGCTCTCGGTGCGGCCGCGGGTTCCCCGGCGCGATCGGTGGCCCCGGTCGCTTCGGAATCCGGGTGGGTGCTCGACAACGGGATCGTGCGCGCCTCCTTCGACGGTGCGGGGCTTCTGATGTCCTTTGTGGATACCGCGAGTGGACGTGAGCTGATCGCGGAGGGTGAGGCGGCGGCGCTGGTGCAGGTGTGCCGCGACACCCCGAACCAATGGGACGCCTGGGACATCAACGAGCATTACCGGCACAACATCACCGAACTGCGCGAGGCCGATGCCGTCGAGACCGGGGACGCGCTCGTGGTGCGGCGCTCGTTCCAGGAGTCGGTGTTCACCCAGACCTTCCGGCTCGCGCAGGGTGCGCCGGAACTGGAGATCGAGACCAGGATCGACTGGCGCGAACAGGAAAAGCTGGTCAAGCTCGCGTTCCCGATCGCGGTGCACGCCGACCGGGCGTCCTCGGAAATCCAGTTCGGGCACGTGCAGCGGCCCACGCACGCGAACACGTCCTGGGACATGGCGCGGTTCGAGACCGCGGCGCACCGCTGGGTGCACGTCGGCGAACCCGGCTTCGGCGCGGCGGTCGCCAACGACTCGACCTACGGGCACGACATCACGCGCCGCTGGGGCTCCTGCGGCAGCACGTTCACGCTCGTGCGCCAGTCGCTGCTGCGGGCGCCCCGGTTCCCGGACCCGCACGCCGACCAGGGCGAGCACGTGCTGCGCACCGCCCTGCGCCCGGCGCCCACCGTGCTGGAGGCGCTGGACACCGGATACCGGCTCAACCTTCCGGTGCGCACCGTGACCGGCGGTGGTCAGGTGGCGCCGCTGGTCACGGTGTCCGCGCCGGAGGTCGTGGTGGAAGCGGTCAAGCTGGCGGAGGACCGCTCCGGTGATCTGATCGTGCGGCTGTACGAGGCGCGCGGCGGCAGGGCGCGGGCGCGGATCGCGGTGTCCGAGCCGGTGGCCCGCGCCTGGACGACCGACCTGCTGGAACGCGAATCCGCCGATCCCGCCGTCCAGTCGTCGGCCTGGGCGGCGGGTGAGCCGATCGACATCGCGTTCCGGCCGTTCGAGATCGTGACGCTGCGGCTGCGCCGGGGATGAACGGCGAAAGGTCACCGGAAAGCGAACCGAACATGTTGCTTGTTCACCATCCCTAGGTTAACGTGACCTAGGTGTGGATCGAGGTCCTGCTGCTGGCGAAGCTCGCGCGCGGGCCCATGCACGGCTACGAGCTGCGCAAGGACATCGAGGCCTCGACCGGTCGTTCCCTGTCGAAGAATTCGCTGTATCCCACGCTGCGCCGCTTCGTCGAGGCGGGCGCGGTGTCGCGCAGCGCGGAGGAGCAGCAGGCCAAACCACCACGGCACGTCTACACGATCACCGAGGTGGGCCGGGAGTTCCTGCACGACATGCTCGCCGACCTGCCCGAGGAGCTCGCGGGCGACGACCGGGAGTTCTACGCACGCGTGGCGAACTTCGGCTGGCTGCGCCCGGACGAGCAGCTCGCCGTGCTCGCCGCCCGCGACAGGGCACTCGAACGTGAACGGGACCGGCTCGCGGCGCTGGCCTCGGCGCAGGCCGATCCCTGGAGTCGCCTGGTACTCGAGGAAGTCGGCCGGGGGCTGGACAGCGCCCGCGCGTGGGCCGCGGGGATCCGGGCGCGCATCACTGATCGAAACGAGTGAGGAGAC
The DNA here is from genome assembly GCF_012328925.1 of Amycolatopsis acididurans. Lineage (GTDB taxonomy): Bacteria > Actinomycetota > Actinomycetes > Mycobacteriales > Pseudonocardiaceae > Amycolatopsis_E > Amycolatopsis_E acididurans. The sequence goes on from NZ_JAAXLS010000001.1 coordinate 353,085, forward strand.
CGATGACCAGCACCCTGACGTCCGCGCCGAAGATGCCCTTCCCACGGCCGAACGTGCTCGACGTGGCGCCGGTCTACGACGTGCTGCGCCGCGAGGGCCCGCTGGTGCGGGTCACGACGCCGGCCGGTGATCCGGCGTGGCTGGTGACGGCTTTCGCGCAGGCGCGCGAGTTGTTCGCCGACCGCAGGCTCGTGCGCTCCCACCCTGATCCCGGCCGCGCGCCCAAAATGTCGCGCGCCGCGATCCAGGCGGGCCCGTCCGGCACTCCCGAGGAGGAGGAACGCAACCACACCCGGCTGCGGCGGCTGCTGACTCCCGCCTTTTCGGCGAAACGCATGCGGCTTCTCGGCGACCGCATCGAGGAACTGACGCGGCGCTGCCTCGACGACATGCAGGCGGCACACGACCGGAACCCCGGCGACCCGGTGAACCTGCACGAGCTGCTCGCGTTTCCGTTGCCGGTACTGGTGATCTGCGAACTGCTCGGCGTGCCCTACGCCGACCGCGCGCACTTCCGCGACCTGTCGGACCGGATCGGCGTGCTCGACGGCGGGGACGACGCGCAGCGCGCGATGGACGATTTCAAGGCGTACATGGGCGGGCTCGCGGCGGCCAAGCGTGCCGAGCCGGGACAGGACGTCGTGTCGGATCTCGTCGCGGCGCAAGAAGACGACCCGACGTTCAGCGACGACGAGCTGACCCGGCTCGCGGCCGGGCTGCTGTTCGCGGGGCACGAGACCACGTCGAACCGGATCGACCTCGGCGTGCTGTTCCTGCTCAGCGACCCGAGCCGGCGCGACCGGTTCGCGGCCGATCCCGGCGGGCTCGCGCAGCAGACCGTCGAAGAGATCCTGCGGATGTCGGCGCCGGGTGGGCTGGGGCTTTTGCGTTACGCCAGCGAGGACATCGAGGTCGGCGACGTGCGTATCGAGCGCGGCGAGGCGGTGGTCATCTCCGCGGGCGCGGCCAACCGCGACGGTTCGGTGTTCCCCGATCCGGACGCGTTCGACCTGGAACGCAAGCCGAACATCCACCTCGCGTTCGGGCACGGCGGTCACTTCTGCGTCGGGGCGAGCCTGGCGCGCACCGAGTTGCGTACCGTGTTCCCCGCGCTGTTCCGGCGCTTCCCCCGCCTGCGGCTCGCCGCCGGCATCGACGACATCGAGGTCCGGTCGAACCGGCTCACCGGCGGCGTGGAGAACGTGCCCGTCGTGTGGTGACGCGGGGCAGGCCCACCAGGTCGGCCAGCCGGGTGCGGTCCACCTTGCCCATCGCGTTGACCGGCAGGGCATCGACCTGGGACCAGATCTCCGGCACCTTGTACGCCGCCAGCTCCCGGCGGCACAGCTCGCTCAGGGCGGGTTCGTCGAGCGGGGGACCGGCGGTCTCGACGACGGCGGCGACTCGCTGCCCGAGCCGGTCGTCGGGCACCGGGCACACCGCGACCTTCGCGACGTGCGGGTGCTTCGCGATGACCCGTTCGACCTCCAGCGGATAGACGTTCGCCCCGCCGCGGACGATCACCAGCTTCTTGCGGTCCAGCACCGTCAGCCAGCCGTCCGCGTCCACGGTTCCGATGTCACCGGTGGCGATCGGGCCGGGTCCGGCCGGGTGTACTCGGCCCCGCTCCCAGTGTCCGAGCATCGGCGTCCACGCCCAGGGCACCGCCCCGGCCAGCCGCAGTTCCCCGAGTTCGCCCGGCCGAAGGCGAGTGCCCGAATCGTCGTAGGCGGCGACGTCGTACTGCGGCAGTACCCGCCCGCTCGCACCGGGACGGGACAGCGTGCCCGGCGGATCGATCGACACGACAGTGGGCGCCTCGGTCAGGCCGTAGGTGAGGCGAGGCACCAGCCCGTGCGCGGCCGCGAAATCCCGGCACACCGTCTCCGGGGTGTCACCACCACCGCTCCAGACTTCGCACAGCGAACCGAGATCGAGCCCGGGATGTCGCGCGAGGTCGTAGAGCTGGGCCGGTGCGCCGTTCCACACGCTGACCCGCCGCGAGGCGATCCAGTCCGCGACGCCGTGTGTGTCCCGGCGGTCCATCACCACGGCGCAACCCCCGGCCTGCGCGGTGAGCAAAGTGGACAGAACCAGGAGGTTGAGGATCGTCAGCGGGAAACTGTCGCCCTTGCGCAGGTCCGGCCCCCAGCGGCGGGTGGCGACGAGCACCGCGCCCGGCAGGAGCAGGTTGCGCTGGCTGTGCACCACGGCCTTCGGACGTCCGGAAGTGCCGCTGGTGAAAGCGATTCCGGCCGGTGCGTCCGGGTTCAGCCGGATCGGCGGGCGAGGACGAGCGGAGGCGACGAGCGCGGCCCAGCGATCCGGATCGACGCGCCCGGGGGAATGGATGTGGCAGCGTGGCCCGGCGAGCACCACTTTCGGTGCGCACAGATCGTGCAGCGCCTGCTGTTCGGCCGGTGCGAGCGCCTCGCCGATCCCGGCCCAGATCGCGCCGATCCGCTGTGCGCCATGAAAAGCCGCGACGATGGGTAGGTCGTTGGGCAGGCACGCCGCGACGCGATCGCCGGGCCGCACGCCCAGCGACCACAACGCACCGGCCGCCGCGCGCGCCCGCTCGTCGAGTCCGGCGTAGGTCCAGACGCCGGAGGCCGCCTCGATCGCCGGTTCGTGCGGACGCGCTGCCAGCGCCTTGTCGAGCACTCCGGCAATGGTGCTGCTCACGTCGTCTTTGGTACCACCGTGGCTCTATCCTTGTAAACATTGTTCGTATAGGCTCGCCGCGTGCTGGACAGGTTCGGTCTCGACGGCAGGGTGGCGATCGTGACCGGTGCGTCGTCGGGTCTCGGCGCCTCGGTGGCCCGGGCGCTGGCCGCGGCCGGCGCGCGCGTCGCGGTGGTGGCCCGCAGAAAGGACCGCCTGGCGCGGCTGGCCGAGGAGATCGACGGGTTCCCCGTCGCGTGCGATCTCGTGGATCTCGACGGGCTCGGTGCCGCGGTGGAATCGGTGGCAGGGGAGCTGGGACATTCGGAGATCCTGGTCAACGCGGCCGGTTCCATGTTCACCGAGGAGCGCGCCGAAGCCGAACCGCTGGAGGCGATGCGCCGGACGATGGAGCTCAACCTGCTGGCGCCGTTCCGGCTCGCCCAAGGCGTTTTCCCGCACATGCTCAAGGCCGGCCGCGGCTCGATCGTCAACATCTCCTCGATCAGCGGCCGCGTCGGCATACCCGGCATCCCGCAGGCGTCCTACGCGGCGAGCAAGGCCGCGCTGTCGGGGCTGACCGCCGAACTCGCGGTGCAGTGGGCGCGGCATTCGATCCGGGTCAACACGGTGGCGCCCGGGTTCTTCCGCAGCGAGATCACCGCCCCGCTGTATGACAACGAGCGCTCGCGTGAGTACCTCAGGCGCAACACACCACTGCCGGTACAGGGCAGCGCCGAGGACGTCGTCGGCGCCGTGTTGTGGCTCGCGGGCGATGCGGGTTCCTACGTCACGGGCCAGACCATCGTGGTCGACGGCGGGTGGACAGCGCGATGACGACCGCCCCGCACGCGCGCGTCACGCAGCGCCGCATCGCCGAGACCGTCGCGGAGGAACTGCGTGCGCGGATCCTCGCCGCCGCCGACGACTACCGGCTGCCCACGCAGGACCAGCTCGTCAAGGAGTTCGGCGTCAGCTACCCCTCGGTCCGCGAAGCGTTGCGGATCCTGGAAACCGAGGGCCTGGTCACGGTCCGGCGCGGCAACGTCGGAGGCGCGGAGGTGCACCGGCCCACCGAGGCGTCCGCGGCCTACCACCTCGGTCTCGCACTCGAAGGCGCCCGCGTCACGCTCGCCGATCTGGCGGAAAGCCTGCGGAAGCTGGAGCCGATGTGCGCCGCGGACTGCGCCCGGCGGGAGGACCGTGCGGAGGTCGTCGTCCCGGCGCTGACCGCCAACGTCGAGGCGTGCGCCGAAGTCGCCGGGGACGGCGTGGCCTTCACCCGGACCGCGCGGGAATTCCACGATCTCGTCGTGTCGTTCACGCCGACGACCACGATCCGGTACGTGGTGAGCAGTCTGGTGACGCTGTGGTCGGCGCAGGAGCAGGCCTGGGCGGAGACACGCACCCGGCGCGGCGAGTATCCCTCCGAAGCCGAGGCGCGGGAGGCGGTGCGCACGCACCGGCGGATCGTCACCGAGATCGCCGCGGGCCGTGCGGCGAGGGCGGAACGGCTCTACCGCGTCCATCTCGCGGCCACCCAAGCCTTCGTGCTCGACCGGTTCGACGACGCGATCGTCAACGCCTCGATGTCGCGTCAGGCAATGCAGTCTGGGCAGCGGTTTCACATCTGATCGCAGAACCCGCGACGGCACTCGCTACGTTGCGGCCGACGGGGACGGCAGCGTGCCGGATTCGCTGTGGAACCCCACAACGCGGCGGCCAGGACGCGGTGGTCGCGCGCACGCACGCGCCCTAGCGTCGGCGCCATGACCTGGGATTTCTCGATCGAACCCGACTATGCGGCCAAACTGGACTGGGCGCGGGACTTCGTGCGGGAGCGGATTTACCCGCTCGAGGTGCTCGACCTCGATCACGCCTCGTTCCGGAAGCAGGCGGCGCCGCTGCAGGACGAGGTCAAGGCGCACGGGCTGTGGGCCGCGCACCTCGGGCCGGAGCTGGGCGGGCAGGGCTACGGGCAACTGCGCCTGGGCCTGCTGCACGAGATCCTCGGCCGCAGCGAACTGGCCCCGTACGTCTTCGGCTGCCAGGCGCCGGACTCCGGCAACGCCGAGCTGATCGCGATCGCGGGCACCGAGGACCAGCGCGAACGCTGGATGAAGCCACTGCTCGACGGGAGACTGCTCAGCGCGTTCTCGATGACCGAACAAGGCACTGGCTCCGACCCGCGTCAGTTCACCACCCGCGCCGAACTCGACGGCGACGAGTGGGTGCTCAACGGGCGGAAATGGTTCGTGGGCAACGCATCCCGCGCCGACTTCCACATCGTCATGGCCGTCACCGAACCGGACGCGTCGCCACGGGAGCGGATGTCGATGCTCATCGTGCCTGCCGGGACCCCCGGCATCTCGACGCGCGAGCTGGGCCTGATGAACGATCCCGACCACCGCAACCCGGTGTGGTCGCACTGCGAGGTCGGCTACGAGGACGTACGTGTGCCCGCCGAGAACCTGCTCGGCGGCCGTGGGGAGGCGTTCGTGCTCGCGCAGAAACGGCTCGGGCCAGGGCGGATCCACCACTGCATGCGCTGGATCGGCGTATGCCGCCGCGCGTTCGACATGTTGTGCGAGCGCGCGGTCAGTGTCAGCGTGCACGGCGGGCCGCTCGCGCAGAAGCAGACCGTGCAGAACTGGGTCGCCGACTGCGCGGCCGCGATCGAGTCGGCGCGGCTGCTGACGCTGCACACCGCATGGAAGATCGACCAGGTCGGCGCCGAGAACGCGCGCACCGAGATCGCGATGATCAAATACCACGGCGCGACCGTGCTGCACGACGTGATCGACAAAGCCATCCAGGTACACGGCTCGCTCGGCTTCTCCACCGACATGCCGCTGGAGCAGATGTACCGGTGGGCGCGCGCGGCGCGCATCTACGACGGGCCGGACGAGGTGCACCGGGTGACCGTGGCCCGCCGCCTGCTCGCACAGTACGAACCGGTCGACGTGCCCACCGAGCACATCCCGACCCGCCGCGCCGCCGCGGAGGCCGCCCGGTGACCGCGTCGCTGACCGGCTGGCTCGCCGAACGCACCGGCAACCCCGGGCCGTGGACCACGCGGCGCCTGACCGGCGGAAACTCCAACGAGACCTGCCTGGTCTCGACCGGCGAGGTGACGTACGTGCTGCGCCGCCCGCCCGCCCACTCGCTGTCCGCGTCGGCGCACAGCGTCAGCCGCGAGCACCGGCTGCTGACCGCGCTCGACCCCACCGAGGTGCCGGTGCCACATCCGGTCGCGCTGTCCGAGGACCCACCCGCACTCGTCATGGAACACATCCCGGACGCCGTGTCGCTCACCAGCGAGCTACCGGCCACCTACGGCGAGGACGCCGTGACGCGGGTGGCCGACCAGGTGGTCGACGCGCTCGCGGCCGTCCACACGCTCGACTGGCGCGCTGCCGGGCTGACCGGTTTCGGCCGCCCGGAAGGCTTTCTGGAACGGCAGCCGGAACGCTGGTACAAGCAGTGGCGCTCCATCGCCCGCAGGCCGCTGCCGACGCTGGAGCGGCTCGCCGAGTGGCTGGAGCGCGAACGCCGGGAAGGCGGCCCGCCCGCGCTGCTGCATGGAGATTTCCACGTCGACAACTGCCTGTTCTCGGCGCGGGAGCCGAAGCTGCTCGCGGTGATCGACTGGGAGATGGCGACCATCGGTGACCCGCTGCTGGACCTGGGCCTGCTCCTCGCCCTCTGGGGGCAACATCAGGGCATGGCGTGGATCCAGGGCTTTTCCCGCGCCCCGGGCGCGCCGCCCCGCGAGCACCTGCTCGCCCGCTACGAGGACGCGACCGGGCGCCGGGTCCGCGACATCCGCTACTACCAGTGCCTGGCCCTGTTCAAGCTGGCCGCGATCGTCGAGGCGGCATGGTCGCAGTACCTCGACGGGCAACTGGACACCGAATACGCGGCCGGGCTCGAACACGACGTGCCTGCGCTGCTGGCCGACGCGGCCGCGCTCGCCGGTTTGTAGTTCTCCACAACCGGACGCGATTCGCGCTCTGGCCAGACCACCACCGGCCTGGGCACGCTCTGAACCGGCAGCCCGAGCGTCGACAAAGGAGACGGCGTGAGCGAACAGGAACGCACCTTCGGCCTGTGGTACGACTTCCGCAATCCGGCCCAGTGGCACCGCCCGTTCAGCAGGCTTTACCGGGAGGCGCTGGACCAGATCGAGTGGGCGGAGAGCATCGGCTTCGGCTCGGTCTGGCTGACCGAGCATCACTTCTGCGACGACGGCTATACCCCGTCCCCGTTCACCCTCGCCGCGGCGATCGGGGAGCGGACCAGCACGATGCGCATCGGGACCAACCTCATCGTCGCCCCGCTGCACAACCCGGTGCGGCTCGCCGAGGACGCCGCGACGGTCTCGCTGCTCACGGGCGGCCGCTTCGATCTCGGTCTCGGCCAGGGCTACTGGGCGCCCGAATTCGCCGCGTTCGGGCGGAACCTGAAGCACCGGCCCAGCCTGCTGGAGGAAAGCGTCGCGTTGATCCGCAGCGCGTGGTCCGGCTCGGCGGAACCGTTCCAGGGCAAGCGGTTCAGCCTGCCCTCCACCCGCATCACGCCGCTGCCGGAGAGCACCCCGAAGCTGCTCGTCGGCGCGATGGCCGATCCGGCGATCGAGCGCGCCGCCCGTATCGCCGACGGCTTCCTCAGCACCCAGAACGCGCACCAGCAGTCCTATCTGGACGCTTTGGGACGGGTGGGCAAGTCCGCTTCGGACGGTGAGATCTACGCCGGCCAGTGGGCCGTGATCGCCGAGGACCCGGAACGCGAATGGGCCCGCATCGGCGAGCACGCGCTGTACCAGCTCAACAACTACATCGCCTGGGGCGCGTTCGGCCCGCCCGAGGACGTGCCGCAGTTCACCGACGCGGGCCAGATCCTGGCGGCGGGCGCGTTCCAGCTGTGGGAACCGGCGACCGCGATCGACGAGCTGACCGCGCTGCTGAAGGACCGGCCGCAGGTCAAGGACGTGCACTTCTGGGCGCAGCTGCCCGGAGAAACCGTGGACAGCGGTTCCGCGCGGCTGGAACTGCTCGCGAACAAGGTCATCCCCGCCGTACGAGAGCGACTGGCGGTCGAGGTGGCGCGGTGAACTCCCCGCTGCTGCTCACCGATTTCCTCGACCGGGCAAGGGAACTGTTCCCCGGCAAGGAAATCGCGCAGTACACCGACGGGGCGCTCGTGCACCGGTACACCTACCGCGACTACCACGACCGGGTGCTGCGGCTCGCGGGCGCTTTGCGTGAACTGGGCGTGCGGCCCGGCGATCGCGTCGCGACGCTGGCGTGGAACCACTACCGGCACCTCGAGCTGTACTTCGCGGTGCCACTGGCCGGGGCGGTACTGCACACGGTCAACCTGCGGCTCGAACCGGGCGAGATCGGCTACATTCTCGACCACGCCGACGACCGCCTGATCTTCGCCGACACCTCGCTGCTGCCCTCGGTCGAACCCGTTCGACGGCACCGGCCGGTGATCGACGAGGCCGGATACGAGGCGCTGATCGCCTCCGCCGAGCCGTTGACCGAACGCCCGTCGCGGCACGAGGACGACCTGGCCGCGCTGTGCTACACCTCCGGCACCACCGGGCCGCCCAAGGGCGTGGCCTACTCGCACCGGTCGCTGTACCTGCACACGTTCGCGGCCTGCCTCGCCGACGGGCACGCGATCAGCGAACGCGACACCGTGCTGCACGTCGTGCCCATGTTCCACGCCAACGCGTGGGGCATCCCGTTCGCGGCGGCCATGACCGGCGCCAACCAGGTGCTGCCCGGTCCGCATCCGGTGCCCGCCGGGATCGCGCGCATCATCGAGGCCGAGCGCGTCACCTACACCGGCATGGTGCCCACCGTCGCCGTCGACCTGGTGCGCGAGGCCGCGAAGGCCGACCTGAGCAGCCTGCGGGCACTGGTACTCGGCGGTTCGCCGCCCGGCGAGGACCTGGTGCGCGACATCGAGGAACGCCTCGGCGTGCCCGCGTTCCAGGGCTGGGGCATGACCGAAATCTCCCCGATGGGCACGTTCTCCCGTCCGCTGCCCTCGGCCGAGGGCGATCCCGCCGCGCGCCGCCGCTACATCCGCAAACAGGGCAGGCTGCTGCCCGGCCTGCGCTGGCGGCTGGCCGACGACGAGGGCCGCGACGTGCCGCACGACGGCGTAGCCCGCGGCGAACTGCTCATCAAGGGGCCGTGGGTGGCCACCCGCTACTACCGCGACGAGCATCCCGGATGTTTCCACGACGGCTGGCTGCACACCGGCGACATCGCCACCATCGATCCCGACGGATACCTCGAGATCGTCGACCGCGCCAAGGACCTGATCAAAAGCGGCGGCGAGTGGATCAGTTCCGTCGCGCTGGAGCACGCGCTGATGGCCAACCCGGCCGTCGCCGAGGCGGCCGTGATCGCGGTCCCGCACGAACGCTGGCAGGAACGCCCGCTGGCGCTGGTGGTTCTCGACAAACCCGTCGACACCGCCGAACTGCTCGCCGGGCTCGACGTGCCGCGGTGGTGGCTGCCCGACGACGTGGTGGTCGTCGACCAGTTGCCGAGGACCAGCGTCGGCAAGATCGACAAGAGGGCCTTGCGGGAGCGCGCGTACGAGCGGAGGCCCGCATGAGATTCGGCCTGTTCTATGTGCTCGAATGCCCCGACCACGACTTCCGCCGCGCCTACCGCGAGATGCTGGCGCAGATCGGCTACGCCGAACGGCTCGGGTTCGACGAGGTGTGGCTGGCCGAGCACCACGGCAGCGACTACGGTTCGATGCCCTCGCCCCAGGTCGCCGCGGCGGCCGTCGCCGAACGCACCAGCCGGATGCGGATCGGCATCGCGGTCAGCAACCTCACCTTCGACTGGCCGGTGCGCGTCGCCGAGGACTACGCGATGGTCGACGTGCTCTCCGGCGGCAGGCTCGACTTCGGCGCGGGCCGCGGATACCAGCCGGGCGAGTTCCGCAACATGGGCGTCGGGGACCGGCAGGACGTCAGCCGCGCGGTGTTCACCGAGGCGCTGGAGATCATCCGCGGGCTGTGGAGCAAACCGGTGGGGGAGCGGTTTTCCTACCACGGCGAGCATTTCCATATCGACGCGGTGGACTGCAGGCCCGCCCCGGTACAGAAGCCGACCCCGCCGATCTACGTCGCCTCCATCAGCCCGCAGACCTTCGAACTCGCGCAACGCGACAATCTGCTCATCACGCCGACCCTGATGACGCTGCCGGAGCTCAACCGGCTGGTGGTCGGGTTCAAACGCGACCTCATCACGGGCGGCCGCGATCCGCTGTCGCTGGATTTCCCGATGAACTGGCAGATCCACCTCGCCGAGACCGAAGGCCAGGCGCTGGCCGACGTCGCCGGCCCGCTGTCCTGGTACTACCGCAACGTGCTCGACCTCGTGCCGCACGGGCCGCGGGTGCCACGCACGTACGAGCGCTACGCCGAACTCGTCGCCGCGTCCGAGGAAGCGGGCGGGCTGACGCTGGAAGGCCTGCGGGAAAGCGGGGTCGTCTATGCCGGTGACCCCGCGGGGCTGATCGCCGAGATCGAAAACCTGTACCAGGAAACCGGTTTGCAGCACCTCATCTGCTGGATGCGCTTCGGCGGGCTGGCACACGAGAAGGTGCTCAGGTCCATGGAGTTGTTCGCCGAGCACGTCATGCCCAGATTCCGCGACCGCCCGCCCGTCGTGCCCCGGGCACTGCGCGCGGAGGCCGCCGCGATCAGCTGAGAAGTCCCACGCACAGGAAGGCAGTCCACGATGGCATATCTGGAAACCGAGGGAAGCAGGCGCGTCTACTTCGAGCACTACAGCGGTCAGGGCAGGCCCATCGTGCTCGTGCACGGCTGGTGCGCCAACGCGCGCTGCTGGGACACGGTCGCGCCGGCGCTGCGTGCCAACGGAAACGAGGTCGTGCTCATCGACCTGCGGACGTGCGGGCGGTCGGACAACGACTTCGACGACGCCTCCATCGACGCGCTCGGCTCCGACGTGGTCGCCCTGTGCACGCGGCTCGGCCTGCGCTCCCCGGTGATCAACGGGTGGTCGCTCGGCGGGGCCGTCGCGGTCGACGCCGTCGCGAAGCTCGGCGCCGGTGCCGGTGGTCTCGTGCTCACCGGCGGCGCCACCCCGCGCTACACGTCCACATCGGACTGGCCGCACGGCGGCACCACCGAGGACGTGGAAGGCGTGCTCGCCGGGCTGGCCGCCGACCGGGCCACCACGCTGAAGGGCGTGGCGGACGCGGTGTGCGCCAAGCCCGTCAGCCCGGAGGTCGTCGCGTGGATGTGGGGCATGTTCTGCGAAATGGGGCCCGGTGGCGACGCGTCGCTGCGTGACCTCGCCGGTATCGACCAGCGCAAGGCGCTCGGCTCGCTCGCGCTGCCGGTGCTGTTCCTGCACGGCGACCAGGACGGGTTCGTGCCGTTCAGCGGCGCGCAGGCCGCGGCGGAGCTGTGCGTGGACGCCACACTCGTGCCGTTCCCCGGCTGCGGGCACGCGCCGTTTCTGGAGGACCGCGAAACCTACCTCGCCGAACTGACCGCCTTCCTCGCACGATGAGCACCTGGCTGGTCACCGGCGGATCGCGCGGCATCGGCCGGGCGGTGGTCTCCTACGTCGCCGAGGCGGGGGAGAACGTCGCCGCGTTGTCCCGCTCGCCCGCCTCGGAGTTCGGCGAGCGGGTGCTGGAGGTCAAGGCGGACGTGACCGACCCCGAGTCCATCGGCCGCGGGATCGACGCCGTGGTGGACCATTTCGGCTCGCTCGACGTCGTGGTCAACGTCGCCGGCGTGCACCGGGGCGGCCGGATCGACGGGCTGGAGCGGGGTGCGTGGGACGAGGTGCTGTCCACCAACCTCACCGGAGCCTACGAGGTGTGCCGCGCGGCGGTACCGGTGCTGCCCTCCGGCGGCGCGGTCGTGAACGTCGGCGCGGTCGTGGGCCTGCGTGGTTTTCCCGGCGACGTCGCCTACGGCTCGGCGAAGGCGGGACTGAGCGGGCTTACCCAGGTGCTCGCGGTGGAACTCGCGCCACGCGGCATCCGGGTGAACCTCGTGGTGCCGGGCTTTGTGGACACCGACATGACCGCGGGGCTGAGCGAGCGCGCGCGGCAGCGGGTTCTCGACACGATCCCGGCCGGGCGTACCGGAACTCCGCGCGAGATCGCGGAGGTCATCGTCGCGGTGGCCCGCTCGACGTACATGACGGGCGCGACGGTGCCGGTGGACGGCGGGCTGCTCGCCACGTTCGGGGGCGGCAGGTGATGCCGTCGTCGTGACGAGGAGCCGCTTGTTTACCACTTCGTGTTCGCGGTGTGCGACGCACACCAGGCCCATTTTCCTAGCCCCCTTGAGTAACGACAGAGAAGGAGTTCATCCATGGACGTCGGCATGCTGCTCGTCTTCCAGAACTGGTTCGACAACGTCAGCGACGAAGAGGTGTTCACCCGCGAGCTGAAAATGGGGGTGGCGGCCGAGCAGTACGGGTTCGATTCGGTGTGGTCGGCTGAGCACCATTTCGACGACTACTCGATGTGCCCGGACAACCTGCAGATCATGGCCTGGATCGCGGGTCAGACCTCGCGGATCAAACTGGGCACCGGTGCGGTCATCCTGCCGTGGAACGATCCGCTGCGGGTCGTGGAGAAGGTCCAGATGCTCGACCACATGTCCGGTGGCCGGGTGCTGTTCGGCATGGGCCGCGGCCTGGCGAAGATGGAGTACGAAGGCTTCCGCACCGACATGAACGAATCGCGCGGACGATTCGACGAGGCCGCGGAGATGATCATCCGCGGGCTGCGCAACGGATACGTCGAGAACGACGGCCCGTACTACAAGCAGCCGCGGGTCAACGTGCGGCCCGGCCCGAACGGGCGGTCCTGGGACGGGCGGCTGTTCGGCGTCGCGATGTCGCCGGACTCCATCCCGGCGGTCGCCCACCTCGGCGCCCAGATGATGACGTTCATGCAGTACGACTTCCCGCAGCACGCCGAGGCACTCAACCGCTGGCGTGCCCTGCACCGGGAGGAGCACGGCACCGAGCCGGGACCGGCGCTGATCCAGGACTTCGTGTACTGCCACGAGGATCCCGACGAGGCGAAGGCGATCGCGCACGAGCACATCTCGCGGTACTTCCTCTCGGTCATCAAGCACTACGACTTCGCCGGTTCGCACTGGCGGGAGACGAGGGGATACGAGGCCTACCAGGCCGGTGCGGACATGATCCGCGAGGCGGGTATGGAGGCCGCGGCCAGCGCGTACGTCGAGGCCAACGTCTACGGCACGCCCGAGCAGATCGTCGAGAAGTACGCCGAGCGCAGGGAGATCGGCGGGGACTTCATGGCCAACGTCGCGTTCTGTTTCGGCGGCCTGCCGCTGGAGCGGGCCGAGGCCAGCCAGAAGCTCTTCGGCGAGAAGGTCGTGCCGGAACTGCACAAGATGACCGCCCGTACCCCGGCCGCGGTGTGACGAGGAGCCTGTGGTCCCCGGCCCGGGCCGGGGACCACAGGCGGGGAAGGCAGGGACCATGTCGGCGTTGACGGAGAACTTCCGTGACGTCATGGCCGGGGTGTGCACGCCCGTCTCGGTGGTGACCACAATGGACGGAGCGCGACCGCACGGCACCACGGTGAGCGCGTTCTCCTCGCTGTCGATGCGGCCGCCGATGGTGCTCGTCGCGCTGGACCGCGCCTCGGCCCTGCTCGCGCTCGTGCGGGAAACCGGCCGGTTCGGGCTCAACGTGCTCGCCTGCGGCCAGGCCGGACTGGCGAAACGGTTCGCGGGCAAGGGAAACGACAAGTTCGACGGCGTCGACTGGGCACCGGCGAACGGGCTGCCCCGGCTTCCCGGGGTGGCGGGATGGCTCGCCTGTCAGGTCTCCAGCGTGGTCGACGGCGGCGACCACATGGTCGTGATGGGCGCGGTCGAGGCGGCGCAGCGCACGGTCGCGCCACCACTGACCTACCACGCCCGCTCGTTCGGAACACACTGGAGGGGCGAGGAGATCGCGGGCTGAGGTGCGGCTTTGCCCGATCGGGGGCATGGACGTGAGCAGGGGCGGTCAGGCACAGTGGGACCGGCCTGCGTTCACCGGTGAAGGCGGTTTCGATGCGCGACTCGACGATGAGTGTGCCCACATCGCGCGAGGGGCAGTGGCGCGCGCACCGGGAGCGCGAGGTCATCGCGGCGTTCGCCGAAATCACCACCGAGGCGCTGACCACCACGCCGCTGGAGAACCTGCTGGGCCTGCTCGGCAAGCAGCTGTGCCACCTGCTCGGGGTAACCCGCTGCTCGGTGTACCTGCGCGGCGAGGACAACCGGTTCCGCGGCGCGGCCGGGTACTGCGAGCAGGACGGCGACATCTCCGCGGCGGTGCAGGCGCAGGAGGCGGGCATCCCCGGCGACCGGTTCAGCCGCGAGGTGATCGAATCCGCCGCGCCGGTGCTCATCAACGACGTGGCCAGGGACCCGCGCCCGCACCGGCGCACCATGGAGTACTGGCACGTGCGCGCGATGCTCGGCGTGCCGCTGGTGTTCGACGGCAAGGTCATCGGCCTGATCTTCGTGGACAACGTCGAGCAGGACCACGTGTACTCCGACGAGGACGTCGCGCTCGCCGAACTGTTCGCCAGACTCGGTGCGATCTTCCTGCGGCAGGCGATGCTCAACGCGCATCTCAAGCGCAAGGCCGCGCAGGTCGTGCGGCAGAAGAACATGCTCGCCTACCTCGCCGACGTGCACCAGAAGCTCACCAACGCGGTGCTCGACGGCGCGAGCATCCAGACCGTCGTGACGTTGCTCGGCGAGCTGTCCGCGAAACCGGTGGTGCTCTACGACGAGGACTTCCGGGTGCTCGCGTGGGCCGCGCCCCCGGGGCTGAAGATGGCCGAGGCGCCCGCGCTCGCGCCGCGCGTGCGCGAGCTGCCCTCGGTCAAGGAGACGCTGGCGACGCTGAGCGCGAGCCGCCCGTCGGCCGTCGTGCCGCACACGCTGGCGGTCGGGCTCGGCCGCCGGCATCTGATGTGCCGTCTGGTCATCGAGGGGCAGCCCAGCGGGTATCTCGGCATCGTCGAGGTCGGGCGGAGCCTGGAACACCGCGACAGCAAACTCGCCGAGCACGGGGCCACCGTCCTGTCGCTGCAGATCCTCTCGGAGCGCCGCCAGGCCGAGGCCGAGGGCCAGGCGCGTGAGGACTATCTGTCCGATCTGCTGCACAGCACGCGCGACGCGGAGCAACTCGCCCGGCGGGGCCCGCAGTTCGGGGTGGACCTGTCCCGGCCGCACGTGCTGGTGCGGTTCGTCCTCGACGCGGGGTCGCAGAACGTGAGCGTGTCCGCGGGCCGGAAGCTGGTGATCCGGCGGCTCGCCGCGGCTCCCGGCCTGGCGAACCCGGCGGCGGTGAGCCTGCCCGGTGCGGTCATCGCGTTGCTGCGGCTGCCGGAGGGCGGCGGCCCGGAAGACCTGCGGGAAACGATCGGGCAGGTGCGTTCGTCATTGTCGCCACGGCTGCACATTCACACGGCGGTGATTTCGGCGGTGTGCCGGGCGGCGGAGGACTTCCCGCTGGCACACCGGGAATTGCGCGAGATCGACGAGCTGGCCCGATCCTTCGGCTGGCGCGGCGGGGTGCTGACCGCGGACGAACTGGGCCTGTTCCGGGTGATCGCCTCCAGCGGCCGGGTCAAGGAAGCGGTGCATTTCGCCCACGGCTTCCTCGAATCCCTGCGCAGTGATCAGGATGACACGCTACTGGACACCTGGCGGGCGTTCGTGCAGGCAGAGGGCCGCGTGCAGGCCACGGCGACAGAACTGGGCGTGCACGAGAACACCATCCGATACCGCCTCGGCAAGATCAAACGTCTGATCGGGCGTGATCCCTCAGGCCTGGACTGCCTGCTGCAGGCGCGGATGGCGTTTCAGATCCTCGACCTCGCCGGCTGGTGACGAGTTCGCTCGAGAACATTGTTCAAAATAGTTGCGTGAATTACGAGGGCTTGTATTTCGCGGGAATGTTTTGTCACGATGCCGGAGCCTCGATGAGTTGATGCAGGAGGGGAGCTCGCGATGGCGAAGCACCGGATCGACGACCAGTCGAAGAACGGAAGATGGGGAGGCCCCGAACTGGTCCGCCCGGGCGACGACCGCCCGGCGGCCCAGCAGCACCCGGCGCGGCACGACCGCGACCGCGACCGGCGGGATTCCGGGCAGGTGGAGCAGGCCGTCGCGGAGGACGTGACGGCGGGCTGACACAATCTGGGTCCGTCCCGTCACGATCGGTGGGCAGGCACGTCTCGTGGGTGGCCAGACCGCCAGTCGGGGAGGGATCCGGTGACCATCAACGGCGAGCACAGCGGTGATCCGCTCGGGGTGCTCTACCGTCTGCACACCCAGTTACGGCTGCTCACGCCCGTACTGACCGTCGCTCCGGACACCCGTGAGGTGGCGGCCATGCTCGACGGGCTGGCGGAGACCACGGCGGCGGCCAGAACGCTGCTGGCCGCCGCCGAGCCGGCCGCGCTGGCGGCGCTGCAGCGCGCGTTCGTCCATGCCCGCGCGGGCCGGCACAACGAAACGGCCTCGGAGCTGGTTGCCGCCCACGGGCGGTTGTCGGTGCTGCTGCGTCGCGACCGGCCCCGCCGCGCGGGCGCCGCCGACGAGTCCACCAAGCGCTGGCGGCTGGAGGGCTGACCGCCCGGCGCTGGGCATCGCCCAGTGCGGCCTCCCCCGGAGAGAGGGTCCCATCGGTGAGTTTTCGCCGGGGGAGGGGTCTCTATCCGTATGACGACCACACACACCCTCCGCACGGCCGAGGCCGACCTCGTGTACGACGTGCGGGGCAACGCGGGCGGGCGCCCGCTGTTCATGATCGGCCAGCCGATGGACGCCGGCGGGTTCACGACGCTGGCCTCGTATTTCGAAGATCGCACCGTGATCACCTATGACCCGCGCGGCCTCGGCCGCAGCGAGCGCAAGGACGGCCGGGTCGATCACGTGCCCGAGGTACAGGCACGCGACGTGCACGCCATCATCGAGGCACTGGACGCCGGCGCGGTGGACATGTTCGCCAGCAGCGGCGGCGCGGTGACCTCGCTCGCGCTCGTGGCCGCGTATCCGCGGGACGTGAACACGCTCGTGGCGCACGAACCGCCGCTGCTGCGCGTGCTGCCCGACGCCGCGGCCGCCGAGCGCGCGTTCGCCGGTGTCCGCAGCGCCTACGACGCCAAGGGTTTCGGCGCTGGCCTGGCCGCCTTCATCGCGATGACCTCCTGGCAGGGCGAGTTCACCGACGACTATTTCGCCCAGCCGCCGGCCGATCCCGCGATGTTCGGCCTGCCCACCGGTGACGACGGCACGCGGGAGGATCCGCTGCTGTCGGACCGGTCCGACGCCGTCAGCGCCTACCGCCCCGACCTCGGCGCACTGGCCGCCGCGCCGACGCGGATCGTGATCGCCGTGGGCGAGGAGTCGGCGGGCACCCTGACCGGCCGCACCTCGGTGGCCATGGCGGAGCTGCTCGGCCGGCAGGCGACGGTGTTCCCGAGCCACCACGGCGGTTTCCACAACCTTCAGCCCGGCCACCCCGGCCAGCCCGAGGCGTTCGCCCGGAAGCTACGCGAAGTGCTGGGCTGACTTCCGCCGCTCGGGCGGGACGAGCGCGGGAAACCAGATGTCGCTGAGTACCACGGCCGCCTCGTCGGCCGTGGACTCGATCGTGCCCTGCACCGCCCAGCGGGTGAAGAACCGTTCGAGCTGGCTGACCAGCAGCTCGATGCGCAGGTGTGCTTCGTGCCGCCGGCCGGGACCCCAGCTCGCCAGGTAGCGGGGCATCGCGGCGGGCAGTTCGGCCACCGCCTGCCGGGCGATCGCCTTGAAGTCCGGTTCCAGTGCGACCGCCTCGTCCCACGCGGGCAGGATGTCCTGGTTCGCCTCGAACCACGCCACGGCACGGCGCATCCAGCGCGTGAACTCGGCGGGGGAGCCGGAGCCGAGCACCTCGTCGAGATCGGCGTAGACGGCGACCGCGCGCTGCGCCATGGTCTCCGCGCCGATCTTCTGCAGGATGTCGGGTTTGCCGGAGAAGTGCAGGTAGAACGTGGCCCGGCTGCATCCGGTCGCGGCGGTGATGTCGTCGATCGTGACGGCGGCGTACCCGCGCTCGACGAACAGGGTCTTGGCGCATTCCAGCAGGCTGCGACGGGTCTGCTGCTTCTGCCGGTCCCGCAGTGTCATAACGCCAAGCGTACTCACTAGACACAGCGTCAGCGAACGTGTCACAGTGGCGGGGCGCACCGTAGCGAGTGAGGAGGCACATGTGAGTGTCTGCATCATCGGCGCCGGCTGCTCCGGTTTCACCACGGCGAAGCGCCTGCGGGATCACGGCATCCCCTTCGACTGCTTCGAGGAATCGGACGACGTCGGCGGCAACTGGTACTTCGGCAATCCCAACGGCCGCTCCGCCTGTTACGAATCGCTGCACATCGACACCTCCACGACCCGGCTGCAGTTCGAGGACTTCCCGGCGGGCCGGGACTGGCCGCATTTTCCGCACCATTCCCTGATCCACCAGTACTTCCGCGACTATGTCGACCACTTCGGACTCCGCGAATCGATCACGTTCGGCACCGCGGTCCAACACACCGCCCCTCGTCCCGACGGCACCTGGGAAGTCACGCTCAGCACGGGCGAGACCCGCGGCTACGACGCGCTCGTGGTCGCCAACGGACACCACTGGAACCCGCGCTGGCCCGAGTACCCCGGCACGTTCCACGGCACCATGCTGCACAGTCACTCCTACCGCAGCCCCTTCGATCCGGTGGACATGCGGGGCAAACGCGTCGTGGTGGTGGGCATGGGCAACTCGGCGCTGGACATCGCCTCGGAGCTGTCGCACCGCTCGATCGCCCGCCACGTCTGGGTTTCCGCGCGCCGTGGCGTGTGGGTGCTGTCGAAGTACCGCGGCGGCCAGCCCGCCGACAAGATGATGATGCCGCCGTGGATGCCGAAGAAGCTCGGACTCGCGCTGTCCCGCCGCGCCATCAAGAAGATCCTCGGCAACATGGAGGACTACGGGCTGCCGAAACCCGACCACGAGCCGCTGTCCGCGCATCCCTCGGTCAGCGTCGACTTCCTCGCCAAGGCCGGATCCGGTGACCTCTCGTGTGTCGGCGAGATCGAGCGGCTGGACGGCGATGCCGTGGTGTGCAAGGACGGCAGGCGGATCGAGGCCGACGTGATCGTCTGCGCGACCGGCTACCAGATGTCGTTCCCGTTCTTCGACGATCCGGCGTTGCTGCCCGACGCCGAGCACCGGTTCCCGCTGTTCAAACGGATCATCAAGCCCGGCATCGACAATCTCTACTTCGCGGGGCTTGCGCAGGCCTCGCCGACGATCGTCAACCTGGCCGAGCAGCAGAGCAAGCTCATCGCCGAGCACCTGTCCGGACGCTACACGCTGCCCGGCGCCGAGGAGATGAACGCGATCATCGCCAGGGACGAGCAGAAGCATCTCGGGCAGTACTACAGTTCGCGGCGGCACACCATTCAGGTGGATTTCGCCCGCTACGTCAGGGATCTGCACAAGGAGATCCAGGCGGGAGAGAAGCGCGCCGCCGCGAGAACGGCCGCGTGATGGGCGCCTCGGAAGGCGGCTGCGAGCCCCGGTTCGCTCCCGTCCGCGAACTGCTGGACCGCAGGCTGCGCGACGGCGACGAGGTGGGTGCGTCGGTGTGCGTCATCCAGGACGGCGCGACGGTGGTGGACCTGTGGGGTGGTGTCGCGGATCAGGACTCCGGCCGCGCCTGGACTCCGGACACGCTGGTCACCACGTATTCGCTGACCAAGACCATGGCGGCGCTGGTCGTACTGCTGCTCATCGACCGCGGGGCGCTGGACCCGGATGCGCCGGTGGCCCGGTACTGGCCGGAGTTCCGCGCGAAAGACGTGCTTCTGCGTCATGTTCTCGGGCACACGTCGGGTCTGTGCGGCTGGGACGAGACCGTCACGCTGGACGACCTCTACGACACCGCAAGGGCGGCGGCGCTGCTCGCGGGGCAGGAGCCGTGGTGGACACCGGGTGAGGGATCCGGCTATCAGGCGGTCAGCCACGGTCATCTCCTCGGCGAGATCGTGCGGCGCGTGACCGGGAAGTCCCTGGGCACGGTGCTGCGTGCCGAATTCCCCGGCGCGGACTACTGGATCGGCGCGCCCGCGAGTGTGGATTCCCGTGTCGCCACGCTGGTTCCGCCACGAACGTCCGGTGTGGACCACACGGCGCTCGATCCGGTCGCCGTGCGCACCCTGACCAACCCGCTCATACCGCCAGCGGTCACGACGACAAGGCCGTTCCTCGCCGCCGAACTCGGCGGGCTGAACGGTCAGGGCAACGCGCGCTCGGTCGCCCGTCTGCAGTCGGTCGTCTCGCACGGACTGCTGTCCACTGTGGACCAGGTCTTCGATGTGCAGTCCGACGGGGTGGACCGGGTGCTGGGCACGCACGTCCGTTTCGGGCTCGGCTATGCGCTGCCGAGCCCGCGGACTCCGGTGTCCATCCCGGACGGCCGGATCTGCTGGTGGAGCGGCTTCGGCGGATCGATGGTGGTCAACGACCTGGACCGCCGGCTGACGTTCGCCTACGTGATGAACAGGATGGAGCCGGGACTCATCGGCGCCGCCAACGCCAACGCCTACACCGAGGCGCTCTATTCCTGTGTGGACGGTTAGACGGCCCCGGCGATGCGGTCCAGTTCCTCACGGAGGGCGTGCGTCAGTGCGTCCGGGTCCGGGAACCGGTGCGGGTCGGCGATCACCGTGATCGTGACGGTGCCCGCGTAGGTGAACACTTCGAAGTAGACGGTGATGTTGCTGTCGCTGCTCACCCCGATCGGGATGGCCGACCGGACCGGCCGGCCGCCGAAAGTGATCTGCTCGCCGGGGCCGCGGACGTGGCTGACCAGCGTGTGCAGGCGATGCTGGTGATTCATGTACCAGTGATAGGCGCCCAGCGCGGCCAGCGGCCGGAATGCCCAGCCGAGCAACGCGATCGGTGGCGGACCCTGAGCCGACGACTTGTGTGCGCGTACCGCCGCCGCGGTCCGCCGCAGCCGGTCCGCCGTGTCACCGGCGACCGGAACGGACACCAGCAGGGGGCTGACCATGTTGCCACGGGCGGCTTCTCCGGTTTCGTGACCGGAGACGGGTACGCCGATCGCCACGCTGTCGAGCGACTCGCCGTCCTCGAGCAGGGCCCGGTTCAGCGCCGCGGCCACCGCCACCAGTAGCGCGTCGTTGACGGTGGCGTCGTAGCGGTGCGCTGCCGCCCGCAGCGCCGCCGCGGGGAACCGGACGACCGCCAGTCTGCTGCGTCCTCCGGCCGGTCGCAGGAGTGAGCACGACGCCGCGCGGGGCGGGTGCACCCCACCGGCGGCCGTCATCGAAGCGCGCAGCGATCGCAGAGCGGGACCGGCCCGGCGCAGTGCGCGGATCCGGGCGCGCAGCGCGTCGGCGGCCAGCTGTCCTGCGGCCGGGCGTGGCCGGGGAAACGGCACCGGAGGCGTGGGCGCGCCGGGGTCGACCAGGCCCGCCAGGATGGCGAGCCCGCCGACCCCGTCCGCGAGCACGTGATGCAACACGATCACGAGCGCGACCCCGCCGTCGGCGAGCCCGGTGACGAACACCGCCGTCCATCGGGGGCCGGTGCGCGGCAGCGGAGTCCCGATGAGGGATTGCGCGAGGTCGAGCAGTGCGCGTTCGTCCCCGGGTTCCGGGCATCGCGTCGTGTGGAGCCGGTCGGCGACCTCCGATGCCTCGTCGTCGACCCAGATCGGGCCGCCGCAGCCGGGTGGTGTCCGGACCAGCAGCTGCCGGAGCCGGGGGATGGCGGCCGCCCGTTCGGCGAGCAGCCGCAGGGCCCGGGCCAGGTCGAACCCGTCGGTCGCGCCGAAGAGGAGTATCACCCCGAAATGCTCGGGGGCCTTCGCCGAATCCATCGCGAGAAACGCGCGATCCGTCGGGCTCGCCCGGTCGATCACCGGCCCTCCGGCCGCCCCGGCTTCGGCTTGGATCCGCGACGTCATCGCTCCAGCAGACGCCGAACACGGGCGGGCGGAGTAGTGTCCAAAGCCCCCGAATCGTGGCCGTGCTCAGGGAACCAGAACGGTCTTGCCCGGCAGCCGGCCCGACGCGGCGTCGTCGTGCACCGCGGCGAGGTCGGCCAGCGGCCGCCGCTCGGCGACGTGAATCCGCAGTTCTCCCTCGTCGACACGAGCGACGAGCCCGGCCAGCTGACCGGCGTCGCCGTGCAGGAAGACCCGTGCGGTCCGCACGCCGCGATCCGCGGTCTCCGGCGGCGGCGTGGTGGTGCTAGCCAGCACTCCGCCGTCGTTCACCAGATCCAACAGCCCTCCGGTCTCCTCGGGCGAGGTGGTGACCAGGTTGAGCACGACGTCGAACCGTTCGCCGAGGTCGCCGACCGCGGTCGTGGTGTAGTCGACGATCCGGTCGGCGCCGTACTCGCGCAGGCGCTGGGCGCTGCGCGCGCTCGCCGTCGCGGTGACCGTCGCCCCGGCCTGCTTCGCGAGCTGGACCGCGTAGCCGCCGACGGCGCCACCGGCACCGTTGATCAGAATCGACTGCCCTGCCTGGAGCCCGGCGTTCTCGAACAGCGCCTGCCAGGCCGTGAGCCCGGCCGCGGGCAGCGCCGCCGCGTCGGCAGGCTCGCCCGTGCGCGGGGCGGCGGCCAGCGCCTCGGCCGGGACGGTCACGTATTCGGCGGTGGCCCCGGCGCTGGTCATCGGCAGGAGCGCCACGACGGCGGCACCCTCCCGCCAGCCCTCGACCCCGGCGCCGACACCGGCGATCGTGCCCGCGACGTCGATGCCCGGCACGGCAGGGAACGTCTGCGGGAACACCTCATGCAGGAAACCGGCCCGGATCGCTGCGTCGACCGGGTTGAACGAGGTGCCCACCACCTTGACGAGCACCTCACCCGCGCCGGGCACGGGCTGCTCGGCCTCTTCGTAGTTCAGAACCTCACTGCCGCCGTACTGGTGGTAGCGCACTGCCTTCATCGAGTCCTCCTCGGGTAGTGCTTCGATCTCGAAGCACTTTCGAGCGTAGAACATGCTTCGAGATCGAAGCAAACCGTTCCCCTGTGAAGGCAGTCACGTCGTTACGAAGTCGAAGCATCTACGATCGGGACATGGAGGATGCGCTGGGCCCGGAACAGCTGGCCACGTACTTCGCGCTCACGGAGGCGACCGATCTGCTGCACCACGCGGTCGAACAGCATCTGCGCGCCGACGGCGATCTGAGCTACGTGCAGTTCCAGCTGCTGGCCCGGCTCGCGGGCACGAATGGCCGGCTGACGATGACCGAGCTCGCCGACGGCGTCGTCTACAGCCGCAGCGGCCTGACCCACCAGGCCGGTCTGCTGGAGAAGGCGGGACTGGTCACCCGCGGCCCCTGCCCGGACGATCAGCGCGCCACCGTCGTCACCATCACCGAAGCCGGGCGCGCGCTGGTGGACAAGGTGCTGCCGGGGCACGTGCGGGTGGTCAGCAGCCTGCTGTTCGAGCCTCTGTCCACTCAGGACATCGATGCGCTCGGTGAGATCATGACGCGGCTTCGCGATCACATGCGGAGCCTGCCGCCCCGCTCGGCGGCCCCGCGCAAACGCCGTCCGCGAAGCTGACCCCGGCCAGTTCGGCGAACGCGATGGCCGTGCGGTCGGCCAGGTGCGGCGCCACGACCTGAAGGCCGACCGGAAGCCCGTCGCGGGTCAGGCCCGCCGGGACGACCACGGACGGCAAGCCCAGCACGCTGAACAGACCGCACCAGCCGATCGTGCTCATGTGCGGCCGCGGCTCGCCGTCGACATCGATCACCCGGGTGCCGATGTCGCCGGCGTGATCGTGGGGGAAGGCGGGCATCGCGGTGACCGGGCACAGCAGCACGTCGTAGTCGGCGAACCAGCGAGCCCACGCCGCCCGGGCCCGCGCGCGATCCTCGGAGCGGGCCAGCCAGCCGCGGTGCGTCGCCGTCGCCGGTGGCAGCGCCTCGTCGGGCAGGTTGTACGCCACGGCCGCGAGCACCATGTCCAGGTGCAGCTGCCACAGCTGTTCGAACGGCACCGGCGGCCGCGGGCGCGCGAGCCGCACCCCGGCCGCGCCCAGCGCGGCGACCGCTTCCTCCAGTACGGCGGCGGTGTCGCTGCCGACGGGGCACGCGGGATCGTCCAGCCACACCGCGGCGCGGAACTCGCGCCGGGCAGGCGGCCCGGGTGACCCGGTGAGTACGTCGAGCACGAGCCCGAGATCTTCCGCGCGACGGCAGATCGGGCCCAGCACGTTGCCGTCCGCCGCGACGAGGCCGCCGCCCACGTGATCGATGTAGCCCTCGCCCGGCACGAGCCCCGCCGACGGTTTCAGCCCGTACACCCCGCAGAAATGCGCCGGAATCCGGATGGAGCCCGCGATGTCGGAGGCGAGGTCGAACGCGCACAACCCGTCCGCGACCGCGGCCGCGCTGCCACCCGACGAGCCGCCGGGTGTGCGCGTGCGGTCCCACGGGTTGTGCGTGACACCGAAGACCTCGTTGTAGGTCTGGATGTCCCCGCACCAGGTGGGCGTGTTCGTCTTGCCCAGCACGACCGCGCCCGCGGCCCGCAACCGTGCCACCGCGGGCGCGTCCTCGGCCGGCACGTGCGTGGCCAGCTCGGGCGATCCGCACGTCGTGCGCAGTCCCGCCGTCGCGATCGCGTCCTTGACCGTGATCGGTACCCCGTGCAGGGGCCCCCTCGGCCCGGTCCGCTCGTCCGCTCTCGCCGCGTCCGCGAGTGCCCGCTCCGCGTCGAGCGTGACCACCGCGTTGAGGTCCGACGCGGCGATGCGGTCGAGGTAGTAGCGGACCAGCTCGCGGCTGGACACGGACGACGCGGAGATCGCCCGTGCCAGCTCGCGAGCACCGGCCCGAGCCGGGTCCATCAGCTGCCGCCCTTGGCCTTCGGCCAGTTGCCGAGCTTGCCGCCGTTGTCGATCAACGGTCCGGCGGGCTCGAAATGCCCGGTCGCGGCCGGGGTCGCGCCTGTGTAGGTGTACATCCGCCCGGCCTCGAAGGGATAGGCGTCCTCGACACCGCTGACCTTGCCCTCCACACCCTGGATCATGAGCGGGTAGGTCGAGGCGTAGGAGTGCACCGCGACGTTGATGTTGGCGCGGTTCAGCCCGCCCTTCATCGTCGAGGCGTCCTGCAGTGCCTGCACGATGTACCAGGCCCAGAACCAGCCGTTGGCGATCTGCGCGTTCTTCGGGTCGAGCCCGGCCGCCGACACGGTGTCGGTGTAGAGCTTCGCGAACTGGGTGTTGGGGTTGTCCGGGTCGCTCGGCGCGTAGTAGTAGCGCACGACGTTCGTGCCGTTGCCGGTCAGGCCCTGCTTGCCCAGTGGCGCGTAGGTGGTCTGGATCTGTGCGCACGGCTGGGCCGCGACCACCTGCGGTTTCCACGCGCTCTTCTCGATCGCGGCGATGGCCTGCGTGCAGAACGTGCCGGCCTCGGCCAGCACCACGACGTCCGCGTTGGACGCCGCGGCGCTGGTCACCTCATTGTCCACATTGGGCGCGCTGACGTCGTTGGTCTGCTCGTTGACGATGGTGATGCCCGGGGTCTGTGCCACCGCGCGCTTGAACCCGTTGATGTAGGAGTGTCCGAGCGCGTTGCCGATGGAGATCGTGGCCACCTTCGCGCCCTGCGGGAACTTCTGCTTGATCCAGGAGGCCCAGATCCCGCTCTCGTTGTAGTAGTCGAGGCCGAAGCCCGACGTCCACGGATGGTTCTGCGGATCGCCGAACTCGTCGTCGGAGGCGGCGACCATGAACTGACCCATGCAGGACTGGTTCATGTAATCGATCAGGTTGAGGTTGTTGGGCGAGCCCAGCACCGCGAAACTGCCGGCGTAGGCGCCGGACTGCACCGCCGCCTCGACGTTCTTGCGGGTCTGGTCGGGCTGGTACTGGTCGTCCTTGACGTCGATGCTGACGCGCCTGCCCTGCACGCCGCCGTGCGCGTTGACGTAATCGATGTAGGTCTTGATGCCGTCGCTGATCGCGCCGTAGGCCGCCAGCGGGCCGGAGTGCGGCATGCTGGTGAACAGCTTGATCTCGTCGGCGGTGATGCCGGCGTTGTTGTCCCAGGTCGCCGGGCAGGAGGACAGGTCGAGCTTGAAGCCGCCCGGTCCGGTGTAGACACAGCTGCCGTCGGCGGAACGGCCCCAGTTCTTGCTGTCCGGGTTGGCGGCCGGGATCGAGCCGTCCGAGGGCGCCGTGCCGGACGCCTTGGGGGCGGTCGCCGAGGCGCCGCATTTCTTGTCCTGTGCGGCCTGCTTGGCCGCTTCGTGCGAGCACGCGGTCGCACTCGCGCCGACGACAGTGGCGATGACCAGCGTCGCGAGGCGTCGTTGCCAGGTGGAACGGGTCATGGTTCAGCCCTTTCTAAGGCCGGTTGGCCGGACTGGGAGCGCACCGCGAACCGGTGGGCCTCCCAGCCGAGTGGGGAGCGGGGGACGATCTGGAGCACCCGGCGGCGCAGGCGGCCGAGGCCGTCGATCACCCCGCCGGGCAGCAGGAACACGAACGCGATGAGCAATGCGCCGGAGGCGATGCCGACGATCTGCCCGCCATCGGGGCGGCCGCCGAGCAGGTTCAGCGACTGCGCCCAGTCGGCCATGTAGGTGCGGAGGACGACGAAGATGATGGCGCCGGGAACGGCGCCCGCGATCGAGGCGCTGCCTCCGGCGATCAGCGCGACGAGCAGGAAGATGGACAGGTACAGATCGAACCGGGAACCGGACACCGCCGGCACCTGGATGACCAGCAACGATCCGGCGACGCCCGCGAAGGCGGCGCTGACGGCGAACGCGAAGATCTTCACCCGTGCCACCCGCACGCCCGAGGCAGCCGCCGACAGCGGCGCGTCCCGTACGGCGTGCATGGCACGGCCGACCCGGCTGCGTACGACGTTGCGCGCGATGAGGAACATCAATGCCGCCACGGCGAGCACCGCGTAGTAGTCATCGGTCGGCGGCCCGGCCGGGGTGTAGGGATTGACGAAGAACCAGTCCGGTGCCGCCATCTCCTGCGGCGCGAACTTGCCGTTGGGCCCGCCGGTGAAGCTCGGGAACTTGTCGATCAGGACGGGGAACAGGGCGGCGACGGCGAGGGTGACCGTCGCCAGATACAGCCCGCGGATACGCAGCGCCGGGATGCCGACGAGCGCGCCCGCGAGCAGGCACACGACCACGGCCACGGGAATCGTGGCCAGGTAGGGCCAGCCGTGGTCGGCGACGAGGATGATCGTGGTGTAGCCACCGATCCCGACGAACGCGCTGTGGCCGAGGGAGATCTGTCCACAGTGGCCGGTGAGCAGGCCGAGCCCGAGAATGGCGACGCTGTAGGCGACCATCTGGGTCAGTGTCTCGATCTGCGCGACCTCGCTGATCAGCAGCGGCAGCACGATCAGCACCACCGCGGCCGCCGCCGCGCCGCCCCACCGGAGTGTGCGGTGGGCGCGGCTGCCCTCGTGCACGGTGAACGCGGCCATCACACACGCTCCTGGGTCCGGCGGCCGAGCAGGCCCGCGGGTTTGAACTGCAGCACCGCGACGATCACGAAGAACGCGCAGCCCAGCCCGAACTGCCCGCCCAGCGCCGGGATGTAGCCGGTGAGCAGCGCGATCGACAGGCCGACCACGATGCCGCCGACCAGTGCGCCCGCGATGCTGTCCAGACCGCCGAGGGTGGCCGCCGCGAACGCGTAGACCAAGATCTTGTCCATGAACGTCGGGTCGAGGTAGGTCGTGGGCGCGGCCAGGCAGCCGGCGAGCGTGCCGACCGCGGCCGCCAGCGCCCAGCTGCTCTGCACCGTCCGTCCGATGTGGATACCCAGTAGCCGGGACGGTTCCACCCCGGCGGACACGCAGCGGAACGCGAGGCCGAGCTTGGTCCGTGACAGCGACAACTGCAGCACCACGACGACGGCGACCACGAGCAGTGCGGTGCCGAGGCTGGTGTAGTACAGCCGGGCGCCGCCGATGGTGATGAAATCGTCGGGCCCGGTGGGGAACAGCGTCGGGAAGCCACGCGGATCGAAACCCCACAGCAGCGCGGCGAGCGCGTTGAGGGCCAGGTACAGGGCGAGGGTCACGATCGTGATCGCGAGGTGATTGGCCGGATCGAACGGCCGGATCAGCACCCGTTCGATCCCGGCGGCGGCCGCCGCGGAGACCACCATTCCGGCGATGATCGCCACGACGAGCGGCAGCGCCCATTTCTCCGCCGCGGTGAACGCCAGGTAGGTGCCGACCATCGCCATCGCGCCCTGCGCGAAGTTGATGACACCGGTGGCCTTGAACACCAGCACGAGTGCGAGCGCCACCATGCCGTAGAGGACGCCGTTGCCCACGCCGTCGAGAACGCGTTGCAGGTACAGGGTGGGGCCGCCGTCGATGATCGCGTAGACCGAGAACAGCGCCAGCAGCCCGGCGACGACACCGAGACCGGTGGTCGCCGATCGCCGGCGGCTCGCGGCGAGCACGTCGCCGTCACGAGGTCGCGCGGTGGCCCGGCCGGTAGTAGGGATCGCCACTGGAGAACACCCTCCTTTGGGTGAGCGTGGTCAGTAACCGAGATAAGCGCGCCGCACCGACTCGTCGTCGCGCAGCCGCGCCGCCGGGCCGGTGATCGCGACCGAGCCCGCTTCCAGCACGTAGCCCCGCTGTGCCATGTCGAGCGCCAGCGCGGCGTTCTGCTCGACGATGACCATGGCGACCGCGCGTTCCTCGCACACCCGCGCGAGGACACCGAACAGCTGCCGCACGACGATGGGCGCGAGGCCGAGCGAGGGTTCGTCGAGCAACAGCAGCCGCGGCCTGCTCATCAGCGCCCGCGTGATCGCCAGCATCTGCTGCTCGCCGCCACTGAGGCTGCCCGCCGACGTGGTCCGTCGCTGCGCCAGGCGCGGGAAAACGTCGTACCAGTAGGCGATATCGGTCTTGAGCTGCTTGTCGCGCCGCACGAAACCACCCGCGCGGATGTTGTCCTCGACGCTGAGGTCGGCGAGCGTGCCCCGGCCCTGCGGGACCATCGACACCCCGAGGCGCACCACGTCGTAGGTCGACTTCCCGCCGATCGGCTCGCCCGCCAGCAGGAGCTCGCCGTCGGTGCGCACCAGACGGCAGATCGACCGCAGCAGCGTGGTCTTGCCGGCTCCGTTCGCGCCCAGTACCACCACGACCTCGCCGTCCGCGACGGTCAGGTCGACGCCGTGCAGGCATTCGACGTCGCCGTAGTACGCGCGGACATCGCGCAGCTCCAGCAGGTTTTCCCGTCGCGAGGCCTGGGTGGTGCCGTCGGCCTCGGCGGCCTGGGCGGTCATACCGGCGTCCCGAGGTAGGCCTCGACCAGCTCCGGGGAGTCCCGCAGCTCGGCAGGGGTGCCGGCGACGAGGTTGCGCCCGAAGTCGAGTGCGAACACGTAGTCGGAGATCGACATGACGAACTGCATGTGGTGCTCCACGAGTAGAAGCGTGATCCCGCGTTCTTCGCGCAGCCGCAGCAGCAGCTCGCCCAGTTCGCGGACGTCGCCGTGCGTCAGCCCGCCCGCGGGCTCGTCGAGCAGGAGCAGCCGCGGGTCGCTGATCAGCGCCCTGGCCAGCTCGACGCGTTTGAGCGTTCCGTACGGCAGGCCCGTGCACTCGCGGTGAGCCACATCGGTGATCTCGAAGTAGTCGAGCATCGCGTACGCGCGCGCCCGCAGCGCCCGGTCCTCGCGCGCGGCGGGCCAGCCCAGCACCGAGGCCGCGAAGCCGACGCGGCCGCGGGCGTGCCGTCCCACCATCACGTTCTCGAGCACGCTCATACCGGGCCAGAGTGCGAGGTTCTGGAAAGTCCGGGCGATGCCGAGCCCGGCGAGGTCGGCCGGATGGGTGGAGAGCAGATTCCCTCCGCCGAAGGTGATCCGGCCCGACGCGGGCTTCACCAGACGGCTGATGGCGTTGAAGGCGGTGGTCTTCCCGGCGCCGTTCGGGCCGATGAGGGCACAGATCTGTCCTTCGTGGACGGTGAGCGAGACGGCGTCGAGTGCGGTCACGCCGCCGAAGCGGACGGTGACCTTGTCGAGGGTGAGCAGCTCGGTCATAACACGCCGTCCGCTCTGAGCCGGGCCAGCCGCTCGCCGTCGGCGACCGCGCTGAGCACGGCATCGGTGTCGGCACCGAGCGCGGGGCCGGTGCGGTCGATCTCGCCGGGGGTGCGGGAGAACTTCGGGACGACGCCGTTCATGGGCAGCTCCGTGCCGTTTCCGTTGCGCCGCCAGAGGATCATCTCGCGCGCGGCGAAATGCGGATCGGTCAGGATCGAGGCGGCGGTGTTGATCCGGCCGACCGGGACACCGTGCTCGCGCAACTGCTCGATGAGCTCGCCGCTCTTGCGGGTCGCAGTCCACGCCGAGATGAGCGCGTCCAGTTCGGCCATCCGTGCCCCACGGCCCTGGTGGGTGGCGTAGCGCTCGTCGCGCGCCAGCTCCGGGCGGCCCATCGCCTCGGCGAGGCGGGTGAAGACCGAATCGGCGTTCGCGGCGATGACGACCTCGGCGTCGTCCGCAGTGGGGTACACATTGGACGGTGCGACACCGGCGAGCACGCTGCCGCTGCGCCGGCGCAGCACACCACCGGCGTGGTAGTCGGCGAGCGTGGACTCCATCAGCGCGAAGACCGCCTCGTAGATCGCGACGTCCACCTCCTGGCCGGCGCCGCTGGAGGACCGTTCGGTCAGCGCGGCGAGCGTGCCGATGACGGCGAACAGCGAGGCCAGCGAGTCGCCCAGGCTGATGCCCGTGCGCGCCGGACGGTCGCCGGGAGATCCCGTGGTGTAACGGATCCCGCCGACCGCCTCGGCGACGCTGCCGAAACCCGCCTCGCTGGAGTTCGGGCCCGTCTGCCCGAAACCGGAGACGTGGACCATGATGATGCCGGGGTTGTCACCGCGCAGCGTCTCGTAGTCCAGGCCCCAGCGGGCCATCGTGCCAGGGCGGAAGTTCTCCAGCACCACGTCGCAGGAGGCCGCGAGCTCGCGCACCAGCCGCTGGCCGCGTTCGTCGCGCAGATCGATGGTCACCGACTTCTTGTTGCGGCCGATCGCGGGCCACCACAACGATTCCCCGTCCTGGGTGATGCCCCAGCGGCGCATGGGATCGCCGGCCTGCGGCGGTTCGATCTTGATGACCTCGGCGCCGTAATCGGCCAGCAGCTGGCCGGCGAACGGCCCGGCGATGAAGCTGCCGAGCTCCAGAACTCTGATTCCGTGCAGGGGACCCAACGGTGCGCCGCCTCTCGAATCGACAGTGGACACATATTGCACACAATCCGGATCGGGGTACAAGGGTGCGTCAACACTTTTGTAGATTTTCGTGTCCGAATCGTTCGTTCCGCGCGCAGCCGGTGACTCTGCGCGTACCCTCTACTCCCGAGCGAGACGAACAGGGGGCGCCAGCCGATGGCCACCAGCGCTGAGGACACGAACACGGTCGCCGTCGCCTACGGTGGTGGCCCGATGCCGGAGCGGGGCATGTCCGGGCCGGCGCTGGCCTACAGCTCGATCCGGTCCTGGATCGTGGAAGGGAAGCTGCGGCCCGGCGAACGGCTCATCGAGCAGCGCATCGCGGCCGAGCTGAACCTCTCGCGGACGCCCGTGCGCGAAGCGGTGCGCATGCTCGCCGCCGACGGTCTCGTGGTGACCGAACGCAATCGCGGCGCCGTCGTGCGCACGCTGGGCCGGCAGGACGTGCTCGACCTGTACGAACTGCGCGCGCGGCTGGAGTCCTACGCGTGCGAGCTCGCCGCCTCGCGTGCGACGCCGGACGATCTGGAGGCCATCGACGCGGGGATCCGCGACTTCGGCAAGGCGTTGCGGCGCAGGGATCTGGACCGCCTGGAGCGCACCCGGCTGATCGGCGAGGCGAACCGGCACGTACACGCGGCGATCATCACGGCCAGCCGGCACAGCAGGCTCGCCCACCTGCTCAGCAGTGCGGTGGACGCCCCGCTGGTCTTCGAGGCGTTACGGGAATTCTCGAACCGTCAGCTGGAACGGTCGAATCTGTTCCACCAGCTGATCAGGGACACCATCGCCAAGGGTGAACCGGTGCGCGCCGCGCAGTTGATGCACGAGCACATCATGCTCGGCCGCGACCAGATCCTGGCGGACCTCAACCGCGGGTAGTTGTGGTCGCCGCCTTCCTTCGGGCATCTTGATTGCATACAATCAACTTCTTCGCCGCCGAGAAGCCGGAGGGCTCATGCTCGCGCAGGACGACTTCACCCGGATCCGGATCGAGGTTCGCGACGACGGGATCGCGACGCTGGTCCTCAACCGCCCGGAGCACGGCAACGCCGTCGACGATGCCATGCATTCGGAACTCACCACCGTCTTTTCCCGTGCCCGCGCCGATTCCCGCGTGAAGGCCGTGGTACTCACCGGGGCGGGCACGACGTTCTGCCGGGGCGGTGACAGCAGTCCGTCGCGCACGTTCACCACGATCACCGGCCTGGCTCCGGTCCAGGAGGCAAGGCTCATCGTGGAAACGTTGCTGGACCTGGAAAAACCCGTCATCGCCGCGGTCAACGGCGACGCACTGGGGCTCGGCGCGATACTGGCCACGCTGGCGGACGTCGCGTTCGTGGCCAGGACGGCGAGCATCGGCGACCGGCACGTTCTCGGTGGGGTGACGGCGGGCAACGGCAGCGCCGCGCTGTGGCCGCTGATCGTCGGCGTGAACCGCG
This sequence comes from Amycolatopsis acididurans, assembly GCF_012328925.1. GTDB lineage: Bacteria > Actinomycetota > Actinomycetes > Mycobacteriales > Pseudonocardiaceae > Amycolatopsis_E > Amycolatopsis_E acididurans. Next base: position 385,590 of record NZ_JAAXLS010000001.1, read on the forward strand.
CGAAGTACCTGCTGCTGGGCGGCGAGGTGCTCACCGCGGATGAGGCCGTCGGCATCGGTCTCGCGCACGAAGTGGTCGATGATCCGGTGGCCTCGGCGACCGCGCTGGCCCAGCGGTGGGCCCGGCTGCCGCAATTCGCGCTGCGGACGACGAAATCGGTGCTCAACGTCCATCTCAAGGCCGCCGCGGGCCAGGCGCTGGAATACGGGCTCGCACTGGAGGAACAGGCGATGGCGGGACCGGAGTTCGCGGCCGTGCTCGCCGGCCGCCGCGGAAACTCGACGAGGGAGAACTGATGCTGGACTTCACCGGGCGCGTCGCGATCGTGACCGGCGCGGGACACGGCCTCGGCCGTCGGTACGCGCTCGACCTGGCGCGCCGCGGCGCGCGCGTGATCGCCAACGACATCGACGCCGCCGAGGGCGTGGTCGCCGAAATCGCGGCGGCCGGGGGAGTGGCGGTGGCCGAGTCCACCAGCGTCGCCACGCCCGAGGGCGGACAGGCCATTGTGGACAGGGCGATGGCCGAGTTCGGGCGCCTGGACGTGCTCGTCAACAACGCGGGCATCGCCCGCACCAACGAGTTCGCCGGGATCGTCTACGACGACGTGCTGGCGTCGCTGCGGGTCCACCTGCTCGGCGCCTTCCATCTGCTGCTGCCGGCCTGGCGGGTGTTCCGCGACCAGGGCGGCGGGCGGGTGGTCAACACGACCTCCGCGGTGGGCGTGTTCGGCCAGCGGCGTTCCAGTGTGTACGCCGCCGGGAAGATGGGGATCGTGGGCCTGACGCGGGTGCTCGCCTTGGAGGGCGAGCCGGACGATATCCGGGTCAACGCGATCGCGCCGGTGGCGCAGTCGCGAATGGCCGGGGACGTGTACGGCCGGCTGGACCCCAAACTCGATCCGGCGTACGTGTCGGCGGTCGTGCTCGCGCTGGCGCATCACTCCTCCACGGTGACCGGCGAGGTGGTCTCGGCCGGTGGCGGACGCGTTTCGCGACTGCTGCTGGCCGCCACCGAGGGAATCTTCGAACCGGAACTGAACGACGACGTGGCGGCGGCGCGGCTGAACGAGGTGTGCGCCGACGAACGTGTGGTCGCCGTCCCCGGCTGCGCGATGGACGAAATCGACCTCATCCGCGCCAGTTTCCCCGAACTCGCCGACTTCCGCATGGCGCCCCGCTGACGGACAATGCCCGGCCGCCCCGGGGAAAGGGGCGGCCGGGCCCGGTCAGGCGGGCGAGTCGATCACGCAGAGCAGGTCGCGCACCTCGATCACGTCCCCGCTTTCGCCCCGCAGTTCGCTGACCACGCCCGCGTGCGGCGCGACGATCATCTGGCGGGCCTTCTCCGCCTCGATCTCGACCAGATCGGCGTCCTTGGCGACTTCCTCGCCTTCCTCGACGTACCAGTCGATGATCTCCGCGTCGCTCATGCCCATCGACAGCTGGGGCAGCCGGACCTCGTGCCGTGCCATGTTCACTCCGCCTCGTTCAGTGTGCGCCGCACCGCGGCGACGACCTTGTCCTTCGTGGGATAGATCTGCTTCTCCAGCGCCGGGCTGAACGGCACGTGGGTGTCGTCGGTGGTGACTCGTACGACCGGGCCGCGCAGCGAACCGAAGCAGTCCTCGGCCACGCGCGCCGCGATCTCGCTGGCCGCGCTGCAGGTGCGGTTCGCGGGATCGACCACGACACAACGCCCGGTGCGGCCGACCGACTCCAGAATCGTCGGCCAGTCCATCGGCACGAGCGTGCGCGGATCGATCACCTCGGCGCTGATCCCGTCCTCGGCCAGCTCGCGGGCGGCGTCGGTCGCCAGCACGCAGCCGAGCCCGATCCCGATGATCGTGACGTCGGTGCCGCGCTGCCGGACGGCGGCCGAACCGAGCGGCACCAGGTGGTCCTCGGCCTCCGGGATCGGCCCGCGTCCCTTGCGGCCCCACAGGTTCGCGTCCTCGAAGCACAGCACCGGGTTGTCGTCGCGGATGGCGGATTTGAGCAGGCCCAGCAGATCCGGCGCCGTCGACGGCAGGATGATCTTCAGTCCGGGCACGTTCATGAACATCGGGTACGGCCGGTCGGCGTGATGTCCCGCGGTGCCGCCGTGGTAGTACAGCGCCGCGCGCACCACGACGGGCAGCGTGGCCTGACCGCCGAACATGTAGCGCGCCTTGGCCAGTTGCGAGACGAACTGGTCCATCGCGCCGAACACGAAACTCGCCACGGTCAGGTCGACGATCGGGCGCAGCCCCGCCATCGCGGCGCCCGCGGCCACCCCGATCGACCCGGCCTCGGCCAGCGGCAGGTCGCGCACGCGCGCGGGCCCGAACGACTCCAACGCTCCCGCGGCGGCGCCGAAGACGTTGGCGCGCAGGTCCTGGCCCATGAGGATCACCCGCTCGTCGCGCGTCATCTCCTCGCGCTGCGCCTGGTTGATCGCCTGCAGGAAACCGAGCTGCTTGGCACGCGTGGACGCGGTCTTCACGCGCTCACCTCCGAGTAGATGTCGGTGTAGGCCGCCTCGGGCGGCGGGAACGGCGACCGGCGGGCGAACTCGACCGCGGCGTCCACTTCGGACTGGACCTCGTCGCGGAGTGCCTGAAGCCGGGCCTCGGTCGCGACCTTCCAGTCCAGCAGCCGCCGGTGGAACAGCGTGATCGGGTCGACGGTGTCGAACCAGCTCTCGACCACCTTCTGGTCGCGGTAGGGCTGCGGCACGACGAGCCCGTACGCGTGCTCGTGGAAGCGATACGTCTTCGCCTCCACCAGGCTCGGCCCGTCCCCGGCACGCGCGCGCCGCACGGCGTCCCGCGTCGCGCGGTAGACCGCCAGCACGTCCTGTCCGTCCACAACGGTGCCCGGCATGGAGTATCCCGCCGCGCGGATCGCGACGTCGGGCACCGACAGGGATTCGCTCGCCTCGACGCTGACCGCGTAACCGTTGTTCTCGCAGAAGTAGATGACCGGCAGCTTCCAGATCGAGGCGATGTTCATCGACTCGTGCAGCACGCCCTCGCTCGCCGCGCCGTCGCCGAAGAAGCACAGCGCCACCTGGCCGGACCCGCGCACCTGCGCGGCGAGGCCGGCCCCGGTCGCGACGGGGATCGCGGAGCCGACGATGCCGGACTCGCCGAGGCTGCCCACGGAGAAGTCGGCGAGGTGCATGCTGCCGCCCTTGCCGCCGCAGACACCCGTTTCCTTGCCCAGCAGCTCGGCCATCAGCGCGCCGAGACCGGCGCCCTTGGCGATGGGATGGCCGTGCGAGCGATGGTTGCCGGTCATGTAGTCCGACGTCTCGGTCGCGACGCACGCGCCGACGACCGCCGCCTCCTGCCCGATCGACAAATGCACCATCGCGGGCAGTTCCCCGGCGTGGAACAGCGCGATGGTGGCTTCCTCGAACAGGCGGACGCGCAGCATCCGGCGCATCATCTCGATCGCGAGCTCGTGGCCCGCGTCGTCGGCGAACTCTTCGGGTGGAGCGGTCATGAAGGAGCACCCCTGTCGTCACTGACTGCGAAAAGCGTTGCCCCAATTTAGAGTCCGGCCTCCGCAAAGAGCAATAGTCAACGTAAACGTTGACGTAGGAATTTCGAGGGGCTAACGTCATCGTCAACACAAGCGATGACGCAAGGAGCGGCGCGAATGGTAGGCAAGCTGCACGACGCGCTCGACGCCGTGGCTCGTGGTGAGTTCGTCGTCGTGACGGACGCGGCGGATCGCGAGAACGAGGCGGACCTCGTGCTTCCCGCCGCGGACATGACGCCGGAGAAGATGGCGTTCCTGCTGCGGCACTGCTCGGGAATCGTCTGCGTGCCCATGCCCGCGGACCGTGCCGACGCGCTGGGGCTGCCGCTGATGGTCACGGACAACACCGAACGCCACGGCACCGCGTTCACCGTCACCGTGGACGCGCTCGACCGCACGACGACCGGGATCTCGGCGGCCGACCGTTCGGTGACGGCCCGCCTGCTGGCGGATCCGGCCGCCCGGCCGGAGGACTTCTCCCGGCCAGGGCACATGTTCCCGCTGCGGGCGCACCCGGACGGCGTGCTGGGCCGGCCGGGACACACCGAGGCCTCGGTCGATCTGGGCAGGCTCGCCGGGATCGACCCGGTGATGGTGATCTGCGAACTGACCCGGCCGGACGGCGAGATGGCCAGGGGTGAGGACGTGCTGCGGTTCGCGCGGCGCTACGACCTCCCGGTCGTCGGCATCAAGGACGTGATCGAGGCGCGGCGGGACACGCCGGACGCGCCCGCGGTTCCGCTGCCGACGCCCTACGGCGAGTTCACCGCGCGGCTGGTGGCCGACGAAGGGGAGCACCTCGTGCTCTCGCTGGGCGATCTCGACGGCGACGAACCCGTCCTGACCAGGGTGCACTCGGAGTGCGCGACCGGTGACCTGTTCGGATCGTTGCGCTGCGACTGCGGTGGGCAACTGCGCGCGGGGCTGACGGCGATCGCCGAGGCCGGGCGCGGCGTGCTGATCTACGAGCGCGGGCACGAGGGACGCGGCATCGGGCTAGCCGACAAGTTCCGGGCCTACGCGCTGCAGGACCGGGGTGCGGACACGGTCGACGCGAACCTGCGCCTCGGCCATCCGGCGGACGCGCGGGACTTCGCGCCCGCCGCGCGGGTGCTGTCGCGGCTCGGGCTGCGCGAGGTCACCCTGCTGACCAACAACCCGGAGAAGGTCGAGGCGCTGCGGGAAGCCGGTTTGCGGGTGACCGCGCGGCCGCTGCGCACGGCACCCGCGCCGCAGAACGTCCGCTACCTGCGCACGAAACAGACCCGGCTCGGCCACGACCTGGCCCTGACCGGCACCGAGGACGGGCGGGAGGCATGGTGACCGGAACGAAAGAGGTGACCCCGGAGAAGTTCCGGGACGTCCTGCGGCACGTGCCCACCGGGGTCACGGTCGTGTCGGCACTGGCGCCGGACGGTCCGGTCGGGCTGGCCGTCGGATCGTTCGTCTCGGTCTCGCTCGAACCACCGCTGGTCGGCTTCTTCGTCGCCAAAACGTCCACCACCTGGCCGAGAATCGAGCCACTGGGCCGGTTCTGCGTCAACGTACTCGGCGAGGACGGCGAGGCCGTCTCCCGCGCGTTCGCGGTCTCCGGCGGCGACAAGTTCGCCGGCCTGGACTGGCGGCACTCGCCGATGGGCTCACCGGTGCTCGACGGCGCGCTCGCGTGGTTCGACTGCACCGCCCACCAAGTCAGCGAAGCCGGCGACCACGTGTTCGTCCTCGCCGACGTCCACGATCTGTCGGTACGCCCCGCCGGGCGGCCGCTCGTCTTCTGCCACGGCACCTATCAGCGACTCGTCACACGAAAGGCCTGAACCTCGATGCGCGTCGGATACACGACCATTTTCCAGGGCGGCGGGGACGCACGCGACGACCAGCGCGTCTACGCGGACGAGCTGCGCCTGTGCGAACTCGCCGAACCGCTCGGTTTCGAGATGCTCTGGGGCGTGGAGCACCACTTCACGTCCTACACGATGTGCCCGGACCCGGTGCAGTTCCTGTCCTACATGGCCGGGCGCACCAAGAACATCCTGCTCGGTTCCGGCGCGGTGATCCTGCCCTGGCACGATCCCGTGCGCGTCGCCGAAAAGGTCACGATGCTCGATTTGATGTCGGGCGGCCGGTTCATCTTCGGCATGGGCCGCGGCCTCGGGCGCATCGAGTTCGAAGGCCTGCGCATCCCGATGGACGAATCGCGTGAACGGTTCGTCGAATCGGCCGAAATCGTGTTGCGGGCACTGGAAACCGGGGTGATCGAGGCCGACGGCAAGTACTACCGGATCCCGCGCCGCGATCTGCGTCCCCGGCCGGTGAAGTCCTTCCGCGACCGGCTCTACGCCGCGGCGGTCTCGCCCGAGTCGGTGCGCATCATGGCCGACGTCGGCGCCGGCATCCTCATCAACCCCCAGAAGGACTGGGAGGAGGTTTCGGCGGACATGCGCAAGTACCGCGAGCAGTTCCGCGAGCTCAAGGGCGCCGAGGCGCCCGCGCCGATGGTCACCGGCTGGGTGTGCTGCGACAAGGACCCGGTCAAGGCGCGCGACATGGCGCAGGAATACATCGGCGGCTACTACGAATCCGTGATGTCGCACTACGAACTGGGCGGCAGGCACTTCGAGAGCACGCACGGCTACGAGTACTACAAGCGGCTGGCGTCGTTCATCCAGAACAAGGGCTCCGAGCGGGTCGTCGACAACTTCATCGAACTGCAGATCTACGGCACGCCCGAGCAGTGCTACGAAAGGATCGTCGACATCCGGTCCAAAGTGGGCAATGACGGCTTCAACGCGGTGTGCTCGTTCTCCGGCATGAGCTACGAGACGGCCGAGGCCAACATGCGCCTGTTCGCGAGCGAGGTCATGCCGCGCGTGAAGGAACTGCCCCCGGTGGACTTCGCCGAACTCGAGGTGGCGGCGTCATGACGGCGGCACCGGCCCTCGTCGCGACCGGGCTGCGGTTCCCGGAGGGGCCGAGCTATCTCGGCGAGGGTGCCGTCGCGGTGGTCGAGATGAAGGGCGAGGCACTCAGCCGCGTGGCACCGGACGGCACGGTCACGCCGCTCGGAGACTGTGGCGGTGCGCCCAACGGCAGGGTGCTCGGCGCGGGCGGTGAGCTCTACGTCGCCAACAACGGCGGGCTGTCCATCGAGGGCAGGGGGTACTGGCACGCGCCGAGGCAGTTCGACGGCCACGTGCAGCGTGTCGACGCCGACGGCACGGTCACCGCGGTCGGTGGCACGCTGCCCGGTCCCGCGCCGCACCGGCCCAACGATCTGTGCTTCGGCCCCGACGGCACGCTCTACGTGACCGACAGCGGCAACTGGGAGGACATGCGCAACATCCGGCCCGGCACCGTCGTCGCGATCGGGCCGGACGGAACGCAACTCGGATCCGCCGAGGTACCCGCGATGCCCAACGGTGTCGCGTTCGGACCGGACGGAAGGCTCTACCTGGCCCAGTCGCTGACCCGCAAGGTACTGGCCTTCGACGTCACGGGCGGAGACTTCGGCGATCCCGAGACCGTGCTCACACTGCCCACCGGATCGCCGGACGGCATCTGCTTCGACGGCGACGGCACGCTCTACGTGTGCGGCAGCGTCGGCAACGCGATCTTCGTCTACTCCGGCGCCGAGCTGAAGGAAACCATCGAAACCGGGGCGGGCACGCAGCCCACGAACTGCTGTACCGGCGACGACGGCCGGCTGTACGTGACTTTCTCGCTCACCGGGCAGCTCGTCGCCTTCGACCTCGGCCTCACCCCACTCGAACCGCACACCGGAACCATCACCGCACGGGAGGACTCGTGAAACTCGCCCTCATCTACGAGTTGCCCGTACCGCGGCCCTGGGGCCCGGACAGCGCGCACACGGCGTTCGAGAACGCGCTGACGCAGATCGAGCTGGCCGACCGGCTCGGTTTCCACAGTGTCTGGACGGTGGAACACCACTTCCTCGACGAGTACTCGTTCTCCTCCGCGCCGGGCGTGTTCTACGGCGCCGTCGCGGCCAGGACGCAGAACATCCGCATCGGGCACGGCGTGCGGCTGCTGCCGTTCCCCTACAACCATCCGGTGCGCGCCGCCGAGGCCGCCGCGACCGTGGACGTGCTGTCGAAGGGCCGCCTGGAGTTCGGCACCGGGCGTTCGGGCACCCGCATCGAGATCGAGGGCTTCGGCATCAGCCCTCCCGAGACGCGCCCGATGTGGGAGGAGGCGCTCGACGTCATCGTCGGCTGCTGGACCGAGGACGAGTTCAGCTGGGACGGCAAGTACTTCAAGCTGCCGCCGCGCGGTGTGGTGCCCAAGCCCTACCAGCAGCCGCATCCGCCGATCTGGGGCGCGACCTCCAGTGCGGAAAGCCACGAGATCGTGGGGCGCAAGGGGATCGGGCTGCTGTCGTTCTCGGTGGCGATCCCGCCGGAGGCGCTGACCAAGCGGATCAGCCGCTACCGTGAGGGCCTGGAGCAGGTCAAGCCGGTCGGCAAGTTCGTCAACGACCGGGTCGCGACCTTCGCCCAGGCACACTGCGCCGAGACCACCGCCGAGGCGCACGCGGATGCCAAGGAGGCGTTCCCGTGGTACATCCAGTCCTCGCTGAAGACGATCGCCGAACTCGGTGCCTGGCAGGAGGGCACGAACCTGGGCAGCTACGAGTACGCCCGCAAGCTGCTCGGCGGCATGCAGCTGACCGATCTGACGTTCGACTACCTGGTACAGAACGAAACCGTGCTCTGCGGTGACCCCGACCATTTCCTGTCGATGTGCCGGCGCTACGAGGCCGTGGGCGTCGACGTTCTGCTCCTTCTCGTGCAGTCCTACAACATTCCCCACGAGAAGGTCATGCGCTCGATCGAGCTGATCGGCACCGAGGTTCTGCCTAAGCTGTCGTGACCCATTGCTGCACATAGGAGTGCGCGTGACCGTCCAGCCGAACTCCCGTATCGCGGACTGGATCCGCATCAACGCGGGCACCGTTCCCCACCGGGCCTGCTTCGTCACCGACACCACCAGCTACACGTTCCGCGAGGTCAACAGCCGGGTGAACCGGATCGCGTGCGCGTTGCGCCGGATGGGCGTCGGCAAGGGCGACCGGGTGGCGCTGTTCGCCACCGACTCGCCGCAGTACGTCGAAACCCTGCTGGCCTGCATGAAACTCGGCGCGGTGTACGTGCCGCTGAACTTCCGGCTCGCGCTGCCGGAGTTGCAGATGCTGCTGCGCACGGCCGAGGCGAAGGTGCTGTTCTTCAGTGACCGCTACGCCGGGATGGTGCGGGCGCTGGACGTGCCCGGCCTGAAGGCCGTGATCAGCTACGACTCCACGGCCGGCGACGAGTCCTACGAGCGGCTCGTCGCCGAAGGCGAGGACGAGGAGATCGACACCCCGGTCGCCGACGACGAACTGGTGTGCCTGGCCTTCACCAGCGGCACCACGGCGCTGCCGAAGGGGGTCATGCACTCGCAGCGGATGGCCAAGCACATGGTCATGCAGTGCATCGTGGAACGGCGCATGACCAATCTGTCGTTTCACTACTCGGCGGCGCCGCTGTTCCACGTCGGCGGGATGCTCTACACGCTCGCCGGTGTCGCACGTGGACACACCTCGCTCGTACTGCCCGCGTTCGACGCGCCGACCGTGGCGCAGTGGATGGCCCGTGGCGGGCTGGACGGCGTGTTCCTGGTGCCCACGATGATCGACACACTGCTGCACGAACCGGCCGTGCTCGAGGGCGACTTCTCCAAGCTCGGGTCGATCGGATACGGCGCCGCGCCCATGTCGCCGTCGCTGCTGCGGCGGGCGATGGACCGGTTCCACTGCGATTTCATGAACATGTTCGGCGCGGGCACCGAGGCGGGCCTGCAGACCGTGCTCACCCCGGAGGATCACCGCCGGGCGCTGGCCGGCGACGAGCATCTGCTCGGCTCCATCGGTAAGGCGGGCATGGGCGTGGTGCTGCGGCTGTGCGACGACGACCTCAACGACGTGCCCGACGGCGAGGTCGGCGAGATCGTCACCCGCGCCGACGCGGTGATGTCGGGATACCTCGACCAGCCGGAGGAGACCGCGAAGGTGCTCGTGGACGGCTGGTTCCGCGGCGGTGACCTCGCGTGGCGGGACAAGGAGGGCTACCTCTACCTCAACGGCCGCAAGAAGGACATGATCATCCGTGGCGGCGAGAACATCTACCCGGTCGAGATCGAGGACGTGCTCGGCCGGTATCCCGGGGTGCGCGAGGTGGCCGTGGTCGGCGTGGCCGACGAGCACTGGGGCGAGATCGTGCGGGCGCACGTCGTCATGGAGGACGGCACGCGGCTGGACGTGGACGCGGTGCGCGCGCACTGCCGCACCCATCTCGCGGGGTACAAGGTGCCCGCCCTGTTCGTGGTCGAAACCGGCCTGCCGCGCAACGCCAGCGGGAAGGTCCTCAAACGCGAACTGCGCGCGGTCTAAGGTGGGACCGTTGAAACACCGATGGCGAGGGGGTTCGATCGCTAGTGGCCGCGCCACGTCGACGCCGTACCGCGGCGGCAGAACCGGCGAGCGACATCGCCCGGCGGCGGATGGAACGCCGCCAGGCCAGTGGCCGGCGCTCGGACGCCCGCTGGGCGGAGATCCTCGCCGGGGCCGGCCGGGTGTTCGCGCGGCTCGGCTACGGGCAGTCGACTTTGGAGGATGTGGCCGGCGAGGTCGGCATCAGCAGGGCGACCCTCTACTACTACGTCGGCACCAAGGAGGAACTGCTGGTCGGGTTGCTGCACGACCCGATCCAGCTGATGCGCACCCGGCTGGACGAGGTCGCGGCGCTGCCCATGACGGCCCCGGAACGGCTCGAGGCCGCGCTGCGCGAGTACGTCCGCACGATGTCCGAACTGCCCGAGTTGTTCATTTTCCTCAGCGAGAACGTGCATCAGGTGATGTCCGGGCCGGAGGCCGACCACATCCGGGAGAACGCCGACAAGTACGGGCGGACGCTGGCCAAGGTCATCGCCTCCGGGGCGAAGGCCGGGGAGTTCCGCTCCGACATCGACCCCACGACCGCGGTGCTCGGCATCATCGGCATGTTCAACTGGATGCACCGCTGGTACAACCCCAAGGGCAAGAAGAGCCTGGCCGACTTCGGCGACGTGTTCATCGAGATGGCGCTCTCGGCGCTGGCACCGAAGAACTGACCCGGAGGCGGCCGTGAGCGGCCGTGTCGCGCTGGTGACCGGCGGCGGCCGGGGCATCGGCGCCGCCGTCGCGCGGCGGCTGGCGCGCGAGGGCGTGGCGGTGGCGGTCATCGACCGCGACGTGCGCGACGCTCCGGGCGGGCTCGCGATCGAGGCCGACGTGTCCCGGCCGGACGAGGTGTCCGAGGCGGTCGACCGTGCCGCCGGCTGGGGCGGGGGACTGCATTTCGCGTACAACAACGCGGGTGTGACCGGTGTGCGCGCCGGGCTCGCGGACTATCCCGACGACGTGTTCTGGCGGGTGCAGCACGTCAACGTCGGTGGGGTGCTCGCGTGCATGCGGGCCGAACTGCGGCACATGCTCGCCGCGGGCGGCGGGTCGATCGTGAACGCCGCGTCCGGGGCGGCGCTGGCCGGGGTGCCCTTCTCCGGCGCCTACGCGGCGTCCAAGCACGCGATCGCCGGGCTGACCAAGACCGCCGCCGTCGAGTACGCGGCACGCGGTGTCCGGGTCAACGCCGTGGCGCCGGGACTGGTGCGCACCGACCTGGTGCGCGGGCTGGATCAGGAGACGTTCGTGGCCGCGCATCCCGCGGGAAGGGCGGCCGAACCCGAGGAGGTGGCCGAGGCCGTGTGGTGGTTGCTGAGCGCGGAATCGTTCGTCACCGGGGTGGTGCTCCCGGTCGACGGCGGGCTGCTGGCGCGAGTTCCGGGGTTGTCGTGACGGCGGCGCCGCGACCGTCACCGGAGGAGTGCAAGGTGCTGCCCGCCGGGGCGCTGCGGGACCGGTTCGCGGTGGTCACCGGGGCCGGGTCGGGCATCGGGCGCGCGGTCACGCTGCGACTGGTGGAGCTGGGCGCGTCGGTGATGGGCGTGGGGCGGCGGGCCGAGCGGCTCGCCGAGACCGCCGCGCTCGCCGGGCACCGGTTCACCTACCGGGCGCTCGACATCCGGCACGAGCCCCCCGATTTCCTCGCGGAGCTGGCAGAGCTGGACCTGCTCGTGAACAACGCGGGCGGCCAGTTCATCGCGCCCGCCGCCGAGATCTCGCGCCGCGGTTTCGACGCCGTGCTGGATCTGAACCTCACCGCGCAGGCGGCGCTGCTGCAGGCGGCGCGGCCGGGACTCGCGGCGCGGGGCGGCCGGGTGGTGAACCTGTCGTTGTCCGCACCCGACCGCGGAATCCCCGGACTGGTGCACTCGGCGGCGGCCCGCGCGGGAATCGCGGCGCTGACGCGGTCGCTGGCCCGGCAGTGGCCCGCCATCAAGCTGTTCTGCCTCGCGCCCGGAACGGTGCTGACCGCGGGCGTCGGGGAAGAACTGCCGCCGGAGGAACTGGCCGGGATCGTGGAGCGGACCCCGCTCGGCCGGGACACGTCGCTGGACGAGGTGGCCGAATGGGTGGCCGCGCTCGGGTGCGGGATCGCGGACGCGGTCAGCGGCGCTCTGATCGAAGTGGACGGTGGCTCGGGCCTGGTGGCGGCCGCGGCCCTTGCCGGATAGGAGAAAGCCATGCGCGTTGAGATCGTGGAAGTGTCGCCGCGCGACGGGCTGCAGAACGAGCGGCGCGTGCTGCCGACCGAGGCGAAGCTGGAGCTGATCGAACGTGCCGCCCGCACCGGGGTGCGGCGCATCGAGGTCACGTCGTTCGTGCGACCCGACCGGATCCCGCAGCTGGCGGACGCGGCCGAGGTCGCCACCGCGCTGGCGGACAACGGGATCGGCTACAGCGCGCTCGTGCTGAACATGCGCGGCTACGAGCGCGCCCTCGCGGCCGGGATCCGCGAGATGACCACGCTCGTGCTCGCCAGCGACACCTTCAGCCAACGCAACCAGGGCATGACCACCAACGAGGCGGTCGAGGTGGTGCGCGCGATCCGGCGGCGCGGCACGGCGGACGGGGTGCGGGTCGCGGTCACGATCGGTGCCGCCTTCGGCTGCCCCTTCGAGGGCGAGGTGAGCGAGGACCGGTTCACATCGGTCGCGGCGGCGGTCGCGGAGCTCGACGCGGACGAGATCAGCCTCGCCGACACCATCGGCGTCGCGGTGCCCTCGGACATGGAGACGCGTTTCGGGATGCTGCGGGAGCTGTCGCCGACGGTGCCGATGCGGGTGCACCTGCACGACACGCGCAACACCGGCGTGGCCAACGCGGTGGCGGCCGTGCGCAGCGGCGTGCGCGCGCTCGACGCGAGCCTGGGCGGCATCGGTGGCTGCCCGTTCGCCCCGGGCGCCTCGGGCAACGTCGCGACCGAGGACGTCGTGTACACGTTGCACCGCATGGGATTCGACACCGGACTCGATCTGGACCGCACCATCGAGCACGCGAAGTGGGTGACCGGTCAGCTGGAGGTGCCGGTGTCGGGTCGGCTGGCCAAGGTCGGCGGCTTCCCGCGATGAGCGTGCACGCGCTGCTCATCCCCAACGCCGCCTGGCCGGAGCTGCTCGAGCGCGCCCGGCGACTGGAGGACCTGGGCGTGGCGACGGTGTGGGTCGACGATCACCTGCTCAACCCCGCCAAGCCGGCGCAGCCGTGGCTCGATGCGTGGAGCGTGCTGCCCGCGCTGGCCGCTGCCACCTCGCGGGTGCGGATCGGGCCGCTCGTGGCCAACGGTGTGCTGCGCCCGGCGGCGACGCTGGTGCGGCACGCGCTCTCGGTCGATCACATCTCCGGCGGGCGGCTCGAACTCGGTATCGGCGCAGGCTATGCCGCCGCCGACCACGCGGCCGGGGCACCCGCGGACCTCGCCGGGCTGGCGGCGACCGTGCACGACGGCCTGGCGGGCCGCCCGGTGCTCGACGGGTTTCCCGGGCTGGCCCCGGCGCCCGAGCGGCGTGTGCCGTTGACGATCGCCGCGCACGGCAGGAAGGCGCTGGAGGTCGCCGCGAGGTATGGCGACCGGTGGGTGTCCTACGGCGGATTCGGTCTCAGCGCGGCCGAGCACCTCGCCCTGACGCGGCGCCGGATCGCCTACCTGGAGCAGGCCCGCGAGCGGCCGGTGCGGCGGATGCTGCTCGCGGGCAGCCCGGCCGTCACGGCGGAACCGATCTGGTCGTCGGTGGCCGCGGTCGAGGACTTCACCGGGCGCTATCGCGAGGCGGGGATCGAGGAGTTCACCTTCTACTACCCACCTGGTCCGATGTGGACCGACGAGAACGCGGACAAGGTCTTCGAGGACTACCTGAGCTGATCCCACAGCGCCGCGGGGACCGGCGCGGCCATCAGCGCGGCGTTCTCGCGCACCTCCCCGGGCGAGCGCATCCCGGCCACGACACGGGAGACCGCGGGATGCCGCAGGGGAAACCGAAGCGCGGCCTGGGGGAGGCGCACCCCGTGCGCGCGGCAGATCCGCGCCATGTCCCGCACGCGCGCGAGCACCTCACCCGACGGCGCGCGGTAGAGGTAGCTCGCGGTTTCGCCGGGCTCGTCACAGGCCAGCAGGCCGGAATCGAACGGCGCGGCCGCCAGCACATCCACGCCCGCGGCGGCGCAGTCGTCGAGCAGCGGGGCCGCGTCGCGGCGGGTCAGGCTCCACGCGCCCGCGATCATCACCACGTCGACCGCGCCGAGCCCGACGAGGTGCCGCGCCGCGTCCACCGACGTCGTGCCGACCCCGACCGCCCGCACCGCGCTCATCCGGCGCAGCGCCGGGAAGGTCTCGCGCACCGCGAGGTCGAGGTCGTTTTCCGGATCGTGCACCAGCACCAGATCGAGATGGCCGAGGCCGAGCCGGGCGAGGCTGGTGGCGACCGAGGCCTCGGCCGCCCGCGCGGTGAAATCGAACAACGGTTCCCGGCGCGGCCCGTCCGGGGCGCCGTAGGGGTCGGCGACGGCCATCCGTACCCGGCCGACCTTTGTGGACACCGTGACCTCGGCACGCGGCCACTCGCGCAACGCCAGCCCCAGGAACTCCTCGCCGGCGCCGTCGCCGTAACTCGGCGCGGTGTCGAAATGCCGGATGCCGCTGTCCCACGCGGCCGCCAGCGTCGCGAGTGCCTGGTCGCGGTCGGCGAGGCCGCCGATGGGGCCGCAGCCGAACGCGAGCGTCATCCGATCCGCCGCAGCTCGGCGTCGTACTCCCGCGCCTGGCGCGGGGTGGACCGGGCGGCCACGCGCAGCGACCGGACCAGCGACGCCACCGACGGGTCGCCGAGGCGCGCGATCGCCGCGGGCGCCTGGGCCGCGGGACGGGCGAGTCCACATTCGACCAGCGCCGCGGCGTCCAGCGGCCCGGCGCCCAGCAGCAGCGAACGTGCGGGGGCGGCACCGATCGCGGCGGGCAGCGAGGCCGTCAGCCCGAAGGCGAGCACCGTATCGGCGTCCAGCGAGACCGCGAGGTCCTCGGCGACGAAACCCAGGCTCACGGCGGCCAGCAGTGCCAGCGCGCTCGCGTCACAGTCGCCGCCGACCGTCGCGACCGTCGGCAGCGCGACGGATTCCAGGCGTGCCGGGAAATCCGCGCCACGCAGGCCGCCGGAGGCGTCGATGTGCACGACTGTCGTCGCCGGATCGCGCACGACGTCGCGCAGCGCTTTCCCGTCGCCGGGCTTGAGGGTTACCACCCCGGATCTCCTATCGTCCCGTGAACCGCGGCGCGCGTTTGTCCAGCAGCGCCGTGATTCCCTCGATGTGGTCATCGCTGGAGAGCAGCAGAAGCAGTTGCTGCCGCTCGAATTCCAGTGCCGCCGCCAGCGGAAGCTCTTCGGCGCGGCGCACCGCGGTGCGTGCCGCCTGCACCGCGAGCGGCCCGTTCGCCGCGATTCCCGCGGCGACCTCGACGGCGGCGGCGACCAGCCGCTCGGCGGGCACGATCCGGTGCACAAGGCCGAGCTCGCGGGCCTCGAAGGCGTCCACGGTGGCGCCGGTGAGCACGACTGCCGCGGCGGCGTAGCGCCCAGCGGCCCGCGCCCACCGCTGGGTGCCGCCCGCTCCCGGAACGAGCCCGAGCTTCACCTTGGGCTGGCCGAAGACGGCGGTGTCGGCCGCGACGACGAGATCGGCCGCGAGCGCCAGTTCGCAGCCGCCGCCCAGCGCGTGCCCCGCGACCGCGGCGACGAGCACGGTGTCCACCGCGCCGAAGCGGCGCCAGCTCGCCCCGCGTGGCGACGCCGCGTACTCGACCGGCGAGATGTCCCGCAGCTGCCGGACATCGGCACCGGAGGCGAACATCGTGGCGCCGCCGGTGAGCACGATCGCGCGCACGGCCGGATCCGCGTCGAGTTCGTCCAGTGTGTCCGCGAGCGCGACGAGCATCTCGGTGGACAGGGCGTTGCGGTTCTCCGGTGCGTCCAGCGTGACGACGGCAACGGCCTCGCACCTGTCGACGGTGACTTTCCCCATTCGCGGTCCCTTGACTTCGGTTGACCCCCGAGTACCTTTGTCAGCATCTACGTCAACGTTGATTTTGGCAAGAGGAGTCGCGGTCATGACGGTGTTGTGGGAACCGGTTCTGGACGACGAAGCCACGCACTGGCGGGACCTCGCGCGCAAGCTGGCCACCGAACGCTTCGCCCCGCTTGCCGAGGAACTCGACCGCGAGCAGCGGTATCCCGACGAGCACATCGCGACCTTCGTGGAAACCGGGCTGTCGGGCATGCTCGTGCCCGCGGAGTACGGCGGCGCCGGGCTGTCGATGACCGCGATCTGTGCCGTCATCGAGGAGATCTCGGCGGCCTGCGCCTCCACCGGCGCCATCCTGGCCGCACACACCCTGGGCGCGGTGCCGGTGCGGCTGGCCGGTACCGAGGCGCAACGCCGGGACGTGCTCGGCCCGCTGACCGGCGGCACCGCGATCAGCTTCGCGCTCACCGAGGAAGGCGCGGGCAGTGACGCGGCGGCGCTGCGCTCGCGCGCCGAGGCCGACGGCGAGGGATACCGCCTCTACGGCGAGAAGATCTACATCGGCAACGGCAGCGTCTCCTCGCGCTACGTCGTGTTCGCGAAGACCGATCCGGACGCCGGCGCCCGCGGGATCACCGCGTTCATCGTGGACGCCGACGCGCCCGGGGTCACGATCGACCGCATCGAGGACAAAATGGGCATCCGCGGCACCCGCACGAGCAACCTCAAGCTCGACGGCGTGCGGGCCGGGGTGGACGCCGTCCTGGGCGAGGTGGGCCGCGGCCTGAAGCTGGCGTTGCGGACGCTGGACCTCGGCCGGGTGTCGGTCGCGGCGCAGGGACTGGGCCTCGCACTGGCCGCCTACCGGCTCGCCGCGGCGGAAGCCGTTCGCCGCCGGACGTTCGGCACACCGCTGATCGAAAACCAGGGCATCGGGTTCCGGCTGGCCGACGTCGCGGTCGAGTTGTCCGCGGCGCGCATGCTCACCTACGAGGCCGCCCGCGCCTACGACGCCGGCGAGCCGGTGTCGATGCCGGGCGCGATGGCGAAGCTGTACACCAGCGAGGTCGCGCACCGGGCGGTGGACCTCGCGGTGCAGGTGTTCGGCGGCGCCGGGTTCTGCAAGCCGTGCCCGGCCGAGCGGCTCTACCGCGATCAGCGCGTGCTGGAGATCTACGAGGGCTCCTCGGAGATCCAGCGGCTGGTGCTGTCCCGCGCGATCGCGGCCGAGGCGTGACGATGGCCGAACAGGTCGTCGTGCCGGTGTCCGGGAAAGCCGGGCTGGCGCAGGCCGCGTCCGGCGAGGTGAGCGCTCTGCTCGGTGACGCCTTCGCCGAGGCACGCGACGCCGTGCTGCGGCTGGACCCCGGCGGCGCGGTGCTCCTGCGCTGCGAGCCGGGCCAGGACGGCGCGGTGCTGGTCGGCGCGGTCACCTCGTTGTGCCGCACCCTCGCGCGCGAGGCCGCGCCGCGTGGTGTCCGGGTCAACGCCGTCGTCGCACGTCCGGGCGCCGACGTCGCCGCCCTGATCGAGTTCCTCGGCAGCGCGGCGAGCGTGATGTGCACCGGTGCGGTCCTCAAGGCGGTCTGAAGTGGACACTCTCGACGATTGCGAGACCTGGCCGGCCGAACGACTGCGGGAGCACCGGCTTTCCCTGCTGCGCCGCCAGCTCGCGCGGGTCGCCGGGTCGAGCGCGTACTACCGGCAGCAGTGGCGTGAGCTGGGCTGGGATCCGCGGGATCCGTGCGACTTCACCGATCTGCCGTTCACGACGAAGGCCGACTACCAGCGCTCGCTGGAAACCGCGCCGCCCTACGGCGAGTTCCTCGCCGTGCCGGGCGAGCAGCTCGCCCGGCTGCACTTTTCCTCCGGTACCACGGGCTCGCCGACCCCGGTCGGCTGGACGCGCGCCGATCTCGACCGCTGGGCCGGCCTGTACGCGCGGGCCGCCTACAGCCAGGGCGTGCGGCCGGGCGACGTCTACCAGTGCCTGTTCGGTTTCGCCTGGTTCGTCGGCGGTCTCGGCGGCACGCTGGGCTACACCAGGCTGGGCGCGACGGTCATCCCGGGCGGATCCGGGGACACCGAACGGCAGATCGACACGATCTTCCGGTTCGGCACGAGTGCCGTCGGCGGCACGCCGTCGTTCCTGCTGCACCTGGCCGCGCGGGCCCGCGAACTGGGCCGTCCGCTGGCCGGCTCGGCGGTGCGGCACGTCATGGTCGGCGGCGAACCCGGCGGCGCCGTGCCGGCGACCCGCGCGCTGATCGAACGCGAATGGGGCGCGCGCTGCTACGACGGCTACGGCTGCCTGGAGTTCCAGCCGATCGCGTGGGAATGCGCGGCGCAGACCGGAGGCCATCTGGCCGAGGACTTCGTGCACGCCGAGGTCGTCGACCCGGTCGCGCGCACCCCGGTGCCGGACGGGCAGCCCGGTGTCCTCGTCCTGACGCATCTGGACAAGCGGGCGTGCCCGCTGGTGCGGTGGTGGACCGGCGACGTGGTCGTGCTCGACCGCACCCCGTGCGCGTGTGGCCGCACCCACGCGCGTCTCGCGGGCGGTGTGCGGGGCCGCGCCGACGACATGCTCGTCGTGCGCGGGGTCAACGTGTTCCCCTCGGCGGTGGAGAACGTGGTCCGCCGCTGCGCCGGCGACCTCGCCGAGTTCCGGATCGTTCTCGACCCGGCGCTGGAGGATCCGGTCACCGGCTACCCGACCGCGCTGCGGGTGCAGATCGAGGCGGCCGCGGAGGGCGAACTGCCCGCGCGGCTGTCCGCCGCGCTGCGGGCGGAACTGCAGGTGCGCGCGGTCGTCGACGTTGTCCCGCCGGGGGAACTGCCCCGCACGACGCACAAGGCGCGGCGGGTGGTCCGCGCTTCCGACTCCGATCGAGAGGTGTCCCATCGTGTCCCGTGACGTCATGCTGCTCGGCGCCGTGCGCACGCCCAACGGGCGATACGGCGGCGCGCTGCGCCAGACGAGCGCCGTCGACCTGGGGGTGCTCGCCGCCCGCGAGGCGGTCGCCCGCGCCGGCATCGCGCCCGAACTCGTCGAGGACGTGGTGCTCGCGAACTGCCGCCAGGCAGGCAACGGCCCCAACCCCGGACGGCAGGTCGCGCTGCGTGCCGGTTTCGGCGAGAACACGACCGCGCAGACCATCAACATGGCGTGCGCGTCCGGGCTCAAGGCGATCCGGCTCGCGCATCAGGCGGTCAGCTCGGGCGAGGCCGAGATCGCCGTCGCGGTCGCCGCCGAGTCGATGAGCACGATGCCCTATCTCGCACCCTCGGGACTGCGCTGGGGCGGGGTGCGCCGCGGCGACATCGTGCTCGTCGACGGCTGGCGCGACGGCGGCACGGATCCCGTCTGCGGCCTGAACATGGGCCAGACGGCGGAACGGATCGCCGACCGGTTCGAGGTGTCGCGTGTGGACCAGGACGCGTGGGCGCTGCGTTCGCACCAGCGTGTCGCGGCGGCGTGGGAGAACGGGTATTTCGCCGGCCAGGTGGTGGACGTGCCGCTGGCCGACGGCGACGTGTTCGATCGCGACGAGGGTTTCCGCACCGACACCACACCGGAGCGGCTCGCCCGGTTGAAGCCGTCCTTCCAGGAAGGCGGCACCGTCACCGCGGGCAACGCGAGCCAGATGGCGGACGGGGCGGCGGCGCTCGTCGTCGCGAGTGCCGAAGCGGTGAAAGCACACGGCCTTACCCCACAAGGGAAAATGCGGTCGTTCAGCGCGGTCGGGGTCGATCCGGCCGTGATGGGCATCGGCCCGGCGTTCGCCATCCCGCGCGCGCTGGACGCGGCCGGGGTGAAGATCGCCGATCTGGACCTGACCGAGATCAACGAGGCGTTCGCGGCGCAGATCGTCCACAATGTACGGACGCTGGGTCTGGACGAGGACAGGGTGAACGTCAACGGCGGCGGGATCGCGCTCGGTCACCCGACCGGGCAGAGCGGCTGCCGTCTGGTCGTGTCGCTGCTGCACGAACTCGCCCGGCGCGACGAGACGCTCGGCGTGGCCAGCCTGTGTGTCGGCGGCGGGCAGGGCGTCGCCGCGGTGATCGAGCGGGTGGCGTGATGGGGGAGCTTTCGCAGTTGCGGGTCGCCGTCGCCGGGCTCGGCCCGATGGGGCGCGGCATCGCGCGGGTCTTCGCGCAGGCCGGGGCGGCCGTCGTGGTGGTCGACGCCGACGAGGAGACCACGGCGCGCGGGCACGCGCGGCTGATCGAGGAGGCCGCCGGCGCGCCGGTCGAGGTCGCCACGGCCGGTAGTGTCGCCGACGCCGCGCGCGAGGCGGATCTGTTCGTCGAGGCCATCGTGGAGCGGTTCGAGGTGAAGCGGACACTGCTGGAACAGCTACGCGCAGCGGGCAACGAGAAGCTGGTGGTCGCGTCGAACACCTCGTCGCTGAGCATCGGCGAGATGGGCACCGCCTACGGCGACCCGGCGCGCGTGGTCGGCATGCACTTCTTCAACCCGCCCACCAAGATGCGCCTGGTCGAGATCATCCGTGGGCCGCGCACCGATCCCGCCGTCGTGGAACTGGCCAGGCAGTGGGCGAGCGCGCTGGGCAAGACCGCCGTGCTGTGCGCCGATTCCCCGAACTTCATCGTCAACCGCGTGTGCCGCCCGCTGTACTACGAATCGCAGCTGCTGGTGACGCAGGGCATGACGCCCCCGGCGATCGACGCGGTGGTGCGGGGCGCGCTGGGGCACCGGATGGGGCCGCTGGAACTGCTCGACTTCACGGGTCTGGTGACGCATCTCGGCTCATCGGAAACCGCTTTCCGCGAGTTCGGCGATCCCCGCTACCGGCCGATTCCGCTCACCCGGCAACTGGTGCGCGCCGGAACCACCGGGCGCGCCGCCGGACGCGGCTACTACGACTACAGCGAGGGCAAGCCACGCGAGGAGCAGGCCAGGCTTGTGCGCGAGCCGCGCGAGTCCGGCGCCGACGTCGTGATCCACCGCGCGGTCGGCTGCACCGACGAGGACATCGCCACGGTGCGCGAGCTGTCCGCGAGCGGGCGGGTCGTCGTCGACTCCTCGCACGGCGGGTGGGCCGAGCACCTGCCGCCCGGCGCGGGCTGGGTGCGGGTGCACGGCGGCTTCGCGGAGGTGGTGGACGATCCGGTCGCCGGAATCGAGCCCGCCTACGACGCGGCGGACGCGCTGGGCGTCGCCTCGGTGCCGGTGCTCGCGCTGCCGGGGCTGGTCGCCGACCGGCTGATGCACAGCCTGGTCAACGAGGCCGTCACCGTCGTGGAGGAGGGCACCGCGACCGCCGAGGACGTCAACCTCGCGCTGCGGCTGGGCATGAACCATCCCGTCGGGCCGCTGGAGTATCTCGACGAGACCGGCGCCGTGGAGGTGCTGACCGGTTTGCGCGGCATGCTCGACGGCTTCGGCGATCCCCGCTACCGCCCGGCGCAACTGCTCGTGCGCCGCGCGGCGGGGAGCCGGCGGTGACGGACCTGGCCGGTGCCGTCGCGGGTGTCCGTCCCGGGGACACGGTGTGGCTGGGCAATTTCGGTGCCCAGTTGTTCGCGGTGGGCGAGGAACTGGTGCGGCAGCGGGTGCGGGAGCTGCACGTGGTGATCGGGTCGGGCGGACTGGTGCTGGACCGGCTGATCGCGGCGGGAGCCGTGGCGGAGGTGACGTTCGCGCACTGCTGGAGCGCGGTCGGTCCGGCGCCGACGCGGCACTTCCGCCGGGCCTGGCAGGACGGCGCGGACATCCGGTGGCACGAACTGCCGCTCGGTGCGCTCTCGGCGGCGCTGGGCGCGGCCGCGGCGGGCGTCCCGTTCGCCGCGGTGCCGGTGCGTCCGGAGACGGGCTACCTGGAGTGGTCCGGGGGCTTGCTGTCCGAAGTGGACTCGCCGTTCGGCGCGGCGGTCGTGGTCCGCGCGCTGCCGGTGGACGTGGCGTTCGTGCACGCGAGCCTCGCCGCGCCCGCCGGCGACTGCTGGTTCGGCGCACCCGCGGGCGAGGCGGTGGCCGCGGCGCAGGCCGCACGCCGGGTCGTCGTGGTGGCCGAACGCATCGGCGAGCCGCCGGTGGTCGACCTGCCAGGGCTCGTGGTCGACGAGGTCGTCGAGGTGCCCGGTGCGGTGCGGCCGGACGGCGTTCCCGGGCACTATCCGCGAGACGTCGCCGCCTACCAGGCGTACGGGAGGAGCGCGTGAACGCCGAAGTCGTCGCCTTCCTGGTGCGGGCGGCACGGGAGTTCCGCGACGCGGGCTGGGTGTTCACCGGATTCCACTGGCCGGTGCTCGCCGGCGAGGTCGCCGCACGGCTGGACGCATCCGGTTTCCGGCAGCTGTTCGAGGCCGGTTTCGCCACCGCGGGACCGGCGGACGAACTGCCCACCTCGACCACGGATTTCGCCGCGTTCGGCTCGGCCGTCCGGTGGCGGGGCAGCACCGGTGAGGTCCTCGGCGGCCTCGTGCGGCGCGCCGGTCTCGTCGTGCTCGACGCGGCGAACGTCGATCTGGCGGGCCGGGTCAACTCGACCGCGATCGGCGGCTACCACGCGCCCACGGTGCGGCTGCCCGGCGGCGGGGGAGCGGCCGATGCCGCCGGGGCGGCCCGTGACCTGCTGCTTCTGCACGGCGGTGCGGATCCCGCGCGGCTGGTCCGGGCCGTCGAGCACGTCACCGCCGCCCCGGCGCCGGACGCACGCGTGCGCCTGCTCACCAGATGGGGCACTATGCGGCTCGGGGCGCGCCCGTGTCTGCTCACCGCGGTGGGCGACGGCGGCCCGCTGGCCGGGCGCCTGCGGGAGCTGGGTGTGGAAACCGGGAGCGCCGGACAGGAGAAACCGCCGTCTGACGAGGAGAAGACGATGGCCGCGCGAGTGCTGGAGGAAGCGGCCGTGCGCGGATACGTCGTGGCTCGGGAGGCCCTGGGTGTATGAGGAAGTGGACGGCCTGCGCCGCACGGTGCGGGAACTGGTGGCCGGGTGGGAGTTCACGCCGCGCTGCGACTCGTGGATGCGCGGCTACGATCCCGCGTTCAGCGCCGAACTGGCGCGCCGCGGCCTGATCGGGATGACCTGGCCCGCCGCGGCCGGTGGCGCCGGACGGTCCAATGTGGAACGCCTGGTGGTCACCGAGGAACTGTTGCGGGCGGGGGCGCCGGTCGCGGCGCACTGGATCGGTGACCGGCAGATCGGTCCCGCGATCCTGCGCAACGGCTCCACCGGACTGCAGGAGGCGATCCTGCCCGGCATCGCGGCCGCGCGCATCACGTTCTGCCTCGGCATGAGCGAACCGGACTCCGGCTCGGATCTGGCGTCGGTGCGCACCCGCGCCGTGCGCGACGGCGCGGGCTGGCGCATCACCGGGCGCAAGATCTGGACCACCGGGGCGCATCACGCGACGCATGCCTACGTGCTGGCCCGCACCGGCGGCGGCGGGGACAAACACGACGGGCTCACCGAGTTCGTCGTGGACATGAACTCGCCCGGGGTGACCGTGCGGCCCATCGAGGACCTCGGCGGTGAACACCACTTCAACGAGGTCACCTTCGACGACGTGCCCGTGTCCGGCGAGCGGGTGATCGGCGCCGAGGGCGCGGGCTGGAAACAGGTCACCGAGCAACTGGCGTTCGAACGCGGCGGAATGGAACGGGTGCTCTCGACGTATCCGCTGTTCGCGGCGCTGCTCGGGCGTGACGTGGACGCGTCCGCGGCGGGTGGCCTGCTCGCGCGGCTGATGACGTTGCGCGAACTGGCCTGCCGCGTGGCGGAGGCCATGGACGGTGGGCAGGCACCGGCCGCGGCCGCCGCTGTGCTCAAGTTCCTCGGCACCACCTTCGAACGGGAGGTCGTGGATGTCGCGCGCACGACCAGCGAGGTGGTGCCCGCACGCGGCGAGGAGTCCTTCGCCGGGCTGCTCGCGCAGGCACAGCTCGCGGCGCCGGGGTTCTCGATCCGCGGCGGCACCGACGAGATGCTGCTGACGATCGTGTCGCGGCAGGCGCCCGTGCCGGACCGTGACGAGATCGGGCGGATGGCCGACGACGTGCTGGGCGGAAATCCGGGCGACGTCTGGGAAACCGTGACCGGGCTCGGCTGGACGTCGGTGGGTGTGCCCGAGTCCGAGGGCGGTTCGGGCGGCACGTTCGCCGATCTGGCGTCGCTGGTGCGCGCCACCGGCCGCCATGCACAGGCGATTCCGCTGGCGGAAGTCGCGGTCGCACGGTCGTTGTCGCCGATCCCGGCGGTGGCCGCGCCGGCGGAGGACCTCGTGCTCGACGGCGGGCTGGTCTCGGGGACCGCCGACGTCCCGGACGTCCCCGGCCGAGTGCTGCTGCTGGGCCGCGGGAACGCCGCGGCCGTAGAGACCGCCGCCGGCGAACGCCGGGCCGATCTCGCGGGCAGGCCGCGCCTGCGCCTGGAATGCCGCAACACGCCCGCCGAAATCGTGCCCGTTCCGGCCGGTTCCGATCCGGTGAGCCGCCTGGTCGTGTTGCGCCTGCACGCGGCGCTCGGCGCGGTCGAAGGAGCCTGCCGCCTCACGCGCGAGCACGTGACGACCCGCGAGCAGTTCGGGCGCCCGCTGTCCCGGCTGCAGGCGGTCGCCCACCGGCTCGCCGAAATGGACTGCGCGCGGGTTCTGCTGGAGACCGCCGTGTCCGCGGCGCTGGGGCTGGAACCGGCCCGCGTGGCCGCCGCCGCGGCGCTGCTCGATCCGGTCGCCACGACGGTCGCGCGGCTCGCGCACCAGTTGCACGGCGCGATGGGCATCACGCGAGAAAGCCCGCTGCACCGGTACACAACCCTGTTGTGGTCCCTGCGCGACGAGTGCGGCCCGGCCCGGCGATGGGCGGCCCGGCTGGCGGAACTGGCCGGTGGCGACGAGAACACGGTGTGGTCGCTGGTCACGACGCGCCCGGAAGGACGGTGAGCGGCGATGTCGCTGGTATCGCTGGAAGAACGCCCGGGCGGGGTCCGGCTGCTGCGGCTGGACGATCCGGACCGGCGCAACGCGATCTCCCCACGCCTGCAGGACGATCTGTGCGCGGCCGTGGACGCCGTGGCCGCCGACCTGCGGGCGCGCACGCTCGTGATCACCGGCAACGGCACCGCGTTCTGCGCCGGCGCGGATCTCGTCGCCTCCTTCGGCGACACCGGCCGCACCGTGCGGCAGGTGCGCGAGGATCTGCGCGCCACGTACGACAGTTTCCTGCGGGTGCGCCGGCTCGAGATACCGACGATCGCGGCGGTGCAGGGCCCGGCCGTCGGCGCGGGGGTCAATCTCGCGCTGTCGTGCGACGTCCGGATCGCGGGCCCGCAGGCGAAGTTCGGCATCACGTTCTCCCGGCTCGGGCTGCATCCCGGCGGCGGATGCACCTACTTCCTCGTGCGCGCGCTGGGCACGCAGCGCGCGCTGAGCCTGTTGCTGGACGGCGCGACCCTGACGGCGGAGGAGGCCGTGGCGACGGGGCTGGTGCGCGAGGTCGCCGACGATCCGCTCGCCGAGGCGCTCGCCGTCGCGACGCGCTGGGCCGCGCTCGACACCGGACTGGTCGCCGACATCAAACGCGCCGTCGCGCTCGCGACGACCGGCGGCTTCGAGGAAGTGCTGGAGTTCGAGGCGTGGGCACAGGCCTCCTCGGCGGGCAGCCCCGCGGTCGCGAAGGCCGTCGAGGCACGGCGGAAGGCGAAGTCATGACGCTGCTGGCGGGGCGGGCCGTGATCGTGACCGGCGGCGGACGGGGCCTCGGCCGTGCCTACGCGCGGGATCTCGCGGCACACGGCGCGTCCGTGCTCGTCAACGACATCGACGTCGCCGAGGCCGAATCCGTGGCCGCCGGGCTCGGCGGCGCGGTCGCCGATGGGCACGACATCAGCCAGCCGGCCGGAGCCCGTGCGCTCATCGCGCGCTGTGTGAACGAATTCGGGCGGCTCGACGGGCTGGTCAACAACGCCGGCCTGTACCACGAGGCGGCGCCGTGGGAGGAGCGCGCCGAGGCGATCCAGCGCGCGGTGTCGGTGAACGTGCTCGGCGCGATGCTGTGCCAGGCGGAGGCCAGCGCGGTGATGCGGGAACTCGGCGGCGGATCCATTGTGAACGCCTCCTCCGGTGGTATGTTCGGCTTTCCCAACGTGTCCACCTACGCCGCCACGAAGGGCGCACTCGCGGCACTGACGTTCAGCTCGGCACTCGACCTCGAAGCCGCCGGAATCCGCGTGAACGCCATCTCTCCCAAGGCTTTCACCAGAATGACCCGCAACGCACTCGGGCGCAGTCTCATCGCGTCCACAGAGGACACGCCACCGCTGGCCGGTATCGAGGACAACCTCCCGGAGCGGGTGGCGCCGCTGGTGACCTTCCTGCTCAGCGATCTCGCCGAGGGCATCACCGGGCAGTTCTTCCGTTTTGACGGGAAACAGCTGTCGGTGGTCACCACGAACGCGTTCGGCGATCATCCGTCCGTCACCGCGGACGGCTGGGACGCGTCCGCGATCGCACGCGCCTTCGACGGCGCGCTCCGCGCTCATCTCCAGCCCTACGGCGTCGAGCGGCGCAAGCCGCCGAAGACACGCGCCCCGGCATGTTGACGGGCGGACAGTGACGTTGCTAGCGTCCTGAGTGCATCAACGAAGACGTTGATGCGGCTGGTCCACTGAGGACCGCCACGACGCGACCGAGGCTCGAGTCGACTGCAGAGAGGCAGATCGATGACGGATATCCGGTTAAGCACCGTTGTCGCACCCGTCGGTGGGTTCTACCGGATGTCCGCGGAGACCTTCCGGCTCGGCTTCCGGCGGCCGTTCAAGGTCCGCGAACTCGCCGAGCAGGCCTGGTTCATCGCGAGCGTGTCCGTCGCGCCCACCCTGATGATGGCGATCCCGTTCTGCGTGATCGTCGTGTTCCAGCTCAACCAGTTGCTCATCGAACTCGGCGCGACCGACCTCGCCGGTGCCGGCGCGGGACTGGCCGTGGTGCGCGAGATCGGGCCGATGGTGAGCGTGCTCGTGATCGCCGGTGGCGGCGGCACCGCGATCTGCGCCGATCTGGGGGCCCGCAAGATCCGCGAGGAGATCGACGCGCTGCGCGTCATGGGCATCAACCCGGTGCAGCGCCTCGTCGTGCCGCGCGTGCTCGCCTCGGCCGTCGTGGCGCTGGCGCTCAACGCGCTGGTCACATTCGTCGGGCTGGGCGGAAGTTTCCTGTTCTCGGTGCTGGTGCAGAAAGCCAGCCCCGGCCTGTTCGTGGCGAACCTGACGCTGCTGACCGGCGTCGCGGACCTGGCGGTCAGCGAGTTCAAGGCGCTGGTCTTCGGGCTGCTCGCCGGACTGGTCGCGTGCTATCTGGGGCTGGGCGCCAAGGGCGGCCCGAAAGGTGTCGGCGACGCCGTCAACCAGACCGTCGTGTTCAGCTTCATCCTGCTCTTCCTCGCGAATTCGATCATCACCGCGGTGTTCCTGCAGGTGAGGGGGTAGCGCGATGCCGGGCAATCTCGTGGGCACGAGGGCGGCGCTGGGCCGGGCGCTGCTCGGCCCGGTGCGCCGCCTCGACAGCCTGGGGCGGCAGGCCGCCTTCCACTCCCGCGTCTACGCGCTGATCCCGCGTGCGGTGCTGCGCTACAAACGCGAGGTCGTGCGGCTGATCGCCGAGGTGAGCCTCGGCACCGGCGGGCTGGCGATCATCGGCGGCACCGTCACCGTCGTGGTGTTCATGACCGCGGCGACCGGTGTCGAGATCGGACTCCAGGGCTACTCGTCGCTGTCGAACATCGGCGTGGAGGCCTTGTCCGGCTTCGTGTCCTCCTACGCCAACACGCGCGAGGCGGCGCCGGTGATCGCGGGGATCGCCCTCGTCGCGACCGTCGGCGCCGGGTTCACGGCACAGCTGGGTGCGATGCGGGTGAGCGAGGAGATCGACGCGCTGGAGGTCATGGCCGTTCCGTCGCTGCCGTTCCTCGTCACGACCCGGATCATCGCGGGCTTCGTCGCGGTGATCCCGCTGTACTCGCTGGCCGTGCTCGGCTCCTACGCGGCCACCCGCGTCGTCGTGACAGTCCTGTTCGGACAGTCCGGTGGCACCTACGACCACTACTTCAGCGTGTTCCTGGTGCCTTCGGATCTGCTGTGGTCGTTTCTCAAGGCGCTGGTCATGTCGCTGGTGGTGATGTCGGTGCACTGTTATCACGGGTTCACCGCCGGGGGCGGCCCCGCCGGGGTCGGGCGTTCGGTCGGGCAGGCGGTGCGCAGCGCGCTCATCGGCGTGATGCTGGTGGACCTCGTGCTCGACCTCGCCATCTACGGGTCCGTGTCGTCCGTGCACATCTCGGGGTGAGGCCGTGCCGAGCTGGAAGTACACCACGATCGGTGCCGCGGTGCTCGCGGTCGCCGTGCTCGTGGTGGCGCTCGCCGTCGCCCAGTACAACCGGGCCTTCGACAGCATCGTGCCGATCACGATCAACGCCGATCGCTCGGGGCTGCTGATGGATCCCGGCGCCGCGGTCAAGCTCAGCGGCGTGCGGGTCGGTTCGGTCTCCGCCGTGACCACCGACGGCAACGGCGCGCGGCTGTCGGTCGATCTCGACCCCGCCCAGATCGGGCACATACCCGCCGCGTTGTCCGCGAACCTGGTGCCCACCACGGTTTTCGGGGCGAAATACGTCGAACTCCGGCGGGCCGCGCCGACGCCGGGACACGTCACCGCCGGCGCCGTGATCGACCGGGCCAACGTCACCGTCGAACTGGACAACACCTTCGACGCCGTGCTCAAGACGCTGCAAGCGGTGTCCCCGGCCCAGCTCAACAGCGCGCTCACCGCGGTCGCCGACGCGCTGCGCGGTCGCGGTGCCGAGGCCGGTCAGGTCATCGGCCAGCTCGACGACTACCTGCGCAAGCTCAACCCGAGCCTGCCCCAGCTGTCCCAGCGCCTTCCGCAGATCACCGCCGTGGCAGGCGACTACCGTGACATCGTCGACCCACTCGCCGACACGCTCGCCAACCTCGGCGCCACCGCGACGACGCTGGTCCAGCAACGGCAGCAGTTCGCCGCGTTCCTGACCTCGCTGCGCACGGCCGGGGACGCGACCAGCCAGTTCCTGGAACGCGACGGCGACGGCCTGGTGACCACACTGGACACCTTGCGGCCGACCGCGCGCCTGCTGGCCCGCTACTCGCCGGTGCTGCCGTGCTTCCTCGGCGGCGTCGTGTACAACACCCAGTTCCTGCGTGCCATCATGGGCGGCCCGGAACTCGGTGGCATTCACCAGAACGTCCAGGTGACGATCAGCGGCCTGCCCGGCACCACGCCGTACAAGTACCCGCAGGACCTGCCCAAGACCGGAGTGGACACCGGGCCCGACTGCCACGGACTGCCCGTGGTGAACGGGATCCCGCCCTACGTCCACTACGACACCGGTGCCGATCCCTATCCAGGCCACGACGAAACCACGACGCTCAACCCGCAGCCGCTGGCGCTGTACCTGTTCGGCCCGCTCTCCCCGGTGGGAGGCGGCCGATGAAGACGGGCACGCTCGCGCTGAAACTGGGCGTTTTCTTCGCCGTGACCGGCCTGGCACTGGCCTATCTCGGTGTGCTGCTCGGCGGCGGGACCGGCGGGGGCGCTGAGGTGCAGGTGGCCGCGGTGTTCACCAACGTGTCGTTCCTCAAGCCGGGCGACGAGGTGCGGATCGCCGGCGTGCACGTCGGGCGGGTGGACACGATCGGCATGCGCCCCGACTCGACCGTCTCCGTCGCGATGTCGGTGTCCGGCGCGCCCCAGCTCACCGACGGCACCGCGGCGGCGATCAGGTACAAGAACCTCAGCGGCGACCGCTACGTCGAGCTCTCCGACGGACCGGGAACCGGACGGCCGCTGACCGCGAACGACACGATCCCGGTCTCGCGCACCACGCCGGCACTCGATCTCGACGTGCTCGTCGGCGGCTTCGAACCGCTGTTCCAGGCGCTGTCCCCGGACCAGGTCAACCAGCTTTCCGGTTCGCTGATCCAGGTCCTGCAAGGCCAAGCCGGCGCGCTGAGCGCCTTTCTGGCCGCGGTGTCCTCGGCCACGTCCGCACTCGCCGATCGCGACCAGCTCATCGGCAGCGTGATCGACAACCTCGACGCGACGCTGCGCACGTTCGACCAGCACAGCGCGCAGGTGGCGGATCTGCTGGTGCAGGCGCGGGATCTGGTCAGCGGGCTGGCCGCGGACCGGAACACGATCACCGGCGCGCTGAGTCACCTCAACGACCTCAGCGGCACCGCGGCGGCGCTGCTGCCGGTGCTGCGGCCCGATCTCAACGCCGACATCCGCGATCTCGGGCAGGTCTCGCAGACGCTGGATAACCACCAGGGTGAGGTGGATGCCGCGCTGCGCGAGCTGCCCGACGCCTATCGCGCGGTGGCCAGGATCGGCGTGCACGGCAGTTTCTTCAACGCCTACCTGTGCAGCGTGCGGGTGCGGATGACCGGCGCCGACGGACAGCCGGTCTACACACCGTTCATCGACAGTTCCGCGCCGCGGTGCCAGGACGGATCGGGGAACTGACATGGCGGGACCAGCAGACCAGGTGCGCCGCGACACACGGCTCGGCGTGCTCGGCACCGTGCTCGCCGTCCTGGTGGTCGCGGTGTGCGTGCGCGCGGACGCGATCTCCTCGGCGCTCGCGGGCCGGACGCTGCACGCGGTCTTCGCCGAGGCGGGCGGGCTCGCCGGCGGCGATCCGGTGGTGGTGTCCGGCATGGCGGTCGGCAAGGTCTCCGACGTGCAACTGCGCGACACCGACGTGCGGATCACCTTCACGCTCACCGAGGACGGCGTGCACCTGGGCACGCTCACCAGGGCCGGCATCAAATCCCGGAACATGCTGGGCCAGAAGGTGCTCGACCTCGCCCCCGCAGGTCCCGGCGAGATGGCCGACGAGGCGGAGATCGCGCTGGAGCGCACCACGGCCCCCTACGACATCACGCAAGCCCTGCAGGGAATCACCGACGAGGTGTCCCAAGTGGACACCGGGCAGCTCGCGGCCGCGATGAACACGGTCGCCGACGCGTTCGCGGGCACCCCGCAGAGCGTGCCGGGTGCCATCGACGGCCTGCGCCGTCTGGCCACCAGTGTGAACAGCCGCGACGCCGAACTGCGCGACCTGCTGCGGCACGCCGACGACGCCACCGCGCTGCTCGCACGGCACGACGGCGATCTGCGGACGCTGTTCGACCAGGGCACGAGCCTGCTGACCGCACTCAACGAACGGCAGGCGGTGATACAGCAACTGCTGACCAACGCGCAGGCGATGGCCGATCAGCTGACCGGGCTGGCCAAGGACAACGACGCGGTGCTCGGGCCCGCGCTCGGCGAACTGCGCGCGGTGCTGACGGTGCTGCAGCGCAACCGGGACAACATCACCGCGGCGCTCGCGAACGCGGTGCCGCTGCTGCGGGAACTGGGCGAGGTGGTCGCGAGCGAGCCCACTTTGGACGCCTACCTGGCGAACGTGCCGCCCACCAACTTCGTGCCCACGTTGCCGCAACTACTGGGGGCCGGGCGATGAAGACGAAACTGTCCTACCGCCTGCTCGCCGCGCTGGTCGTGCTCGCACTGGCCGGGGGCGGTGCGTACCTGTTCTTCGCGCCCGCCGCGCAGAAAAATGCGACGGCCTACTTCGACACGGCGGCGGGCATCCACCCCGGTGACGACGTGCGTGTGCTCGGCGTGCGGGTCGGCAAGGTCGATGACGTGACGCCCGACGGGACACAGGTCAAGGTGAGCTTCCACTACGACGCCACACGGACCCTGCCCGCCGACGCGGGTGTGGCGCTCGTCGCGCCGAACCTCGTCGGCGGCCGCTACCTGCAGCTCGCCCCCGTCTACCGGGGTGGGCCCGTACTGGCCGACGGCGCGGAGATCCCCAAGCAGCGCACGGTCGAACCGGCCTCCTGGGACCAGGTCAGCGCCGAGCTGACCCAGCTGTCCGACGCGCTCGGCCCGAACGGCGCCAACCGGCAGGGCGCGCTCTCGCGTGTGCTGCAGGCCGGTGCGGCGAACCTCGGCGGCAACGGCGCCGACTTTTCGCAGCTGCTGCACCAGCTTTCCGGCGCGTCCGCGACGCTCGCCGGCGGCAGCGGCGACCTGTTCGCCACGATCCGCAACCTCAACGACTTCACCACGGCGCTCAACGCGAGCCAGCAGCAGACCCGCACCTTCGCCACTCAGCTGGCCTCGCTCAGCACACTCGCCAACGACAACCGGGCACAACTGGCGAGCGCACTGTCCTCCGCGGACCGCGCGCTGACCACGATCACCGACTTCGTGGCCAAGCACAAGGCGGAACTGGGCGACACGGTGGGCGCGCTCACCGACGTCGCCGGGACGCTCGCGCGCAGCCGGGACGATCTCGCCAACGTGCTGCACGCCGCCCCGCAGACGCTGGCGAACCTCTACAACATCTACGAACCGTCGACGGGCTCGGCGAGTACCCGGTTCGTGGTGCCCTACACCAGTTCGCTGTCCAGCCTGGTGTGCCAGGCGATCTACTCGGTCGGCGGCACGATCGACACCTGCCGCAGCGCGCTGCAGCCGCTGCTCGGCCCGCTCAGCACGCCGTACCCGCCGGTCGGGGTCAGCCCGCTCGTGCGGCCGGGCACCAGCCAGCAGCAGGGGAGCGGACGATGAGACGGCTTCGTGCGCTCGCGGCCGGGTTGGCCTGCTGCCTCGCCGTGACCGCGTGCAGCGTGAACAGCGCGGATCTGGTGCCCATTCCGGGCGGTCCCGGCACGGGGGCCGGCTCCTACAGCGTGTTCGCGGAGTTCGCGAACATCGGCAACCTCGTGCCCCACGCCGAAGTGAAGGTCGACAACGTCACGGTAGGCACGGTACGCAGCGTCGGACTGCGCGGCTGGCACGCGTGGCTGGAGCTGCGCCTGTCGCCCAGCGCGGCGCTGCCCGCCAACGCGACCGCCGCCATCGGCCAGAAGAGCCTGCTCGGCGCCCAGTACGTCGAGTTGTCCCCACCGGCGGACCCGTCAGGCAGCCTGCGCGACGGCGACGTCATCCCGCTGGAGCGCACGAACCGCTATCCCGGCACCGAGGAACTGCTGTCCGCGTTGTCGCTGTGGCTCAACGGCGGCGGCCTGCGGCAGGTGCGCACGATCACCGGCGAGCTCAACGCGGCGCTGTCGGGCAACGAGCAGCAGGCGCGGGACCTCATCGGCAGGCTGGGCACGTTGGCGTCCACTGTGGACGAGCAGAAGGGCCAGATCATCGCCGCGATCGGCGCCGTCGACGGGCTCACCGCCAAACTGCGCGACAACGCGGCCAAGCTGGGCGACGCCATCGACCAGCTCGGCCCCGGGCTGCGGGTGCTCAACGAGCAGCGCGGCGAGCTGACCGGCGCGCTGGATTCGGTGTCGCGGCTTGGTGCGGTCGGCACGGACGTGCTCGACCGGTCCCGCGACGACCTGCTGGCCACGGTGCGGGATCTGCAGCCGACGCTGGCCGGGCTCGTGCGTGCGGGAGACGACGTGCCGAAATCGCTGGACACCCTCGGCACGCTGCTGTTCCCGCTGTCGGCCTACAAGAAGGCGGTCAAGGGTGACTTCGTGAACCTGTCGGCGACGCTGGATCTCACCGTGCAGGGCCTGCAGGACGGGATGCTCGCGGGCACGCCGCTGGAGACGGTGCTCAACGCCGCGCGCACCGCCCTGCAGGCCGGGGACCCGTTGCGCACCCCGCTCAGCCCGCCCACGCCGGAACCCGCGCCCACCACGCCGGCGCCCGCGATCCTCACGCCGCCGGCGCCGTCGTCCGCTCCGGCGCCGGACATTCTGGGCGGTCTGCTCGGCGGCGTGCTGGGAGGTGGCTGACGTGCTGGTCAAACGGATCCGCCTGCAACTGCTCGTGTTCGCGGTGCTCGCCGCGTTCGGCGTGGGCACGATCCTGGTCAACTACCTCGACCTGCGCCAGCTGTTCGGGTTCGGCCAGTACGAGATCTCCGTGGAGTTCACCGACGCGACCGGGCTGTATCCGGGCGCGATGGTGACCTACCGGGGCGTCGAGATCGGCAAGGTCCGGTCGGTGGATCTGGGCGGTCCCGGCGCGGTGGTCACACTCGGCATCAACGAAAGCGTGCGGATCCCGGACCATTCGCACGTCGCGATCCGCAGTGCCTCCGCGATCGGGGAGAACTCCGTCGACCTGACGCCCGGCCATGCGGGCGCGCCGTGGCTGGAGCCGGGCGCGCGGATCGCCGCCGCCGACACCTCGACCCTGCCGCGCGCCGACCACCTGATCAGCAGCCTGCACGATCTGGCGGCCTCGGTGCCGCCGGACGCCCTGCGCACGGTGTTGCAGGAGCTCACGACGGGACTGAGCGGGCGGGGCCAGGACGTGGGCACCCTGCTCGACTCGGCGCGCACGATCCTGCGCGAGGCAGGCCTGAACCTCGAACCCACGGTCGGGCTGATACAGCAGCTCGGCCCGTTCCTGGACACCCAGCACGACATCCGCGACCAGACGCATTCGCTCGCCGGTGACCTCGACTCGTTCACCGGCCAGTTGCGGCGCAGCGACCAGGATCTGCGGACCCTGCTCGCCGCGGTGCCACCGGCGGCCAACGAGGTGACCGATCTGGAGAACCGGCTCGGCCCGGTGCTGCCGCAACTGCTCACCGACCTGACCTCGACCGGCCAGGTGATCCGGGCGCAACTGCCCGGTGTTTCGCAGATCTTCGTGCTGTACCCGGCGATCGTGTCGGCGCTGCAACGCGTCATCCAGCAGCCGGGCGCCGCACCCGGGACCGCGCATCTCGGCGTGCGGCTCAGCGTCAACGACGTCCCGCCCTGTTACGAAGGGTTCGTGCCGATGGACCAGCAGCGCTCCTTCGAGGACACCTCACCGGCCCCGATCCCCGGTGACCAGTACTGCAAGGTCCCGCCCAGCGACCCGCGCGCGGTGCGCGGCGCGCGGAACACACCGTGCGCCACCGATCAAACCGTGCGGACCGCGCGGGCCGAGGACTGCCCGGACGGCGGCGGCACGCTGGTCGGCACGTACGACCCCGCCACCGGCAACGCGGCACTACCCGACGGCCGGGTGTTCGCACTCGGTGGCACAACCGGAAAGGAGCCGGCGACGTGGCAGGAATTGCTCGTCAAATGAGAGTCAGGGCCGTGCTGGCCTATCTGGTCGTCGCGCTGCTGATCGTCGGTCTCGGCGTGGTGGGCGGCCTGTACTACCAGCACGTGCGGGCAGGCGAGCAACGCGACGCCGACCGCGAGGCCGCGCTGGCCTCGGCCCGGCAGGTGGTGCTCGACCTGGTCGAGATCGACCCGAAGACGGTCGAGCAGACCGTGCAGCGGCTGCGCGACAGCGCGACCGGGGCGTTCCAGCCGGAGCTGGCCCAGCAGGCCGACGCGATCAAGCAGGTCGTGTCACAGTCGCAGGTGAGCTCGCACGGTTCCGTCGTCGAGGCGGCACTGTCCAGTTCGGACGGTGACAACGCGGTCGCGCTGGCCGCCGTGCAGGCGACGGTGACCAACGCGGCCGCCCCGCAGGGTGAGCAACGGCAGTACCGCTTCCGTGTTTCCCTCCAGCGGGCCAACGCGAAATGGCTCGTGTCCAACCTGGAGTTCGTGGCATGACCGAGAAGACGATGACCGTGCCCAGTCCGGTCCGCAGGCCCAGCCCGGTGCCGCGCGACCCGGCCCCGAGCCCGGTGCCGCGTGACGTGACGCCGAGTCCGGTCCAGCCTGAGAGCAAGCGGCGTTCGCTGCTGCGGCGGATCCCGCTCACCGCGGTGATCGCGGCCGTGCTGGTGCTCGCCGCGGGCGCGGCGGCCCTGGTGCTGCAGGGACGCGCGAGCCAGGCCGACCGCGTCGAAGCGGCGCGGAGCGCGGCGCTGCAGGCCGCGCGGCAGCACGTGCCCGAGGTGCTCAGCTACAACGCGGACACTGTGGACAAGGATCTCGCCGCCGCGGTGAGCGCGACGACCGGTCAGTTCCGCGCCGAGCTGAGCGATCTGCAGCGCACCGTGATCCGGCCGTCGGCGACGGCCGACAAGATCAGCACCAGGACCACCGTCTCCGACGCCGGTGTGGTGCGCGCCGCCGAGCACGAGGTGGTCGTCCTGCTGTTCATCAATCAGCTGACCAGCAGCCAGAAACAGACCACGCCCCGCGTCGACGGGGCGCGCGTGCGGGTGACCATGCAGGACGTGAACGGCGACTGGCTCGTCTCGGCGCTGCAACCGGTCTGAATGGACCGCTCAGCCGCGCCGGGTGGACAGCCGTTGCGAGAGCCGGGGCAGGCTTTCGGTCGTGGTGAGGGCGAATTCGGTACAGATGGTGACGAGTTCGTCGCGGTCGCAGTCGATCCCGCCGTCGAGCCAGACCAGCACCAGTTCGGCGAAACCGCCGGTGAGCACCAGCGACACCGCCTGCAACAGGCGCTCGCGCTCACCGGGAAGGTCGACAAGACCGCGGATCTGGCCGACCATCGCCTCGGCGACGGCGCGCATCGCGGTGAAGCGGCGGCGCATCAGCACCTCGCTGCCGTGTGCCTCGCTGAAGGTGACCCGGGCCCGCCGCGGATCGTCGGTCAGGTCGGCGATGATGGTTTCCAGCGCCGCGTGGGTCTTGGCCTCGAGATCGTCGGGGGCCTCGGCGACGGCGGCCAGCGTGCGGGTCAGCGCGGTTTCCACGATCTCGTCGTGCACGGCGGCGGCGAGCGCGTTCATGTCCTCGAAGCTCTCGTAGAAGAACCGCGGCCCGACGTGCGCCTCCTCGCACACGGCGCGCACGGTCGCCGCCGCCCAGCCCTGGGTGCCGATGACCTCCAGCGCCGCGTCCAGCAGGCGACGCCGGCGCTCGGCACGCCGCTCGTCGGCGGTGGCGCCCCGGTAGATCCCGCTCAGTGTCCGTGTCACCCGATCAGTCTGTCACACCAATCAGGAATCAAACGTTTACGGATAAAAGTGTTTCCTGTTATGGTCGGAGTCGTTCGCACCGTGGCGAAGAGAGGTACGCGATCATGGCTACCGCACTCGCGGACAGGCTGGGCTCGGCTCTGGGCAAGCTCAGCACCAAGGCACCCTCACCGAGCAGGCCGCTGGCCGTACCACCACCCGGGTCCGGCCTGCGCCCGGTGCCCGGTGACTTCGGGCTCCCCTTCATCGGGCACACCCTGGACCGGCTGAGCAACCTGCTCGAAGCCTCGCGCGGCCGCTACGAGCGGTACGGGCCGGTGGAGTGGGGCGGCATGCTCGGCACCAAGATTGTCGGCGTGTACGGGCCGGAGGCCACCGAGGTGGTCGTGTCCAACAAGGACAAGGCGTTCGCCAACGGCGGCATCTACGAGTACCTGATCGGCCCGTTCTTCCACCGTGGCCTGCTGCTGCTCGACTTCGGCGAGCACCTGCATCACCGGCGGATCATGGCCAAGGCGTTCACCCGGCCACGGCTGGCCGGCTACCTCACGGCGATGAACCCGCGGATCGAGCGCACGCTCGACGGCTGGCAGCCGCGTAACGGGTTCCCGGTGTACTCCGCGGCCAAGCAGATGACCCTCGACATCGCCACCGAGGTGTTCGTCGGCGAGACCTCGGGCAGCGACCACCGTAAGATCGAGAAGGCGTTCGTCGACGCCGTCCACGGTGGACAGGCCATCCTGCGGTTCCCGGTCCCCGGCGGGATCTGGGCCCGCGGGCTACGGGGACGCCGGCTGCTGGAGGACTACTTCCGCTCCCGGCTGCCCGCCCGGCGCGACGGTGACGGGGACGACCTGTTCAGCGTGCTGTGCCGCGCCGAAAGCGAGGACGGGCACCGGTTCAGTGACGAGGACATCGTCAACCACATGATCTTCGCGCTGATGGCGGCCCACGACACGAGCACCATCACGCTGGCGATGATGGCCTACTACCTCGGCGGGCATCCGGAATGGCAGGAGCGGGCGCGCAGCGAGTCGATCGCGCTCGGCAAGGCCACGGTCGACCACGACGACCTGGAGAAACTGCCCACCCTGGACAAGGTCTTCAAGGAGACGCTGCGGATCAACGCCCCGGTGGGCGCGCTGTTCCGGCAGGCGGTCAAGGACACCGAGATCCTGGGCTTCTACATCCCGAAGGGCACCAAGCTCGCCGTGTCCACCTACGCCTCGCACCGGATCGCGGAGTGGTGGCCCAATCCGGACGTGTTCGATCCCGAACG
The DNA here is from genome assembly GCF_012328925.1 of Amycolatopsis acididurans. Classification (GTDB taxonomy): domain Bacteria; phylum Actinomycetota; class Actinomycetes; order Mycobacteriales; family Pseudonocardiaceae; genus Amycolatopsis_E; species Amycolatopsis_E acididurans. The sequence continues at coordinate 423,806 of NZ_JAAXLS010000001.1, forward strand.
CTTCTCCGAGGAGCGCCGTGAGGACAAATCGCACAAGTTCACGTGGGCACCGTTCGGCGGTGGCGCGCACATGTGCATCGGGCAGTTCTTCGGTGCCATGGAAGTGAAAGCGGTCATGCACCAGATGCTGCGGCGGTTCTCCTGGACCGTGCCGGCGGGCTACGAACCGCCCATCCGCTACGGCACCGGGCCCATGCCGACCGACGGGCTGCCCGTCGACCTGCGTGCGCTGGACATCGCGTGACCGCCGTCGTCAGCCGCATCCGGGACCGGCTGGCGCCGGCGCCCGAGGACGTGGGGCCGGCCACCCGGCGGGCCCGCGAGGCGCAGCCGGCGTGGGCCGCGCGGCCGGTCCGGCAGCGGGCCGCGATCGCGTTGCGGTTCCACGATCTTCTGCTGGAGAACGAGGACGAGATCCTCGACCTGCTGCAGTGGGAGGTCGGCAAGGCGCGGATCCACGCGCTGCAGGAGGTCGCGGCCGTGGCCGGGGTGGCCAGGCACTACGGCCGCCGCGCCGCGCACTACCTGCGTGACCGCCGCCGTCGCGGCGCGGTGCCGTTGCTGACCCACGTCACCGAGGTCCGTCATCCCAAGGGGGTCGTCGGCATCGTCGGACCGTGGAACTATCCGCTGTTCCTGTCCATCGGCGACGCGCTGCCCGCCCTGCTCGCGGGCAACGCGGTGGTGATCAAGGCCGACGAGAAGACCCCGCTGTCGGTGCTGTGGGCGGCGGAACTGCTGGCGCGCGCCGGGCTGCCGCCGGGGCTGCTGCACGTGGTCACCGGCGACGGCCCGGTGGTCGGTGCCGCCCTGATCGACCAGGTCGACTACGTGTGCTTCACCGGTTCGACGCGCACCGGCCGCGTCGTCGGGAAGCAGGCCGCGGGCCGCCTCATCGGCTGTTCGCTCGAACTCGGCGGCAAGAACCCGATGATCGTCCGCGCCGACGCCGACCTCGACCGCGCGGTCGAAGGCGCGGTCCAGGCGTGCTTCTCCAACGGCGGCCAGCTCTGCCTGTCGGTCGAGCGGATCTACGTGCACGAACGGATCGCCGAGGAGTTCACCCGCCGCTTCGCCGACCGCGCCGCCCGGATGCGGCTGGGCGCGCACTACGACTACACCGACGACATGGGACCGCTGGTGTCCCAGCGGCACCTGCGCACCGTCGAAGAGCACGTCGAGGACGCGCGGCGCAAAGGTGCCACGGTCCGCGCCGGCGGGCGGGCACGCCCGGACATCAGCCCGCTGTGTTACGAGCCGACCGTGCTCACCGGTGTCACGGCCGAGATGACGGTGCACGCCGAGGAGACGTTCGGTCCGGTCGTCTCGGTGTATCCGGTGTCCTCCGACGAGCAGGCCGTCGCGCTGGCGAACTCGGGCAGCTACGGGCTGAGCGCGAGCGTGTGGACGAAGGACACCGAACGCGGGCGGGCGCTCGCGCGGCGGATCATCGCGGGCGCGGTGAACGTCAACGACGGCTTCGGTGCGGCCATCGGCAGCGTGGACGCCCTGATGGGCGGGATGCGCGAGTCGGGCGTCGGCCGCAGGCACGGCGCCGAGGGCATGCTCAAGTACACCGAGGCGCAGACCATCGCCGTGCAGCGGCTCGTCCCGATGCCGCCGCAGCCCGGCGTCGGGCTGGCCCGCAACGCGACGCTGATCAACGCGAGCCTGGCGATGATGCGCAGGCTCCGGCTCCGCTGACCCCGAGGAGACATCGTGATCGAATGGTCCGACACCGACATCATGGCCCGCGACGCGATCCGGGCGTTCGTCGACAAGGAGGTGCGCCCGAAGGTCGACGAACTCGAACACGGTGAGCTGCTGCCGTACACGGTCATCCGCAAGCTCTTCCGCGAGTTCGGCATGGACAAGATGGCCCGCGAGGGCTTCGAGAGGGAGATCTCGGGCGAGCGCGGCGGCGGCTCGGGCTCGGCGATGTCCTCGTCGATGGGCATGATCATGGCGGCGGAGCTGTCCGGGGTCAGCATGGGCGTGCTCACCGCGATGGGTGTCAGCCTCGGCCTGGCCGCGTCGACCATCCGGGCGCGCGGCACGGTCGAGCAGAAGAAGCGCTGGCTGCTGGATCTGCTCACGTTCGACAAGGTCGGCGCGTGGGCGATCACCGAGCCCGACTCGGGTTCGGACGCGTTCGGTGGCATGAAGACCAGGGTGCGCCGCGACGGCGACACCTATGTCCTCAATGGACGAAAGACGTTCATCACGAACGGCCCGTACGCCGACACCGTTGTGGTGTACGCGAAACTCGACGACGGCAGCGACGTCGACCCCCGCGACCGGCCGGTGCTGACCTTCGTGCTCGACTCGGGCATGCCGGGGTTCACCCAGTCCACACCGTTGCGCAAGATGGGGATTCACTCGTCCCCGACGGGCGAGCTGTCGTTCGACAACGTCCGCCTCGAACCGGACCGGCTGCTCGAAGGCGGGCAGGGCGACGGCAAGGACAGCGCGCGGTCGAGCTTCGCGATGGAGCGCATCGGGGTCGCGGCGATGGCGCTCGGCGTGATCGAGGAATGCCTGCGGCTGTGCACGGCCTACGCCAAGGAACGTGAGCTGTGGGGGCAGAAGATCGGCTCGTTCCAGCTCATCCAGCTCAAGCTGGCGAAGATGGAGGTGGCCCGGCTCAACGTGCAGAACCTGGTGTTCCGCACGATCGAGACGTTCCAGGCGGGCAAGACGCCGAGCCTGGCCGAGGCCTCGGCGTTCAAGCTGTACGCCTCCCAGGCGGCCACCGAGGTCGCGATGGACGCGGTGCAGTTGTTCGGCGGCAACGGCTACATGTCCGAATACCGCGTCGAACAGCTCGCGCGCGACGCCAAATCGCTGGAGATCTACGCCGGCAGCAACGAAATCCAGATCACCCACATCGCGAAGGAAGTCCTGCGCCGTTGAACTCCTGGGTCCCCACCCCAGTGCTCGGCCGAACCGTGCGTGGCCACGGCCGCCAGGCAGGGCGCGGAAACGGTCGTGGTCCTCCAGGCGACCGTATCGATGCGGCGCCGCCGGTGCCGGACCGGTTGCTCGAAGGCCGGTGCCGGATGACCCCGGCAGCGAGGGACTTTCGTTTCTGGTGACCACGCCGCCGCAGCGGGGAGCGTCGCACTCAGCAGACGTGAGGAGGCGCCGATGAGTTCCCCGAGTTCCTATCCCGTGCGCATCGAGGGCGACCTGGACCCCTCGGTGTCGCGAGGGCTGTGGCTGGTGAAATGGCTACTGGTTTTCCCGCACCTCGTGGTGCTGGCCCTGTTGTGGCCGGCGTTCTTCGTGCTGAGCATCGCCGCGTTCTTCGCGATACTGGTGACCGGCCGGTATCCGCGGTCGATCTTCGAGTTCAACGTCGGGGTGATGCGCTGGACCTGGCGCGTGCACTTCTATTCCTACGCCGCGCTGGGCACCGATGCCTATCCGCCGTTCACCCTCGCCGACGTGCCCACCTATCCCGCCCGCCTCGAGGTCGACTATCCGGAACGGCTGTCGCGGGGTCTGGTGCTGGTGAAGTGGTGGCTGCTCGCGATACCGCACTACGTGATCATCGGCTTCTTCGCCGGCGGTGGCCTGTGGGCGCTGCGTTACAGCAGCGAACGCGGCTTCACCTGGGGTGGCGGTGGCCTGATCGGCATTCTGGTGCTCGTCGCCGGGGTGGTGCTGCTGTTCACCGGGCGCTATCCCCGGTCGATCTTCGACTTCGTGCTCGGCATGGACCGCTGGGTGCTGCGCGTCGGCGCCTACGCGGCACTGATGACCGACGAGTACCCGCCGTTCCGGTTCGACGCCGGTGGCCACGACCCTTCGGGGCCCGTGCAGGACTCCGCCGAGACGTGGCAGCCCTCCGACCACCACTGGACCGGTGGCCGCGTCGCCTCGGTGATCGTGGGCGCGGTGCTCGTGCTCACGGCGATGGGGCTGCTCACCGGCGGCGGCACGCTGCTGTGGGCGGACCGGGCCCAGCGTGACGCCGACGGGTTCGTGTCGACCTCGCGCACCCTGACCTCCGACGGCTACGCGATCGCGAGCGAGAACCTCGAGCTCACCGGTACCTCGGCGAACGCGAACTGGATCACCGGAACGGTCGGTGACATCCGGGTTCGGGTGACCTCCGCGGACCCGGCGACCCCGGTGTTCGTGGGTATCGCGCCGACTTCGGCCGCCATGACCTATCTCGCCGGAACCCAGTACACGACGTTGCGCGACTGGGCGGGCGCGGTGACCCAGAACCCGGGCAACCGCACGCTCGCCGCGCCGCAGACCGCGGGCATCTGGGTCCTGCAGGCGGGCGGGACCGGCACGCAAGGTTTCGTCGCGCCCCTGCAGAACGGTGACTGGACGGTGGTCATCGCCAACGCCAACGGCGCACCGGGCGTGAACGTCCGCGCCGAGGTCGGGGCGACGCTGCCGTCGCTGGGCACGATCGCCTACAGCGTGCTGGCCGTCGGGCTGGTGCTGCTGGGCGGCGGTGTGGCGCTCATCGTGGTGCCGGTGCGCCTGGCCGCGCGCCGTCCCGCCGAGATCTCGTCCTGATCCCGGCACGAGACGTCCACATCGGACTACTGCCCGCCGGCGTCGACGTTCACCTCGAGCGGGACGACGTCACTGCGCACCCACGTGTCGTAGACGTCGCAGCGTTGCCCGCTCGCCGTCCAGGACGTGGACCGGATGTGCAGGACCGGGGTGGTGGCGGTCACCGCCAGCGCCGCGGCGATATCCGGCTCGGGCGCCACCGCGTGGATCGCGCGGTGCGCGCCCGCGAGGGTGTACCCGGCGCCGGCGAGCAGTTCGCTCAGCGAGGCTTTCCCTCCAGCACGTCGTGCGCCGCGGCCACCACCGGCACGAGCGCGGGCGGGCTGTAGTTGACGCTGTAGAGCGCCGGGACACCGTCGAGCGAGCGCAGCCGGACCAATTCGAAGCCCGCGGTGTTCTCCGGCACCCGCAGAGCCCGGCAGACGTGCTCGGGCAGGATCGCCGGGCCGTGGCGCAGCACCTTGGTGGCTCGATCGCACCGCCGGCCAGCCGGCGCACGGTCACCTGGTTCGGCTGCGTGATGTGTGCGGTGGGCGCGCTGCTGTTGTACTACGTGCCGAAACTGACCGGCCCGAACTTCACCGTCACGCTGCTGTGCTGGGCCGTGTTCGGCATCGGGCTGGCCGGGTTCGTGCCGCTGACCGCGCTCATGCCGGGCGTGGTCGGCAAGTCCGACAGCGGCAGCGCGCTGGCCATCTACACGCTTGCGGCCGGGCTGTCCGCGTTCGTGGGACCGGCGATCGTCGGGCTGCTCGGCGGCAGCGCGCACATGGGCAGCGCGATCTGGACGTTCGTGGTGCTCTACCTGCTGGCGGCGGTGGCGAGTCTGGTGCTCAAGTCCGAAGTGGACCCGGGAGTGGCGCGGCGCGAGGCTCGCGCCACGGTGGCCTCGCCCGGCGCATAAACTGCGCGCGTGGCTGCGGCGAGGGACTTCCAGCGGATGGTGAACGCGCTCGCGGAGGTCGAGCGCGCGCAGGGCAGCGAGTACACCTCGTTCAGCGTGCGCGGCAAGCGGTTCGGATACCACTGGCCGCGCACGCGGACGGTCGGGTTGAAGCAGCTGCTGTCCGAACAGCAGGCGCTGGTGGCCGAACGGCCGGAGGCCTTCGAGGAACAGTTCACCGCGGGCGGGTTCGGCTGGGTGGTCGTCTACCTGGACAAGGTGGACGTGGCCGAGCTGTCCGAACTGGTTTACGAGGCGTGGCGGCTGTCCGCACCGGAGGAACTCGTCGCGCAGGTCCCGTTTCCGTGGTGACGCGTCATGCCGCCGGCGCGGTCCGGGCGGCGAGGATCACGATCACCGCGCTCGACGCGAGCGCGGTGCCCAGCTGCCCTCGCCGTCCGGTGAACGCGCGGCCCAGGACGGCGCCGCCGCCGGCCAGGGCGAGTTGCCAGCTCGCCGACGCGGCGAACGCGGCCACCGCGAACGCCGAACGCTCCGGCACGGTGTTCGCGAGACCGGCCGAACCGCCGAGGACCACCGCGACGAAGTAGACGATCGTGGTGGGGTTGACCAAGGTCATCCCCACGAGCATCGCGTACGCGCGGCCGGGCCGCATCGGCGGTGGCGCCGACGGCGTGCGGTAGCGGCGAAGCGCCCCGAAGGTGGTGCGTGCGGCCACGGCGATCAGCGCCGCGGCCGCGATCCACCGCAGCGGTGCCGCGACCGGCACCAGCGCCCGGACCAGCGCGCTCCCGCCGAGCGCGGCACTCAGCGCGTACACCCCGTCCACCGTCGCGATGCCCAGCGCCGCGGCCGCGCCGACGCGCAGCGAGGTATGCGCGGTCAGGGCGATGAGATATGCGCCGACGGCTCCGACCGGGATCGCGATCCCGTATCCGGCCAGCAGTCCCGCGACGATCGCGGCCGTCACGGCACGAGCGTGACGCGCCTCCCCGGCGGCGCCGGCTGCTGCTTGGCGGCCGCGGACGTGGCGGCGACCGGCAGGACAGCGAGAACCAGGATCGGTGTCATGGCGGGATCATCGCCGCTGCCGCGCCGGGACGGCAAACGAATTTCAGCCGTCCAGGCGCCGGATCAGCGCGTCGCCCTCCAGCGCGGACGGGTAGCGGTGCGACACGGCGGGATCGTGACCGGGAATGACGTGCTCCGGTGAAGCAGCGAGCCGGTCCAGGGTTTCGGAGGTGTCGCAGTAGTCGTCGGCACGCACGATGACCGAGAACGGGGCACCGCCGTCACGTTCGCCGCCGACGCGGTTGTCCAGATAGTGCCGTGCATCGGACGCGAGCACCATGTGCCCGCGTGCGGTCGGTACCCGTACCGCCTGGCAGCCCGGGGTGTGCCCGGCCGCGGGATGCACCTCGATACCCGGCCCGACTTCGTAGCTGCCCTCACGCAGCCGCACCCGGCCCTGGTACAGCAGGGAAATCACCTCCGACACCTTGTCCACATCGTACGGTCGCCGCAGGAACCGGTGCTGCATCGACGGACCGGTCGCATAGGCCAGCTCTGCCCGGCGCAGGTGGAAGGTCGCGTTGGGAAAGGCCGCCATGTTCCCGGCGTGGTCCCAGTGCAGGTGGGTCAGCACGACGTCGTGCACGGACTCGGGGTCGATGCCCAGCGCACGCAGCGAATCCGCCGGGTTGCGCTCGTAGCTCACACCGCGGCCCCGCGCGGTCGGCTCGTCCGCGCCCACGTCCACCAGCACCGTGTGCTGCCCGGAGACCGCGAGCCAGCAGAAGCAGTGCAGCGACTGGTCGGTGTCCGGGTACTCGAATCCCGGTGTGGGCGCGTAGTTCTCGCACGCCGTGCGGCTGTGGTTGATGCCGTAGCGGATGGCGTAGAGCCGGTAGTTCACCGGCGACCTCCTCAGCGCAGGGCCGGATCGACGACGATCCGGCCGGGAAACCCGTGATGCAGCCGCGCCATGCCGTCGCCGATCTCACCGAGGCCGATCGCCGCGGCCGGCGCGAGCCGGTCCACGGGCAGCCGCCCCGCGCGATGCAGTTCGACGAACCGCGGGATGTCACGCACCGGCACGCTCGAACCCAGATAGCTGCCGCACAGCGTGATGTCGTTCGCGACCAGCGCCGCCGGTGGCACCTCCCACCGGGCCGCCGGATTGGGCAGCCCGACCATGGTGAGCTTGCCGCCGCGCCGCAGGCTGGCGTAACCGGAGGCGATCGCGGGCACGGCGCCGGCGGCGTCGAACGCGTGATGCACCCCGCCGCCGGTCAGGCGCCGGATCTCCTCGGCGGCGTCCTCACCCGCGGGGAGCACGATGTCGGCGCCCAGTTCCTTGGCGCGGCCGAGGTTCTCCGGGCGCAGATCGACGGCGATGATCGGTGCCGCGCCCACGGCCCGCAGGCCGAGAATCGCGGCGAGTCCGACCCCGCCGCAGCCGAACACCGCGGCCGACCGGCCGAGCCCGACCTTGGCGGCGTTGAGCACCGCACCCACGCCGGTGCTCACCGCGCATCCGAACAACGCCGCCGTGCGCAGGTCCATTTCGGACGGCAGTGGCACGACCGACGCCGCGTCGACCACGGCCTGCTGTGCGAACGCCGAGATTCCCAGGTGGTGGTGGACGGTTTCGCCGTGCCGGTCCCGCAACCGGTGCCCGCCGGAGGACAGTTCACCCGCGCTGTTGCCCGCGTGCGCGCGCGAGCACAGCACCGGCCTGCCGTCGCGGCAGTATCCGCACCGGCCGCACGCCGCGACGTAGGTGAACACCACGGGATCGCCCGGCCGCACCGTGTCGACGGCGCGTCCCACCTCCCGCACGATCCCGCTGGCCTCGTGCCCGAGCACCATCGGCAGCGGGCGTGGCCGGTCACCGGTGAGCACCGACAGGTCCGAATGGCACAACGAGGCGAACCGGATGTCGACGAGGATCTCGCCATCGCCCGGACCGTCGAGTTCCACCTCCTCGACGGCGATGCGGGAGAAGTCCGGTTCGGTTCCGCCCTTCGGGGCGCGGAGCACGGCGGCTTCGATCGTCCTGGTCATGCGCGCTGCGCCGTCAGAGCCGTCGAGCTGGGTGTACTCGCAGTTCCGCACGTCGAGCACGCCACCGGGCCCGGCGAGCAGATCGGGCCTGCTGTTCTCGTACAGGGTGTGCGCGGCCACCGACAACGGCGTGCATCGCTGTTCCGGGCCCATCGGGGCGAGGTCGAACGAGTCCGCCCGCACGGTCGCCATCGCCCCGCCGCCCTTCGGCTCGGCGCACACGCCGCCGCATTCCAGGATCTTGCCGACGTGCCAGGCGATGGCCGGATCGATCCCGCGTGGCACGAGGAAGGCCGCGTACGGCGCCGGATCGTAGGCGCGGCCCGCGACCACGACGTCCACCGGTTGCGACAGGGCCGTTTCGAACGGCTCGGCACCGATCTGCGCCACGATCGCCGTCGCGGCGTCCACATCGGACTGCGTGCACAGCTCACCACGCACGTTCGGCTCGATCAGCCCGTCGGCCAGCTTTCGCCGCACCACGTCCTTCGACAGTCCGGAGTAGACGGCGGCGATCCGCAGGTCGATGTTCTCCTCGGTGGCGAGCCGGTCGAGCAGCCCGACCATCCAGTCCACCTGCTCGTCGGTGCCGGCACCGCCCGCCGAACCGATGAGCAGCGGAATCCGATGCTCGTGTACCGCGCGCACCATCGGCCGCAGATCGCGCAGGTAGGACTCCTCGGTGACCAGGGTGTCGCCGAGACCCAGCATCGACGGCCCCGGGTCGGTGGAGCCGGAGTCCACCACGATCGCGTCGACCCCCTCGCGCACACAGGCGTCGAAGTCGGCCTCGCGGTAGCCGTAGCCGAGCATGCCGACCGGGGACAGGATCCGGAACTCGGCGGTCATGCCGCGTCCCGTGTCTCGCCGGCCGGGGGCAGGCCCAGGTTCTCGCGCAGGGTCGACGCCTCATAGCGGTCGGGCAGCAGGCCGCGTTTCCTGAGCACGGGGCTGACCAGGCGAGAGAAATCGTCGTAGGTGCCCGGAACCGAGGCGGCGGCGAGCACGAACCCGTCCGCGCAGGTGCCGTGCAGTTCTTCCAGCTGGTCGGCCACCTTGTCCGGGGTGCCCGCGATGATCTTCGCCTCGCGCAGCTTGCCGCGCCCGGAGAACTCGACGAAATCACGCACCGACGGGTTTTCCTTGCCGCTCAGGGTGATCACCCGGTCTCGCAGGCCCTGGTAGGACATCGCGCGCAGTTCGGTGTCGGTGAACGGCTCGTCGTAGGGGCGGGTGCCGAAGTCGGTGTTGAGCGCCTCGCACAGCAGCGCCAGCGCGTCCTCGTCGCGGGCGAGCCCTTCGAGCATCGCCTGTTTCCGCTCGACCAGTTCGGGGGTCTCGGCGGTGACCACGTTGATCAACGGCGCGATCACGACCGAGGCCGGGTCACGTCCGGCGTCCTCGATTCCCTGGCGCAGCTTGACGTAGGTGCGCGTACCGGATTCGACGTTCGCGAAATGTGTGAAGATCACGTCGGCCCAGTTCGCGGCGAAGGCCATGCCGCGCCCGCTGGCGCCCGCCTGCAACAGCACCGGCCTGCCCTGTGGCGACGGCGGCACCGGGAACGTGCCGTGCGAGGTGAAGAACTTGCCGTCGTGCTCCAGCCGGTGAACCTTCGCCGGGTCGGCGAAGAACCCGGTTTCCTTGTCCACCACCAGCGCGTCCGGCTCCCATGTCGCCCACATCCGGGTGACGATGTCGACGAACTCGTCGGCGCGGTCGTAGCGCAGATCGTGTTCGAGGTGCTCGCCGCGGCCGAAGTTCGCGGCCTCGGAGTCGTTGAGCGAGGTCACGACGTTCCACGCGGCGCGCCCGCCGGTCATCAGGTCGAGTGTCGCGAAGTGCCGGGCCACGTGGAAAGGTTCGTAGTAGGTCGTGGAATAGGTGGAAGCCACACCGAGGTGGCGGGTGGCCATCGCCATCACGGTCATCACCACGGTCGGGTCCATTTTGACCGATCGGATTCCGTGCCGGACGGCCAGTTCGTGGCTGTTGTCGTAGATGTCGGGCATCGCCAGCCGGTCGTCGAAGAAGGCCATGTCGAACCGGCCGTCTTCGAGAGTGCGCGCGATGCGGGCGAAGTACTCGGCGGTCAGGAAGTCGCTCGCCGAAGCAGGGGCCCGCCACGAGCCGACGTAGTTGGAGCAGTTCTGCGCCTGCAGGAACGCGATCAGCGCCATGGTCCGCGGTGAGCTCGTCATCGAATCTCCTGTCGTGAAGCCGTGTTCACAGATTCGGCAAACCGTGGCAGGATCACCAAGCGGAGTTACAACTACTGCAACCAACGAGGGTGGGATGGCCGAGGAGCTGGCCGGGCCGGCGCGGATCCTGCACGTGCTCGAAGCGCTCGCCGGGCTGGAACAGCCCGCGAACCTGCCGGTCATCGCGGCGAAAGCGGGGCTGGGCAAGGCCAAGGCGTACCGCTCGCTGCGGGTACTGCAGGAGGAGGGCTACGTGGACCACGTCGGCCGCACCGGCTACCGCATCGGCAGCAGGGCTCTGGCGCTCGCGTCCCTGATGGGCCCGCGGCCGGCGCTGCTCCGGCTTGCGCGGCCGACCTTGGCGCGGCTGGCGGCGCACGCGGCGGAGACCACGCATCTGCACCTGCGCAGTGGAACGCACCGGATCGTGATGCTGTCGGAGGATCCGCCGAACAACCCGGAACGTCTCGGCAGCACGGTCGGCGAACGCTCACCGCTGACCTCGGGCTGCGGCGGGACTTCGATACTGGCGTTCCTGCCCGCGGACCAGGCACGCGAAGTGCTCCGCCGGGACGGCACGAAACGGCGCGGTATCAACGCTTTGCTCACCCGGGTGCGCCGCAACGGATACGCCTTGTCCTTCAGCGACAATCACCCGGAGCTGAACGGGATCGCGGCCCCGCTGCTGGATCCGGACAGCGGGCACGCGATCGGTTCGATCTCGATAGCGGGTCACGAACGCCGCCTGCCCGAGCCCGTCCTGCTGCGGCTGCGGGGACCGCTCATGGCGGCCTGTGCGGAGCTGGGCCCGCGGCTGGCGACCTTCCTCGGGCCCAACTCCACCGCACACCTGGAATCACTGGACGTGACGGTGCGCAACCTGCTCGCGTGAGCGCACGTCAGCTCGTGAATTCGGCGAACGTGCCGCGCTCGTAGGAACCGCCCTTCTGGCGCAGGATCACGCCCATCCGGTTGGCCGCGTTGATCAGCGCGACGAGCGAGACGAGTGCCGCGACTTCGTTGTCGTCGAAGTGTTTGCGCACCTGCGCCCAGGTCTCGTCGGACACGCCCTGGTGCGCGTCGGCCAGCCGGGTGCCCTCCTCGGCCAGCGCCAGCGCGGCCTGCTCGGCTTCGCTGAACACGTTGGTCTCGCGCCAGACCGCGACGAGGTTGAGCCGTGTCGCGGTTTCGCCCTCGGCCGCCGCCTCCTTGGTGTGGAAGTCGACGCACCAGCCGCAGCCGTTGATCTGGCTGGCACGCAGCGCCACCAGTTCCTGCATCGTCTTCGTCAGACTCGACTGTGCCAGTACCGTGTTCAGGCCCGCGAACCGCTTGGTGAACTTGGCTCCGAGCTCGTTCTCGAACATGTTGAAACGCGTTTCCATGGCTGGGTTCTCCTTGCCGGTCTTGCGTGGACGAACACAAGACACCGGCGTTCCCGCGCGTGTGACGTGACCTGCGCCACGCGCGCGATCAGCGGCCGCGCCGCAGCGCCGCCGCGAGTCCCTGTTTGGTCGCGACCAATCCGGTGTAGCGATGCACCCACCTCACGAGTGCGGTTCCTAACCGGAAGGGTCCTCCGGTTAGCCTGCGACTCTGGCCGGGTAGGTGCGGAAACGGCCGCGGCGGCCCATAATCCCGCTATGGTCTACGACCGCGTGCTGGCGGACCGGATCCGGGAGCTCCTCGGTGGCGAGGAGGGGCTCGGCGAGCACGCGATGTTCGGCGGACTGGCCTTCCTCGTGTGCGGCAACATGGCGGTGGCCGCCAGCGGGCAGGGCGGCCTGATGGTGCGCGTGCCGCCCCAGGACTGCGACGAGCTGACCGGCTCGCACGTGCGGCCGATGGTGATGCGCGGCCGTGAGATGCGTGGCTGGCTCCGGGTGGACGCCGAGGCCGTGCGCTCCGCGAAGGCGCTCGAACGCTGGGTGAGCAGGGGCGTGGCATTCGCGCGCTCCCTGCCGGCCAAGGCAGGCCATGGCTGAGCTGCGGGCCGCGGTGGTCCTGTTCGTCGCCTGGGGGCTGACGATCATCGCCGTGGTCTCGGTGCCGCTGATTCTGGAGGCGGGCGGTACCGCCTACCGGTGGGGCGTGCTCGGCGGGTCCGTCGTGCTCGCCGCCGTGTGCTGGACCGCGGTCGCTCGCCGCCCGCGTTAGCCGCGACGGCGCGGTTTGCCGCGTTTGCCGCCGCGCGGCGTGCCCTGGCGGCGGGTCTTGCCGGTGGCCGGCTTGCGCGGTTCGGGCTCGGGGCGTTTCCGCGTCGCCGGCGCCTGCGCCAGGCGGCCGCGGGTGCTGTTGACCGTGCGGCCGCGGACGATCCCGATGAACTGCTCCATCAGGTCGGAGGTCTCCTCCTCGGGCCAGGACAGCGCCACGCGCGAGGCCGGGACGCCGGACAGCGGCCGGTAGATCAGGTCGCGGCGGTGATGCAGCCGCGCCAGCGACTGCGGCACCACCAGCAGCCCGACGCCCGCCGCGACCAGCTGGATCGCATCGCCCGTGGTGGCCGGCCGTTCGATCGCGGGACGACCCGGCGGCCGCGCCCAGTCGAGCGTGTCGTCCAGCGGATGCAGCACGACGTCCTCGGCCAGATCGGCGGGGGAGACCTCGTCGGCGGCGGCGATCAGATGGTCCTTCGGGGCCACGACCACGGTGGTCTCGGTGTAGAGCGGGATGGCGTGCAGCCCGGTGCGGTCGGTGGGCAGCCGCAGCAGCACCGCCTCGGCGCCGCCGTCCCGCACGAGGCCGGCCGCCTCGGCGGCCGGTACCTGCATCAGCTCCAGCGCGACCCCGGGGACCCGCTCGGCCCACATGCGCACCCACTTGCCGGGCGTGACGCCGGGAACGTACGCGAGCCTGAAGGTCACCGGCCCAGGTTACCGGCCGTGACTTATCCTGGACCGCATGACGTCGCGCAAGACCTCCCAGACCATGAAGCCCGCGACCGCGGCGAAGAAGCTGGGTGTGTACCTCCAGGCCGCCCCGGCCGAGTTCCAGGAGGGCGTCATCTCGCGCGACGAGCTCAACGCGTTGCAGGCCGACCCGCCCGAATGGCTGCGCGAGCTGCGCCGCAACGGGCCGCACCCGAGGCCGGTCGTCGCGGCGAAGCTGGGCGTGTCCATCAGCGGACTGGCGCGCGGCGGGATCACCGAACCACTGACCACCGAGCAGATCAACGAGCTCAAGGACGCGAACCCGGACTGGCTGCGACGCGAACGCGAGACGCAGGCCGAAGTGCGCCGGGAGAACGCGCGGCTGAAGGATCAGGGCTCCGAGTAGACCGGGTACGGCCCAGCCGCGGCCGTGGGAAGCGCGTGCTCGGCTTAGCCTTGCGCGAGATACCTCGCCAAATGCGCGCTGAGCTCACCGGCGTCCGCATCGGCCCCATCGATGAGACTCGACCGGCGGCGGCGTAGGAACGGCATCCCCAGCAGGTACAGCCCCGGCCACGCCGTCACTCCGCCGTCGTGGCGGACGCGGCCCTTCCGGTCCAGCACGGGCACATCGAGCCACGACAAATCCGGCCGGAACCCGGTGGCCCACACGATCGAGCGGATCTCGCCGCCGTCAAGGTCCACGGTGAGCGGCGGCTTTCCTGGCAGCTCCGTCGCGGGGAAACGCTCCGGCGGGCCGCAGTCGGTGAAGCCGGAATCCGCCGCCCACGTGTCGAAGGTGTCGAGCAGGCGGCCCAGTTTGAGATCGGCCAAGGCACAGACATTGGGCAGCGAACCCGAGAACTGCGCCCGCCCGTCCCGCACGCCCGCGAACTTGCCCGCCAGCCGGACACCGATGCCGGTCAGCGCATTCAGGTCCACGGTGACCCGCTCCGGAGTGCCCACGAGCTGCATCGAGGGCAGGTTCCGGGCCCGCGTCAGGTCGGGCACCTCGTCGTAGCGCTCGTCGAACACGCCCGCCGCGTCCATCCACCACAACACGTCCCGGCCACGGTAAACCCGCGGCATTCGCACGTGCTCGCCCACCGCCAGTGTCACCGGCCTGCCCGAGGAGTGCACCTCCCGCGCGATCTGGACGCCCGTGGACGACGCGCCGACCACGAGCACTCCGCCATCGGGCAGCTGCCCCGGCTCCCGGTAGCCGAGCGCCGTCAGCGTCGTGATGTCCGCGGGCACGGCGCCGGCGACCGGTGGCAGGTTCGCGACGTTGTGCGCACCGGACGCGAGCACCACCGTGCGTGCTCGCCAGGTGTCCTGGTCGGTGCGCACCAGGAAACCGTCGCCGCCGGGCCGCACGGACTCCACGGTCGTGTTCGCCCGTACGGGCGCGCCGGTCACCTTCGCGTAGTCGCCGATGAGACGGGCCAGCTCGGAAGCCGTCTGGTAGCCGTCGGGATCGTCGCCGGAGTAAGCGAAATCGGGTAGCCGGGTCATCCAGTTCGGCGTGAGCAACCGGAACGAGTCCCACCGCTGTGTGCGCCACGAGTGGGCCACCTCGCCGCGTTCGAGGACCACGTGGTCGATCGAGCGCTCGGCGAGGTGGCGGCTCATGGCGAGACCGCAGTGGCCCGCACCGACGACGAGTGTCGTCACCTTCGGCACGGTCTTAGTTGACTTCCACCGTGACGTTGGTGGGGTTGGTGAGGATGTCGTAGACCGCGGAACGCTTCTGCGACTGTGCGACAAGAGCCTTGACGTCTTCCGGACCGGCGTCGGCCTCGATGTCGTAGGACACCCGCACGTCGCTGAAACCGTTGCGCACGTCGGGATCGGCGCCGAGGATGCCGTGAATGTCGAAGTCCGCCTCGATCGTGGCCTTGACCGAGCGCAGCTGGATCTGCCGCTGCTGCGCGACGGCCGCGACGCCCGCGGTGAGGCAGCTGCCCAGCGCCACCAGCACGAACTCGACGGGCGTGATCCCGTTGTCCTCGGCGGCGAACACCTCGGGGTGGTCGGCGTCGAACTCGTAGCGGGCCTTGTGCCGGTGCTCGGCGCCGAGCCCGTAGAAGGTCTCCACGCTGGAGTGGCTCTGGGTGCCCTTGACCCAGGTGTTCACTGTGCGCCAGGTGAACTTCGCGATGTCCGGCGCATCACCCAGCGCCTCGCGGGCACCCAGCAGCGCCTCGACGTTGACGCCGTTGTCCACCGGCAGATCGGTCGCGGTCATGAGTTTGGTCCTCCCCGGAAACGGGCTGTGTCGTGATGACTCCGAAGTCTGGGGGAGCGGGCGCGCGAGCACGACCCTTCTCACGACGTGGACACGAGGCCGACACGCCCACATCTTTGGATCTGAAGAAGGAGAAGAACTTCTTCGAGACCAGGGTCACCGACTACCAGACCGGCGGCTCTCTCGACTGGGACTGATCACGGCGTGCACCGGCGCGGGCCCGCTTCCGAGCCCGCGTCACGCGGCGCTGTGCGCGTTCGCCGGCCTGGCGAGTCCGAGGTTTTCGCGCAACGTCGTGCCGCTGTAGGTGCTCCGGAACACCCCGCGTTTGCGCAGCTCCGGCACCGCGAGCCGGACGAAGTCCTCGAACGCGCCCGGCAGGTGGGTGGCAGCGATGACGAAACCGTCGCACGAACGGGATTCGAACCAGTCCTGCATCTGGTCGGCCACCTGCGCGCCGGTGCCCACGAAACGCGGGCCCTGCAACAGCGTCGCCCGGTGCCCGGCCAGCGTGCGCAGGGTCAGCGGCTGCTCGCCGACGTGCCGTTTGACGCCCTGGACCAGGCCGCGCATCCCGGACACCGAGTTGATCAGCTCGTCGGTGATCACGTCGTCGAGGGAATGGCCGGAGAAGTCGTAGTTCATCAGCTCCGAGAGCAGGGTGAGCGAGGCCATCGGATGCACGAGCTGGTCGAGGAACATCGCCTCTTTCTCCTTGGCGATCGTCTCGGTCTCGCCGACGATCGTGTAGGCCATCGGCAGCAGCCGCACTTTCTGTGCGTCGCGGCCTTCGGCGGTCACGAGATCCTTCTGCTCGCGGTAGTGATCGAGCGCGATCTCGCGGTCCGGATCGGCGGTGAAGATCAGATCCGCCCACCGAGCCGCGAACTTCCGCCCGCGCGGGGACTGCCCGGCCTGGATGATCGGTGGCCTGCCCTGCGGCGGCCGCGGCACGGTCAGCGGGCCTTGTACCGAGAAGTAGCGACCCTGGTGATCGAGCTCGTGCACCTTGTCCGGGTCGCCGAAGATCCCGGCGTCGCGGTCGCCGATGATCGCCCCGTCCTCCCACGAGTCCCAGAGCTTGGCGACCACGTCGATGAACTCCTCGGCGCGGTCGTAGCGTTCGTCGTGGCCCAGGTGTTCGGAGATGCCGTAGTTGCGCGCCTCCGAGTCGTTCACCGACGTGACGACGTTCCACGCGGCACGTCCGCCGCTGAGGTGATCGAGCGTCGCGAAGGCGCGCGCGACGTGGAACGGCGGGTAGTACGTCGTCGAGTACGTGGCGCCCAGCCCCAGATGCGAGGTCGCCGCGCCGGCCGCGCCGAGCACGGCGGTCAGATCCAGCTTGATCGGGCGGGCACCGTAACGCACCGCCTCACCGGGGGAGCCGGCGTAGATCGCGGGCATCGCCAGCCGGTCGTCGAAGAACATCAGATCGAACGTGCCCTCTTCCAGCACCCGCGCGATCCGCTGGTAGTAACGCAGATCGAGATAGTCCTCGGTGGCGCTCGGATAGCGCCACGATCCCGAGTAGACGGTCACATTGGACGCTTGCATGAAGCCGACCAGCGTCATCTGGTCGGCGCGTTTTCCGGACATGATTGTCTCCTCTCGAAGAAGTCTTGCCAGCCCAACTCATTCGCTGCTCAGAACCATGAACTCGCGCGCCTGGAACGCCCGGCTCGGGCGCCTGGAACGCTCGACTCGGGCACTCGGAATGCTCGACTCGAGCGCTGGGAATGCTCGACTCGGCCGCCCGGGATGCTCGACTCGAGCGCTGGGAATGCCCAACTCGCGCACCCGGAACCCGCGACTCGGGCACTCGGAACCCTCGACTCGGGCACTCGGAACCCTCGACTCGGGCGCTCGGAAACCTCAACTCGCGCACCAGGTGGGTTAGAGGTTCAGGAGGTCGGCGGTGCGGGTTACGGTCGCCGCGTGGCGCAGGTGCGCGGCGTCGACGAGCATCCCGTCCAGCCCGGTCGCGCCCCGGCCCTGCGCCTCCGCCTCCCGGTAGGCGGCGACCAGCCGGCGCGCATGCTCGATTTCGGCCGGGGTTGGTGCGAACGCCGAGTTCGCCACCTCCACCTGCGCCGGGTGGATGGCCCACTTTCCGACGTACCCCATCGCGGCCGCGCGGTCGCACGCCGTGCGGTAAGCCCCGGTGTCCCTGTAGTTCGGGAACGGCGCGTCGATCGCGTCGATCCCCGCCGAGCGCGCCGCGACGATCACGCGGGCGCGCGCGTAGTGCCACAGATCGCCCGGATAGTCGACCAACGGATCGAAGTTGGTGTCCACCCGCGCGCCCTGGGACGCGGAGAAGTCCCCGGCGCCGAAGATCACCGCCTCCAGCCGGTCGCTCGCGCGCACGATCTCGCCGACGTTCTCCAGCCCCTCGGTCTCCTCGATGAGCACCTCGAGCCCGATCCGCTCGTCCAGCCCGAGCGTCTGTTCCAGCTGGGTCAGCAGCACATCGACCCACCACACGTCCCTGGCCTTGCGGACCTTCGGCACGATGATCACGTCCAGCGCCTCCCGCGCCTCGGTGACCACCTCGATGACGTCGCCATACGCCCAGCGCGTGTCGACGCCGTTCATCCGGATGGCCCGCGTGGTGCGGCCCCAGTCCAGTTCCCGCAACGCACGCGCCGCCTTGCCCCGCGCCTTTTCCCGTTCGGCCGGGGCGCAGGCGTCCTCCAGGTCGAGGAACACAAGATCCGCCCCGGCCGCCGCGGATTTGGCGAACATCCAGTCGTTGCTCGCGGGGGTGGCGAGTTCGGACCGCCTCGGCCGCACCGGCCTGGCCATCAGATCACTCCTTTCGCGGTCAGCTCACCGATCTCGTCGTCACCGAGACCGAGCAGGCCGCGGTAGACCTCGTCGTTGTGCTCGCCGACGCGGGGGCCGAGGTGGTCGATGCGGCCCGGCGTCGCCGAAAATCGCGGCACCGGTGCCTGCACGCGCATCGAGCCCAGTTCGTCGTCCGCGATGCGGGGGAACGTGCCGCGAGCGGCCAGATGCTCGTCGGCGACGAGCTGTTCGGCGTTGTACACCGGCGCGGCGGCGACCTCGGCCTCCTCGAACACGGTCATCGCGTCGTCGAGGGTGCGCTCGGCGACCCAGTCCGCGACCACCTTGTCGATCTCGGCCGCGTTGCGCAGCCGTTGCTGGGCCTCGGCGAAGCGGGGATCCTCGGTGAGATCGGCGCGGCCCACGGCGCGCAGCGCCCGCATCGCGATGGTGGGGGCGCTGCCCGACATCGCGAGCCAGTGCCCGTCCTTCGTGCGGTACACGTTGCGGGGAGCGCTGATGTCCCACCGGTTCCCGGTGCGGCCCGGCACCCTGCCGAGCTGGTCGTAGGTCAGCACGGGCTGCTCGATCAGCCTCGCCAGCGGTTCGACCAGGTTCACGTCGATCAGCTGGCCCGGTCCCTTGTGGACGTCGCGGTGGTAGAGCGCCATCATCACCGCGAACGTCGCGTTCAGTGCGGCCACCCCGTCGGCGAGCATGAACGAGGGCAGCGTGGGCGGGCCGTCGGGTTCGCCGGTGAGATGGGCGAACCCGCTCATCGCCTCGCCCAACGTGCCGAACCCCGGCCGGTCGCTCTTCGGGCCGCCCGCGCCGTAGCCGGTGACGTGCACCATGACCAGCCGCGGGTTGATCCGGGCCAAGCTGGGATGGTCCAGCTCCCATCTGGCCAATGTGGACTGACGGAGATTGATGACCAGTACGTCCGCGTCCGCCGCCATCCGCCGCAGCAGCGCGCGACCTTCGGGAAGCCGGAAATTCAGGGTGACCGACTTCTTGTTGCGGCCAAGGCTCTTCCACATCAGGCCCACGCCGTCGCGCTGCGCGCCCCATTGGCGCACCGGATCGCCCGGCCCCGGTTGTTCGATCTTGATCACGTCGGCGCCGAACTCGCCGAGCCAGGTCGCGACCAGCGGCCCGGCCGCGAGCGTCGCGGCGTCGATCACCTTGAGCCCGGCCAGCGGGCCGGTATCACCTGTCATTGCCACCCTCCACCACTGCGTTGGCCCGTGCCGGTCCCGCCACCTGGACGCGCGGGGCGCTGCGCATCCCGATGCCCCACGCCAGCGCCCCGATCAGCGCGAGCCCGGCGGCCAGCGCGAGCGGGGCGAAGAACGAACCGGTGGCGTAGGCGACGGCGCCCGTCACGATCGGCCCGAGAATGCCGCCGACGTTGCCCAGCGCGTTGACGAAACCCGTCGCCGATCCCGTCAGGTTCAGCGCGCGCATGATGTCCTGGGTGGCCGCCCACACCGCGCCGTTCGCTGTGATGATCCCCGCGGTCGAGACCGACAGGCACACGATCGCGACCGCGGCCGACGAGGCGAGGGCGGTGCCGATGATCGCCAGCGCGGCGACCATCCCGCCCACCAGCACGAGCTTGCGCGCGTTCAAAGTGGACACTCCCCGGCGCAGCGCGAGATCGGACAGCCGTCCGCCCAGGATCCCGCACACGAACGCCACGGCCCACGGGATCGAGGTCGCGAAGCCGGAACCGAGCACGGTCATGTGCCGGTCCTGCACGAGATAACTCGGCAGCCAGGTGATGAACGTGTAGAGGATGTAGAGCAGGCAGAAGTATCCGGCGGTGATCGCCCAGATGTCACGGTGCCGCACGATTTCGCTCCACCGTGCGCGGCCGTCCTGCTTCGGTGGTTCCTGGTCGCGCAGGATGAGCTGCCGCTCGCGATCGCTGAGCCGGGTGTCGTCGAGCGGATGCCGGTACCACGCGTACCAGATCGCCGCGACCAGCAGGGACAGCACACCGGTGGCGATGAAGGCGGCCTGCCAGCCGAACCCGCTCACCAGGTAGGCCAATCCCGGTGGGCCGACGGCCGAACCGAGCGCGACGCCGGAGATGAACATACTGCTGCCGGTCGCGCGTTCGGATTTCGGCAGCCAGTCCGCGAGCGTGCGGATCGCCGCCGGGGCGAACGGCGCCTCGCCGATGCCGAGCAGCAGCCGCGGGCCGAACAGGGCGCCGGCCGAGCGCACGAGTGTGGTGAGCAAGCTCGACACCGCCCACACCAGCAGCGCCAGCGAGTACAGCACCCGGATCCGGATGCGGTCCACGAGCATGCCGGCGGGCAGGTTGAGCAGGGTGTAGGTCCAGGTGAAACTGGACAGCAGCAGTCCCATCACCGCGGCGTTGGTGTGGAACTCCTTGGTGAGCACCGGTGCGGCGATGGAGAGGTTGACCCGGTCGATGTAGGCGATGGCGGTGATGATCAGGACGAACGTCGCGACCAGCCATCGACGTCGATCTTTCACTGTTTCCTCCTCACACTTCGTTGTGCCGGACGGGTTTTCGTTCAGGATCGAGGCGGTGCGGTCGAACCGGCGGGGAGCAGGTGCGGGGTGACGAGGTGGGCTCCGGGGCGCGGTCCGGCTTTTCCGGAGTGGCGGGAATCCAGGCCCTTGATCAGGAGTTCGGCCGCGCGGCGGGCGAGGCCGGCATAGTCCACCTGGATCGTGGTCAGCGGCGGATTGGCCAGCGCGAACCACTGCGGATCGCCGTAGACCACCAGCGACAGGTCCTCGGGCACCCGGCGCCCGTCGGCCCAGACCGCCTGCGCGGCGCCGACCGACAGCGAACCACCGCCGACGACGAGCGCGGTGACGTCGGTGGCGAGCAGTTCCCGCGCGGCCGCCTGGCCGTTTTCCCTGGTGGGTTCCCGTAACCGGATCTCCATGGCGGACGGGTCGAGACCGGCCAGCGTCATGCCGCGCCGGACACCGCGCAACCGGACGGCGCCGTTGGACAGCTCCTCGGGTGTGCCCAGGTAGCCGATCGCGGTGTGCCCGAGGGCCGCGAGGTGCAGCACGCTCTCGACCATCACCTGCTCGTCGTCGCTGAACACGCCCGGCGCCTCGATGCCGGAGGCGCGGTGCAGTTCCACCACGGGCAGTTCGCCGAGCAGGCGCCGGGTCTCGTCGAGCACGCCGGTGGTGGGGGAGATGACCAGTCCCGCGATCCGGCTGGCGACCAGCTCCCGCAACTGGCGCAGTTCCTGCCGGGGATCGTTGCCGGTGACGGTGAGGATCATCTGGGTGCCGTCCGCCGACAGCAGCCGGGCGCATTCGGCGGCGACGGCGGAGTAGGCGGGTGTGTCCACGTAGGGGATCACGAAGCCGACGAACGCGCGGCTGGTGTTGGCCGAAAGCGCCCTGGCGATCCGGTTCGCGACGTAACCACGGGACTCGGCGTGCGCCCGGATCCGCTCGGCCAGCTCCGGCCGCACGGCGGAACTGCCGTTGAGGGCACGGGACACCGTCGCCGTGGAGACGCCGAGTTCCCGGGCGAGGTCGACGACACCGACGGAGGCGGCACGGCCGGTGGAGTTGCCGCGTTGGGTGGTCGCGGTGGTGCGCCGCCGGGATTGTTCGGCCATGATCAAGCCTCCGCCGTTTTGAAAACGTTTTCACGGGGAAATGTAAGCGTTTACAGTGTCCGATATTTCGATTCTGGCATTCGCCGAGGTGGCCGGTCAACAGGCGCGCTTGGTTCGCCGGAAGATGACCACGTGTTATGCGGCGGCCGGTATGCGGTCGCGGCAGAGCGCCGATGGGTTCGTGGGCGATGGCCGCGGAGTGGCGGTGTGCCCGACCGCGGCGGGCCGCGGCCGCGGAGTGGCGGTGTGCCCGGGCATCGGCCCCGGGAAGCGCCGATGCCCGGTGCGCGGTTGTCGGGAGGACGCCCGGCGGGCTCGGCGCGACAGCCGCGGAGTGGCGGTGTGCCCGGGCATCGGCCCCGGGAAGCGCCGATGCCCAGTGCGCGACCCCCGGGAGAGCGCCGATGCCCGGTGCGGTCGTGGCATCGCCGACGTGGCCCGCGCGCGGGCGCCGGTCTGCTCGGCGGTGGCCGCCGGATCGCGCCCACATGCTCGGCACACGCCCCCGGAAGCCATACGTCGCCGGCAGGGTCCGCTGACCGAACCGGGCGTTTGGCGGCCGACCTCCGGCCGCCGATAGTCGGCGGACGCGACGACCGCCGGGCTTCTCCCGTACCCGGCGGAGCGCGCCCCGCCCGAGTTCAGGAGGCTCCCATGACGGCCCCCGCACGACCACACAGCCAGCCCGCCCGCGCGACGTTCGCCGGCTGGCTCGGCACGGCCATCGAGTACTACGACTTCGCGATCTACGGGTCCGCGGCGTCGGTATTGTTCACCAAGATCTTCTTCCCGGCGACCGATCCGGTCGTCGGCACGCTCGTCTCCCTGTCGAGTTTCGGCGTCGGCTACGTCGCCCGCCCGCTCGGCGGCCTGCTCTTCGGCCACCTCGGCGACCGGATCGGCCGCAAGTCGATCCTGGTCACCACGTTGACGATGATGGGTATCTCGACCGTGCTGATCGGCCTGCTGCCGACCTACGCCACGATCGGCATCGCCGCCCCCATCCTGCTCGTGATCCTGCGCATCGTGCAGGGTGTGTCGCTCGGCGGTGAGTACAGCGGCGCCGCGCTGATGACCGTCGAACACGCCGGGCGGCAACGGCGCGGGTTGTTCAGCGGTCTGATGAACACCGGCACCGCGGCGGGCATGATTCTCGCCAACGCGATCTTCCTGCTGATCACCCGGCTGCCCGAGGACCAGCTGCTGTCCTGGGGCTGGCGCATCCCGTTCCTGTTCAGCGCCCTGCTCGTCGGGGTCGGCATGCTCATCCGGCTCACCCTGCAGGAGAGCCCGGAGTTCGCCGACGTCAAGGACGAGGGCGAGGTCCGCAGGCTCCCGCTGGTCGAGGTGCTGCGCGCCTGCGGCGGCCGGGTGCTGCTGGTGACGCTCGGGACCGTCGGCGCCGGGATCGTGTTCACCATGGCCACGGTCTTCTCGCTCACCTACGGCAAGACCGAACTGCACATGAGCACCTCCGCGATGCTCGGCGTGCTGCTGCCCGCCGCGGTGGCGATCATCGTGACCATCCCGTTGTACGGGCGGCTCTCCGACCGCATCGGCGAGCGGCCGCTGTTCCTCGCCGGCGCCGCGTCGATGATCGTCACCCCGTTCGTCTGGTTCGCGTTGCTGAGCACCGGAAACTACGGCCTGATGGTGCTCGGCTTCGTGCTCCTGTTCGTCGGATACGCCGCGAACTACGCGGTGTTCCCGGTGTTCTTCTCCCAGGTCTTCCCGATTTCGCTGCGCTTCAGCGGAATGTCGATCGGCTTCACCGTCGGCACGATCGCCGGCAACGCGTTCGCACCGACGATCGGCGCGGCGCTGCTCGACGCCACCGGCGGCTGGACCATGATCGCGGTCTACATGGCGGGCGCCGCGCTGATCAGCCTGATCGCCGGGTTCTTCCTGCGGGAGAACGCGCCGGTGCGCGGCGGGGTCGTGGCCTCGGAGGTCGCGGCATGAGAATCGGTCTGCGGGTGCCGCCGTGCGCACCGCTGCCCGAACTCGCCGAGTTCGTCCGGGAGGTGGAGGCCGCGGGTTTCGACGAAGCGTGGTTTCCCGACTCCCAGCTGTTGTGGCGGGACGTGTTCGCGGTCGCGGCGACCGCGGGCATGGCCACTTCGCACCTCACCATCGGCACCGCGGTCACGAACGTCGTGACCCGGCATCCCGCCGTCGTCGCCTCGGCCGCCCGTACGGTGGCCGAGGCGGCACCCGGCCGGTTCGTGCTCGGGGTCGGGGTGGGCAACAGCTCGGTCGGGCCGGTGGGGCTGGCGCCATCGAAGCAGGCCGGGCTGCGCTCCGGGATCGCAGTCGTCCGGGAGCTTCTCGACGGGCACAAGGTCGATTTCGCCGGGGTGAAGGCGAAACTGCGGGACCCGGTGGCGGTTCCGGTGCACATCGCGGCGAGCGGGCCGCGCAATCTCCGCCTCGCCGGGGAGATCGCCGACGGGGTCATCCTGCTGTCCGGGATTTCCCCCGGACCACTCGCCGCGGCCCTGGCCGCAGTGCAGTCCGGTGTGGACAGCGCGGGCCGGGCGCCCGTTCCGGCCACCGTATCGGCGTTCTGCCGGGTGACCGACGACATCGAGCGTGATGCCAGGGACCTCAAGCCGATCTGCCTCACCATCGCGGGCAACGGTGGCGCGGCGTTCTTCGCGAAGGCCGGCATCCACGTCGAGGTGCCGGACCGGTTGCCCGAGGTGTACCCGGATCTGGTGCACGCCGAGTCCTGGCCCGCCGCCGTCGAGGCCTGCGATCCCTACGTCGGCGACGAAGCGGTCGTCGCCTTCGCGCGGCAGTTCTGCCTGTTCGGCACCCTCGGGGAAATCTCGGCGCGGCTCAAGGAAGTGGCCGACGCCGGTGTGGCGTCGGTACTGCTGCAGCACGTCGGCTCCTACGACCTCCCACGCGATCTCCTGGAAGTCGCCCATGGGTGAGCACCGTCTGGTGGTGAACGGCGAGACGGTCTCCGTCGACGTGCGAGGCTTGCGGTCGCTGGCTGACGTGCTGCGGAACGACCTGGGCCTGACCGCGAACAAGATCGCGTGCGGGCGCGGGGAATGCGGCGCGTGCACCGTGCTGATCGGCGGCGAGCCGAGGATGGCATGCACGACCCCGGCCGTCCTGGTGCGCGAGGAAGTGGAGACCAGCGAGGGGCTGGCGCAGGAGAGCGCGGACCTGCGCCGGTCCTTCGCCGACCACGGCGCGTTCCAATGTGGATTCTGCACGCCCGGGCAGGTCGTGCACGCCGTCGCGCTGCTGCGCGGGGGGATCCGGGACGCCGGGCAGGTGCGGCACGCGTTGTCCGGCAACATCTGCCGCTGCACCGGATATCAGGCCATTGTGGACTGTGTACTGGAGCAACAGTCATGAGCGTTGGCCGTCGTACTCGCCCGATCGACTGGGAGCCCCGCAGTCTCGGTCTTGTCCGCTACACCGCCGACCTTCCCGGCGAGCACCTGCACGGCGTGATCCTGCGCTCGCCGCACCCGTATGCCGAGCTCCGCGCGCTGGACACCGGCGCCGCCGAGGCGATGCCCGGCGTCCACGCCGTGATCACCGCGGCGGATTTCGCGCCGGGTATCCGCTACCTGCATCGTGGCGGCCCACTGTCGGACCGGCCACCGCTCGCGGACGGCGTCGTCCGTCACGCCGGCCAGGAAGTCGCCGCGGTGGCCGCGGAAACACCCGACGAGGCGCTGGCCGCGATCCGTGCGATCAAGGTGCGCTACCGCCCGCTGCGGGCGCCGCTGACCGTGTCGGAGTCCCGGCGGGCCGGCGCGCGGGAGCTGCATCGCAGGACATCGGGTGAACGCAACGTGTCGATGCTGCTGCGCACGAGTTGGGGCGATCCCGGCCGCGGCCGGTCGGCGGCGGCGCACGCCGTCGAAGGACGGTTCGTGTACCCGAGCGTCTCGCACGCGTGCATGGAACCGAACACGACACTCGCGGCGTGGCACGAGGACGCCGGGCTGATGGAGCTGTGGACCTCGACGCAGGCGCCCTGGTTCATCGTCAAGGAGGTTTCGCATCTGCTCGGCCTGCGGCACGACCAGGTCGTCTGCCGTGAGGTCGGGGTCGGTGGCGGATTCGGCAGCAAGTCCAAGGCCTCCGAACACGAGGTGCTCGCCGCCGCGCTCGCGCGCAAGGCCGGGCGTCCGGTGCTGGTCGCGTTGAGCCGCGAGGAGGAGTTCGGCTCCAACAAACCACGCCACCGCTTCGAAACCTGGCTCCGCAGCTCCGCGGACTCCGATGGGGTGCTGCGTGCGCTCGAAGCCGATATCGCGGTGGACAACGGCTCCTACAACCACATGGGCACCTCGGTGATGCGGGTCGGCGTGATCACCCTCGGCTCGATGTACCGGCCCGACGGCGTGGATTTCACCGCGCGGCTGGTGGACACCGCGACGCAGCCGGGTGGCCAGTTCCGCGGCTACGGCACGCCGCAGGTGTCGCTGGCGATGGAGTCCCAGATGGACGAACTGGCCGAGCGGCTCGGCGTCGATCCGATCGAACTGCGGATGCGGAACCTCGCGCTGCCCGACACGACGGCACTCTGCGGCTACGAGGTCGGGTCGAACCGGCTCGGTGACTGTCTGGTGGCTGTGCGCGAGGGGCTGGACTGGGACCGGGCGCGGACCGCGCGGCCGGCCGGCGACGTCGCACGTGGCTGGGGTGTCGCGGCGGGTACGCACGGCAGCGGCGCTTACGCCTACGAGCACGCGAACCGCAGTGACGCCGCGCTGGACCTGTTCGCCGACGGGCACGTACGGGTCCGGCACGGCAGCGGCGACGCGGGAACGGGGCAGAACACCATCCTCGCGCAGATCGCCGCGCACGAACTCGGCGTCGAGGACGCCGACGTCGAGGTGCTGTCGATGGACAGTGAGAAAACCCCGTTCGAGCTGGGCGCCTGGTCCTCGCGCGGCACGCACATGACCGGTTCGTCGGTCGGCAAGGCGGCGCGGGAACTCGCGGACCGGCTGCGCGCGCTCGCGGCGGAGAAACTCGGTGTCGCGGCCGGGCAGGTCACCCTCGCCGGCGGGCAGGCGGTGAGCGGGGACGACGCGATCGATCTCGGCGATCTGGTGGCGTTCGCCGACGAGGCCGTCGACGGGGTGCTCGGCCACGAGACGAGCTACGTGCTGGAAGGCACCGAACCGCTCAGTCCCGACAAGGACACCGCGAACCTGTCGCCGAGCTACGCCTTCGCCGCGCACGGAGCGGTGGTCGACGTGGACCGGCGGACCGGGACGGTGCGCGTGGCCGACTACGTGGCCGCGCACGACGTCGGCACCGCCATCAACCCCACCGCCGTCGAAGGGCAGATCATCGGGGGCGCCGCGATGGGGCTCGGCGCCGCGCTCGGCGAGGAGCTGATCCGCGAGGGTGGGCGGGTCGTCAACAACACCTACCTGCACTACGCGGTGCCGCGCAACGCCGATCTGCCCTCGATCCGCGCGGTGATCGTGAACGGGCACGACGAGGCCGGACCGTACGGGGCGAAAAGCGTCGGCGAGATGTCGATCATCCCGCCGGGAGCCGCTGTCGCCAACGCCGTGTACGACGCGATCGGCGTGCGGATCCGGGAACTGCCGATCACCCCGGACAAGGTGCTGACGGCGCTGGCCGAACGCGACGGCCGCGTCCGGCGGCACCGGTTGTGGCGGCGGCCCGGCCGGTGGTGGATCGCCGCGATCCGCCGGGCCTATCCGCTGGGCCTGCATTGGCTGTTGGACAGGTTCGGCACGCGGCTCGGCGCGGCCTACCGGGCGCGGCGCCGCCCGCCGGCACCGGATCCGGACGTGCGCGTGCCCGAGACGGTGCCCGAGGCGACGCGGTTGCTGGCGGCTCCGGGGACCGCGGTGCTGGCCGGGGCCACGGACCTGCCCGTCGAGCGGAAGCGCCAGGCGCGGCCCGCGCGGACCCTCGTGGCCGTTTCCGAGGTGCCGGGGCTGCGTGGAATCGAGCGGATGGCGGGCGGGCTGCGCATCGGGGCCGCGACGACGTTGAGTGAACTCGCGGCACATCCGGGCGTACCCGCGGTGATCGCGAGCGCGGTCGAGACGATCGCGTCGCCGCCGATCCGCAATGCCGCGACGGTCGGCGGGAACCTCGTGCAGGACAAGCGCTGCTGGTTCTTCCGCAACGGCTTCGACTGCTACAAGCGCAACGGGGCGACCAGTCCGTGCTACGCGGTGCTGGGTGACCACCGCTTTCAGCACGCCGTCGTGGACGGTCACCGGTGCCAGGCGGTGACTCCGTCGGATCTCGCGACGGTGCTGCTCGCCTGCGACGCCACCGTGGAGCTGCCCGGCCGCTCCGTGCCGATCGCGCAGTTCTACACCGGACCAGGCGAAACGGTACTGCGCCCCGGCGATCTGATAACCGCCATAACGATCCCACCCCGCGAGTCCGGCGTTGCCAGAGCCCGAGTCGAGGGTTCCGTGCGCGCGAGTTCTGCGTCGGCCGGTAACCGGACGGGTGCGTTCCGCAAACTCGCCCTGTACACGGGAGATTTCGCGACGGCGTCCGCGGCGATCACCGCGGACATCGGCGACGACGGACGGTGGCGCGACATCCGCCTCGTGCTGGGTGCGGTGGCGCCGACCCCGTGGCGGCTCACCGAGGCCGAGCAGGCGCTCAACGGCACGGTGGTCACGCCCACGCGGGCGCGGGCGGCGGTCGACGAGGTGCTCGACCGGCACGCGCATCCCCTGCCCGGCAACGCGTGGAAGCTCGACGCCGCGGCCGGGCTCGTCGAGCAGGCCGTGGAGCAGCTGAACCAGCAACGGTGAGCGGCGGCTCGCCGCTGAGCGACCGGCGCAGGCCCAGGTCAGGACCGCTTCCGAAACGGCGCAACCCCACCGGTCCGCTGAGTGGACCGCTGATGGTGTGCTGGTGCCCACTTGTCGCCGATACTGTGAGCTTGTCACAACGGCGTGAAACGGAGAAGGTGATTCCGGTGGGTGCACGACTGGTTCGGTCACGCGATGTTTACCTGGTCGCCGTTGCCTGAAACGTCGCGCTGTTGGACTGACCGATGTGGGACGGGGGCTGAGGTTGAAGGAGGCTGTTCGTGACTTCCGGTGTGTTCGTGGAATCGCCTTCGGTGGACGGGGATGAACTCGGCTGCCCGAACTCGGTGCTGGGCAAGGCACAACTGCTGCTCGGCGCCTTCCAGTCCGGCGCGTACCGGCTGCGGCTGTCGGAACTGAGCAGGCGTTCGGGAGTTCCGAAAGCGTCCGCGTACCGGCTGGCGCAGGAACTCGTCCAATGGGGACTGCTCGATCGCAGCGGTGACGCCTACCAGCTCGGCCTGCGGATTTTCGAACTGGGCCAGCGGGTGCCCGTCTCGGCGGTGTTGCGCTCGGTGGCGCGGCCGTTGCTCACCGACCTGTTCACCGTCACCAAGGCCACCATCCACCTCGCCGTGCTGGACGGCACGCACGTGATGTACCTGGAAAAGGTCGGCGGCAAGGCCAGTGTGCACACCCATTCCCAGGTCGGCGGGCGGCTTCCCGCGGCGTCCACGGCCACCGGCAAGGTCCTGCTCGCGCATTCGTCCAATATGGACGAACTGCTGGCCGGAATCGAACGCGCCGGGCTGACCAGGATGACCTCGCGCACCGTCGGTTCCATCGACGAGCTGCGGGCACAGCTGGTCACCGCACGGGAACGCGGTTACGCGCTGGAGCAGGAGGAGACCGCGCCGGGGCTGAGCAGCGTCGCGGTGCCGCTGATCGGGGCCGACGAAACGATCTACGGGTCGGTTTCGGCGACCGCCGCGCTCGCCCGCACCGACCCGCGGCGCGTGGTACCGGTCCTGCTGGCGACCTCGGCCACGATCGTGCGGACCCTGGAGCAGCGCCTGCTCGTGTCGGCCGACGTGTAGCGGCCGGTCCGTTCACCGGACCGGCGCGCACGACGCGGTGGCGCGGGAGTCCTACCGTCGGGTGGTCGCCCACGGACAGGGAGAACCACGTGCCTGAACACGAGACCGCGCCGCTGCGTGTCCTCGACCTCACCGACGTACTCGCCTTCCAGGGAGCCCGGCTGCTGACCGGGCTCGGCGCCGACGTCGTGCGTGTCGATGTCCCGCACGGGCTCACCGAGGCGGAGAACCTGCACTGGCACGCGGGAAAACGGCTCGCTCCGGAGTCCGCTTTGGACGAACTGGCGGCCGGTGCGGACATCGTGCTGGAGAGCGGCCCGGTGGCGCGCCTGCGCGGCGTGCGCGCGGACGGGTCCTCGCGGTGGCCCGACGCGGTGCACGTGGTCGTCACGCCCTTCGGGCTGACCGGGCCGCGCAGGCAGTGGACCGGCGACGACCTGATCGTCGCCTCGGCGGGCGGGATGACCTGGCTCGGCGGACGACCGGACGCGCAACCGAAACCGCCGCCGCGGCAGCAGGCGGTTCAGCTCGCCGGGGCGCACGCCGCGATCGGTGCCCTGCTGGGCTTGATGTCCGGCACCGGGCAGCTGGTGGACATCTCCGCGCAGGAGGCGGTCGCGGCGACACTGGAAACCGGTGCGATCGCCTGGATTCACGGCGGGCACTACCCGGTGCGCAACGGCGGCGTGTACGAGCACGTCGCGCACCGGATCTTCGCCGCGTCCGACGGATACGTGGCCGGCGGCTACTCCGGCAGCGATCGCATGTGGACGGACCTGCTCGCCTGGCTGCTGGAGGAAGGCGAGGCGGGTGACCTCGCCGACGAACGATGGTCCGACGCGGTGACCCGCTGGCGCGAACGCCCGCACGTGGACGAGATCGTGCAGCGGTTCGTGGCCAAGCGCACGGCACGGGAGATCGCCGAGCAGGGCAGGGCCCGGGCCCTGCCCTGGGCGGAAGTCGTGGACCCGGCACAGCTCGCGGACAACCCGCAGCTCAACGCCCGCGGCTTCTTCGTCGACACCGGCGGAGTGCGCGATGTCGGATTCCCGTGGCCCGCACCGTCGGTCCTGCCGCCGATGTCCGGCACCGGCACGTGGCGAACCGCGGAGCGGCGGGTGAGGCGGCCGGGGGTGGCCGGTGGGGCGCTGTCGGGCCTGCGGGTGCTCGACCTGACCTGGGTGCTCGCCGGACCGTACGTGACCAAGACCCTGGGTGAGCACGGGGCGGACATCGTCAAGATCGAGTCGAAACACCGGCAGGACCCGACCCGGTTCGCGCCGTCGATGCGGTTGCGCCCCGGCGCCGGGCCCGATGACGCGGGCTATTTCCTGAACTTCAACCGGAACAAGCGCAGCGTGGCACTGAACCTGCGCACGCCGCAGGGGCAGCGCGTGCTGCGGGACCTGGTGCCGCACTGCGACGTGATCGTGGAGAACTTCAGCCCCGGCGTGCTCGCGAAATGGGGCATGGACCACGACTCGCTCACCAGGCTGAATCCCGGGGTCATCCTGGTGTCGATGGCCGGGGTCGGGCAGACCGGGCCGTGGCGGGACGCGGTCACCTTCGCCGACACGCTCGCCGCGATGTCCGGTCTGTCCAGCGAAACCCGCGATCCCAGCGGCCCGCCGCAGGGACTGACGTTCGGGCTCGGCGACATGGTGGCCGCGAACGCCGCCGTGCTCGCGACCCTGAATCTGTTGCTGCGCGGTGAAGGCGGGCACGTCGATCTGTCGCAATTGGAGGCGATGGCGGCGACGATGGGGCCCGCGCTGCTGGAGGCGCGACTCGGCGCGCCACACGACGGGCGGACGGCGGATTATCCGAACCGGAGCGCCAATGCCGTGCCACACGGGGTGTATCCCGCCGCGGGGGAGGACCGCTGGGTCGCGATCGCCGCGCTGGACGAGGTGCAGTGGGAGGCCCTGCGTGGCCTGGCGGGGCTGCCCGATCCCGCCGACCGGCGCGCCGGTGAGGACGAGATCGACACGGCACTGGCGGCCTGGACGAGGCGCCGGCCCGCCGAGCACACGGCCGCGTTGCTGCAGGACGCCGGCGTGGCGGCGGCCGTGGTCGCGACCGGCCAGGACCTCGTGGACCGCGACGACCACCTGGCGGCGCGTGGTTTCTACCCGGAACTGGAGCATCCGCTGGCCGGTCGGGTCCGGCACGAGGGGATCGTCGCGCGGCTGTCGCGCACACCCGGCGCGCTGACCGCGCCCGCGCCGCTGCTCGGGCAGCACACCGCGGAGGTGCTGGGGGAGTTGCTGGGACTGAGCGAGCGGCGGCTCGCGGAACTGAAGGCCGAGGGGGTCACGGAATGAACGAGGAGGCAGGCGTGCCGGTGCTGGACGTGACACGGGACGGTGCGGTGGCGACGATCCGGATCGACCGGCCACCGGCGAACGCGGTCGATCCGGCGATGATCGAGGAGTTCCTGACCGTGCTGGCGCCGCTGACCGAGGACCCCGCCGTGCGCTGTGTGGTGATCACCGGCACCGGCCGGTTCTTCGTCGCCGGCGCCGACATCGCGGTGATGCGGGACCTGTCCGACGTGAACCAGGCGAAGATGCGGCGCTGGATCGACGTGCAGCGGCTGATCGAGCTGGCGCCGAAACCGGTGATGGCGGCGATGAACGGGCATGCCCTGGGCGGCGGGGCGGAGCTGTCGCTGGCTTGTGACCTGCGGATACTCGCCGAGGAGGCGAGCTTCGGATTCCCCGAGATGGCGCTCGGCCTGTTCCCCGGAGCGGGCGGAAGCCAGCGGCTGCCCCGGCTGGCCGGCCCGCACCTGGCGAAACGGCTGATGATCGACGGCTCGCGTCTGGCGGCGCGCGAGGCGCTGGCGCTCGGTCTGGTGGATCTCGTTGTGCCGCAGGCGGACTTCGCGGACGTGGTGGCCGAGAGGGCTCGCGAGCTGGCGGCGAAACCGACCGCGGCGATCGGCCTGCTCAAGCGTGTCGTCGACGAAGGCTACGGACTGCCCATCGAAGAAGCGCTGGCGCGCGAGGAAAAAGGAGTCCAGGAGCTGACCCGCAGCGCCGATGCCGCCGAAGGTTTGCAGGCGTTCCTGGACAAGCGGCCGCCGAAGTTCACCGGACGTTGAACCAGCGGCGGGGTACGGGTGGTTTCCCGTACCCCGCCGTCTTTTCTCAGCCCTGGTAGGTCGCGACGAACTCGGTGTCCACACCCACCTCGCCCACGGTCGCGGCACCCCCGGGGTCACCGAGCGGGGCGTCGCGGCCGGGAAGCGACTCGGTGAAGAAGGCGATCGAGTCGGTGAGGAACACGGTCCTGTCGTCGTCGCCGCGTGCCTTGCGGTCCACGAAGATCGCGTCCACCGGGCATTCCGGTTCGCACGCGCCGCAGTCGATGCACTCGCTGGCGTTGATGTAGCTCTTGCGCTCGCCGACGTAGATGCAGTCGACCGGGCACACGTCCAGGCACGCGCGGTCGGTGACGTCGATGCAGTTCGCGCCGATCACGTAGGACAATGCAGACTCCTCAGACTGTCTCGGTGGAATGTCCTGGGAACAGGGAAAGCCCGGGGTCGAGTGCGACCGCCGCGTTGTTCACCGCGGTCGCGACCTCGCCGAAGCCGACGGACATGAGCCGGACCTTGCCGTCGTACTCGGTGATGTCACCCGCGGCGTAGACCCGTTCGAGATTGGTGCGCATCCGGGTGTCGACCAGCACCGACCGGCGGCGAAGCGCCAGACCCCAGTCCGCGAGCGGGCCGAGGTTGCCGACGAAACCCAGTGCCGCGACCACGCTGTCGACCTTGACGATCTCCAGCGCGCCGCCGACGCGGATATGGGCCTCCTCCACGGTGTCGGTGCCGTGGAGGGCTTCGACCTCGGCCCCGGTGAGGATGCGGGCACCGCATTCCTCGACCGCGGTGACGCCGGCGGCGTGGGCACGGAACCGCTCGCGCCGGTGCACCAGCGTCACCGACTTCGCCAGCGGCCGCAGGGTCAGCGCCCAGTCGACGGCGCTGTCCCCGCCGCCGACGACGAGCACGTCGTGGTCGGCGTGCGCGGCCGGATCGGGCACGAAATAGCTCAGCCCGCGCCCGAGGAACTCCTCGCCCGCGGGCAACGGCCTCGGGGTGAAGGTTCCGATGCCCGCGGTGAGTACCACGGCACCGGCGTCGACGACCCGGCCGCTCGCGAGCGTGACCTGTGGCCGCTCGCCGTCGTAGGACAGGCTCCTGGCTTGCTCGCCGAGCAGGTATTCCGGGCCGAACTGTGCCGCCTGCGTGCGCAGGCCGTCGATGAGCTCGCGGCCGCGAACGCCCGGGATCCCGGCCACGTCACGGATTTCCTTCTCCGGGTAGAGCGCGCCGACCTGACCGCCCGGCTGCGGCAGGGCATCCACGACGGTCGTGCGCAGGCCACGGAAACCCGCGCAGTAAGCCCCGTAGAGCCCGGCCGGGCCGGCTCCGACGATGAGAATGTCGGTCGTAGAGACAGGCGGCATGCGGTTCTCCCCTGAGCGTCGAATGTGGACAGCGGCCAACACTAGGGATTCGCGGCCCCGCTGCCATGGAATGTGGACCGCTGAACGGAACACGCACCGGGCGGGTCCGCAACGCGGACCGGGTCCGGTGAGCGGACCGGTCGTGTTGGCCGGGCGCGGCGCCGGTGGTGGACTCGGCCTCGTCAGGCTTTCGAGAAGGTGAAGGAGCGCCTCATGACTGCAGAGGTCGGGACGCCCGCGAACGGGCAGGCCGCCCAGGCGCGGCGCCGCCGGTCCCGGCTGGGCCGGCTGCCCGGCCGCCAGGACTGGTCGAGCTGGCCCCACTACGAGGCGGCCGCGGCGGGGTTCCGCGGCTACTGGTACCCCGTGGCCTACAGCTCGCACATCGGCGGCAAGCCGAAGCAGATCACGCTTCTCGGCGAGAAGATCGTCCTGGTCCGCGACGGTGGTCGGGGCGGCTCCGTGTACGCGCTGAAGGACCGCTGCCCGCACCGCGGCGTTCCGCTGTCGGAGGGCAACCAGCAGTTCCCCGGCACGATCTCCTGCCCCTACCACGGCTGGACCTTCGACCTGGCGACCGGCGATCTGAAGGCCGCGATCACCGACGGCCCGGCCTCGCCCATCTGCGGCAAGGTCACCCAGCCCACCTACGAGGTCGCCGAGCGGCTCGGGATGGTGTGGGTGTTCGTCGGCGACGGCGAGGACGCGCCGCCGATCGATGAGCAACTGCCGGAGGAACTGGTCTCCAACGCCGCCGTGGTCGGCTCGCGGATCCAGCCGCGCATCGGCAACTGGCGCTTCGCGTGCGAGAACGGCTACGACGAGGGCCACGCGAAATACCTGCACCGCACGTCGTTGTGGCGCATGTTCAAGGCGATGCCGGTGTGGAACGAGACCCGCATCGTGCAGCGCGGGCGCTGGATCTACCGGGTGCAGGACAAGCAGTACTGGGACGCCGACTTCCCCGGGCTCGGCACGTGGAGCAACCAGGCCTGGTACAAGCTCAAGCCGCCGAAGAAGGTCACCAACATCGGCAACACCGGCGGCCACCGCGAGGTCAACCCGGTGATCGCGGCACAGGAGTTCCCGGGTTTCGCGTCGGTGAGCATGCCCGGGGTGTTGCGCATCGCCTACCCGACGTTCATCCACTACGAGTTCTACGTGCCGGTGGACGCGGACAACCACCTCTACGTCGGGGTGATGGCCGAATTCCGCAAGGGCCGCAAGGTGCTGCCGTTCTACGCGAAGTACCTCGGCTTCGTGCGCTGGCTGTTCCACGGCGAGTTCTCCGCACAGGACAAGTGGATGGTCGAGGTCACCGACGCGCCACCGGAGAAGCTGTACCGCCCGGACGACTCGCTGCTGAAGTGGCGCAAGCTCGCCGAGGACACCACCGAGCAACGCGTGGGCCGCCTTGCCGGCCAGGGAATCCAACCCATCGCGGCGAAGGAGTAGCGCAGTGGCGGACTTCGTCGTCGGCGTCGGGGCGTCGCACTCCACGTTGATGAACACACACTGGGACAAGGTCGTGCACACCGGCCGCGCGGAACGGTTCCGTGACGCGCTCGGCGAGGCACGCGACGCGATCGCGGCGGCCCGCCCGGACGTCGCGATCATCATCGGCTCCAACCACTTCCGCGGGTTCTGGCTGGACATGATCCCGCCGTTCACGCTCGGGGTGGGCGAGGTACTCGGCGCGGGCGAGGCGAAGACCCCGTCTGGTCCACAAAGGACGGATTCGGAGTTCGCGCGGTCGCTGGCGCAGGAGCTGATCGAGCACGGCACCGAGGTGGCGATCTCGGCACGGCTGCAGATCGACCACGGGCAGACGCACGCGATCCAGTACCTGCTCACGGACCTGCCGGTTCCGGTGGTGCCACTGGTGATCAACGTGTTCGCCGCGCCGCTGCCGCGCCTGGACCGCTGCGCCGAACTGGGCCGCAACATCGCCCAGGCGGTGCGGGCCGTCGGCGGGGACCGGCGCGTCGCCGTGATCGCCTCCGGCGGGCTCTCGCACCAGCTGCCGTGGCCCGCCGACTGGCGGGACCCGCACGGCGATGACGAGGAATTCCTCGTCGAGGCGTGGCTGAACGGCCGCGGTGATTGGGAACGCTACGACAAACGCCGCCGCGAGATCATCACGGCCGCCCGGCCGGTGCTGTTCCCGGAGTTCGACGAGCGGTTCCTCGCCGACCTGGAGAAGGGCGACCTCGCGCGCTACCTGACGTTCTCCAGCGAGGAGCTGGAAAAGGCCGCGGGCAATGGCGGGCAGGAACTGCGCACCTGGCTGACGATGGCCGCCGCGCTCGGCTTCGCGCCCGGGCGCAGCCTCGCCTACTCGCCGATGCCGGAATGGCTCACCGGGATGGGCGTGGCCGTGATCGAACCGGTGGGCGTGTCATGAACGTGCTCGACGCAGTGCTGGCCGAAATCACCGAGGAGCGGCTACGCGAGGCGGCGCACGCGGTGACGAACATCCCGAGCCCGACCGGGCGGGAGGCGCCGCTCGCGCACCTGCTCGCCGACCGGCTCACCGCCGCGGGCTGGGCCGCGACCGCGCAGCACCTCGACGAGCAGCAGGCGAACGCGGTCGGCAGGCTGCGAGGCTCCGGCGGCGGCGAGGACATCATGCTGTACGCGCCGATCGATACGTTCACCACCGGGCAAGGCGATATCGACCTGCCGTGGATCGGGCCCGAACTGCGCCGCGACATGCTCGCCCAGGCACGCGACGAGGGACCGTTCGTGTCCGGGCTCGGCGCCAGCAACCCGAAGGGGCACGCGGCATGCATCCTCGTGCTCGCCGAAGCGCTCGGCCGGGTCCGGCCCGCACTCGACGGTGACGTCGTGGCCGCGTTCGGCGCCGGCGGGATGCCCACGAACGCCGTCGAAGCGCCCGGCTATCCCGCCCGCGCCAACACCGGCCAGGGCGCGGGATGCTCGTTCCTGCTCGAACGCGGCTGGCACACCGACCACGCGGTGATCGCCAAGCCCGGTGACTTCGTCGCGCACGAGGAGGTCGGGCTGTGCTGGTTCGAGATCACCGTGCCCGGCATCCACACCTACGCGGGCAGCAGGCACCGGCTGCCCTACCGCAACCCGATCGTCACGGCCGCCGACGTGGTGACGCGGCTGGAGCGATGGCTGGCCGGGTATCCGGCGCGGCACCGCACGGAAACCGCGCTGCCACAGGGAATCATCGGTTCGATCGCGGGTGGCTGGGAACGGCTGCTGGCCGCCACACCCGCCGCCTGCCGGATCCGGCTCGACATCAGGATCGTGCCCGGGATGACGCCGCTGGCGCTGAAACGGGAACTGGCCGGGTTCCTGGCCCGCTTGTCGTCCGAACTGGACACCGAACTCGGCGTGGAGATGGTGCTCGCGATCCCCGGCACGCACACCCCGCCGGACGCGCCGATCGTGCGCACCGCGATCGGCGCATGGGAAGCGACCACCGGCCGCACCCACGAACCGGTGCCGGACAACAGCGGTGCCACCGACGCCAACATCCTGCGCGCCCGCGGCATCCCCACGGCACGCGTCGGGATGCCGAAGGTCACCAGCGAGGACTTCGACGTCGACTTCTCGCGGGGCATGAACACCGTCGACGTCCGCGCGATGCGCACGCTGTGCGAGGTACTGGCCCGCACCGCGCTCACGATCACGACGAAGGGAGCGGCATGACCCCACCACCGGAAAGCCACTACGCGGACGGCGCCGGAATCCGCTACCACTACCACGACCTCGGCAGCGGGCCGGACACGGTGTTCCTGCACGGTGGCGGTCCCGGCTGCACGGCGTGGTCCGATTTCGGCCCGGTGGCGCCGTTGTTCGCCGCCGACCGGCGCTGCCTGCTGGTGGACATCCACCAGTACGGCAAGTCGGAGAAGTCGCGGATCAAGGGCCCGATGTGGGACCACCACGCGGAGAAGACCGTCGGCCTGCTCGACACGCTCGGCGTGGCCAGGGCCGACTTCGTGTGCAACTCCTGGGGCGGCACCATCGCGCTGAACCTCGCCGCCAAGTACCCCGGCCGCGTGCGTTCGCTCGTGGTGACGGGCAGCATGCCGGTGTTCTACGGCCCGCTCGCGCCGTTGCCCGAACGCGGGCACCGTGGCCGCGCCGCCCGCGACGCCTACTACGGCGGTGAGGGTCCGACTCGCGAGAAGATGCGCAAGCTGATCACCAGCCTGGAATGGTACGACGCCGACGCGCTGCCCGAGGAAACCCTCGACATGCGCTACCTGCAGAGCCTCGACGAGGGTGAGCGCGAACTGGCCGCGATGTCGGACTCGCCCCGCGGCGAGTGGCAGGACCTCACCGGCGAACTCGGCAGGATCGAGGCGCCGACGCTGTTCATGTGGGGCATGCACGACGCGTTCCTCACCCCCGACTATCCGCTGATGCTGGCCCGGATGCTCAAGCGGGGCAACCTGCACGTGATGGACCAGGCTTCGCACCACCTGCAGGAAGAGCGGCCCCGGGAGTTCCACTCCGTGGTGACCGGATTCCTGAACTCGCCGGCATGAGGAGACCGACCATGAAGAAGATCATCGCCGTGCTCGCGGCCGCCGCGGCCGCCGTCGGGCTGCGCGAACTGGCACGCCGGAGCAACACCCAGGTCCACCTGATCAACCAACGCTGAAAGAGAGTCCCCGTGACCATCTGGACCGAACTGAGCCCGATCGCCTACCGGGTCGAGTACGTCGACGCGGCCGGGGTGCCCACCCGCACCCTGCGTGCCGGCGACCCGTCCGCGGCCGCCGTCGTGTTCCTGCACGGCACCAGCGGGCATCTGGAGGCGTTCAGCCGCAACATCGTCGCGCACGCCGAGTACGACCTGCACGCCATCGACATGCTCGGGCACGGCTACACCGGCAAGCCGGACCGTCCCTACGAGATCGCCGACTACGTCAAGCATCTGCTCGACTATTTCGACGCCACCGGGATCGAAAAGGCGCACATCGTCGGCGAGTCGCTCGGCGGCTGGGTCGGGGCACGCGCCGCGATCGACCACCCCGGCCGCGTGCTGAGCCTGCAACTGCTGTGCGCGGGCGGCACCGTGGCCAATCCCGAGGTGATGAACCGGATCCGCACGAGCACCAAGGACGCCGTCGCGACCGACGACATCGAGCTGACCCGCAAGCGGCTGCGGCTGCTGATGGCCGCCGAGGAGGACGCCACCGAGGAACTGGTCCAGGTGCGGCATGCGATCTACCACCAGCCCGAGTTCGTGGCCAATGTGGACAACCTGCTGTCCTTGCAGGACATGAAACGCAGGCAGCGCAACCTGTTGCGCCCGGAGGACCTGGGCCGGATCACCCAGCCCACGCTGGTGGTGTGGGGACGGCAGAACCCGTTCGGCGAGGTGCCCGAAGCCAACCGGATGCACGAAGCGATCCCCGGGTCGCGACTGGAACTGTTCGAGGACTGCGGGCACTGGCCGCAGCACGAGAAGGCGGAGCTGTACAACCCGATCAGCCTCGAATTCCTGCGCAAGGCCGGCGTGTGATGCGCGCCGCACGGTTTCACGGCTGGGGCATCGCCCCGGTCGTGGACGAAGTGCCCGAACCCGTCGCCGGTGACGGGGACGTGCTCGTGGAGATCCAGGCCGCCGCCGTCGCGCACCTCGACGTGACCGTGGCGAGCGGGACCTTCGGGCTGCAGCCGCCGCTGCCCTACATCGGGGGCGTGGAAGGTGCCGGCGTCGTGGTGGGAGGCGAGCTGGCGCCGGGCACGCCGGTGATGCTGCGTGGCGGCGGGCTGGGCATGAAACGCGACGGCACGTGGACCGAACGCGTCGCCGTGCCCCGCAAGGCGGTCATGCCGCTGGATCCCGCGCTGCCACCCGAGGTCGCCGCGACGTTCTTCGTCCCGGCCACGACCGGGTACGTCGCCGTGCACGACATCGGCCGGGTCGGGCCCGAGGACCACGTGATCGTCACCGGCGCCGCCGGAGCGGTCGGCGCGATGGTCGCGCAGCAGGCGGCGGCGACGGGTGCGCACGTCGTCGGCATCGTGTCGACAGAGGACAGTCTCGCGCGAATTCCGGCCGGTGTGCAGGGCCGGACGGCCGCCGGGTACGCCGGTGAGGACCGCGCGGCGTCGGTGCTGATCGACACCGTGGGCGGCCCCGAGCTGCCACGGCGGGTGAAGTGGGTGCGGCCGGGCGGCCGGGCCGTGCTGATCGGCTACGTGCACGGGTCGAAGGTCGAGCTGGACCTGTCGTCGTGGTTGCTCGACGACGTGGCGCTGCTTCCGGTCAACATGATCCGCAAGGAGCGGCGTGCCCGGGAGATCGCCGGTGGCCTGCTCGAACAGCTCGCGAACGGGACGCTGCGCGTCGAGACGCAGGCGTTCGAGCTCGGCGACATCGCGGGCGCAGTGGAGCAGTTGCGCGCGGGCAAGGTGCGGGGCCGGGCGGTGGTGACCCCCCGGTGAGCGCGCCGGTGCCGTTGCCGCTCACCGAGACGGCCGGGGACGCCAACAGCGTGCTCGGCAAGGTCCAGCGCATTCTCGAGGCGTTCGGACCGGATGACGAGCATCTGAGCCTCTCGGAGCTCGCGCGCCGGTCCGGGGTGGCGAAGGCCTCGGTGCACCGGCTGGCGCAGGAACTGCTGCGGTGGGGTGTGCTGGAGCGGCGCGGGTCCGACTACTGGCTGGGCATGCGGCTGTTCGAGATCGGGCAGCGCGTGCCCCGCCAGCGGATCCTGCGCGACGCCGCGCGACCGTACATGGAGGATCTCTACCACGCCACCGGCGAGACGGTGCACCTCGCCGTGCTCGACGGGCTCGAGGTGCTCTACCTGGAGAAGGTGTCCGGGCACCGTCAGGTGACGAAGCCCTCGCGGGTCGCCGGCCGGATGCCGCTGCACTGCACCGCGACCGGAAAAGTCCTGCTCGCCTTCGGTTCGCGCGCGCTCGTCGACGAGGTGGTGTCGGCTCCCCTGGAGCGCGTGACCTCGCGGACGGTGGCGACCCCGGGACTCTTGCTGCAGGAACTGGCACGGGCGCGGGAGCTGGGGCACGCCGCCGAGCACGAGCAGACGCGCGTGGGATATCTGAGCGTCGCGGTGCCGTTGCTGGGCTCGACCGGCACCACGATGGGCGCGTTGTCGGTGACCGCGCCGCTGGTGCGCGGCGACGTGCCGAAGTACGCGGGACTGCTCGGCATGGTCGCCCGCCGGATCACCGCGACGCTGACCAGCGAGTGACGCGTGCAGGCCCCCAGCGTGCCGCTGAAATGCCCGCGACACCGAGGAAACCGGTCTGCTGAGCGGACCGGCGCGCCCCGCCGGGCGTGGGGTTTCGCTCACCGGACCGTGCCGTTGTCCGTG
This sequence comes from Amycolatopsis acididurans, assembly GCF_012328925.1. Taxonomy (GTDB): domain Bacteria; phylum Actinomycetota; class Actinomycetes; order Mycobacteriales; family Pseudonocardiaceae; genus Amycolatopsis_E; species Amycolatopsis_E acididurans. The sequence goes on from NZ_JAAXLS010000001.1 coordinate 465,769, forward strand.
TGCCGCTTTCCGGGAACCGTCCCCGGTGACCGGCCCGCTGGAAGGGGACCACCGTGAGAGATGGCGACATCGCAAGGACACTTTCGGCCGTGTGCGACGCTTTCCTGCCTTCGCTGTCGCCACCGCCGGGCGCGGACGAGGCGCTCGCGGACTTCTACCGCGACGGTGCGCTCGCCCGCGGTATCGACCAGACCGTCCAGGACGGCCTCCCGGGGTTGTCCGCGAGCCTGCGCGACGCCGTCGACGCCGCGCTGGAACACCTGGCCTCGCTCGGATTCGCCGACGCCGGGGACCCGGTGCGGCTGCTCGCCGAGGCCGCCGAGCGGAATCCCCAGCTGCGCCTGGGAATCCGGCAGCTGCGGTCGATGACCTTCGGCACGTTCGTCGGCGCCGTGGACGACGGCGGCCGCAATCCCGCGTGGCCCGTGATCGGCTACCCGGGACCGCCCACGGTGGACATCGGCGAAACCCCGGGGCGCATCGCCGTGACCGAGCCGGGGGAGACGCTGGCGGCGGACGTGTGCGTGATCGGTTCGGGTGCTGGGGGAGCGGTCATCGCGGCCCGCGCGGCGCAGGCCGGGCATTCCGTGGTGATCGTCGAGGCGGGTGCCCGGCGCGACGAGTCCGACTTCGACCAGATCGACTCGCACGCGAGCCGGATGTTCCTGCGCGGCGGCGCGTTGTTCTCCGACAGCGGCAGCGTCGGGGTGCTCGCCGGTTCGGTGCTCGGCGGCGGCACACTGATCAACTCGATGGTCTGCCTGCGCACGCCCGCCGCGATCCGCGCACTGTGGGCCACCGAGGGTCTGTCCGATGTGGATGGTCCGGAGTTCGACAAGTACACCGATCTGGTGTGGGAACGGCTGGGCGTCAACACCGACGCGACCGTCCACAACGCCAACACCCGCGCCATGATCGCCGGTCTCGCCGCGCACGGCTATGCGCACGAACCGTTGCCGCGTAACGCGAAACGGTCCGATCAGCCGGAGTACTGCGGCTTCTGCAACGCCGGCTGCCGTCGCGGGTCGAAGCTGTCCGTGCTGCACACCTACCTGCGGGACGCGGTCGAGGCTGGGGCGCGGATCGTCACGGACTGCACAGTCGAGCGGATCACCACGAGCCAGGGCCGTGCGACCGGGGTCGTCGCCGACCGCAACGGCAGGCCGCTGCGCATCGACGCACCGACGGTGGTGGTCGCGGCCGGTGGCGTCGAGTCGCCCGCCGTCCTGCTGCGGTCCGGGATCGGCGGGCCGGCCACCGGCAAGAACCTGCGCCTGCATCCCGCGTGGATCGTCACCGGCGTCTACGACCAGCCGATCGAGGCCTGGAGCGGGCAGATCCAGTCCGCGGTGAGCTTCGACCTCGCGCACTGCGAGGACGGGACCGGATTCCTCGTCGAGAGCCTGACGCTGAACCCGCTGACCTGGGCGGGACAGACCCCGTTCCGGGACGCGGCCGCACACCGGCGGATGCTGCGGAAGCTGCCCTACTTCGCCACGTGGCACGGCGTCGCGCACGATCACGGCGGCGGCGAGGTCTACCTCGACCGCGACGGCAAGGCCGCGATCCGCTGGGATCTCGACGACGAGATCGACCTTCGCGTCGCCCGCCGCGCCCACGTCGAACTCGCCCGGATGCACCGCGCCGCCGGGGCGAAGGAGATCTTCACGTTCCACTGGAACGACCACAGCTGGCGCCGCGGCGAGGACTTCGACGCCTACCTGACCCGTCTCACGACCGCACCCGCGGGCGAGCACACCGCGTTTTCCGCGCACCAGATGGGGTCATGCCGTCTGGGCGCCGACCCGTCGACCTCGGTCGCGGACGGCCGGGGCCGGCTGCACGACACGGCCGGGGTGTGGATCGGGGACGCCTCGGCGCTGCCGACCGCGCCCGGCGTCAACCCGATGATCACGATCATGGCGCTCGCCGAGCGCACCGCCGCCGCTCTCGTGGCCTCCCTGCACGCTTAGCCCCCGGAGGAATCGCCTTGCTGGAACGGACAACGTCGGAGCCCCAGGAAGACGGGGTCCGGCACACGATCGACGACAACTCGCTCACCCCGGTCCCCGAACACGAACGCAAGTCCGGCTGGTACCTGTCCTGGCTTCCGGCGGGCGTGGCCACCTCGCTGCTGCAACTGACGCTCGCCGGCACCATCACCGCGCTCGTCGGCTCGATACTGGGCCTGCTCGCCGGGGTGCTCGCGGCGGTGTTCGTGCTCACGATCGGCTGGCTGTTCGGCAACATCGCCCGGGTGGAGGGCCTGTCCGGGACCGTACTGCCCCGCTTCTACGGGCTCGGCCTGCGCGGGTCGGCGATCTCCTCGCTCGCGTTCGCCATCATGATCATCGGGTTCTGCGCGAGCGAAAACGTGTTGCTGTACAACGGAACCCTGTTCGCGCTGGGCTGGCAGGACACCACCGGCGCGCGGGTGCTGATCTACGGCGTGCTCACCGTGCTGTGGGTGGCGCTGTCGATGTTCGGCATCAAGGTCGTCACCCGCACCTCCTCGGCGCTGGTGATCGTCTTCCTGCTGCTGCTCGCGTACATGGTGTTCCGCATCTACGACACCTCCGACGTGACGCTGAACGAGGCGTTCACCCGGGCCGCGACCGTGGCCACCGGTTCCGGTGCGTCCCGGTTCTTCGAGGTCGTCGGCATCCTCGGCGGGCAGGGCGCCGCGCTGATCCTGGTCAACGCCGACTACACGCGCTACGCCCGCAGCCGGTCCTCGGTCGGCGGGGTGAACCTGGTCGGCGTGATCATGCTCGACATCGTCGGCATCGCGCTCGGCATCCTGGTGCTGACCGGCGGCAGCACCCTGGCGGGCGACTACCTCGTGGCGCACGGGCAGGCCACGCCCGCCACCGCGGCCGCCGACGCGGCGGTGCTGGCGACCACCAACACCGGCGCCTACTTCGTCATCGTGTCCGGCATGGTCGGCTTCGCCCTGATGTACGTGGCACAGGCCAAGGTCCAGGTGCTCAACGTCTACTCCGGATCGCTGGCGCTGTCGAACCTGTGGCACGTGCTCACCGGCCGCCACCCCAACCGGTTCGTGATGATCCTGCTCGCCAACGCGGTGTGCCTGCTGCTGATCGCGGCCGGGGTGTTCAACCACCTGTCCGGCTTCATCAGCGTGCTCGGCATGATCATGATGGGCATCATCGCGACCGCCATCGCCGACTACTACCTGGTGTCCACACGGGAGCCACGCGATCCCGGCGCGGTCGAACCGGTCAACTGGGCGGGTGTGGTGACGGTGGCCGTGTCGTCGGTCGTGGCGTACGTGCTGTCGGAGACCGGGGCGTTCCCGTTCGGTTTCCTCAGCGCCACCGTGCTGTGCCTGATCCTGTATCCGATCGTGCGGACGTCCGTGCTCAAGCCGAGGGCGGTGGCGCATGCCTGAGGTCCGCAAGGCCTACGCCGACACCTCGCTGGGCCAGGTGCACTACGCGGAAGCGGGCACCGGGCCGGCGATCCTGCTGCTGCACCAGACTCCGCGTTCGCACGACGAGTTCCGCGAGGTGCAGCCCCTGCTGGCCGAAGCGCACCGGGCCATCGCGGTGGACATGCCGGGCTTCGGCCAGAGCGTCCGGTTGCCGGCGCCGCAGACCATCGAGATGTTCGCGCGCGGCGTGCTCGCCTTCCTCGACGCGCTCGGACTGGACGATGCGGCCGTCCTCGGCCACCACACGGGCGGTGCGGTCGGGATCGAACTCGCCGCGATCGCACCGGAACGCGTGCGGGCGCTGATGCTGTCCTCGACGCCGTGGACGGGACCGGACTACCGCGCCGCCCACGCCGGCCGCACGACCGTCGACGAGGTCGAACCCACCGGCGACGGGCAGCACCTGGTCGAGATGTGGGGCATCCGCCGCCCGTACTACCCGGCCGGCCGGCCCGACCTGCGTGACCGTTTCCTGCACGACGCGCTCGCGCACGGGGTCGATCCGGCCGAGGGACATCGGGCCTGCGTGCGCTACCGGATGGAGGACCGGATCGGGCTGGTGACGGCGCCGGTGCTGCTGATCGGCGCGGAGGCCGACCCGTTCGCCTTCCCCGACGTGCCCAAGCTGGAGCGGCAACTGGTGAACGCGAAGCGCCTGGCGGTGGCGAGCATCCCCGGCGGCATGGTCCCGTTGATGGAGCAATGCCCGCGGGAGGTGGCCGCCGCCGTGCTGTCCTTCCTCGGCGGGGACTGAACGAGGAGGGGCCATGGGACTGTTCGAAGACGTGCTCGCCGAACTGGCCGAGCGCAGGCAGGAGTTCCGCGAGCAGCGGTACGTGCCACGCGATTTCGTGGACAAGCTCAAACCGCTCGGCATCTATCGTGCCTCGACACCGGCCCGGTTCGGCGGCCGGCCACTGCCGCCCGCCGAGTTCCTGCGCATGATCGAGCGGATTTCCACGGTGGACGGATCGGCAGGCTGGGTCGCGAGTTTCGGCTCCCAGCTGGTCTATCTGGGCTCGCTGCCGCTGGACACGCAGGCGAAGATGTTCGCGGACGGGCCGGACGTCGTGTTCGCCGGGGCGCTGTTCCCGGTGCAGGAGGCGGTGCCTACGGAGCGCGGGTTCCGGGTCAGCGGCCGGTGGAAGTTCGCCAGCGGCTGCATGGCCGCCGACATCGTCTGCGTCGGCATCCCCGGCGACGACGCCTCCGCCGGCAAACCCCGCGGCGCGCTGCTGCGGCCACAGGACGTCGAGATCGTGCGCGAGTGGAACGTCGAGGGCATGCGTGGCACCGGCTCGTTCGACCTCGTCGTGAACGATGTCGAGGTCGGCAGGGAGTGGACGTTCGTGCGTGGCGGCGAGCCCGTCGTCGACGAGCCGCTCTACCAGTACCCGGCGATCACCTACGCGGCGCAGTCGCTGTCGGTGGTGTCGGCCGGGGTCGCCCGCGCCGTGCTCGACTTCGCCGAAGACGTCGGCAGCGGGCGCGCCGGCATCACCGGCGCGCCGAAGCTCGCCGACCGCGCCTACTACCGCTCCGCCCTCGCCGAAGCGGAGGCCGCGCTGCGCTCGGCCCGCGCCTACTTCTACGAGGCCGCGGACGAAGCGTGGCAGGGCATCCTGGACGGCGACGGCGTGAGCGACCGCCGCAACGCCCACCTGAGGCTGTCGGCAGCGCACCTGGCGCGCACCGCGTCGGAGGTGGTCGATCGTGTCATGTCCGTCTCCGGCACCGGCGTGATCTTCAGCGACCATCCGCTGCGGCAGCTGGTGGCCGACGCGCAGGTGCCGCAGTCGCACGCTTTCCTGAGCCTGGCGATGTTTGACGCGGCAGGCGCCGTCTTCATGGGGCAACCGCCGACCGTTCCCGCTTTCCGTTAGGAGCCGCATGCCCGTCCACACCAGATTCGAGCCCGCGGGCGACTACCGGCTGTTCCTCGGCGGGCAGTGGCGGCAGCCGGCCGGTGCGTTCGAGGCGATCGACCCGAGCACGGGCAAACCGTGGGCGGTGCTCGGGCAGGCCTCGGCCGAGCAGGCCGGCGAGGCGGTCGCGGCGGCGCGCACCGCCCTGCGGACCTGGCGGCGCAGCACCGTCGCGAACCGGCAGCGGATCCTGTGGCAGATCGCCGACCGCATCGAGGCCGATCCCGATCGCTGGGCGCGGCTGCTCGCGACCGAGAACGGCCGCCCGATCCGCGAGGCCTCCGTCGCCGACGTACCCGACAGCGCGGCGATCTTCCGGTTCTTCTCCGGCCTGACCCGCGACCTGCGGGGAGACCAGGTACCGGTCGAGGACCCGCACTCGCTGGTCTACTCGACCCGCGAGCCGCTGGGCGTCGTCGCGGCCGTGCTGCCGTGGAACTCGCCGCTGATCACGCTGGCCAACAAGATCGCGCCCGCCCTCGCCGCGGGCAACACGGTGGTGGTGAAGCCGTCCGAGTTCGCCACCGCGAGCGTGCTCGAATTCTGCGCGCTGGTGGAGGATCTGCTGCCGCCGGGCGTGCTGAACGTGGTCAGCGGCGGTCCGGAGACCGGCGCGGCCCTGGTTTCGCATCCCGATGTCGCGCTGGTGACGCTCACCGGCGGCGGGCCGACCGCGCGCCGGATCATGGCGGGCGCCGCGAGCGCGCTGACCCCGTCTCTGATGGAACTCGGCGGCAAGGGCGCGCTGATCGTCGCGCACGACGCCGACCTCGACAGGGCCGTCACCGACGCGGTGAACGGCATCTACCTCGCCAACGGGGAGGCGTGCGTGGCGGCGTCGCGGTTGCTGCTGCACGAGAGCATCGCCGAGGAGTTCCTCGGCAGGTTCGCGGCGATCGCCGACTCGATCCGGGTCGGCGACGCGCTGGACGAGTCGACCCAGCTGGGGCCGCTGGTGTCGCGGCAGCACCACGAACGCGTGCTCGCCCATCTCGCGCGCGCCCGCACCGAAGGGGTGCGGGTGCTCACCGGGGACGCGCCGGTCGGCTCGGACGGGTTCTTCGTGCGGCCGACGCTGCTGCACGACACCAGCGGGGGAGCGTCGGTGTTGTCGGAGGAGATCTTCGGGCCGGTCACCGTCGCCGAGACGTTCACCGGCTACGACGACGCGGTAGCGCGCGCGAACAACACGCCCTACGGGCTCGCGGCCGGGGTGTGGACGGCCGACCTGACGCGGGCGCACCTGATCGCGCGCGAACTGGACGCCGGGATCGTGTGGGTCAACAAGTGGTTCGACCTGCCGGCGGGCGTGCCGATGGGCGGCGTGAAGGCCAGCGGGTTCGGCCGCGAGCTGTGCTGGGAGACCCTGTTGCAGTACAGCGCCGCCAAGGTGGTGAACATCGGCCTCGGCGCGCAGCGGGTGTCGCTGTGGGGTTGATCGCAGGCGGTCCGGTGACCGAGAAGGCCCGTTGCCGGGGTGTGCCCGCGCGGGGGAGCGTGCGGCTATGACGCCGGTCCGTTCGTTCGCCGAGGCCGTGCTCGCCCGTGCCGAGACGGCGCCCGGCGACGAGGTGATCCGGCCGGCGGGCGAACCCGGCTGGACCGCGGCCCGGCTGGCCGAGCGGGCGACCGCGATCGCGCGGGGACTGACCCGCCTGGCAGGCCCCGGTGATCTCGTCGCGACGGCGGTGCGCAACGGGCCCGAGGCGGTCGCGCTCACCACGGCGCTGTCGATGCTGGGCGCGGTCGAACTGCCGCTGCCCGCCGAGCTCGATGCCGGCTGGGCGCGACAGCTCGCGAAATCCGGGGGCTGCGTGGCGACGATCGCCGATTCCGCGCGGTTGGGCGGAGAACCGCATCTCGCCGGGCTGGCGGAGTCCACTGTGGTCATCGGCGACCTGGGTGGTGACGGGCCGCTGCCGCGATTCGTCCCCGAGCTGAGCACACCCGCGTTGGTGATGACGACCTCCGGAACCACGGGAAGGCCGAAGGGCGCCGTGTTGCCGAACGGGGCGGGGCTCGGCCAGGCGCGGCGCGTGCAACGGGCGATGCGCTACGACTCCTCGGACGTGCTGTACAACTTCTTTCCCTGGCAGCACATCAACGCCCGGCATGCCGCCTTCCTGCCCGCACTGCTGGGTGGCTCGGTGCTGGTGGTGGGCCGCCGGTTCTCCGCGAGCCGCTTCTGGGACATGGCGCGGGCGGAGGGTGTCACGGCGTTCAACTTCATGGGTGCGGTGTGCGTGATGCTGCTGCGGCAGCACGAGCGGGATCGCTCGCACCCGGTCCGGCGTGCCTACGGCGGCCCGGCCCCGGCCTGGCTGGTGCACGAGATGGCCGAACGGTTCGGCGTGCGGTTGCTGCAGGCCTACGCCTGCACGGAACTCGGGGACGTGGCGACGACCCCGGTGGACGAACTGTGTCCCGGCGCGGCGGGCCGGCCCGTGCCCGAATACGAGGTGCGGGTCTCCGACGGCGAACTGCTTGTCCGTCCACAGTGTCCAGACCTCACCTTCACCGGATACCTCGGCGATCCTGACGCGACGGAGGCGGCCTGGCGCGACGGCTGGTTCCGCACGGGCGACCAGGCGAGGATCGAGGACGGCTGGCTGTACTTCGAGGGCCGCTCCGCCGACGTGATCCGGAGGCGGGGCATCAACATCAGCGCGGTCAGCGTGGAAGAGGCGGCGGCGTCGATGCCGGGGGTGGCGGCGGCCGCCGCGGTCGGGGTCGCGTCGGAACTCACCGAGGACGAGGTCCTGCTGGTGGTGGTGCCCGCGCCGGGGGAGACCCTCGATCCGGCCGCCGTGCGCGCCCACTGCGCCGCGCGGCTGCCGCGGCATTCCGTGCCGAGGTACGTGAGCGTCGAAAAAGACCTGCCGCGCAACGGAAGTCTCAAGGTCGTCCGCGCGCCGTTGCGGGACCGGGGGCTGCCGCCCACAGTGTGGGACGCGGAAGAAGGAGGAACACGATGACCGAGCACGTGCTGGCGATGACCGACCGGGAAGTGCCGTTCCATCCGCAGAAGGCGGCGCTGCTGGTGATCGACATGACGAACGACTTCCTGCGCGAAGGCGCGCCGTACGAATGCGCCGACGGGCGGGCGTTGATCCCGCGGATCAACCGGCTCATCGGGCTGGCGCGGGGTCGCGGGCTGCCGGTAGTGTGCACGACGCAGGTGCACCACCGCGACGGCGCCGACCTCGGCATGGTGCGCTACCTGCATCCGCTGACCGGTTCCGGCAAGGCACTGGTGGAAGGCACGCCCGGGGTCGAGCTGCACCCGGACATCGACTTCGACCCGGCGACCGACGAGTTCCTCGTCAAGCGGCGGTACTCGGCGTTCTACGGCACGGACCTGGAGAACTTCCTGCGCCGGCGCGGCATCGACTCGGTGATCATCACGGGCGTGGCCACCCACTCCTGCTGTGAGGCCACCGCCCGCGACGCGCTGTTCCGGGATTTCGCCGTCTACTTCGTCTCCGACGCGACCGCCACCGTCGGGCTCTCCGATGCCGGGTGGGGCTCCTACAGCGCCGAGGAGGTACACCGCTTCGCGCTGACCGACATCGCCCACTTCCTCGGCCGCGTCGGCACGACGGAGGAGCTCGCGGGGCTGCTGGCGGGGTAGGCAGCGACGGACGCCGGCCTGACCGCGGCCGGGTCCCGCGGTCAGAAGGTGGCGATCGGGTTGACCGGGCTGCCGGACGTACCGGCGAAGCGGACCGGCGCGACCGCGAGGTGGAAGTCCCACTGGCCGAGCCCGGCGGCCGTCGTGGCGCACGCCTCCAGGTCGCAGTTGTCGAGCAGCCACAGACCCATCGCGACGAGGCTCACGGCGTGCACCGGCATCAGCACGTCTTCGTACCCCGAGGGCTGAACGTCCTGCGGGGTGTCAGCGCCGATCAGCGCGACCTGGCGTTCGTGCAGCCACGGCAGGCAGGACGCGTGCCAGCCGGCTTGCGTGAAACCGCCGGCCGGACCGGCCTCGTGCCGGGCGCGGCCGTAGCCGGTCCGCAGGAGTACCGCGTCGCCGGGTCGCACCCGCACACCCTGACGGCGCTCGGCCTCCTCGAGATCCTCGGGAAACACGCCCTCGCCCGGTTCCAGCCACGGCACATCGCGGACCTTCGCGACGTCCAGCAGGACACCCCGCGTCATGATCCCGTTCGCGGCCGCCGTGACTGTCGCCCACGCCGATCCCGTCGCGGCGTCGACCATCGAGTGCGACCGCCCGTTGTACATCGTGCCGTCCCAGAAGATGTGGCACGGCGAGTCGAGGTGGGTGATGGTGTTGCCGTGGAACATGATGCCGAGCCGCTCGTTGGAGAAGCCCCAGCGGCGGTCGTTGCGGAACCCGGGCGCCGGCATGTGCTCGGCACCGGGCATGTCGGCGGCGCACGGGCACGCCGTCGTCGACCGCTCCATCTCCTCCGGCACGGCGACCTCCCACGCGCACGACACGCTCCTGCCGTGGCGCACGGCCCGCGCCGCCGCCAGCCGGACGTCGTCGGTGATGTGGTTCAGGGTGCCGAGCTCGTCGTCGTCGCCCCACCGTCCCCAGTTCGACAGCGTGTCGAAGTAACCGAGCACGTCGTCCTGTGTGGGCATGCCTCGCCCTGCCGTCATTTCAGCATCGACTCCTCCGGTCACGCGGTTCGAGCCCCCAAGGCCCCCTGATCTGGCACGACACTAGAGGTGCACGCCCCGTAACACCCACAGCTTCGCTTTGGTTAAACCAATCTCGCCGCATGCCTTGACTCTTCTCCTCACCGACGGCTAACCTTCCGTCATTGGTCAAACCAATGCGGACATGGAGGTAGGCGCTGGTGGGAGTCGACCTGTCGTTCCTCGTGCGCAGCCTCGCCGCGCAGGCGACAGCCGAGGAAGGTAGCGATTTGCTACGGCTGCCTACCGAGCGTGACCTGGTGGAGTCGCTCGACATCAGCCGCGGGGCGCTGCGCGAACAGCTGTCCATGCTGGAGATGCTCGGATTCCTGGTCCGCGTCCAGGGCCGCGGCTCCTTCCTGCGGGTGCCCGACTCCAGCTTCATCCAGCTCTACTTCGACCTGTCCAGCCAGCTCGGCCACCTGTCCGGCACGCAGTTCCGCACCGCCCGCGAGATGCTCGAACTGACCGTCGCCGAGTCGGCCGCGCGGCTGGCCACCGCCGATGACGTGGACACCCTGCGCGCGCTCGTCGACGAGATGGTCGCGGCCAGTACCGCCGGCGACGACGCCCGTGCCCTCGAAGCCGACCTGGAGTTCCACCGCAAGCTCTTCCTCGTCGTCCAGAACCCGATCTTCACGCTGCTCTACGACGGGCTCGCGCACGTCCTGCGGGACGAGGTGGTCGAGCGCCGCCGGGCCGCGGTCGACCGGGAACCGCTGGCGAACGGGGCGACCCGCATCATCGACACCGTCCACTATGGAATCGTCGACGCGGTCGGTGCCCGCGACGGCGAGGAGGCGCGGGTCGCGATGCGCCGCCACTTCGAGGTGTGGTCCTCGCTGACCGGCGAACACTGAAAACTTCCCGTGAAAACCACGCGTCCCGTAGCGGGCGCCGGATTGTGCTGCCAAGAAAGGTTCCCCATGAGCGAACCCGAGGTCGTGTTCGTCGGCATCGGCGCGATCGGCCGCCACATGGCCCGCCGCCTCACAACCGGCGGCTTCCCCGTGACGGCCGTCGACCCGTTCCCGGCCGCCCGCGAATGGGCCGCGGGCGAAGGCATCGCCGCGGTCGCGTCGATCAGCGCGGCGCCGCGCGCCCGTTTCGTCGTCGTCATGGTCGCGACGCCGGACCAGCTCGACACCCTCGTGACCGAGGCACTCGCGGGCCGGGTATCCGGCCAGACGTGGATCGTGATGAGCACCGTCGGCCCGGAATCCGTGCGACAGCAAGGAGAACGCCTCGCCGCCGCCGGTGCGGGCGTACTCGACGTGCCGGTCACCGGCGGCACCGCGCGGGCCAAGACGGGCGAGCTGACCCTGTTCGCGTCCGGCACCGGCATCGACACCGTCCGGCCGATCCTGGAGCGCTTCGGCACCGTGCGCGAGGTCGGCGCCGACATCGGCGCGGGACAGGCGATCAAGGTCGTGAACCAGCACCTGTGCTCGGTGCACATCGTCGCCGCCGCCGAAGCGCTCGCGCTGGCCGGACGGCTCGGCCTGGACCAGCACCGGGTCCTCTCCCTCGTCGAGCAGGGCGCCGGCGGTTCGTGGATGCTCTCCGACCGCGGCCCGCGCATGCTCCAGGGCACCGACGTCGAGGTCACCAGCACCATCGGCATCTTCGTCAAGGACAGCGGGCTCGTCGCCGACGCCGCCCGCGCCTCCGGGGCGGACACGCCCCTGCTCGACCTCGCGCGCCGGCGCTACCGGCAAGCGGCCGACGCCGGGCTCGCCACCCGCGACGACTCCCGCGTCATCGAGACCTACTGAGCAATGAAGGAGCAGGCAATGTCGTCTGTGTCCGGCGGGCGCGACAACCCGCTGACCGTGTCGGTCGCCTCCATGATCGGCACCGCCGTGGAGAGCTACGACTTCTTCATCTACGGCACCGCCGCGGCCGCCTATTTCGGCTCGGTGTTCTTCCACACCGGCAACGAACTGATCGGCGTGCTCGCCTCGTTCGCCACACTGGCGGTCGGGTTCTTCTTCCGCCCGCTCGGCGGGTACCTCGCCGGGCACTTCGGCGACCGGCTCGGACGCAAGAAGGTGCTCATCTGGTCGCTGATGCTGATGGGCATCGGCACGATCCTGATCGGCGTGCTGCCCACCTACGGCCAGGTCGGTATCGCCGCCCCGATTCTGCTGATCCTGCTGCGCATCGTGCAGGGCATCGGGTTCGGCGCGGAGTGGGGCGGTGCCGTGCTCATGTCGATCGAGCACGCACCGGCGAAGCGGCGCGGCTTCTTCGGAGCCGTGCCGCAGATCGGCATCCCGGCAGGCCTGCTGCTCGCGAACGGCGCGTTCCTGGCCTCCGAGGCGATCTTCCACGGCGACTGGGTGTGGCGCGCGCCGTTCCTGTTCTCCCTCGTCATGATCGCCACCGGCATGTTCATCCGGATGAACGTCGGCGAATCGCCCGAGTTCACCGAGATGCAGCGCAACAACGAGGTGCGTAAGGCGCCCGCTCTGGAGGTGCTGCGCCGGGACTGGCGGGTGATCGGCAAGATCATCGCGTTGCGCATGGCCGAGACCGGCGGCTACTACGTGACGACGAGCTTCCTGCTGTCCTATGTGGTGCTCGCGTCGCTGGCGAGCAAACAGGACGTCCTCGTCGGCACCATCATCGGCTCGGCGCTGGGGCTGGTCTCGCACCTGGCTTTCGGCGCGCTGTCCGACCGGATCGGCCGCAAGCCGGTGTTCCTGCTGGGCGCGGTGTTCACGATGGCGTTCGGCTTCCCGATGTTCCTGCTCGTCAACACCGGCGTGGCCGCCATGGTCATGCTCGCGGTGGTGCTCGGGCTGCTGTTCAGCCACGACCCGATCTTCGCGGTGGAGTCCTCGTGGTTCTCCGAGCAGTTCCCGCGTGAGGTGCGCTCGTCCGGGATCTCGCTGGGCTACAACGGCGCCTCGGTCGTCGCCGGGCTGCTGCCGTTCCTGGCCACCGCGCTCTACGGCTGGCTGGGCTGGACCGGTCCCGCCGTCCTGTTCGTCCTGCTCGGGGTGATCTCGACCGCGGTCGCGGCGCTCACCTGCGAGACGGCGCCCGTCAAGCGGGCGGAAACGCACGCCGGCCAGCCGGACTCGGCGCTGGCCTGAAGGGAAGTGAGAAGCCGATGACCACAGTGGACGCCCCGCCGGAGACCAGGGCCGCAAAGGTGCGTGCCGCGGCCCACCGGATGCGCCACCACATCCTGAACATGGGCGAGGTGCAGGGCCAGGGTTACGTCGGCCAGGCGCTCGGTGTCGCCGACATGCTCAGCGTGACCTACACCGACCAGCTGCGGTTGCGCCCGCAGGACCCGCACTGGGCCGGGCGCGACCGGTTCCTGCTCTCCACCGGCCACTACGCCATCGCGCTGTACGCGGCGCTGGCCGAGGCGGGTGTCGTGCCCGTCGAGGAGCTGGAGACCTACGGCTCGGACGGCTCGCGGCTGCCCATGTCCGGCATGGCCTCCTACACGCCGGGCATGGAGATCTCGGGCGGTTCGCTCGGACACGGCCTGACCGTCGCCGTCGGCATGGCGCTGGGCCTGCGGGCGCAGGGATCGTCCTCGCGGGTGTTCAACTTCCTCTCCGACGGCGAACTGGACGAGGGCTCCACGTGGGAGGCCGCGATGGGCGCTGCGCACCACCGGCTCGGCTCGATCACGGCGATGGTCGACATGAACGCGCTGCAGGCCGACGGCACGACTTCGAGCGTGCTGAGCATCGAGCCCGCCGAGGAGAAGTGGGAAGCGGCGGGCTGGTTCACCCAGCGCGTCGACGGCAACGACGTGGACGCCCTGCTCGCGGCGTTCGATGCGGCCGCCGAGCGGGCGCGGCCGGACGAGCAGCCGTCGGTGATCCTGTGCGACACCCGGATCGGCCGCGGTGTCCCGTTGCTGGAAACCCGCGAGAAGGCGCACTTCATGCGCATCGACGAGCACGAATGGCAGCTGTGCCGCGAACAGCTGACCGAGGGCTACGAGGGAGCACGATGAGCACCGCCACCAAACGCCTCACCACATCGGCGATGATCGCGTCCTTCGCCGACCCCGGCCAGAAGACGGCGAGCGCGCCGTTCGGGCACGCGCTGGCCGCGCTCGCCGAACGCGACGAGCGCGTTGTCGGGCTGACCGCCGACCTGGGCAAGTACACCGACATGCACATCTTCGCCCAGGCGCATCCCGGCCGGTTCTACCAGATGGGCATGGCCGAGCAGCTGCTGTTCGGCGCCGCAGCCGGGATGGCCGAGGTCGGCCTGGTGCCGTTCGCGTCCACCTACTCGGTGTTCGCGGCGCGCCGGGCGTATGACTTCCTGTGCCTGGACATCGCCGAGCCGAACCTCAACGTCAACATCGTCGGCGGCCTGCCCGGCCTGACCACCGGTTACGGGCCCAGTCACCAGGCCACCGAGGACATCGCGATCTTCCGCGGCATGCCCAATCTGACCATTGTGGACCCGTGCGACTCGGTCGACATCGAGCAGGCCGTGCCGCAGCTGGCGGCCTCGGACGGGCCGACCTACCTCCGCCTGCTGCGCGGCAAGGTCCCGACCGTGCTCGACGAGTACGACTACGAGTTCAAGCTCGGCAAGGCCGCGGTGCTGCGCGGCGGCAACGACGTCGTGTTCGTCTCGAGTGGACTGATGACGATGCGTGCCCTGCAGGCCGCCGAAGATCTCGCGAAGCACAACGTCGACGTGGCGGTCGTGCACACGCCCACGATCAAGCCGTTCGACACCGAGACGGTGCTGGCCGAGGTCGGCACCGACCGGCTGGTCGTGACGCTGGAGAACCACACCGTGGTCGGCGGGCTGTTCGAGACGCTGGCTTCGGCCGTGGTCAGCGCGGGCCTTGGCAAGCGGATCGTGCCGATCTCGCTGCCCGACGAGTTCCTGGCCGCCGGTGCGCTGCCCACACTGCACGAGCGCTACGGCCTTTCCCGTTCGGCGATCACCCAGAAGGTGCTCGGCGAACTCGGGTAATCCCGCGAGGGTGGAGGGCCCGACCGGTCCTCCGCTCTCGTCGTCCGGCCGCGGGCGATTTGTCATGCCTTCAGTGTCCATGACCAGGCGTTTGACCCGCTCGGTCACGGGTAGGCCGTGGCCATGGCTACCAGAGCGGTACTGATCGAACGATTCGGTGGTCCGGAGGTCCTCGACCTGCGCGAGGTCGACAAGCCCACACCTGGGCCGGGGGAGCTGCTCGTCCGGGTGCTCGCCTCGGGGACCAATCCGGTGGAGGCCAAGATCCGTCAGGGCGTGGTGATGCCCGATCTGCCGCTGCCCGCGGTGCTGGGCGGCGACGTGTCCGGCGTGGTCGAGGCCGCCGGGGCCGGGGTGTCCGAGTTCGCCGCGGGTGACGAGGTGTTCTACACCCCCGAGCTGACGCAAGCCGGGAGCTACGCGGACTACAACGTGGTCGCGGCATCGATCGTGGCACCGAAACCACGCGCGCTCAGCCACGTCGAGGCCGCCGCCGTGCCGCTGGCCGGGGGAACCGCGTGGGAGGCCATCGTGCGGCGGCTGGCGGTCCGCCCGGGGGAGACCGTCCTCGTGCACGCCGGGGCCGGTGGTGTCGGCTCGTTCGCGGTGCAGTTCGCCGTCGCCGCCGGGGCGCTCGTGCTCGCCACGGCCGGCCCGGACAGCCAGGACCTGCTGCGCGAGCTGGGCGCGGTGCCCATCGACTACCACGACGACGACCCGGTCCAGATCACGCTCGACCACACCGGCGGCGTGGGCGCCGATGCGGTGCTGGACCTGGTCGGCGGCGAGAACCTGGTGAAGAGTTCCGCCGCGGCACGGCCGTTCGGGCGGATCGCGACCGTGCTGCCGCCCGCCGGGCAGCTCACCCGCTTGTACCAGCAGAACCAGCAGCTGCACGGAATCATGCTGACCCGCGAACGCCGCCGCCTCGAGGAACTCACCCCGCTGTTCGACCGCGGCCAGGTACGGCCCGTCGTGCGGGACGTGCTGCCCCTCGACCAGGTCCGGCAGGCACACGAACGCCTCGATTCGGGACACGCCAGGGGAAAGACGGTACTGAGCCTCACCTGAGGCCGGAAGGAGTCACTATGACGAAGGCACGGGACATCATGTCCACCGACACCGCGTGCGTGCGCACGAGCGAGATGGTCCTCGACGCGGCCAAGCGGATGGCCGAACTCGACGTCGGCGCGCTGCCGGTCTGCGGCGAGGACAACCGGCTCAAGGGCATGCTCACCGACCGCGACATCGTGGTGAAGGTGCTCGCGGAAGGCAAGGACCCGCGGGCGATCCCTGCCGGTGACCTCGCCCAGGGCGAGGCGGTCACGATCGGCGCGGACGACGACGCCGACGAGATCTTCCGCACCATGAGCCGGTACAAGGTGCGCCGCCTGCCGGTGATCGACGGGCACGACCTCGTCGGCATGGTCGCGCAGGCCGACGTCGCCCGCGCGCTCGACGATCCCCAGGTCGGCGATCTGGTCGAAGCCATTTCGAGCTGACCATGAAAAGAGCCTGGTCCCGGCGTGCCGGGACCAGGCCTTTTTCTACGGCCGCAACAGAACCTTGGTCCAGCCGTTTTCGCGGTTGTCGAACCGCTCGTAGCCCTCGGCCGCCTGGTCGAGGCCGAGTTCGTGCGAGACGAGGAACGACGGCGTGGCCCGCCCGGCGATGATCAGGTCACGCAAGTGCCGGTTGTAGCGCTTGACCGGGCACTGCCCGGTGCCCATGTGCTGGCCCTTGCTGAAGAACGTGCCGTACTCGAAGGGGATCCGGCCCTGCTGCGCCTGTTCGGTGACCGCACCCGGGTCCTGCGGCAGGTACACGCCGACCACGCCGATCCCTCCGGTGGAGCGCACGGACTCGACGAGCTTGTCCAGCACCAGTTCCGGATGCTCCTCGCCGGCGGGGTCGTGTGCCTGGTAACCCACGGCCTCGACCCCGCAGTCGGCGCCGCGGCCACCGGTCGCGTCCATGATCTGCTGCGCCGGATCGCCCTTGGCGAAGTCGACGGGTCGCGCGCCGATCTTCCCGGCGAGCGCGAGCCGGTCCGGCTCCTTGTCCACCACGAGCACCTCGGCCGCGCCGCGGAGCATCGCGCTGTGCGCGGCCATCAGCCCGACCGGGCCCGCGCCGAACACCGCCACCGTGTCGCCGGGCCGCTGACCGGCGAGTTCGGTGCCGTGCCAGCCGGTGGGGAAGATGTCCGACAGCATCGTGAAGTCGTTCTCGTGCTCGTCACCGGGCGGGAGTTCGAGCAGGTTGAAATCCGCGTAGGGCACGCGGAGGAACTCCGCCTGGCCGCCGTCGTAGGGGCCCATGCTGGCGTAGCCGTAGGCCGCGCCGTCCATGCCCTCGACCGGATTCGTGCGCAGGCAGTAGGAGGTCCAGCCGCTTTCGCAGTTGACGCAGGCTCCGCAGCCGATGTTGAACGGCACCGAGACCCGGTCACCGGCCTTGATCCGGCCGACCGCGCTGCCGACCTCCTCGACGATGCCCATGTTCTCGTGGCCGAGGATCTTGCCGTCCTCGACGTTGGTGCGGCCCTCGTACATGTGCAGGTCGGAGCCGCAGATGTTGGTGGTCGTGATCCGGACGATCGCGTCCGTGGGTTGCTGGATCTCGGGATCGGGTACCTGCTCGACGGTCACCTCGCGCGGTCCCCGGTACACCACAGCTCTCATGACTCCTCCTTGTCGGTTCGCTCTTCGCGACCTACCCGGTGACCCGATACGGAAACCCCCGCCGCACGTGGCAGCCGTTATCGTCGCGGCGTCGGTGGTGCGCACCACGAACCCGGACCGACCGGCTGGAGGCGGTATGAGCAGGCGGATCCTCATCACCGGAGGCGCGGGATTCCTCGGCTCCCTGCTGGCCAGGGAGCTGCTGGCGGGACCGGTCGCGCTGGGTGGCTCGGCTCCCGGGGAGATCGGCGAGCTGGTACTGGCCGATCTCGCCGAGCCACCCGCCGACCTGCGTGCGGACCCGCGAGTGCGGCCGGTCGTCGGCGAGCTGGCGGGCGCGGTCGGCGGGCTCGGCGAGGTGGACGCGGTGTTCCATCTCGCCGGAGTGGTCAGCGGCGCGGCCGAGGCGGATTTCGATCTCGGGATGCGCACCAACGTCGACGGCACCCGCGCCGTCCTGGAGTACGCCAGGCGGCACCGGACCCCGCCGGTGCTGGTGTTCTCCAGTTCGCTCGCGGTGTTCGGCAACGACCCGGCACTGCCGCCGCTGGGCGTGGTCGGCGACGACACGCTGCCGCGCCCGCAGTCGAGCTACGGCATCCAGAAGTTCATCGGCGAACAGCTCGTGGCGGACTACACCCGCAAAGGATTCGTCCGCGGCCGTTCGGTGCGGCTGATGACCGTGTCGGTGCGGCCCGGCAAGCCGAACGCGGCCGCGTCCAGCTTCCTGTCGGGCATCGTCCGGGAACCACTCGCCGGACAACGCGCGGTCTGCCCGGTACCGCCGGACACCGCCGTCGCACTGTCCTCGCCGCGCCGCACCCTGGACGGGCTCGCGCGGGCCGCGGAGGTGGACGACGCGACGTGGGGCAGCCGTACCGCGACGAACCTGCCCGCCCTCACCACGACGCCACGGGAGATGGCCGCGGCGCTCGACCGTGTCACCGGGTCCGCCACGAGCGAGCTGATCGACTGGACCGAGGACCCGGCCATCGGCGCGATCGTGCGCAGCTGGCCCGCCGTGTTCGACACACCGCGGGCGCACGCGCTCGGCCTCACCGCCGAACCGTCCTTCGACGACATCGTGCGGGCCTACCAGAATTCCGTTCAATGGAAGACAGGCTAGGCTAATCGGGCGTGAGAACGCAGACTTTCGCCATGCGTACTCAGGTCGCCATCGTCGGTGCCGGCCCCGCCGGGCTTCTGCTGTCCCATCTGCTCGACAACGCGGGCATCGAGTCCGTGATCGTCGAAACCCGTTCGCGCGACTACGTCGAGGCGCGGATCCGCGCCGGGATCCTCGAACAGTCCACTGTGGACCTGCTGCGCGAGGCCGGGCTGGGGGAGCGGCTCGGGCGCGAGGGCGACGAGCACCGCGGTATCTACCTGCAGTGGCCGCACGAGCGCCACCACCTCGACTTCGTCGACCTGATCGGCCGCAGCGTCACGGTGTACGGGCAGACCGAGGTCACCAAGGACCTCGGCAAGGCCCGCGCGGCCGCCGGCCAGGAGATCCGCTACGAGGTCACCGGCACGGCGGTGCACGATCTGGAGACCGACCAGCCCTACGTCACCTTCACCGGACCCGATGGCAGGGCCGAGCGCCTCGACGCCGACGTCGTGGTCGGCTGTGACGGCTCGTTCGGCCCGTGCCGGGCGGCGGTGCCCGACGCGGTGTGCCAGACCTGGGAACGCACCTATCCCTACTCCTGGCTGGGCGTGCTCGCCGACGTCGCGCCCTCGACCGACGAGCTGATCTACGCCTGGCATCCAGACGGTTTCGCGCTGCACTCGATGCGCTCGGCGACGGTGAGCCGGCTCTACCTGCAGGTGCCCAACGGCACGGACATCGGCACCTGGTCCGACGACCGGATCTGGGACGCGCTGGCCACCCGGCTCGGGCACGGGCAGGACGGGTGGACGCTCACGCCGGGGCCGATCACCGAGAAGTCGGTGCTGCCGATGCGCAGCTTCGTGCAGCAGCCCATGCGGCACGGACGGCTCTTCCTCGCCGGGGACGCCGCGCACATCGTGCCGCCCACCGGCGCGAAGGGACTCAACCTCGCCGTCGCCGACGTCGCGCTGCTGGCCCCGGCGCTGGCCGCGTTCCTGTCCGAAAAGGACTCGTCCCTTGTGGACTCCTACTCGGACACCGCGCTGCGCCGCGTCTGGCGCTGCACCCACTTCTCCTGGTGGATGACCACGATGCTGCACCAGTCCGGCGATCCCTTCGACCAGCAGTTGCAGCTGTCACAACTGCGCTGGGTGGCGGCCAGCGAGGCCGGACGAACCGGCCTCGCGGAGAACTACGCCGGATTGCCGATCGGTTTCTAGCCGTCTCACACGAAGATCGACAGCACCAGTACGCCGGCCAGGCCGATCACCGACTGCAGGGAAAGCATCAGCGTCCAGGTGCGGAAGGTCTGTTTGACCGACAGCTGGAAGTACTCCTTGAACAGCCAGAACCCGGAATCGTTGACGTGCGAGAGCATCACCGCGCCTGAGGCCGTGGCCAGCACCAGCAGTTCCGCGGAGATCGACGGATCGGCCGCCGCGATCGGGGCGACGATCCCGGCCGCGGTGACGGTCGCGACCGTGGCCGAGCCGAGGCAGATCCGCAGCAGCGCCGCGATCACCCACGCCAGCACGAGCGCGGGGATGTGCCAGCCCTGGGCGAAGTCGACGATCACGTCGCTGACCCCGGTCTTGGCCAGCATCTCGGCGAGCCCGCCACCGGCACCGACGATCAGCAGCACCGGGCCGACGGTTTTGAGTCCGGACGCGGCGATGCTCTGCAGCGCACCGTCCCTGATCCCCGCGGTGCGGCCGAGTCCGATCATCGCGACGACGACCGACAGCAGCAGCGCGACGACCGGGTCGTCGCAGAACGAGAACACGGTGTGCGCGACGCTGCCTTCGCCGGTGTTGTCGACGCCGAACGCGCCGATCACGAGCAGCACCGGCGGCAGCAGCACCACACCCAGCGCGAGCCACAACGGCGGCTGGTGTTCGGTCTTGACCTCCGCGCCCGTCGCGGGACCCGCGTTCAGATCCGGGGTGGGACCGAACCAGCGGCCCGCCACCCGGGTCAGCAGGGGACCGCAGAGCAGGATCGTCGGGACCGCGACGAGCAGGCCGAAGGCCAGCGTCAGCCCGAAACTCGCGTGGTACGCGCTCACCGCGGCGGTCGGCGCGGGGTGCGGCGGCAGCAGCCCGTGCGCGGTGTAGAGGCCCGCGGCCAGCGGCATCCCGACGAACAGCAGGTGACTGTTCGTCCGCCGGGCGAGCGCGTACACCAGCGGCACCAGCATCACGAAGCTGACGTCGAAGATGTTGGGCAGCCCGATGATCAGCGCGGCGACCGCGATACTGATCGGGATCCACTTCGCGGGGCGGTTGCCGAGGAACGCGTCCGCGATCCGGTTCGCGCCGCCGGTGCCGGTGATGATCGCGCCCAGCAGCGAGCCGAGCCCGATCACCGGCGCGGTGTCGGACAGGGTGTCGCCGAAGCCGGATTCGAAGGCGCCGATCGTGCCGTCGACGCCGAGCCCGCTGGCGAAACCGAGCAGGACAGCGCCGAGCAGCAGCGCCAGGAACGGGTTCATCTTCAGCTTGGCGATGGCGACGACGACCAGCGCGATGGCGACGACGGCGAAGATCAGGTGCAGTTCGTTCGCGGTCATCGGGCCGCACCCCGGAACAGCTCGGTCGCGGTCTCGTCGAACCCGGTCACGTCGCCGAACTCCAGCACGTGGCCGGCCGGGACGTCGCGCACCAGGCGCGCGCCGCCGAGCAGGTAGAACGGCACTGTGTCGTCCGGTTTCGCCTGCCGGACAAGGGGATCGACCCCGTCCACCTCGTGGTGGTGGCCGTGCACGGCGAACTCGTCCCCGGCGCGAAACGCCCTGGCCGTGCGCCCGGCGAGGATCGAGTGCCGCGCCGGTGCGGGCACGCCGGGGCCGTGCACCGCCGCCGTGATCGTCAGCGGCGTCTCGACGCCCATCAGGTGATACGGCCAGAACACGCACGCGTAGCGGCCGTCGCGGCTGACGACGTGGCCCTTGCCCGCCAGCATCCGCCACGTTTCCGGGTCGCCGGTGCGCACGACCGCGAACACGCCGCCCGCGAAACTCGCTTCGCCGGGCAGCCGCAGCGCCGAGAACACGTCGAGCGAGCGGGGATGTTCGATGACGCCACCGTGCTCGCGTTCGGCGTAGACGTCGGCCAGCTCGGCGGGCCGGGCGACCGGATAGTGCAGTTCCTCGTGGTCCGCGGGTGCCCCGGTGTACTGGGACACCACGGTCAGCTCGCAGTAGTCGGCGGCCGCGCGACGCTTGAGCGAGTCCACCAGCGCGGCTCGCCGGATCAGCGTCTCGCGCGGGTTTTCGCCCAGCCGCAGCAGATCCGACATGCCGGGGGCGTCGATCGTCGTGTCGAGCTGGGTGACGGTACCGGCCGCCGGATCGAAGACGAGGTCGTACTCGGCGGACTTGCCGAGCGCGACGACCTCCAGTCCGACGCGCTCGACCCAGGACAGCAGCCGGATCAGGTTCGCGGGCTGGTCACCGTCGCCGGGCAGGTACCGCACACCGGCCTCGGCGGCGGCGCGCGCGAGGCCCACCCCGGCGACGGTCTCGACCTCCTTGCTGACCATGACGACGTGGCAGCCGTGGTCGATGGCGGCGCGTGCGTAGCCGACGCCGGCTCCGACGCGGCCGGTGGCCTCGACCAGCACGTCCACATCGGACCAGTCGATCGCGGAGCCGTCCGCGGCGACCGGGATGCCGCAGAGGCCGAGCTCGGCGAGCATGCCGCCCACGCCGTCGACGTCCGGGTCGACGAGCACGGCCGGTGTCATGTCGCCGACGGCTTTGAGCTGGGCCAGCAGCGTGCGGCCGTAACCGCCGCACGCGCCGGTCAGGGCGACTCGGATGGGGTCGCCTCGATTGATTCTTTCGTGCTGGATCACCATCGGTCCTCGCAGTGCTAGCTGGATTCGATCACTGTAACATCAGATGTACAAATTCATCTAAGATGTTCACAGTTCATCACAACAGCCAGGTCAGGAGGGGAAGTGCCCAAGATCGGAGTCATTGCCGACGACTTCACCGGCGCGACCGACATCGCGACCGCCTACGCCTCCCGCGGCTACCGTCCGGTGGTGCTCACCGATCCGGCGGGGCAGGCGGGTGCGGGGGCCGACGTGGTGGTGGCCGCGCTGAAGAGCCGCACGGCACCGGTCGAGGAGGCCGTCGCGGCGTCGGTGACCGCCTATGACCGGCTGCGCGCCGCGGGTTGTGAGCGGTTCGTGTTCAAGTACTGCTCGACCTTCGACTCCACCGACCGCGGCAACATCGGCCCGGTGCTCGACGCGCTGGCCGACCGGACCGGCGCGCGGCACGTCGTGGTCGTGCCCGCGTTCCCCGCCAACGGCCGCACCGTCTACCTGGGGCACCTGTTCGTCGGCGACCAGTTGCTGGAGAACTCGCCGATGCGGCACCACCCGCTCACACCCATGACCCGCTCGCGGCTCGCGGAGATCCTGCGGCCACAGACCCGCTACGGCGTCGGGGAGATCCATCTCACCACCGTCCACTCCGGACGGCTCGCGCAGGCCGTCGCCGATGCCGCCGAACGCTACCTGGTTCTGGACGCCATCACCGACGACGACCTCGCCGCGATCGCCGCGGCCACGGCGGACGACGTGCTGGTCTCCGGTGGCGCCGGTCTCGCACTCGGCGCCCCGACGGGCGGCAGTGACCCGGCGCAGGCCTGGCAGGCGCGACCGGGCCGTCGCCTCGTGGTGTGCGGCAGCGCGTCGGCCCGCACACGGGAACAGATCGCCTACGCCACCGCGCACGGGCATCCGGCGCTGCGTCTCGACGTGGCCGGTCTGGCCGGCCGGCCCGGCGAGGTGATCCGGTCCACCATGGACTGGTTCGGCGAGCAGGACCCCGGCAGCGTGCCGGTGATCTACTCGGTCGGCGACCCCGGCGACGTCCAGTCCGGGCCGGAAACGGCCGCACGCACGGAAAACGCGCTGGCCACGATCGTCGCGACGGCGGTGGAGCGCGGCGTCACCCAGTGCATCGTCGCCGGTGGGGAGACCTCCGGCGCCGTCGTCGGCCGCCTCGGCGTCACCGCGTTGCGCATCGGCAGCCCCATCTCGCCGGGCGTGTGCTGGGCGGAAGGCACCACCGGCACCGGCGATCGCGTCGCGCTCGCGCTGAAATCCGGCAACTTCGGCACGCCCGAGATGTTCGCCACCGCGTGGGAGGCCCTGCGATGATCGACGAACTCGTCGCCGCGGGGCACCGGCTCGCCGCCGCCGGGATCAGTCCGGGCACGAGCGGGAACCTCAGCATGCGGGACGGCGACCGGATCCTCATCACCGGCACCGGCGCCGACCTCGGCAGGCTCCGCGCGGCGGACATCGCGGAGGTCGGCGCGGACGGCACCCACCGTGCCGGGCCGCGACCGTCCAAAGAGGTCGCCGTGCACCTGGCCATGTACGCCCGCAACCCCGGCCACACCGCGACCGTGCACGTCCACTCGCCACACGCGGTCGCCGTGGCGTGCCTGCCGCCGTGGTCCGAGGCGAGTGCGCTGCCGCCGCTGACCCCCTACTTCGTGATGCGCGTCGGGCAGACCCCGCTGATCCCGTACCGTGCGCCCGGCGACCCCGAACTGGGCACGCTCGTCGCCGGGCACCCGCTGGAGTTCCGTGCGGCCCTGCTCGCCAACCACGGGCAGGTCACCAGCGGCACGAGCCTCGACGACGCGCTCACCGCCGCGGTCGAGCTGGAGGAGACCTGCCGGATCGCGCTGCTCACCGACGGCAGGCGGCCCCGCACACTGGAAGCCGCCGCGATCGCCGAACTGACCGGGCGCAACGGCACCGCCTGGGACACACCCGCTCGATAGACTGACGCGACAAGGAGGTCGGAGATGGCAGAAGCACCGCCGCTCATCCCCGAGCAGCGGCGGGATCTCATCCTGGGGCAGCTGCGCCGCGACTCCGTGCTCAGCTACCGGCAGCTGGCGAAGCTCGTCGGGGTCAGCCACATGACGATCCGCCGCGATATCGCCGAACTCGAACGCCAGGGCAAGGTCGTGGCCACCCAGGGCGGCGCGAAGATCGTGGCCAGGGTGGCCACCGAACCGCCCCGCGTCGAGAAGGCGGCCGCCGACATCGCGCAGAAGGACGCCATGGCACGCCATGCCGCCGGGCTGGTCCGCGAGTCCATGACCATCTACCTCGACGCGGGCACCACGCTGCAGGCGATGCGGCCGTACCTGCAGGACTTCGAGGACCTGACCGTGGTGACCAACGATCTCGTGATCGCCTCGTCCTACCTCGACCACCCGTCGATCGAGATCATCACCCTCGGCGGCAGGGTCGAGAAGCGCAACCAGTCCACCGTCGGCCGTATCCCGGCGCTGACCCTGCGGGAGCTCTCGCTCGACATCGCGTTCCTGACCAGCCCCTCGTGGGATCTGCGGCGGGGCGTCACCATCCCGGCGGAGTCCAAGGTGGAACCGAAGAAGGCCGCCGTCGCGGCGGCCACCACCGCCGTGCTGGTCGCCGCGAGTTCGAAGTACGGCACGTTCGGCCGGTACCGGATCCTCGGCCTGGACGAACTGGACCTGGTCATCACCGACGACGGGCTGCCCGAAAGCGACGCGGCCGAGATCCGGGCGCGGTGCGGGATCACCGTGGAGCGGACCACCGTCGGCGCCGAAACGCTGGAGGCCTAACGTCGGGGTATGGCGCTCGCGGTCTGCCTGCTGTTCGACAACCGGACCGACCGTGCCCTGCGCGGCCTGTGGGACCGGGTCGAGGAGCGCGGTGTGCCCACGCTGCGCTCGCACACCCACGGCCTGCACCACCCGCACATGTCGCTGGCCGTGCTGCTGGACTGGGACCTCGGCAAGGTCCGTGCCGCCGTCGAGGCGCTGCCCGGCGGAGGCCCGTTCGAGGTGCACTTCGAGGCGGTCGGCGTGTTCCCGCGAGGCCGCGTGTCGCTCATCCCGGCGGCCCCGGTCGACCTGGTCGCGCGCCAGCAGGCCGTCGTCGAAGCGGTCCGCGGCACCGGTGCGCTGGTGCACAAGCACTACGAGACGGGCCGCTGGCTGCCGCACTGCTCGCTCGCCCCGCGCGCGTCCCTGCGTGAACTGCCCGCCGTGGCCGCGCTCGCCTACGACGTCTTCCCGCTCACCGCGAACGTGACCAGGGCGGCCGTCATCAACAGCGCCACCGGCGAGCAATGGCCGGTGCCCAACCTGCCGTGACCGGGTGGAATGAAAGCATTGCTGGTGAGGTTTGCACACGAACGCCGATCGGAAGGGGAGATGACATGCGGACTTTCGTGCTCGCGGGTGGGTGCTTCTGGTGCCTGGACGCGGTCTACCGCACGCTGCGCGGAGTGCAGGACGTGGTGTCCGGCTACACGGGTGGCGACGCGCCCGACCCGTCGTACGAGCTGGTGTGCACCGGGCGCACCGGGCACGCGGAAGCGGTGGAGGTGACCTTCGACGAGACCGTCATCCCGGCCGAGGTGATCCTCGACGTGTTCTTCACCCTGCACGATCCACGCCAGCTCAACCGGCAGGGCGCCGACGTCGGCACGCAGTATCGCTCCGCGATGTTCCACGCCGACGACGAGCAGCGCGCCGAGTTCGAGGCCGCTATCGAGCGCGCCGCGGGCTGGTGGGACGGCCAGATCGTCACCACCCTGGAGCCGCTGGGCACCTTCTACCGCGCCGAGGAGTACCACCAGGACTTCTTCGCGAAGAACCCCGGCCAGGGCTACTGCCTCGCCGTCGCACTGCCCAAGGTCAACAAGGTGCGCAAGTCGTTCGCGAAGTACGTGATCGAAGCCTGATCACGCCTGCGCCCTGGCCGGGACCTCGCGGGCGAGCAGCAGCGCCACGATGCCGAGCATCGTGCCGGTGATCCGGCGCTGCCACACCGCCAACGAGGGACGCCGCGCGATCAGGCTCGCGACGGTCCCGGCCGCGAGGATGAACATCGTGTTGACGGCCACGCTGACCGCGATCTGCACCGCGCCGAGCACGAACCCCTGTGCCGCGGTGCTGCCCAGCGCCGGGTCGATGAACTGCGGGATCAGCGCGAGGTAGATGATCGCGGCCTTCGGGTTGAGCAGGTTGGTGACCAGGCCCATCCGGAAGAGCTTGGTGGCCGAATCCCGTTGCAGCGCCTCAGGTTCGAACAGCCCGCGCCCGCCGGGCTTGAGGGCCTTCCACGCCAGATAGGTCAGATACGCCACGCCGGCGGCCTTGAAACCGACATAGAGCCAGGGCGCGGCCACGAACACGACGGAAAGGCCGACGTTGGCCATCGTCATGTACACGACGAAACCGGCCGCCGTGCCGCCGAGCGAGATCAGCCCGGCCACGCGCCCCTGACTGATGCTGCGCGAAACCAGGTACATCATGTTCGGCCCCGGCGTGAGCACCATGCCCAGCGCCGCCGCGGCCATGCCCGCCGCCGCCCCCATCGAGATCACCATGACGATCAGGATCGCCGGGCGCGGGCGGGCGCGTCGATAGCCAATCCGCGGAAACTGGCCGTGTACGCCCGGCGCAGGGCAGGCCCCGGTCATGGTCGACAATGGTGCGGGTGAGCGCGACTCTGACGGCGAAGGACCTCGCGGCCGGGCACGGCGACCGGGTGCTGTTCGCGGGGCTCGACATGGTCGTCGCACCCGGCGAGGTGGTCGGGCTGGTCGGCGTCAACGGCGCGGGCAAGTCCACGCTGCTGCGGATACTGGCCGGCTTGCACAAACCCGAGCAGGGTGTGGTGCGCCTCGATCCGCCGGGCGCGACCGTCGGGCATCTGCCGCAGGAGCCGGAACGCAGGCCGGGGGAGTCGGTGCGCGCCTTCCTGGCTCGCCGCACCGGAGTGGCACGGGCACAAGCCGAACTGGACGCGGTCACCGAAGCGCTGGCCGCCGGGGCCGAGGGCGCCGACGACCGCTACGCCACCGCACTCGATCACTGGCTCGCCCTCGGTGGCGCGGATCTCGACGAGCGGGCGGGGGAGGTCGCCGCGGACCTGGGGCTGACCGTCGACCTGGACCAGCCGATGACGGCCCTGTCGGGCGGGCAGGCCGCGCGCGCCGGGCTGGCGTCGTTGCTGCTGAGCCGGTACGACGTGTTCCTGCTCGACGAGCCCACCAACGACCTCGACCTGGACGGCCTGGCCACACTGGAACGGTTCGTCACCGGACTGCGGGCGGCGACCGTGCTGGTCAGCCACGACCGCGAGTTCCTCGCCCGCACCGTCGACGCCGTGCTGGAGCTCGATCTGCACCAGCGGCAGGTCAACCTCTACGGCGGCGGGTACGAGTCCTATTTGGAGGAACGTGCCTTCGCGCGGCGGCACGCGCGGGAGGACTACGAGGAGTACGCCAGGACCAGGGCCGCGCTGGAGACACGGGCGCGGACGCAGCGCAACTGGCTGGAAAAGGGTGTCCGCAACGCCCGGCGCAAATCCTCCGACAACGACAAGGTGGGCCGCAAATTCCGTGCCGAGGCAACGGAAAAGCAGGCCGCGAAGGCCCGGCAGACCGACCGTATGATCGAGCGGCTGGACGTCGTCGAGGAACCCCGCAAGGAATGGGAACTGCGGATGGAGATCGCCGCGGCGCCGAGGGCAGGCGCGATCGTGGCGACCCTGCGGGATGCCGTGGTGCGGCGTGACGGGTTCACGCTCGGGCCCGTCGATCTGCGGATCGACTGGGCGGACAAGGTCGCCATCACCGGGGCGAACGGTGCGGGGAAGTCGACGCTGCTGGCGGCTCTGCTCGGCCGGATTCCGCTGGACTCGGGTTCGGCGGCGCTCGGGCCCGGCGTGGTCGTCGGCGAGATCGATCAGGCGCGCGGACTGTTCCTGGGCGATCTGCCGCTGGTGCAGGCGTTCGCGCGGGAGGTTCCGGAGCTCGCCGACGCGGACGTGCGGACGCTGCTGGCGAAGTTCGGTCTCAAGGCCGCGCACGTGCTGCGCCCGGCGGCCACCCTGTCGCCGGGGGAGCGGACCCGTGCCGCGCTGGCGCTGCTGCAGGCGCGGGGCGTGAACCTGCTGGTGCTCGACGAGCCGACCAACCACCTGGACCTGCCCGCGATCGAACAACTCGAGTCCGCTTTGGACGGTTACCCCGGCACGCTGCTGCTGGTGACCCACGACCGTCGCATGCTCGAAGCGGTGCACGTGACCCGGCGCCTGGACGTGGTGGACGGCCAGGTCACCGAGAAGTGAGGCCGGGGAGCCCGGGTGCGGCGCATCCGGGCTCCCCGGCGTACTCGGATCAGGCGAGGTCCGGCACGTGGATGTCGGTGACGTCGACGTCCACTGTGGCGACGTCGAGCCCGAGGAAGTCCTCGACGGCCTCGACCACCTTGATCCGGATCTGCTCGGCGAGCGCCTTGACCGCGTGGCCGAACTCGATCACCAACGGCACCGCGATGGTGGCGACGCCGCCGACGACCTCGACAGTGATGCCTTCGTCGGCAAGGGCGTGCACCCCGTCGATCTTGCCGGCCACGACGGTGACCAGCTTGGTGACGACGCCGTCCCGGACGGTGGTGCTGCCGCGGCCACCGGCAGCCGGGCGAGCTCCGGTGTCGGCGGTCTCGGGAGTGATGGCTCCGGGGGTGGTGGTCTCGGCGGCGGTGGTGTCGGCTTCGGGGTCGGTGGTCTCGGTGGTCTCGGTGGTCTCGGCGGCGGGAGCGATGGGCTCGGCGGTGGTGTCGGTGGCTTCGGCTTCGAGGGTGGTGGCTTCGGCGGCGGCGGGCTCGGCCCGGGCGGTGTCCGGTTCGTCCGCGGCGGCGGCCGGGTCGGTGTCCTCGGCGTCCGTGGTGGCCGGTCCGGCCTCATCGGCCTCCGCCGGGTCCTCATCGGTCTCGGCGACGCCCGCTTCGTCCACGCTGCCGGTGGCTGCGCTCTCGATGGGCGCCTCGTCGGCGTCCTCGGCAACATCCTCGCCGGAAGCCGTGGCCTCATCGGCCTCCGCGGCCGCGTCCCCGGAATCCTCGGTGCCGGTGATCGCGACGGCCTCATCCGAATCCTCGGCAGGCGCCTCCCAGGCGCCGTCGTCCGCGGCCTCCTCGACGGCGGCCTCCCCAACACTCCCCTCGGGGGGAACGGCTTCGCTCTCGGGGGCTTCGTCGCCGGTGACTCGGTCGTCGGCCTCGATGACGACCTCCTTGATCGCGGCAGCCCCGGTCGCGGGGTAGCCGCCGGTGTGCGAAACGTCGGATTTGCCGCGGCCGAAGATACTGTTGATCACGTCGGACATGGTTCTGTTTCCCCTTTTCAGGCGCCGATGGGTTGGGGGAGGAGAGCGGACGGGCGCCATGATAGGGCCGCGCCGGTGATCCCGGTCACGTGCTTTCGGTTTCGAGATTTCGTTGTGTCCCAACAGGTATCGAGCCTGCGACAGACTCCGCACGGCTGCCCGCCGCCGAGTCTTCCCGCCCCGTTCGTCAAGAGTTCAACCCGGCACGGTGCGAGCCGACGGCGCCGCGCCCGCCGCCCGCATCGCGTGTTCGCTCGGCACGGCAGGAATCCGGTCCTATGCTCATCCGATGACCAGAGGTCCGGTAGTGCAAGCCCGGCCGTCACGGCTGCCCGCGCTGTCCTGGCGGCCGGTCTGGTCACCCGCCGCGGCGATGCGCGCCGTGCGGGCCACCGTGGTCGTGCCCGGCCTGTTCGCACTGGGGTACGCGGTCATCGGCGACCTGCAGATCGCCACCTTCGCCGCGTTCGGCGGCTTCGCCACGCTCGTGCTCGCCGCGTTCGGCGGACGGTGGCAGCACAAGGTACGCGCGCATCTCGGACTGGCGCTCGCGGGCAGCGTGCTCGTCGTGATCGGCACGGCGGTGAACTCCTCGGTCCTGCTGGCCTCGCTGCTCACCGTCCCGGTCGCCTTCGCGGTGCTCTTCGCCGGAGTGATCGGGCCGAACGCGGCCTCCGGCGCCACCGCCGCGTTGCTCGCCTACGTGCTGCCCGCGGCCTCGCCCGGCACGCTCGACATGATCCCCGCCCGGCTCGCGGGCTGGTGGCTGGCCTCGGTGGCGGGCACCCTCGCGGTCCTCGCCTTTTCGCCGCGCCCACGGGGTTTCGCCCTCCGCGACGCGGCGGCCCGCTGCGCACGGACACTGGCGGATCAGCTCGACGCGGCGCTGAGCGGCGGGCCCGCGAAGGACTGCCGCACCGCCTCGACCGAGGCCAAGCACGAACTGCTCACCACGTTCACCTCGACCCCGTACCGGCCCACCGGGCTGGAGACCGCGGACCAGGCCATCGACAGTCTCGTCGGGCTCCTCGAATGGTGCGCGGTCCTGATCGCCGACAGCCTCTCCGAGTACCGCGACCTCGCCACGATCCCCGACGTGGAGCGGAAACTGCTCGCCGAGACCGCGGTCGTGCTGCGCGACGTCGGTGCACTGCTCGACGGTGACGAGGTGGAGGTCGACCTCGAACCGCTGGAGCGCCGGCTCGCCGAAAGCGTCGGCTATCTGCGGCGGCTCAACAGTTCCGGCGACGGATACGCCGACGCCGTGCACCTGTCCTTCCACGCCAGGACCGCGGCGGTCGCGGCACACACGGCGATGACCGACGCGCTCATCGCCGCCGATCGCGCCGACCCGTCGACGGTGTCCGGCTCACGGCGGCGGTGGTACGGCGAGACCTTCGACGCCGAGGCGACCGGCCGGCGGCACCTGACCGGGCCGGCCGCCGCGGCGGCTGTCGTGTCGCGGCACGCGAGTCTGCGCTCGGTGTGGTTCCTCAACAGCATGCGCGGCGCGCTCGCGCTCGCGGCGGCGATCGCCGTCGCGGACCTCACCGGTGTCGAGCACGGATTCTGGGTCGTCCTCGGCACTTTGTCGGTGCTTCGGACCAGCGCCGCGGCTACGGGCGCGACGGCGTTGCGGGCACTGCTCGGCACCGCGATCGGGTTCGTGCTCGGTGCGGCGCTGTTGCTGGTGATCGGTACCGGCGCGGCCGCACTGTGGATCGCGCTGCCCGTTGCGGTGCTCGTGGCCGCCTACGCTCCGGGAGCGCTGCCGTTCGCGGCGGGACAGGCGGCGTTCACGGTCGTCGTCTCGGTGCTGTTCAACCTGCTCGTCCCGGCAGGCTGGGCGATCGGTGTGGTCCGGATCGAGGACGTGGCCCTCGGGTGCGCGGTCAGCCTTGTCGTCGGGATGGTGTTCTGGCCGCGTGGGGCGGCTTCGGTGGTCGCCGACGACATCGCCGACGCGTTGCGGGCGGGCGGGCGGTATCTGGCCGAGTCGGTGGACTGGGCGCTCGGGCTGCGCACCGCGGCGCCCCGGCCGGGCATGGCGATCGCCGCCGGGGTGCGCCTCGACGACGCGCTCCGTGGATTCCTCGCCGAGCAGGGCACCAAACGCATGCCGAAGGAAGACCTGTGGCGGCTCGTGTCCGGCACGCTGCGGGCGCGGCTGACCGCGTATTCCCTTGCGGGACTGCCGAATCCGGAGGCGGAGCCGGATCGGTTCCGCACCCAGCTCTCCGATCAGGCCGGGCAACTCGCCGCGTGGTACGACCATCTGGCGTCCCGCCTGGACCGTACCGATCACGGCGCGGTACCGATGCTGACGCCGCCGGAGTTCCGCGACCCACGCTCGGCCGGGGCGACCGAGGCGGACCTGTCCTGCGCGTTGTGGGTGGGCGAGCACCTGCGGCATCTGATGGAGCGGCTGCGGGAACTGGTGGGTCCGGCGACGCTCGTCGCCGAACTGCGGCACCGCCCGTGGTGGCGGTGACCCCGCACACGCCCCGGCACACAGGGGAGGAGCGCACGCGTTCCTCCGGTGCGGGACTCGGCTTGTCCGTCGTCCGGGCCGCGGTGCCGGCCCACGAGGGCGCGATCACCGCGACCGCCGGCCGTGTCAGGCCGGGTCGGCGAGGACTCCGTTGACGTAGCTGCCCGGGTGCGTGGCCGCGTCCTGGCGCAGCACCGTCAGGCCCGCGGGCCACTGCGCGGTCAGGGGCGTGGTCTGCCCGGGTGGGATGGTCTTGACCGTGGTCGGAACCCAGTTGGTGGATCCGTCGCTGCCGACCGATCCCGGGGTGTTGGTAAGGACGGTGATCGTGGCTGTGGCGGTCTTGCCCGGTGTGACCACGTTGTGCCGCACACCGTTGTCGATGCGCGTCAGGTGATACACGGGGCCGTTCGGGTCGTCGGGGCCGATGAGGTCGACGCCCGGTACGCCGTAGAGCCCGCAGTCGTGCGAAGACGTGTTGCGGAAGGTGAGCGGGACGTCGAACTGGCCGGGAGCCTGCCGAGACTCCACCGGCGCGCCGAGCGAGACCGCGAGATCGGCGGTGCCGCACCGTGGCGTGGCGTTGCCCGGCGCGGTCGTGCGCGTCTGCGCGGCGGCCGTCTGTGTCGGGGCGGCCTCACTCGCCGGGGTCACGGCGGTATTCGTACTCGCCTGCGCCGGTGCGGACGCGGCCCCGGTCGTGCTTCCGCACGCCCCGATGGCGGAGGCCGCGGCGATCGCCGCGGCGCCGATGGTGAGTCGCGCGATCCTGTTGCGTGCCATCAAAATTCCCCCTCGTTGATCGCCTGATGTAGACGCTCATGCCGGCCGGTTGTGGTCAACGTGATTGGTCTATACATCGTGAGACGGTCACGGGCGATCAAGGTGTACTCGCGGTGACTCAGGTCACAGGCCCCGCCAAATCGCCCCCGTCCGCCAACGTCCCACTGGATCCCCCAAAACTCCGCATATTTCCGGCCAGCCACGGCATTCGGCTCGATTGTGAAGGACCGGTTACGCCGCTCTGATAACTGTTGACAGTTGTCAGTGCCGCACCTTAGCGTGACCCGAGTCATAAGGACCGGACGCGCGGGCCGGCGGTGAAGCAAGGGAGCCGTGACATCAATGTGCAGCTACTGGGCCAGCTGGTCCGACCTTCCCGAACGAGAGGTGCTGGCGGGCAACTTCCGCACCGCCGTCACGGGCAAGGAGATGGGGCTCAACCGCATCCGGTGGGTGCATCCGACCGACCTGCCCGCGCACACCCATCCCGACGCCGAGCAGGCCATGGTCATCACGAGCGGCCGCATCTCCTTCACCGTCGCCGGTGAGAAAACCGTGCTGGAGGAGGGCGACGTCGTCGTGATCCCGCGTGGCGTGGAGCATTCGGGCCACAGCATCGAGGGCGAGGCGACCTTCATCGAGGTGTTCTCGCCCTCGCGGGTGGAGAACCTGGTCGGGTTCCTCGGCGGCCCGTCCATGCCGGCGGTGCAGGCATGACCGTGCGCCAGATCAGCCCGCACGTGCACGTCGAGACGGCGCACCTTGGCAGCAACAACTCGATCATCACCGGCAAACACGGGCTCGCGCTCGTGGACACCCCGCACCGGCCGACCGACGCGATCGCGTGGCGCAAGACCGCCGACCAGCTCGGCGACACGCGGTTCGTCGTCAACACCGATCACCATCCCGACCACACCATCGGCAACTACTGGATGGGCGGCGAAGTCGTGTCGCACCGTGGCACCCGGGAGCGGCTGCTGCACGACGCCCCCGACCACGACTACCTGGCGAAACTGTTCGCCCGCATCGATCCCGCCGCGGTGGCACTGCTCGACGAGTACCGGGTCCGGGTGCCCACCGTGGTCTTCAACGACCAGCTCGACCTGCACCTCGGCGACGTCCACCTGGAACTGACCTTCCAGCCCGGCCACACCGCGAACAGCCTGATCGCCTACCTGCCCGAGGACGGCGTCGTCTTCACCGGCGACATCGTCTGCGAGGCCGGGCTACCGTCCTTTCAGGACTGCCGGGTCGCCGACTGGTTCGACGCCATCGACAAGGTCGCCGGCTACGACTTCGAGTTCCTGGTGCCCGGACACGGCGAGGTAGCCGGCCGGGACGTCCTCGACCGCTACCGCGAGTGGGGACGTGACGTCGTGGGGCAGGTGGCCGAGGCCATCCGCCGCGGCGAGGACAGCGACCAGGCAAGCGCGGAAATCCGGTTCGTCGACAACATCCACGTCGACACCGACGACTACGTCGGCTACCCCGACGATCTCATCGAGATGTTCCAGCGGCGCTCCATCGCCCGCATCCACGCCGACCTCCTCGAGAGGCCGGACCTTTCTTCGCGATAACTGCGCCCGATACGGACACGGAGAAACTCATGCGCATCACCAAATTCGGCGTCGCGTTCACGGCGGCCGCCCTGACGCTCTGCGCGCTGACCGCCTGCAAGAGCGGTTCCGGCACCGCCGCGACCACCCCTGAGGGAACTCAGAAGGCACAGGCGGCACAACAGGTCGTGGACGCGGCCAAGGCCGTACCCGCCGCGGACAACCTCGGCGCCCCGATCGCCGTGGGATCGTTGCGCGGCAAGACGATCTACAGCATCCCGATCGACAGCAAGGCCGAGTTCTACCAGGCGGGCGAAGCCGCCATGAAGAACATCGCCGCCAAGGCCGGCGTCAACTACGTCACCTTCCCCTCCGACGGTACGCAGACCTCCTACCAGCAGGGCATCAGCCAGGCGATCAACGCCGGTGCGGGCGCGATCCTGCTGAACGGGCCGCTGCCCTCGACGCTCGGCCCGCAGATCGACGCCGCCACCAAGGCGGGCATCCCGGTCGTGCCGCTGCACATCTCCGACAAGGGCAGCCCGGTCAGCGCGGGCGTGAAGTACGAGGCGTTCGCACCGTTCAACGAGGCGGCCCGGCTGATGGCGCTCGCCGCGACCGGCGCGCAGAAGGGCGCACCGGTGCACGCGCTGGTGATCCAGTCCTCGGAGACCGGTCCGTCGAAGGGCATGGTCGACACCATTCAGAAAGCGCTGACCGACGAGGCACCTGCGGGCTCGGACGCGACCGTCATCAACGTCGCGGTTCCCCAGTGGTCCCAGCAGATCCAGGGACAGGTCCAGTCGGCGCTGCTGAAGAACCCCAACATCAACGCGGTACTGCCGATCTACGACTCGATGTCGCTCTACGCCGCGCCGGGCATCAAGCAGGCGGCGGCCAACCGCAACGTCCCCGTCTACACCTTCAACGGAACCCCGTCGATCCTGGCGATGGTGCAGAACGGCCAGGTCGCGATGGACGTCGCCGAGAACCCGGACTGGGTCGCCTACGTCAACCTCGACGTCACCTTCCGCGCGATGCTCGGTGCGCCGCCGGTGCCCGCCGAATCCGGTCCGGTCCGCGTCATCGACTCGTCCAACGTCGCCGACACCGGTAACCCGCCCGCGAGCGGCAAGGGTTTCGGTGACAAGTACGCCGGTGCCTTCCTGCAGCTGTGGGGCCTGGCCTGATGACCACGGACGCGCCACCGCTGCTGGCCGTGTCGGGGCTGGCCAAGGCGTTCAGCGGGGTGCCCGCGCTGCGCGGCGTCGACCTCGACGTGCGCGCGGGCGAGGTGCACGGCCTGCTCGGCGCGAACGGCAGCGGCAAGTCGACCCTGATCAAGATCCTCGCCGGATTCCACGAGGCCGACGCCGGCACGGTGACGGTCGGCGGG
Source organism: Amycolatopsis acididurans (assembly GCF_012328925.1). Classification (GTDB taxonomy): domain Bacteria; phylum Actinomycetota; class Actinomycetes; order Mycobacteriales; family Pseudonocardiaceae; genus Amycolatopsis_E; species Amycolatopsis_E acididurans. The sequence goes on from NZ_JAAXLS010000001.1 coordinate 502,017, forward strand.
CGCACGGTGCGCAGCCCCTTCGGGCCCCGCGGGTTGCGCGATCACGGGCTCGGCTTCGTGCACCAGGACCTCGGCCTCGCCGGGGCGGGCACGGTGCTGGAGCACGTGGCGCTGGACTCCTGCGGCGGTGCCGCGGGCTGGCGGCGGGTCAACTGGCGCGCCGAGCGGCGCCGGGTCGGCGATCTGCTGGACCGGTTCGAGATCGAGGTCGACCCGGACGCCGCGATCGACACGCTCTCGCCGGTGCAGCGCGCCATGGTCGCGGTGGTGCGGGCGGTCGGGGCGCAGGAGCTGAGCTCGGACGGTTCGGGCCAGATCCTGATCCTCGACGAGCCGACCGTGTTCCTGCCGCGGCACGAGGTCGGGCTGCTGTTCGACCTGCTGCGCCGGTTGCGCGACCGCGGCGACGCGGTGCTGCTGGTCTCCCACGATCTCGACGAGATCCTCGAGGTGACCGACCGGGTCACGGTGTTCCGCAACGGAACCATGGCCGGCACCCGCACCACGGCCGGCTCGACGCGTGACGATCTGGTGCAGCTCATCCTCGGCACCCGCGACGAACACGTGCCGAAGGGCAGCGCGACGGTGCACCGGGACCGGCCCGCGGTGCTCGCCGCGCGCGGACTGCGCGGCAGCCGCGTGCGGGAGCTGGACCTCGACCTGTTCGAGGGCGAGGTGGTCGGGGTGACCGGGCTGGCAGGGTCCGGTTTCGAGGAACTGCCCGAACTGCTGTTCGGCGCCCGGCCCGCGGCGGCGGGCACGGTCGAGCACGGCGGGCGGGAAATGTCCCGGCCCAGCCCCGCGCGGTCGATGGCCAACGGGGTCGTGCTCATTCCCGCCGACCGCAAGGGACAGGGCGGCGCGCTGGAACTGAGCGTGCTGGAGAACATGTCGCTGCCGTTCCTCGCCGGGCGGGCACGCGGCCTGTCGGTCGACTGGCGTGGCCTGCGCCGCCGTACACAGGACACCTGCGACCGGCTCGGCGTGCTGCCCGCCAACCCGAGGGCGTTGTTCGGTCACCTCAGCGGCGGCAACCAGCAGAAAGCGCTGCTGGGCAAGTGGATGGACACCGAGCCGAAGGTGATGCTGCTCGCCGAGCCCACCCAGGGCGTCGACGTCGGCGCGCGGCGCGAGATCTTCACCCTCATCCGCTCCGCCGTGGCCAAGGGGATGGGCGTGCTGTGCGCCACCTCGGACTACGAGCAACTGGTCGAGATGGCCGACCGGGTCATCGTGCTCGACGGCGGCCGGATCAGCGCCGAGATCACCGGTGCCGACATCACCAAGGACGTGCTGGCGTCCGCCGTCTACGCGGAGGAAGCGTCGTGAGTGCTACCCAGAAAGAACGTACCGACAAGGAAAACGCGGCCGTGAGCACGCGTCCCGCCGACACGTCGCGGCGAGGCCGCCGCACCGGGAAGAAGCAGGCCGAACCCGAGCGTTTCGCGTTGCTCGGGGTGTGGGTCGTGCTGATCATCGCGTTCAGCCTCATCGTCCCGGACACGTTCCCGACGACGGCGAACGTGTCGAACATGCTGGCCTCACAGGTCGTGCTGCTGATATTGGCCATCGGGTTGCTGTATCCGCTGCGGGCGGGCGACTACGACCTGTCGGTGGCCTCCACCCTGAATCTGTCCACTGTGGTCGTCGCGGTGCTCAACGCACAGCACGGCTGGGGAATCTGGCTCGCGGTACTGGTCGCGATCCTGGCCAGTCTGGCGGTGGGATTCGTCAACGGCCTGATCGTGACGGTGTTCGAGATCAACCCGTTCATCGTGACGCTGGGCATGGGCACCGTCGTGCAGGGACTGATCTACCTGCTGTCGAACTCGGCGACGATCAGCGGCGTGGACCGCTCGCTGTCGGACGCGGTGCTCACCCAGCCGTTCCTGGCGATCCCGGTCGGGTTCTTCTACGCGCTCGCGTTGTGCGCGATCGCCTGGTACGTCTTCGACCACACCGCGTTCGGGCAGCGGTTGCTGTTCGTCGGCCAGAGCCACGACGTGGCCCGTCTCAACGGGGTCAACGTGGCGCGGCTGCGCTGGCGCGCGCTGATCATCTCCGCCGGCACCGCGGGGCTCGCGGGAGTCGTCTACGCCGGGACAACGGCAAGCGCCGATCCGGTGTCGGGTGCCTCGTTCCTGCTGCCCGCGTTCGCCGCGGCGTTCCTCGGCTCGACCGTGCTGCGCATCGGCCGGTTCAACCCGTGGGGCACGTTGATCGCCGTCTACTTCCTGGTCACCGGCATCACCGGCCTGCAGCTGCTCGGCGCCCAGCAGTACGTGCAGCAGCTGTTCTACGGCGGCGCGCTGGTCGTCGCGGTGATCGCCGCGAAGCTCGTGCGCACCCGCGGCGAGCGCAAACGCCGCGCCGAAGCCGCCGACGCCTGACCGGTTTCACCAATCCCGCCAACGACAAGGAGCCAGCCCATGAAGGCACGCGGAGCCGTCATCCACCAGATCGGCGCGAAATGGGAGGTGTGCGATCTCGAGGTCGACGAACCCGGCGACAGCGAGGTGCTGATCAAGGTCATGGCCAGCGGCCTGTGCCACTCCGACGACCACTTCGTCACCGGCGATCTCGCCGTCGACCTGCCCATGGTCGGCGGGCACGAGGGCGCGGGCATCGTGGAGCGCGTCGGGTCGAAGGTGACCAGGGTCAAGCCCGGTGACCACGTCGCGACGCTGTTCATCCCGGCGTGTGGCACGTGCCGTTACTGCGCACAGGGCAAGCAGTACATCTGCGACAACGGCGCCGGGATGGAGCACGGCCGCGCCATGGACGGCACCGCCCGGTTCCACGCCGCCGACGGCAGCGACGTCGGTGGCGTGACCCGGCTGGGCACGTTCGCGAACTACCTGGTCTGTCACGAATCGCAGGCCGTGAAGGTGCCCGACGACATCCCGTTCGAACTGGCCTGCCTGGTGTCCTGCGGTGTGGCCACCGGCTACGGCGCTGCGGTCAACGGCGGGCCCGTCCACGCGGGCGACGTCGTGCTCGTCTGCGGGCTCGGCGGCGTCGGCGCGAACGCCGTGCAGGGCGCCCGGCACGCGGGTGCCGACCACGTGATCGTCGTGGATCCCGTGGCGTACAAGCAGGAACGGGCCGCCGACTTCGGCGCCACCGCGGCGTTCGGCTCGATCGGGCAGGCCCGGCCGCTCATCGACAGCCTCACCAACGGGCAGGGCGTGGACGTCGCGATCGTGACCGTCGGGCGCGTCGACGGCGACATCATCGGCGAGGCGTTCGCCGCCGTCGGCAAGGCCGGGCGGTGCGTGCTGGTGTCGGTCGGTTCCTCCGATCTGCACCTGGCCGTGAGCCCGCAGGACCTCACCAACTTCGCCAAGTCCATCAAGGGCGTCATGTACGGCGACTGCAACCCGACCGCGGACATTCCCCGCCTGCTGGCGATGTACCGCAACGGCAGCATCAAGCTCGATGAACTGGTGACGCGGCGGTACTCGTTGGACGACATCAACCAGGCGGTCGAGGACATGCACGCCGGCCGCAACATCCGCGGCGTCCTCGTGCACCGCCACTGACGAATTTCCCCTTCACTCCAAGGAGATCCCTTGACCGCCGTGAACGAACGGACCCGGCCCGTCGAGCACACCCGCCTGCACATCGGCGGGCAGTGGCTCGACGCGGCCGACGGGGCAGAGCTGCCCAGCGTCGACCCCGCGACCGGCGAGGTCTTCGCCAGCGTCGCGTGCGGTGGCGCCGCCGACGTCGACCGCGCCGTGGCCGCCGCGCGGGCGGCCTTCGAAAACGGTCCGTGGCCGAGGATGAAACCGAACGAACGCGCGGCCGCGTTGTGGCGGCTCGGTGATCTGCTGCTGGCCGACGCCGCCGAGATGGCCCGGATCGAGACCCTCGACCAGGGCAAGCCGTACGCGATCGCGCAGGCGGCCGACGTGCCCTCGGCCGCCGGTCTCTTCCACTACATGTCCGGGTACGCGACGAAGATCGAGGGCGAGACCATCCCGATCTCGGCGCCCGGCCAGTACCACACCTACACGCGCCGGGAACCACTCGGCGTGGTCGGCCTCATCGTGCCGTGGAACTTCCCGCTGGTGATCACCGCGTGGAAGGTCGCGCCCGCGCTCGCGGCGGGCAACACCGTGGTGCTCAAACCCGCCGAAGCCACCCCGCTGTCGGCGCTGCGCCTGGCCCGGCTCGCGCTGGAAGCCGGCATCCCGCCCGGTGTGCTCAACGTCGTCACCGGCCACGGCTCCACCGCGGGTGCGGCGCTGGCCGCGCATCCCGGCGTGGACAAGATCTCCTTCACCGGATCCACCGCCACCGGACGCAAGATCCTCGACGCGGCAGGGGGAAACCTCAAGCGCGTGACGCTGGAACTCGGCGGCAAGAGCGCCAACATCGTGTTCCCGGACGCCGATCTGGACAAAGCGATCGCGGGCTCGTCGGATGCGATCTTCTTCAACGCCGGGCAGGCGTGCGCGGCCGGGTCCCGGCTGTATGTCCACGACAGCGTGTACGACGAGTTCGTCGCCGGGCTGGTCGAGCGGGCCAAGCGGATCCGGGTGGGCGACGGCTTCGATCCGGCGACCGAGATCGGCCCGCTGGCCAGCCGTGAACATCTCGACCGGGTCAGCGCCTATCTCGACGCGGGCCGGGCCGAAGGCACGATCGTGACCGGCGGCAACCGGATCGGCGAGGCCGGCTACTTCGTCGAGCCCACGGTGATCGCCGACGCCGGCCCCGGCGCGCGGGTCACCCGCGAGGAGATCTTCGGCCCGGTCGTCGTCGCGAACCGGTTCACGAGCGAAGACGAGGTCGTGGCCGCGGCCAACGACACCCGCTACGGGCTCGCGGCCGGCGTCTGGACGGGCCGTGTCGGCACCGCCCACCGGGTGGCGAACCGGCTGCGGGCGGGCACCGTGTGGGTCAACACCTACGGCGTGTTCGACCCGAGCATGCCCTTCGGCGGGATGAAGGAATCGGGCTGGGGCCGGGAGATGGGGCACGAGGTGCTGCACGACTACACCGACGTCAAAACGGTCTGCGTGGACATCGATGGCTGAGGGCACGATGACCACGACGGCCACCGTCTTCGATCCGGTGCGGCTGGGACCGTTCGAACTGGCCAACCGGGTCGTGATGGCGCCGATGACCCGCAACCGCGCGGATCCCGCCGGTGTGCTGCCGGATTCGGCCGCCGTGTACTACGCGCAGCGGGCCTGCGCCGGGCTCATCGTCACCGAGGGCACCCAGCCCAGCGCGGCGGCCAAGGGCTATCCCGGCACCCCGGGTATGCACGACGACCGGCAGGAACAAGCGTGGCGGAAGGTGGCCGACGCGGTGCACGACGCGGGCGGCCGGATTTTCTGCCAGCTCATGCACACCGGCCGCATCGGCCACCAGAGCCTGATCCCCGCCGACGCCCGGATCGTGGCACCCAGCGCGATACCGGCCCAGCTCGAGGTGGCGCGCGCGGACGGGGTGATGGTGCCCGCCCCGGTGCCCGAAGCACTGACCCGCGAAGGCATCGCGGTGGTGGTGCGCGACTTCGCGCAGGCGGCGGTGCGTGCCGTCCGCGCCGGTCTCGACGGCGTCGAACTGCACGCCGCCAACGGCTATCTGCTGCACCAGTTCCTCTCCCCGGGCACGAACCAGCGCGAGGACGCCTACGGGGGTTCGCCGAGCGCACGCGCCCGGTTCGTCGTCGAGGTCACCGAGGCAGTCGCGGCGGAGATCGGTGCCGAACGGATCGGCATCCGCATCTCGCCCGGTGGGCAGTTCAACGACATGCGGGACAAGGAAAACGAGGACACCTACCTCGCGCTGGCCGACGCGCTGGCCCCGCTGCGCCCGGCCTACCTGCACACCCTGCGCCGGCGATCCTCGCCGCTGCATCAGGAACTGCGGCGCCGCTGGCCGACGGCGTACGTGCTCAACACCGGCTACCAAGGCGCCAGTGAACTGGCGGACGTCTCGCCGCTCGTCGCCTCGGGCGCGGCCGATCTGGTCAGCGTGGGCCGCCTGTTCATCTCCAATCCCGATCTCGTCCGCCGCTGGCGGCACGGCCTGCCGCGGGCCGCATGGGACGAGTCGACCTTTTACACCGGCGGCGACCGCGGGTACACCGACTACCCGGACCACCCCGGCACGAACGAGCAGAGGAGCCAATCGTGAGCACAGCGGGACCATTGACCGGGCAGGTCGTGGTGGTGACCGGCGCCGCCTCGGGCATCGGCGAGGCCACCGCCAAGGTGTTCCGCGCGCAGGGCGCGGCCGTGGTGGGCTGGGATCTGTCCGGCACACCCGAATCGGATCCGGTGGACCTCACCGACGTGGCCTCGGTCCGCGCCGCCGCGGACGCGGTGCTCGCGCGGCACGGCCGGGTGGACGCGCTGGTCAACTGCGCGGGAATCATCACCGAGAACCTTCCCGTCGAGGACACCGATCCGGCGGATTTCCGGCGCAACTTCGACGTCAACGTCGGCGGGATCGTCAACGCGAGCCAGGCGCTGCACGCGGCGCTGGCGCAGTCGCGTGGCGCCGTGGTGAACGTCGCGTCGCAGGCCGCACTGGTGTGCCTGCCGCACCAGTCGGCGTATTCGGCGTCCAAGGGCGCCGTCGCCGCACTGACCCGTTCGATGGCGATCGACTGGGCGGCGACCGGTATCCGGGTCAACGCCGTGTGCCCCGGCTTCACCCTCACCCCGATGGCGGTCAAGCAGATGACGCCGGAACTCGACGCCGCGGTGTCGCGCCGGGTGCCGCTGGGGCGGATGTTCCAGCCCGAGGAAATCGGCGCGGTGATCGCGTTCCTGGCCTCGCCCGCGGCTTCGGCGGTGACGGGCGTGGTCATGCCGGTCGACGGTGGCTGGACCGCGGGCGAGCCCGCGCTGCCCATGGGGGCGGCATGATCGCCTACGTGACCGGGGCCAGTTCGGGCATCGGCCGCGGGGCCGCGGTCCGGCTCGCCGCGGACGGCGCGAAGGTGGTGCTGCTGGGCCGGGATCAGTCCCGTTTGGACAAGGCGGCCGCGGAATGCGGACCGGACGCGGTCACCGCCGCGTTCGACGTCACCGACGCGTCGACAGTGGACACCGTGCTGCCGGAGCTGCTCGCCCGCACCGGCCCGCCCGGGGTCGTGGTGCACGCGGCGGGCCAGACGGTCGTCGGCTCGCTGGATTCGCTCACCGCCGAACAGTGGCACCGGCAGCTCGACGTCAACCTGACCGGCATCCACACCCTCAACCGGCACCTGTGGCCCGCGATGCTGCCCGCCGGGGGAGCGATCGTGCTGGTGGCCTCGACGGCATCGTTCGCGGCGTTCCCGCAGGACGCCGCCTACGTCGCGTCGAAGGGTGCGGTGCTCGCGCTGACCAAGGCCATGGCGCTGGACGGCGCGCCCGCCGGCATCCGGGTCAACGCCGTGTGCCCCGGTTTCATCCGCACCCCGAACCTGGAAGGCTACTTCGACGCGCAGGACGATCCGGCGGCCGCGGCCGCCGGTGCCGCGGCCGCCGCGCCGCTGGGCCGGATGGGCACCCCCGCCGACGTCGCCGCCGCGATCGCGTTCCTGGCCTCGCCCGACGCCCGGTTCATCACCGGGGCCTCACTGCTGGTGGACGGCGGCCTGATGGCCAAGGTGCCGACCGCCTGACCCCGGTCCATGACGGGAAATCCACACCATGACAGAATCGCCAACTGTTGACAGTTGTCAGTTTCCGAGACCGAATGACAGAGTGGGGGAGCGAAAGGTGAACGTCTCGCGATCATCCACGGTTCCGATCGACCTCGAGGAGGCCTCATGACCACCCCGGCGCGAACACTGCGTGCCCTTCTCGGCGCGCAGGCTCGTCCGCTGCTGCTGCCCGGCGCGGCGAACGCCCTGACCGCGCGGGTGGTGGAGGACGCGGGGTTCGACGCCGTCTACGTCACCGGCGCGGGCGTGACCAACACCTACCTGGGGATGCCCGATCACGGGCTGCTGAGCCTGGACGAGCTGAGCGCGCACGTCGAGGCGATCTGTGACGTCGTGGGCATCCCGGTGATCGTGGACGCCGACACCGGATTCGGCAACGCGCTCAACGTGCAACGCTCCATCCGCAGGCTGGAACGCGCCGGTGCGGCGGGGGTGCAGATCGAGGACCAGGTCAGCCCCAAGAAATGCGGGCACTTCAGCGGCAAGGAAGTGGTGTCGGCGCAGGAGATGACCGGCAAGATCCAAGCCGCCGTCGACGCCCGCCACGACGACGACCTGGTCATCGTCGCCCGCACCGACGCGCGTGCGATCGAAGGGCTGGACGCCGCGTGCGAACGTGCCGCCGCCTATCTCGACGCCGGCGCCGACGTGATTTTCGTGGAAGCGCCGGAAAGCGTCGAGGAGATGCGCGAGATCACCCGTCGCGTGCCTGGTCTGCACGTCGCGAACATGGTGGAGGGCGGGCGGACCCCGATCCTGTCGCGCCAGGAACTGGGCGAGCTGGGTTTCGCCGTGGCTCTCTACGCCAACGCGACCATGCGCGGCGCGGTGGTCGGTATGCGCGAGGTGCTCCATCATCTGGGCAAGCACGGGGACACCCGCGAGGCGGCGGATTTGATGATCAGCTGGGAGGATCGGCAGGCGCTCGTGCGCAAGCCGGAGTTCGACCGGCTCGAGGAGCGGTACGCGGCTACCGCGGAACGGAGGCGCATCCGGTGAGCAACGACGGCATTCACGAGCTGAGGCTTCGCGGTGGCCGCGTCTTCCAGCACGGCGCGGGCCTGCAGGAGCTGGACATCCTGGTCACCGGCGGGATGATCAGCGGCCTGGTGGCACCCGGCACGCCGGTCAGTGCCGCCGAGGAGGTCGACGTGACCGGCAAGGTCGTGCTGCCCGGCGGCATCGACCCGCACGTCCATCTGGGCAAGGACATCCGGGTTCCGCGCGACCCCGACGACGCGTCGTGCGAGACCGCGTCCGCGGTGGCGGGCGGCATCACGACGATGCTCGTGTACCTGATGAGCGCCGATCCCTACGAGGGGGTCTTCGCCGCCTCCGACGCGGCGATGGCGGGCAACTCCCACACCGACTACGGATTCCACTTCGTGCTCGGCACCGACGAGCAGGTCGCGCAGATTCCGGCCTATGTCCGCGAACTCGGCGTGCCCAGCTTCAAGTTCTTCATGAACTTCCGTGGCGACGAGGGCAAATACCTCGGCCTGCCCGGCAATGACGACGCCTACATGTACGGACTGCTCGGGACGGCCGCCGACGCCGGGGCCGTGGTCAACCCGCACCCGGAGAACATCGAGCTGGTGTGGAAACTGCGCGACCAGCCGCGCGACGAGTCGCTGCCGCCACTGGAGGCGTGGTACCGCAGCAGGCCGCCGGTCGTCGAGGCCGAGGCGGTGCAGCGGGTCGCCTACTTCGCCAGCGCCACCGGGGCGTCGGTGTACGCGGTGCACACGAGCAGCAAGGCCGCGCTCGACGCGATGCGGATGCAGCAGAGCGCCTATCCGAACCTGTTCACCGAGACCTGCACCCAGTACCTCACGCTGACCACCGATTCCGGCTGCGGCACCTATGGCAAGGTCAACCCGCCGGTGCGGCACCGCGAGGACGTCGAGGCGCTGTGGGAGGGCCTGCGCACCGGTGCGGTGGACACGGTCGGCTCCGACCACAACGCCCGGCACCGCACCGCGAAGGAGAAGGACATCTGGTCCGCCTCGGCGGGCTTCCCCGGCACCGGCCTCGTGCTGCCGACGACCGTGGGGGAGGGGCTGCGCCGGGGCATCGAGCTGGAACGGCTCGTCGACGCCACCAGCACGCGGGCCGCTCAGCTGTTCGGGCTCTTTCCCCGCAAGGGAACCATCCGCGTCGGCTCCGACGCCGACCTCGCCGTGGTGGACCTGAACGCCACCACCACGGTGCGCGCCGAAACGCAGTACTCGGCGGCCGAGTACTCGCCGTGGGAGGGCACGGAAATCCCGCTGCGGGTCGTGCACACGATCGTCCGCGGCCACTTCGCGCTCCGCGACGGAAAGCTGTCGACCACCCCGAGGGGCACGTATCTCGCGCGCAGCCGCGGCGGCGCGGCCGCGCTGGCCCACCAACAGAAGGAGTTCGCATGACCGAGCAGGCCTGGACGGTGGGCGGCGCGGGAGTCATCGACGAAACCACGCTGCGGCACTACGAACTCGCCGGTTTCGGCAAGCCCGTCGGGCTGGGCACGCGACCGGCGCTGCTGATCATCGACGTGCAGTACCGGACCGTGGGCACCACGCCCCTGCCGTTCGAGTCCGCCGTCGAGGAGTTCCCGACCAGTTGCGGAGAGGTCGGCTGGGCCGCGGTCGGGCAGATCGCGCGGCTGGTGGAGACCTTCCGCGCGAAGGGCTGGCCGATCCTGTACCCGCACGTGGCGCCGAAGAAGTCCTACGACGCGGGCAGGCTCGGCGCGAAAGTGCCCGGCATCATGGACATTCCGGCCAAGGGCTACGAATTCGTCGCCGAGGTCGCGCCCGCCGAGGGCGACGTGCTGGTGCCGAAACGGCATCCCAGCGCCTTTTTCGGCACCCCGCTCGTGAGCTACCTGGTGGAGACCGGAGCGGATTCCCTTGTGGTGACCGGATGTACGACGTCGGGATGCGTGCGCTCCAGTGTCGCGGACGCGTTTTCCTACAACTTCCGGGTCAGCGTGCCCGCCGACGCGGTATACGACCGCAGTCCGGTGGTGCACGAGGTCAATCTCTTCGACATGGCCCAGAAGTACGCAGATGTGACCACGACGGACTCGTTGCTCACCGCGCTGTCCGGGCTGCCTGCCCGCGGCTAGCCGGCATCGGCGGCGGCTTGCGGGTTGCGCAAGCCGCCGCCTTTTCAGTCGTTTTCGTTGCTGCGCAAGACCGTCAAGGCGTTGTTCAGCGAGCTCACCAGGTGCGCTTCGAGCAGCGCCGCGGCGTGGTCGCCGTCCCGGGAGGCCAGCGCCGCGACGATCGCGCGGTGCTCGTCCAGTGCCGTGCGGGCGCGCCGCGGCTGGTGCGCGGAGCGGGCGCGGGCGAGCTGGATCTTCCTGCCGACTTCGGTCAGCGCGGTCACCAGCGGCGGTTTCGCCGCGAGCCCCGCCAACCGGGCGTGGAAATCCTGATCGGCGGGATAGGCGCCGGTCGCGTCGCCGCCCATGCTGCTCTCGGTCTTGTCGAGCAGTTCGGTGAGCTCGTCGATGCGTTGCTGTTGCGCGTGCCGGGCCGCGAGCCGCACCGCGTGCGTTTCGAGTGCGGTCCGCAGTTCGTAGAAGTCGGTCAGCTCGGTCGGGGAGAAGGAACGGACATAGACGCCGCGATGTGTCACCGCCTCGACGAGCCCTTCGCTGGCCAGCCGCTGGATGGCTTCGCGCAGCGGACCGCGGCTGATTCCGAGCGCCTGCGACAGATGTACTTCGTTGAGGCGTTCCCCGGGTGCCAGTGTGCCGTCGAGGATCATGTCCCGCAGCACCTCGAGACTGCGGCTGGAGAAAGTCGCCAGTCTGCCGAGCTTGGCGGGACGGGTCTGCTCGCTCACCAGGTCTCCTTTACACGGTCGCTTCGCCGTGCCGTGCGGATCGGGGCCGCGTCGCAGACCGTTGAAGCTGCCAACTGTTGAAGGGTAACGAAGCTCTTGCCCACTGTAGCGGCCGGTCCCGCAATAGAAAACTGTTGACAGTTGTCACTTTCTGGCGCAGGGTAGGGCAACAGCCGGACGCCGGGGTTTGTCACCGGCGGGTCAGAACCAGGAGGTCGTCACGGTGGAGGCGAACGGACGGATCGCGCGCACTGCCGGAAGCGAACCGGCCCCGCCCGCCGAGGCCACGGTAAGAGACCAGGAAACCGTTGTCCCGCAGGCGATCGATCCGCGGGTCGTGCCAGCCGGACTGATCGGCTCGATCGTCGAGTACTACGACTTCGGGATCTATGGCTACCTGGCCACGATCCTGTCGGTGGTGTTCTTCGCCGGCGGCACCGATCCTACGGGCGCGTTGCTGGCCACGTTCGCGACTTTCGCGGCGGCGTTCGTGCTGCGGCCGCTGGGCGGGCTGATCTTCGGCCACCTCGGGGACCGGTTCGGCCGCTCCCGGATCCTCGCCGCCACGATCCTGTCGATGTGCGCGGCCACCGTGGCGATCGGTGTCCTGCCCACCTACAGCGCGATCGGCGTGGGTGCGGCGTTCCTGCTCGTGGCGGCGCGGTGCGTGCAGGGTGTCGCGTCCGGCGGTGAGGTCGGCGGGGCCGCGGCCTACGTCGCGGAGAAGTCCCCGCCGTCGCGGCGCGGGTTCCTGTGCTCGACCGTCCAGCTCGGCGCCCTCGCGGGCGCGCTGCTGGCCTCGATCGCGGTGACGATCCTGACCTCGGTGCTGACGCATGCCGAGCTGGTCAGCTGGGGCTGGCGGATCCCGTTCCTGCTCAGTCTTCCGCTGGGCCTGGTGGGCCTGTGGATCCGGTTCCGGCTGGAGGATTCCGTTGCCGACGACGAGCTTGCCTCGGGCGGCGGGCTCGCCTCGGCACCGGCCGCCGAACTCGTCCGCGCGCATCTGCCCGGTCTGCTGCGCACCCTCGGACTATCCACTTTGCTCTTCGCGGGCTACTACGTGGTCTACGTCTACGCCTCGACGCACCTGCAGCGCACCGGCGGCTTCACGGCCAGCGCCGCGTTCTGGTCCACCACCACGACTTTGATCGTGTCGTGCCTGGCGATGCCGTTGTTCGGCCACCTCGCCGACAAGTGGGGGCGCAAGCCGCTGCTGTTCGGTGCCGCGATCGCGTTCGGTGTGCTGGCGGTGCCCGGTTTCGCGCTGATGAACCACCACGTGTACGCGCTGGCCCTGCTCGCGCAGGTGGTGCTGGGCCTGCCCGAGTCCGCGCTGATGGGCGTCGTGTTCGCGACCTTCGCGGAGATGTTCCCCTCCCGCGTGCGCTACACCGGCATCGCGCTCGGGTTCAACCTCGCGAGCATGGCCGTCGGCGGCACGGCGCCGCTGATCTGCCTGTGGCTGCTCGACATCACCGGCAACGCCCTGGCGCCCGCCTGGTTCCTCGTGGCCACAGCCGTGATCAGCGCCGGCACCGCACTGACCCTGACCGAGACGCGCGGCACCGCGCTGCGCGCCGGCTGAGCAGAGAGGACACCGTGGCAGAGCCGAAACGACCCGAGGTGGACGTCGACGTCGTGGTGGTCGGGGCCGGTGGCGGCGGTCTCGCCGCCGCACTCGCGGCAACCGATGGCGGTGCCACCGCCGTGGTGCTGGAGAAGGAAGAGCGCCCCGGAGGAAACACCGCCGCCTCGACCGGCTCGGTGCCCGGTGGTGGCAGCCGCTGGCAGGCCGAGGCGGGCATCGAGGACTCGCCCGCGCGGCTCGCGGCGGATCTGCTGCGCCAGTCCGGGCCGCACGAGGCGGAGGATCTCGTGCGCGTCCTCGCGGAGGCGAGCGCCCCTCTCGTGGAGTGGCTGGTCGACACCCACCAGGTGGACCTGCGGCTGATCACCGACTACAAACACGTGGGGCACAGCGTGCCGCGGCTGCACGCGCCGCCTTCACGCAAAGGACACGCGCTCGTCGCCGACCTGCTGCGAGCCGCCAAGGCCGCCGACGTCGAGGTGCTCACGCACACGCCGGTCGAACGGCTGCTGGTCGAGAACGGCGCGGTCCGGGGCGTGGTCGTGTCCGGCAACCGTTCCGGCACCTACACGTTGCGCAGTCACGCGGTCGTGCTGGCGGCCAACGGCTTCGGCGCCGACCCGGAGATGATCGCCCGCTTCGCCCCACAGGCCTCGGGCCTGGAGTACCTCGGTGCGCACGGCAGCACGGGCGAGGCGGTGCGATGGCTGCTCGATCTCGGCGCGACGATGGCCAACGAGTCCGCGTTCCAGGGCTACGCGGCGGTGGCGAGCCCGCACGGCTCGATCACCTCGTGGACCACTGTCGAGCACGGCGGGATCCTCATCGACGGAAACGGAGCGCGCATCGGCGACGAATCGGTGGGCTACTCGGGGTTCGCGGCCGAGGTGTCGCGTGTGCCGGGGCCCGTGCACGTCGTCTTCGACACCAGAATCCGCGACTCGGTCGCCGCGCACGAGGAGGAGTTCGCCGATCTGCTCGCGGCGGGTGGTGTGAAGGAAGCGGCGGATGTGAACGCCCTCGCCGCGGCCATCGGGGTCGACGGCACGCAACTGGCCCGGACGCTGGAGATCGCGCGCGCCGCGGCCGAGGGGTCGGCACCGGATCCGGCGGGCCGCACCGAATGGGGCTGGGGGCCGCTGCGCCGGCCCTACGCCGCGGTGCGCGCGATTCCCGCGCTTTTCCATACGCAGGGCGGAGTTCGCGTGGACGAGCACGCCCGCGTCCTCGGGCCGGACGGCCCGGTGCCGGGCGTGTACGCCGCCGGGGGCGTCGCGGCCGGGGTCAGCGGCCGCGAGGGCGGTTCGGGCTATTCCTCCGGCAACGGGCTGCTCGCCGCGCTCGGCCTCGGCATGCTCGCCGGCCGCCACGCCGCCGCGGTCCTCGGCTGAACGAACCCGACCAAACAGCAGGAGTACATCGTTGTCCTCGTCACCTCCCGCGCGCACCGGGCAGTCGCGCCGGGCCGCGATCGGCAGCCTCGTCGGCACGACCCTCGAGTGGTACGACTTCTTCATCTACGGCACCACGGCGTCGCTGGTCTTCGGGAAGGTGTTCTTCCCGGCCCAGCACGGCGTCGTCGGCACGCTGGCGGCGTTCGCGACCTTCGCCGTCGGATTCGGCGCCCGGCCGCTCGGCAGCATCCTCTTCGGACACTACGGCGACCGGCTCGGCAGGCGCACGGTACTGATCCTCACCCTGCTGATCATGGGTGGCGCGACCGTCCTCATCGGATGCATCCCCTCCTACGGCACGATCGGCGTCTGGGCGCCGATCCTGCTCGTCGTGTGCCGGATCGCGCAGGGGGTGGCGCTCGGGGGCGAATGGGGCGGCGCGGCACTGCTGTCGGTGGAGAACGCACCGGCCCGCCGGCGCGGCCTGTTCGGTTCCTCGACACAGATCGGCTCACCCGCCGGCCTGCTGCTGGCCAGCCTCGTCATCGCGGCCGCCTCGGCGATCAGCGGTGACGCGTTCGACGTCTGGGGCTGGCGGATCCCGTTCCTGTGCAGCGTGATCATCGTCGCGGTCGGCCTGGCGATCCGGCGCGGCCTCGCCGAATCACGGGACTTCGCCGAAACAGCGCAGACCGAAGGCGTCGCGGCCATGCCCGTGGTGCGGGTGCTGCGTGAGGACTGGCGTTCGGTGCTGATCGGCGCCGGCCTCGGCGCGGCCAACAACGCGCTGTACTACACCGTGGCCACCTACACCCTGGCCTACGTCACCGGCACCCTCGGGGTGCCCAAGGGCGAGACGATCAACCATCTCACCATCGTGTCGGTGTGCTATCTCGTGTCGATCCCGCTGTTCGGCTGGCTGTCGGACAAGGTGGGGCTGCGGCGGCAGGTCGCGGTGGCGGCGCTGGCGGCCGCGGCTTTCGCCTTCCCCTACTTCGCCATGATCGGCACCGGGAAGTCATGGGTCATCCTGCTCGGCATGATCCTCGGACTCGCCGTGGTGCAGTCCGCCGCGTACGCGCCGCAGCCCGCTGTCTACAGTGAACTCTTCCCCGCCAGGACGCGCTACACCGGCGCGTCGCTGAGCTACGCCCTGCCGACCACGATCGTCGGTGGCACGGCGCCGTTTCTCGCCACCTGGCTCTACAGCCTGACCGGCAGCAACACCGCGATGGCGTGGTATGTGGTCGCGCTGTCCCTGCTCGCGGCCGGCTGTGCGGCACTCGCGCACCGCAAGCACACCGCCGCGACCCGCGTGCCCGCGCCCATGGAGGTCACGGATGCCTGAGATTCACGACCTGCTCGACTGGGCGGCGCGCCAGGAAACCGCCGCGCTGCCCGATGACGTTCTGCGCACCGCCCTGACCATCGTCTGCGACGATCTCGCGGCCATGATCGCCGCGCACGCCGAGCCCGAGGTCCGGGCCGTGTCGGAGCGCGCGGCCGGGCCGGGTGAGTCCACCGTGGTCGGGATATCCGGGAAACGCGCCGGACGCCGCGCCGCCGCACTCGCCAACGCGGTCGCCGCGAACTGGACCGAACTCGACGGCGGCTACCGCCCGGCGACCTGCCACGGTTCGCTGTACACACTGCCCGTCGCGCTCGCCGAAACCGAGGCGGAGGGTGCGACCCTGGGCGATCTGCTCGGCGCGCTGGTGGTCGGCTACGAAGTCGTCACACGCATCGCCCGCGCCTACCGGCCACCGCTGCCGCTGGTGCTGCATCCCCATGCGACACTCTCGCCGATCGGGGCGGCCGCGGCGATCGCGTCCGCGCGCCGGTTGCCCGCGGACCGGTTCGCGCAGACGGTGCTCGGCGCCGCGTCGATGTCGCTCACCGGCCCGTTCGGGCACGCGACCGAAGGCGCCACCGTGCGCAACGCGTGGGCCGGGGCCGGCGCGCAGCTCGGTTTCCTCGCCGCCGAGGTCGCCGACGCGGGCCTGACCGCGAGCCCGGCCGTGCTGGACGAGGTGTTCGGACGGGTCGGCGGCGCCACGGCCCGGCCGCACGAGCTGACCGCCGGGCTGGGGGAGCGGTACGCCGTGGAAGACGGCTACCAGAAGCCCTACGCGTGCTGCCAGTATCTGCATTCGAGCGTCGAAGCGGCGGCCACGATCGCGCGGGAGGCCGAGCCCGCGTCGATCGCGGAGATCGCCGTGCGCGCGCATCCGCTCGCCGCCGCGCTACGCAACGCCGCACCGGAAACCAGCCTCGCCGGGCGGTTCTCGTTGCCGCACGCGGTCGCGACCGTACTGTCCACACGCGACACCTCCGCCGCGGCTTTCGCTGCCCCGTCGCTGGCCGATCCTGCCGTCGCCCGGCTGCGGAGCCTCGTCACCATCGAGGAGTGGCAGGATCCGCCTCCTCCGCCGCATGACCGCCCGTCGCGGATGCGGGTGACGCTGGAGGACGGCCGGGTGCTGGAGGAGACCGTGCTGTCGGCCGCGGGCGGGCCGGACCGGCCGCTCTCGCGTGACCAGCTGCTGGCCAAGTACGCCGCGCTCACCGGCGAGTCGCGGCCCGGATTCGCCGGTCGCGTGCGGGCGCTGACCGATCCGGCGCGGGCGCTCGACCTCGGCCGGAAACTGGGCACGGTGCTGGACGAACTGCTGGCGGGCACTCGGTGACGGCCGCCGAACGGCTCGTCGACGGAGTCCGGGCGCTGCCGGAGACGGTGCCGGACGAGATCGACCGGATCGCGCGCCTGCATCTGCTGGACGCCGTCGGGGTCGCCGTCGTGGCCGCACGGCTCGGGCCCGCCCGCACGCTCGCGTCCGCGCGCCGCGCGGACGGGCCGTGCACGGTCCTGGGCACCGGGACGGGGGCGCAGGCGGCGGAGGCGGCGCTGGTCAACGGCACGCTCGTGCACTCGCTGGAGTACGACGACACGCACACCGGTTCCGTCATGCACGGCAGCAGCGTCCTGGCCCCGGCGGTGCTCGCCGCCGCCGAGGCCCGTGGCTGTTCCGGTGCCGGGGTGGTGCGGAGTTTCGTGGCGGGCTGGGAGGTGCTGGTCCGGCTCGGGCTGGCCGCGCCGAGTGGTTTCCAGCGCACGGGTTTCCAGGGAACGTCCGTGGCGGGCCCGATCGCCGGAGCGGTGGCGGTGGGCCTGCTGCACGGCTTCGATCGGGACGCG
Source organism: Amycolatopsis acididurans (assembly GCF_012328925.1). Lineage (GTDB taxonomy): Bacteria > Actinomycetota > Actinomycetes > Mycobacteriales > Pseudonocardiaceae > Amycolatopsis_E > Amycolatopsis_E acididurans. Next base: position 519,713 of record NZ_JAAXLS010000001.1, read on the forward strand.
CTGCTCGACGCCGTGGGTGTCGCGGCCAGTTTCTCGGCGGGCAACTTCACCTTCCTGGCCCGCGGTGCCACGAGCAAGGCGGCGCAGGCGGGCATCGGCGCGCAGGCCGCGATCTCGGCGGTCGCGCTCGCCGGCGGCGGGATCACCGGCGCCCGCGACGTCTTCGAAGGTGAACGTGGCCTGTTCGGGCTGTACGCCAGGGATCCCGGCGCGGCGGACCGGCTGGCGGAGCTGTCCGGCGACCTCGGTTCCCGGTGGTACCTGGCCGACGCGGCGTTCAAGGCGCTGCCGTGCTGCCATTTCCTGCACCCGTTCGCCGAAGCGATCGCCGCCGTCGATGTTCCCGTGGAGTGGATCCGGCGGATCGTCTGCCGGGTACCGGAAGGCCAGGAACAGATCATCGCCGAGCCGTGGGCGCGCAAACAGGCGCCGGCGCGTGCCGACGAGGCGCGGTGGAGCCTGCCCTACGTGGTAGCCCTGCAGGCGGTGCGCGGCGCGGTGGCGCTGACCGATTTCGACGGCGAGCCTGATCCCGCCGTGCTGGCGATGGCGGCCCGGGTCGACCGGGAACCGTGGCCGGACTCGGGCTACCCGGCGGTGTTCCCCGCGGCGATCGAGGTGGAGCTGACGGACGGAACGAGCCGCACCGCGCACGTCGAGGACGTCGACGGCAGCGCTCGGCGCCCCTGGGACGCCGAGCGCGTGACGGGCAAGTTCCGCGACAACTGCCTGCGCGCGGGCATCGCCCCCGAGCAGGCCGTGAAGTTCAGCGACGCGCTGATCAGCGGGCCGGAGCCCGACTTCTCGCAACTGCGCTCGCTGGTCGGCGCGGATGGCTAGGACGCCAGCTCGAACAGCGCCGCGATGCCCTGGCCGCCGCCGATGCACATCGTCTCCAGGCCGTAGCGGGCGCCGCGGCGGGTCATCTCGCGGCTCAGTGTCGCCAGGATCCGGCCGCCGGTGGCGCCAACGGGGTGGCCGAGCGAGATGCCCGAACCGTGCACGTTCACGCGGTCCAGCTCGTCGCTGAGTTTCCATTCCCGCAGGCACGCCAGCACCTGCACGGCGAACGCCTCGTTGATCTCGATGAGATCCACGTCGGCGAGGTCCAGACCCGCGCGCCGCAACACGGTCGCCGTCGCGGGCACCGGGCCGATGCCCATCGTCTCCGGCGCCACCCCGGACACCGCCCACGTCACCAGCCGGACCAGGGGAGTCAGGCCCTGCGCCTTGGCCATCTCGGGCGTGCAGACGACGCACAGCGCGGCACCGTCGTTCTGCCCGCTGGAGTTGCCCGCGGTGACCGTCCCTTCCGGACCCAGCACCGGCGTGAGCTTCGCCAGCGCCTCCGCCGTCGTGTCCGGGCGCGGGTGCTCGTCGACCGTGACGGCCTGCTCGCCCCGGCGGGAGCGCACCGTCACCGGCACGATCTCCTCGTCGAACACACCCGCCGCCTGCGCCGCGGCGGCCCGCTGCTGTGACCGCAACGCGAACGCGTCCTGCTCTTCCCGGTCGATCCCGTACTCGCGCTGGAGGTTCTCGGCGGTTTCCAGCATCCCGCCGGCTACCGGATGGTTCCGGCCGCCCGCGGTCACCCGGCCGCGCGCGAGCGAATCGTGCAGCGTGACGCCGGAACCCTTGACACCCCAGCGCATTCCGGTGGCGTAGAACGGGGCGTCGCTCATGTTCTCGGCGCCTCCGGCGATCACGAGATCGCTGATTCCGGTCTGCACCTGCATCGCCGCCTGGAGTACCGCCTGCAGACCGGACCCGCAGCGCCGGTCGAGCTGAAGGCCACCGGTGCGCAGGCCCAGCCCGCCGTCCAGCGCGACGACCCGGCCGAGCGCGGGCGCCTCCGAGGTCGGATACGCCTGTCCCAGCACCACGTCGTCGACCGCGGCCGGGTCCAGGCCCGTGCGGTCCAGCAGGGCACGCAGCACCGTCGAGGCGAGATCGGCGGCGCTCACGCGGGCGAACACACCGCCGAACCGGCCGACCGGGGTGCGAAGGGGAGAGCAAATGAGGGCAGGGCGAAGCTGCATGGTCGTGCTCCTGTGGGGAAAAGAAGTGTCAGTAGGTGCCGGCGCGCAGCCGCCCGGCGTGCCGGACGTGCGCGGACATCAGCGCACCCGCGCGCTCGGCGTCGCCGGCGCGGATGGCGTCGAGAATCCCGGCATGGTCATCGTCCAAAGCGGACACATTCGGCGCGGTGTCCCAGATCGTGACGCTGGTGGGAAAACGCGACCACAGGGTCGAGATGTGGTCGAGCAGCATGGGCGCGCCACCCTGGTAGATCGTGTAGTGCAGCGCCTTGTTGAGTTTGGACAGTTCCGCGGCGGGCGCATCGTCGGCCTGCGCGGTACGCAGCGCCTGGTGCGCCGCTTCGATGGCCTCCAGCCGTTCCGGCGTCATGCGCTCGACCGCGATCTCCGTCGCGAGGCCTTCCACGGCGGCCCGCAGCCGGTACAGGTCCGTCGCCGTTTCCGGATCGACGTCCTTGACCGTCGCGCCGCGATGCGGGGAGTAGGTGATGGTGCCGTCGGCCTCGAGGATCCGCAGCGCTTCGCGCACGGGCGTCACACTGACCCCGTACCGCTGCGCGATCTGGACCTGCCGCAGCGCCTGCCCCGGCCGGAGCGTGCCGTCCGCCACGTCCTGCTTCAGCCGCGACACGACGTAGTCGGTGCGGCTCAGCGGCGGGGCCGGAATGTTGTCGGCCATCTCCGGAACCACCCTCCCCTTCGCATTTTGTAGATTACAGACTACCGACGAACCGCCCCGCTCAGTCGGCGGCGCGCCTCATCGCTCTCGAAGCACAGCGCCTGCAATGCGGCGTCGGCGGTCCTGCGGTGATCGCCCGGTGCGGACATCGCCTCCTTCGCGTAGCGGGCCGCGGTCATCGACGCCTTGCCGAGCTCGCCCAGCAGCCGCTCCAGCGCGGCGTCGAGATCGTCGGAGACCTCGTCGACGAGACCGATCGCGAGCGCTTCGGCCGCGCCGATCCGCTTACCGGTCAGGATCAGGCGTTTCGCGGCGGAAGCGCCGACGATTCTGGGCAGCCGCACCAGCCCGCCCGCGGACGGGATGATGCCGAGCCGGACCTCGGGCAGGCCCCAGGTGGCCGACTCCGAGGACAACCGGAAGTCACAGGCGAGCGCCAGTTCGCAGCCGCCGCCAAGGGCGTGCCCGCCGACCAGCGCGATGCTGGGCCACGGGTACTCCTCGATCGCGGTGAACAGGCGGTGGTTGACCCGCTGGAGCGCCTCCCGCCGGGTGCGCCGGGCGAGTTCGGTCAGGTCGGCACCGGAGACGAAGGTGCCGGGCACCGCGCTGCGGATCACCAGCGGCCGCTCGGCATCGGCGAACTCGTCCAGCGCCCGCTGAATACCCGCGCTCATCTCCAGGTCGAGCGCGTTGAGCTTCGCCGGGCGATCGAGCCAGATCGTGGCGGCATGCCCGGACAACTCGGTGCGCACGGTCATCGCAGATCCCCCGAACCCGGCACGCGCTTGCCGTTCTCGTCGTAGCGGTACACGCCATGCCCGGTCTTGCGGCCGAGCCTGCCCGCCTGCACAAGGCTGACCAGCAGGGGATCGGGCCGGAAGCGGTCGCCAAGCGACTCGTGCAGGCCGCGCAGCACCGACAGCCGGGTGTCCAGACCCACCAGGTCGATCAGTTCGAACGGGCCCATCGGGTGGTTGAGGCCGTGCTTGAGCGCGGTGTCGATCTCCTCGGCGCCGGCGACTCCTTCGGAGAGCATGTGGAAGGCCTCGTTGCCGATGAGCACGTTGACCCGGCTGGTGACGAAACCCGGCCGGTCCGACACGCGGACCACGACCTTGCCCGCGGACTCGCACAGCTCACGCGCCAAGGTCTCGGTCGCGGGCGCGGTCTGCAGGCCGCACACCATCTCGACCAGGTCCATCCGGTGCACGGGGTTGAAGAAGTGCAGCCCGATGACCCGCTCCGGGCCGGGCACACCGGCGGCGATGGCGGTGATCGGCAGCGCCGAGGTGTTGCTCGCCAGCACGGTGTCCCGGCCGGTCACCGCCGCGACATCGGTCAGCATCCGGTGCTTGAGGTCCAGGTCCTCCGGTACGGCCTCGATGACCAGGCCCGCGCCGGTGAAGGCGCTCACCTCGCCCGCCGGTTCGATGCGTTCGAGCAGGTCGAGGCCGGGGCCGCCGCCCTTACGTGCCGCGCGTTCCAGGCCGGCGCGGATCGTGGCGTGCCCGCGCTCCGCGGTCGCCTGGTCGACGTCGCACAGGACCACCGCGTGCCCGGCCGCGGCGAAGACCTGCGCGATGCCGCGGCCCATGATCCCCGCGCCGAGCACGCCCACTGTGGAGCTCATTGCGTCCTCCAATCTTCGTTGACCAGATCATCGTATTGCATAGACGGCATTTTATAAATTGTGTACTGTCACCTCCCGGTGATCCCGCGAGGAAGCAGGAGGGAACCGCATGGGCGAGCCGGGCCGCGACTGGGTGGCGGCGCTGAGCATGGCAGGAGAGGCCGATCTGTCCGATCGTGAGCGCACGGCGCTCGCGGTCCTGATCGCCGACGCACTGGGCATAGCGGGTGCGGGCCGCACCGCACCCGGGGTGGCGGACGCGTTGTCCTGCTGGGAAAACGACCTGGGTACCGGAGCGGTCCGGCTGCCGTGGACGAGGGCGAGCCTGCCCGCGCCCGCCGCGGCCGCGGCACTGGCGGCGCTCATCCACGCCTGGGACTTCGATGACACCCACGATTCGGCGGTGGTGCACACGAGCTGTGTCGCACTGCCGTCGGCGCTGGCAGTGGCGCTGGCGCACGGCCGCTCCGGCGCCGACGCCGCCGCCGGGGTGGTTGCCGGGGTGCAGGTGCTCGCCCGCGTCGCCGCCGCGATCGGCGGGCAGCGCGGAATGATCCGCACCGCCGCGCTGGGCGCACTCGGCGCGGCCGCTGCGGCGGCCCGCACGCTGGGTCTGGACGAGGAACGTTTCACCAGCGCACTCGGGCTCGCGCTGCCCGCGACGGGTTCGGCGATGACCCGGCAGGTGGTCGCCGAGGGTTCACCGGCCAAACGGCTGCAGCCCTCGCTCGCCGTGCAGGCCGGGGTGTCGGCCGCGCTGCTGGCCAACCGCGGAGTGCGCGGTCCGATGAGCTGGCTCGACGGGGACTACGGGATCCTGGCGCTGCGCGAGGACGGCGACAGTGCCGCCGCGTTCGCCGGAATCCGGGCGCCCGGCTGGGAAATCGCTCAGCTTTCGCTCAAGCCCTATCCCGCCTGCCGCTACACTCACGCCGCGATCGACGCCGTGCTCGGCGCCCGCGCCGAGGGCCTGGACACCGCCGTCGTGCACGTGCCTGCCGGGCAGGCCTACGCGCTGGTGGCGCGGCCGTTCCAGTGGCGCGGGCAGCCGGTCGCCGACGTACAGTTCTCGATTCCCTGGCTGGTCGCCGCCGCGCTGCGCGAGGGCCGGGTCGACCTGAGCAGCCTGCGTGAGCCAGTGCTGACCGATCCGGAGATCGAGCGGCTCGCCGCGCGGATCCACGTCGAGCAGGACCTTCCCGCCCAGGTCGGCATGGCGCCCGCCGAAGTCGACCTGCGCTACGTCGACGGCACCACGATGCGCCGGCACGCGGAGATGCCGGGCTCACCGGCGCATCCGCTGACCATCGAGCAGGTCGAGGCCAAGATCGCCGCCTGCGTACCGGATCCCGCGGCGGTTTCGAAGCTCGCCACCGGACTCGCCGGGCTCGGCGCCGGCGAGCTTCGCGCCGCACTGTCCACGATCGACACACAGGAGAGTTGATGGATTTCTCGCTCACCCCCGAACAGCAAGCCCTGCGCGACTCGGTGACGACGCTGGCCCGGCGCGAGTTCGCCGGCCGCGCCTTCACCCGCGACAGCTTCGCCTGGGACAGCCTCAAAACCCTGGCCGACAACGGGTTCACCGGCCTGACCATCCCCGAGGCCGACGGCGGCCAGGGTGCCTCGCTACTGGAGGCGGTGCTGGTCATGCAGGCCGTGACGAAGGTCTGCCCGCACAGCGGCGACGCCGTGCAGGCCAGCAACTTCGGTGCCATCCGGCAGATCGCGAACTTCGGCACGCCCCGGGTCAAGCAGGAGGTGCTCGCCAAGCTGCTGCGCGGCGAGGGCCTGGTCAGCGCCGGCATGAGCGAACCCGAAGCCGGGTCGGCGCTGACGGACATGCGCACCACGGCCCGCTACGACGGCGATTCGGTCGTCCTCAATGGACAGAAGTGCTGGAACTCGCACGGCCCGGAGATCACCCATTCCGTGGTGTGGTGCCGGTTCGGCCCGAAGACCCGCGACATCGGCGCGGTCGTCGTCCCCGTCGACGCGCCCGGCTTCAGCCGCGGCAGGCCCGAGCGGTACATGTCCGGCGAAGCGCACTGCACGCTCAACTTCGACGAGTGCCGCGTGCCCCGCGACTACGTGCTGGCCGATTCCGGGGCGGTCAAGAAGATGCTGTCGATCTTCGGCGTGGAGCGGCTCGGCAACGCCTCCCGCGCGCTGGCCCTGGCCGAGACGGCGTTCGAGCGGGCGGTCGAGCATGTCAAGCAGCGCAAGCAGTTCGGCAGGCCGCTGATGGAGTTCCAGGGCCTGCAGTGGAAGTTCGCGGACATGCGGATCAAGCTCGACTCGGCGAAGATGCTGATCTACCGCGCGGTGGCGGGCGCCGAGGGCGAGACGCCGGACCCGGTCGAGGCCGCGATCGCCAAGGCACACACCAACGAGGTCGCCTTCGCCGTCGCCAACGACGCACTGCAGGCCTTCGGCGCGTCCGGCTACTCGACCGATCTGCCGATGGAGTACTTCGTGCGCCGCATCCGCGGCTGGATGATCGCGGGCGGCTCGGTGGAGATCCTGCGCAACACGATCGCGCAGGACGTCTTCGGCGAGCGGTTCAGCCAGCGCCGCCCGGTCGCGGAGGTGCGCTGATGCTGACCGCCGCGGTCACGGAGTTCGCCGCGCGGCTGCGCGAGGAGCCGCTGCCCCCGGAGGTGGTCGCGCACGTCAAGCGGCTGCTGCTGGACTACCTCGGCGGTGTCGTCGCCGCGTCCCGCTATCCGACCGCCAAGCTGGTCGCCGGATACGCGGCCGTGGCCCACGCGGGTGGCGACGCCACCGCGGTCGGCTTCGGGCCGCTGACGGCCGAGGGTGCGGCGCTGGTCAACGGCACCGCCGCGCACAGCCTGGAGGTCGACGACGGCTACACACCGGGCAGCGTGCATCCCAGCGCGGTGGCCTTTCCGGCGGTGATCGCGGCGGCCGAGCGGCACGGCGCCTCGCCGGAGCGGCTGCTCGCCGGAGCCGCGGTCGCGCTCGAACTGACCTGCCGCCTGGCCGCGTCCGGTCATCCGGCCACCTGGCGCAACGGGTTCCACAACACCCCGCTCGCGGGCGTCGTCGCGGGAGCCGCGGGAGTGTCGACCGTGCTGGGCCTGGACGCGAGGGTGACCGAGCACGCGCTGGGCATCGCCGCGTCGCACGCCGGCGGCCTGTTCGCCTTCCTCGGCCAGGACGCCGAGGTCAAACGCCTGCACGCGGGCAAGGCCGCACGGGACGCGGTCGCCAGCGCCGAGCTGGCGGCACGCGGGCTCACCGGCCCTGCCGGCGTCCTCGAAGGCACGAAGGGCTACTTCGAAGCGTTCGCACACGGCGACTACGACCCGGACGTGCTCACCGGTGGGCTCGGCACGCAGTGGGCGATGCTGCGCACCTACGTCAAGCCCTATCCGTGCTGCCGCCACCTGCATGGGCCGATCGACGCCGCGCTGCGCCTGCGGGAGCACGGCCTCGACGGGATCACGCGCATCACCGTCGGCACCTACACCGTCGCCTCCCACCACAACGCGTCCACAGTGGACAGCTTCCTCGCCGCGCAGATGAGCATCCCGTACGCCCTCGCGGTCGCGCTGCTGTGCGGCGAGGTCGGACTGGCCGAATTCGGCGATGAGACCCGCGCCCGGCCCGACGTGCGCGCGCTGGCCGCGAAGGTCGAGGTGAACGCCGACCCGGCGGCCGACGCCGTGTACCCGAAGGAGCGCCCGTCACTGGTCACGGTGTTCGCGGAAGGCCGGGAGCCGGCCGCCCTGCGCGTGGCCCAGCCGTACGGCGAACCGGACAACCCGGTCTCCGACGAGGCGCTCGAAGCGAAGTTCCGGCGGCTGTGCACGTCGGTGCTCGGCGAGGCCGGGGCCGGTGCGGCGATCGAGGCGATCCGTGAGCTGAAGGACCTGTCGTTCCTGCCCAGGCTGGGCATATGAAACCGTTGCGGGGACAGCGAATCGTCGAGGTAGCGACCTACGTCGCCGCCCCGTCGGGCGCGCTCGCGCTGGCCCGGCTCGGCGCCGACGTGGTGCGGGTCGACCCACTCGGCGGCGCCAGCGATCACCACCGCTGGCCGGTGGCGCCCAACGGCGGCAGCCTCTACTGGACCGGGCTCAACAAGGGCAAGCGCTCGGTCATCGTCGACCTGCGCTCGCCACGGGGGCAGGAACTCGTGACCGCCCTCGTCGCCGAACGCGGCACGCTGCTGGACAACACCGTCGGCTGGGACTGGCTCGCGCACGACCGGCTCACCGCGCGGCGGCCCGATCTCGTGCACGTCCGCGTGCAGGGCCGTCCCGACGGGGCCCCGGCGCTGGACTACACGGCCAACGCCGCGGCAGGCGTGCCGTCGGTGACCGGGCCGGCGGGGGAGGACGGGCCGGTGAACCACCAGCTTCCCGCGTGGGACCTGCTCACCGGCGCGCATGCCGCCAACGCCGTGCTGGCCGGGCTGCTGCACCGGGCCACGACCGGTGAGGGCGTTTACGCCGAGATCGCACTGTCCGATGTGGCCCTCGGCGCGGTCGCCGACCTTGGCTGGCTCGGTGAGGCACAGCTGAAGAACGTGGACCGGCCCAAACAGGGCAACCACATCTACGGCAGCTTCGGCACCGCGCTGCGCACGGCCGACGGCGAGTACGTGATGGTCGTCGCGATGACCGGCCGCCAGTGGCGGGCGCTGCGGGAGGCGACCGGCACGACCGAGGCGATGGCGCGGCTGGCCACCACTTCCGGGCTCGACCTCGACGTCGAGGAGAACCGGTACCGCCTGCGGGAGGAGATCGCCGCGGAACTGGCGCGCTGGTTCGCCGAACGTGACCTGGAGACGGTCGCGAAGACGTTCGACGGCACCCGCGTGCTGTGGCAGCCCTACCGGTCGCTGAGCGGTCTCGCCCGCGAACCCGGGGAGGCGCTGCTCGGCGAGATCGACCAGCCGGGTATCGGGCCGGTGCTCGCCGCCCGCGGTGCCGTGCGCTGGCCGGGCTCCACAGTGGAGGAGATCGTGCCCGCGCCGGTGCTCGGTGCCCACACCCACGAGGTGCTCGCGGGCGAACTCGGGCTGTCACACAAGGAAATCGGAGCACTCGTGGACGAAGGGGTCATCCAGCGATGACGGAACGAAACGCGCCGGCGGCGCTCATGTGGCCCGGGAGCGTCGCGCTCGTCGGCGCCTCCGACGATCCCGCCAAGACGAACTCGCGGCCGTTGCGGTACCTGCGTGCCGCGGGATTTCAGGGACGCGTCTACCCGGTGAACCCGCGCCGCGACACCGTGGGTGGGGAACGGTGCTGGCCGTCGCTGGCCGAGCTGCCCGAGGTGCCCGACCACGTGTACGTGATGACGAGCACGGAAGCGGCCATCGAGACGGTCGCGGAGTGCGGCAGGCTCGGCGTCCCAGTCGCGACCGTGCTCGCGAGTGGTTTCGGTGAGGAAGGCGAGGAAGGCCGGGAGCGGGAGGCGCGGCTGCGCGCCGCCGCGGGGTCCACCCGGATTCTGGGTCCGAGTAGCCTCGGCGCGATCAATCCGCGCAGCGGGATGCTGCTGACCGCCAACGCGGCCTTCGCCGAAGCCGACCTGGCACCGGGCCGGGTTTTCGTCGCGTCCCATTCGGGCAGCGTGATCGGCGCACTGGTCTCGCGCGGCAAGGAACGCGGAATCTCGTTCGCGGGACTGGTGTCCACCGGCGGCGAGGCGGATCTCAGCCTCGGCGAGATCTGCCTGTCCACCGTGGACGACGACGGGATCGGTTCCTACGCGCTGTTCATGGAATCGCTGCAGCACAGCGACCAGCTCGCCCGGTTCGCGAGCGCGGCCGCCGAGCGTGGCAAACCGGTCGTGGTGTACAAGCTCGGCCGTTCGGCGCAGGGCGCGCAGCTGTCGGTGTCGCACACCGGGGCGCTGGCCGGTTCCGACGAGGAGGCCGACGCGTTCTTCCGGGCCGCCGCGATCAGCCGGGTCGACAACCTGGAGGCGCTGATCGAGGCCCCCGCGCTGCTGGAACGCGTCGCACCGGGCAAGGGTGCCGCGGACTTCCGCGTCGGGGTGCTCACCACCACCGGCGGCGGTGCGGCGCTCATCGTCGACCAGCTCGGCCTGCGCGGGGTCCACGTCCGTGCCCCATCGGCACCGCTGCGGAAGCGGATCCAGGACCTGGGCGCGCCCATCACCGACAGCATCGTGATGGACCTGACCCTGGCCGGCGCCAAGCACGAGATCGTCAGCGGCACACTGGACGCGTTGCAGCGCAGCGGCGAGTTCGACGTGGTCGTGATGGTCGTCGGCTCCTCGGCGCGGTTCCATCCCGAACTCGCGGTGCGCGCCGTCATCGAGCGCGCGGACGGGCCGACCCCGCTCGCCGCGTTCGCGGTGCCCGACGCGCCGAAGGCACTGGCTGCGCTCGGGGAGGCCGGGGTCCCCGCGTTCCGCACCCCGGAGTCCATTGTGGAGGCCATCACCGCGGCTGCGACCCGCCCGGCGTCGGCGCGGATCGGTCCCGGCACCCGGCCGGGCACCGACGGCGAGCGGCGGGTGCTGGACGAGCTGGACTCCTACCGGCTGCTGGACAAGGTCGGCATCGCGGCACAGCCGGCGGTGGAGGTCGTGACGGCGGAGGCCGCGCAGGGCCGGGTGCCGGACGGGATCCGCTACCCGGTCGCCGTCAAGGTGCTGTCCGCGGCGATCGCGCACAAGACCGACGCCGGTGGCGTCGTGCTCGGCGTGGCCGGGGACGAGCAGCTGGTCGCGGCGGCCCGCGAGATCGAAGAACGGGTCGGGCCCGCCGCGGATCGCCTGCTGGTCACCGAGATGGCACCGTCCGGAGTGGACGCCCTGGTCGGCTACCGGGTCAGTCCCGAGGCCGGACCGTTGATCATGGTCGCGGCCGGCGGGGTCATGGCCGAGCTGTACCGCGATTCGAGTCTCCGGCTCGCGCCGGTCGACCTGGTCACCGCGCACGAGATGATCCGCGAGGTCAAGGGCCTGGCACCGGTCGTCGGCTACCGCGGCAGTCAGGGCGATGCCGACGCGCTCGCCAGGGCGATCGTCGCACTGTCCACTTTGGCCGAATCCGCGCCGTCGGTACTGGAGGCGGAGGTCAACCCACTGCGGGTCTATGGCCGGGGCGAGGGCGCGACCGCGCTCGACGCGCTGGTCTGCGTCACCGAAAACAACTGAAAAAGCCACACCCTGTCTCACCGTCGAGCGGAGGTTTGTTCCCATGTCCGATGTGCAGCGTGCTCCATCCGTCGTAGGACGTTATCTGGACCAGGCGCGCGTGCGCCGCCCGCATCTCAAGCAGCTCGCGCTGCTCGGAGGCGGCGGTTTCTTCGATGCCTTCGACATCTACCTGTCGGGTTCGGTTCTGGCGGCGATGCTCGCCGCGAAGTTCTCCACCGTGGGCGAGAACGCCACGTTCCTGTCCGCGACGTCGTTCGGCCTGCTGGTCGGGACCCTGATCGCCGGGTATCTCGGCGACCGGTTCGGCCGGCGGTCCACGTATCTGTACGCGCTGGCGCTCTACAGCGCGGCGACACTGGTCACCAGTTTCGCACCCAGCCACGGGCTGATCGTCGCACTGCGGGTGGCGACCGGGCTCGGCCTCGGCGCGGTCCTGATCACCGGATACGGCACCTGGAACGAGTTCGTGCCCAGCCGGCGGCGCGCGTCCTGGGCTGGCGTGCTCGCGATGATCGTGAACCTGGCGCTGCCCGCGTCCGCGATCGCCGGGCTGCTGGTGATTCCGTCGCTCGGGTGGCGCGCGATGTTCATCGTGTGCGGTGTGCCCGCGGTACTGATCTGGCTGCTGCAGATGAAGTTCCTCGACGAATCACCGCGCTGGCTCGAATCGCGCGGCCGCCACGAGGAGGCCTACCGGATCGCCCGGCGGTACAACCCGGACATGCCCGAACAGCCGGAGTCCTTCCCGGCCCCGGCGGGCAAGACCGAGCGGCCGGACTTTCGCGCCCTGTTCCGCAAACCGCTGGGCCGCATCACCGCCGCCTGCATCCTGATCGCGGTGTGCAACCAGATCGCGTTCTACACGTTCCAGTCGTGGGTGCCGACCTATCTCGTAGGGCAGGGCCTGTCGGTGCAGAAGAGCCTCGGTATCACAGTGCTGATGCAACTGGGCGCGGTGCCGGGCTGCCTGATCGGCGGGCTCGTCGGCGACCGGCTCGGCCGCAAGTGGGTCAACGCCGCCCTGTTCGTGCTGATGGGCGGGGTCGGCATGTGGTACGGCTACTCGTCCTCGACCGCTGAGCTGATCGTGGCCGGCATCATCTGGGTGTTCCTGGCGAGCTTCGCGATCTCGGTGCAGATCGCCAGCTACATTCCCGAACTGTTCCCGACCGAGCTTCGCCTGCAGGGCTCGTCGCTGGCCAACGCGTTCGCGCGGGGCAGCGTGATCGTCACGCCGTTCCTGGTCAGCTCCATCTACGGAAGCGTCGGCGTGCAGGGGGTGTTCCTGGGTGTGCTGGGCGTCTGCCTCGTCGGGGCGATCGCGGTGATCGTGCTGGCACCGGAGACGCGGCAGCGCAGCCTCGAGGATATCGCCGAGGGCACCGTCGGCCACGTAGCGGCGGAAGAGTTGGAAAGGAAGGCGTGAATGCCGCGGACTCTGGGTTTGACCGAGGTGCAGGCCGAGATCTTGTCCACCGTGCGTTCGTTTGTGGACAAGGAGATCATTCCGCATGCCCAGGAGTTGGAGCATTCCGACTCGTATCCGGCGCAGATCGTCGAGGGTATGAAGGAGATGGGCCTGTTCGGGATCACGATCCCGGAGGAGTATGGCGGTCTTGGTGAGTCGCTGCTGACGTATGCGCTGGTGGTGGAGGAGATCGCGCGCGGCTGGATGTCGGTGTCTGGTGTGATCAACACGCATTTCATCGTGGCGCACATGATTTCCCGGCATGGGACGCCGGAGCAGAAGCGGTACTACCTGCCCAGGATGGCGACCGGGGAGATCCGGGGTTCGTTCTCGATGTCGGAGCCCGATCTGGGTTCGGATGTGGCGGCGATCAAGACCCGCGCCAAGCGTGACGGTGACGACTACGTCATCGATGGCGCGAAGATGTGGTTGACCAACGGGGGCACGTCGAATCTGATCGCGTTACTGGTCAAGACCGATGAGGGTGCGGAGAAGGCGCATCAGAATCTGACGACGTTCCTGGTGGAGAAGCCCGAGGGTTATGGCGAGGTGCTGCCGGGGCTGACGATCCCGGGCAAGATCGACAAGATGGGGTACAAGGGCGTGGACACCACCGAGGCGGTGTTCGACGGGTTCCGTATCGGGGCGGACAAGGTGCTGGGTGCGGCCCCGGGGCGGGGGTTCGCGTTCATGATGGATGGTATCGAGGTCGGCCGGGTGAACGTGTCGGCGCGGGCGTGCGGGATCGCGATCCGGGCGTTCGAGTTGGCGATCGAGTACGCCCAGCAGCGTAAGACGTTCGGCAAGGCCATCGCGGAGCATCAGGCGATCGCGTTCAAGCTGGCGGAGATGGCCACCAAGGTCGAGGCGGCGCATTTGATGATGGTCAACGCGGCCCGGTTGAAGGACACCGGGGACCGTAACGACGTCGCGGCGGGGATGGCCAAGCTGATCGCCAGCGAGTACTGCGCCGAGGTCACCCAGGAGGCGTTCCGTATCCACGGCGGCTACGGCTACTCCAAGGAGTACGAGATCGAACGCCTGATGCGGGAGGCCCCGTTCCTGCTCATCGGCGAAGGCACCAGCGAAATCCAGAAAACGATCATCAGCCGCGGCCTGCTACGCGAGTACCGGTCGAAAGGGTGAGACGTCGTTGACTTTATGAACGAAACGTCCGGCCTCGCGGCGGGCGGTGTGATCATGGTCGCGCTGCCCGTCGATCGAGGAGGATCGGATGTCTGGACGTTTCCGCCGCGGGGCCGTCGCGCTCGCCGTGGCACTGGGTTTGCCGGTGCTGGTCACGGCACCGGCCGCCGCCGCGCCGGGGGTGATCGACCATCCGGTGCCGACGACGGGATGCGGGCGGGCGGCACCCGCCGCCGGCACGACGACGGTCGCGCACGTGAGTTCGGGCGGGGTGGACCGCGAGTACCGGATCCACGTCCCGGCGGGCTACCAGCCCGCACCGGGCCTACCCGCTGGTGCTGTCCTTCCACGGGCACGGGCGCACGGCCGAATACCAGGAACAGCTGTCCGAGTTCTCCGGTTCGGACGTGATCGCGGTGTATCCGCAGGGGCTGACCGGAACCGATGGCAAATCGGCGTGGACCGGGGCGCCCTACTCGGCCCCGGCGGACGACGTGCTGTTCACCAGCGACCTGCTCACATCGCTGCAAAGCCGGCTGTGCGTGGATCCGGCGCGGATCTACGCGGCCGGCAAGTCCAACGGCGGCGGTTTCGTCGGTGTGCTGGCCTGCCGGATGGCCGGGCGCATCGCGGCGTTCGCCCCGGTTTCCGGCGCCTTCTACCCGCAGGCCGGCGCCTGCCATCCCGCGGGCACGGTGGCGCTGCTGGACTTCCACGGTACCGCCGACACCACGATCCCCTACGACGGCAACCCGGCCAAGGGTCTACCGTCCATTCCGGACTGGCTGGCGGCCTGGGCCGAACGTGACCACTGCGCCGGCCGGCCGGTGTCGTACTCACCGGTGCGGGGCGTGGTGGTGCAGCGGTGGCCGGGCTGCGCGCTCGTGCACTACCGCGTGGAGGGCGCCGGGCACGTCTGGCCGAGCACGCGGCCGAACAACGATTCCGCCACCCCGACGGTGATCGACGCGACGCCGGTCATCCTGCAGTTCTTCCGCGCGCACCGGCTCTAGCGAGACTGTTCATGCGGCCGCTGTCGCCGGAACACTGATTCACCGGTTGCGCCACTGCGGCTTCCGGTTCCGCGCCAGGGCGTTCACGCCCTCGAACGCGTCGTCGGTGGTCATCAGGTCGTCCAGTGCGGGTGCTGACTCGGGATCCGGTTCGGTCATCAGGCGCAGTGAGATCCGGATCGCGGTGGGGGAGGCCTGGAGTAGGTCGTCGGCGAGTTGCCGGGCGGTCTCCAGCGCGCGGCCGGGCGCGGCGGTCCTGTTGACCAGCCCGTGCGCGTGGGCCTCGGCGGCGGAAAGGCGGCGGCCCGCCAGGAGTACCTCGTTGGCGAGGTTCGGCGGCAGGGTACGAGGCAGCCGGGCCAGTCCGCCCGTGGGGACGAGACCGGCGCGTACCTCCGGATACCCGAATCGCGCGGTTTCGGCCGCGACGAGGAAGTGGCAGGCCAGCGCGATGTCGAACCCGGCGCCCAGCGCGTCGCCCTCGACCGCGGCGATGACCGGCTTCGGCAGCTCGCCCCGGCTGGTCAGGCCCGCGTAGCCGGTCACCGGCAGCCAGTCCGGTCTGAACCCGGCGACCTGCCCCAGCTCGTGGCCCGCGGCGAACGCCCGCTCGCCCGCGCCGGTCACGATCGCCACCCACAGCCCCGGATCGGCGAAATAGGCGTCGAAGATCTCGTCGAGTTCGGCGTTGGCTTCCGGGCGCAGGCTTTCGTTCGCGCCCGGCCTCGTGATCGTGACGTCGAGCCGGTGCCCGTCGCGGTGCACGCGCACATGGTCGTACTCGGCGCGCAAAGCCGGGCGCTTCCGCACGAGCCGCTTGTGGCGCACGGCGACGCGGTTGCCCGAGCCGGAGGAGCGGACGTGGACCCGTTCGCCGACCGGCTCGCCCTCGGTGAGCAGGTCGAGCGTTTCGTCATCACCTCGTTCGGTGCGGGCGACGAACCGCCGGCCGTCGGCCTCCAGCCGCCCGATGACCAGACCCGTGCGTGTCCCGTCCGCACCGCGCGTGACGGTGTAGGTCTCGATGGTGGCCCAGCCGCCGGGATGGCGCGCCTGGTCCACGGCGGGCCACGAATCGATCTCGCGCTGGAGTTCGGCATCGGAGCCCGGACGCCACTCGACGGGCGTCGTGGAGTAGACCCCCGCGGAGTACTTGCTCAGGCAGCCACCGTTCGCGCCCACGAAACCGAACGCCCCGGGAGCGGCCCGCATCCGCCGCACCGTCTCGGCGATGGCGTGCATGGAGTAGTTGTTGCCGGGGCCGCCGAAGAACGGCAGCCCACCGGTCACCGTCAGCCCACGGGGATCGTCCGGGTCGAGGCCCAGGCCTTCGGAGACGATGAAAACGGGGCTGGGGAAGCAGCTGTACAGGTCGAACGTCGCCACGTCGGGCAGGCCGATGCCGGCGACCTTCAGTGCGTGCTCGGCAGCCATCACCGCGGCCGGGCCACGGCTGAGATCCTGGCGCTCCATCAGCCCGCGCTCGCGCAGGTCCGCGTGCCCGTGCAGGAAGACCCACTTCTGCTCGGGCACGCCGAGACGCCGCGCGAGCGCCACCGACATGATGAGCACACTCGCGCCCTGGTTGACCTTCTCCCTCGCCATGACGTAGCGGGTGTACGGGTCGACGACCAAGCGGTTGGTGGCGGTCGGGGTGACCAGTTCGGCCGCGGTGCGCTCGACCGGGGTGGCGGCGTACGGATTGGCCGCGGCGACCCTGGTGAACGGCGCGAACAGCTCGCCCATCGCCTGCGCGTACTCCTCGCGGGTCTGCTTGAGCCGCGCCCTCCTGGCGTTGTCGAACAACGCGTACTGCGCCGGCGGTTCGGCCAGCCCGTGCGCGACCAGCTGACGGGTCGACATGCCGTCGATCCCGTAGCCGCGATCCTCCAGGTCGCCCTCGACGTGTTCGGTGAAATCCGGTTCGTCCTCGGCACCGGCGAATTTCCGGGCGGTGGACATGGCCTCCGATCCGAACAGCAGCACGGCCTCGTGCCTGCCGTCGGCGATGGCCCCCGCGAACTCCGTGACGAGATGTTGCGGGCCCTGACCGCCCACGACCTCCAGGACGGCACGCGCCGGCGCCGCGCCGATCCGCCGGGCGACCGAGCGCGGGTAGTTGTCGGACCTGCCCAGCGGCGCCGTGGCGATCGGGCTGGAGATCTCGAACTGGCGGACGCCCGCCATGGTGTCGATCGCCGCGACGACGGCCTGCTCGCCGGCACCGGTGTCGCCGATCGCGGCACGCGCCGCCCGCGCGGCGATGTCCACCGCCGACAGCCGCTGGTATCCCGGCTCGTCGAGGCGTTCGGCGAACTGGCCCACCCCGACGATCACGGGTGTGCGCGGATCGAGACCGGTGTGGGGCATGGGTGTTCTCCGAGGTCAGCACGGTAACCGGGCGTCGTCAACGGTACCGCCCGCCTCCGGCGGCGCGGACTGGAACGAGTTCTAGATCACCCGGCGCCCTGCGCTGGACCAGTGTCCAGTCGATAGTCCACTATAGGGTGCCGGGAAGATCCCGTCCGAGGAGGTCGAGGGCCACCACATGGGTATCCGAGTAGCGCATATGGGCACGGGCAACGTCGGCAGGCTTGCCCTCGCCGGCATCCTGACGCACCCCGGCTACGAGCTGACCGGGGTGTGGGTGTCGAACGAGGCCAAGGCCGGCACGGACGCCGGTGTGCTCGCCGGGCTGGACGAACGCACCGGCGTCACCGCGACCGGCGATCTCGAGGCGTTGCTGGCCACCCGGCCCGACTGCGTCGTCTACTGCGCCATGGGCGATGTGCGGACCGCGGAGGCGATGCGGGACTGCCGCCGCATTCTGGAGTCGGGCGCCAACGTGGTCGGCTCGGCTCCGGTGATTCTGCAGTACCCGTGGCGACTGCTGCCGCAGGAGCACATCGACCGCCTCGAATCCGCGGCGCGCCGGGGGAATTCCAGCATCTTCATCACCGGCGTCGATCCCGGATTCGCCAACGATCTCATTCCGCTCGCGTTCGCCGGCACCTGCCGGCGGATCGAGCTGATCCGCTGTACGGAGATCGCGGACTACGCCACCTACGACGGCGCCACGGTCATGTTCGACGTGATGGGGTTCGGCAAGCCGCTCGAGGAGGTGCCGATGCTGTACCGGCCCGGTGTGCTGAGCCTGGCCTGGGGCACGACGATCCGTCAGCTCGCGGCGGGGCTGGGCGTCGAGGTGGACGACATCACCGAGTCCTGCGAGCGCGAACCGGCACCGGAGACCTTCGACGTGGCCGCCGGGCGGATTCCCCAGGGTGGCACGGCGGCCGTGCGGTTCGAGATCACCGGCATGGTGGGCGGGCGCCCCGCGATCGTCGTGGAGCACGTCACGCGGCTGCGGGAGGACCTGCGGCCGGACTGGGCGCGGCCCGCGCAGCCCGGCGGTTCCTACCGGGTGGAGATCGTCGGCGAGCCCTCGTATGCCGTGGACATCTGCCCCAGCAGCCGCGAGGGCGACCACAACCACGCGGCGATCGTCGCGGCCGCGGGCCGGATCGTGAACGCGATCCCGGACGTCGTGGCGGCCGCGCCCGGGATACGGACGACGCTCGATCTTCCGCTCGTCACGGGCAAGGGACGTTTCGTGGCGCGGTGGTCACTTGTGCGGAACGTCGGCCACGAGACCACCGTCCATGACGAACTCGCTGCCGGTCGCGTACGACGATTCGTCGCTGGCCAGGAAAAGCACGAAGGTCGACACCTCGATGGGATCGGCGGCCCTGCCGAGCGGCGCCTTCACCATGTCGTCGGGAATGTTGGCGGTCATCGGGGTGCGGATCAGGCCCGGATGGATGGAGTTCACCCGGATGTTGTGCGGCGCGAGTTCCAGCGCGACCGATTTCGCGAGCCCGCGCACGGCCCATTTCGTGGCCACGTAACCGTGTACCCAGGGACTGCCGCGCAAACCTTCCACGGAGGACACGTTCATGATCGACCCGCCGCCCGCGGCGATCATCGCGTCGGCCACGGCCTGGATCCCCAGGAACGTTCCGGTCAGGTTGACGTCGATGATCTTCTGCCACCGTGCGAGGTCGAACTTCTGGATCGTGCTGCCGTTGACGATTCCGGCGTTGTTCACCAGCACGTCGAGCTTGCCGAACTCGCCGGTCGCGAGCTCGACGGCCTGGGCCCACTGGTCCGGTCGCGTGACGTCGAGGTGGATGTAGCGGGCCGCGTCGCCCAGTTCGGCGGCGAGTTTCTCGCCTTCGTCGTCGAGGATGTCGCCGATGACGACCCTGGCGCCCTCGGCCACGAGCAGACGGGCGTGCGAGGCGCCCATGCCCCGCGCGCCTCCGGTGATGACGGCGACCTTGCCTTCAACGCGTCCCATGGCAGGCGACTCTACGGCAAAGTAGAACGTGTTTCAATATCGCGCCCGGGGTCCTCAATGGACAGCAGGACGCCGCCGTGACGACGGGCCGCGGGTGACCGAGAATTCACGGTATGACGAACCTGAATGCCAGGCCGTTGTCCACCGTGGCGCGCCTCGCCGGGCTGGTCACGATGGCCGCGACGGGGATCGTGCTCGGGGGCGGCACGGTGGTGTGGCTGGTGGAGCGGAACCTGCCCGCGGCGAACATCCATTCGTGGGGCGACTCGGTGTGGTGGGCGCTGACGACCATGACCACGGTCGGTTACGGCGATCACGTGCCCACGACCGTGCTCGGGAAGCTCGTCGGTGGCGCGGTCATGGTCGCCGGTGTCGCGATCATCGGTGCCGTGGCCGCGACGGTGGCCCTCTACATCGCCCGCCGCGTGGCGCTCGCCGAGGAAGCCGTCTTGGAGGCCGAGGCCGAGACGGTGGAACGCGAACTCCTGCGGCGGCTGGACCGGATCGAGTCCCGGCTGGCCGGGATCGAAGCGCGGTTGCCCCGCGGAGACGACTGAGCGCGCCACGAGAAGCCGTGGCGCGCTCGAAGCCGGGGAACCGCTAGAGCAGCCAGCGGTTGTCGCGCACGAGTTCCGCCCAGCGGCGGCCCAGACCCCAGGTGTTGCCCGCGTACGCGGCGGCGAGCACGATCAGCACGACCGCGTACACGAAGTGATAGTCGATGATCGGATTGGTGGAATGCGTCGCCTGCCCGGCCTCGTTGACCTTCGCCAGCGGCCATTCGGCGATCCACATCAGCGCCAGCATCGCGGTTCCGGCGATCGCCGAGATGCGCAGGCCCACGCCGAACAGCACGGCCAGGCCGATGGCCAGCAGGCCGATCATGAACAGCCAGTCGGCCCAGGGCTGCCCGGCCCAGGAGCGCAGGGTGCTCGCCAGCGGGCCGACGTTGACGGTGCTCAGGTAATTCCGGGTGGGGGAGCCGCCGTTGATCCAGGCGTTCTGGCTGGTCGTGGAGTAACCCCAGCCGAACGTCTTGTCGAAGAAGGCCCACAGGAACACCAGGCCGGTGACGATGCGCAGGAACGCCATGGCCTGCGCGGCGATCGGGGTCATCACGGCGCCGTGTACCGGCGCGGTCTCCGCGGCGCGTTGCCGCGGAATTTGCATGGCAGAAGTAAGCTTCGGCTCATCGTGCACGGACATCGCGGTCTCCTTGACTGAGTTTTTCCGCTAGCGCGCCGAGTCTGTGGCGGGCCGAGCGAAACCGTCTGGGGGACAAGGTCCTTTCGCCAGGGGCCGAACGCCAGCCGTATCCCGGGCCCGCGCTTCCTACTGTCGGTGGAGACAGAGCCGATTGAGGAGTTGAGCGCAGTGTCGGGGTATTCCGCGGGACCGATCGTGGTGGGCGTCGACGGGTCGGACTCGGCGTCGCATGCGGCGCGGTGGGCGGCCGCGGAAGCCGCCGGCCGCGGCCGGGAACTGGTGCTGGTCCACGCCGTGGAGGAGGTTTCGCTGTCGCTGCGCATCGAACGGTTGCGCGACGCGGCGCGGCTGCGGGGGAAGCGGGTGCTGCAGGCGGCTCAGGAGTCGGTGCGTGAGGTGGCGCCCGGGCTTACGCCGCGCCTGCTGCTCAGCGAGCAGGGCGCCCCGGCGGCGCTGCTGGAGCACGCGGGGTCCGCGAGCCTGATCGTGACGGGCGCGCGGGGATTGGGCCCGCAGGGCCGGTTCATGACGGGCTCGGTGCCCTTCGCCGTCGCGACGCACGCGTCGTGCCCGGTGGCGGTGATCCGCGGGCACACCGGCGAGGCCGCGCCGCCGGCGGAGGGACCGGTCGTGCTCGGCGTCGATGCCGGCCCCTCCAGCGAGGAGGCGATCGCGATCGCGTTCGAGGAAGCGGCGTGGCGCGGCGCTCCGCTGCTCGCGGTGCGCTGCTGGAACGACACCTTCCTCGTCGCGGTGTACGAGGAGATGCGCTGGACCCTGGACCGGTCCGCGCTCGAGGCCGCGGAACGGGAGATGCTGGCGCAGTCGCTGGCGGGCTGGGAACAGAAGTATCCGAACGTGGCCGTCGAGCAGCGGGTCGTGCGCGGACGGCCGGCCGAGGAGCTGGTCGCGGCCGGGGACGGGGCGCGGATGCTCGTCGTGGGCAGCCGCGGTCTCGGCGGAGTGGCCGGGATGTTCCTGGGTTCGACCAGCCAGCGTGTGGTCTCCGCCGCGCACTGCCCGGTGCTGGTCGCCCGGCACCGCGCCGGGTGAGGGACCGAAGTCCTCACCTTGGGGGACGGTTGGCCGCTGCCCGCTGGGCAAGGCCTTCCTAACGTCGGTTCCGGGGAAAGCGGGCGTAATCGAGCACGGCGTCGCGGTGGCCGGGCAGGGAGCGAAACGATGAGTGAGACGACGGACGCGATCGTGGTCGGCGTGGACGGCTCGGGCACGGCCGCGGAGGCCGTGCGCTGGGCCGCCGCCATGGCGGGTTCGCGCAACCTGCGGCTGCATCTGCTGTTCGGGCTCAACCCGGCGCTGAGCACCTACGGCGGCGGTCTGCCCACGCTGGGGACCCTGATCGACGAGCTGGACAAGTACGCCCAGGACGAGCTCGCCGCCGCGGTGAGGATCGCGCGCGAGGTGGACCCGTCGCTCACGGTGAGCACGTCCCGGCCGAACATCGCCCCGGTACAGGCCCTGCTCGAGGTCTCGAAGACGGCCCGGACGATCGTGCTCGGCTCGCTGGGCCGCGGCGGATTCCGCGGCATGATGGCGGGCTCGACGGCGGTCGCGGTCGCCGCGCACGCGCAGTGCCCGGTGATCGTCGTGCGCCCTCGGCGCGACGCGCCGGTGCCCGCCGAGAGCCCCGTGGTGGCCGGTGTGGACGGTAGCGAGCTGAGCGAACGCGCGCTGGGGCTGGCTTTCGAGGAGGCGTCCTGGCGCAACGTGCCCCTGGTCGCCGTGCATTCGTGGAGCGACGCGGAGTACGTGACGGCGCTGCCGATGAGTTTCGCGCTGCTGCAGCAGGAACCCGCCGCGCAGGAACAAAGCCGGGTGCTCGCCGAGAGCCTGGCGGGCTGGCAGGACAAATACCCGGACGTGCGCGTGGAACGCGTGGTGGCACGGGACCGGCCGCGGCACCAGCTGCTCGAATGGTCGGCCAAGGCGCAGCTCGTCGTGGTCGGCAGCCGCGGGCGCGGCGGCTTCACGGGCCTGCTGCTCGGCTCCACCAGCCAGGCGTTGATCCACCACGCCGAATGCCCGGTGATGATCGTCCGCCCGGAGCGCGAGGCGTGACCGGCCCGCTGACCGCGGCCGAACTGTCCCAGGTGGACGCGTTGTGGCGGGCGGCGAACTACCTGACGGTGGGGCAGATCTACCTGCTGGACAACCCGTTGCTGACCGAGCCGTTGCGGGCCGAGCACGTCAAACCGCGGCTGCTCGGCCACTGGGGCACCTCGCCGGGGCTCAATTTCCTGTACGCGCACTTCAATCGCGCGATCGTGACGCACGATCTGAACGCGATGTTCGTGACCGGGCCCGGCCACGGCGGGCCCGCGCTGTTCGCCAACACCTGGCTGGAGGGCAGTTATCCCGAGGTGGCGCCGGAGGTCTCGCAGGACGCCGAGGGGATGCGGGAACTGTTCCGGCAGTTCTCCTTCCCCGGCGGCGTGCCCAGCCATGTGGCGCCGCAGGTGCCCGGTTCGATCCACGAGGGTGGCGAACTGGGCTACTCGCTGGCACACGCCTTCGGGGCCGCGTTCGACAATCCGGACCTGCTCGTGGCGTGCGTGGTCGGCGACGGGGAGGCGGAGACGGGGCCGCTGGCGACCAGCTGGCACGCGACGAAGTTCCTCGACCCCGGCCGCGACGGCGTGGTACTGCCGATCCTGCACCTCAACGGGTACAAGATCGCCAACCCGACGATACTGGCGCGGCTGCCGCACGAGGAGCTGGACGAGCTGCTGCGCGGCTACGGCTACGCGCCGCACTACGTCGAAGGTCACGAGCCCGCCGTTATGCACCAGGCCATGGCCGCGGTGCTGGACGAGGTGCTCGGCGAGATCGGGCGCATCAAGGAAGCTGGCTCCGGTGAGCGGCCACGCTGGCCGATGATCGTGCTGCGCAGCCCGAAAGGCTGGACCGGGCCGTCCGAAGTGGACGGTCTGCCGGTGGAGGGAACCTGGCGCGCGCATCAGGTTCCGCTGCCCGCCGTCCGCGAGCACCCACACCACCTGCGGTCGCTGGAACAGTGGCTGCGCTCCTACCGGCCCGAGGAACTGTTCGACGCCGACGGACGTCCGAAGGCCGCGGTGACGGCGCTCATGCCCAAGGCGGAACGCAGGATGGGCGCCAACCCGCACGCCAACGGCGGGCTGCTGCTGCGGCCCCTGCGACTGCCCGCCCTGCCCGCGGTGCCGGTGGCGTCCCCGGGCGCGACGGAGACCGAGCCGACCCGCGTGCTCGGCCAGTACCTGCGGGCCGTTTTCGAGGACAACGCCGAGCAACGCAACTTCCGGCTGTTCGGCCCGGACGAGACCGCGTCCAACCGGCTGGACGCGGTGTACGAGGCGACCGGAAAGCAGTGGCAGGCCGCGATCGAACCGGTCGACGAGCACCTGTCCAGGGACGGCCGCGTGCTGGAGGTGCTCTCGGAGCATCTGTGCCAGGGCTGGCTGGAGGGCTATCTGCTCACCGGCCGGCATGGCCTGTTCTCCTGCTACGAGGCCTTCGTGCACATCGTCGACTCGATGGTCAACCAGCACATCAAATGGCTGCGCGTGCACCGGCAACTGCCGTGGCGGCGGCCCGTCGCGTCGCTGAACTACCTGCTGACCTCACACGTGTGGCGGCAGGACCACAACGGATTCTCCCATCAGGATCCCGGTTTCATCGACCACGTGGCGAACAAGAGCAGCGAGGTGGTGCGTGTCTACCTCCCGCCGGACACGAACACGCTGCTCGCCGTCGCCGAGCACTGCCTGCGCAGCCGTGACTACGTCAACGTGATCGTCGCGGGCAAGAACGAGGCGCCGAACTGGCTCGGCGAAGAGGAAGCCGGACTGCACTGCGCCCGCGGCGCCGGCATCTGGGAATGGGCCAGCTCCCACACCGACCGCGAGCCGGATGTGGTGCTCGCCTGCGCGGGCGACGCGCCGACGATGGAGATCCTCGCGGCGGTGGCCCTGCTGCGGGAGCACCTTCCCGATCTCGCGGTGCGGGTGGTCAACGTGGTCGATCTGATGCGGCTGCAACCGGACACCGAGCACCCGCACGGGATGAGCGACCGCGAGTTCGACGCGCTGTTCACCCAGGACCGGCCGGTGATCTTCGCCTACCACGGCTATCCGTGGCTGATCCACCGCCTGTGCTACCGCCGCGCCAACCACGCCGAGCTGCACGTGCGCGGGTACAAGGAGCACGGCACCACCACGACACCGTTCGACATGCTGGTGCTCAACGACATGGACCGCTACCAGCTCGTCATCGACGTGATCGACCGGGTACCCGGGCTGGTGCGCACGGCGGGCGGCGTGCGGCAGGAAATGGCCGAGATGCGCGCGCGGCACCAGCGGTGGATCCGCGAGCACGGCGAGGACCTGCCCGAGGTTCGCGAGTGGACGTGGCCCGGCGCGGGCGCCCGGGCGGGAGGAAGCCATGGCGCGCACTGAAAGCGGCTTCACCGCGGTACTGGCCGACGGCGAGGTCGTGCTGGTGCGCCCGCTGCGGCCGCAGGACACCGCCGCGGTACTGGCGCTGCACCGGGGACTCGACGAGCACGACCGGTACCTGCGCTTCTTCGGCATCCCCGGCAACCTCGACGAGCTGAGCGCGCGCATCGCGGCCGAACCCGGGCCGCGGCACTGCGCCGTCGGCGCGTTCCGGCAGCGGGATCTGGTCGGGGTGGCGCATTACGAGGCCGGCGCGGAACCGACCGAGGCCGAGGTCGCGCTCACCGTGGACAGCCGCGCGCAGGCACACGGCGTCGGCACCCTGCTGCTGGAGCATCTCGTCTCCCTCGCCCGCGCGCACGGCATCCGCCGGTTCACCGGCGAGGTGCTCGCCGAGAACGCGCGCATGGTGCGGGTTTTCAGTGATCTCGGGCTGCCGTACCGGATGACGCCGGGTGGCCCGGAACGCCAGTTCGTGCTCGATCTCGCACCGGGGGAGAGCTACTGGACCGCGCTCGCGGAACGGGAACGGCTCGCCGACGTGGCCAGCCTGGAATCGGCGCTGCGGCCACGTTCGGTCGTGGTGATCGGGGCGAGCCGGCGAAGCGGGTCGGTCGGGCACGCGGTGCTGGCCAACCTGCTCGACGGCGGTTTCCCCGGCAAGCTGTTCGCGGTGAACCCGCACGCCACGGCGATCTCCGGCGTGCCCTGCGCGCCGTCGGTGGCCGAACTGCCCGAGTGTCCCGACCTCGCCGTCGTCTGCGTTCCCGCCGCGGCCGTGCCGGACGCGGTCGAGCAGTGCGGGAAGCTCGGTGTGCGGGCGGTCGTGGTGATCTCGGCCGGGCTGACCGGCACCGAGCTGGGCGAGCGGGTGGTGACGGCGGCCCGGACCTACGGCATGCGGCTGGTGGGACCGAACTGCATCGGGGTGGCCAACCCGGGGTCGCGGCTGAACGCGACGTTCGTGCCCGGTGCCGTTCCCGCGGGCCCCGTCGGCGTGGTCAGCCAGTCCGGCGGGTTCGCGATCGCGCTGCTGGAATCCCTGCGGCAGCTGGGGATCGGGCTGTCCAGTTTGGTCTCCACGGGCGACAAGTACGACGTCAGCGGCAACGATCTGCTCATGTGGTGGCAGCGCGACACCGGCACCGGGATCGCGGTGCTCTACCTGGAGTCCTTCGGTAATCCGCGCAAATTCGGGCGGCTGGCCCGCATGCTCGCACGGGAGAAACCGGTGCTGGCGATCCGCACCGGGGACACCGAGATCGCCCGGCGGGCGGCCGCGTCGCACACCGCCGCGGCCGCGACCCCGGCGGTGACCAGGGACGCGCTCTACGAGCAGGCCGGGGTGATCGCCGTCGACACGATCAGCGAACTGGTCGAAACCGTGGCCGCGCTGTCCTGGCAGCCGCTGCCCGCGGGCAACCGGGTCGCGGTGATCAGCAACGCGGGCGGCGCCGGCGTGCTCGCCGCGGACGCGTGTGCCCGGCACGGTCTGGTGCTGCCCGACATCGGGGAGGAGACCAGGGCCGCGCTGCGCGCATTGCTGCCCGATCAGGCGTCGGTGCGCAATCCGATCGACACCACGGCGGCCGTGGACGCGGCGCTGTTCGGTTCCTGTCTGGACTTGCTGCTCGCCGATCCGGCGGTCGACGCGGTGCTCGCCGCGACCGTGCCCACGGCACTGGGCGACCCGATGGCCGCCGTGGCGCAACGGGTACGGGCCTGCGCCAAGCCGGTGCTGGCCGTACGGCTCGGGCAGCTCGCACACGTCGAGCCGCTCGCCGACGAGCACGGACCCGCGACCGCGAGCTACAGCGACCCCGCGGACGCCGCGGCGGCGCTCGGGCACGTGGCCCGCTACGCGCGGTGGCGTGCGACACCGGAGGGCGTCGCACCGGAGCTGTCCGATGTGGACCCCGCCCGCGCGGTGTCGCTGATCCGCTCCTATCTCGCACAAGGGCGCCGGTGGCTGGCGCCGCTCGAGGTCGTGGACGTGCTGGGCTGCTTCGGCATTCCGCTCGCCGAGACCCGCTACGCCGAGGACGAGGACGCCGCCGCGACCGTGTTCCGCGAGCTGAACCGGCCGCTGGCGATGAAGGCCGACGTGGAAGGCCTGCTGCACAAGAGCGCCGCGGGTGGCGTGGTGCTCGACGTCGGCGACGAGACCGCCGCGCGTGACGTCGTGCGCGACTGGCGGCGCAAGTTCGGCGCGGGCTGGCGCGGCGCGGTGCTGCAGCCGATGGCCGCCCGTGGCCGGGAACTGCTCGTGGGCATCCATGCCGACGAGACGTTCGGGCCGCTGGTCGTGTTCGGACTCGGCGGCACCGACACCGATCTGGTGGCCGACCGGACCGCCCGGCTCGCACCACTGACCACCGCCGACGCCGACCGCCTGCTGGAGGGCCTGCGCTCGTCGGCGAAACTGTTCGACGGCCTCGACCGGGACGCGGTCCGGGATGTCGTGCTGCGCATCAGCCGGCTCGCGGAACTGCTGCCCGAGGTCGCCGAACTGGACCTGAATCCATTGCTGAGCACCGGATCCGGGGCCGTCGTGCTCGACGCCCGGATCCGGATCGAGCCCCGCACCGGCGCGGATCCGTTCCTGCGCCGGCTGCGGACCTGAGGACGACCATGCGCGTGCTGACGCTGAACCCCGGTTCCTCCAGCATGAAGGCGGCGTTGATCGAGGACGGGACGACGGTGGGCGTCCAGACCTGGGACGCCGCCGACGCCGTGGCCGACGACCGCGCGGTGCGGGCGGCGGTCCGGCGCTGGGGACGGCCCGACGCGGCCGCCGTCCGGTTCGTCCACGGAGGTTCCCGGCCGGGTCCCGCGCTGGTCGACGACAGGCTGCTGCGGCAACTGGAACGCCTCGGTTCGCTCGCGCCACTGCATCAGCCGCTGTCGGCCGGAATCGCCCGGCTGGTCCGTGTCACACTGCCCGACCTGCCCGTCGTGGCCTGCTTCGACACCTCATTCCACAGTGGACTTCCCGAGGCGGCGTCGAAGTACCCGCTGCCGAAGGCCTGGACGGCGCAGAACCGGTTACGCCGCTACGGGTTCCACGGCCTGTCGTGCCAGTACGCCACGCGGCGCTGTGCGGAGCTGCTGGCCGACGACGGCCTGCGCATACTGTGCTGCCACATCGGTTCCGGTGTTTCGGTGACGGCGATCCGCGCCGGTGCCAGCGCCGACACCTCGATGGGTTTCACTCCGCTGGAGGGTGCCGCGATGGCGACACGCTCGGGTTCGGTGGATCCGGGACTGCTGCTGTACCTGCTGGGCACCGGGGACATGGACCTACCGCGCCTGACCGACGCGCTCTACCACCGTTCGGGGCTGGCCGGCATGACCGGTACCAGCGGGGATTTCCGGGAGATCCTGGCCGCCCGGGCATCGGGCGACCGCGACGCGGGCGCCGCCGTGGAGGTGTACCTGCACCGGCTGCGGCGCGAGATCGGGGCGGCGGCGATGAGCCTGGACCGGCTGGACGCGGTCGTGTTCACCGGCGGGGTGGCCGAGCACCAGCCCTGGCTGCTGGCCGAACTGACCGACGGGCTTTCCGTGCTGGGACTGGAAATCGACGCGGGCCGGCTGCGCAACGCCGGCGACCGGGTCATCAGCCCGGACGGCGCAGCGGTCACCCTGCTCAGCATCACGGCCAGGGAGGACCTCGAACTCGCCCGGGCGGCGACGGCGCTCGTGCTCAGCGGCCGGGCACCAGGTGCACGAGAAGGTCGCGCCAGCTGATGATCCCGACCACCCGGCCGTCGGCATCGGTGACCGGCAGGCACCGCTGGCGCGCGTCGACCATGGTCGCGGCCACTTCGGACAGGTCCGCGTCGGGCGTGACCGTTCCGGGGTTGTCCCGCATCACCTCGCACACCGAACGCGCGTGCAGCCCGGCCGTCGCCCCGCCCTCGGGAGTGGCTTCCCCCCGGGCACCGGCGACGAACCGGGCGCGGCCGAGATCGGCCTCGGTCACCACGCCGCGCAGATGACCCCCGGCCGTGAGGACGGGCAGGGTCGTGAAACCACGCTCCATCATCAGGGCCGCGGCTTCCTCGATGCTCGCGTCGCCGGTGACTCCGTAGACGGGCTTGGTCATGATCTCCGCTGCTCGCATGATCCGAGCATCCCCCGCCGGCGCGCGCCGGGCACAGGGCAGAACGGGCTCGACGGGCGAGGACGAAATGCCCTTCGCGTCAGCGTGCCGTGGTGAGCGCATCTTCGTCCCGCAGTGTCTCGAGCACGACCGTGCCGTCCACGGTTTCGTGTTCCATCAGTCGCGTGGTCAGCCGGTCCAGCGCGCCACGGTGGTCGGTCAGCAGGCTCACCGCACGGTTCTCCGCTTCCCGCAACAGCCGCGCGATCTCCTGGTCGACGATCCGCTGCGTCTCCTCCGAGTACCGGTGCAGCGCACCCGTCGGCGCGCCGGGCAGATAGGCCGCCTCGCCGGCCGGGTAGCCGATCGGGCCGAGCGCCGGGGACAGGCCGAACTCGGTGACCATCTTGGCCGCCAGTTCGGTCGCCCCCGACAGGTCGTTCGCCGCGCCGGTGGAGCCCTCGCCGAACACGACGAGTTCGGCGGCCCTGCCGCCCAGGCGCACGGCGAGCATGTCGCTCAGATGCGCCTCGCTGTAGAGGTGCCGCTCGGCTTCCGGCAGCTGCTCGGTCGCGCCCAGCGCCATACCGGCGGGCAGGATGGTGACCTTCTCGACCGGGTCGGCGTGCTCGCACAGCGCCGCCACGAGCGCGTGGCCCGATTCGTGCACCGCGACCGAATGCCGTTCCTCGGGCAGCAGCGCATTCGACGTGTCGCGGCGGCCGAGCATCAGCCGGTCCCGCGCGGCGCTGAGATCGGCGACGGTGATGAGCGTGCGTTCGTCGCGCACGGCGTTGATGGCGGCCTCGTTGACCAGGTTGGCCAGATCGGCGCCGGAGAAACCCGGGGTGCCGCGGGCGAGCCGGTCCAGTTCCACGTCGGGCGCGAGATGCTTGTTCGCCACGTGCACGGCCAGGATCGCCGCACGTTCGGCCTGGTTGGGCAGCGGAACGGTGACCTGCCGGTCGAACCGGCCGGGCCGCAGCAGCGCCGCGTCCAGGGTCTCCGGCCGGTTCGTGGCCGCCAGCACCACGATTCCGCTGCCCTGGTCGAAGCCGTCCATTTCGGACAGCAGCTGGTTCAGGGTCTGCTCGCGTTCGTCGTGCCCGCCGATGTTGCCCGCCCCGCGGCGGCTGCCGACCGCGTCGATCTCGTCGATGAAGATGATCGACGGTGCGCGGTCGCGGGCCTCGGTGAACAGGTCACGGACCCGGGACGCGCCGACGCCGACGAACATCTCCACGAACGCCGAACCCGTCATCGACAGGAACGGCACGCTGGCCTCCCCGGCGACCGCCCTGGCGAGCAGCGTCTTCCCGGTGCCCGGCGGGCCGACCATGATGACCCCGCGGGGGCCCTTGGCGCCCGCGGCGGCGTACCGCTCGGGATTGCGCAGGAAGTCGACGACCTCGCTGACTTCCTGTTTGACCCCTTCGTATCCGGCCACGTCGGCGAACCGGGTGGTGGGCCGCTCGGCCTCGATGATCTTCGCCTTGGAGCGGCCGAACCCCGCGAGCCCGCCGGCCAGCGAGCTGCTGCCGCGCCCGGCGAGCGCGAAGAACGCGATGATCAGCACGACCGGCGCCAGCATCAGGATGGTGAGCAGCCAGTTGGTGCCCGAGGAGCTGACCTTGCCGGTGATCTGGACGTTGTGCGCCTGCAGCTTCTGCGGAAGCTGGGTGTCGCCGAGCGCGGTCGGCAGCTGGCTGCTGAAGTTCGAGCCGTCGGCCAGCGTGCCCGTCAGTGTGCCCTTGTCGTCGATCTCCACGGTCTTGACCTGGCCGGCGTCGACCTTCGTGAGCAGATCGGTGTAGGAGACGGTCGCGGTCGTGCTCGAGCCGCTGAGAATACTCGGCAGGAACAGCAGCACCATGGCCAGCAACAGGCCGATCGGGAGCAGCCACACCCGCCAGCCCGGGGGTTTGGGCGGTTCCGGTTTCCGTACCGGGTCCGGGGGCGGGCCTGACTTCGCCGTACGCGACATGGTCCTCGTCCTACCTCTCAGGTCCTTTCTGACTGCCCCCAGCAAACCCTGTCCGGACCGGGACCGGGAGCGGCGAAGGTCCCTCGCCGTGATGGCCGAAGTCTCTGCTGCCGCTGCTGCGCGCGTTCCTAGCGTCGGAGGCATCGACTTGGAGGTAACAATGCGAACTCTCACCGTCGGCGCCGTCATGACCAAGGACGTGGCCGTGGTATCTCCCGGCACCGAGTTCAAGGACATCGCGGAACTGCTGGCGCGGCGGCGCATCAGCGCGGTCGCGGTGGTCGACGGTGAGACGCTGGTCGGCGTCGTGTCGGAAGCCGACCTGCTGCCCAAGGAGCAGTACGCCGGGGAGCCGGCCCACCACTCCCGCTTCGGCATCCACCGTGACGGTCGGCAGCGCCGCAAGGCGGCCGCCGTGCTGGCGCGCGACCTGATGACCGCGCCGGCGCGCACCGTGGGCGTGGCGGAGTCGTTGTCGGCCGTGGCCCGGCAGCTGACCGGCACCGGACTGCGCCGGCTCTTCGTGGTGGACGGGGACAAACTGGTCGGGGTCATCGCGCGGCGGGACCTGGTCGGCGTGTTTCTCCGCGCGGACGCCGAGATCAAGTCGGAGATCGAACGCGACGTGTTCGGCAAGGCGCTGCTGGCCGACCCCGCCTGCTACAGCGTGACCGTCCGCAACGGTGAGGTGATGCTGCTCGGCCGCGTCGAGCGCCGCAGCCTCGTCACCGCCGCGGGTGAGCTGGCCGCGCTGGTGCCCGGCGTGGTCGGTGTGTGCAACCGCCTCGGCTATGTCTGGGACGACAAGCGCGAGTGAGGACGACGACCACAGCGGGCCGGTGCCGGACGGGCACCGGCCCGCTGTCGTGTCACTGGAGATAGGCCAGCGCCTGTGTGAGCGAATCGTGTTCGGTGCCCGCGGTGAAGACCGTGTGCGCGTCGGGCCACGGGTGCACGTCGGTGGCCATCCGCAGCGCGATCACCGGGGTCGCGTCCGAAATGGACCCGGTCCGGGCGGCCAGCCGGGCGGCCGTGGTGGCCTCCGGCGCCCAGCACCGCAGCGGGATGAGCCTGCTGTGGGTGCGGACGCCGACTTCGCCGGCCGCGGCGCGGCGGTCGGCGGAGCGCCACGAGGCGTCCAGCACGACCGTCTCACCGAGCTCCAGCAGGTTCCCGGCCCGGTGCTGGATCTCGGCGTAGGTGCGTTCGGTGTGCGCCGGATCGTAGAGACCCTGCTCGTAGCCCGCGGCCGCGCTCTGCTCCGCGGGCATCCCGGCGAGTTCCTTGCGGATCCGGTCGCTGCGCAGGACCGTCGCGCCGATCCGGTCGGCGATCGCACCGGCCAAAGTGGACTTTCCCGAGGCGGGCAGCCCGCCGACGAGGATCAGCTTCACCTCGCCCAGCCGCAGATGCCGCACCGCGATGCGCGCGTAGTCCCGCGCCAGCGCGGCGGCGGAGGTCTCGCCCTGCTCGTAGCGCAGGCAGGCCACCTTGACCCGCACGAACGCGCGGTAGGCGAGGTAGTGGTGCCGCAGCCCGGCGGGTGCGGGATCTCCGGAGAACTCCATGTACCGGTCGAGCAACAGCTCCCCGAGCTCCGGCGCGCCGAGGCGTTCCAGGTCCATGGCGAGGAAGGCCACGTCGTCGAGGCCGTCGACCGCGCGCAGGGTGTCGTCGAACTCCAGGCAGTCGAGGATCTGCGGTCCGTGGTCGAGGCAGAAGATGTCGTCGGCCAGCAGGTCACCGTGCCCGTCCACGATCCGGCCGGTGTTGATCCGGTGCGTGAACAGGGCTTCCCGCCCGGCGAGGAACTCCTCGGCGTGCTGTTCGATCTCGGCCGCGACATCCGCGTCGAGGACGGTGCCGTGGAACGGGCGCACCTGCGCGAAACTGGCCCGCCAGCGCTCACGCACCGCGTCGCGGGTGGCCTGCGCGGAAATGGCCGGGCCGCGTTCGGCCCGCTGGTGGAAGCGGGCCATCACGCGCGCCAGGTTGCGGATGACGTCGTCGAGCGGCTCGCCCTGGCGGACCAGCGTGGAAAGGCGCCGCTCCTCCGGCATCCTGCGCATCACGACGAGGTGGTCGCAGATCTCGCCGTCCGGGCCGGTCACGTCGGCGACACCGAGATAGGCGTCCGGGGCGAGCCGCCGGTTGAGCGCGACCTCCTTGTGGCAGACCTGTTCCCTGACCTCGCGCCGGGTGAAGTCCAGGAACCCGAAGTCCACGGGCTTCTTGAGCTTGTAGGCGTAGTCGCCGACCAGGAACACGGCACCGATATGGGTTTCGTGCACGGCGCTCCACGGCTCCGCGGCCGTCGGCAGGAGGGCGGAGGTCAGCTGACGTTGGTTCATGAGGCCCAGCCTGGTTTTCCTTCGCCGACTGTCACAGAGCCGTAGGTCATCGCATTTTGGTCGCCAGCACCGCGGCCTGCGCGCGGCGTTCGAGACCGAGCTTGGCCAGCAGGCGGGACACGTAGTTCTTCACCGTCTTCTCCGCGAAGAACATGCGCTCGGCGATCTGCCGGTTCGTCAGGCCCTCGCCGATGAGCTGCAGCAGCGTGCGTTCCCGCTCGGTCAGATGCGCCAGCGGTCCCTCGTCCGCCGCGTCGGCACGCAGCTTGGCCATCAGCGTGGCGGCGGCGCGGTTGTCCAGCAACGACCGGCCGGAACCGACCTCGCGCACGGCGGCGAGAAGGCTGAGCCCCTGGATGTCCTTGATGACGTAACCGCTCGCACCGGCGAGGATGGCGTTGAACATGGCCTCTTCGTCGGTGTAGGAGGTCAGCATCAGCACGTTCGTCTCGGGCACCCTCGACCGCAGATCGCGGCACAGTTCGACGCCGTTGCCGTCGGGAAGACGGACGTCCAGCAGCGCCACGTCGGGGCGCAACGCGGGGATGCGCGCCAGTGCCTGCGCGGCCGTGCCCGCCTCGCCGACCACGGTCAAGTCCTGGTCGGCCTCCAGCAGGTCTCGCACGCCACGGCGGACGAGTTCGTGGTCGTCCACCAGGAACACGCTGATCAAACCGGCCGCCTTCCTCGGGGAAACAGTCGATTCCGACCCTAGGCACGGCGGTAGGCACAGCGCGGGCGGCTTTGGTCCCCGATGCCCGGGACCAAAGTCATTTCTCGCTGGTCAGGGCGTCAGTACGGCGGCTCCGTGTACGCGGTCGGCGGCGAGGTCGTCCAGCGCCTTGTCGGCCTCGGCGAGCGGATACGCGGTGGTGACCACGCGCAGGTGGTGCTCGCCGGCGAAGGCGAGAAAGTCCCGTGCGTCCTCTCGCGTGTTGGCGGTGACGCTGCGGACCTGCCGTTCGCCGAACAGGTGCTCCTGGTAGTTCAGGACCGGGATGTCGGTGAGGTGGATACCCGCGATCGCGAGGGTGCCGCCACGGTCGAGCGCGGCGAGCGCGGGCAGCACGAGTTCGCCCGCCGGGGCGAACAGGATCGCCGAATCCAGCGGTTCCGGCGGTGCGTCGGCGGCGTGCCCGGCGGAGGCCGCGCCGAGTTCGAGCGCGAGCTCGCGTGCCTCGGCGCTGCGTGTGAGCACGTGTACGGTCGCGCCCTGCGCGAGTGCGACCTGGGCCGCGAGGTGCGCGCTCGCGCCGAAGCCGTAGATGCCAAGGCGCCCGTGCGCGGGCAGCCACGCCCGGCGCAGCGCCCGGTAGCCGATGATGCCCGCGCACAGCAGCGGTGCCAGTTCGGCGTCGCGGTAGCCGCCGGGAAGCCGGTGGGCGTAAGCGGCGGGGACGGTCGTGTACTCGGCATAGCCGCCGTCGGCGTCCCATCCGGTGTAGGTCGAGTGCGGGCACAGGTTCTCCGCGCCCGCGCGGCAGTACCGGCAGGTGCCGCATGTGCCGCGCAGCCAGGCGATACCGACCCGGTCACCCTCGGCGAAACCCGTCACGCCCGGCCCGAGTCCGGCCACCTCGCCCACGACCTCGTGTCCCGGCACGACATTCGGCCGGTGCACGGGCAGATCCCCTTCCAGGACATGCAGATCGGTCCGGCACACCCCGCACGCCGACACCCGGACGAGCAACTCGCCCCGGCCGGGTACCGGCACGGGTTCGGAACGCAGCTCGAACTTGCGCGCCGAGGGCGTCCCGGGCCGCACGACCCGCCACAGCCGCATTTCCGTCATCACCCCAGCGTCGGCGCAGCCACGGGGACGGCAAAGAGCCGAAAGACCCCGCCGGACGAGGACAGCAGGCCCCTACGGTGCGGGCCGCGCTCGGTCAGGGTGGCAGGAATGAAGCACGACATCAGCTGGTCGAACGCCGAGGTCGGCGTACTGGCGCGCGCCACGGGCCGAGCACCCGCACTGCAGGGCAGCCGGCCCTGGGTCGCCGAGATCCGGCCCGAGGGAGCCGAACTGTACGAGCGCTTCGACGGCCATGCGTCCCGGCACGACCCCTCGGGCCGCCGACGAATGATCTCGTGCGGTGCCGCGCTGGCCGATCTCGACCTCGCGGCGCACGTGCTCGGCTGGGCGACCCGCGTCTCGCTGTTCCCCGAGCCGGAGCGGCCCGACCTGGTGGCCCGCGTCGTGGCGACCGGCCGCGCGGAAGCCACGGACGACGAGGTCGCCCTGTACTCGGCGATCTTCCGGCGCCGCAGTGGCCGGAGGTCGTTCGGGCCGGGCCCGGTCACCGAGCGGGAAATCGAGGCCGTGGTGAACGCCGGAACAACGCCGGCAACGCGAATCACGCCCGCTCGCACCGGCCATTCGGCGCGCGAGTGCCTGCTGATCGTGCTGACCCCGGATGACACGCGACGTGACCAGGTGCTCGCCGGGCAGGCGCTCCAGCGCATGTGGCTCACCGCCGTCAGCGCCGGACTGGCCGCCGGCGCGCTGACCGAACCGCCGCGGTCCGGCCTGACCGGCGAGGTCGCGGGCTGCCCGCAGGTGATCCTGCGCGTCGGCCACCCCGGCATCGACGAAGGTCCTTCGGCCCCGGCCGCGAGGACGGGAGGCCCTCACCTGCGGCGTTCGGGCAGGGCAGCGTGGCGGCCATGAACGACACCGCGGCACACCACTCCATCCTCGTCGGCGTCGACGGCTCCGCCTCGGCGCTGCGGGCGGCACGCTGGGCCGCGCAGGAGGCAGCACGCCGGAACATGCCGGTGCACCTGTTCCACGCGTGCGTGCTGCCGCCGCTGGGCCCGCACACCGCGGCGGTCACCGAGGCCGGCATCGTCGAGGCGCTCATCGAGCAGGGGCACCAGTGGCTGCGTGAGGCCCGGCGCGAGGCATGGGACGCCGCGCCCGGTGTCCAGGTCCAGACCGACTTGCGGGTCGGGGCGGCCGCGCAGGAACTCATCAACGAGTCGGCACGCGCGCGGCTGGTCGTACTGGGGTCGCGCGGGCTCGGTGGCTTCGCGGGCATGCTCGTCGGTTCGGTGGCCGTGGGGGTGGCGGCGCACGGTGACTGCCCGGTCATCGTCGTGCGGGGGCGCCTGCCCGAGGACGAACCGCCCACCGGGGGACCGATCGTCGTCGGCGTGGACGGCTCCGCGATCAGCGACGACGCCGTGGAGTTCGCGTTCGAGGAAGCCGGCCTGCGGGCGGTACCGCTGATCGCCGTGCACACCTGGCTCGACATCTCCGTCGCCGAGACCTGGTCGACCCCGCCGTTCGACGTCGACCTGGACGCGATCGAAGCCGACGAGCGCAGGCTGCTGGCCGAGCGGATGGCCGGCTGGCGCGAGAAGTACCCGGATGTCGAACTGCGGCAGGAGGTCGTGCGCGACCGTCCGCTTCGCGGCCTGCTCGCCCAGGCCGAGGGTGCCCAGCTGATCGTGGTCGGCTCGCGGGGCCGCGGCGCGTTCACCGGCATGGGGCTGGGCTCGACGAGCCAGGCACTGCTGCACCACAGCGAGTGCCCGGTGGCCGTCGTCCGCCCCCGATGACCACATTGGACAGTTCAGAAAGGTAACCCCGTGAACAACAACGGAATCGCTGCCGCCGACATCGAGATCACCGTCCGCGGCCACCTTCCCGGTGCCGCCGACTACGTCCGGCGCCGCCTGCACGAGGCGCTCACGCACGCCCCGGCACCGGTGCTCGCCGCGAAGGTGACCCTGACCCGGCACGAGGATCCGGCCGCGAGCGACCGGATCTCGGTCTCGGCGAACATCGACCTCAACGGGCGCATGATCCACGTCGGCATCGACACCCGGACGGTGGCCGAAGCGGCCGACGATCTGCACGACACCGTGCGGCGCACGGTGCGGCGGGCTTTCCGCTACCGCTCCGCGCGGCGCGTGCGGCCCGGGCACCAGGCCGTGCCGGTGCGCGATCGCGAGGTCGTCGAGCACCGCAGCATCAGCCTCGCCGTCATCCCGGCGACGGCGGCCGCCGAGGAGCTGGACGCGCTGGACGAGGCGTTCCACCTGTTCCGGGACGCCGACACCGGTCAGGACTGCGTCGTGTACCGCACCGGCACGGGCAACCGGCTCGCGCGGCTGCACGCCGTACCCGGGCAGGTTTCCGATCCCGCGGTGGACGCACACGACGCGCCGCGCCTGTCGCTCGCCGAAGCCCAGGAACGGCTGGAGATCGAGGAAATCCCGTTCCTGTTCTTCGCCGACAGCGAGACCGAGCGGGGCGCGGTGTTGTACCGGCGTCATGACGGACAGTTCGGGTTGCTCGCCACGGCGGTCGGGTGAGACCGGTGAACCTGCGGGCGAAGTGGCTTGTGCGGCAGGTGCGCTGGCTGGTGTCCTGGCGCAATCCCCTTGCCACGAAATGGGATCTGCTCGATGTCACCGCGATCGTCGTCGCGGCGCTGCTGGCGCTGCTCGCG
Source organism: Amycolatopsis acididurans (assembly GCF_012328925.1). Taxonomy (GTDB): domain Bacteria; phylum Actinomycetota; class Actinomycetes; order Mycobacteriales; family Pseudonocardiaceae; genus Amycolatopsis_E; species Amycolatopsis_E acididurans. Next base: position 557,778 of record NZ_JAAXLS010000001.1, read on the forward strand.
GTTCCGGCGGCGCTGTGGGGCGGCGAGCAGGCGTATCAGGCCGCGTCCGCGGCGGCCGTGCGGGAACAGGCCGCACGCACCCCGGCCATGGCGGTGCTGCTGACCGCCGCGCCGGGCACGGTGAGCACGCGTGTCTCGAACACGCGGGTGGCGACCGAAGCGGTCTGGCAGCTGCCGGACGGCAGTACGCGCACCGGGCGGATCGACACCGATCCCGGCACCAGCGCAGGCACGCGCGTACCGATCTGGGTCGACCGCGCGGGCGTGCCGGTGCCGGCACCGATGACGGCCAGGGACGCGCAGGGCGTCGGCCTCGGCGTCGGCATCCTGCTCTGGCTCGGCTGCGCCTCGGCGCTGGCCGCGCTGGCGTGGGGCCTGCGGTGGCTGGTCAACCGCGGGCGCGGCGCGGACATCGACCGCGAATGGCGCGACGCGGGCCAGAACCTCAACCGGTTCTGAACAACTCCGCGCCGCGGCCGGGGTCACGAACGGTTCGGCACGACGACGGCGCGACCGGTGAGCTCGCCGGACTCCAGCCGGCGATAGGCCTCGGTCGCCTCGTCGAGACCGAACGTGGTGACGCTCGCGCGCAGTTGCCCGCGCGCGGCGAGGTCGAGGACCTCGATCAGTTCCGGCCTGCTGCCCCAGTAGGTCGTCTGCACCGACACCTCGTAGGGCACGGTGAAGAACCCCATGCCCAGCGTGCCACCGCCGAGACCGATGATTGTCAGATCGCCGAGCGAACGCGCGCTTTCCGCGCCGAGCGCGAGCGTGGAGTCCGAGCCGACGCAGTCGAACACCGCGTCCGCGCCGCGCCCGCCGGTCAGCTCCCGGATGCGCGGGCCCGTCCCGGATCCGGTGGGCAGCGCATGATCGGCGCCGGATTCACGAGCCAGCGCGAGCGCGTCCTCGCGGGTGTCGACCGCGATGATCCGCGTCGCGGTGGTGGCGCGCAGGATCTGCACGGCGAGATGGCCCAGCCCGCCGACGCCGATGACGACGGCCGTGGTGCCGGGTGGAAGTTTGGGCCAGGAGCGGCGGATCGCGTGATACGGCGTGAGTGCCGCGTCGGTCAGCGGTGCCGCGGTGACCGGGTCGAGGCCTTCGGGCAGCGGGACGAGGTGCCGCGTGCTGGGCACGAGCATGAACTCGGCCATGCCACCGTCGAGACCGAGTCCTCCGCCGCCTCCGGGAACCGGGGCCTTGTCGGGATTCTCGCAGTAGGTCTCGATGCCGAGCAGGCAGCGCGTGCAGGTGCCGCAGCCCCACGGACCGTAGACGGCCACGGCCTGGCCGACCTCGAGCCCGCTTGCGCCGGGGCCGAGTTCGTGCACCCAGCCGGCGTTCTCGTGGCCGAGCGTGAACGGCGGTCCCCACGGCAGCAGGCCCGGCCCGAACTCGTGCATCAGGTGCAGGTCGGAGTGGCAGGCACCGGCGGCGCCGATGCGCACGACGGCCTCGCCCGGGCCCGGCCGGGGTTGCGGCACTTCGGTGAGCACCGGTTCGGTCTTCCACTCTCGCAGGCGCAGCGCTTTCATCGCGGTCCTTTCGACGTCGGATAGCGGCGATGCTCGGGCCACCGGCCCGGCCAGGTCAGGGACCGAGGCCATCGTGCTGAGGGCCTTAAGTCAGTAGTTCGCCACCGGGGCAGTCCGGTGTGTTGTGTGCCAACGAAAAGGAAAGGTGAGCCCGATGCGCGAACTCGTGGTGGCGGACCTGATGACGCATCCGGTCGTCACGGTTTCGCCCGCGACACCGTTCAAGAATCTGGTAGCCATCCTGGCCGAGTACCGGATCGGATCGGTCCCCGTGCTCGACGAGGGAGACCGTCTCGTCGGGGTCGTCTCCGAAACCGACCTGCTGGCCAAGGAAGAACAGCGCGGCAACGTCACGCCGCCGCCGTTGCTGTCCTCACGCGGCCGATGGCGGCGGTGGAACCGCAGCCGCGGCACCACCGCACGCGACGTGATGACCACGAAGGTGGAATTCATCGGGCGGGACCAACCGATCACGGTCGCCGTGCGGCGGCTGCTGCACGACGGGTCGCGGCGGCTGTACGTCGTCGACCACGCGGGCAGGCTGGCCGGGGTGCTGGCGAAACGGGATCTGCTGCACGTGTTCCTGCGCTCCGACGAGGATCTGCGGCAGGCGATCGACGAGGAAGTGCTGCGCCGCTGCCTGTGGGCGGACCCCGCGGTGGCCAAAGCGGAGGTCCACGACGGCGAGGTGACGCTGACCGGATCGGTCGAGCTGCGCAGCGAGGCCCGTCGCGCGGTGGCACTGACCGAGGCCATTCCCGGCGTCGTCGCGGTCTACGACCAGCTGAGTTTCCACACCGACGACACCGCGCCGGTGTGAACGCGAGGCGCAGGGTCCTTGGTCACCGGCATTGAGGGACTACGGCCGCGTCGCAGGCCCGTTCGTCGCGGTTCGCTGGAGTTGTTGGTGGAATCCACGAAAGGAGAATCGGATGTCGTCATTGCTGCCGAGGTCGCGGACGTCGTTTCCGGTGCTCACGGATTGGCTGGAGAACGCCTGGCCGTTCGCCGAGCACAACCTGATGCGCATCGAGGAGACCGCGGAAGAGGGCAAGTACACGGTGCGTGCCGAGCTGCCCGGCGTCGACCCGGCCAAGGACGTGCACGTGACCGCGGAGGGCGGTCTGCTGACGATCACCGCGGAGCGCGAGGCCAGGACCGAGGAGAAGGGCCACAGCGAGTTCCGGTACGGCTCGTTCCGGCGCACGATCACCCTGCCGACCGGCGCGGACCCGTCGAAGATCACCGCGAAGTACACGGACGGGATCCTCGAGGTCGTCGTGCCCTTCGAGACCGACGGAGCCGGGAAGCACGTCGAGATCGAAGTGACCCAGAAGAAGTAGGAACAGCAGGGATGCGGGCGCGCTGCGGCGCCCGCATCCCTTTCCGACGGCCGGGAAACCCAACGAACGAACAGGAGGCCCGCGATGGCGATCGTCGCGGAACTGTCCGGAATCCGTACCAGTGACGAGGTGTCGGCGGGCGGAAAGGCGGCGAACCTGGGCGAGCTGACCGCTGCCGGGTTTCCCGTACCGCCAGGCTTCGCCGTACTCCGGGAGGGGTATTGGGCCGCGATGGACTTCAGCGGTGTGCGCGAGAAACTCGCGCGCCTGCACGCGGAGACCGTCGCGAGCGCCGACGACCACGACCGGCTGACCGCGAACTGCCGCGATATGCAGAAACTCGTCCTAGAGGCCCAGCTGCCGCCGGAACTGCGCGAGAGCGTGCTCGCCGCCTACGCGAAACTGGGCGCGGACGTTCCCGTCGCGGTGCGCTCGTCGGCCACCGGCGAGGACAGCGCGGACGCCTCCTTCGCCGGGATGAACGCCAGCTTCACGAACACCGTCGGCGACACCGCCGTGCTCCGGCGCCTGGTGGACTGCTGGGCGTCCGCGTTCTCCCCGCGCGTGGTGGCCTACCGCGCCGAGCGCGGCTTCACCGGCGAGCCCGCGATCGCCGTGGTGATCCAGCAAATGGTGCGCGCCGAGCGTGCCGGGGTGATCTTCACCGCCGACCCGAGGACCGGCGACCGCGACCGGCTCGTCGTCGAGGCCGTGTTCGGGCAGGGGGAAACCCTCGTCAGCGGAGCGATCGAGCCCGACTCCTATCTCGTGGCCAAGCGGGCGCTCAAGATCGAGGACGTGCGCATCGGCGACAAGAAGTACAAGATCGTCGCCGGTCCGGAAGGCGCCGACAGCCAGGTGGAGCTGTCCGAGCCCGCCGCGCACCGGCGGGTCCTCGACGACGCGACGGTGCTGGAACTGGCGCGGCTCGCGGTCCGGGTCGAGGACCACTACGGCCGTCCGCAGGACATGGAGTGGGCGATCGACACGGCGGGCACCGTGTTCCTGGTGCAGACCCGGCCGGTCACCACGCTTCCGCGAGCGTCCGAACCGGACGGTGTGGTGCTGGTGCGCGGCCTGGCCGCGTCTCCCGGTGTGACCAGCGGTGCCGTGCGGGTGCTCACCGCGCCCGAGGAGGGCGGCCGGCTTCGCGACGGCGAGGTTCTCGTGGCGCCCATGACCAATCCGGACTGGGTTCCCGCGATCCGCCGCGCCGCCGCGCTCGTCACCGACGGCGGCGGCATGACCTGCCACGCCGCGATCGTCGCGCGCGAACTGGGCGTGCCGTGCGTGGTGGGCACCGAGAAGGCCACCGATGTGCTCGCCGACGGACAGCTCGTGACCGTCGACGGCGGCACCGGCGAGATCAAGGCGGGCGTGCAGCGGGCACCGGCCAAGGCCGAGAAGATCGCGCCGCCCGACACCGTCGTCGCGGCCGAACCGCTGGGCACCCGGCTGTATGTGAACCTGGCGATGCCCGAACAGGCGGAGCGCGCGGCCGCGCTGCCGGTCGACGGGGTCGGGCTGCTGCGCGCGGAGTTCATGCTCACCGAGGCCCTCGGCGGCCGCCATCCCCGCGACCTGCTGGCCCACGGCGAGGAAAAGACCTTCGTGGACAGCATGACCGAGTACCTGCTCGCGATCACCCGCCCCTTCGCGCCCCGTCCCGTCGTCTACCGGACGACCGACCTGCGCACCAACGAGTTCCGGGGGCTCGCCGGCGGCGTCGCCTACGAGCCGGAGGAGCACAACCCGATGATCGGCTACCGGGGGTGCTATCGCTACATCCGCCAGCCCGACCTGTTCGCGCTCGAACTGGAGGTGCTCGCGCGCGTGCGCGAGCAGACCCCGAACCTGCATCTGATGATCCCGTTCGTGCGCACGAAGTGGGAGCTGGAGGAGTGCCTGCGGCTGGTGGACGCCAGCCCGCTCGGGCGGCAGCGCGGACTGCACCGGTGGGTCATGGCGGAGGTGCCCTCGGTCGTGTACTGGCTGCCCGAGTACGTCGGGCTCGGCATCGACGGCGTGTCCATCGGCAGCAACGACCTGACCCAGCTGATGCTCGGCGTCGACCGCGATTCGACCGAATGCGCGGAGCTGTTCGACGAGGCCGACCCGGCCGTGCTGGACGCGATCGGCGCCATCGTCGGCAAGGCGAGGTCGCTGGGCATCACCTCGTCGCTGTGCGGGCAGGCGCCGTCCAACCGGCCCGAGTTCGCCGAACACCTGGTGCGGCTGGGCATCACGTCGGTCTCGGTCAACCCCGACGCCGTGGGCAAGGCCCGCAACGTGATCGCCTCCGCGGAGCGGCGGCTGCTGCTCGACCGCGCGCACCGGGCGTCCTGACATCCGTTGCGCAACCTAAAAAGGAGGACATGGTGAGGGCACGCGACATCATGAGCTCGCCCGTGGTCACCGTCCAGCCCGGCGAGGACGTCAAGACCGCCGAGGACCGGCTGGTACGGCACGGGTTCACCGCATTGCCGGTGGTGGACGACGAGAACCGGCTGACCGGCATCGTGACCGAGGCCGATTTCCTCGGCGACCGGTTCCCGGCCGAGCCGAAATCTCCGGCGGGCACGGTGGCCGGCATCGCGACGAGCCCGGTGCGGGCCGTGGACGTCAACGACGATGTGGCGTTCCTGGCGCGGCTGATGCTCGACGAGCATCTGCGCTGCCTTCCGGTGACCGACCGGGGCAAGCTCGCCGGTGTGGTCACGCGACGGGATTTCCTGCGTGTGCTGGCAAGACCCGACCAGGCGCTGGCCAACGACATCCGGGGCAGGCTTGCCGTGTTCGGCGACGCGGACCGGTGGCTCGTGGACGTGCACGACGGCGAGGCCACGATCATCGACCGCTTCGACAGCGAGAAGGACCGCGAGGTCGCGGTCGTGCTCGCCGAAGGGGTGCCGGGTGTGATCCGGGCCCACTGCTATGTCGGTGAACTCGAACACCAAGAGGAGCGGGCGTGACCGCGCCCGTGGTGGCCGGGGTCGACGGCACCCCGCAGTCGCTGCGGGCCGTCGCGTGGGCGGCCGCCGCGGCCGCCCGCCGGCACGCGCCGCTTCGGGTGGTCAACGCTTTCGGCATTCCCGACGCGTTCACCGGTGAGACGATCCCGCCCCAGGACTGGCTCGGCGCGCGGCGCCGGGAGTCCGAAGCCGTCGTGCGCGAGGCGGTCGAGGTCGCCGGGAAGCAGCCGGAGCTGGTCACCGAACGGGAGTCCACCGCGGAGGCGCCGATACCACTGCTGCTGCGGCTGTCGGAGGACGCGCGGCTGATGGTGGTCGGTTCCGCGGGTCGTGGGGTGCTGGGGGACCTGCTGATCGGGTCGGCGGCCCTCGCGCTCACCGCGCGCGCCCGCTGCCCGGTCGCCGTCATCCGTGGCGGCGAGCGGGGCGGGGAGGCGCCGGTCGTGGCGGGCGTGGACGGTGGGCCGGGCTCGGACCTGGTGCTGGAACTGGCTTTCGAGGAGGCGTCGGTGCACACCGCGCCCCTGATGGCGGTGCACGTGCCCGCCGGGCCCGAGTCCACCCGGGTGTTCACCGGACTGCTCGCCGGATGGCAGGAGAAGTACCCCGAGGTCGTGGTGCGCCGGGCGATCGAGCAGGACAAGGCGCGGGAACGGCTGCTGGAGTGGAGCACCCGCGCCCGGACGATCGTCGTGGGCAGCCGGGGGCGTGGCGGCTTTACCGGCTTGCTGCTCGGTTCGACGAGCCAGGCGCTGGTCGAGCACGCGAGCTGCCCGGTGCTGATCGCCAGGCATTGACAAGGAGCGTGACGAGAATGCGGGCACGGGTGGGCGACTGGATCGTCGTCAAGAGCCGGACGGTCGGCGCCGCCGAGCAGCGGGGCCGGGTCATGGAGGTCGCCTCACCCGAGGGAGCACCGCCATATGTCGTGCGCTGGGTGCACGACGATCACGTCTCGATCTTCTTTCCCGGCGCGGACGCGCAGGTGCTCACCCCGGAGGAGGTCGCCGCTGCCGACGAACGGCAGCGCACCCGCTTCCAGGCCGTGCAACGGGAAATCTCCCTCACCGCGCACGGCAAGCACGCCTCTTGACGTGCTGGAGCCCCTCATGGCGGACCATGAGGGGCTCCGCTACGTTCACGACCCCAGTGACGGGGCCAGGGGTGCGAGGACGTCGGTCAGGGCGCGCCTCGGCGTCGCGAGCAGCGGATCGGCGTTGACCGGTGCCCAGCCGATGCGCAGCACCATCTGCGGGTAGCTGCCGCCGGTCACCCGGGTGCGCAGCGTTTCCCGCGTCCCGGTGATCTCCAGCGGTTCGGTCAGCGGGCAGCTGGCCAGGCCCAGCGCCGTCGCGGTCAGCAGCACCGCGCTGGTCGCCTCGCCCGCTCGCAACTGCGACATCCGGTCGTCGGAGGTGGTGCCCAGGATCAGCAGCATCGTCTCGTCCTCCTCGCCCTCGGCGCCGGCAGGCTGCGCCAGCTCGGGATCGGCGAACGGCCGGTCCGGCAGCGCACCCGGAGTCGCGTCGGGAGCGGGCACACTCGTGCTCGGCACACCATCCGGTGCGGCGTGACGGCCGCTCCACGCGGACAGCTCGGCCTGGTAGGCGGGATCGTGCTCGTGCTGCCGGGCGGCCTCCACCATGGCGCGCCACAGGTGGTAGCGCGCGGATCCCTCGGTCGCGCTGAGGAAGATGCCCTCGGCGGCGGCCCGTTCGGCCATCAGCCGGACATGTCCCTCCGGCACGGGCCACGAGCTGTGGCGCCGTCGGTCGCTGCGTCGCCGCGGAATGGCCGCGGCCAGCTCGATCTCTTCGCCGGTGGGCTCGTGCCGGTGCAGTTCGATGGCCGCGAGGTGGTCGGGATCGGCCGGGTTGGGCAGCCGGTGCACCTCCGCGCGCCAGCCGAGCGCGGCGAAGCCGACACGCAGGTGATGCAGTGCCGTTCCGCAGCTGAGCAGCAGTTCGCGCCCTTGCGGGTCCGTCTCCGGCAGCAGCCGCCCGCGGTCGGCGTACAGCTGCACCGTGCGGTCACCGACACGCCAGCGCCACGGCTGCGAGTTGTGCAGCGACGGCGCGCGCACCGCGAGCGCGATCGCCGCCTCCACGGTCGGGGTGTCCGGAAGTCCACGTTCCATCGGGAAAACCTGCCTTGCTCTGCCGAATGCGGTTACCACCCGAATCTCGCACCGGGCCCGGTGCACCGAGCAGAGCCGAAGTGCCCGAGCGCCGGGGACCTTGGTGCCTGGTCGGCCGCGGCCGCGGCGAGCACCGTCGGTGGCAGTACGAGGAGGTAAGGAGGGACAGATGCGTGCGCTCATCGTGTACGAGTCCATGTTCGGCAATACCGAGGTGATCGCGAGGGCGATCGCGGACGGGCTGGCGGCCGAGACGGAGGTGGTCAACGTCGACGACGCACCCGACGCCCTCGCGGGTTTCGACCTGCTCGTCGTCGGCGGCCCCACACACGTCCACGGCATGTCACGCGCGTCGACCCGCAAGTCCGCGCAGGACCAGGCAAGCGACGGTGTGCGGTCCCGCAAGGGCATCAGGGACTGGCTCGACTCGCTCAAGCCCGCACCGGCAGGCCTGGCCGCCGCGACGTTCGACACGCGCATCGGCAAACCCCGCTGGCTGACCGGATCGGCGGCCGTCGGCGCGGCGAAAGCGTTGAAGCGCAGGCACATCCGTGTCATCGCCAAACCGGAGAGCTTCTACGTCAACACCGCCACCCCGCCCGAACTGGGCGGCGACGAGCGGGCCCGTGCGCAGGAATGGGGTCGCTCGATCGCGACCGAGACAGCGGAGAAGTCCTGAAATCAGCGAAGGAAAGAATCATGCGTGAAAAGCACTGGCGTGTCGATGTCTTCATCGACGAGCACGACAACCGCACCCGCGCGCAGGCGCGGCTGCACAACCCGGACGAGACCGGATTCGTCGGCACCGGGCAGGCGCGGCTGAACCCCACCGACGCCGACGTGCCCGAGATCGGCGACGAACTCGCCGTATCCCGTGCGCTGTCCGACCTCGCACACCGGCTGCTCGACGCGACGGCGGAGGACATCGAGGCCGTCACCCGCAAAGAAGCTCACCTGAAGCGGTGAGGAAGCGAGGGAGACGATCGTGAAAGCAGCGGTGGTGCCCGAACTCGGCGCCAAACTGGAGATCCGCGAGCTGCCGGTGCCCGAGCCCGGTCCTGGCCAGGTCCTGGTGCGCATGGAGGCCAGCGGCATCTGCCACACCGACATCCACGCCGCACACGGGGACTGGCCGGTCAAACCGCGGCCGCCGTTCGTCCCGGGTCACGAGGGCGTCGGTATCGTCGAAAAGCTGGGCCCCGGCAGCGGACTGCACGCCGTGGGGGAGCGGGTCGCGATCGCGTGGCTGGCCTCGGCCTGCGGCCACTGCGCGTACTGCGTGTCCGGCTGGGAGACGTTGTGCGAAGCGCAGCGCAACAGCGGCTACTCCGTCGACGGTGCCTACGCCGAGTACGCCGTCGCCGACGACCGCTACGTCGTCACCGTTCCGGACGGGGTGCCCGCGGTCGAGGCGGCACCGTTGACCTGCGCCGGCGTCACCACGTTCAAGGCGATCAAGGTGTCGCGGCTGGCGCCGGGCGAAACGGCCGCGGTGTTCGGCATCGGCGGCCTCGGCCACCTCGCCCTGCAGTACGCCCGTCTCGCGGGGGCCAAGGTGATCGCGGTGGACGTCGAGGACGAAAAGCTCGATCTGGCACTGGAACTCGGTGCCGACGAGGTCGTCAACGCGCGACGGTACGACCCGGCCGAGGTCGTGCACCGGCACGGCGGCGCCGACGTGTCGGTCGCGCTCGCCGCGTCCGCGCAGTCGTTCGACCAGGCCTACGGCGCGCTGCGGCGCGGCGGCAGGCTGGTGTGCGTCGCGCTGCCCGCGGACGGGCACATCGAGCTGCCGATCTTCGACACGGTGCTCGGCGGCAAGTCGGTCATCGGGTCGATCGTGGGCACCCGCCAGGATCTCGCGGACGTGTTCGCACTGCACGCACGGGGGCGCACGAGGGTCATCCTCGAAACGCGCGTGCTCGACGAAGTGAACGAGTGCTTCGACGAGGTGCTCGCCGGCCGGGTTCCTGCCCGCCTGGTGTTCGGGTTCGGCAGGCCCTGAGACGAAAGGAGATGGTCGATCATGACCGACAAACCTCCCGAGACCGACCTCGACCCACGTGCGCAGGCGGTCGAACGGTTGAAGAAGAAGCGTGAATACTTCCAGCACCTCGCCATTTACGTGCTGACCAACGGGTTCCTGGTGCTGATCTGGTGGCTGGTCGGGGGCGGCGGGTTCTTCTGGCCGATCTTCCCGATCGGCGCCTGGGGCATCGGGCTGCTGATGCACACCTGGGACGTCTTCGCCCCTTCGCACCTGTCCGAGGAACGGATTCGCCGGGAGATGCGGCGACAATCGTGACGACGCGCGACCGGACCCTGCTCGAGGGCGTCCGGCAGGAAGTCCGCGGCCTGCGTGAGGTACTCGACAGCGCGGAAGACCTGTGGTCGGCACGGATCGGCGAGGTGGACGAACAGCACGCCGACAACGCGGTCAACCTCGTGCACCGGTGGGCGTTGCGGCAGTACGACCTGGGCGGCCTGTGGGCCCGCCTCGCCACCCTCGGCCTGTCCTCGCTCGGCCGCCGCGAGGCGCCCGTGCGGGCCGGCCTCGAGGCGATCGAACGGGCGGCAGGAGCGCTCGCGGGGAACCCGGCGGCTCGTGACGCGTTCGCGTACGCCGGGTTCGTGCCCGGACCGGACCCGGTGCGGTACAACGCGAGCGCGCTGCTCGGTCCCGAGCCGTACGGGCGTGCGGTGCGGATCATGGTCACCCTGCCGTCCGAAGCGGCGACCGATCCCGCTGTGGTGCGGGCACTGGCCGCACGGGGGATGGATCTCGCGCGGATCGACTGTGCCCACGACGATCCCGGGGCGTGGGCGCGGATGGCCGAGAACGTCCGCCGCGCGAACCCCGCCTGCCGCATCGTCATGGATCTCGCGGGGCCGGACCCGCGTACCGGCCCGCTGGCGGGCGGGCCGCGCGTGGTGAAGGTGCGCCCGCACCGCGACGCGGCCGGTCACGTCATCGCGCCCGCGGAATGCACCCTGACCGCGGACGAAAGCCCTGTGCCACCGGCGATTCCGGTGCCGGGGGACTGGCTGGCCCGCCGCCGCGCCGGTGAGGTCATCGAGTTACGCGACGGCCGGGACGCACGCCGTGAGCTCGTGATCACCGCGGCCGGCGCGGGAAAAGCCCTGGTGTCGCTGGAAAAGACCGCCTACCTCACGACGGGCACGATTCTGCGCGTGCCGGGGGAGGTCCCGGTGCCCGTCGGCTCGCTGCCCGCCGTGGAGCAGTTCCTGCGGCTGCGCCGCGACGATCTGCTGCTGCTGACCCGCGACCGCGTGCCGGCGCCGGTGCCACCGCGGGGCACGGCACGCATCGGCTGCACTGTGCCGGAGGTGCTGGCGCATGTGCGGGCCGGCGACACGGTACGGCTGGACGCGGGCCGGATCAGCGGCGTGGTGGAGGACGCCGGCGTCGGCCGGATCGCGGTGCGGATCACCGCGACGGGATCCGGTGGCGGCACACTGCGCGCCGGCAACGACATCCACCTGCCCGACACACCGATCCCGGTGCGGGCACCGACCGCCACCGACCTCGAGCACCTCGCGTTCGCGCAGGAGCACGCCGATCTGGTCGCACTGTCCTTCGTGCACGGCCCGGAGGACGTGGACGAGCTGCACGCCGCGCTGGAGCGGCTGATGGACCGGCGGCTCGGCGTGCTCGTCCAGATCGGGACGGCACAGGCGTGCGAGCGGCTGGCGGGGATCCTGCTGGCCGCGATGCGGCGGCCGGTCACCGGTGTGCTGGTCGACAGCGGCGGCCTCGCGGTCGAATGCGGGGACGAGCGGCTGGCCGAGGCGCAGGAGGAGATCCTGTGGCTGGCCGGAGCGGCGCAGCTGCCGATGATCTGGGCACGGCAGGCGCTCGGCCCCGCACCCCCGCGGGCCGAGTGCGTGCTGCTGGACGAAGGTCCGCACGTCGTCGAGGCGCTGGACACGCTCGACGGCATCCTCCGCCGGATGGCCGATCGCCGCGGCAGGAAGAACGCACTCTTGCGCAGACTGCGATCCTGGCAGGCCGGCCAACCGGGTCCGTGACCAGGACGCGTGTCCTCATTCGCCGGGATGTTCGGCTCGGGACGCGGCGGCACGCAGTGTCGCGTTCTGCACGGCGGCGACGAACGGTGACACGACGGTCCAGTAGGCGCGGAACTTCACGCGGCTGGCGGTGTCGGTCGTGCTCACGCGGATGTCGTAGGTCAGCAGCGACCGCGTGTCACCGTAGGGCGTGACGGACAGCGAGAACACGATTTTGCCGTACCCCGGCTCGGAAAACGACGCGAACTCCTCCGGTGCGATCCGCCGCCATTCCACGACCGGTTTCCAGAACCGGCCACCGACGCCGGCGGCGATCTCCACGCCGGGGTGCTCACCGAGAATGACCCAGTCGGATCCGGCCGACATATCGTCGAAGGTGAGCCGGGGTGGCACGCGCGGCGTCTTGTCATGCCGGTTGTGCCAGCGTTCCGCGAGTCCGCGCACCCGGAAGGCGGCACCGACGATCCCACCGCCCACTTCCGTGAAGTCGAGTGCCCGCACCGCGCGATAGGCCCGCTCGGGGGCCGCTTCCACGATCAGGTGCCGGGTCTGCATGACGTCGTAGCGCGGCGCGTAGGTGTCGGCGAGCAACGTGCGAGCCGTTTCCGTGGTGCTCATCCCGCAACTCCTTTCCACGAGTGATCAGACCGTCCCGCGGGTGCCGCCGCCGGTGGAAGGGCAGAAAGTCCCGTGAGGACGTGCGGGGGAGAAAGTCCTCTGCTTTCGGGACGAACGCCCGCCGTGGCCGGTGCCGCCGCGGCTTAACTTCGAAACATGTCAACCCGGTCGCGGAAGTGAGGTCTCCGATGCCCGCCAACAACCAGGGTCCGATCGTCGTCGGAATCGACGGCTCGGACAACGCTCTGCACGCCGCGCGGTGGGCGGCGGCCGAGGCCGCGCAGCGGCACCGCGAACTGCGTCTGGTGCACGCCATGGACGACGTGAGCCTGAGCTATCCGAGGCCCCTGCCGCTGTCCGACGACATGTCGGGCATCCTGCGGATGCGTGGGCAGCGTCTGCTGCGTACGGCGCGCGACGCGGTCCGCGACGTCGATCCGACGCTGACCACGCATCTCGAACTCAGCCACCGCGGCGCCGCGCCGACCCTGATCGAGGAGTCGGAGACGGCCGGCCTGCTCGTGCTGGGCACGTGGGGGCTGCGCCCGACGGGCCGGATGCTCGCGGGCTCGATCTCGATCGCGCTGGCCGCGCACGCGAAATGCCCGGTCGCGCTGATCCGCGGGCACGTCGCCGAGGACGAGCCGCCGACCGAGGGGCCGGTCGTACTCGGCGTGGACGCCGGGCCGTCCAGCGAGGAGGCGATCGCGTTCGCGTTCGAGGAAGCGTCCTGGCGTGGCGTCCCGCTCGTCGCGGTGCACGCCTGGGACGACCGTTTCCTCGCCGCGGTGTTCGAGGAGACGCGGCACGAACTGCACTGGCCCGCGGTGGAGGACCACGAGCGGGAGCTGCTGGCTCAGCGGCTGGCCGGCTGGCAGGAGAAGTACCCCGACGTGCGCGTCGATCGCGTCGTGCGGCGAGGCCGCGCGGCCGAGCAACTGCTCGACCTTGCCGACCACGCGCAGCTGATCGTCGTCGGCAGCCGCGGCCGGGGCGGATTCAGCGGGCTGCTGCTCGGCTCGACGAGCCAGGCGATCATGTCCTATGCGTTGTGCCCGGTGCTGGTCGCACGGCACCACGGCGGAGAGTGAGGAAGACATGCGGGCGCAAGACGTCATGAGCAGGCCGGTGGTCACCGTGACCCCGCAGACGCGTGCCAAGCGCGCCGCCGAACTGCTGGCCGCCAACGGGTTCACCGCCCTTCCCGTGGTGGACGACGACGACCGGCTGATCGGCATCGTGACCGAGGCCGATCTGATCGGCGACCGGTTTCCGCACGATCCGCGCTATCAGGGTCCGGACACCGCGAGGGCGGGCGAGCTGGTCGGCGACGTGATGAGCACGCCGGCCACGAGCATGAGTCCCGGTGCGGACCTGGTGCTGGTGTGCCGGGCGTTGCTGGACGCCAAGATCCGCGCTATGCCGATTGTGGACGGTTCCAGGGTGGTCGGCATCATCACCCGTGGCGACATCGTGCGGACCTTCGCGCGGGAGGACTCCGAGATCGCCGCGGACGTGCAGCATCACCTGTCCATTTACGGCGGCCCCGACCGCTGGCAGGTCGAGGTGCACGACGGGGTGGTGCGGATCGTGGATCAGTACGACAGCGAGACCGACCGGCATGTGGCGAAGGTGCTGGCGGAAAGCGTTCCCGGAGTGGTCAGCGCGACCGCCACCGCCTACCGGGAGGAGTGAGCGCGGTACCAGAACGAAGCGCCGGTCCACTGTGGACCGGCGCTCTCCGTGTTCGCGAAACGTCAGGCGGTGTCGCGGTCGAAGCCCGCGGCCGCGAGCATCTCGGCGAGTTCCGTGATGGGGATGCCCTGGCCCTTGTGCCGCTGAACCGGCACGACCGGCTTCGGGCGCTGCTCCGGCGGCAGGGATTCGGCTGGGTCCAGGCCGAGCATGTCCAGCAGCTCGCGCAGATCATCGGCGTCGTGCGCGGCACCCGCGATCGCACGGATCGCTTTGGCCCGCCGTTCGGGTTCCGTCATGTCCGGTTGATCGATGCTCATAGGGATATCGTGGCAGCCACCGGCCTGCGGCAACGGCGGGAAAAAGTCCTCGCCCGCAGGGTACAAGCGCCCTGCGACAGTGCCCTGCCCGCGGTGACCAAAGGCTCTGGTCCGCACCGTCCGGGACACGCAGGGTGGGGACGTGGAAGCCCCTTCGTCCCCGGAAAAGCTGGACATCGCGCTGCGGGCGGTCGAACGGCTGCCGCTGCCCGCCGGTGACTGGCGCTTCGACATTCATCCGTGGCGGGTGCGGGTTCTGGCAGGGCAGGACGCGCGCGAGACACGTGTCGCCGCGGGCGCGGCGATCTTCGTTCTGGCCCTGATGCTGCGGGCCCAGGGCTGCGCGGTCCGCACCGAATTGCTGCCCGAGCCCGGCGCACCGGACCTGCTGGCCGTCATCCGCTTCGCGGGGCGCCGCTTGCCGATGCCCGGCGACGCCCGGCTCGCGGCCGCCGTCGCCACACCGGGCCTGTCGCGCCCGTTGACCGGCGGCGCTCGCCGGGCGCTCCGGCACGCCGCCGCCGTCGAGGGCGTGCGCCTGCGGTTCACCGACGCCACCCGCGCCGTCCTGTTCACGCGCCGTGACGACCGGTTCGCCCAGCTCACCGCCGGGCTCGCCGCCGGGCGGGTGCTGCTCACCGCAGCCGCGCTGGGCGCGCGGCTGCGCTGGGACGGTGGGCCGCCGTCCGGCACGCGTGCCCAGGCCGTTCTCGCCGTCGAACCGGCGAGGGTGGAAGTCCCGTCGTGAGCTGGACACGGTTGCTGCCGGGGCTCGCGCAGTACCGCGGGTACCGGCGGGAGTGGCTGCGGGGCGACCTACTGGCCGGCGTCACGGTCGCGGCTTACCTGATCCCGCAGGTCATGGCCTACGCGAAGATCGCGGGCCTGCCTCCGGCGACCGGCCTCTACACCACGATCGGGCCGCTGGCGGTGTACGCGGTGCTGGGCTCCTCGCGCCAGGTGTCGGTCGGCCCGGAATCGACCACGGCGCTGCTGACCGCGACGGCGCTCGCCCCGCTGGCGGCGGGGGACCCCGGTCGCTACGCCGTGCTCGCCACGGCACTGGCTCTCGTCGTGGGCGTGCTGTGCCTGGCGGGCGGGTTCGTGCGGCTGGGGGTGCTCGCGGACCTGCTGTCCAAGCCCGTGCTCGTCGGGTACCTGGCGGGGATCGCCGTGATCATGATCGTGAGCCAGCTCGGCACGCTCACCGGCGTGCCGGTGCGCGGCGACGGGTTGATCGCCGAGGTGTCGTGGTGGGTGACGCATCTCGGTCTCGTGCACTGGCCGACGCTCGTGCTCGGCGTGAGCGTGCTCGTCTTCCTGCTGGTGCTCAGCCGTCTGGCGCGCGGGCTGCCGGTGCCGCTGCTGGGCATGCTGCTCGCCGCGGGTGTCGTGGCCGCGTTCGGGCTGGAAAAGAACGGCATCGAGGTGGTGGGCGACATCCCGGCCCGGCTGCCCGCACCCGCCTGGCCGGGGGTCACCGTGCACGAGGTGTCCTCGCTGCTGCTGCCCGCGGTGGGCATTTCGATCGTGGCGTTCTCCGACATCGTGCTCACCGCCAGGGCCTTCGCGGCGCGCCAGGGCGAGCGGGTCGACGCCGACCAGGAGCTGCGGGCACTGGGCGCGACGAACCTCGTCGCCGGGCTGCTGCGGGGTTTCCCGGTCAGCTGCAGCGGCAGCCGTACCGTGATCGGCGCCGCGCTGGGCAGCCGCACCCAGCTGTACTCACTGGCGACGCTGGTGACCGTCGTGGTCGCGGTGTTCGCCGCGGGGCCGGTACTGGCGGCGTTCCCGCTGGCGGCGCTGGCCGCGGTGGTGGTGTACGCGGCACTGCGGCTGATCGACATCGGCGAGTTCCGCCGGATCGCGGCGTTTCGCACGAGCGAACTCGTGCTCGCGCTGGCCACCACCGCGAGCGTGCTGCTGCTCGGTGTGCTCTACGGCGTACTGGCCGCGATCGGACTGTCCATTCTGGACTTGATGCGGCGGGTGGCGCGGCCGCACGCCGCCGTGCTCGGCTACGCCCGCGGTGTTCCCGGAATGCACGACGTGGGTGACTACGACCATGTGGCGGTCGTACCGGGCCTGGTCGTGTTCCGCTACGACGCGCCGCTGTGCTTCGCCAACGCCGACGACTTCCACCGCAGGGCGCTCGCGGCCCTTTCCGGTGACACGGAATGGTTCCTGCTCAACGCGGAGGCGAACATCGAGGTCGACGTGACCGGGCTCGACGCGCTCGAGAAACTGCGCACGGAACTGGCCGGGCGGGACATCGTGTTCGCGATGGCGCGGGTCAAACGGGAACTGGCCGACCTGCTCGCCGCCGACGGCCTGCTGGCCAAGATCGGTGAGAAGCACATCTATCCGACGCTGCCCGCGGCCGTGGTGGCCTATCTGCGGTACTACCGCGAACAGCACGGGCGGCTGCCGGCGGGAACCACCCTGCCGGAACTGCCGCCCAATCCGATGGCCTCCTAGCGCGTTCACGGACCTGGTCTAGAGGTCGATGACGACCTTGCCGTGTACGTGCCGGCCGGCCTGGAGCTCGGCCGCGCGGCGGATCTGCGCGATCGGGAAGCTCGCCGCGACAGGCACCCGGAGCCGGCCCGCCGCGACCAGTCGGGCGAGCTCGTCCAGGGCGCCGGCAGCGGCGTTCGCGCCATTGGCCGCTGCCACGCCGTTGACCTGTGCGGCGATGGTGCAGATGCGGCCGTCCTGGACGCCGAGTTCCCTTGCGACGCGCACCGTCTCGGTCCCGTGCAGATCGATGGCGGCGGTGACGCCGCCGGGAGCGAGTGCTCGGACCCGGTCGGCCAGGCCGTCGCCGTAGGCGACCGGCTCGGCTCCGAGATCGCGCAGGAACGTAGCCGATGTCGCCGATCCGGTCCCGATCACGCGCGCTCCGGCGATCCGCGCCAGCTGGACGGCGAACACCCCGACCCCGCCCGCAGCGCCGCCGATCAGCACCGTGTCGTCCGGGCCGGGGCAGGCCACGGCGAGGGCGGCGGATGCCGTGCGGCCCGCGATCGTGAGGGTGGCGGCGGTGCGGTCGTCGACGCCGTCAGGCGTGTGGTGAGCCTCGTTCGCCGCGGTCTCCCCGGCCGGGTCGACCACCACGAAGTCGGCCACCGCGCGGGACAGGGCTCCCCCGAACACCCGGTCGCCCGGCGCGAAGCCGGTCACCCCGTCGCCGACCTGGTCGACCACTCCCGCGTAGTCGGTCCCGAACCCGGCCGGAAGGCTCAAACCGAACCGGGCGGCGGTGTCCGCGTCGGCGGTCATGATCCAGTCCATCGGGTTCAGGCCGGCCGCGGTGACCCGCACCCGGACCTGCCCCGGACCGGCCTGCGGCGCGGGAATCTCCCGGACGTCGAGGACTTCGGGGCCGCCGAACGAATCGAGCCGGACCGCCCGGCCCCTGCCCGCCGACGGTTGCTCGTTCTGTTGCCGCATGGACGCCTGTCTCCTTGGATGGAGAGAACACAGCGAAACGGACTATGCTCCGTTTACGGAGACCTTAACACAACCGGAGCGTGTTCCGTTTTGACTGAGCCGGAGACGCGTGCGCCACGGGCGGACGCAGCCCGCAACCGCGACCAGGTGCTCGCGGTGGCGACCCGCGTGTTCGTCTCGGCCGACGGCGAGCCGTCGATGCGGGCGATCGCCCGTGCGGCCGGGGTCGGCATCGCCACCCTCTACCGGCACTTCCCGACCCGCGAGTCGCTGGTCGACGCGGTTTACCGGGACCAGGTCGTGCGGCTGACGACCGGAGCCCGCGAGCTGCTCGGCCGGCTGGCCCCGGCCGCGGCGATGCGGCGCTGGATGGACTTGTTCGGCGACTGGATCGCGACCAAGAACGGCATGCTCGACACGCTGCTCGCGATGATCGAGTCGGGTGAGATCGCCCATGCGCAGACCCGGACCGAGCTGCTGGCGGCCATCACCACGATTCTCGACGCGGGTCGCGCGGCCGGCGACTTCCGCTCCGACGTCACCGCCGAAGACATCGCCGCCTCGCTCATCGGCATCTTCACCGTGGCCCCCCGGCCGGGGCGCAGAGCCAAGGCCGACCGCCTGCTGAACCTCCTGATGGACGGCCTCCGGCCCGCGCCGCCCAGCTGAGCCACCCCCCAGTTCGGCACTAGCGAAGGCGCTGCGCCGAGTCCGCGGTGATGACCACGACGGGGCACGGCGCGTGCCGTACGCACTGCGTGGTGACGCTGCCGAGCAGCAGCTCGCTGATCATGCGGGCGCCGTGCGAGCCGAGCACCAGCAGATCCGCGTAGGTGGACTCCTTGATCAGCTCGGTCGCCGGGTCGCCGTCGGTCACGATCTCGGTCACGTGGGGCGTCTTCTCCAGGTGCTCCAGCACCTTGCCCACCGTGCTGTGCAGCAGTCCGGCGTAGTCCTCGTCCCGCGAGACCGGGCGGCGGCCGTGTGGCTGGATCGCGTACGAGGTGCCCGGCAGCAGCTCGTCCCTGGCCCGCACGAGCACGGCACGCACCTCGTCGCCCTCCTGCGTGGCCTCGGCGACGGCCCAGCGCAGAGCGGCTTCACTCTGTGGCGATCCGTCCACGCCCACGATGATCTTGCGCTGGTTGGACATGTGTCTTCCTTTCGACTGGTTTCCTGGGGACGCCCCGGCTGGAGCGCCCCACGAGTCAGGACGTGCGCCGCCCCCGGCGGGCGACGGCGTCGATCGTCACGGCCGCCAGCAGCACGAGCGCGGTCACCGCGAACTTGGCCGGCGCGCTGTAGCCCTGCAGCCCCATCCCGTTGTCGATGGCGGCGATGACGAGGCCACCGAGTACCGCGTGCAGCGCCTTCCCGCGTCCGCCGAACAGGCTCGTCCCGCCGATGACCGCCGCGGCGACGGCGTAGAGCACCATCGTGCCGCCGTCGAATGCCGTGGACACCGACCGAAGCCGTGAGGCGTAGACGATCCCGGCGATGCCCGCGGTGAACGAGGCGAGTGTGAACGCGGCGGTCCGGATCGTCGCCAGGCCCACCCCGGCGCGCCGGGCAGCCTCACGGTTCCCGCCGATCGCGTAAATGTAGCGGCCGAACTGGGTGCGGTTGAGCACGAGCGTCGAGGCCGCCAGTACCGCCAGCACCACGAGCAGGACCCACGGCACCCCGCGGATGGGAACGAGGTTGCCGCGGTCGGTGTTGCACACCCACACCACCGCGACGGCCGCCGCGATCGCGATCGCGATCTTGACCAGGCTCAGGCTGGGCGGTGGCGCGACGAGACCGCTCTTGCGGCGGCGGGCGTCGCGGAACCACGTCCAGGAACCGAAAGCGACCGCGATCGCGAGCATCACGACCCAGCCCAGCAGCGGGGACAGATTGCCGCTGGCGATGCTGTTGATGATCTGGACGTTGATCGGCAGCGCGCCGCCGGTGCCGAGCAGGAACAGCATGAACGCCAGCCACGCCAGCTGACCGGCGAGCGTGACGACGAACGAGGGCAGGCCGAGCCGGGTGATGATCGTGCCCTGCAGCGCGCCGATCGCGGCGCACGAGGCGAGTGCCACCAGTATCGCGCCCCACCACGGCCAGCCGGTGGCCTGCTTGACGAGTTCGGCCATGATCACGCCGCCGACACCGGCGACGTAGCCGATGGACAGGTCGATCTCGCCGAGCAGCAGCACGTACACCTCGCCCATCGCCAGCAGCATGAAGAACGAGCCCTGCACGAGCAGGTTCACCATGTTGCCGGGACTGAGGAAGTTCGAGTTCAGCGACTGGAACAGGATCGAGATCAGCAGCAGCCCGCCGACCACGGGCAGCACGCCGCTCTCCCCGCCGCGGAAGCGGGCGTAGGCGCCCTTGAGGTAGCCGCCGAGCGAACCCGCCGCGATGTCGGGGGTCAGCGCCAGTTCGGCCTGGCGCGCGGCATCCTTGCCACGGCCGGGTTTCTCAGTCATCGCCATCGTGGGCTCCCGAGTTCAGCCGGTTGGTCCTGCCCGTGGTCATGAGGTCGACGACGGCCGCGCGGGTGAGCTGCCCGATCGGGTACACGCCGGCCAGCCTGCCCAGGTGCAGCACCGCGACGCGGTCGGCGACCCGGAACACGTCGTTCATGTTGTGCGAGATGACGATCACGGCGAGGCCCCGGTCCGCGAGCTTGCGCACCAGCTCCAGCACGACCTCGGTCTGCGCGACACCGAGCGCCGCCGTCGGCTCGTCCATGATCACGAGCTTGGAGTTCCACAGCACGGATTTCGCGATCGCCACCGACTGCCGCTGCCCGCCGGACAGCGACGCGACGGGCTGGCGGATCGAGCGCACGCTGGTCACCGCGAGACTGCGCAGTGTCTCGCCCGCGGCGATCTCCATGTTCTCCTCGTCGAGCAGCCCGCGCCGCAGCCGTTCCCGGCCCAGGAACATGTTCTGCACGATGTCGAGGTTGTCGCACAGCGCGAGGTCCTGGTACACGGTTTCGATGCCCAGTGCGGCGGCGTCGCGGGGCCCGCGCAGGTGCACGGGCCTGCCTTCCCAGAACAGCTGGCCGCCGTCCGGGGCATGGATTCCCGCGATGCATTTGATCAGGACGGACTTACCCGCCCCGTTGTCGCCGGCGAGCGCGGTGACCTGTCCCGCCGGGATGTCGAGGTCGACGTCGGCCAGTGCCTGGACCGGTCCGAAGTTCTTGCTGATGCCCCGCAGCCGGAGCAGGGGGAAATCCTGCTCCGGCGCGGTCTCCTGCGTCTGTGACACGACTGACGAAGTCACGTCTGATCTCCCGGACTGCGTTCTAGTGGATGCCGGCCTGCTGGCAGGCACTTGCGAGGTCGGAGACGCACAGGTCGGACACCTTGACCGCGGCGTCCTTGACCACCGTGGCGGCCATGTTCTGGGTGGTGACCCAGGTCGGCGTCAGCAGGCTCGAGGGCACGTCGCCGTTGGCGGTGTCGTCGTGGGTCTTGCCGTTGACCAGTCCCGCCGGAACCGGCTGGCCCGCCCGCAGGTACAGCGCCAGCGCCGCGGCGGCCTGCGCCTCCAGGTAGATCGGCTTGTACACGGTGCCGCACTGGTAGCCCTTGAGCACGTTCTGCAGGCCCGACAGCGACGCGTCCTGCCCGGTGGTCGGAATGGTGCGCGGCGGGATCTGACGGCTCTGCAGGTAGGAGATCACGGCGTTGGCGTTGTCGTCGTTCGGCGTGACCACGGTGTTGATCTCCGGGTGCGCGGTGTACTGCTGCGCGAACGTCGTCTGTGCGACCGACGGGGTCCAGGTGCCGGCCGGCTCGCCGACCTTGGTGAAGCTGCCGTCCGCGAAGTGTGACTGCAGCACGCCGTTGTAGCCCTGTGCGAACAGCTTGGCGTTGTTGTCGGTGGGGTCGCCGTCCATGACGAGCACGTTCGGCTTGGCGATCTTCCACGAGCTGACGCAGTCGACCGCGCCCTGGCCGATGAGCTGGCCGACCTTGACGTTGTCGAAGCTGACGTAGGTGCGGTCCGACGACCCGCCCTGCACCAGCCGGTCGTAGTCGATGACCTTGACGCCGTGTGCCTTGGCGTTGGCCTCGATCGCCGCGCCGGAGCCGGAGTCGAGCGCGTCGACGAGCAGCACCGACGCGCCGCCGGTGATCGCGGCCTCGGCCTGCGTCTGCATCGTCGCGGCGCTGCCCTGCGCGTTGTCGATCTTGAACTGGTCGGCGGACAGGCCGGCCGTCTGGAACGCCTTGGTGAGGTACGGCGCGTCGAAGGTCACGTAGCGCGCGGAGGTCGTGGTGTCCGGCAGCAGTACCGCGACCGAGCCCTTGCCCTGCCCGGCAAGCCCCTTCAGTTGTGCCATCGCGGAAAAGTCGCTGGTGATGTCGGTGACGGACAACTGCGGCACGGCCGCACCGCCCGACGTCGGTTGTGTGCCGGTGTTGCTCGACCCGCCACAGGCGGTGACCGCCGAAACGGCGATGAGGGCCGCGCACGTCATCGCGGCGCCCTTGACGGAAGATCTCATGGCTCTCCTCCCAGTGGTGATCTAGGTGTTTCCGCAGATTCCCCCCGCTGGCGCGCCAGGTTGAGGGGACAAAGGCCCCACGACCGGGGCGCAATGTCACCGGCGTGGCCGTCGCGGCGGAACCGGTGACCTTCGGCCCTCGCCGCACGGCGGCGGCAGGCGTGACGGTGCAGGCGAGTGAGTGACGAGGAGGAGCACATGAGGCGCCTGCGAATCCGTGACGTGATGACTCCCGACGTTCGCTCCGTGCGGCGGACGACCCCGGTGAAGGACGTCGCGGTCATCCTGGCGGGGCGGCACGTCAGTGCCGTGCCGGTCGTGGACGACGAGCGCACGGTCGTCGGGGTGGTGTCGGAGGCGGACCTGCTGCCGAAGCAGGTCCCGCCCGGCCGGTGGGCGCTGCGGCGGAGCAGGGCGCGGTACGGCGCGCGGACGGCGGAGCAGATCATGTCCGCGCCGGCGCGCACCATCGGCGCCGACGAGTCCATTGTGGAGGCCGCGCGGGTGATGACCCACGAGCACATGAAGCGTCTCCCCGTCGTCGACCGCTACGGCAAGCTGATGGGCATCGTCAGCCGCTCGGATCTCGTCGCCCTGTTCGTGCGCGATGACGAGTCGTTGCGCGAGGAGATCGTGCGCACCGTGTTCGTGGAAGTGCTCATGCTGTCCGGGAAGCAGGCCGAGGCCGCGGTGGACATCACCGACGGCGTGGCCACGCTGACGGGTGAACTGGAGCGCAAGAGCCTGGTGCCGATCGCGGTCGCGCTGACGCGCCGCGTGCCCGGTGTGGTCGATGTGGTCGACCACCTGACGTTCGCCTCCGACGACACGCACCTCAAGCCCACCGAGCCGACCAACCGCGGCATCCTGCACCGGTGACCCGGTTCAGGCGCCGGTGAGGAACTCGATGCAGGACCCGAGCGTGACCAGCCGGGGATAGTCGTCCTCGTCGATGCGGTGCCCGGTCTCGGTGGACAGCCGCTCCACGAAGGTCAGGAAGTCCATCGAGTCCAGCTCCAGCGCGTCGCGCAGGTTCTCGTCCGGGCCGAGCGCGTCCAGCTCGGTTTCCGTGGCGAATCCACGCAGCGCCTGGTAGACGTCGGCGCGGGCGGTGGTCTGGGAAGTCATAGCTCCTCCGGGTTTCGCAGCAGGGTGGCCAGTGTGGTGAGCAGGCGGGCGCCGGTGGCGCCGTCGCTGGCGCGGTGGTCGCCCGCGAGCGTCGCGGTGACCAGCGGCCGGATTCCGAGCAGGCCGTCCACGGCCCAGGGCCGCTCGGCGATCGCCCCGAAACCGACCAGTGCGACCTGGGGCGGGTAGATCACGCCCTGGACGGACTCCACACCCAGATCGCCGAGGTTGGTGACGGTGATCGTCGCGCTCGTCAGCTCGGACGAGCGAAGCCTGCCGGACCGGGCGCGGGAGACCAGATCGCGCAGGCGGCGCATCAGCTCGCCGAGCGGCAGCGTGTCGGCCGCGCCGAGTGCGGGCGCGATAAGACCGCCGCCGCGCAACGAGATCGCGACGCCGAGGTTGACCTCGTCCGCGGCGTGGAAGGCGTCGTCGGTCCAGAACCCGTTGAGCTGCGGCACCGTGCGGACCGCGAGCGCGGTCGCCCTGAGCAGCAGGGCGGCGGGAAGGACCCGGTCACCGACGGGCACGCGGCGGTTGTGTTCGCGCAGCCATGCCGTCGCCGGGCCGAGATCGATCGTGGCCGACAGGTAGTAGTGCGGGATTTCGCGTTTCGACCGCGCCATGAGCGCGGCGATGGCCTGGCGCATCGCGGAGTCGTCACGCCGGGCCGGCTCGCGGCCGCCCTGTGCGGCGGCGGCCCGGATTTCGCGGGCCCGCACGAGGGGAGCGTCCACGGTGGCGAGGTCGACGCCCAGCTCCTTGGCGAGGCGGCGGGCGTAGGGAGTCACCTTGCGGCGCGGCGGGGCCAGCGCGTGCTCGACGTCGGTGCGCGTGATGGCGCCGTCGCGGCCGGTGCCGTGCACGGTCGCGAGATCGACACCCGCGTGCGCGGCGAACGTGCGCACCGGCGGCGACGCGAGCGGCGGTTTCGGGCGTGCGGGCGCCTTGGCCGGTTCGGCGTGCGGCGGGGGAGCGGGCGCGGGCCTCGGCTGCTCCGCCACGGGAACTGCTTCGGGCGGCGCTGCGGGCGGGGTGGCCTTCGAGGGCGTCGCCTCGGCGGGGGCAGCCTTCGGTTCCGGCGCGGGGGTGACCGGCGCCGCCGCGGGCTTCGCCGTCGCCGCGGCTTCGTCGGTGATGGTCGCCAGCGGGGTGCCGACCGGAACCTTCTCACCCTCGGGCACGAGCAGTTCGCCGATGCGGCCGCTGGCGAAGCATTCCACGTCGACCGCGGCCTTCGCCGTGTCCACGACCGCGACGACGTCACCCTTGTGCACCGTGTCGCCCGGCTTGACCAGCCATTCGAGCACCGTGCCCTCGGTCATGTCGGCACCCAGCGACGGCATCCGGAACTCGGCCATCTCAGCTCACCGCCCGGACCGCCGCGGCGACCACATCGGCCCGCTGCGGCAGTGCCGCGTCCTCGAGTTGTTTGGCATACGGGATCGGCACCTCGGCCGTGCACACGCGCTCGATGGGCGCGTCCAGCTCGTAGAAAGCGTTTTCCGCGGCCCTGGCGGCGATTTCCGCGGACAGGCTGCCACTGCGCCAGCCCTCGTCCACGATCACCAGCCGGTGCGTGCGCGCGACCGACGCCAGGATCGCGTGCTCGTCGAGCGGGCGCAGTGTGCGCAGGTCGATCACCTCGGCGTCGATCTCGCGCTCCGCCAGTTCGTCGGCCGCCTCCAGCGCGGTGTGCAGGGTTCCGCCGTAGGTGACGACGGTGACGTCCTTGCCCGCGCGGCGTACGGCCGCGCGGTCGATCGGGACCGCGCCCGCGTCATCGTCGAGGTCGCCCGCCATGGAGTAGAGCGAGCCGTGTTCGAAGATCAGCACCGGATCCGGATCGGCGAGCGCGGTCCACAGCATGCCGCGCGCGTCTTCGAGCGTCGCGGGTGCGAGGATCTTCAGCCCGGGGATGTGCGCGTACCAGCCTTCGAGGCTGTGCGAATGCTGCGCGGCCAGCTGCCGCCCCGCGCCCGTCGTCATCCGGATCACGAGCGGCACGTTGAGCTGCCCGCCCGACATGTGCAGCAGCGTCGCCGCGTTGTTCATGATCTGATCCAGCGCCAGCAGGCTGAAGTTGACCGTCATGATCTCGACGATGGGCCGCATCCCGGCCAGTGCGCTGCCGATACCGGCGCCCACGAACGCCGACTCCGACAGCGGGGTGTCGCGGATGCGCTCGGGGCCGAACTCCTCCAGCAGGCCCAGGCTCACCCCGAAACACCCGCCGTAGGCGCCGACGTCCTCGCCCATCAGGAACACACGGTCGTCGCGGGTCATCGCGTCGCGGATGCCCTCGCGCAGCGCCTCGCGGTAGGTGGTCTTGGTCATGACTGCTCCGAGTAGACGAACCTGGTCAGTTCCTCCGGCGGCTCCAGCGGGCCCTGCTCGGCGGCGGCGACGGCGGCGTCGATCTCGGCGTCCACTTCGGACTCCACTGCCGCGATGTCCTTGGCGGTGACGCGGTCCTCGGCGCGCAGTGTCGCGGCGAGCGCGGGCAGTGGATCGCGCTCCTTCCAGCGTCGCACCTCGGCCTTGTCGCGGTAGCGTTCCGCGTCGTACATCGAATGCGCGCGGAACCGGTAGGTGCGCAGCTCCAGAAAGTGCGGCCCGGCACCGGCGCGGATCGCCTCCACCGCGTGGTCCACCGCGTCGGCGACCTCGAGCGCGTTCATCCCGTCGACCGGCCAGGACGGCACCCCGTAGGACGCGGCGTGCACCGCCAGATCGGTCTCCGACTGGGCCCGTTTGAGCGCGGTGCCCATCGCGTAGAGGTTGTTCTCGCACGCGAACAACAGCGGCAGCCGCCACAGCGCGGCGAGGTTGAGCGATTCGTGGAACTCGCCCTCGGACACCGCCCCGTCGCCGAACAGGCACACCGTCACCAGCGGCCTGCCGCGCATCGCGTCGGCCAGCGCGAATCCGGTCGCGACCGGCAGCCCGCCGCCCACGATCGCGTTGCCACCGTAGAAGCGGCGGCCGGCGTCGAACAAGTGCATCGACCCACCACGCCCGTGACTGCAGCCCGTGGTCCTGCCGTACATCTCGGCCATCACCGCCGCCATCGGGATCCCGCGGGCCAGCGCGTGCCCGTGCTCGCGGTAGGTCGACACCACGTTGTCCTCCGGGCCGATGCCCTGCATCACCCCGGCCGCGACGGCTTCCTCGCCGATGTAGAGATGCATGAACCCGCGGATCGCGGTGGCGCTGTACAGCTCGACACAACGCTCCTCGAACCGGCGGATGCGCGTCATCTGCCGCAGCAGCTCCATCCGCTTCTTCGCGCGGGCGCTCCGCTCGCTCATGACGCACCCTCCAAAGTAGACACATCACCTTCCGGCAGGCCGAGCTCCCGCGCCTTGAGCAGGCGCCGCAGCACCTTGCCACTGCGCGTGTGCGGCAGGCTCTGCCGGAACTCGATCTCCTTGGGTGCGACCGCGCCGAGCGCCTTGCGCCCGAAGGCCAGCAGCTCCAGTTCCAGCGCCTCGCCCGGCGGATAGCCCTCGTGCAGCGTCACGAACGCCTTGACGAGTTCGCCCGCGACCGGATCGGGTTTGCCGATCACGCCGGCCTCCGCGACCGCCGGATGCGCCATCAGTGCGCTTTCCACCTCGAACGGGCCGACCAGGTGCCCGGCGGACTTGATGACGTCGTCGGCGCGGCCGACGAACCAGTAGTAACCGTCGGCGTCGCGGCGCGCGATGTCGCCGGTGAGGTACCACTCGCCCGCGAAGGACTTCGCGTAGCGCGCCGGATCGCGCCAGTAGCCGCGGAACATGGAGGGCCAGCCACGCCGCAGTGCCAGCTCGCCCTCCGCGCCGGGGTCGGTCAGCGGCGTGACCTCGCCGTGCCGCACGAGCGCGCGGCCGTCTTCGCCGCGGAGCACCACGCACGCGTCGATCCCGGGCAGCGGCAGGCCCATCGACCCCGGCCGGACCTCCTCGCCCGCGAAGTTGCTGATCATGATCGCGCCGGTTTCGGTCTGCCACCAGTTGTCGTGCACGGGAAGGCCCAGCGCGTCCTGGCCCCACACCACCGCCTCGGGGTTGAGGGGCTCGCCGACGCTGGCGACGAACCGCAGCGCGGAAAGGTCGTACTGGCGGGCGAGATCCGCGCCCTGCCGCATCAGCATCCGCAGCGCGGTCGGCGCGGTGTACCAGACCGACACGCGCTGTGCGGCCAGCACCGAGTACCAGCGCCGCGCGTCGAAGTCGCCCTCGTCGCTGACGAGCGTGAGCCCGTGTGTGAGCGGGGCGATCACGCCGTAGGACATCCCGGTGACCCAGCCGGGGTCGGCGGTGCACCAGAACACGTCGCCCGGGTGCAGGTCCAGCGCGTACTTCGCGGTCACGTAATGGGCGAGCACGGCCTCGTGCACGTGCACCGCGCCCTTCGGCGTGCCGGTCGTGCCGCTGGTGAAGTGCAACAGTGCCGGATCCTCCGGCGCGGTCGGCTCGATGTCGAACGACGGCGCTTCCGCGGCGAGCGCGGGCGCCAGTGCGAGCGTGCCGGGCCCGTCCTCGTCCCCGGTGACCAGCACGTGCCGCAATGCCGGCACGGAATCGCGGATCGCGGCGACCTTGCGGCGGTACAGCTGCGGGGCCGTCACCAGCACCGAGGCCTCGCCGATGCGCAGCCGCTGCCGCACCGGTTCGGGGCCGAACGCCGAGAACAACGGGGAGACGACGCACCCGGCCTTGAGCGCGCCCAGCACGGCGACATACAGCTCCGGCACCCGGCCCAGCAGCGTGAAGACCCGTTCGCCGGGAGCCACCCCGAGCCGGCGGAGCAGCCCCGCGAACCGGTTGGCGCGCTCGGCCAGCTCGGCATAGGTGTAGTCGTGGGCGACGTCGTGGCGATCCACCCAGCGCAACGCGACCCGGTCGCCGTGCTCGGAGACATGCCGGTCGACCGCCTCGTAGGCGATGTTCAGCCCGCCACCGGGCAGGCCGGACAACGCCGCGCGCTCGGCGGTCCAGCTGAAGCCGGCACGGGTTCGCGCGTAGTCCACGAGATTCGTGGCCTCGCGGACCGCACGCGGTTTCGGGATCGGCGTCCACGCCATGGCAGCACCTCCACGTTCGCTGCGGCGACGATCCCGCGCCCGCCGGTACGCGGGGCAGGGCTGACCGTCCTTCCCGGCGGGGCACAAGGTCCCTCACCACCCGTCGCACGCACCGGGGCCTTTCTGCTCTGGGACAGCGCGACGGCGGCGGCCAGGCTCAACGGAAAATCCTGCTCCAGAAGGGCTGCCGGACCATGACAACGTTGAGCATCATCAAGGCCGACACCGGCGGTTTCGTCGGGCATTCAGCGGTGCATCCCGAGATGCTGGCCGTGGCCGAGGAGGCGTTGCGCGAGGCGGTGAGCGACGGGCTGATCCTCGACGGTCACGCCGACTCGTGCGGCGACGACATCTCGCTGATCATGACGCACGAGCACGGTGCGGACAGCGAGCGGATCCACGGCTTCGCGTGGCAGTTGTTCCAGCGCACCACCGGAATCGCGCAGCGGCTCGGCCTTTACGGCGCCGGCCAGGACCTGCTCTCCGACGCCTTCAGCGGCAACCTGCGCGGCATGGGGCCGGGGTACGCGGAGCTGGAGTTCACCGAGCGGCCGAGCGAACCGGTGATCTGCTTCCTCGCCGACAAGACCGAACCGGGCGCGTGGAACCTGCCGCTGTACAAGATGTTCGCCGACCCGTTCTCCAGCGCGGGGCTGGTGATCGACGCGAAGATGCACGCCGGCTTCTCCTTCGAGGTCTACGATCTCTACGAGGAGAAGCGCATCGTCTTCGACACCCCCGCGCAGAGTTACGACCTGCTCATGTACATCGGCGCACCCGCCCGCTACGTCGTGCACAGCGTGTCCTCGATCAGCACGGGCGTGCTCGCCGCCGCGACCTCCACACAGCGGTTGTCGCTCATCGCGGGCAAGTACGTCGGCAAGGACGACCCGGTGATGATCGTGCGGGCGCAGTCGGGCCTGCCCGCGGTGGGTGAGGTGCTGGAGCCCTTCGCGTTTCCCTACACCGTCGCCGGATGCATGCGCGGTTCACACCACGCGCCGATCATGCCGGTGTCGCGCGCGCAGGCCCACCCGGCACGCTTCGACGGCCCGCCACGGGTGGTCGCGCTGGGATTCCAGATCAAGAACGGCAAGCTGATCGGTCCCCGGGACCTGTTCGACGACCCGTCCTTCGACCGCGCCCGGGCGCAGGCGAACGAGGTCATGGACTACCTGCGCCGCCAGGGCCCGTTCGAACCGCACCGGCTCGCGCTGGAGGACCTGGAGTACACCACGATGCACGCGCTGGAACAGCGCCTGGCCGACCGCTGGGAAGCGATGCCCGGCGTCGCCGCCCCCGCCGCGCACTGACCGGCACGCCACGAGCCCGCCGCGCGAATTCGCGCGGCGGGCTCGTCGTTACTTGATCCAGACGCCGCTGTCGACCACCCAGATGCCGCCCGCGCCCTCGTGGGCGGGCTGGCGGAGCTGGAGCGAGACGACGCGGCCGTCGGCGGGATTGGTCACCTCGGCGGTGTGCGGATCGGCGAGCGCGACGTCGGGGTTGTTCCACCCGAACCGGGTCAGCACGAACGTCGCGGCGACCGAGGCCGCGTCGATCCGCCACGGCTGGTGACCCTGATCGACCGAGTCCTGCAGGGCATCGGCATCGTGTGCCGACATTCCCTCACCGGCGAAGGTCGTGCCGGCCGCCGGGCCCTGCTGTGCCGTCGTGGGCGTCGTCTTGACCGTCGTGGTGGTTCTCGGCGGCGTCGTCGCCTGCGTGGTGGTGGCGCTCCCCGGTGCCGGCGAGGTCGTCGTGGTCGTGGCGGGCGGGGCCTGGGTGTTACCGCCGCAGGCGCCGATCAGCGCGGCCAGCGCGATCGCCGTGACGGCGATTCTGATCGCGCCGCTCATCGCAGGTAATTCGCGACGAGCTCGACGAGGTCGAGGGTGCGGTTGGCGTAGCCCCATTCGTTGTCGTACCAGCCGAAAACCTTCGCCAGATGGCCCTCGGTCCTGGTCAGGCCCGCGTCGAACACGCACGATGCCGGATCGCCCACGATGTCGCGGGACACGACCGGCGCCTCGGTGTAGCGCAGGATCGGCTTGAACGGGCCGGCAGCCGCGTTCGCGAACGCGCGGTTGACCTGCCCCACGGTCACCGGCTCGTCCAGCTCGACCGCGAGGTCGGTGAGCGAGCCGTCCTCCACGGGTACGCGCACCGCCACCCCGTCGAGTTTGCCCGCCAGATCCGGGATGACCTCACCGATCGCGCGGGCCGCGCCGGTGCTGGTGGGGATCAGGTTCACCGCCGCCGACCGGGCCCGCCGCAGGTCCTTGTGCGGGCTGTCGAGCAGCTGCTGGTCGTTGGTGTAGCTGTGAATCGTGGTCATCAGCCCGCGCCGCACCCCGAAGGCGCGGTGCAGCACCATCACCATCGGCGCCACGCAGTTCGTGGTGCAGGACGCGTTCGAGATGACGTGGTGGCGCTCCGGATCGTAGATGTCGTCGTTGATC
Organism: Amycolatopsis acididurans; assembly: GCF_012328925.1. Lineage (GTDB taxonomy): Bacteria > Actinomycetota > Actinomycetes > Mycobacteriales > Pseudonocardiaceae > Amycolatopsis_E > Amycolatopsis_E acididurans. The sequence goes on from NZ_JAAXLS010000001.1 coordinate 589,081, forward strand.
CCGATGACGATGGTGGCGTCGACGTCCTTGCCGGGCGCGGACACGATCACCTTGCGCGCGCCCGCGGCCAGGTGCGCGGCGGCCGCCTCGCGCGTGCGGAACCGTCCGGTGGACTCGACCACGACGTCCACGCCGAGTTCGCCCCACGGCAGGCGCGCGGGCTCCGGTTCGCGGGTGACGCGGATGCGGTGCCGCCCGACCCGGATGATGCCGTCGTCCTCGTCGAGGACGACCGGGACTTCCAGCGGGCCGAACGTCGAGTCGAACTCCAGCAGGTGCGCCAGAGTCGCGGCCGAGGTGACGTCGTTGACCCCGACCACCTCGACATCGCTGTCGGGCTGGTCGAGGACGCAGCGCACGATGTCGCGCCCGATCCTGCCGAAACCGTTGATACCTAACCGTGTCGCCATGGATGTCTCCTCCGTTGGGTGCTGGCCCGAGCGTGCTGCGGCCGCCGCGGGCGCGGGAAGGATCGTTCGGCCGCGGCGAGCGGGACTTTGGGCCTGTCAGTCGGTGATGTCGGCGAGCGCGACCGTGGCCTCGGCGAGGCCCTTCGCGATGACGCGCGTGCCGTGCGCCTCGTCGAGCAGCTCTTCGACGTCGCGGTTGTCGGCGAGGTAGACGGCGGTGAACCGGCGGAATCCACGGGCGAGCGCGGCTTCGGCGAGCATCCGCAGCAACGCGGTCGCCAGCCCTGCCCGCCGCCAGTCCGGCGCGACCACCACGGCGACCTCGGCCACCCCGGGACGTCCGGTGTCCTCGTACCGGGCCACCGCCACGCCGAGTCCATTGTGGTCGGTCGCGACGAGCGCGAACCGGTGCACGTAGTCGAGTTCGGTCAGATAACGCAGCAATGCGGGCGTGACCTTCGGTGGGGCACCGCAGAACCTGCGGTACAACGTGTCCGGGTCGGCATGGCGCAGCGCGTCGCCGAGTTCCCCGGCGTCCTCGGGGGTCAGCGGTGCGACGAAGACCTCGCGCCCGTCGCGCAGCCGCAGGGTGCGCCGGAACTCCTCCGGCGGCACGGCGGGTGGCATCCGGTCTTCCCTCCCAAAGTCACCGCGATCGGGGCCTTGCTGCCCCAGCCCCGGTCCGCACGGGCGGTCTTGGCTTGGCGGACATGACACTGATTTGGCTCATCGTGTGGCTGATCATGGGAACCCCGGCCGTGCAGTCGTGGGGACCGTGGAACGACTGGGGCATCGCGTTGTTCGTGTGCCTGGCGATCGACCTGCTGGGCGCGCTCACCGCACGCGGCCGCAGGGCCGTCAGACGGTGAGGTCCTCCTGCACCGGGCCCACCAGGTAGGCGACCCTGGCCGCGAGAGCGACCGCGTGGTCGCCGAAGCGTTCGTAGAAGCGGCCGATGAGCGCCAGATCCATGGCGGTCGCCGGCTCGACCGGGGGAGTGCACTCGATCACCCGCTGCGCGAGCGTCGTCTCGAGCCGGTCCATCTCGTTGTCCTGCCGGTCCAGTTCGGCCGCCGCGGCCGGATCCCGGCTCGCCATGGCCGCCCGCGCCATCGCGGCCATGCGCTGTGCCGTCTCGCCCATCTCGGCGACGAGGGCGCGCAGCGGCTCCGGCACGACGGCCCGCGGGTGCCGCCGCTGGACGATCTCCGCGATGTGCCGCGCCAGCGCGCCCATCCGGTCCAGATCGCCGCTCATCCGCAACCCCGCCACGATCGTGCGCAGCTCGGAGGCCACCGGTTGCTGCCGCGCGATCAGCGTGACCGCGTCCGCGTCGAGCAGGCGGTGCAGCCTGGAGATCGTCTCCTCCTCGGCGGACAGCTTCCGCGCCGCGTCGATGTCGTTGTCCAGCACGGCCTGTGTCGCCTGCCGGATGGCGCCTTCGGCCAGCCCGGCCAGGTCGCCGAGGCGGTCGTGGAATCGCGCCAGTTCCTCGTGATACGCAGTGCGCATGTCGCCATCTCCTCGTGGTCGGTCGTTCAGGCCGGTTCGTCGACGGGGTGGATCGGCTTGCGGCCGAAGCGCAGGTACGCCAGCGGGCCGATGAAGTTGATCGCGATCACGAGTGCCCACGTCTCCTTCGTGCCGCGCACGGCGTCCGCCGGCCGGCGGGACAGGTCCCACCACGCACCGCCGGCGAGGCCGATCTGGACGAGCCCCGCGCCGACGATGGCGCAGCGCTCCGGGATGCTCAGTTCGGACCATTTCCGGTGTTTCATGACCGACAAGCCTGCCACCGGCGGCGCGCGCCGCGCAGGGCCGAACGTCGCACCGGGCGGGGACGTGTTGCCCTGTCGCGGGCCGCTCGCCGGGCACGAAGGTGGAGCCATGAACAGGATCGACTGGCGAGGCATGCGCGGTACCGCACGGCGCCGTCCGGTGCTGGCCTCGTTCAGCGGGCTCATCGCGATTTTCGCCTACGCCGGGGCGGCCGGGCTGATCACCGGCTCGATCGACTTCGGCGACGTGATCAACGGCCGCCTTCCCTTCGGCAGTCCGGTCTTCGGCGGCGTCGCGCTCGCCGTGATCGTGGGGGTCCCGATGACCGCCGTGACCTACTTCGGCAGCAAGCGGGACACCCGCACCAGCCCGGCGGCGGTGGTCGCGGGGACGCTGCTCGTCGGCTGGATCGTGGTCGAGATCGGGTTCGTGCGCAGCTACAGCTGGCTGCAACCGGTCTGCGCCTTCGCCGGGCTCGCGGTGGCACTCGAGGGCTTGCGTGATCTCCGCGTCCGTGCGTCATGAAATGGCCGCGGGAAACACTGCTGCTGGCGGCGATCGCGCTGCTGCTCGCCGCGGGCGGCGCCGTCTGGCCGTCCACCCCGATGCTCGCCGACATCCTGTGGGGCCTCGCGGACGGCACCGCGCTGGTGCCCGCGATCGTCTGGGTCGCCAAGGATCTGCGTGCGCACCGCTGGGGCGCCGATCTGCTCGCCGTGCTGGCGCTGGCGAGCACGCTCGCCGTCGGTGAGTTCCTCGCGGGCGCCATCATCGCCCTCATGGTCGCCACCGGGCGACTGCTCGAAGCGGCCGCGCAGCGCCGCGCGGGACGTGATCTGTCGGCGCTGCTCGAACGCGCGCCCACCACCGCCCACCTGCGTCGCGACGGACAGCTGGACACCGTCGAGGTGGGCCTGGTCGCCGCCGGCGACCAGGTTGTCGTGCTGCCCGGCGAGATCGTGCCCGTGGACGGGCTGCTGATCGGCGAGGGCCTGTTCGACGAGTCGGCGCTGACCGGCGAGGGCGTGCCGGTGGAACGGCACGCGGGGGAGCGGGTGCGCAGCGGCGTGGTCAACGCCGGCGTCGCCGTGGACATCCACGCGACCGCGGCGGCCGATGCCAGCACGTACGCGGGCGTGGTCGCCCTTGCCGAGCAGGCCGCCGCGGGCACCGCGCCCGTCGCGCGGCTCGCCGACCGCATCGCCACCTGGTTCCTGCCTGCCGCGCTGCTCATCGCGGGGCTGGCGTGGGCGCTGACCGGGGAGCCGGAGCGTGCGGTGGCCGTGCTGGTCACCGCCACGCCGTGCCCGCTGCTGCTGGCGGTCCCCGTCGCGATCACCGCCGGGATGTCGCGGGCGTCGCGCGCGGGTGTCGTCGTCAAGGACGGCGCCGCACTGGAGCTGCTCGGCCTCGCCCACACGCTCACGATGGACAAGACCGGCACCGTGACCGAAGGCAGGCCCGAGGTGTTCGACGTGCGGTGCGCGCCGGGCGTGACGGCCGAGGAGGCGCTCGCGGTCGCGGCCGCCGTCGAACAGTATTCGCCACACGTGCTCGCCAGTGCCGTGCTGCGCGCGGCACATCGCGCCGGAATCACCGTCACGGGTGCGGAATCGGTGTCGGAGGAACCGGGCCGCGGCGCCACCGGGCGCCTCGACGGCCACCTGGTGCGGGTGGGCCGCCGCGTCGACGGGGCCACGATGCCGGACTGGGCCCGCGGCGCCGCGCGCCGGGGACGGCTGGACCTCGCCTCGATCATCTGGGTCGAACGCGACGGCCTGCCGATCGCCGCGCTGCTGGTGCGCGACCGGATCCGCTCCGACGCCGCACGCACCATGCGCAGGCTGCGCGCGTCCGGACTGAACACCGTGGTGCTGCTGACCGGTGACCGCGTCGACAACGCCGCCGAGGTCGCCGGCCTGATCGGCGTCGACGAGGTGCGTGCCGAGGCGAGCCCGGCGGACAAGATCGAACGCGTGCGCGCCGAGCACGAGCGAGCCGTGACGGTGATGGTGGGCGACGGGGTGAACGACGCGCCCGCGCTCGCCGCCGCGGACGTAGGCATCGCACTGGGCTCCCGCGGGTCCACCGCGGCCGTGCGGGCGGCGGACGCCGTCATCGTGGACGACCGGATCGACCGGCTCGCCGATGCCGTGGAGATCGCCCGCCGGACGCGGCGCCTTGCCGTGCAGAGCGCGGGAATCGGCACGGCATTGTCGTTGCTGGCGATGGCGGCCGCGGCCTTCGGCTGGCTGGTCCCGGTCGCCGGCGCGGTCGTGCAGGAGGCGATCGACGTCGCCGTGATCCTCAACGCGCTGCGAGCGCTGCGCCGGCACCGGCGGCTATCCGGGCCGGACGCCCTGCTGCGGCGTTTTTCCCACGAGCACGAGGAACTCATGCCCGCGCGCGCCGCCGTCCGGCAGGCCGCCGACGCGCTCGGTGAAGGTCCTGGCCCGGCCGCCGACGCCGCGGTCCGGCGCGCGTACCGGTTGCTGACCGAACGGGTGCTGCCGCATGAACTGGCCGAGGAGACCGAGCTCTACCCGGTGCTGGGGGAGGTGCTGGGCAGTCCGGAAGGGACGGTCACGATGAGCCGGGCGCACGCGGAGATCCAGCGGCTCGTGCGCCGTCTCGGCAGGCATCTGGCCGAATCCCCGCATGCGATCCAGCCCGATCAGCTCGACGATCTGCGCGCGACGCTGTACGGCCTCGACGCGATCCTGACGCTGCACTTCGCGCAGGAGGAAGAAGCGTATTTCACGCTCTCTTCCGCGGGAGGAGAAGGACATGGACATGGGCATGGGTAACGGACTGCCGCCGCTGATCGAGCGGGCGGTCGAGGCCGCGACACGGGCGCCGTCCGCGTACAACACACAGCCGTGGCGCTTCCTCATCGACGGCGACCGTATCGACGTGGTGCTGGACCGCGCCCGGGTGCTCGGGGTGGCCGATCCGGACGCCCGCGAGGCCCGGCTGTCCTGCGGCGCGGCCGTGTTCAACCTGTGCGTTTCGTTGCGGGCCAACGGAAGGCGCGCGCCGGTGCGGCTGCTGCCGGACCGCCTCCAGCCCGACCTGCTGGCCGCGATCACGATCGAGGGTGAGCACGAGCCCTCCGCCGCCGATCACGCACTCGGCAAGGCCGTGCCGAGGCGGCACACCAACCGCAGGCCCTTCTTCGAGCGTGCGGTGCCCGCGCACGCGCGCCGGGAACTGGACAAGGCCGCCGCCGCGAGCGGTGCCCGGCTGGCGCTGATCGAGGCCTCCGCGCGCTATGACGCGATCGCCGTGCTCACCCGGCGCGCCGAGCACATCCAGGCGACCGACGAACGGTTCCAGGCCGAGACCGAATACTGGACCGGGCGGCCTGCCGGGCACACCGACGGGGTGCCCGCGCACGCCGCCGGTCCGCCGCCGGACCCCGACGGCGCGCTGCGGTTGCGCCCGTTCCGGGGTGGCGAAACGCTGCCCGCGCGTCCCTACGAGCAGCAGCCCCTGCTGGCCGCGCTGCTCACCACGGCGCCGGGTCCGCGCGCCGAGATCCAGGCTGGGATGGCGCTGCAGCACGTGCTGCTGACCGCCACGACGCTCGGGCTGGCCGCGTCGTTTCTGTCCCAGCCGCTGGAGGTGCCGGCGACCTGCCGGGCGGTCGCGGATCTCTTCCGCGCCGAGGGGACCGTGCACGCCCTGCTGCGCATCGGATACGGCCATCCGGCCGCGCCGATCCCGCGGCGTCCGGTGGCCGAAGTCGTGACCGTGCGAGACAACACCAGGAGGTAGCCATGAGCTTTTTGGGAATCGCGATCGTGCGTCAGTACCAGCGGGGCGTGGTGTTCCGGTTCGGCCGGATCCGCCCGGTACGGGAACCGGGTATCCGGTTCATGATCCCGCTCGTCGACCGGATGCGGAAGGTCAGCCTGCGGACGGTGACTATGCCGATCCCGTCGCAGCAGGTCATCACCAAGGACAACGTGTCCATCGGCGTGGCCGCGGTGGCCTACTTCCGCCGCGTCGACCCGGTGCGCTCGATCGTCGCGATCGAGAACGTGGAGGACGCGATCAGCCAGATCGCGCAGACGACCGTGCGCAACGTCGTCGGCCGCTCGCATCTGGACGACGTGCTCTCCGAGACGGAGAAACTCAACGAGTCGATCAAGGACATCCTGGACACCACCACGGAACGGTGGGGTGTGCTCGTCGAACTGGTGGAGCTGAAGGACATCGAGCTGCCGCAGTCGATGCAGCGCGCGATGGCACGCGAGGCCGAGGCCGAGCGCGAGAAGCGCGGCAAGATCATCGCCGCCGAGGGCGAGGCGTTGTCGGCGGGCAAGCTCGCCGAAGCCGCCGACGTCATCCAGCGCCACCCGGTGGCGCTGCAGCTGCGGAACCTGCAGGTGCTCAACGAGATCGCGATCGAGAAGAACTCGACGATCGTGTTCCCGGCACAGCTGATGGACAGCTTCCGCACCCTGCGCTCCTTTGTGGACGGCGAGGCCGTTTCCCAGGGCCGATGACGGCACTGCACACCGATCTGTACGAGATCCGGATGGCGGCGAGCTACCTGCGCCGCGGCATGACCGAGCCCGCGACCTTCAGCCTGTTCGTCCGGGACCTGCCCGGGGACCGGGGTTTCCTGGTGGCCGCGGGACTCGCCGACTGCCTGTCGTTTCTGGAAAGCCTGTACTTCGACGAGAGCGAACTGGCCTATCTCCGCGACACGGTGCACCTGAGGGAGTCCGATGTGGACGCGCTCGGGCGCATCCGGTTCCGCGGCGAGGTGTGGGCGCCGCCGGAGGGCACGATCGTGTTCCCCGGCGAGCCGCTGCTGGAGGTCACCGCGCCACTGCCGCAGGCGCAGCTCGTGGAGACCGCGATGCTCAACCACTTGACCTTCCAGTCCACGGTGGCGACCAAGGCCGCCCGCTGCCGGCTCGCGGCGGCGGGCGCGGAGCTGGTGGACTTCGCCGCGCGCCGCACCCACGGTCCCGGCGCGGCGTTCGCGGTGGCACGGGCGTGCGCGCTGGCCGGGTTCGGCGGCACCAGCCACGTCGCCTCGGCGCGCCGGTTCGGGTTGCGCCCGGTCGGCACGATGGCGCACTCCTACATCCAGGCCTTTCCCGGTGAGATCGAGGCTTTTCGGGCGTTCGCCGAGGACTTCCCGGACAACACGGTGTTCCTGGTGGACACCTACGACACGATCACCGGTGTGCGCGCCGCGATCGACGTGGCGCGCGCGGCCGGGATACCGGACGAGCGGGCCGGGATCCGGCTCGACTCCGGCGATCTGCTCGCGCTGGCCCGGCAGGCGCGGCGCCTGCTCGACGACGCCGGGATGACGCGGTCGGTGATCATGGCCAGCGGCGGGCTCGACGAGTACGAGCTGAGCAGGCTCACCGCCGCGGGTGCCCCGATCGATTCCTACGGTGTCGGCACGAAGGTCGGGGTGTCGGCCGACGCGCCGGCGCTGGACAGCGCGTACAAGCTCGTCGAATACGCGGGCAGGCCGGTGATGAAGCTGTCCTCGGGCAAGGCCACGCTTCCCGGTGCGAAACAGGTTTTCCGCACCGCGCCTGGCGAGCCGGACGTGCTCGCGTCGCGCGACGAGCCGGTGCCGCGCGGGCACCGGCCGCTGCTGGTGCCGGTCATGCGGAACGGGCGCAGGCTGCGCGGCAGCGACTCGCTCGCCGACGCGCGCCGCCGCTTCGAGCGCGATCTGCGGTGGCTGCCCGAATCCGCCCGGCGGCTGCGCGGCCCGCGCCCGGTCGAGGTGCGCCGCTCGGCGCACCTCGAGGACCTCACCGCGCGGGTGCGGGCGGCGGCCAGGGCGCTGAACTCACCCCGGTGAACTCGCGGCGCCGGCCTTGGCGTGCGCTGCTTCGGCCAGTGCCGCGATATCGCGCTCGACGGCCTCGGCGAGCAGGTGCGTCTTCGGCGCGCTGTCCAGATCCGCGGTGATGCCGAAGGACATCCGGTCCCGGTAGGTCAGCACGGCGATCCCCGTGCGCAGGCGCAGCGCGATCGGCACGTACGGATAGAGTTCGGCGATCTCGCGGCCCAGCACCGACAGGCTGCCGCGGGGTCCCGGCACGTTCGTGGTGACGGTGACGATGTTGCGCTGCGGCAGTTTCGCCGCGGCGCGCACCGCCCATGCGACCGGCGCGAACGGCCCCCACTGGGCCGAGGTGGTGACGGCGAGACCGGCCTGGGCTTCCTTGTGTGCCTTGAGCACCGCGAGCCTGCGGTGCACCGCCACCAGCCGCAGCACCGGATCCGGGAGGTCGACCGGCAGCAACGGCAGCATCAGCGACACCTGGTTGTCCATCGCGGCCGGTTCGCCGCTGCGGACCGAGACGGGCACGAGGGTGCGCAGGCTGTTCGGCGCCGGTTCCTCGCCCCGGTCGAGCAGCACCGTGCGGAACGCGCCGCTGACGGCGGCGAGCACCACGTCGTTGACCGTGACGCCGAACGCCTTGGCGATCCCGACGATCTCGGGCAGCGACGCGTGCGCGAGTTCGTAGTGCCGCAGATGCCCGATCGGACCGGACAGCGACGAGGGACTGACCGGAATCAGCGCCGAAGCCAGCGCGCCCAGCCCCTGCGCCGCCTCGGTCACCCGCCCGGCCAGTTTCCGTGGCGCGGCCAGTCCGCGCCCGAGCAGCCGCAGCTCGCTCAGGGGAGTGGTGACCAGCGAGCGCAGCGACTCCGCCAGCGACCGCACGGCACCGGGTTCGGCCTCGGGTTCGGCGGGCCGCGGTGGTAGTTCGTGCTCGCGGAAGAACACCTCGTGCAGGATGTTGCCGGAGACACCGTCGGTCATGCAGTGGTGCAGTTTGGACACGATGGCCCAGCGGCCGTGCTCGAGTCCCTCGATCACCCAGCATTCCCACAGCGGGCGGGCGCGATCGAGCCGTTCGGACATGATCAGCCCGATCACGTCGCACAGCGCGCCCTCGTCGCCGGGCGCGGGCAGCGCGATCCGGCGGAAGTGGTGCGTGGGGTCGAAACCGGCGTCCTCGACCCATCTCGGCGGGCCGAGATCGAGCGGCACGTGCCGGACCCTCTGCCGGTAGCGGGGAACCATGGGTAGCAGCGCGGTGAACGCGGCGACGATCTCGTCCTGTTCGGGCGCGGGGCCCTCGGCGACGGCGATCGACGCGATGGCCAGCGCGGCCTCCGGGTCCTCGTCCTCGATTTCCAGGAACGCCGCGTCGAGCGGGGTGAGTCGTTCCATGGATCCTCCTCGGTGCGCGATCACGCCGGGACGTGCTGGCCGCCCAGCGCGCTCAGTTCCAGCGCGCGGGCGAGGTCGTCCGTGCTGACGGTGCCGGTGAGCCTGCCGTCCTCGACGACCAGCAGCAGGCCGGTGCCGCGCCGCACGGGAGTCTTGGTCAGCACGTCGGCGACCTTGTCCTCGGGTGCGGCGAAGCGGGCCGGCGTGCGGCACGCGTCGGACACGCGGGTGACCAGCCGTTGTTGCGGGGTCAGCCGGGCCAGTTCGGCGAGGCTGACGACGCCGACCGCCTGGCCGTCGAAGGAGACCACCGGGAACACGCGCCGCCGTGCCGTGGCGGCGTCGTGCGTCACGAACGCTTCGACGGTCCACCAGCCGGGTGCGGTGACGGGATGGGGGTCCATGATCGCGCGCAGCCGCAGATCGCCGAGCTGCTGCCGTGCCAGCCCGCCGGTGACCTCGGCCTGCGCGGCGGCCATCAGGAACCAGCCGATGAACGCCAGCCACAGCCCGGTGAGCTGTGCCATGAAGAACGTCTCCGCCAGGCCGACGATGACGAGGGCGACGCCGAGGCCCTGCCCGGTCAGCGCCGCGACCCGGACCGCGCGCATGCGGTCGCCGGTGCCCTTCCAGACCGCCGCGCGCAGCACGCGCCCGCCGTCGAGCGGTGCGCCGGGCAGCAGGTTGAACATCCCGAGGATCAGGTTGGTGATGCCCAGCCAGGCCAGGCCGGTTCCGGCGAGCACGGGCAGCACGTCGCCGGTGAGATAGGCCAGGCCGATGCTCGCGCCGCCGATGAGCAGGCTGGTCACCGGACCGGATCCGGCGATGACCAGATCGGCCCTCGGGCTCGGCGGCTCGCCCTCCAGTTCGGCCATACCGCCGAGCATCCACAGCGTGATGCGCTTGACCTTCATGCCGTAGTGGCGTGCGAAGACCGCATGGGTCAGCTCGTGCGCGAGCAGCGACGCCAGGAACAGCACGGCGGTGACGACCGCGGTGACCCAGTACCACAGCGCGGGCTGGCCGGGCGCGGAAGCGGGCAGCACGGACTCGCCGAGCAGCCAGGAAATCAGCGCCAGCACGATCGCGACCGACCAGTGCGCCCCGACGGCGACACCGGCGTAGCGCCCCAGTGGAAACGCGGAACGGAACATGCTCCGATGGTGCGCGCCCGCCGCCACCAGGGCGTAGGGCCTAAGTTCCCCTCGTGCGGAGCCGAAAGCCCGCGCCGGGCCCGGCACCGTCGCTCAAGCGTCCGATGTGGACAGATGTGGGGTCGTTGGTCACCTGTTCCGGTGCCCATCGGCTGTCGTGACCGGCCCCGGCGAGCCCAACCCTGGAAGTGACCAAAGACCTTGGGGTGAAGTGATGACCGACATCATCGCGGCGGAGGGCGACGTCGCATTCGACCCGACCGAGCAGATCGACCGTCTGCTGCGGGACGTGCGAAGCTCCCGCAGCGGCCTGACCGAGCGGGAAGCGCAGCGCCGGCTCATCCACGCGGGCCGCAACGAACTGCGGCGCCGCGGCGGCAGACGATGGCCGCGGGAGCTGGCACGCCAGGTCACGCATCCGCTCGCGCTGTTGCTGTGGGCCGCGGCCGGGCTCGCGTGGGCGGTGGGGATCCACCCGGTGGGAATCGCCATCGTGGTGGTCATCGTGATCAACGCGGCCTTCGCGTTCGTGCAGGAGCGGCACGCCGAACGAGCCGTCGAAGCGCTGGCGGCGTTCCTGCCGATGCGGGCGAAGGTCGTACGGGACGGCCAGGAACGCGAGATCGAGGCCGCGGACCTGGTTCCCGGCGACGTGCTGGCGATCTCCGAAGGCGACCGGATCTCCGCCGACGCGCGGCTGCTCGACGGCGGCATCGAGGTGGACATGTCCGCGCTGACCGGCGAATCGCTGCCGGTGTTCCGTTCCGCGGAGCTCACCGACGGTCACCTGCCGTTGCAGCAGGCGCGGGATCTGGTGTTCAGCGGCACTACGTGCACGGAGGGCGAGGCCCGCGCGGTCGTGTTCGCCACCGGTATGCGCACCGAACTCGGCCGGATCGCGGCCCTGTCCGAGCGGGTGGAACAGGACGAGAGCCCGCTGGAGAAGCAGGTCCGCCGGGTCGCGTGGCTCATCGCGCTGATCTCGGTGCTGCTGGGGGTGGCCTTCATCCCGGTGGCGACGTTCGGAGCGGGGCTGTCGTTTCTCAACGCGGTGGTCTTCGCGGTCGGGCTGCTGGTGGGCAACGTGCCCGAGGGGCTGCTGCCGGTCATCACGCTGGCGCTGGCGATCGGGGTGCGGGGGCTGGCCCGGCGGGGTGCCGTGGTCAAACGGCTCAGCGCGGTGGAGACGCTGGGCTCGACGGACGTGATCTGCACGGACAAGACCGGCACGCTCACCGAGAACCGGATGCGGGTCACGGCGATCGCCACCACGAGCGGCACCCACGATCCGGCCGGCCCGTCCTCCTCCGACGTGGCGCTGGCGCGCCTGGCCTGGGCGGCGGCGTGGTGCAACAACGCGCGGGCCGGCGGAATCGGCGATCCGACCGAGATCGCGCTGCTCGACGCCGCCGTCGCACTCGGGCACCCGGTGGACGCGCACGAGCGGGAGGCGGGGCGGCTGCGCCAGTTCCACTTCGACCCCGCCCGCAAACGGATGTCCACAGTGGACCAGCGCGACGGCGCGACGTGGATCTCCACCAAGGGCGCGCCGGAAATGGTGCTGCCACTGTGTTCGGGCGAACTCGAACCCGGCGGCCGGACGCATGCGCTGACCCTGTCGCGGCGCGCCGAACTGAGTGAGCTGGTCGACGGGTGGGCACGCAAGGGACTACGCCTGCTCGCGGTCGCCGAGCGCCGGCTGGACGCGGGCGAAGCGGTGCCCGCCGATCGCGACCGGGCGGAGCGGGATCTGGTGCTGCTGGGCGTCGTGGCGATGGTGGACCCGCCCCGGCCGGAAGTGGCCGACGCCGTGACCCGCTGCCACGAGGCCGGAATCCGGATCATCGTCATCACCGGCGATCACGGGCTGACCGCCGCCGCGATCGCCGAACAGGTCGGCATCACCCGTGGCGATCCGACGGTAATCAACGGCGAGGAACTCGAGAAGATGAGCGAGGACGAGCTCGACGCGCTGCTCGCGGGCCGCGGCGAGCTCATCTTCGCCCGGTCCTCGCCGGAGGCCAAGCTGCGCATCGCGGACGCCCTGCGCGATGCCGGGCACGTCGTGGCGATGACCGGCGACGGCGTGAACGACGCCCCGGCCCTGCGGCGCGCCGACATCGGGGTGGCGATGGGCCGTTCGGGCACCGACGTCGCCCGCGAGGCCTCGACGATGGTGCTCACCGACGACAACTTCGCCACGATCACTGCGGCCGTGCAGGCCGGGCGCCGGGTCTACGACAACATCCGCAAATTCATCTTCTACATCTTCGCCCATGCCACGCCGGAAATCGTCCCGTTCCTGGTGTTCGCGTTGTCCGGTGGCAAGGTGCCACTGCCGCTGACCGTGTTGCTGCTGCTCGCGTTCGACGTCGGTACCGAAACCCTGCCCGCGCTCGCGCTGGGCCGTGAACCCGCCGAACCGGGCCTGATGCGGCGTTCGCCTCGCGGCCGCGACGAATCGGTGATCCGGGGCTCGATGCTGCTGCGCGCGTGGTTGTTCCTCGGCATCATCAGCGCCGCACTGGCGATGGCCGGGTTCTTCTACGTCCTGCTGAAGGCGGGCTGGCACCCCGGCGACCCCACCGGTACCGGCGCGCCGCTGCACCACGCGTATCTGCAGGCCACCACGATGACGTTCCTCGGGATGGTGACAGGCCAGATCGGCACCGCGTTCGCCGCGCGCACCGAGCGCGCCTCGCTGCGCTCGATCGGCGTGTTGTCGAATCCGCTGCTGCTGTGGGGCATCCTGTTCGAACTGGCGCTGGCGGCGCTGATCATCTACGTGCCGCCGTTCCAGGCCGCGCTCGGCACCGCGGCACTGACCCCGGACATGCTCGCCTTCGCCGCGCCGTTCCCGGTCATCGTGTGGGGCGCCGACGAGATCCGGCGCTGGCTGCTGCGGTCGACGCCGATGTTTGGCACCACCGGGCGGGTGGGTAGTAGGTCCCGCACAACCGAGGAGGTGCTCGCCATGGCAGGCGATGACAAGATGCAGAACAAGGCCGAAGAACTCAAGGGCCGCGCCAAAGAGGCGGCCGGCGACGCCACCGGCAACGAGCAGTGGCAGGCCGAGGGCAAGGGTGACCAGGCCAAGGGCAACATCAAGCAGGCGGGCGAGAAGATCAAGGACGCCGCGAAGGGCGTCTTCGGCGACGATAAGGATCGCTGACCGCTGTCGCGGCCGGCGATGAGTTCGGCGGACGGGCGGGGTCTATAAGGGTGAATCGCAAGCCGACGTCAGTGAGGCACCCATGACCAACGCACTACCGCCCGTCGTCGACGCCGACACCTGGCAGCGCGAACTCGACGCGCTGCGGGCCAGGGAGAAGGCCGCGACCAGGGAACTCGACGCGATCGCCGCACAACGCCGCCGCCTGCCGATGGTCCGGATGCCCGACTACACGCTGGAGGGCGCGGACGGGCCGGTCCGGCTGGCGGAGGTGTTCGACGGCAAATCGCAGCTGATCGTCTACAACCACATGTGGTTTCCCGGCCAGGAATGGCAGTGTCCCGGCTGCACGGGATTCACCTCCCAGTTCACGAGGCTGGAGTTCCTGGACAACTACGACGCCCGCTTCGTCATCGTCACCCAAGGCCCGATCGGGGAGGCACTCGCCTACAAGCGGCGGGTCGGGAACCGGATGCCGTGGTACTCCACCGCCGGCAGCTCGTTCGGCGCGGACGTCGGCGCACCGCCCGACGGCGGGTTCGCGGTGAACGTGTTCCTGCGCGACGGCGACACGGTCTACCGCACCTGGCACACCACCGGCCGCGGCACCGAGCAGCTCGGTCACGCCTTCGCGCTGCTCGACGTGCTGCCCTACGGCCGCCAGGAGGAATGGCAGGACTCCCCGCGGGGGTGGCCGCAGTCGCCGACCTACACCCGGTGGGCGTCCTCGCAGGAGATCGCGGCGCTGTACGGCCCCGGAGAGGGCTAACTCCGCCCGGCCGAGAACGGAAAACGCCGCACAAGCCGCCATCGCGTGGTGAACGTGGCCAGCCACGCTTCGGTGAGGTGGGTGGTCAGCGGGAGCGCGTCCTCGACCGAACGCGCCAGCTCGGTGGCGTCGTCCGGCCCGGCGTCCATGGCGACGGTCAGGTGCGGCTCGACGGTGTCGCCGAACCGGCCGCCGTAGGGCGACACCCCTGGCCACTCATGCCGTAACGCGGCGATCAGGTCGGTGAGCGGACCGGCCGGTTCCGGTCGCAGGAACACGAACCCGTCGCGGTGGTGGCAGCGCTCGAACCGGACCTCCACCGCCGCGCGCGGCGCGAGCAGATCCGCGATCTTCGCGAGCGCGGGCTCGCCGAGTTCGCCGGCGGGCAGGAACGGGTACAACAGCGAGATGTGCGCGGGCAGACCACGCCGCGCCGCCGACGATCGCTGCGCGGCGCGCGCCAGCAGCGGGTCGGCGGCGGGCACCGGAATCGCCAGCACACTGCGTCCGTCGGCGGTCATGGCCGGCCCGGGGTTCAGCGCCGGCCGATCGAGCCGACCCAGCTCTCGGTGAGCACGTCCAGCATCTCTTCGCGATCCACGCCCCAGTGTCCCGGCGTCCAGTGGCGCGCCACGTGGTCGAGTTCGGTGATCGCGATGACGCTGCGGAAATGCCGGGTACTCGCCGGGAAACGGCCGGCGCGGTCCAGGCCGTCCTTGACGTCGCCGATGGCTTCGTTCAGCCACGTGTCGAGGAGTTCGCGGATCTCCGGATCGACGGCCGCGGCCTCGAACGCGGCGGTGGTGTAGGGGCGGATCGCGTCCCAGCGCTGCGAGATCGCCGCGAGCCACGCGCGGATCCGCTTCCGCGAGCCGTCCTCGACCACCGCGACCAACTCGTCCGCGGTCGAGCCGTGCGCCGCGGAGGGGACCCGGTCGAGTTCGGCGTTGAGCCGTTCGGAGATCAGCGCCTTCATCAGGTCGACCTTCGAGGGAAAGTACGCGTAGAACGTCACGCGCGTGGTGCCGGCCGCGGTGGCGATGTCGTCGACCTTCGTCGTCGCATAGCCCTTCGACACGAACAAGTCCAGCCCGGCATCCAGCAGGAGCTTGCGTGTCATCTCCTTCTGCGCCTCACGAAGCGTCGCCATGACCACAGCGTAGAGCACGGCGACCGTAATGCGTGCTCGCTGCTCGTCCTCGATACGGATCGATAACATACTTGACTTAATGTAAAGTCAAATGACATCTTGCTCGTCGAACGGGCCGTCCGGCCTCTCGACAAGGAAGAAGTCCGCAATGACGCAGACCGCTCCGCGCAAGCAGGCCTACCCCGCCACGGTGGTCGCCGGCTGCTTCGCCGTACTTCTCGCGCAGGTGGCGTACTCGCTGCCGGGTGCGCTCAACGGCACGTTCCAGCAGGAGTTCCAGGCCAACGGTGCCCAGCTGACCTGGATCACGGCCGCGTTCGCGATCCCGATGGTCGTCTTCGAACTCACCACCGGTGTGATCGGCGATCTGTTCGGCCGCAAGCGGCTGCTGCAGGCGGGCGCCCTGCTCACGGTCGCGGGTTCGCTCGTGTGTTACTCCGCCGGCACGGTCGCCGTCCTCTGGATCGGGCAGATCGTCGGCGGCCTCGGCGCGGCGATCCTCTACCCGACGTCGCTGGCCATGCTGGCCGCGGCGAGCCCGACCCAGGAGGCCCGGTCCAGGGCCATCGCCGTATGGGCCGGATTCCTCTCGATCGGCGCCGCGATCTCGCCGTTGATGGGCGGTTGGCTCGCGCAGGACGCGAGCTGGCGCACGTCCTATCTCGTGGTGATCGCGGCCGCGCTCGTCTCGATCGTGATCACCCGGTTCGCCGCCGACTCCTCGGCCCCGCAGGGCCGCGAACTCGACGTCCCCGGCCAGGTCACGCTGGCGCTGGGCCTGATCGCGGTCCTGTTCGCCGCGACCCAGGGTTCCGAGTCCGGCTTCGCCCGCCCGGAGATCATCGGGGCCTTCTCCGGCGGCGCGCTGCTGCTGGCCGCGTTCGTCGCCATCGAGCTACGGACCGACGTCCCGCTGCTGCACCTGAAGATCTTCGCCAACCGCTCCTACGCGATCATCGCCGTCGCGACGGTCGTCGGCATGTTCGCCTTCCTCGCCACCTGCTACTCGATGAGCATCTGGCTCGGCGCCATCCAGCACCAGAGCGCGCTCAAGATCGGCATCCTGTTCCTGTTCATCCAGGGGCCCGCGTTCCTGCTGGTGCCGCTCGTGTCGCAGCTGATCCGGCGGTTCTCACCGCGCTGGATGCTGACCACCGGGTTCGCGTTCATCGCCGTCAGCGGCATCTGGTGCTCGACCTTCGACGTCCGTGACATGAGCTGGACCCGGTTCATCCCGCCACTGCTCGTGCTCGGCATCGGCTTCGCGCTGACCGTCGGCTCGCTCACGGCGGTCGCGATCAACTCCGTTCCGCTGCGGCTCGCGGGCATGGCCAGTGCCACCACGAACCTGTTGCGGGACTTCGGTTTCGCGCTCGGGCCGGTGCTCATCGCCGCCTTCGCGGTCAGCCGGGCCAACGGCGAGCTGACGGCGAACATCGGCGGGGCGCTTGCCGGATCGGGCCTGAAACAGCCCTACACCGCCGTCGCGGGCGGTATCGCGCAGGAAGGTGGCGCGATGGCGGTCAACTCGATGCCGGTCGTGCCCGGCGCGGGCCCCGGCCTCCCGCCCGTCGCGATGCCGCAGAACCTGCACACGCTGGCGTTCGAGTCGCTCGGGCACGCCTACGGCCTGGCGTTCCTGCTCGCCGGGCTGTGTGCGGCGGGCGCGGGACTGCTGACGCTGGCGGGACTCTTCCGGTCGAAGAGCGCCGACGCCGAAGAGCAGGTTTACGTCGCTGAAACTGCCTTGACATGACGTAAAGCAAATTGACAGTATCTAAGTTGACGGCGAAAGGAGTGACTGTGACAGGCGCGCAGACCGTGAACACCGTCCTCGGCCCCGTTCCCGCGCACGAGCTGGGAATCGTCGCGGTGCACGAGGCTTTGCTGTCGGTGCTTCCGGGCGCCGAGCACGCGTTCGACATCACCATCGACCGCGCCGAGATCTTCGGGACGCTGGCGGCGAAGCTGCGGGACTTCCGCGAGCTCGGCGGCGGCACGATCGTCGACGCGACCGGCATGTGCCACGGCCGGGACGTGCGGTTGTACGAGGCTCTCTCGCGCTCGACGGGAGTGCACATCGTGGCCTCCACCGGCATGGGCCCGGAGGGGATGCTCGGCGGCTATTTCCTGACGCCGCAGACGAACCCGCCGACTCCGTGGCCCGCCGAGAAGTTCGCCGACCTGTTCGGCAGGGAGATCACCGAGGGCATGGTGGTGCCGCGGGTGGAGCGCCGTGGCGCCGCGGGCATCGTGGTCACGGCCGCGACGGCCGCGGGCATGACGGCCACCGACGAGAGCCTCCTGCGCGGCGCGGCCCGTACCGCACTGACCACGGGCGTGCCGGTCTCGTTCCGCTACGGCGCGGACGCGGTGCGGGAGCTGGACATCGTACTGGACGAGCAGCTGCCCGCCGATCGCGTCGTCGTCGGCGGGCTGGACCGCAAGGACGCCGTCGCCTCAGGCGCCCCGTTCGCCGTGGCCCGGCGCGGGGCCTACGTCGCGTTCGACCACGTGGGTGCCGACGGCGGCAGCGGCGACACCGAGCGCGCCGCACTGGTCGCCGATCTCGTCGGGGCAGGCCACGGCCGCCGGATCCTGGTGTCCTGCAACGCGATCGGCGTCGCGAAGGGGCACCCCGGCAACGACCTGCCCTACGGCCACGTCCTGTCGGCGTTCGTCCCGCTGCTCGCCGCGCGGGGCCTCGGCGACGAGGAGATCGAACAGATCCTCGTCGGCAACCCGCGGGATCTGCTGACCGCGCACGGAAAGTGAGAAGTCCAATGTCCAAAGTGAACACCGTGCTCGGCCCCGTCCCGCCCGAAGAGCTGGGGATCGTGGCCGTGCACGAGCACATCGGCTACGGCATGCCCGGATCCGAACTGGACACCAGATGGTGGAAGACGCCCGAAGAGCGCTACGCCGAGACGGTGCCGAAGCTGCGCCGGTTCCACGAGCACGGCGGCGGGACCTTCGTGGACGTGACCGGGATCTGCAACGGCCGCGACGTCGACTACTACAAGTCCCTGTCCGCGAAGACCGGAGTCCACATCGTCGCCTGCACCGGTTTCGTCGGCGGGGACACCGCGCTGCCGTTCTTCGCCGACGCGAGCGTGGAGTACCTGACCCGGCAGTTCGTGCACGAGATCACCGTCGGCATCGGCGGCACCGGCAGCCGCGCCGGCGTCATCAAGGTCGGTGTCAGCCGCGGCGGCCGGATGACCGAGCTGGACAAGCGCATCTACCGGGCCGCCGCGCGCGCCGCACTCGCCACCGGCGTGCCGATCCTGACCCACCTGGCCATCGACGCCGAGAACGCGATCGCCATCTTCGGCGAGGAAGGGCTGCCGCTGGACCGTGTCCTTTTCGGACACGCCGACGACGGCGTGAACGCGGAGAAGACGCGGGACACCTGGATCGCGGAGCAGGGCGGCCGCGTCGGCTTCGACACCTTCGGCTACGAGACCGAACTCGAGGACCCGCCGTTCTGGGCCCGCCCGCGCAAGCAACGCCTCGACCACTTCCTGCGGTTCATCGACGGTCACCTGGACAAGGCACTGGCCTCCGCCGACGCCAACTGCAGCCCGCTGGGCTGGCCGGGCGTGCAGGGCCACAGCGTGAACTACATCGTCGAAGACCTCTTCCCGGACCTGCGCGAGGCCGGGGTGGACGAGGCCACCATCACGACGCTGTTCGTCGACAACCCCGCCGACTTCCTGACGATCCGGAACTGAGACGAAAGAGAACCGATGAAGACTTCAGAGCTGAAGGACCTCGACATCGCCATCGTCGGCGCGGGGTACGGCGGTGCCGCCGCGGCCAAGGCACTCACCCTGCTCGGCGCCAACGTGCAGGTCTACGAGCAGGCGACGAAGATCCGCGAGGTCGGCGCCGGCATCGGCCTGCGGCCGCCGACCCTGGAACTGTTCCGGCAGTGGGGGATCTTCGGCGCGATGGCCGCCGTCAGCTCACCGAGCGACTACTTCGAGATCCTCACCGCCACCGGCGAGCCGATCTTGCGCGAGCAGTGGCCGGGTATCGACGACTACCCCCGGCAGAACAAGACCCGCCTGATCCACCGCGGCGACTTCATCGAGACCTTTCTGCGGGTGCTGCCGCCCGGACGAGTGCACCTGGGGCACCGGATGGAGACGATCACCGACTCCGGTGACCGCGCCACCGTGCACTTCGCCAACGGCGTGGCCGTGGACGCCGACCTGGTGATCGGTGCCGACGGCATCCGTTCCCTGGTGCGCCGGCGGCTCTTCACCGACCAGGAGCCGGTCTACTCGGGAGAACACGCCTACCGGATCGTGATATCCGCCGACGACGCGGGCGGCCTGGTCGTCGACGACAACCTCCGGATGTACCTCGACGACCGGGGCACGAAGGTCTACTGCCTGCCGCTGCGCCACCGCAACCAGCTCTCCTACGACATCACGGTCCTCTCCGACGACGACTCCTGGTCGCCGGAGATCACCCAGGACGAGCTGGTGGCGCTCATGGACGGCTTCGACGAGCGGCTGGTGGAGATCACCCGGAAGCTCGACATGAACGAGCTGACTCGCCGTGCGGTGTTCGACATCGACCCGGTCGGCACGTGGCATACCGGCTGCGTCACACTGCTCGGCGACGCGGCGCACGCGATGCTGCACCATCAGGGGCAGGGCGCGAACCAGGCCATTCAGGACGCCGGCGGTCTCGCGGATGCCCTGCGGGAGGCCGATTCCGTCGCCGGCGCGCTCGCCCTGTTCCAGGACGAGCGCAAACCCGTCACCGACGAACTGCAGCGCATCTCGCGCCAGTCGTGGGATGCGGACAAGGTCGACGACGTGTTTCCGGGGCAGAAGCCCGCCCCGGCGGGGGTGAAGCGGTGACGCTGCACCCCAAGATCGCCGAAGCGCTCGGCGCCACGCCCGCGCCGCCGCCCGGCCCGCTCGATCCCGCGGTCCTGCGCGCAGCCGAGGAAGCCGAGGTCCCGCCTCTGGCGCAACGGCTGCCGGTCCACGCGGTGCAGGACACGACGGCGGGCGACGTGCCCGTACGGATCTACACGCCTCGAGCCGCGGACGGCTTGCTCGTCTATTTCCACGGTGGCGCGTTCTTCCTCGGCAGCCTGGAAACGCACGACCATGTGGCGCGCTCACTGGCGAACGAGACCGGGCTGAAGGTGCTCGCCGTCGGCTACCGGCGGGCACCCGAAGCGGCGTTCCCGGCAGGTCTGCAGGACTGTTACGCGGTGGTGCGCTGGGCCGCGGACAAGCTGACCGGAGAAGGCGCGACGCTGGCCGTCGCCGGGGACAGCTCGGGCGGCACGTTCGCCGCCGCGGTCACCGCGATGGCGCACGACGACGACTTCGACCGCATCACTCACCAGGTCCTGTACTACCCCTCGCTCGACCTGGACTTCGATGCCTCCCGCTACGCCTCGCTGCGCGAGAACGCCGAAGGATACGGCCTGGAAACGGCGGTTTTGAAGCCCTTCAACCGCTTCTACCTCGACAGCGGAGCCGACCCCGCGGACCCGCTCGTTTCGCCGATCAAGCGGGAAGATCTCACCGGCCTGCCTCCCGCACTGATCATCACCGCGGAACACGATCCGCTCCGCGACGAGGGCGAGCTGTACGGTGAGCGGCTCACCGCGGCCGGCGTCGACGCGACGGTGCGCCGGTACGCGGGCGCGGGTCACGGCTTCGTGCAGCATTTCTCGTGGATCCCGGAGTATCACCGGGTTTTCGCGGAGACCCGCGACTTCTTGCGGAAGGAGCCGTCATGACGGTGGGCATTCATCCGCTGTTCTCGCCGTGGGGCCGCTTCGGGCTCTACAGCTTCTTCATCGACGCCCCCGAGCCGGCCATTGTGGACACCGGTATCGCGTCCTCACCCGCCGACGGCATGGCTCCGGCGCTGTCGGCGATCGGGCGCCGGATCGCCGACGTCCGCTGGATCCTGCTGACGCACGGGCACATCGACCACGTCGGCGGGGCGTATGCCCTGTGGGAGCTGACCGGGAAGCGCGCGCAGGTCGTGATTTCCGAGGCCGACGCGCCGCTGCTGCGCTCACGGCGGTCGCATGTGGACAACTACCTCGCCGTGCGGC
Source organism: Amycolatopsis acididurans (assembly GCF_012328925.1). GTDB lineage: Bacteria > Actinomycetota > Actinomycetes > Mycobacteriales > Pseudonocardiaceae > Amycolatopsis_E > Amycolatopsis_E acididurans. Next base: position 610,846 of record NZ_JAAXLS010000001.1, read on the forward strand.
AGCGTTACCTGCGCGATCCCGAGGGCGAGGCCAAGCAGACCGCGGCGGCGGAGGCGGTGATTTCCGGCGAGATGGAGCCGACCGTGCTCGTCGAGGGCGGCGAGACGCTCTGCCTCGGTGGTGACGTCACGGTGTCGGTGCACGCCATTCCCGGCCACACGGCGGGCTCCGTCGCTTACGTCGTGGACGGGCAGAACTCCGTGTTCACCGGCGACGCCGTGCAGGTGCACGGGGCCGCCAACGGATTCCCCGGTTACGAGGACCCCGCCGCCTACCGGGCGAGCCTGCGGTACCTGCGTGACCGGATCGGCCCGCGGCACCTGTATCTCGGGCATCCCTACCGCCGTACCGACGGCGTGGCCTACGGCGTCGAACTCGACAGCGAGCAGGCGCGTGAGGCACTTCGGGAAAGCCTGGACATCGAGGCGCGGGTCCGTGCGGCGGCCCGGCGCTGCCTCGGCGACGGTCTGCGCGAGCCGGATTCGGCGTACTCCCCGTTCGCGCCGGTGGCCGCGGAGCTGGGTTACACCGGCGACCCCACCCTCGAACCGTCGCCCTTCTTCACCACGCTGCACGGCTATCGCGAGGAGTTTTCCACCCATGGCTGAGTTTCACACCATCGACGCGGGCGGCCAGGCGATCGCCGTCCGCAAGGATCTCCAGGTGCCGATGCGCGACGGGGTCACGCTCGTCGCCGACGCCTACAGCGGTGTCGCGGACAAGCCGCGGCCCGCGCTGGTGGCGCTGAGCCCGTACGGCAAGGAACTGCAGGCGCTGGCCCTCACCACGCCGCCGCAGCGGCGCCCCAGCCCGATGTGGGACGGCTGCATCGAGGCGGGCGACATCGCGCGCGTGGTCGAGGAGGACTACGTGCACGTCATCGGCGACCTGCGCGGCTCCGGTGGTTCGGGCGGCGAGATGATCGGCAACTACAACGCCGGCGGGGTGCCGCTCGGCCAGGACGCCTACGACTTCATCGAATGGGTCGCCGCGCAGCCGTGGTGTGACGGCAATGTCGGCATGATCGGCATCTCCTACTTCGGTTCGATGCAGGTGCTCGCCGCGGCGGAGCGGCCGCCGCACCTCAAGGCGATCTTCGTCAGCGGCGGTCACTACGACTTCTACGAGACCACCTACCACGGCGGCGTCATGTGGTTCATGCCCCGCGCCGCGCGGGAAGGCCGCGGCGGCGATTCCGGCATCGCGCACACGAACGTCAAGTCGCGGATGCAGGAGGTGTACTCGCCGGAGCAGCTGGGCAAGCTGGTCGACGAGCGGCTCGCCGACCCGGACGTGGCCGCGTGGCCGAACCTGGTGCACGTGCTGAAGTACCCGCGCAACCGCGAGTTGTGGTTCGACATCGTGCTGAACCACCTCGACGGCGACTGGTACGAGGAACGCAACCCCGTCACGCTCGCCCCGAACATCGACATCCCGGTGTGGTTGCAGATCGACCAGGGCCGCGGCTGGACGATGGACGGCACGATCGAACTGTTCAACTCGGTGAAGGGGCCCAAGAAACTCGACATCGGGCCGTACCCGCCGATGCAGTCGCGGCCCTTCGTCGAGGAGCACGACAAGATGTTCCGGTGGTACGACCACTGGCTCAAGGGCATCGACAACGGCATCATGGACGAGCCCGCGGTCACCGTGTTCGTCGAAGGCAGCCGTGAGCGCGTGACCGGCAGCCAGTGGCCGCCCAAGGACGTGGAGTACCGGCCGCTGTACCTGCGGCCACGGCACAGACTGTCGTTCGAGCCGGAGGCGATGAGCGCCGAGCACGCCGCGCCGGACGGTTTCTACCAGGCCCCGCTCACGGTCACCGACAAGGTCGAGATCCTCAGCTGGAGCACGGAGGCGTTCACCGAGCCCACGGAGCTGATCGGCACCGGCGCGGCACACCTGTTCGCGGAGATCGACCAGGACGACACGAACTTCATCCTGCGCCTGTGGGACGCCGCGCCGGACGGGGCACGCCGGCTGCTCACCACCGGATATCTGAAGGCCTCGCACCGCGAACTGGACGAGCGGAGCACCGAGGGCAACCCGTACCACCCGCACACCCGCGACGTGCCCGTGGAGCCGGGGAAGATCGAGGAGTACGTGCTGCGCATCTACCCGTTCGCGGCGACGCTGCTGCCCGGGCACCGCCTGACCGCCGAGCTGTCCAACGACGAACCACTGGCCGACGCACACAACGCCCTGCTGCCGCCGGACGCTTTCCACCTGCCGGTGGGCCGCCCCGTCACACACAAGATCTACCGCGACGCGGCCCGCCCCTCCCGGCTCGTGCTGCCCTTCGTCACCCGCCGCCCTTGACGTCCAGGCACACGCCGCTGCCGCAAACCCACCGCGGCGACGAGGCTGACCAGCGACAGCGCCGAAACGTACAGCGCGACCGGTGTCGAGGAGTGATAGGAGGCGAACAAGGCGGTCGCGACGATGGGCGTGACGGCGCCGCCGAGCATGCCGCCGACCTGGTAGGCCACCGAGATCCCGCTGTAGCGCACGCTGACGTCGAAGATCTCGGTGAACAACCCGCCCTGCGCGCCCGCCATGATGCCCTGCACGAGCGCCGCCACGACGAACGCGAGCAGGGCGAGCCAGGTGTCGCGGCTGTTCACGAGTTCGAACATCGGCAGCGGCCAGAGCACCGCGGTGACCGCGCCCGCGATGTAGACGGGTTTCGCGCCGAGCCGGTCCGCGATCACCGCGGCGAGGGCGATCGCGGCGATCCAGACCGCCGTCGAGGACAGGATCAGCGCCAGCAGCGTGGAGCGCTTGAAGCCGGCGACGGTGGTGCCGTAGGTGAGCATGTAGAGGATCACGGTGTAGCCGACGGCGGGCGGGGCGATCGAGGCGAGGCTGCCGAGGACGAGGTTCCGCGGGTGACGGCGGACGAGGTCCGCGAACGGGATCCGGGTGATCTCACCCGCCCGCTTGGCCTTCTGGTACTCGGGCGCGTCCCGCAGCCGGGTGCGCACCACGAAACCGACGACCACGAGCACGAGGCTGATCAGGAACGGGATGCGCCAGCCGTAGTCCAGAAAACTCGCGTTGGACATGCCGGAGACCGCGAGAAACGCCAGATTGGAGGTCAGTACCCCGATCGGCACGCCGAACTGGGCGAAGCTGCCGTAGAACGCGCGGCGGCCGGGAGAGGCGTTCTCGGTCGCGATCAGCACCGCGCCGCCCCATTCGCCGCCTACCCCGAAACCCTGCAGCACACGCAGGACGACCAGCAGCAACGGCGCGGCGATGCCGATCGCGGCGAACGCGGGCAGGACGCCGATGAGGAAGGTGGAGCCGCCGGTCAGCAACAGCGTGAGCACGAGCATGGCCTTGCGCCCCACGCGGTCGCCGAAGTGCCCGATGACCGCGGCGCCCAGCGGCCGGGCGATGAAGCCGACCGCGAACGTCGCGAACGCCGCGAGAGTGCCCGCCGTGGACGAGAACTTCGGGTAGAACACCGTGCCGAACGCGAGCGCGGCGGCGGTACCGAAGATGTAGTAGTCGTACCATTCGATCGACGTACCGACGAAGCTGGCGGCGAAAATGCTCCGCCGCGAGGGCGCACCGGCGCTGTTCGCTGAGGTCACGGCGTACTCCTTCGGGCGCGGGACCACTGGTGTCGAACGAAACATAAACCGCCGCGCCGCCCGGTGCGTCTGTCGCATGCGCCAGTGCGCCTACGTCAAATGCCGCACGCCCCTGTGCCCGTGAGCTGCGGGGTCCGAAATGGACACCCGCCGATAGCACCCGGAGGGCTGGTCAGGCCGCGACGACCACACTGTGGGCGAATTCTGTCGGAACCTTGACGGAAAAAATCGGCGGTGCAAAGAATGGTCGCCATGTCGATGCCCACCGAAGTGCATTCGCGCATGCGAGAGGCGCACGAGGCGCGCGTGCTGCGTGCCCTGCGGGAGCGGGGAGCGCTCAGCCGGGGCGAGATCGCCCAGCTCGTGGGCATCGCGCGCACCACCCTCTCGGAGGTCACCCGTGACCTGCTCCGGCGCGGTGCGATCGTGGTCGTCGACACCGACGCGGCGCGGCGGTCGGGCAGCGGCAGGCCTGCCGAGCGCCTGGCCCTCGATCCCCGGTCCGGGCAGTTCATCGGCGTCGACTTCGGGCACCGCCGGGTGCATGTGGTCATCGCGGACGCCTCGCACGAGATCGTCGCCTCGGGGCGGCGGCCCTATCCCGACGACGAGGGCTGGCCGGCACGCGTGCGCGCCGCGTTCGAGCTCATCGACACGCTCGGCGCCGACCGCGGTGTGCATTTCAACGCGTTGCAGGGCGTGGGAATCGGCGTCACCGGGCCCTACCCGCGATCGTCGGCGCCGCACGCGCCGGAAGGGGCGTTCGGACCGGGCTTCGCGGCCGCGCGCGACGGTGTGGACACCGCCTTCGCGCAACGCTTCGGCGTCCCGGTGATCGTGGACAACAACACCCGCTTCGCCGCGCTCGCGGAGACGAGCACCGGCACCCACACCGTCGAGGACCTGCTCTACATCCGCCTCTCCGACGGCGTGGGCGGTGCGCTGGTCGTCGGCAGGCGCCTGGTGACCGGCGCGATCGGACTGGCAGGCGAACTCGGCCACGTCACGGTCGTGCCCGACGGGCGCCGCTGCCGCTGCGGCAAGGCAGGCTGCCTCGAGACGGTCGCCTCCGTGCCCGCGGTGCTGTCCACCTGCCGCGCCCGCGGCGCCGGAGCCGGTTCCCTGGAGGAGTTGCGGGACGCGGTCGAGCGCTTCGATCCGGTGGTCGAGCAGGTGCTGCGCGACGCGGCGACCGCGGTCGGCCGGGTCCTGGGCACCGTCGCCATGGCGTGCAACCCGGCCGAGGTCGTGATCGCCGGTGAACTGGCCCGGCTCACGCCCCTCATCGTCGACCAGGTGACCGCGACCGTGGCCACCGAACTGTTCCCGTGGGCGGCGGCGAAGCCGGTCATCCGGTGCGCGCAGCTGTCCGACGACGACGGCGCGATCGGCGCGCTCGCCGCACTGTTCCACAGCTCCCCGCTGCTCGGCGGATATCCGGCGCGGCCGAGTTCCCTGCCCGCGTGAAGTAAAGGAGACACCGACATGGCCGTCATCAGCGAGCGCACCGAGGTGGGGAGGAAGACACCCGCCGCGGACCGGCGCCCTCGCCGGTTCGTGGTGCCGCTGGCGCTCAACACCGCGTCGATCGTGCTGGGCGTGGCGTTGTGGTGGGTGTTGTCGCTGCTGGGGGTCAAGATCCCGGCTCCACCCGAGGTGGTGAGCAAGGCAGGCGAGCTGCTCTCCGACGGGACTCTGCAGGAGGACGCCGTCGCCAGCCTGGTCCGGGTGCTCATCGGATTCGGCCTCGGCACGGCACTGGCGATCCCGGTCGGGTTCCTCATGGGCTGGTACGGCATCATCCGCAGCCTCACCGAGCCGTGGGTGCAGTTCTTCCGCACCATCCCGCCGCTGGCGATCATCCCGCTGGCCATCGTGCTGATGGGCATCGGCGAGGTGCCGAAGATCTTCGTGATCTTCCTGGCCGCGTTCCTCGCGTGTGTCATCTCGACGCTGCAAGGCGTGGTCACCGTGGACAAGACGCTGATCAACGCGGCGCGGGTGCTCGGAGCCGGTGACGCGACGATCTTCCGCCGCGTCGTCGTCCCGGCCTCGTCGCCGTTCATCCTCGTCGGCATGCGGGTCGGGCTGGGCTCGGCGTGGGCCACCCTCGTGGCCGCCGAGCTCATCGCGGCGCAGGAAGGGCTCGGCTACCGGATGCAGAACGCGCAGCTGTACTACGACCTGCCGACGATCTTCGTCAGCCTGATCACCATCGGCGTGCTCGGCCTGATCATGGACCGGTTGCTGCTGCTCGCCGAACGCAAGCTCACCGGATGGCAGGAGCGCCGATGATGACCCAGCAAACCCTGCAGGCGGCGAAAATCGCGGTCAACGGCGTGACGAAGACGTTCACGCTGGGGCGCGAGCGGTTCGTCGCGCTCGACAACGTGTCGCTCAGCATCGCCGAGAACGAGTTCGTCACCGTCGTCGGCCCGTCCGGCTGCGGTAAGAGCACGCTGCTGAACATCCTCGCCGGGCTGGAAGAACCCAGCGGCGGCAGTGCGCTCGTCGACGGTGTACCGGTTTCGGGGCCGGGCCCCGACCGCGGCGTGATCTTCCAGCAGTACGCGCTGTTCCCGTGGCTGAGCGTGCGCAAGAACGTCGAGTTCGGACTGAAGATCGCGGGCGTGCCCGCGCGGGAACGACGCGAGCGGGCCGACTACTTCATCGAGGTCGTCGGGCTCACCGAATTCGCCGACGCGCTGCCGAAGGCGCTGTCCGGCGGAATGCGCCAGCGGTGCGCGATCGCCCGCGCCTACGCGGTGAACCCCGCGATCCTGCTCATGGACGAACCGTTCGGCGCACTCGACGCCCTGACCAGGGTCAAGCTGCAGGAACAGCTGCTTGCCGCCTGGGACCGGGAAAAGCGCACGGTCCTGTTCATCACCCACGACGTCGACGAAGCGGTGTTCCTGGCCAACCGGGTGATCGTGATGGCCGCCCGGCCGGGACGCATCTTCGACGTGATCGAGGTCGACCTGCCCTACCCGCGCACCGAACAGGTGCGCCTGAGCCCCGAGTTCGCCGCGATGCGCAACCGCGTGTGGAACGCGGTCTACCACCAGTGAAAGGCACCCCATGACGATCAGGAAGAGGCTGCTCGGCGCGCTCGCCGCCGCCCTGCTGGCCGCCGCCACGCTCACCGCGTGCGGCAGCGGATCCGGTTCGAGCTCCGGCGAGGAGGTCCGCTTCGGCTACATCGGCGACTACAACGGGACCAGCCTGCTCGCCATCGCCAACGACCAGGGCCTGTGGGCGAAGTACGGGCTGAAGGCCGACACGAAGGTCTTCACCAACGGCCCGTTGCAGATCCAGGCGCTCGGCTCGGGTGACCTCGACTTCGGCTACATCGGACCGGGCGCGATGTGGCTGCCCGCGTCCGGGCAGGCCAAGGTCGTCGCGCTGAACACCCTCGGCAACTCCGACCGCGTGATCACCCAGGCCGGCACCACCGGCCTCGCCGGGCTGCGCGGCAAGACGATCGGCGTTCCGCAGGGCACCTCGGGGGAGATGATCCTGACGCTGGCGCTGCAGCAGGCCGGGCTGACGAAGAACGACGTGAAGATCGTGCCGATGGACGCCTCGACCATCGTGTCGGCGTTCTCGTCCAAGAAGATCGACGCGGCGGGTTTCTGGTATCCCGCGATCGCGACGATCAAGAAGCAGGTGCCAGATCTGGTCGAGCTGGCCAAGGACTCCGACTTCGCCAGTCAGCTGCAGTTCCCGACGGCCTTCGTCGCGGGCAACGACGTCGTGACCAAGCAGCAGGACAAGGCGCGCAAGGTCGTGTCGGTGCTGCGCGACGCGATGAAGTACCGCAGCGCGAACCCGGAGCAGGCCGTCAAGCTGACCGCGAAGATGCTCAAGACCGACGAGGGCACCGTGGCCGCCGACGCGGCCAACAACCAGGTCCTCAACGTCGACGACCTCGACCGGATGACGCAGGACGGCACGATCGACGGCTGGCTGTCCAAAATGGATCAGTACTTCACGGCGTCCGGGCAGCTCAAGCAGAGTGTCGGGCCCAAGACCTACTACACCGGTGACCTGTTCACCTCGGCGGGCCGCTCATGACGGGCAAGAACATCCTGTTCCTGATGACCGACCAGCATCGCGCCGACACGCTGGGCTGCTACGGCAACGACCGGGCCGTGACGCCGCATCTCGACGAGCTGGCCAGGACGGGAACGCGGTTCGACCGCTGGTACACCCCGACCGCCATCTGCACCCCCGCGCGGGCCAGCCTGCTCACCGGGCAGGCGCCGTTCCGGCACAAGCTGCTCGCCAACTACGAGCGCAACGTCGGCTACATCGAGGATCTGCCGGAGGGACAGTTCACCTTCTCGGAAGCGCTGGGCACCAAGGGATACAACCGGGGCCTGATCGGCAAATGGCACGTCGGGACCGCGAAGTCGGCCAATGACTTCGGGTTCGACGGGCCGGATCTGCCGGGCTGGCACAACCCGGTGGAGCATCCCGACTACCTCGCCTACCTGGCCGAGAACGACCTGCCGCCGTACGAGATCAGCGACCGCATCCGCGGCACGCTTCCCAACGGCGGCCCGGGAAACCTGCTCGCGGCGCGGCTGAACCAGCCGCTGGAGGCGACCTTCGAGCACTACCTGGCCACCCGGGCGATCGAGACCCTGGAACGCTACGCGGCGGACGTGCGTGAGCGGGACAAGCCGTTCTTCCTCGCCCTGCACTTCTTCGGCCCGCACCTGCCCTACATCGTGCCCGACGAGTACTTCGACCTGATCGACCCCGCCGGCGTGCCGTTGCCGAAATCGGTCGCCGAGACCTTCCACGGCAAGCCTCCGGTGCAGAAGAACTACAGTGCACATTGGACGTTCGACACGATGCCGATCGAGACCACGCGCAAGCTCATCGCCGTCTACTGGGGCTACGTCTCGCTCATCGATCACGAGATCGGCCGGGTCATGGCGGCGATGGACCGGCTCGGGCTCACCGACGACACGGCGGTGTTCTTCACCTGTGACCACGGCGAGTTCACCGGCGCGCACCGGTTGCACGACAAGGGCCCGGCGATGTACGAGGACATCTACCGCACCCCGGGAATCGTGCGGGTGCCCGGCGCGCCGGAAGGACAGGTCCGGCCGGAGTTCGTCAGCCTGCTGGACTGTACCGCGACGATCCTGGATCTCGCGGGCATCGACCCGCGGCCCGCGGTGGACTCCCGCAGCCTGCTGCCACTGGTGTCCGGTGTGGACGACGTGGAGTGGGACCCCGACATCGTGTGCGAGTTCCACGGACACCATTTCCCGTATCCGCAGCGGATGCTGCGCACCGACCGCTACAAGCTGGTGGTCAATCCGGACTCCGTCAACGAGCTGTACGACCTGCACACCGATCCCGACGAACTGCTCAACGTCTACGAGCTGCCGGAGATGGCCCCGGTGCGGGGCGCGCTGATGCGGCGGCTGTACGAGATCCTGCGCCGCCGCGGCGACAACTTCTACCACTGGATGACCTCGATGTACGACGTCGGGGACGTGGAGTACGACCCGACACTGAGCGGGCTGGACGAATCGACCTACCAGAACACCAAACCCTGACGCGATTCCGTCGCATCACCGAGCATGGGAGACGAGGACCATGCGAGTTCGTCGTGCGCTCAGCCTGCTCGCCGCCGCACTGACCGCGCTGGCGGTCGGTGCGGCGCCCGCGCCTGTCGCGGCCACACCGCAGCCGGCGGCGGGCACCTACACCAACCCGGTCACGGCCGGAGTCGTCGACACCTTCCCCGATCCGGCGATGATCCGGGGCGCGGACGGGAACTGGTACGCCTACGGCACGACCAACCCGATCTTCAACAGCCGAGGCGAAACCGGTGAGCACATCCTGCCCGTGCTGCGCTCACCCGACATGGTCCACTGGACCTACGCCGGCGACGTCTACACCGAGGCCACCCGGCCGTCGTGGTGGCCGGCGGGCACGCGCCCGTTCGCGCCGGACATCCACTACGTCGCCGGGTCCTACCACCTGACCTACGGCCTGTCCGGCGGGGGAGTGGTGCTGCTGACCGGCCCGACGCCGACGGGCCCCTGGACCGACCACGGCCTGATCGCCACGCTGGGCACCGGCTGCCCGACCAACCCGGCGGGTACGATCGACCAGTCCATGATCACCGACACCACCGGCACCCACTACCTGTACTGGGGCAGCTACGACACCGTGTGCGTCTCGGCGATGAACACCGACGCGACACGGCTGACCGGGCCGATCACGCAGGTGCTGCACGGCCGCCGCGCCGAGGGCTCGTTCCCCGTGCGGCGCGGCGACCACTACTACCTGTTCTACTCCGACGCCGGCTGCTGCCAGGGTTCGTTCAGCGGCTACACGGTCAAGGTCGGGCGCGCCGACAATCCGCGCGGCCCGTTCTACACCCAGGATGGGCAGGCGCTGACCGACCTGTCCAGCAAGAATGGCATCGTCCTCGCCGCGAACGGCAACGGATTCGCCGGTCCCGGCCACAACGCCATCCAGACCGACCTTTCCGGCCAGGACTGGCTGGTCTACCACGCGATTCCCTCGTCCGATCCGGACTTCCCGCCGGTGAGCACCGACGACGGGGTCAAGCCGAGCCTGTCCAAACGCCCGATGATGATCGACCGGCTGGACTGGATCGACGGCTGGCCGGTCGTGCGGGCCGGCGCCGGCCCGTCGGCGGGGCCGCAGCCCGCGCCTGTCACCACCCCGGTCGTGGGCAGCACCTTCAACGGCCCGACGACCGGCTGGAGCGCCCGTGGCGGGGCGTGGAAAGTGGAGCAGGAACCGGGGTCGGGCGGTGTCCTGACCCAGTCGTCCTCGGACACGTCGTACTACCTCTCCCCCCAACAGATCGGCGGTGACATCCGGGCGCAGGGACGGCTGAAGCTGACCGGCGGGGCCGGCGGCGCGGTGGGGCTGACCGTCTCGGACCGCAACGCGCGCAACACGATCACGGCGTGGGTCGATCGTGAACACCACACGCTCGCGGCAACCGTCACGAACGCCGGTGTCGCCACGACGAACAGCGTGGCGCTACCGTCCACTTTCGAGTTCGGTGCCTGGCACGAGGTCGCGGTCGAGGCCCGTGGCGGGACGCTGACGGCGGAGGTCTCCGACGACGGGCTCCGCGACGCACAGGCGACCGTCACGGTGAACCTGTCCGGACCGAAGCTGCAACCGGGACGGATCGGGGTGGCCTCGACCGCGGCGCCGGCCGCCGCGGACAACCTCAGCGCGGTACCGCTGTACCAGCCGGTCACCAGCCGCGTCGCGGAACCCGCGCCGGGCGTGCTGCTTCCGGGTTATTCGGACGATTTCACCGGCACCGGAAGGCCGGAGGCCGTGGATCCGGCATGGACCTGGGTCCGCGGTGGCGCCGCGACGGCGACCGAGGGAGGCGGCACGCTCACCTGGCCCACCCAGGCCGCCGAACTGTACCTGGGCGACAACACCGCTCCGGTACTGCTGCGGGACGCGCCGCCGGGTGACTTCCTCGTCGAGACGAAGCTGGCCTTCGACGGCACCAAGGCGGCCCAGCAGGCGGGAATCCTGTTGTACGGCAACGACGACCGGTACTTCAAGCTGGTGCATTCGGTGCTGCCGATGACGGCGGGCAACGGTGCGGTCTTCCAGCAGACGGAGTTCGACAAGGAAGGGGACCGTCCGACCACGATACCGCCGACACCGGTGTTCAACGGGCCCATGTTCGGCGGCCCACCGGGCGCGACGACCTGGCTGCGGCTGGCCTATCACCACAACCCGGGCACTGGAGCGGACGACGTGCGCGAGGCGTCGAGCACCGACGGCGTGCACTGGAGCTGGGGCGGCACTTGGTCGTTGCCGCACCAGGGCCCGCTGAAAATCGGTGTGGTGTCGATGAACACGCCGGGTGCGACGGCCGTCTTCGACTACGTGCACACGTTCACGACGGCCGGCTGACGCGCCGCACCGGGAAGCGCAGGTGGGTCGCGCGCGTGCCCTGGATGATCTCCGGATCGTCGAAGCGGTGCGGCGCACCCGCCAGGCGGGCGAAGTACGGGATGCCCTCGCCGAGCAGGACCGGCACGAGGCTGACGTGCACCTCGTCGACGAGTCCCAGGTCGAGGGCCTGCCCTGCGATGTCGGCGCTCGAGATGACCACGTCCTTGCCGTCGGCGATCTCCCTGGCGCGCGCCACCCCTTCGGCGACATCGCCGGCGAACGTGGTGCGCGGCCACTTCTCCGCGTCTTCGGGGACGTGGTGGGTCACGACGACGACCGGCGCCCCGACCGGATGGTTGTCGCCCCAGCCGTTGGTCAGGTCGAACAGCCGCCTGCCGCAGACCAGCGCGCCCGTCCGCGCGAGAATGTCGCGCAGCAGCCCCGCGCTGTTCGGGTCGACCTGGAATCGCATGTTCTCGTCGGCGGTCGGAACGGTCACCTCACCGGCGCCGTACCAGCCGAACAGTTCGCCGATCCCGTCGTCCGGATCGGCGATGTAGCCGTCGAGGGACATCGTCATGTGTGTGTAGACCTTCGTCATCGTGGGCTCCCAGCCGGTTTTCCTTCGTCCTGACGACCGGGTAGACCGCCGTGCGCCGCCGAACTCATCGGCTGGTTGTTCGCCTTGCCGAGGACCTGCGTCCCGAAGGCCAGCGCCGCCGTCGCGCCGACGAGGATGGACGTGGTCGCGAAGATCAGCGCGTTGCCCCCAATCGCGGTGCCGAGCGGGCTGCCGGGCATGACCAGCCCCCACGCGGCCGCCGCGAACGCCGAGCTGGTGCATTCCGGCAGCGGGACGCGCCGGGGACGCGCTCGCGTGGCCATCGGCACGGAGCGGTGGTAAGCGGCGACCGGCGCGAGGAACGCGAGCACCACGAACACGGCGAACGCGCACCACCGGAACGGGCCGTACTGGGTGCCGACGCCCGCGGCCAGCACGGTGCCCACGACCGCGGTGTAGGCGGCCAGCGTCTCGGTCGGGATCGCGGCCACCAGTGCCTGGGCGGCCGAGGCCACGTCGGCGCCCTCGGGCTGGTCGTCACGGGTCGCCGCGAGAGCGGCCAGGGTTCGCGCGCTCATGGCCTCACCGCCTTGTTCCGGGTGCGCACTCTGGAACTCGCGCGACCCGGCCGGGAAGTTACCGCTCTCACCCGGTTGCCATCGCACCGGTTTGCGTCGTGTGGATCTTTGCGGCATCTTGACGGGCGGAGCGCCGGGAAGTCTGGTCGGCACGCGGTGGCCCCTACCGTGCGGGGTACCCGTCAAGGTTTCGACAGGAGTTGGTCATGAGCCCGCGCTCCCACCGCCGTTTCGTCGTAGTCTGCGGTTATGCACGCAGCGCAGATGGCCGAGGAGTTTCCGGTGGCCGGCGTGGATTCCGACGCGCTGGAGGCGGTTCGGCTCATGGCCACGCAGAGACTGCCCGGCATCGTGGTCACCGACCGCTCCGGCTGCCCGTGCTCGATCCTGCCGGCCTCGCAGGTCGTCCGGTTCCTGGTGCCGGGGTACGTGCAGGACGATCCGTCGCTGGCCGGGGTGCTGTCGGAGTCGATGGCCGACCGGGTCGCCGACCGGCTCGCCGGCAAGACCGTGCGCGACCTGCTGCCGGAGGACTCCGCGGAGCTGCCGACCGTCCACTCCGACGACACGATCGTCGAGGTCGCGGCGATCATGGCCCGCCTGCGCTGCCCGCTGGTCGCCGTGCTGGACGGCGGGAAGCTGAGCGGGGTCATCACCGCGTCGCGGCTGCTGGAGCTGGCGCTGCACTGAGCCCGGGGTCGGTGCGATGAGCACCGTCGTCGCGATCGTGGTGTTCGTCATCGCCTACCTGCTGATCGCCACCGAGCGCATCCCGAAGATGACCGCGGCGCTCGCCGGCGCCGGTGTGGTGCTCGGGGTCGGGGTCGTCGGCGCGGACGAGGCGTTCTACTCGCACGACACCGGCGTCGACTGGAACGTGATCTTCCTGCTGCTCGGCATGATGATCATCGTCGGGATCCTGCGCCGTACCGGGGTTTTCGAGTACATCGCGATCTGGGCGGCCAAGCGTGCCAAGGGTTCGCCGCTGCGCGTGCTGATCCTGCTGGTGCTGATCACGGCGATCGCGTCGGCGTTCCTGGACAACGTGACCACGGTGCTGCTGATCGCGCCGGTCACGCTGCTGGTGTGCGACCGGCTCGGCATCAGCCCCGCGCCGTTCCTGATCGCGGAGGTGTTCGCGTCCAACATCGGCGGGACGGCGACGCTGATCGGTGACCCGCCGAACATCATCATCGGCAGCCGCGCCGGCCTGACGTTCAACGATTTCCTGGTGCACCTGGCGCCGATCGTCGTGATCGAGGTGGTGGTGTTCTGCTTCGTGCTGCGGTGGCTGTTCCGCGGTTCGTTCGCCGCCGATCCCGAGCGCATCGCCGAGGTCATGGCGTTGAACGAGCGCGAGACGATCCGCGACACCCGGCTGCTGGTCAAATGCGGGATCGTGCTCGGCGCGGTCTTCGCCGGGTTCGTCGGGCATTCGGTGTTCCACCTCGAACCGTCGGTGGTCGCCCTGCTCGGGGCCGGTGTGCTGGTGCTGGTGTCGCAGGCGCGGCCGAGGGACTACCTGGTCAGTGTCGAATGGGAGACGCTGCTGTTCTTCGCCGGGCTGTTCATCATGATCGGGGCGCTGGTGCACACCGGGGTGATCGCCGACCTGGCGCGGCTGGCGGCGGACGCGACCGGCGGCAACGCGCTCGTGGCGGTGCTGCTCATCCTCGGCGTGTCGGCCGTGGTGTCCGGCATCATCGACAACATTCCCTACGTGGCGACGATGGCCCCGCTGGTGGCCGACCTGGTGGCGCGGATCCCGGACCCCGGGCACGCCCAGGCGCTGTGGTGGTCGCTGGCCCTGGGCGCGGACTTCGGCGGCAACCTCACCGCGGTCGGCGCCAGCGCCAACGTCGTCATGCTCGGCATCGCCAGGCGCGAGGGCTACCCGATCTCGTTCTGGGAGTTCACCCGCAAGGGCGCGGTCGTCACAGCCATCACGGTGCTGCTGGCGGCGCCCTACTTGTGGCTGCGCTATTTCGTGCTGGGCTGAGCGGCGTGTCGGCCGCCCCTGCAGCGGGTAGGTGGGGGGTGAACCGACACGAGGAAAGGGAGCGCATGGACGCCATCACCCTGTTGCGCATGGACCACGAGCGGGTTCTGGAGATGCTGGACCGGCTGGAGCACGCGCCCACCGTGGCCGACGAGCCGCCGGAGAATGTCCTGCAAGCACGCAAGAAACTGGTGACCGAGATCGTCGTCGCCGAATCCGGGCACGAGGCGATCGAGGAGCAGTACTTCTGGCCGATGGTCCGCGCCGAGGTCCCGGACGGGGAGGCGCTGGCCGGGCACGCCGTGGACCAGGAATCGGCGGCGAAACAGCTGCTGGACGCGATGGACAAGGCCGGGCCGCATCAGTCCGATCTGGACGAGATGGTGCGCCGCCTGGTGGACGAGGGCCGCAAGCACATCGGCTACGAACAGGACGAGGTGTGGCCGCGGGTCCGGTCCGCGATCAGCGAGCAGCGGCTGGAGGAAGTGGGCGAGAAGATGGCCCAGGCCAAGCCGAAGGCACCGACCCGGCCGCATCCGGAAACGCCGTCGAGCGCGGGCGTGCAGAAGACGATGGGCAAGGCCGCCGCGGCCGTCGATCACATCCGCGACTCGGTGACCGGCCGCGGCAAGGACTAGGACTAGGACTCCGAAGTCAGCCGGTCCCCGCGGCGTCATGCCTGGGGTCGGCCAGGTCGTCGATGGCGTCGACCAGCTCGTGCAGGGCGGGCAGCGCGGCGGTGAGCACGTGCTGCCATCCCGGGTGCAGCCCGGCGAGCGCGGCGCGCAGGATGTCGGCGTTGGTGGTGTGCCAGCGCCGCACCGCCGCTTCGCCCGCTTCGGTCAGCGCGAGGCTCGCGGTGCGCCGGTCGCCGACGCCGCTGACCCTGGTGACCAGTTCACGCGAGCGCAGGCCGTTGACCAGCGTCGTCACCGAGTTGGGCGCGAGCCGCAGCGCCCGGGCGAGCTGGCCCGGCTGCGCACCGGGATTCTCGGCCAGGCAGGACAGCAGTTCGAGCTGGGCCACCGACAGCGGGTTGCCGGGGTCCGCCGTGCGGGCGGCGCGGCGCATGGCCCGGCGCAGCCGCGACACGATGTCGGCGAGTTCGGCCTCGGTGGGGTGTGACGCGCTCACCGCGGTCCGCTCCTGGCGGCCGGGACCGCGATGCCGGTGAGGCCCGCGATCAGCCCGAACGCCGCCAGGGCGAACAGGCCCAGCTCGGCGCCGCCGTGCACCCCGCCGCCGAGGTGCAGCGACAGCGTGACCAGCGCGACGCCCAGCGCCGTGCCCAGCCCTCGTGCCATGTTCACCAGCCCGCCTCCTGTCGCCGACATGCGCTCGGGGATCGCTCCCATGATGGTCGAGTTGTTGGCCGGGATGAACACCCCCAGTCCGATGCCGACGAGGAAGAGTAACGGGCCGACCAGGGCGGGCGAACCCGGCGCCGCCGGCAGGATCGCGCACGCGGCGACGCAGGCGGCCGAGCCCAGCACGGTCCGTCCCCGGGAGCCGAGGCCGCGGGGGAGCAGCCAGTTGGCCCCGACCGCGGCGAGCCCGAACCCGGCGGGCAGGCAGGTCAGGATGAGGCCCGCCGCGCCGTGCGCGCCCAGTACCTGCGGAAACAGCGTCAGCGGCCCGAACAGCACCAGGTAGCCGCACAACGCGCCGACCAGGCCCAGCGACACGGCGGCGGGCCGGAGCACGGCCAGATCCACCAGCGGGCTGTCCGCCCGGCGCTCCCGCCACCGGAACGCGACCCCGGCGAGCACCGCGAGGGCGGCGAGCAGGCCCGCGGCCCATGCCGGCATGCGCAGACCGGAAATACCGGACAGTGCGAGCAGAAGGGCGGTGGAGCCGGCCGCGAGCAGCAGCAGCCCGGCGACGTCGAAGCGCCCGAGCGGTGTGCGCTCCCGCGTCCTCGGCAGCAGGAACCGGCCCGCGATCAGCCCGAGTACGCCGACCGGCACGTTGACCAGGAAGACCCAGCGCCAGCCGACGGAACTGACCAGCAATCCGCCGACCGCGGGGCCGAGCGCCAGGCCGAGTGCCTGCGCGGCGGCCTGCACACCGAGCGCCGCCCGCATTTTCGCCCTCGACACGCTCGTGACGACCAGCGCGACGCTGTTGGCCTGCAACATCGCCGCCCCGACCGCCTGGAGCACCCGGAACCCGACCAGCAGGCCAAGACCGGGCGCGAGCCCGCAGGCCACCGACGCGACCGTGAAGACCCCGAAGCCCCAGATGTACATCAGCTTCCGCCCGGTCGCGTCCGCCAGCCTGCCCGCGGCCGCGAGCAGTCCCACCAGACCGAGCAAATAGGACAGTGACACCCATTCGACCGCTGCCAGCGGCTGGGCGAACTCGTGCTGCAGCGCGGGAAAGGTCAGCGTCACGATGCTGGCGTCGAGCTGCCCCATGAACGCGCCGAAGCACACGGTCGCCACCGCGAACCAGCCTGCGTGCGGGTGTTCACGGATTGCCCTCGGCCGTGCCTGCTCGGCGAGTATGGCCATCGCGTCCTCCCCGGTTGGCTCCTCTCATTTGATTCTGACACAGAACTATCTTCGGACAAGTGTGAAGCCGAACACCTGATGAAGGCTGCGAGATAGTTCTGTTTATTAGTGTTTTCGGAGGTTTATCCGGTGAGTGCCGTGGCGAGGGCGAGGCCGCAGTAGGCCGCGCCGAGCCCGGCGACGACGCTGGCGACGATGTTGGCCAGCGCGAAGAACCGCGCCCGCTCCTGGGCCAGGCGCAGCGTTTCGTAGCTGAACGTGGAGTACGTGGTCAGCGCCCCGCAGAACCCGGTGCCCAGCATCGCCGAGACCGCCCCGTTGCCCGGCAGGCCGGTCAGGAATCCCAGTACCGCCGAACCGGCGATGTTGACGGTGAAGGTGCCCCAGGGAAAGACCGTGTCATGGCGGGCCTGGATGGCACGGTCGGTCAGGTACCGCAGCGGCGCACCCAGCGCGGCGCCGATGGCGACCAGGAGCACGGTCATCGGCTCACCTGGTGGTCGCGGCCGACGTAGCGGATCACCTCGACCGGTTCGACGATGACCAGCCCCTCGCCGATCAGCTCGTCCAGGATCGGCAGGAAACCGCGGATCCTGGCCTCGTCGTCGACGATGAGGATCACCACCGGCAGGTCTTCCGACAGCGAAAGGATGCGGGTGGTGTGCACGTGGTTGGAGGCGCCGTAACCCTCGACGCCGCGGAGCACGGTGGCGCCGGCCAGGCCCGCCTGATGAGCGCGGTGCACGATCTCGGTGAACAGCGGTTTGTGGTGCCACTGGTCGCTCTCGCCGACGAAGATCGTCAGCCGCAGCGCGGAGCCTTGCAGTTTCATCGGTGCCCGCCCGCCTTCCGGGACGTCGGCAGGCGCCGCCGCAGCGCCCGTGTGGTCAGTGTGGCGCCGACCCAGACCGCGAGCAGCGCGGCCACGATCGTGGCGGCGAGGTAGGCCAGCGCGGTGCGGGCGGCCCCGGCGGCCAGAGCCTGCTGGATGTCGACCACGTAGGTGGAGAACGTGGTGAACCCGCCGAGCACGCCGACGCCGAGGAACGGGCGCAGCAGGCGGCGGCCGGGCCACAGTTCGCCGATCAGGGCCATCAGCACGCCGATGAGCAGGCAGCCGGCGGCGTTGATCCCGAAGGTCGCCCAGCCGAACTCGCTCGCGGAGTGGGGGAACGCCTGCTGGAGCCCATAGCGGGCCAGCGCACCCAGCACGCCGCCCGCCGAGATCACCGCCAGTACCGGCCAGATGCTCGGGCGTACCTCCCGCCGCTCGGCGGGCACGTGCAGATCCACGTCCGAATCGACGGAATTGGTCGTCGGCTCCAAGACACAGTCCTCCTACCAGTACGAACGAAGGCCACTGGTAGGGACCGTTGGCAGCGGCGCTGCGGTTCACCCCGCGGGGTCGGCGGGCCCCACCGCCGCGCGCCGGAACGGCCGGCGCCGGGCACGATCTTACCCAACGGTGCCGGCGGCCCACGCGCGGACGGCCCGGACACTGCTTAGGGTTTGCGGGTATGGCGGGTGTGACGGTCGAGGCGATCAACCAGGTGACCCGCTATCTCGACCTGGCGGGCGTGTTCGCGTGCGCGGTACTCGGCGGCGCGATCGCCCGCACCGAAGGGCTGGACCTGTTCGGGTTCCTCGTCGTGGGCAGCGTGTCCGGGCTCGGTGGTGGCGTTCTCCGGGACACGCTGCTTCAGCACGGCACGCCGGTCGCGCTGACCGACTACGCCTACCTGCCGACGGCGCTCGCCGGTGCGTTGCTGGCGTTCGTCATCTCCATCAGCGAAAGCGCGTGGGACAAGCTGTTCACCGCGCTCGACGCGGCGGTCATCGGGTTCTGGGCGGTGACCGGCGCGCAGAAGACGCTGGCCGCCGGGCTGGGCTGGCTGCCGGCGATCCTGCTGGGCACGACCACGGCCGTCGGCGGCGGTGCGCTGCGGGATGTCCTGTTGCGCCGCGTTCCGGCGGTGTTCGGCGGCAACGCGCTGTACGCCACGGTCGCGGCGGCCGTCGCCGCCACCATGGTCGTGTGCACCTACCTCGGTGCGCCGCTGATCGGCATCGTGGTCGGGGTGGTGGGGGCGTTGCTGTTCCGGGTGGCGGCCGTCAAGTTCGGCTGGAACCTGCCCAACGGGCTGAACTGGCAGCCGCATTCCCGGCTCGCCCAGGCGTGGCGCACCCGCCGCCGTCGCCGCGGGCCACCCGGAAGCGAGCAGCGGTGAGCGCGCTCAGCACATGCTGCTGCCGCCGTTGACGCTCAGGACCTGGCCGGTGACGAAGGACGCGGCGTCGGTGGCGAGGTAGGCGACGGCGGCGGCGATCTCGCCGACCCGGGCGGGGCGGGCCATCGGGATCAGGGCGGTCGCGTCCTCGACGACGGTGTGCAGCCGCGGCGGCACCGTGCCGTCGTCGAGGGCACGGGCCAGTTCCGGCGTCAGCGTGTAGGAGGGGGCCACCACGTTGACCGTGATGCCGTCGGTCGCGAACTCGCGGGCCAGGCCGGTGGTCAGGCCGTGCACCCCGCCCTTGGCCGCGTTGTAGACGGCGTGGTCGGTCAGGCCGTTGCGCACCGACTCCGCGCCGATGTTGACGATGCGGCCGTAGCGGCGGGACCGCATGTGCGGCAGGAAGGCCAGGCAGCACCGCAGTGTGGTCCACAGGTTGTTGTCGATCGTGGCCCGCAGGGTTTGCTCGGTGTGTTCCAGTGTCGGCCTGATGACTCCGCCGCCGGCGTTGTTGACGAGGACGTCCACCGCGCCGAACGTGCCGATCGCCTTGTCGCGCAGGGTTTCCGCGACATCGGGTGCGGACAGGTCGCCGTCTTCGGCGAGATCGGCGGTGAGCACCCGGGCGCCGTCCGCGAGCAGCCGGTCGGCGATCGCGCGCCCGATGCCGGTGCCGCCGCCGGTGACCACTGCGGTGCGGCCGGACAGGGGCCCGCTCACAGGACGATCGCCACGTCGAAGGCGGGCCGCAGCGCGGTCATGTCGAGCACGACCCGTTTGGCCCGGATGCGCAGTTCGCCGTCGCGGCGCACGAGCCGGTGGAAGTACTGGCCCACGTAGTCCGCGGCGCGGTCACCGCGGAAACGCCACACCACGAACGAGGCCCGGACCGGGAGTTCGTCGCCCTCCCAGTCGCCCAGCCGGACGTTGGTGACCATGTGCCGCGTGTTCGAATGCGGATATTCGCGATGCGCCTTGCGGCTGTTGAGCCGTTCGACCCGCGCCCCCATGCGGAACCGGTTGTCGTCGATGAGCATCAGATCGCGCGCGGGATCGCCGTCGGGATCGTCGTTGCAGGGGATGGCGTAGTGGGCGTCGTCGGTGAACAGCGCGAGCCATTCGTCCAGCCGCCACTGGTCGAGCAGTTCGGCCTCGAGGTAGAGCAGGTCCTCGACCTCGGCGCGGGTGACGGTCACCGGGTCACCTCCGTGTCCATGTCGGCGCGCCACCGGCGCCAGAACGCCCGCATCTGCTCCTCGTCGGTCGCCTGCGGATCGCGGTTCATCCCGCGGGAGACGTCGTTCCATTCGATGCCGCCGCTGGAAAAGCCCTGCTGGCAGGACTCCAGCGCCTCGATGTCGTCGGGGGTGGCGAACCCGCCCGGTCCGAGGAAGGTCAGAAAGCTGTCCAGGCGGCGTTGCCGGACCTGCGGCAGCTCGTCGCGCGGTGCCAGCTCCCAGGCGGTGATGTCGGTGCCGGCCGCCCCGGTGGGCATGAACGTGCGCACGGTGACCGCCATGATGTCGTTGATCACGAGGTTGGGGTAGATGAGCAGGTTGCGGTTGAGGTCGGCGATGCGGTGCGCGCGTTCCTCGCCGTACTTGCGGGCCAGCCCGGCCCGCAGGCGCTCGATGTCGGGCCTGGCCTCGTCCCCGAACAGGGGCTCCCACTTCGCGATCGGCCTGCCCCACGGTGCCTCGTACTCCAGTACCGCGTGCCCGTTGCCCAGTGCCTTCGTCACGCCGGAGACCCCGACCGAGAGATCGGTGCCCAGTGAGACGAGATACTTGAAGTAGGTGTCGTGTGTGGACGCCGCGTGGTAGCCGTCGACGCTGTTTTCCACCAGCAGCTTCCAGTTGGCGGCCATGCCGTACTGCTGGGTGCCCTTGATGATCTCGACGTCGCCGTCCGCGCCGTCCACGACGAGATCGAGGTACTCACGTGCCCCGGCGAGATACTCCGTCAGGCCGGCTGCGCCCGGATCGAAACAGCAGAACACGAAGCCGCGGTAGGACTCGACCTTCGCGACGGGCGCGAGCCCCAGCTCGTCGAACGCCGGCTCGTCATAGGCCTCGCGGCCCGGCATGCCCACGAGACGGCCCTCGGTGTCGAAGGTCCACGCGTGGTAGAAGCACTGGAAGATCTTGGCATTGCCCTGGTCGCGGCGGCACACCACGGCGCCGCGATGCGAGCACGTGTTGTGGAAGACGTTGACCTCGCCGCTCTTGCGGCCGCGCACCATGAACACCGGCCGCCCGCCGACCGGCCGCCGCACGTAGTCGCCGGGTTCGCGCACCTCGGACTCGTGCCCGACGTACAACCACGACCGGGCGAAGATCTTGGCCAGCTCTTCGGAATAGACACCCTGATCGGTCATCGTCGCCCGGTGCACCCGGAAGCGCGTGCCGTCGTGGATGTGACGGGAACCAGTCGCGGCGACGGGGGTGTCCACGATGCTCATTGACGATCCTCCCGCCCGGCGAGGAACTGGCCGACCTCGGCGTTGAAGTCGGCGGCCCGCTCGATCTGGGTCCAGTGCCCGCACCGCGCGAAGACGCGCAGATCGGCGTCGGGCAGCAGGCGCACCATGTTCCACGCGACCTCCACCGGCACCACCTTGTCCTCGCGGCCGTGCACCAGCAGCACCGGATGCTCGACGGCGGCGACCTGCTCCTCGGTGATGCCGAGATCGTTGCCCGCGTGCCGGGGGTCGAAGAACATCGACCGGTACGCCTCGTGCGCGCCGGGCGCGGCGCTGGCCTCGTAGCGTGTGCGCACGAGGTCCTCGGTGATGATGCTCTTGTCCACGGCGAAGTACGTGGTGAGCAACTCGCGCATCGCCTCCATCGACGGCTCGTAGGCACGCAGCGCCCTCAGCCCGTCGGTGATCGTCATGCCCACGCCGGGAGCACCCATGAGCACCAGCCGGTCGAGCCGCTCCGGATGGTCCTCGGCCATGGCCAGTGCGATCCGGCCGCCGAGTGAGTTGCCGATGACCGAGGTCCGCTCGATGCCCAGCGCGTCCAGGAACCGCCACACGTGATCGGTCCAGGTGCGCAGCGAATACCGGATGTCCGCGGGCCGCTCGGTGCCGCCGTAGCCCACGACGTCCGGTGCGAGCACGTGGAACCGCTCGGCCAGCGGCCCGAGGTTGAGCCGCCAGTTGGCCCAGGCCGACACCCCGGGCCCCGAGCCGTGCAGCAGCAGGACGTGCTCGCCCGCCCCGGCCCCGTGGTAGTGCGTCCGGATTCCCGCGGCGTCCACAAAGGACCCTGCGTGCAGTGCGCTGTCGGAGGTGACCGTCACGCGTGCCTCCTTTCGAAGATGGCGAAGCATTTGTTGGAGTTGAAGACATCGGTGGCGACGAAGTCCGACCAGGTCAGGCGCAGATCCTCTTCGGCGACGGCGCCGAGCAGGCAGAACCAGTTGAGCATCTCGTGCTGACCCGCTTCGACGATCTCCTTGCCGGTCACCGCGGTCCAGGTCTCGTAGTCGCCGCGCACCAGCGCGTCGTAGAGGCGCTGATCGGCGGCGGTGTCGGGACGCAGGTGCCAGTCCTTGTCGTTGAGGAACGCGTGCGACCAGCTGGAGGACGCGACGAACGCGACGCGCTTGCCCGTGTCGCGCACCGCGCGCGCGACGGCGCGGCCGAGTTCGAAGCAGCGCGCGGGGGAGGGGCCGGCGGGGTCGAGCCGTTCGGTGGAAATGTCGGCGAAGCGGGCCAGCCCGCCGCGCCGCGCGATCGCGTGCTCGCCGTAGCAGTTGACCGTGATTCCCACGATGGGAT
This sequence comes from Amycolatopsis acididurans, assembly GCF_012328925.1. Lineage (GTDB taxonomy): Bacteria > Actinomycetota > Actinomycetes > Mycobacteriales > Pseudonocardiaceae > Amycolatopsis_E > Amycolatopsis_E acididurans. The sequence goes on from NZ_JAAXLS010000001.1 coordinate 634,050, forward strand.
AGGGGAATTCGGTGCCCGCGTGCTCGTAGTCGAGGAACAGCTGCGTGTTGAGGATCGCGTGCGGGAAGTTCGTGCCCTCGCGTTTGCGGTAGGAGTAGGCCATGTCGAACCCGGCCTGGATCAGGTCGTCGGCCAGCCGCCGCGCCGCGTTCTCGTTGCCGTGCAGGGTGAACGTCAGGTCGTCGGGCAGGCCCCACGCGTTCGGGCTGCCGCGCTGGTTCATCAGCTCGAACGGGTGCACCTCGAGGTCGCCGTAGGCCAGCACGCAGAACGGCGGCACGACCTCCTCGCGGAAGTTCTCGTACTGGTCGTCGCCCCACACGACGAGCAGGTCGGGCTCGAACTCGTCCAGCGCGTCGCGGCAGCGGGCGAGTCCCTCCCGCAGGACGGCCCGGTGCCCCGCGGCCGCGGCGATCCCACCGTCTGTGTCCCATTCGCGGCGCATCAACTCGGGCCAGGACGCGGGATCCTTGCACTCGGCGGGAATACCGGGATCTCGCAGCGTCCAGCGCAGCAGCCCGGCCATGTGCTCGTCGGTGCCTGCCAGCAGTGGATAGTGGGTCAGCCCGAGGCCGAGTACGTCGCTCATGACACTCCCAGCAGTCGGCGGGCGGTTTCGTATCCGATCGCGGCCCGCAGGTCCGGTTCGACGTCGGCGAGCACGTGGCCTGGCGGGTTTTCCCTGGCACTGAAGGGATAGTCGGTGCCGAGGACGACGTGATCGGAGCCGAACCGGTGAGCCGCCAGCAGCAGCCCCGGCGCGTCGTAGGTCAGCGAATCGCAGAACAGGGTGCGCGCCAGGGTGGTCGGTGCCGGGCGGGTGGCCCCGCGCAGCCGTGCGCCGACGTCCAGGCGCGGCAGCAGGCAGGGCAGCGACCCGCCGCCGTGCGCCAGCACGATCCGCAGGTCCGGACGCTTCACCAGCAGATCCGAGGTGACCAGCCCGGCCCCGGCGATACCTGTCTCGCCCGGCATCCCGGCCCCGAAGGTCAGTCCCGCCGCGGTGACCCGCGGATCCACGGTCTCGTCCACCGGGTGCACGAAGACGACCGCGCCCGAAGCCTCGGCGGCGTCGAAGAACGGCGCGAACAGCGGATCGGTCAGCTCGCGGTCGCCGACACGGGTCCCGATCTCCACGCCCGCGAAACCGAGATCCAGGCACCGCCGCAGTTCCGCGATCGCGGTGTCCGGGGCCTGCAACGGCACGGCCCCGAGTGCGCGGAACCGGTTCGGCGCGACGGCAGCGAGACCGGCGAGGAAGTCGTTCTGGCATCGCGCGATTTCGGCCGCCCCGGCCGCGGGAGCGTCGTGGCACAACGTCACCGGAACCGGAGAAAGCACCTGCACGGCGACGCCCTCGGCATCCATGTCGCGCAGGCGGGCTTCGGCCGACCAGCACCGTTCGTCCAGATCGCGGTACCACCGCCCGCCCACCCGGAGTTCGGCACCGGCCGGCCCGGTCGGGTGCGTGGTGGGCCAGCGGTGATCGCCGGGCACCGCGGCGAGGTCGGGTGCGATCGCGTGCGTGTGCAGATCGATCAGGGACATCGGCGTCCTCCTCTGCGCACGAACGCTAGGAATTGTTCATGCACGATTCAAGGCGGTGACGGGCCAGATCTCCCTTTGGGGAGAGGGAAATACCCCGGAATGCGGCCGCAGACGCCTCGGAAAGTCGCAAAAGGACAGATAGAATCGGGCGATGACCGAGGACGGCCGCCGCTCCCGCGCCTCCTGGCTGGCCGAGTCCGTGCAGGACGAGGTCCTCGCGCGGGCACTGCCCACCGGAAGCAGGATCGGGCTGCGCACCGAGCTGATCGACCGGTTCGCGGTGAGCCCCTCGGTGATGAACGAGGCGCTGCACATCCTGCGCGAGCGGGGCCTGGTCGAGGTGCGGCCCGGCGTCAACGGCGGGGTGTTCGTCGCCGCGCAGCCTGCGCAGGTGCGGCTCGGTGCGCTCGACGTCTGGTTCGCACCGGCGGTGGCCGATCCGGCCGAGCTGTTCGAGGCGCGGGTCCGGCTCGACGAACTGTTCGCCGGCGTCGCGCTGGAACGGGCCACTCCCGAGGACGTGCGCGCGATGGAATGGGCGTTGCACGACATGGCGGCGGCCCGCGAGGACGCACGCGGCTATCTGGAAGCCACGATGCGCTTCCACCACACCATCGCGCGGGCGTCGCGCATTCCGGTTCTGGCTGGGATGTACGAGTCGATCCTCGCGTTGTTGCGCGGGGCGATCACGCGCGCCGCCTACACCAGCGGGCATGCGGAGCTGGTCGGACACGCCCTGGAAGCGCACGGCAACCTGCTGGTCGCCATCCGCGAGCAGGACCGTGCGGCGCTGCGCGAGTTCCTCGCCGTCCACCGGGAGAACGTCGACCGCACCCCTTGCTAATTTGGTCTTACCATTATAAATTGCGATCCATAGAGGTGTGACCTGAGCCACCAACGACGGTCGAGAGGGCATGCTGATGTCGCAGACGACAGTCCGGGACCGGTACTCCGACGAGGAGATCCGCGCGTTCTACGCGGCCCGCTTCTGGCGCCAGGAGGGTCTGTTCGAACTGGTGGAGACGCAGGCGCGACGTCACGGCGAGAAGGTGTTCGCCACCGACGCCACCACCTCGCTGACGTACACGGACCTGCGCGAACGGGGTGAGCGCCTCGCGGCGGGCCTGGCCGGGCTCGGCGTCGGTGCGGGGGACCGCATCGCCGTGCAGCTGCCGAACTGGACCGAGTTCCTGCTCATCGCGGTCGCGACGGCGCGGCTCGGCGCGATCCTGGTGCCGATCATGCCCATCTACCGCGCCGGCGAGGTCGGCTACGTGGTCCGGCATTCCGGCGCCAAGGTCGCGATCACGTGCGAGGAGTTCAAGGGCTTCCGGCACCTGGACATGTTCGCCGGGCTGCGCGAGTCCTGTCCCGATCTGGACCACCTGGTGGTGGTGCGCGGCACGGGCGCGGTGCGCTTCGAGGACCTGCTCGCCGCCCCGGCGGGAAACCCCGGGGACCGGCCCTCGCCGGACGACGCCTTCCTGATCGTCTACACCTCGGGCACCACCTCGCGGCCGAAGGGCTGCTTCCACACCTTCAACACCGTGCGCGCCAGCGCCGCGGCCATCGCACGCAGCGTCGGCTACGACGAGCACGACGTGCAGTTCGGTCCCTCGCCGGTCACGCACAGCACGGGACTGGTGACCAGCCTCGTGCTGCCCTTGCTCGCGGGCGCGTCCTCGCACCTGATGGAGGTGTGGGAGCCGCACGAGGGATGGCAGCGCATCGCCAAGCACGGCTGCACCGTCGCGGTGACGGCGACACCGTTCCTGCAGATGCTGATGGCGGCCTACGACCAGGACCGGCACGACGCGAGCAGCCTGCGGGTGTGGGTGTGTGCGGGCTCGCCCATCCCCGGTGCGATCGTGCGCCGGGCAGGGGAGCAGTTCCCGGGCTGCCGGGTGCTGAGCCTGTACGGCCGGTCCGAGAACTTCCTGACCACGATGTGCACTGTGGACGATCCGCCGGAGCGTTCGGCCACCTCCGACGGTTCGGCGATCGCCGGCGCCGCGGTGAAGGTGGTGGACGAACTGGGCGCGGAAGTTCCGCGCGGCACCGAGGGCGACATCGCCTATCGCGGGCCGAGCCACATGCTCGGCTACTACCGCGATCCCGAACAGACACAGGCGTTGTTCACCCCCGACGGGTTCTCGCGATCGGGGGATCTGGGCGTGATGGACGACGACGGGTACGTCCGTGTCACGGGACGGCTCAAGGACATCATCATTCGCGGCGGGCTCAACATTAGCGCGCGTGAACTGGAGGAGCTTTTGGCCGAGCATCCGGCGGTCGCGAGCGTCGCCGTGGTCGGCATGCCGGACGAGCGGCTCGGCGAACGCGTCTGCGCCTGCGTCGTCCCGACCGAAGGTGCGCGGCCGGCGCTGGAGGATCTGACCGGCTACCTGCGCGAGCGCGACGTGGCCACACCGAAGCTGCCGGAACGGCTCGAACTGCTCGGCGAACTGCCGATGACGGCCACCGGCAAGGTACGCAAGCACGTGCTGCGCGACGAGATCGCCCGGAAATCGCGGTGATCGACGCGGCGGTCACCCAGGCCTGCGTGCTCGCGGGCTTCGCACACGGCAGACTGCTCGCCCGCGATCCCGCCGACCCGGTCCTGCGGCAGAGCGCGCCCGCGGTCATGTCCGGCGCCGAGGCCCGCACGCGGGGGAGCCGGGTACCGCGCGCGAACACCGCCACGCTCGTCGCGGTTCCCGTTGGGGCACAGCACGTTCTGGTGCTGGAAGACCCGTCGGCCGCGGAGGTCTCCGGCACGCTGCTCGGCCAGCTCGCCGCGTACGCCGACTTCGCCGGGATCGCGATCGCCGAGTCCACCGCCGAGCGGCGGCTGGGCAAGCTGGCCGGCGGCGGGCTGTCCGGGCTGGTGCGGGCCTGCGCGGACCTCACGGGCAAGGTGACGGCGTTGTTCGACGCGCAGCACCGGCTCGTCGCGTCGGCCGGCCCGGCCCGGATCCGGGTGCCCTCGCCCGCAGAGCTCGGCGCGCCCGGTGAGGTCACCGTGGTGCCCGCCCGGTGGGGCGGCCCGGCCCGAAGGCACGTCGTCGCGCCCGCGGGGAACTTCGGCTGGCTCGTGCTCGCCGAACATCCGGCGGTGCTCACCCCGTTCGACGAGTTCGTCGCGCGCCGGACCGCCGAACTGGCCGGGACCGAGTTCGCCATCCAGCGCCGCGTCGCCGCCGTGGCGTGGAACGCGCGCTCCTCGCTCGCACGCCAGCTGGTCAAGGGTTCGTCCACTGTGGACGACTTGCGCAGCAGTGCCGAATACCTGGGCGTGAGCATCGATGTGCGGCGTATCCTCGCCTACGTCATGCACGCCGCCGACGACGAGCGCCTCGCCGACGGGGTCGGCCAGGCGCTCGGGGTCGAGGTGCTGGGCACCCGCGGTTCGGACGGTGTGCTGCTGCTCATCGAAACCCCGCCGGAGGTCAGCGCGGTCGCGATGGTCGGCCGGGTGAAGGCGGCCGTGCGCCGGGTGATCACCGAGGACGTCGTGGTCGGGGTGTCCTCGGTCTGCGAGGCCACCGCCCTGGCCCGTGCCTACCGCGAGGCGCGGGAGGTCGCGCAGTGCATCGACCGGTTCGTCGGGCCCTCGTCGCCGCGCGTGCTGGCCGTCGACGACCTCGGGCCCGCGCGGCTGTTCGTCGCCAACAGCGCGGTCACCGCTGTGCGTTCCTACATCGACGACGTGCTGGGCCCGTTGCTTTCCGGCGACGCCTCGGATCTGCTGTGGACGTTGCAGCAGTACTTCGAATGCGGGCGCAGCGTCCGGGCCTCAGCGGTACGGCTCGGCGTGCACGAGAACACGGTGCGGCTGCGCCTGGGCCGGGTGCGCTCGGCGACCGGGTTCGATGTGGCGGCCGATCCCGCCGATCAGCTGAGCGTGCAGACCGCGCTGCTCGTACTGCGGCTCCAGGGACACCCCGCACTGCCGTCGTTCGCCGACGGCGGGACCGACCAGGAGGGAAGGAAAACAGCGTGAAGGCATTGGTGACGGGCGCGGCCCGCGAAGGCGGGATCGGGGAGGCGATCGTCGCGCGGTTGCGCGCCGCCGGGATGGAGGTCGTGACGCTGGACCGCGAACCCGGATGCACCTACCAGGCCGACATCGCCAACGACGAGCTGCCGGTGCTCGACGACATCGACGTCTACGTCGGAAACGCCGGTCTCACCACGATGTTCGGCTCCGCGCACCGGTTCTCGCTCGAACGCTGGCAGAAGGATCTCGCGGTCAACCTCACCGGCACGTTCCGCGTCCTGCAGGCCTGCCTGACCGGGATGCGCGAGCGGAAGTTCGGCCGGATCGTGATCGTGTCCAGCACCGCGGGGACGCGGGGACTGCCGGGCCAGGTTTCCTACAGCACCAGCAAGGCCGGGCTGCTCGGCATGGTCAAGACCGTGGCGGCGGAGAACATCGGGCTGGGCATCACTGCGAACGCCGTCCTGCCGGGCATGACGGCGAGCTCCGGCGTGCTGTCGATGCCACGCGACATCGTGGACGCGTGGACCGAGAGCATGCCCGGCGGACTGGTCGATCCGGAGGACATCGCCGACGCGGTGGGCTTCTTCGCCTCGCCGACCGCCGGGCGGGTGACCGGGCAGATCCTGACCGTCGACGGCGGCGACAGCCTGAACACACGGTCGGTGACCTCGTCGATGGTGCGGAGCTGAGCATGCGGGCCTTCGTGATCACCGAACTGACCGGGCCGCGCGGCGGCGCCGTGACCGAATTCGACGAGCCGTCCGGCGCTCATCCCTGGACCGGCGGCGAGCGGCTGCTCATCGAGGTGCACGCCGCCGGAGTGTCCTTTCCGGACCTGCTGCAGACTCGCGGGCGGTATCAGCACGTGGAACCGGTGCCCTACGTCGCCGGGGGAGAAGTCGCCGGTGTCGTGCTGGAGGCGCCGGAAGGATCGGGCTTCGCGCCGGGAGACCGGGTCGCGAGCCTGACCATCTGGGGCGCGATGGCCGAACGCGCGCTCGGTTTGCCGGACTACACCGTGCGCCTGCCGGACTCGATGGATTTCGTGGCGGGCGCGGCACTGCACCTCAACTACTCGACCGCGTGGTTCACGCTGCACCGCGTGGGCCTGGACAAGGGTGAGGACGTGCTGGTGCACGGCGCCTCGGGCGGTGTCGGCACCGCGACCATCCAGCTGGTGCGGGCCCTTGGCGCGCGCCCGATCGCCGTGGTGTCCACTTCGGACAAGGAACGGGTCGCGCGCGAGGCCGGTGCCGAGGACGTCGTGCGCAGCGGCGACGACTGGCTGGAGCAGGTGCGCGAGCTGACCGGCGGGCACGGCGTGCAGGTCGTGGTCGATCCCGTCGGCGGCGACCGGTTCACCGATTCGCTGCGCTGCCTCGACGTCGGCGGACGCCTGGCGGTGGTCGGTTTCGCCGGCGGTTCCATCCCGACCGTGAAGGTGAACCGTCTGCTGCTGCGGGACCTGAGCGTCGTCGGGGTGGCGCTGGACCCGTACGTCCGGCGTTTCCCGCGCATCGCCCGCACCCTGGCCGGCGAGCTGGAGCGGCTGACGGCCGAGGGACACATCCGTCCGGTCGTCGGGCACGTCCTGCCGCTGGAACAGGGCGCCGAGGCGCTGGAACTGATCGAGCGGCGGGAAGCGCTGGGCAAGGTCGTGGTGCGGATGCGCTAGTTGATCAGCACGCCGCCGTCCACGGGAAGGCTCACGCCGGTGATGTAGGCGGCGGCGTCGCTGGCCAGGAACACCGCCGTGGCCGCGATGTCGGCCGGATCGCCGATGCGTCCCAGCGGGATCTTCGCGTCGATGACCTTGCGCTTGTAGTTCTCGCTGTAGTCGGCCGTGGCCTCGGTGGGGAAGACTCCGGGCAGCAGCGCGTTGACCCGGATTCCACGTGAACCCCATTGCGCCGCGAGATCGCGGGTGAGCCCGAGGATCGCGGCCTTGCTCGCGCTGTAGCCGGCGGCGGGCATCTTGGCGGTCGTCACCGCCATCACGCTGGAGATGTTGATGACCGACGAGCCCGCGCCCATCACCCGGCCGCACGCCTGCGCCATCCAGTAGGCGCCGAACAGGTTGAGGTCCACCACCGAGCGGAAATGCTCCGGCGGATCGTCGGTCGCCGGGAAGTACTTCCCGCCCGTGCCCGCGTTGTTCACGAGCACGTCGACGCGCCCGAACCCGGCCATCGCGGCGGCGACGAGGGCGTCACAGTCCTCGATGCGGGTCACGTCGGTCCGCCGGGCGATCACCGAGCGACCCGTTTTCTCGATCACGGCCGCGGTCTCGGCCAGCCGGTCCGTACGCCGGGCGCCGATGGCGACGTCGGCACCCGCCTCCGCCAGTGCGGCGGCGAACGCGGCGCCGAGACCGGACGAGGCACCCGTGACGACGGCGACCTTGCCCTCGAGACTGAAACGGTTCATGGTTCGCTTCTAACACAGGCGAAACCCGGCGATCGAGCCCGCCGCGGCCGATGACTGTGGAGATCTCCAGCGACCCGTCCCCGGATCCTTGCCCCGGACAGCAGCAGCCAGCACGCTGCGAAGGTGCTCGATGAGAACGAACTCCTCGCGCGGCTGCGCGCCTTCTGGCCCGGCAGCGAAGTCGGTGGCCTGCGGCCGCTGCCGGGAGGCGTCTCCAGCCTCACCTTCGCCGCGACCGTCCAGCCGGACAGGCACATCGTCGTGAAGGTCGCGCCGCCGGGACTGGCGCCGGTGAAGAACCGCGACGTGCTCCGGCAGGCGCGCATCCTGCGGCTGCTGGCCGGTACCGGCGTCCCGGTACCCGCGGTGCTCGGCGAGGACGCCGCGATGCCGCCGCTGTTCGCGATGACCTTCGAGGCGGGCCAGTCCTACGAACCGCACCTCGACGTCACCGGCGACCCGCCGACCCCGGATACCGTGACCGCGCGCGCCCTGGCCGCGGCACGCACACTGGCGCGCCTGCAGCAGGTGCCGCCGCCGGACGAGGAGCCGATCCCGCTGCGGGACGAACTGGACCGCTGGGCGAAACTCCTCGCCACGGTCGAGGACGGGATCGCACCCGGCCACGCGGACCTGCACGCCCGTCTGGCGAGCGGAATCCCGGAGGGTGCCGTGCCGACCGTGGTCCATGGCGACTACCGGCTCGCGAACATGTTGTTCACCGGCGAGTATCTGCGCGCGATCATCGACTGGGAGATCTGGTCCGTCGGCGATCCCCGCACCGACCTGGCGTGGCTGCTGATGCACACCGATCCCCGGCACCGGTTCCACGAGCAACGCGGCGAGGCGGACCGGAAGGCGGGCACCGGCATGCCCGCGCTCCCGCGCCTGCTGGACGGATATCTCGACGCCGGCGGCAAGGAGCCCGCCGCGCTCGGCTGGTTCCTCGCCTACTGCTACTACAAGACCGCGGCGACCATCGCCGTGTTCGTCAAGCGCAACCGCCGCCGCGAGGAGCCGGACCCCCATCTGGTCACCGCCGCCGCGAGCCTCGCCGCGGTCGTCGAACGCGGGCACACCGCGCTCGATCAGTCGAAGTAGGCGACAACGGAGTCCGCGACACAGGCCGGTTTCGCCGCCCCTTCGAGCTCGAAGGTCTGCGTGAGCGTGAACCGGGTGCCACCGGGGATCTCCTTGGCGCCGGCGAGCGTGGCGGTCATGCGCACGCGGCCGCCCGCGGGTACCGGCGTGAGCCAGCGAACCTTGTCGTAGCCGTAGTTGAGCGCCAGCGAATAGCCCTGCATCGCGTAGATCTCGTACAGGAACTTGGGTCCGAGCGAGAGCGTGTAGAGCCCGTGCGCGATGGTGCCGCCGAGCCCGGCTTGCCTGCCGCGCTCCGGATCGACGTGAATGTCCTCGAAATCGTCGGTCGCCGCGGCGAACGCGTCGATGCGCTGCTGCGTCACCTCGTGCCACGCACTCGTGCCCAGCACGTCACCGACGCACTCCCGCATCGCCGCGATGCTCTCGAAAGTCACCATGCCCCGACCCAATCACGGCCCCCGCGCCGGGCCCCGGACGTGCGGGCAGGCGACTGGAGAAGTCCACACTGCCCGCGAGCGCGCCACGAGCTTCGACGAGCCTGGAATTCCTACCGTGGCGGGGCAATCCTCAAGACGACGAGAGGCCCGCGCCATGGAGTGGTCCATTCCCAGCGATGTCGAACAGTTCGTGAAAGATCTCGACACCTTCATCGACGCCGAGATCCGGCCGCTGGAGGCCGCGAACCCGGAGTTCTTCGACCACCGCCGGGAGTTCAGCCGCACCGACGTGGACCGCGGCGGCATCCCCACCCGGCAGTGGCGTGAGCTGATGGGCGAGGCGCGGCGGCGAGCCGACGCGGCGGGCTTCTACCGGTATCCGCTTCCGGCCGCGCTCGGCGGCCGCGACGGCACGAACCTCGCGATGGCCGTGATCCGCGAGCACCTGGCCCGTCGCGGACCGGGGCTGCACGCCGAACTGTCCCACGAGGCCTCGGTCGTGGCGAACCTCCCGCTGGCGCTCGTGCTGCACGAGTACGGCACGCCGGAGCAGCGGGAGCGTTACCTGGACCGGCTGGTGCGCGGCGAGATCGAGATGGCGTTCGGGCTCACCGAACCGGGGCACGGCAGCGACGCGACCTACCTGGAGACGACGGCACGGCGCGATGGTGACGACTGGATCATCGAGGGCGCGAAGCGGTTCAACAGCGTGGTCGACGTGGCCGAGGTGGACCTGGTGTTCGCGCGAACCTCCGGCGAGCCGGGCAAGGCCGCGGGCATCACGGCCTTCCTCGTGCCGACGGACGCGCCCGGCTTCGAGATCCCGTACTACCACTGGACCTTCAATATGCCCAGCGACCACGCCGAGGTCCGGCTCGACGGCGTGCGGGTGCCTTCCGGCGCGGTCCTGGGAGAGGTGGGGCGGGGCCTGGACTGCGCGCAGCTGTTCGTGCACGAGAACCGGATCCGGCAGGCGGCCTCGTCGCTGGGCGCGGCGCAGTTCTGCATCGACGAGAGCGCGCGCTACGCGCAGGAGCGCGTCGTGTTCGGCAGGCCGCTGCACGAGCACCAGGGCATCCAGTGGCAGCTCGTCGAACTGCAGACCGAAGCCGAGCTCGTGCGCAACACCCTGTACAAGACGGCGTGGCTGATGGACGAGCTGGGCAAGACCGGCGTGAGCGACAAGGTCGCGATGGTCAACTACCGCGGCAACCAGCTCGCGTGCGAGGCCGCGGACCGTGCGATGCAGATTCACGGTGGCGTCGGCTACACGCGGCACAAGCCGTTCGAGTTCATCTACCGGCACCACCGCCGCTACCGCATCACCGAGGGCTCGGACGAACTGCAGAAGCGGCGGATCGCGGCGGCGATGTTCAGCTTCGGGCGACTTGGGAGCCCAAAGTAGACAGTCCGTTCGCGGCGAAGCCTGTGATCAGGTCGGGCAGGGCCGGCGTCGAGGCCAGCGACGTCGGCCAGTAGGCCACCGAGAAGATGACCCCGAGGCAGGCCTGCGTGCCGGCCGCGATCTCGGCCTTGTCGGCCCCGGGAAAGCAGCGCGCCACGGCCGTCTCCCAGCGCGCGATGTACTGGCGGCGCCTGCGGTCGAACTGCCGTTTCCACGGATCGACCAGCGAACGGTCCTCACGCTGGTAGACGTTGACCAGATGCCGGTGATTGACCGTGAAGTTCACGTGGTGCCGGATGAGCCGGTCGAGGTCGCGCTCCGGTTCGTCGTAGACCGGCGCGGTGGCCGACAGCAGCTCGTCGAGCGCCTCGTTGAACAACGCGGCCAGTATCTCGTCCTTGCCCGAGAAATGCCGGTACAGCGCCGGCCCGCTCAGCCCGGCGCGCTTGCCGAGCTCGTCGACCCCGACCCCGTGGAAGCCCTTCTCGAAGAAGACCGCGGCGGCCGTATCCAGGATCTTACGGTCCCTGTCCACCAGGAAAACCTAGCACAAGACCGTGAACGATCGTTATTCTGCTGACTACAGCCGGGAGCGGATCGGAAAGGCACGACGAGGTGCGAACAGAGCGGGCCGCCGGGGCGAGCCGTCGCGCGGAGCTGACGGCCCGCGCCAGGAAGCTGCTGAACGAGAGCGCGCCGCTGACCGGCACGCCCGCCGCCGAGGGCGGGGACCTGACCTCGCTCGACGCGGCGCTGGCCGTCGTGGTCGGCCAGCTCACCGAGTTGCTCTCCGCGGGTGGCGAGGGATCGGCCCAGGTGGGCGGCCTGCTGGCGCGGACCTACGCGCTGCGCCACGAGGTGCGCGAATTCCGGATGGGCGAGCGGCTGCGGCGGCTGGACGTGCTCGACGCGGCACTGGCGAAGCTACGCCACGTGCACGAGCCCGACGAGTTGCTCGATCGGGTGTGCGAGGCGGTGGTCGAGGGATGCGGCTTCGACCGGGTACTGCTCTCGCGTGTCGAGGGCTCGCTGTGGCGGCCGTGGAAGAGCTACGCGGTCGGCGACCGCGACCCTGAACGAGCGTTCCGGCAATGGCTGCGGACGGTGCCGGAGATCCAGCTGGGCAACATGCTGCTGGAAACCGAGATGGTGCGCAGGCACGAACCGGCTCTGGTGACCGATCCGGACCACGATCCACGCGTGTACCAGCCGCTCCTGCAGGCGTCCTCGCTCACGTCGTACGTGGCCGCGCCGCTCATGCCGACCGGCCGGGTGATCGGGTTCCTGCACGCGGACTACCTGGCCGAGCCGGTGACTCCGCTGGACCGCGACGTGCTGTGGGCCTTCGCCGTGGGCTTCGGCCAGATCTTCGAGCGCGCGGTGCTGCTCGGCAGGCTGCGCGAGCAGCGGGAACAGGTGCGCGCGGCGATGCGCACCGTCGAGGACGTGCTCGACGACCTCGCCTCGGCGGAGATCGAGCTGACCCGGCGGGCGCCCGACAGCCCCACCCGGCCCGTGCGGCTGCCCGCGCGATCGACCGCGGCGCTCGAATCGCTGCTCACCAGCCGGGAGCTGGAGGTGCTCGCGCTGATGGCCACCGGCGCGACCAACAACCGCATCGCCGACGAGCTCGTGATCGCGGGCGGGACCGTGAAGTCCCATGTGAAGCGGATTCTGCGCAAGCTCTGCGTCGAGAACCGCGCGGAGGCCATCTCCCAGTACCTCCGCCTGACCATGGGCGACTCGTAACGCCTCTTGAAACCGCACCCCGTCCGACTTAAGGTACAATGGTCTGACCGAATTGAGGAGGCTGGTGTGCGGGCGATCGTGCTGCGTGAGTTCGGTCCGGCGGGAAACCTCCGGCCGGAGGAGATCCCCGGCCCGGTCGACGAGCCGGGCTGGGTGCGGATCAACCTGCGGGCGAGCGCGCTCAACTGGCACGACGTCCTGGTGCGGCAGGGCAGGTACGGCTCGCCGTTGCCGCACGTGCCGGGCGCCGACGGCGCAGGCGTGCGTGCCGACACCGGCGACGAGGTGCTGATCGTGCCCTCGCTGTGGTGGGGTGAGGACGAGTCCTTTCCGGCTCGCGGCTGGGAGATCCTGGGTGACCACCGTCCCGGCACCTACGCCGAGGCGGTGCGCGTCCCCGCCGAATGTGTCCTGCCGAAACCGCGCGGCTACAACTGGGCGCAGGCGGCGGCGCTGCCGCTGGTCGGGTTGACCACGTTCCGTGCCTTGTTCGCCAGGGCCCGGCTTCGCGCCGGGGAATCGCTGCTGGTGCTCGGGGCGGGCGGGGGAGTGGCGACGATGGCGGTGACGCTGGCCGCCGGGATCGGCGCGACCGTGGTCGTCACGTCGTCATCGGAGCGCAAGATCGAGCAGGCGCGCGAACTCGGCGCACGCGATGGGGTGCTCTACACCGAACCGGGCTGGCCTCGCGCGGCGAAAGCCATTGTGTCAGGCGGTTTCGATGTCGTGCTCGATTCGGTGGGCACGTGGCAGGATTCGCTCGACGCGCTCAAACCCGGCGGCAGGCTCGTGGTGCTCGGCGCGTCGCGGGCCGAGCAGGCGCCGCTCGACGTGCGCCGGTTCTACTTCGGACAGTACAGCCTGCTCGGCACGACGATGGGCAGTCCGCGCGACTTCGCGGGACTGCTCGCGCTGCTGGCCGAGCACGCGATCGCGCCGCCGGTGATCGACCGGTCGTTTCCGCTGGACGAGGCGGCCGCGGCGCACGAATACCTCGAACAGGGCGGCGGCTTCGGCAAGGTCGTCCTCGACCATCAGTGAAGGGGTTTCCATGATCCGCTACCGGGTCGACGAGCACGGTGCGGCGTTCGTGACGCTGGACGATCCGGCGACGCGCAACGCGCTGAGCGATGAACTGCTCGACGGGCTGTTGCGCGCGCTCGAAGGGGCGCGCGACGACGACGCCGTGCGCGTCGTGGTGCTGGAGTCCTCGCACGAGCGCGTGTTCTCCTCGGGCGGGAATCTCAAGGCGTTCGCCGACCAACGGCCGCCGATCACGAAATACGCCGGCCTCGACCGCTTTCCCCGGTTGTTCACGACGATCGCCGCCCTCGGCAAACCGGTCATCTGCGCGGCGGGCGGCGACGTGCTGGCCGGCGCCTTCGGGCTCGCGCTCGCGTGCGATCTGGTGCTGGCCAAGGAAACGGTGCGCTTCGGCTGCCCGGAGATCAACGTCGGCGCGTTCCCGTTCATGATCTCCGCACTGATCTACCGCAACGTGCCGAGGATGAAGGCCAACGAGCTGATGATGCTCGGCGACACGATCTCCGCGCACGAGGCCGCGGAACTCGGGTTCGTGAACAAGGTCGTGCCCGCGGCCGGATTCGACGACACCGTGCGCGACTGGGCGCACCGGGTGGCCGCGAAATCGCCACTGCTGATGAAGCTGGGCAAGGACGCGCTCGACACGACGCGCGATCTCGGGCTGCGCGAGGCGCTCGACGTGCTGCGGGCACAGCTCGCACTGGCGTTCACCACCGAGGATCTGGTGGAGGGGGTTCGGGCGTTCCGGGAGAAGCGGTCCCCGGTCTGGCAGCGGCGTTGACTTTTTTGGGGTCTAACCATATTAGTGTCGGTCCAGAACCTGCCGTTCGGCCGTATGTTCCTTCTCGAGATCAAGGAAGATCGCTGATGACGTTCGCGACGGTGAGAGACCGCTACTCCGCCGAGGAAATCGAGCACTTCTACGCGACGGGCCGCTGGTGCCCGCAGACCTTGTTCGACATGCTCGAGATCCAGGTGGCGCAACGGCCCGACAAGGTCTTCATCACCGACGACACCCGGTCGCTCACCTTCGCCGAGCTGCGTGACAGCGCCCTGCGGCTGGCCGCCGGGCTGCACCGCCACGGACTTCGCGCCGGCGACCGGGTGTGCGTGCAGATCCCGAACTGGGTCGAGTTCGCGCAGCTCGCCGTGGCACTGTCGCGGCTCGGCGTGATCATGGTGCCGATCATGCCGATCTACCGCTTCGACGAGGTCGGCTACATCGTGCGGAATTCCGGTGCCCGCATGGTCTTCACGTGCGAGACGTTCAAGAAGTTCGACTACGTCGACATGTACCGCACGGTGCGGGCCGACGCTGCCGGTCTGGAGCGTATCGTCGTGCTGCGCGGCAGCGAAAGCGAGGACACGACCGCGTTCGACTCGCTGTTCGCCGATGTGGAACCGGAGGCGGCGGCACGGGAAATCGGCCCGGGCGTGGGCCCGGACGACCATTTCGTGATCGTCTACAGCTCCGGCACGACCTCCCGCCCCAAGGGCTGCCTGCACACGTTCAACACGATGGCCTGCGGCTCCCGCCTGCTGGCCAAGGGTTTCGGCTACCGCGAATCGGATGTCCAATTCGGACCGTCACCGGTCACGCACACGACCGGACTGGTCACGAGCATCATCCTGCCCCTCATGCACGGCGCCGCCTCCCACGTGATGGAGATGTGGGAACCGCGCGCCGGCCTGGATCACATCCGGCGCTTCGGATGCACGCTGGCCGTGACCGCCACGACGTTCCTGCAGATGCTGATGGACGTCTACGATCCCGAGCAACACGACGCGAGCAGCCTGCGGCTGTGGGTCGCCGCGGGCGCGCCGATCCCCGGCTCGTTCGTGGAGCAGGCCGGGCGATTGCTGCCCGGTTGCCGGGTGCTCAGCCTCTACGGCCGCACCGAGAACATCACCACCACGATGTGCACGGTCGAGGACGAACCGCGCCGGTCGATCACCTCCGACGGACGCGTGCTGCCGGGCAGTTCGGTCAAGATCGTGGACGAACTCGGTGCGGAAGTGCCGCGGGGCAAGGAAGGCGACATCGCCTACCGCGGCCCGATGCACATGCTGGAGTACATCGGCAAACCCGAGGAGACCGCGGCGCTGTTCACGCCGGAGGGCTACTCGCGTTCCGGGGATCTGGGCGTGATGGACGCCGACGGCTACGTACGAGTCACCGGGCGGCTCAAGGACATCGTGATCCGCGGCGGGATGAACATCAGCGTCCGCCAGGTGGAGGACCTGCTGGCCGGGCATCCCGCGGTCGCCGCCGTCGCGGTCGTCGGCATGCCCGACCACCGGCTCGGCGAGCGGATCTGCTGTTACCTGATCCCGAAACCGGGGCACGAGGCGGTGACGCTGGACGAGCTGAAGGAGTACCTGCTGGGGCAGGGCCTCGCGATCCAGAAGATGCCCGAACGGCTCGAAGTGGTGCGCGAGTTCCCGATGACCGCGACCGGCAAGATCCAGAAACACCTGCTGCGCGCGGACATCGCGGACAAGCTCAAGGCCTCGTCGCTGTCGGTGTGAGCCATGGACTTCGACGTCACGACGCTGCGCGGCCGTCGCGCCGTCGACCGGTGGAACCGGATGGCGGTCGGTGATGTGCTGGAGCGGCTCACCTGGAGCAGGCCGGACCGGACCGCGATCACCGGATGGCGCGGTGCCTACGGCGACGAGGAGTTCCGCTCGCTGACCTACCGGCAGGCCGACGAAGCGGCGAACCGGGTCGCGCACGCGCTGCTGGCCGAGGGGCTGAGTCCCGGCGACCGCGTGCTGCTGTACTGCGACAACTCGGTCGAGGCCATCGTGCTGATGATCGGCATCGCGAAGGCCGGCCTGGTGGCGGTGCCGGTGAACCCGATGCTCGCGCCGGACGTGCTGGCGTGGGTCGTCGAGCACGTGGACGTCTCCTTCGCCGTCGTGGACGCCGAATTCGTGCAGCGCGCGGCGAACGTGCTGCCGAAGTCCGTGACGATCCCGATCGGCGGGCCCGCGCCCGGCCCGTCCTTCCACGACTGGATCCGCGAGCATCCCGCGACCGAGGTGGACGTCGCCGTGCACGCGGACGACGTGTGGAGTCTCGTGTTCACCTCCGGCACCACGGCGATGCCGAAGGCCTCGATGACCACGCACACCTACTCCTACCTGACCGCATACAGCTACGCCATGTCGCTCACCCGGGGCCTGGCCTACGAGGACGAGCTGAAGCTCGCGACCTTCCTGCCGATCGTCTACCACTGCGGGCACAACTCCGCCGTCCTGCCGGCGTTCTTCGCCGGCGGCACCGTCGTGCTGGGACGGCGGCCCGACGCGGCCGCGCTGGCGGATGCCGTCACGGCGGAAAGCATCACGGCGCTGTGGGCTGGTTCGCCGTTGTGGCTGAACAAACTCGTCGACGAGGCCGAGGCCCGGCCGGAGGTGGACCTGTGCAGCCTGACCGTGGCGATGTTCTCGTGGGGCGCCATGCAACCCGGTCTGTTCGACCGCGTCCGGGCGGCGTGCGGCGGCGACGTCGCGCTGCTGGAGGTGTTCGGGCAGACGGAATCCATGTCCTGCTTCCGGTTCTGGCCCGACCGCGAACCGGGCAAGGCCGCGGCCGGGGTGAACCACGTGGGCGTGCCCAATCCCATGCTGGCGGCCGACATCGTGGACGAGGAGGGCCGGAGCCTGCGCGGCAGGCCCGGGTTGGCGGGCGAGGCGGTGTACCGCTCACCGGTGCTCACGGCGGGCTACTACCGGGACCATGAAGCGACCGCGGAGGCCTTCCGTGGCGGCTGGTTTCACTCCGGCGACAGCTGTGCGTATGAGGTCGGCGGCGGCCAGATCATGGTGGACCGGTTCAAGGACATCGTGAAGTCGGGCGGGGAGAACGTGTCGAGCATGCGCGTGGAAGCGGCGCTCGCCGAGCATCCGGCGGTGGAGCGTGTGGCGGTCATCGGCCTGCCGGACGACACCTGGGGCGAGATCGTGGCCGCGGTGGTGCAGCCGAAGCCGGGGGAGCGGCCCGGCGAGGGAGAGCTGATCGCGCACGCCCGGCAGCGGCTGGCCGGGTACGAGTCGCCCAAGCGGATCCTCTACGTCGACGAGATGCCGCAGACGGTGGGCGGGAAGATCCTCAAATACCGTCTGCGGCAACGATTCACGCCGTGAGGACGCGCGCCCGCGCGCGGATCACCTCGTCCTCACCGCGGGCCGCGGCGAGAGTCAGTTCGGCGATGTGGTCCTCGACGCCCACGACCTCGCCCGAGAGCCGCAGCACATCACCGAGGAACACCGGCGCCACGAACCGGACCTCGAACTCACGCAGGTGTTCGGCACCGGCCCAGTCGGACAGCCACGAGGCGAGCATGCCCGCGTGCATCTGGCCCATCGCGAGCACGCCGGGGAAGCCGGCCTTCACGGCGAAGGCCGGGTCGTGGTGCAGCGGGTTGAAATCCCCGCCCGCGCCGGCGAACCGGACGATGTGTGTCTGTGTCACGGGGCCGATTTCCCGCACCGGCAGCTGGTGTCCTGGCTGGACCGGGACCGGTGGCCTCATGACTGTGCTCCTCGTTCGATCAGGGCCTCCCGCACACGGACGGCCGCCTCGCCGTGCTGGTCGGTGTACTCGGTTTCCAGGGTCACGATCCGCAGCGACTTCTTCCGCACGTCGTCCACGACGCGCCGCACGGCGGTCAACCGGTCGCCCGCGAGTACGGGACGGAGGTAGGTCCAGGTGACCGAGCCGACGACGACGCGCTCGTAGGCGAGGCCGAGCTTGTCCACGAAACCCCGCTGGTCGCGGTGGTGTCCGGCGACCACCACGTGCGTCGGCGTGGCGAGCACATCTTCGAACCCCGCCGCGCGAGCGGCCTCCGGGTCCGTGTGCACGGGGTCCTCGGCGAGTGTCGCGGTGGCGAACTCTTTGATCTTGCCGCGCTCGACGTCGAACGCGACCTCATCAACGACTGTCACACCCATCTCCCTTTTTGGTCTGACCTAAACTAAGATTAGACCGAAGACGTGCGAAGGGGAATGCCATGGATCTCGCGGACTCGCCCGAGGAGGCCCGGTTCCGGGCCGAGATCAGGGAGTGGCTGGGCGCCGCGCTCCCGAAGCTGCCCTGGCCGGAGCCGCCGGACCTGGTGGGCAAGGCGCCGTTCTGGCGGCAGTGGCAGCAGATGCTGTTCGAGGCCGGCTACGCCGGGCTGTCCTGGCCGAAGGAGTACGGCGGCCGCGGGGTGGACGAGAAGCTGCGCGCCGTCTTCACCGAGGAAACCGACCGCGCCGGGGCCCCGGAGCGTCTCAATATCATCGGTGAGGACTTCGCCGGCCCGACGATCGTGAACTTCGGCACCGAGGCGCAGAAGGAACGGTTCCTGCGCCCGATCCTGACCGGCGACGAGATCTGGTGCCAGTTGTTCTCCGAACCGGAGGCGGGCTCGGACCTGGCCTCGCTGCGCACCAAGGCCACCAAGGTGGACGGCGGCTGGCGCATTCAGGGGCAGAAGATCTGGACCAGCCGCGCGCAGCTCGCCGCGCACGCGATCCTGCTGGCGCGCACCGGCGGCGGACCGCGGCACAAGGGCATCACCTACTTCCTGCTGCCGATGGACTCCGACGGCATCACCGTGCGGCCGCTGGCGCACATGCTGGGCGAGGCCGAGTTCAACGAGGTGTTCCTCGACGACGTGTTCGTGCCCGACGAACTGGTGGTCGGCGAGGTCGACGGCGGGTGGCGCGTCGCGATGGGCACGCTGTCCTACGAGCGAGTCGCGATCGCCACGGGCCGGGTGAACACCACCCGCGCGGTGGAGGACATCATCTCCGACATCGCACACCGCACCGGCCCCGACGGCCGTCCACTGGGGACGGACCCGCGAATCCGGGCGCGCGTCGCCGATCTCTACGGCCGCGCGCTCACGCATTACCTGATCGGCCAGCGCGTCATCACCCAGGCGGCCGAGGGCGGCCCGCCGGGACCGGTGACCTCGATCGGGAAGCTGTTCTTCTGCCCGCTGGTGGAGGACCTGGCCGACTTCCGGCTGTCGCTGGACGAACTCGGCGGGCAGTTCGCGCTCGACGAGGAGCACGACTCGCGCTGGCTGCGGCTGGCCTACCAAGCGAGGGGCACCGCCATCGCCGGGGGATCGACCTTCATCCAGCGCAACATCGTGGCCGAGCGGATGCTCGGCATGCCGAGGAGCTGACGTGTACACCTGGACCCCTTCTGCCGACTACCTCGACAACGCCAACGTCACCCGGCTCGCGCGCGCCCACGGGTACGACTCGATCGCGCAGCTGCGCGAGGCCTCCGTCGCCGATATCGGCTGGTACTGGGACGCCGTGGTCAAGGACCTCGCACTGCCGTTTCGCACGCCGTATCACCGGGTCGTGGACCTCGCGCGCGGTATCGAACACCCCGACTGGTTCGTCGGCGGCGAACTGAACATCGTCGACGCGTGCCTGGACCGGTGGGCGGCGAGCGCACCGGAGCGGGCGGCGGTGGTCCACGAGGCCGAGGACGGCACCACCCGCACGCTGACCTACCGCGAGTTGGGCGCAGAGGTCGAGCGAGTCGCGGGTGGCTTGCGTGCGCTCGGCATCGGACGTGGTGACGCGGTGGGACTGTTCCTGCCGATGATCCCGGAAGCCGTGGTCGCCTGTTACGCGGTCGCGCGGCTGGGCGCGGTACTGGTGCCGCTGTTCTCCGGATTCGCACCCACCGCGATCGCGTCGCGTCTGCAGGACGCCGACGCGAAGGCGGTCATCGTGGCCGACGGCACCGTGCGCAGGCGGCGCGAGGTCGCGATGAAGCCGCTGCTGGACGAGGCGCTGGAGTCCTGCCCCACCGTCGAGCACGTCGTGGTGATCGGAAACCTCGATGGCACACCGAAGACCGGCGACCGCGACGTGCGGTGGAGCGAGCTGCCCACCGGCGAAGCCGGGGCCGCGGAGCCGATGCGAGCCACGGACACCTTGCTGCTGGCCTACACCTCCGGCACGACCGGGCGTCCGAAGGGCGCGGTGCACACCCACGCCGGGTTCCTGGTCAAGACCGCCAGCGAGGTCGCCTACTCGTTCGACATCGGCGAGGACGGCGTGTTCTGCTGGGTCACCGACATGGGCTGGATCATGGGCCCGCTGTCGATCTTCGGCACGCACGCCAACGGCGCGACGTTGCTGCTGTACGAGGGCTCGCCGGACGTGCCGGGCCTCGATCGCTTGTGGCGCCTTGCCGAACGCCACCGCGTCACCATGCTCGGCGTGTCACCGACGCTGATCCGCACGCTGCGCACGGGCGGGCACGACCTGCCGGACCTGTCCTCGGTCCACGTCATCGGCTCGACCGGCGAGCCGTGGGACCCCGACTCCTACGAATGGCTCGCACGCGAGGTGTTCGGCGGGCGGGTGCCGATCATCAACTTCTCCGGCGGCACCGAGGTCGGCGGCTCGTTCCTGGCGCCTTACCCGGTCGAGGAAATCCGCAGCTGCTCGCTCGGCGGGCCCTCACTCGGTATGGACGTCGACGTCGTGGACGACGCGGGGCAGCCGGTGCGCGGGCAGATCGGCGAGCTGGTGTGCCGCCAGCCCTGGCCGGCGATGACCCGCGGGGTGTGGAAGGACGACGAGCGTTATCTGGAGGCGTACTGGTCGACCTTCCCCGGGATGTGGCGGCACGGCGACTACGCGCTCATCGACGCCGACGGGCAGTGGTACATCCGCGGCCGGTCCGACGACGTCATGAACGTCGCGGGCAAGCGGCTCGCACCCGCCGAGGTGGAATCGGTGCTGACGACCCATCCCGCGGTGGCGGAGGCCGCGGCGGTGGGTGTGCCGGACGCGAAGAAGGGCGAGGCGGTGTGGGCGTTCTGGGTGCCGCGCGCCGGCGAGACCGAGGACGTGTCCGCGCGGCTGCGCGACATGGTGGCCGACGAACTGGGCAAGCCGTTCGCGCCGAGTGTGGTGCGGAAGGTGGCCCAGCTGCCCAAGACGCGTTCGGCGAAGATCCTGCGCCGGGCGGTGCGCGCGGCGATCCTCGGCCAGGACCCCGGTGACCTCTCCGGCGCGGAAAACCCCGAAGCCGTCGAGGAGATCCGCGCCGCCGTGCACGAGGCCTGAGATGGCGTGCGGGAGTCCCTCAAGGCGCATATGAGGGGCTCCCGCGCGGCGCGGGATCAGGCGTCGGGGACCTCGATCTCGGTGCGGTCGTCCACCTGCAGGACCGCTTCGGCGTAGGCGTGCACGTGGCGGCCCATGCGGCGGACGGCCGCGTCGGGGTCCTGGGCACGGATGGCCTCGGTGATGGACTTGTGCGCGCGCACCGTGGTGCGGCGCACCTCCGCGTCGACGAAGTCCTCGTTCTCCGTCGCGGTGTAGATGGCCTGCGACAGCGCGGTCATCAGACCGGTCAGCAGCTCGTTGTGGCTGGCCGTGGCGACCGCGACGTGCCAGTCGACGTTCGCCTGCAGGAACGAGGCGAGGCTGCCGTCGGGGTCGGCGATGTCCTTGTTCGCCGCGTCGAGCCGGTCGAGGTCGGCGTCGGTGCGATGGCGCGCGGCGAGCCGGGCGCAGAACGGTTCGATCGCCTCGCGGGTTTCCAGCAGCGCGGCGAGCCGGATCTGCTGGCCGCGGATGAGCAGGCTCACCGACGTGGCGACCGAGTCCCTGCCCGGCCGCTGCACGAACGCACCGCCCGCGCGGCCGGTCTTGATCCGCACGAGTCCCTGCACTTCGAGGATGCGCAGCGCTTCGCGCACCGTGGTGCGGCTCATCTGCGTCTGGCTCACCAGCTCGCGTTCCGGGGGCAGCGCGGTGCCCTCGGGGAACTCGCCGTCGAGGATCCGTTCACGCAGCTCGTTGGCGAGCACGTCCGAGGCCTTGGGCACCTCCATCGGCGTCAGCCGCACCGCCGATCGGATGGTTTTGGGCTCGTGTGCGCGAGCGCCGGCCATGTGGTTCTCCCAACAGATGGTCTAACGGTCTGACCTAAGTTACCATTTTCGAAGTATCGTCCGCGACGTATTGAATCAGTAATTGTCGCGGGAATCCGGGAGGCGCGAAGATGCGGTGGACTCTGACCGAGGATCAGGAACTGTTCCGGGACTCCTTCCGGGGCTGGCTGGAACGGTTCGCGCCGGTGGAGAAGGTGCGCGGCTGGCTGGATTCGGGTGACCCGGGGGAGTTCGAGCGGCGGTTCGTCGAAGAGGGCTGGTTCACCGTCGGCACGCCGGAAGAGCTGGGCGGTCAGGGCGGCGGGCTCGTCGAACTGGCGCTCGCGGCGGAACAGCTCGGCCGTGCGGCGGCGCCGTCGTCCGCGTGGCTGGCCGCGGTTCTCGCGGCTCCGTTTTTGTCGCAATCGCCCGAAATCGCCGCCACATCGCTGGAGGACGGCGAGTTCGCGGTGCTCGCGCTCGACGCGAGCCGTCCCCTTGACGCGGCGACGACCGGGAACGCAACGACGCGGTACGTCCTCGGCGGGGACCGGGCGCACCGGTTCGTCGTGCCCGGCGGCGACGGTGTGCGAGTCGTCGAAGCCTCCGATGTGGATGTCGCGCCGCGCAAGCTGCTCGACCGCAGCCGTTCGGTCGCGGATGTTTCCGTGAGTGGCGAGTCCACAGTGGATCTCGGACCGCTCGCCCTGCGTGCTGCCGTTCTCGTCGCGGCGGACAGCCTGGGCGCGGCGGAGCGGATGCTGGAGCTGGCGGTGGACTACAGCAAGCAGCGCCAGCAGTTCGGCGTGCCGATCGGCTCGTTCCAGGCGGTCAAGCACGCCGCCGCGCAGATGCTGGTCGACGTCGAAGCGGCGCGGTCGCTGGTCTACTACGCGGCCGCGTCGGTCGAGCAGGGGCACGAGGAGTGCGCGCTGCACGCGGCGGCGGCGAAGGCGCAGGTGTGTGCGGCGGCGGAGCGCGCGGCCGATGCGGCGCTGACGCTGCACGGCGCGATCGGTTACACGTGGGAGCACGACCTGCAGCTGTTCTACAAGCGCGCCAAGTTCAACAATATGCTTTTCGGATCGCCGGCCGTGTGGAACGAGCGGCTCGCCGCCGCGTTGCCGCTGGTCCCGGCGGCCTAGACTTTTGGTCAGTCCTTTAGTACAGTTAGTCCATATCCAGTGCGGGGTAGGAGACTTGCTGTGGACTTTGAGCTGACCGAGGATCAGGCCACCATCAGGGCGGCGGTGGCCGAACTGGCGGGCAAATTCGGTGACGAGTACTGGCTGGACAAGGACGAGGCGCACGAGTTCCCGACCGAGTTCTACGACGCGTTCGCCAAGGGCGGCTGGCTGGGCATCACCACGCCGGAGGAGTACGGCGGGCACGGGTTCGGCATCACCGAGGCCTCGATCCTGCTCGAGGAGGTGTCGGCCTCCGGCGGTGGCATGAACGCCGCGAGCTCGATGCACCTGTCGATTTTCGGGATGCACCCGGTGATCGTGCACGGCTCGGAGGAACTCAAGCGCCGCACCCTGCCGCGCATCGTCAACGGGGACCTGCACGTGTGTTTCGGTGTCACCGAACCGGGCGCGGGCCTGGACACCACGAAGATCACCACGTTCGCCAAGCGGGACGGCGACCACTACGTCGTCAACGGCCGCAAGGTGTGGATCTCCAAGGCCATGGAGTCGGAGAAGGTCCTCCTGCTCACGCGCACCACGAAGTTCGAGGACGCGAAGAAGAAGACCGACGGGCTGACGCTGTTCCTCACCGATCTCGACCGCGACCACGTGGACATCCGGCCCATCCGCAAGATGGGCCGCAACGCGGTGACGTCGAACGAGTTGTTCATCGACAACCTGCGGATCCCCGTGGAGGACCGGGTCGGTGCGGAGGGGCAGGGCTTCAAGTACATTTTGGACGGTCTGAACCCGGAGCGGATGCTCGTGGCCGCCGAGGCGCTGGGCCTGGGCCGGGCGGCGCTCAAGCGTGCGGTGCGCTACGGCAACGAGCGCGAGGTGTTCGGCCGTCCGATCGGCATGAACCAGGGACTGCAGTTCCCGCTGGCCGACTCGCTGGCGCGCCTGGACGCGGCGGAACTGGCGCTGCGCAAGGCGACCTGGCTCTACGACAACGGAAAACCGTGTGGCCGCGAGGCGAACACGGCGAAGTACCTGTGCGCGGACGCCGGTTTCCAGGCCGCCGACCGTGCACTGCAGACCCACGGCGGCATGGGGTATTCGGAGGAGTACCACGTCGCCCGCTACTTCCGTGAGGCGCGGCTGCTCAGGATCGCGCCGCTGAGTCAGGAGATGGTGCTCAACTATCTCGGCTCGCACGTGCTCGGACTTCCCAGGAGCTACTGATGTTTCGACTTGACGGCCGCGCGGCGCTGGTGACCGGCGCCGGAGGCGGGATCGGAGCGGCGGTCGCGAAAGCGTTCGCCACTGCCGGGGCGAAGGTGCTCGTCACCGACATCGACGAGGCGGCGGCGAAGGCGACCGCCGAGGAAATCGGGGCGGCGGCGGACTATTACGCGCTCGACGTGCGCGACAGCAAGGCCGCGGCCGAGGCGGCCCGCCGCGCCGCCGCGCTCGCGGATGGCACACTGCACATCCTGGTCAACAACGCGGGTGCCATCGCCCCGGCGATGTTTCCGAAGCTGACCGAGGAGGCGTTCCGCCGCATCCTCGACATCCACCTCGTCGGCAGCTTCGTGTGCAGCCAGGCGGTCCTGGAGTACCTGCCCGACGACGGAACCGGGCGGATCATCAACGTCACCTCGGCGGCGGGCCTGGAGGGCACGATCGGCCAGGCGAACTACGGTGCCGCCAAGGCCGGGATCATCGGGCTCACCAAATCGCTGGCCAAGGAGCTGGCGCGGCGGCAGGTCACCTGCAATGCGCTCGCACCGCTGGCCGCCACCGCGATGACCGAGAACATCCGCGGCAACGAGAAGCTCGCGGCCAAGACGCTGGCGCGGATTCCGCTCGGCCGCTGGGCCGGTCCGGAGGAGATCGCGGGCAGTTTCGTGTTCATGGCCTCGGACGCGGCCGGGTACATCACGGGCCAGGTGCTGCCCGTCGACGGCGGAACGGTGATGTGATGCGGCACGGACGCGAGGTGCTCATCGCCGAGGCGGTGCGCACGCCCATCGGCAAATCCCATCCCGAACGCGGCTGGTACCGCGACACCCACCCGAATACCTTGTTGCGCGCCTGCTACGACGAGCTGATCGGGCGCACCGGGCTCGAGCCGGGCGCGGTCGAGGACCTGGTGATCGGCTGCACGGCGCCGTTCGGGGAGCAGTCCCGCAACATCGGGCGCAACGCCTGGCTGCAGGCCGGATATCCGCCCGAGGTGCCGGCCGTGACGCTGGACCGCCGCTGCGGGTCCGCGCAGACCGCGGTCGAGATGGCCGCCGGGCTGGTCGGCACGGGCACGCACGATGTGGTGATCGCGGGCGGGGTCGAGCACATGGGGCACGTGCCGATCGACTCGCCGGGCAAGATCTCCGAACTCTACGGCGACCCGTGGCCGCAGGAACTGCGCGACCGCTACGCGTTCGTGCACCAGGGCGAGAGCGCCGAGCTGATCGCCGATCGCTGGCAGATCCCGCGCGAGGAGATGGACGCCTTCGCGGTGCGCTCGCACCGGCTCGCGGCCGAGGCGCTGGAGGCCGGGCGCTTCGACGCGGAGATGGTCCCGTTCGGGGACCTGCGGGGCGATCAGAGCATCCGCCCCGGCACGGATCTGGACGGCCTCGCGAAGCTCAAACCCGCCTTCCGCGAGGAAAACGGGCGGATCACCGCGGGCAGTTCGTCTCCGATCTCCGACGGCGCCGCCGCGGTGCTGCTGGCCTCGCGCGAGGCCGCGGCCGAGCACGGGCTGCGTGCGCGGGCCCGCATCGTCGACCAGACCACCGTCGGCGTGGACCCGATCATCATGCTCACCGGCCCGATACCGGCCACCCGCAAGATGCTCGACCGCAACGGGCTCTCGGTGGACGACATCGACCTGTTCGAGGTCAACGAGGCGTTCAGCTCGGTGGTGCTGGCGTGGGAGCGCGAGCTCAAACCCGATATGGACCGGGTCAACGTCAACGGCGGCGCGATCGCGCTCGGGCATCCGGTCGGAGCCACCGGGTCCCGGTTGTTCGCGACCCTGCTGTCCGAAATGGAGCGACGCGACGCCGAACTCGGGCTCGTGACGATGTGTTGCGGTGGCGGGCTCGGCACCGCGACCCTGGTGCAACGGCTCGACGGATGATCGACCTCGCCCCGTTCGTGCCGTCCGGCGCCGGGGTCTGGTGGAGCCAGGCCAGCGCCGAGCCGACGCCGCTCGTGCACGCGCTGCTCGACCAGGCCGACCGGATCGGCCCGGTTCGCGCGTTCTGCGGGCTCAGCTGGGACGAACGCCTCGTCAGGCAGTTGCCGCAGAACGTGACGCTGTCCTCCTACGGTGCGCTCGGTGAGCTGCGCAAGCTCAGCCGCACCGGGCGGTTGGAGGTCGTGCCGTGCCACTACTCGGCGCTGCCGAGAATGTTCGCCGAGGGCGCCCTGCCACGCGATGTCGGGCTCGTGCAGGTCTCGCCCCCCGACGCGGACGGCCTGTGCTCGCTCGGCGTCGGCGTCGACTACATCGCCGACGCCGTGGAGCACACCCCGGTGCTGATCGCCGAGATCAACCGCCGCATGCCGGCCACGACGGGCACCGCGCGGATTCCGCTGAGCCGGTTCGCGGCGGTCGTGGAAACCGACCGTCCGCTGTGCGAGGCGCCGGTACGGCCCGCCGACGACGTCGAACTCGCCATCGCACGGAACGTCGCCGAACTCATCGACGACGGTGACACGCTGCAGATGGGTGTGGGCTCGCTGCCCTCGGCCGTCCTGGACTGCCTGGCGGCACATTCCGATCTGGGCTTTCACTCCGGGATGATCTCCGACGGCGTGCTGCGGCTGGTGGAGAAGGGCGTGCTGACCGGCGCGCGCAAGGAGATCGACCGCGGCGTGATCGTCACCGGCGCGGCCTTGGGCAGCGCGGAGCTCTACGACCGGTTGCCGGAGCTGCCGGTGCAGTTCCGGCCCGCGAGCTACACCCACGCCCCGGAAACCCTGTCGCGGCTGCGGTCGCTGGTGGCGATCAACTCCGCGATCGAGGTCGACCTGACCGGGCAGGTCGGCGCGGAGCTGCGCCGGGGTGTCTACATCGGAGCGGTCGGCGGCCAGGTGGACTTCTCCCGGGCCGCCGCGCTGACCGGTGCCCGCTCGATCATCACGCTGCGGTCGCGATCCGGCTCGCACTCCACGATCGTTCCCGCCGTGCACGGCGCGGTCACCACCGGACGGTCCGAT
This sequence comes from Amycolatopsis acididurans, assembly GCF_012328925.1. GTDB lineage: Bacteria > Actinomycetota > Actinomycetes > Mycobacteriales > Pseudonocardiaceae > Amycolatopsis_E > Amycolatopsis_E acididurans. The sequence goes on from NZ_JAAXLS010000001.1 coordinate 662,042, forward strand.
GTGGACGTCGTGGTGACCGAGTTCGGCATGGCACACCTGCGCGGCTGCGACCTGCCGGAGCGGGCCCGCCGCCTGATCGCCGTCGCGGCTCCGGAACACCGGGAAGCCCTGCAGAGAGGACGAACCGCATGACCGTGCACATCCGCGAAGTCGGGCCGCGCGACGGGTTCCAGAACGAACCCGAGCGCATCCCCACCGACGAGAAGGTGCGGCTGATCAACGCGCTGGGCCGGACCGGCCTCCAGCGCATCGAGGTCGCCAGTTTCGTGCGGCCGGACGTGATCCCGCAGCTCTCCGATGGCGCCGAGGTGCTGGACCGGATCGACGTGCCGGCCCACGTCCGGCTGATGGTGCTCATTCCCAACAGCAAGGGCCTGGACAACGCGCTGAAGGTGCGGGGGAAGTTCCACGACGCCGCGATCTTCGTGTCCGCGTCGGAGACGCACAACAAGCGCAACGTCAACCGCGCCATCGCCGAGACCATGGCCGACAACGACAAGATGGCCCGCCGGATCCGGGAGGCGGGCCTGGGCTGCGCCGCCGTGATCGCGACCTCGTTCGGCTGCCCCTACGAGGGCAAGGTGGAACCGGACAAGGTGCTCGGCCTTGCCGAACGGTTCGCCGAGGCCGGCGCCACCGAGATCGGCTTCGGGGACACCACGGGCATGGCGAACCCCCGCTACGCCAAGGAGTTCTTCGCCGCGGCGCTGGAGCGGCTGCCCGGGGTCGAGGTCACCGCGCACTTCCACAACACCCGTGGGCAGGGGCTCGCCAACGCGTTCGCCGCGTTCGAGGCCGGGTGCACGAGTTTCGAGTCGAGCTTCGGGGAACTGGGCGGCTGCCCGGTGCCGCCCGGCTCGACCGGCAACATCGCCACCGAGGACCTGGTGAGCATGTTCCACGAGATGGGCGCGGAGACCGGCATCTCGCTGCCCGCCCTCATCGACACCGCCCGTGACGTGCAGAACGTTCTCGGACGCAAGCTGACCAGCCATTCGATCGTCGCCGGCCCCATTGACTGGCACTGAAAGGAAAGCACCATGAGCAACCGCGTCGCGCTCGTCACCGGCGGTGCGCAGGGCATCGGACAGGGCATCGCGCTCACCCTCGGCGAGCAGAAGTACCAGGTGGCCATCGCCGACCTCAATCTCGAGGCCGCGCAAGCCACCGCGGAGCAGATCACGAACGCGGGCGGCACCGCGCTGGCCGTGCGGACCGACATCACCGACACGGCGTCGGTGCAGGCCGCGGTGAAGACCGTGACCGAAGCGCTCGGCCCGATCGAGGTCGTGGTCAACAACGCCGGCTGGGACGACTTCATGAAGTTCGTCGAGACCGACGAGGACTTCTGGAACCGCATCCTGGACATCAACTTCAAGGGCGCGCTGCGGGTCATCCAGGCCGTCGTGCCCGGCATGATCGAGCGAGGGTTCGGCCGTGTCGTCAACATCGGCTCCGACGCCGGGCGCGTCGGCTCGTCGCTGGAGGCGGTGTACTCCGGCGCGAAGGGCGGCATCATCGCGTTCACCAAGACACTCGCCCGCGAGGTCGCGACGAAGGGCGTCACCGCCAACACCGTCTGCCCCGGCCCGACCGACACCCCGGCGCTGCGCAAGTTCGCCGACAGCTCCGGGCAGGACGCCGACAAGGTGCTCGGCGGGATGGTGCGGAGCGTGCCGATGAAGCGGCTGGCCAAGCCCAGCGACGTCGCCGCCGCGGTCGCGTTCTTCGCCTCCGACGCCGCCGAGTACATCACCGGGCAGACCCTGTCCGTCTCCGGCGGACTCACGATGGCATGACGGGCCTCGACTGGAAGCAGGTCGGCGACTACGCCGACATCCGGCTGGACTACTCGGGCGACGGGATCGCCAAGATCACCATCTGCCGCCCGGAAGTGCGCAACGCGTTCCGCCCGCAGACGCTCATCGAGATCTCCGACGCACTCGACGTCGCCCGCGAGGACACCGGCATCGGGGTGATCGTCCTGACCGGACAGGGAGATCTCGCCTTCTGTTCGGGTGGCGACCAGCGCGTGCGCGGTGACACCGGCTACCTGTCCGAGCCCGGCAAGCCGGGCCGGTTCCACGTCACCGATCTGCACGTCCAGATCCGCCGCCTGCCCAAACCCGTCGTCGCGATGGTCGCGGGCTACGCGATCGGCGGCGGACACGTGCTCCAGCTCGTGTGCGATCTGGCGATCGCGGCGGACAACGCGCGGTTCGGGCAGGTCGGGCCGCGCGTGGGCTCCTTCGACGGCGGGTTCGGGGCCGGACTGCTGACCCAGCTCGTCGGTGCCCGCAAGGCCAAGGAGATCTGGTTCCTGTGCCGCCAGTACGACGCGCGGCAGGCACTGGAGATGGGACTGATCAACACCGTGGTCCCGCTCGCGGACCTGGAGGCCGAGACGGTCGCGTGGTGCCGGGAAATGCTGGCGCTCTCGCCGTTCGCGCTGCGCCTGCTCAAGGCGAGCTTCCACGCCGCGGAGGACGGTCTCGCGGGTATCCAGCAACTCGCCCACGACGCCAACCTGCTGTTCTACGCCTCCGAAGAGGCACAGGAGGGGCGCGAAGCCTTCAAGGAGAAGCGCCTTCCCGATTTCAGCCAGTTCCCGCGCCGACCTTGAGGAGCAACGACATGACAGACAACGCGGTCACCTGGCGGGACGCGGGGGAGGGCATCCGGGTGTTCACCCTGGCCCATCCGCCCGCCAATCCGCTCGGCCTGCCGATCATCGACGGGCTCAACGCGGCGCTGGACGACGCCGACGCCGCAAGCGGGGTGAAGGTCGCCGTGGTCGCCTCCGAGGTGCCCGGGTTCTTCGCCGCCGGCGCGGACATCAAGCACATGGTGGGCGCCGACGCCAAATCCTTCACCGCCTACGGCGACAAGCTCCGCGGGGTGCTGGACCGGCTGGCGGCACCGGAACGCATCACGATCGCCGCGGTGGACGGGCTCGCCCTCGGCGGCGGGCTGGAGCTGGCGATGGCCTGCACGCTGCGGGTCGGCGGCGCGGGCGCGCGATTCGGGTTGCCGGAGGTCAAACTCGGTCTCATCCCGGGTGCCGGTGGCACGCAACGCCTGCCACGGCTGGTGGGCCGGGGCCGGGCGCTGGACATCATGCTGACCGCGCGCCAGGTGCCGGCGTCCGAGGCGCACGCGATCGGGCTGCTGGACCGGCTCGTGGACGCGGGCAAGGCCGAGGCACAGGCGCTCGAACTCGCCGGTGAACTGACGCGGCTATCGCTGCCGGCGCAGAGCGCCGTGATCCGGACGGTCGACGCGGCGTTCGACCTGCCGCTCGCCGAGGGCTTCGCGTTCGAGGTCGCGCAGGAGCAGGACTTGTTCGAATCCGGTGAGGCCGGTGAGGGTTTGGCGGCGTTCCTGGAAAAGCGCCCACCGAACTTCGCCTGACGGGGGTAGGAAATCTCCCGAACGGGAGAACAGGATCTCCCATCGGGGGCATGAGATTGCCCCTTTCTGGAGACGCTTTTGTTCCAATAGTCAGACCAAAATTTGGGTGACGCGTCTGACACGTCGATCCGGAGTTTTCCCCTCCCCAACCAGAACGCAGAGGTCACCGTGAGGAACAAAGTCGTTCCAGCGTTTGCCACATTGTTGCTCGCCGGCACGCTCGCCGCGTGCGGGACGCCCGCCAGCAGCTCGTCGGGATCGGCCGCCGAAACCGTCAAGGTCGCGATCATCCCGCCCTCCAGCGGCGCGCTGGCCCAGTTCGGTTCGGACGCGGCCAAGGGCTGGCAGTACGCCGTCGACGAGGTCAATGCCAAGGGCGGCATCGACGGCCGCAAGGTCGAACTGATCAAAAAGGACACTGACGCGACGTCGGCGACGACGCTGCGCGCGGCGCGCGAGGTCGTGACCCAGGACGGCGCCGCGTTCATCGGCGGCGTCATGACCTCCACCGAGAACGGTGCGCTGAACCAGCAGCTGGCCGGGCTCAACGCGCTGTCGTTCAACAGCCTCGGCAAGGACGACGGGCTCACCGGCAAGGACTGCACCGCCAACGCGTTCCGCACCGTGCAGACCAACTCGATGGACGTCAACGCGCTGGCCGCGTCCCTGAAGACGCTGCCAGGCCAGAAGTGGGCGATCCAGGCCGTGGACTACTCGACCGGGCACAGCGCGGCCGAGGTGTTCAAGCAGGCCGCCGAAGCGGCGGGCAAGCAGGTCGTGCTCGAACAGTACGCACCGCTGAACACCACCGAGTTCGGCTCCTACATCTCGAAGCTGAACAGCAGCGACGCGGACGCCCTGTTCGCCGTGGAGTACGGCGCGGACGGTGTCGCGTTCGTCAACCAGGCCGCGCAGTTCAACCTGCCCGCGAAGCTCAAGTCCGTGCTGGGCTTCAACATGGTGTCCGAACCGCTGTTCCCGGCGCTGGGAGAGAAGATCGTCGGCTTCTACAACAACGTCGGCTACGACGTCGCCGCGAACAACGCGCTCAACACCGCGTTCGTGCAGGGCTTCAGCCAGAAGTACGGCAGCAAGCCCTACTACGTCGAGGCCGACGCCTACCTCGCGGCGGAGACGTTGTTCGCTGGGATCCACAAGGCGGGCAGCGCCGATCCGGCGAAGGTCCGCGATGCGCTGAACAACCTGAGCTTCGACAGCATCGCCGGCCAGGTGACGATGCGGGCGGGCGATCACCAACTGGTGCGGCCGTCCTACCTCGGCCAGGTCGTCAAGGACGGCTCCGGCCTCGCGTTCAAGATCATCGCGAGCGCGAACGGCGCACAGACCACGCCGCAGGCCGACCCCGCCTGCAAGCTCTGAGATCCGGGAAGGAGGTTGGCATGAGCGACCATCGCGAAGCTCACGCTCGTGCGAGCCGACCGGGTGCGGGTGTCCCGCGAGGCCGGGGAGGGTCGGCGTGAACTTCACTCAGCTGCTCAACGGAGTGGCCTTCGGGTCGCTGCTGATGATCCTGTCCTCCGGGCTGGCGATGATCTACGGCCTGCGCGGGGTCACGAACTTCGCGCACGGCGCGTTGTACATGGCCGGTGCCTACCTGGCCTTCAGCGTGAGCGCGCACTTCTCGTTCTGGCTCGCGCTCGTCGCCGCGCCGCTGGTGCTCGCCGTGCTCGGCGCGGTGCTGGAACTGGTGTTCTTCCGCAGGCTCGAACACCGCTCGCACATCGAAGTCGGGCTCGTGACGTTCGGCATCGCGCTGGTGCTGGAACGGGTGATCGTGCTGATCTGGGGCGAGCGCACCCTCGCGGTGTCCGCCCCGGCCGGGCTCGGCGGGACCACGTCGGTGTTCGGCGTCGCGTATCCGGCCTACCGGCTGCTGATCATCGCGGTGGCCGTGGTGCTGGCGGCCGGGCTGGTGTGGTGGCTGCGCGGCACCACACTCGGCCTGCACATCCGTGCCGCGAGCCGGGACGGTGAGACCTCGTCGATCCTGGGCATCGACAAGGACCGGGTCAGCCTGGTCGTGGTGTGCGTGGGCGCGGCGCTCGCCGGACTGGCCGGGGCACTGGCCGCGCCGTACGTGTCGGTCGATCCCGGTATGGGTGTCGCGATCCTGATCAACGTGCTGATCGTCGTCGTCATCGGCGGCGCGGGCAGCATCGCGGGCGCGATGATCGCGGGGATGGTGCTGGGCATCGTGCAGACCCTCGGCGCGGTGCTCGTTCCCAGCCTGTCCGTGCTGGTGCCCTACATCGCGCTGGTCGCCGTGCTGCTGTGGCGGCCGGCCGGCCTTGCGGGCAAGGGGGTGGCGCGATGAACTCCATGACGGCCACCTCCCCGGTGGCAGAGCACCTCCCGCCGGCCAAGCAGGTCGGGTTGACGCGGAAGCTGTGGCTGTCCGGCGCGGTGGTCGCGATCGTGGTCGCGGTGGCCGGGCTGGCGGTGCCCTATGTCGTGCCCGACAAGTACACGATGGGCCTGCTGCTGGACGGCATCATCCTCGCGCTATTGGCGCTGGGCATCGGGTTCCTGGCGCGGCATCTCGGCCTGATCAGCCTCGGGCACACGGCGTTCTTCGGTGGCGCGGCCTACGCGCTGGCCATCGCGACGCAGCAGTGGGGCTGGGGCATGATGCCCGCGGCGCTGTTCGGGTTCGCGGTCGGCACGGCGCTGGCACTGCTGATGGGCCTGCTCGTGGTGCGCGCGTCCGGCATGGGATTTCTGATGCTGACGCTCGCGCTCGGGCAGGCGCTCTACCAGTTGTGCGTGCAGACCGTCGCCCGCCCCTACACCGGCGCCTACGACGGATTGCAGGTCGCCGCCGGGGGCACGTTCGTCGGCATGACGGGCACGACCGTGATGAACGCCGCCCTGTTCTGGCCGGTGGTATGGGTGGTGCTCGTGGTCGCGGCGCTCGTGCTGTGGTGGCTCGGCCGCGCGCGGTTCGGGGTGGTGCTGGAGGGCATCCGGGAGAACGAGGAGCGCATGCGTTTCTCCGGCTACAACACCTTCCGGCCCCGGCTGTACGCGTTCGTCGTGTCGGGCGCGGTCGCGGCGCTGGGCGGGGTGCTCTTCGCGCTCAACGCCGCCTACGTCTCGCCCGATCTGCTCAGCTTCACCAAGGCGGGGGACTCGCTCATCGCGGCGATCGTCGGCGGGCTCGGCAGTCTCGCCGGACCGGTGCTCGGCGCGCTGGTCTACATCGACGCGCAGGCCGGCTTCAACAGCTCCGGAAACCTGCATCTCTACACCGGAATCGCGCTGGTGCTCGTGCTGGTGTTCCTGCCGGGCGGGCTGACGGGCGGTCTCGGCCGCCTTGCCAGGGCGATCGGAAAGCGGGTGCGGCGATGAGCCTGTTCGAAGCCACCGGCGTCAGCGTGCGTTACGGCGCCGTGCGCGCACTGTCCGATGTGGACATCACGCTCGAGCCAGGGACGCTGCACGGCGTCATCGGCCCCAACGGCGCGGGGAAGTCGACGTTCATCGACGCGTTGTCCGGCCGGGCCCGGTTGTCCTCGGGCACGGTCCGGTACTCCGGCGAGGACATCACCCGCCGCTCGCCCGGCTGGCGGCGGCATCGCGGGATCGCGCGGTCGTTCCAGCGCACGAGCGTGTTCGCGTCGATGACGGTGCGCGCGCAGCTGGAACTGGTGGCGCACCGGCACGCGGCGACGGACCTGTCGCTGATCGTGGACGCGCTCGACCTCGGCCCGGTGCTGGACCGGGTGTGCGCCGAGATCGCCTACGGCACACAGCGATCGGTCGACCTCGCGCTCGCGCTGATCGGCTCGCCGCGCGTGGTGCTGCTGGACGAGCCGTGCGCCGGGCTCGTCGCCGACGAATCGGTGCGGCTGCTCGACCACGTGCGCGAGATCTGCCACGCGCGCGACGTCGCGGCGATCCTGGTCGAACACGACGTGGACGGGGTGTTCCGCGTGTGCGACGCCATCACGGTCCTCAACCTCGGGAAGGTGCTGGCACACGGCGACCCCGCGTCGGTCCGTGCCGATCCCGCCGTCGTCCAGGCCTACCTCGGGAGCGCGGCATGAACGCGGTACTCGAATTCCGGAACGTGCACGCCTCCTACGCGGGGGCGGTGGTGCTGCAGGATGTGTCCTTCCGCATCGAGGAAGGACAGACGGTGGGCCTGGTGGGCCGCAACGGCGCGGGCAAGACGACCGCGCTGATGTCGGTCTACCGGGTGCCCACCGTGACCGGCGAGATCCTCGTCGACGGCACGCCGCTCGGCCGCAAGCGGCACGAGCCCGCGTCGCGTGGCATCAGCCTGGTGCCCCAGGGCAAGCGCATCTTCGGCAACCTCACCGTGGAGGAGAACATCCGGCTCGGCCGCGCGTCCCGCCGGAAAGGACAGTGGACCGTGGACGCCGTGTTCGACCTGTTCCCCAATCTGGCGCGGGGCGCGAAACGGCCGGGCACCGCGCTGTCCGGCGGTGAACAGCAGATGCTGGCGATCGCGCGGGCGCTGATGGCGGAGCCGAAGCTGCTGATGCTGGACGAGCCCACCGAAGGCCTCGCACCCGTGGTGATCGACGAACTGGTGCGGGCGCTCGGCGAGATCCGAGACCGGGGCACCGCGCTGTTGCTCGTGGAGCAGCACGTCGGCATGATCCGCCAGCTCGCCGACAGCTTTCTGGCGCTGCGCAAGGGAGAGCTGGTCGGTGGCGGGCCGGTCGCCGATCTGGAGTCGAGGGCCGTGCAGGAGCTGATCGCGCTGTGAAGTTCACGGGACCGCTCGCGGGGACCAGGGTGGTGGAGATCGGGTCGATCGGGCCCGGTCCTTTCTGCGCCATGCTGCTGGCCGATCTCGGCGCGGACGTCATCCGGGTCGATCGCGCCGCGGGCGCCGGGCTGGTGAGTCCCAACAGCGATTTCCGCACCGAGCTGCTGCATCGCGGGCGCCGGTCGGTCGCCGTGGACCTCAAGCATCCCGACGGCCCCGCGGTCGTGCTGGACCTCGTCGCGCGGGCGGACGTCCTGATCGAGGGCTTCCGGCCGGGCGTGGCGGAACGGCTCGGCATCGGGCCCGAGGTGTGCGCCGAGCGGAACCCGGGGCTCGTCTACGGGCGGATGACCGGATTCGGCCAGGACGGGCCGATGGCGCAGGCTGTCGGGCACGATCTCAACTACGTCGCACTCTCCGGGCTGTTGTCGCTGATCGGACGGCGGGGCCAGCCGCCGACCCCGCCGCTGAGCCTGATCGGCGACTTCGGCGGCGGCGGTCTGCTGCTGGCGTTCGGGCTGCTGGCCGCACTGCTGGAGCGGCAGCGCTCCGGGCGGGGACAGGTCGTGGACGCGGCGATGGCCGAGGGAGCCGCGCTGCTGGGCACGCCGTTCTTCGGCTACCGGCAGACCGGCTCGTGGCACGAACGCGGGGCGAACCTGGTCGACAGTGGCGCCCCGTTCTACGACGCCTACGAAACCGCCGACGGCCGGTGGCTGTCGGTCGCCGCGCTCGAACAACGCTTCTACGACGACCTGGTGGACCTGCTGGAGCTGCCCGCGGACCTGCCCGACCGGGACGACCGCGCGAACTGGCCGGTGCTGAAGAAGGTCTTCGCCGACGCCGTGCGCAGGCGCACCCGGGACGAGTGGGCCGCGCTCGCCGAGGGCCGGAGTCCCTGTGTGGCACCGGTTCTGGAACCCGACGAGGCACCCCGGCATCCGCAGCACGTGGCGCGGCGCGCGTTCACCGAGATCGACGGGCTGACCCAGCCCGCACCCGCACCCAAGTTCAGCCGTACCCCGGCACAGGTCGACGCAGGGCCGCCGCTGCCGGGTGAGCATACGGTCGAGGCGCTGCGGGCGTGGGGCGTGGACGACGACCGGCTGGCGGCCTGGCAGCACGCGGGCGCGATCCGACAGGAGGAATGAGATGTACGGACTGACCGTCTTCAGCTCGGGCGCGGGACCCGAGCGGTTCCGCCGGACCGCGGAGATCGCGGCGAGAGCGGAGGAAGCCGGTTTCGAGGCGGTGTGGACCGGGGAGCTGTACAACCGGTCCGCGACCGTGCCGTTGGCCGTACTCGCCGGCGCGACCCGCCGTGTCAAGCTCGGCACCAACATCGCCTACGGCGTGGGCCGGACCCCGCTGGTGTGGGCGGCGGAGGCACGCGACCTCGACGAGCTGTCCGACGGGCGGCTGATTCTCGGGCTGGGCAACGGCACCCCGCGCATGATGCAGGACTGGCACGGCGTCAGCGGCGAGGCACCCGCGGCGCGGATGGAGGAGCTGGTCACCGTCCTGCGCAAGCTGTGGAAGCTGCACGAGGGCCCGGTCGAGCACGAGGGCCGTTTCTACCGGGTCCAGCTGCGCCCGACCTCGGACACGCCGCCGCCGGTGCAGCAGCGGCTGCCCATCTGGACCGCCGGGGTCAACAAGCTGATGCTGCGCGTCGCGGGCCGCGTCTCGGACGGTCTCGTCGGGCATCCGATGTTCACCTCGCGCTATATCGAGGAGGTCGTGCGGCCCGAGCTGGGCGTCGGCCTGGCGGCATCGGGCCGCGAACCGGCCGACGTGAAGCTCATGGGAATTCTGATGTGCGCCGTCGAGGACGACGAGGAGGCCGCGCGACGCCGGCTCGCCTATGCGGTCGCGCAGTACGCGGCTTCCCGCGTCTACGACCGGCTTTTCGCGCTGCACGGCTGGTCCGGGGCGCAGGCGAAGATCCGCGAGGCCGCGCGCGCACGCGACGAGGAGGCCATGACCGCCGCCGTGCCGGACGAGGTGATCGATGCGATCGGTGTCGCCTGCCGCCCCGGTGAGCTCAAAGACCGCGTCGCGGCGCACGCCCGCGACTACGACCACCTGAACCTGGTGTGCGTGCCCTGGGGACTGAAACCGGAACAAGCCGAGGACGCGACGATCGCGATCCTGGAGGGGATGCGTTGATGGAGGACCTGAAACTGGAGACGATCGCGGTGGAGCGGCCCGCCGAGGGCGTCGTGGTGGCGACGCTCGACCGGCCGGACCGCTACAACTCGATGACCGTCACGATGTTCCGCGAGCTCGAACAGCTCGCCTTCGCGCTCGGTGACGACGACGAGGCCCGCGTGCTGATCCTCACCGGGGCGGGCAAGGCGTTCTGCGCCGGGTACGACCTCGACGACGCCGACGAGCTCGCGAACCTGACCGTGCTGGGCATGCTCGAACGCCAGGAGCACGCGGCCCGGGGCCTGCAGGCGATCCGGTCGCTGCGCATTCCGGTCATCGCCGCGGTGAACGGTGCCGCCGCGGGTGGCGGGTTGTCGCTCGCGCTGGCCGCCGACATCCGCCTCGCCGCGCGGTCGGCCAAGTTCAACGCCGCGTTCGTCCGCATCGGACTGTCCGCGGGCGACCTCGGCGCCTCCTGGCTGCTGCCGCGCATCATCGGTCCCGCGCTCGCGTCGGAGATCGCCTACACCGGGCGGTTCGTGTTCGCCGACGAGGCCGAGCGGATCGGGCTGGCCAACAAGACCGTGGACGACGACGCCCTGCTGGGCGAGGCGGTGGCGATGGCGAAGCTGATCTGCGCGAACTCGCCCGGCGGCGTGCAGCTGTCCAAACGCGCGCTGCAGGCGAACATGGAGATCACGTCCTACGCCGCGGCGCTGGAGCTGGAGAACCGCGGCCAGGCGCTGCTGACCCGCGGTTCGGACATGCCCGAGGCGCTGGCCGCGTTCAAGGAGAAGCGCGCCCCGAAGTTCACCGGAAGCTAGGAGGCCGATCGTGCTCGACTTCGAACCCCCGAAGCTGGAAACCCTCGCCTTCGAAGAGCCCGAGGACGGGGTGCTGCTGCTGAAGATCAACCGGCCGGACCGGATGAACTCGATGACCGTGCCGATGTTCGGGGAGATCCGTGCCGCCGCGCTGGCGGCCCGCGATTCCGGCGCCCGCGCGATGATCCTCACCGGGGCGGGAGACCGTGCGTTCTGCGCAGGCTTCGACCTGGACGAGATCGACGTCATCACGCGGATGGGTGTGCGCGAGTTCCTGCACTTCCAGGAGCTGGCCACCGGTGGGCTCGCGGCGATCCGGGAGCTGCCGTTCCCGGTGATCGCCGCCGTGCACGGTGCCGCGGCAGGCGGCGGGATGTCGCTGGCGCTGGCCGCGGACATCCGGCTCGCCGCGCCCACCGCGAAGTTCAACGCCGCCTTCGTGAAAGTGGGTTTGTCGGCGGGGGAGCTGGGCACCTCGTGGCAGCTGACCAGGCTCGTCGGGCCGGGCCGTGCCGCCGAGATCGCGTACACCGCGAGGATCGTCGGCGCCGAGGAGGCCGAACGGATCGGCCTGGTCAACCGGGTGGTGCCGAGCGAGAAACTGCTCGACGAGGCCCTGGAGACGACCCGGCAGATCGCGGGCAACTCGCCGGGTGGCGTGAAGCTGTCGAAGCGCGCGCTGCAACGCAACCAGGAGATCGCGTCCTACGCGGGCGCGCTCGAACTGGAGAACCGCGGGCAGGCGCTGCTGACCCGCAGCGAGGACATGAGCGAGGCGCTGGCCGCGTTCAAGGACAAGCGGGCGCCGCAGTTTGCCAGGACGATCGAGAAGTAGGCAGAACCGACCAGCCGGCGGCCGGCCTGCATTCGGTTGATAGCCGTGACTGTCGGTCGGCCTGGCAAAGAAGACACAGTACGGGGAGGTAGTCGCAAATGGTGACTTTGGGAGACGTCGATCCGGGCTTCGGGCCCCGCGACGATCTGCGGCACTGGCCCGCCGAGGGCGGCCGGATGAGGGACAGCTGGTTCTGGGAAATGATCATGCCGGACGAGCAGCTCGGCATGCAGGTCTACCTGTACCTGACCAACCGCGGCAAGACCGGCTACAACGTGTCGGTCTGGGGACCGGGTGAGGAGCCGGTCGCGCTCAAGCTCGCGCAGGGCACCGTGGGCGACGAGATGGACGCGGACAACTTCCACTTCGAGGGCCTGACGGTCAAACAGCCGGAACTGCGCCGCACCGCGGAGGTGAGCTACACCAGCGAGGACGTGAAGCTGGAGTTCAACTTCACCGCACTGCACGACGCGTTCAGCTACAAGTCCAATCCGGACGGTCTGCCGGCGTGGTTCGCGGAGAACCGGCTCGAACAGACCGGGCACGTCACCGGGTTCCTGGAGGTCGGCGGGCGCCGCATCGCCTGGGACCGCAAGGGCCACCGCGACCATTCGTGGGGCGTGCGCGACTGGGGCGTGCCGCACCACTGGAAGTGGTTCATCGCCTACACCGAATCCGGGCGCGCGGTCAACGGCTGGATCTGGATCGCGCGCGGCGAGTGGGGCTTCGCCGGGTACGTGGTGAAGGACGGGGTGACCGTCCCGGTGTCGCACATCAAGCACCACGCCGAATACGACGACACCATGGTCCAGCGGCGGCTGGAGGCCGCCGTCGTCGACATCACCGGTGAGACCACGCATGTGGTGCTGGAGTCCTACGGCGCGGTGAAGTTGCCGACGCGCGACCCGATGGGCACCGTGATCACCGAGGCCGCGTGCCGGGCGAGCATCGACGGCGAAGAAGGCGCCGCGCAGTTCGAGACGCACTGGCCAGGGCAGTACCTGCAACACCTGATCGAGAGTGGACTGTGAGCTGGGACTGGAATGACGAGCAACGCGCCGGGCTGGCACGGTTCCTCGCCGAACGAGGAGTCTGTACCGGCCCGGTGGCCACCCGGCCGATCGGCGACGGGCACTCGAACCTGACGTTCCTGGTCGACGACGGCTCGCGGAAGGTGGTGGTCCGCAGGCCGCCACCGCCGCCGGTGCCGCCGGGCGCGCACGACATGCTGCGCGAGGCCAAGCTGATCGGTGCCCTGGCCGGGACGGACGTGCCGGTCGCCGACGTCCTCGCGGTCGGACAGGCCGGTGAGGTGCTGGACGTCCCGTTCTATGTGATGAGTTACGTCGAGGGTCCGGTCATCACCGGCCGGACCCCGCCGGCGTTGAGCACGCCCGAGGACCGCCGGCGCATCGGCGAGTCCCTTGTGGACACGTTGGCCGCGCTGCACGCCGTGGACTGGCGGGCACGCGGGCTGGCCGGCATGGGGCGGCCGGAAGGGTTCAACGGACGGCACTTCCGGCGGATGGGCAAACTGATCGCCGACTCCGAGGGCAGGCCGCCGGCCGAGTTCGCGGAGATCGACGCCTGGCTCGCGGCACACGTGCCGCCCGAGTCGGGCGAGGCGATCGTGCACAACGACTACCGGCTCGGCAACGTCATCGTCGGCCCCGACTCGCCGGGCCGGATCCTGGCCGTGCTGGACTGGGAGCTGGCCACGATCGGGGACCCGCTGTTCGACGTCGGCTACTTCCTGGCCTCGTATCCGGTCGCCGGGGAGCCGATGACGCCGACGGAGGAACTCGGCGCGGCGGCATTGGAGCAGGGCTACCCGACCCGGGACGAGCTCGCGGCCCGATACGCGACGGCGACCGGCCGTGATCTGTCCGGTTTGGACTGGTACACCGTGCTGGCGCTCTGGAAACTCGCGGTGCTGTACGAGTACGGCCGCCGCCGCGCGGTCGAGGGCGTCGGGGACGAGTACTACGCCGAGGCCTCGCTGGTGAAGTCCTTTTTGGAGGCGGCCCAGCGCGCGGCTTCCTGACGACGGGCACGAGAAGAGCCCCCAGGTGAATCTTGGGTTCTAGGAGTCGTCGCAACACCCCAGCGCAAGGGGTGCGATGGATTTCGAGATCCGCAAGGACCGCAGGCCGCAGGGGCGCAACAAGCTCCACAAGGAGCGGGCTGCCTATCTTGATCTTG
>NZ_JAAXLS010000020.1 GCF_012328925.1 Amycolatopsis acididurans
CCCAGGCCCGCCCCCGCCACCAGGACATCGAACTTCTCTTCGGCCATCGGTACTCCTTCGTGCCGCTTCGCCTTTACCGCAGCCTACTCTAGTGAATTTTCACTAGGCTAGGAACCTCTGCCGGGAACGGAGGGCTGCGGTCACCGTCCCTCGGCGAATTCCAGGAACGGCGCGAGGGCGTCCGGGTCCTGCAAGGCGTCCCGGCTCACGGCCGCATCCGGGGCTACCCCGGCCAGGATCTTCTTGACCGGGACCTCGCACTTCTTGCCGTTCAACGTCCGGGGTACGGCGGCGACCGGCACGAACCGGTCTGGCACGTGCCGAGGTGAGAGCTCCGAGCGCAGCGCCTTGCGCAGTTTCGGCTCCACCTGCTCCAGCGATACCCCAGGTGCCAGCACAAGGAAGCACAGCAGCGCGCCCTCGTCGGTCGCACCGAGTTCGGTGGTGTCGATCACCAGTGAATCGGTGATCTCGTCGTGGCCCTCGACCACGGCGTAGAAGTCGGCGGTGCCCATCCGGACCCCGCCGCGGTTGAGCGTGGAGTCCGAGCGGCCGTAGATCACGAACGAACCGCGCGGTGTGGCCCGTACCCAGTCCCCGTGCCGCCACAACCCGGCGTACTGCTCGAAGTAGGCCTCACGCAACCGGGAGCCGTCGGGGTCGTTCCAGAACATCACCGGCATCGAGGGCATCGGCTGCGTGATCACCAGCTCGCCGACCTCGTCGCTCAGGTCATTGCCCTGCTCGTCGTAGCTGTGGACATCCGCCCCCAGGGCCGCGACCGAGAGCTCACCCAGCCACACCGGAACCGTCGGCGCCGCACACAGGAAACCGGCGCAGACGTCCGTGCCGCCGGAGACGGAGCAGATCTGGATGTGCTCGCCCGCGGCGTCGGCGATCCACCGGAAACCCTCGACGGACAGCGGGGAGCCGGTGGAACCGAGTGCGCGCATCCGGGACAGGTCGTAGGCCTCCCCCGGACGCAGCCCCACCTTCAGGCACGACTGCACGTACGGCGCCGAGACCCCGAACACCGCCACTTCGTAACGCTGCGCCAACGCCCACAGCGCCCCCAGATCCGGGAAGCCAGGGCTGCCGTCGAACAGTACGACCGTAGCCCCCACCAGCAGCCCGCCGATAAGGAAGTTCCACATCATCCAGCCGGTGGTGGTGAACCAGAAGAAGGCCTCCCCCGGCGCCAGGTCGTAATGCAGCCGCAACGCCTTCATGTGCTCGACAACGATGCCACCGTGTCCGTGCACGACCCCCTTCGGCAGTCCGGTGGTCCCCGACGAATACAGCACCCACAGGGGGTGGTCGAAGGGCACGGGCTCGAATTCCAGCGGCCCCGCAGTCGCGGTGAACTCCGCCCACGGCGTGGTGCCCGCCAACGTCGCGGCCTCGTCCAGGTAGGGAACCACGATCGTCTGCCGCAAGGTGGGCAGCTGCTCCCGCAAGGTGGCCACGGTGTTCCGGATGTCGAACGCTTTCCCGCCGTACCGGTAGCCGTCCACCGCCAGCAGCACGGCCGGCTCGATCTGGGCGAACCGGTCGCGCACCGCCCGGACTCCGAAGTCCGGCGAACACGACGACCAGATCGCGCCCAGTGACGCCGTTGCCAGGAACATCACCAGCGTCTCCACCGAGTTCGGGGCAAGGGCCACCACCCGGTCACCCTTGCCGACGCCCGCGGCCATGAGTCCCGCCCTCGCCCGCGCGACCTGGTCCCGCAGCTGGGCGTGAGTCACCGTCCGCTCCAGGCCATCCTCCCGCGCGAACCGGATCGCGATGTCGGTGTCCTGCCTGCCGGGGCCCGGTGTCAGCGCGTGTTCGGCGTAGTTCAGCGTGCCACCGGGAAACCACTGCGCCCCTGGCATGTGCCGTGAAGCGAGCGAGGCAGTCGGCCGGTCACGGAAGCGCACTCCCAGAAACTCCGCCGCCGCCGACCAGAACCCCGGAAGATCCCGCACGGACCACTTGTGCAACTGCGCGTAGTCCGTGTCCGACGACAACGCGACACCCCGAGTCTCCCGCACCCACCGCGCGAACTCCGCCAACGCGGTAGTGGACGCGGACTCCGGGGACGGCGACCACAGGATCTCGGGAACAACGGTGTCGGCCATGAGCAACATCTCCTCCTCGACCTCTCGTTGGGACGGCGGCGGCGTCAGCCGGCCAACCCACCCAACCTAGTGACGATTCACTTTAGCCGGTCGCCGCGTGCCCAGGGCCGCCTGCGAACTGTCGTGACAATATGCACGATCAGCTGCCAGGCCGGGCAACATGGTGAACCATGACTAGGTGAGCGGCCGAGCGTGCCGCCGTGAGGAGCCGTCGTGGGTCACGATGCCGGGCAATCCCTTCCGGAGCCACTGCCGAGCCCGCTCGCGCGATCGGATCCCAACGCCACCTGGACCGTCACGAGGTCCGGGACGCCAGTGCCCGATGGCTATCCCGAGATGGTGGACCAGCTTCGGATGTTCCTCGACCGCGTCGCGGCCGCCGTACCACCGCCAGATCTCGTCAACGAGATCACCAAGCTCGCCGCGGAGTTCAACGCACGCCTGCAATCCCATGAGGTCGCGGAGTACAACCAGGTGGCCGGCCAACTGATCGACTTACCGGGCCGGGCCCAACTGCTCACCCCCGCGTATACAGTCGAGGAGCTCGATGATCAACGGGCAGCCGGTCACGTGCGATTCGGCCGGCACCACCTCGGCAACAACGGCGCGGTCCACGGCGGAGCCATTCCGCTGCTTTTCGACGACCTACTCGGCCGCCTGGCGCTCGTCGGCGGCCGGCCGAAGTCCCGGACCGCGTACCTGCACATCGACTACCGGTCCATCACGCCGATCGACGAAGACCTCCAGTTCGAGGCCTGGTTCGAACGCGAGGAGGGCCGCAAACGCGTTCTGCGCGGCGCCATAAGGCACAACGAGCGGGTGTGCGCCGAAGCGCACGGGCTCTTCGTCGCACTCCGGCCAGGGCAACCGTAAACGGCTGCGGCACCGCCACACGTAAGGCACCACCATCCGGCTTCCGCATGCCGCCGGCAACTGCCAACCATCTCGTCTGGGCTGAGCCACACCCGCTGAAGGCAACCTTTGTGCTAGCTTCTAAGTGAGAGTCCATTTATCACTTAGAACGACAGGGGCAGTCCGTGACCTCGACCGCCAGGCTCACCTCGACCGGACGGACCTTCGCCGTTCTGGCGGCGGGGGCAGGTTCCTTCGCGGTACTGCAATCACTGATCAGCCCGGTCCTGTCGACCATCCAGCACGACCTGCACACGGACCAAAGCACCGTGACGTGGTTGCAGACCGGCTACCTGCTCTCGGCGTCGATCTTCACGCCGATCTTGGGACGGATCGGCGATATGGTGGGCAAGCAGCGCACCCTGGTCGCCACTCTGGCGGTGCTCGCCCTGGGTTGCCTACTGGCCGCGGTGGCACCCAACATCACCGTGTTGCTCGTCGCCCGCACGATCCAAGGGGCCGGCGGCGCGGTATTCCCGCTTTCGTTCGGAATCATCCGCGACGAGTTCCCGTCCGAGCGCGTGTCAGCCACGGTCGGCACGATATCCGCGATCATCGCCGCGGGCGGTGGCCTTGGCATCGTCCTCGCCGGCCCGATCGTCTCGTCTCTCGGACGTCATTGGCTGTTCTGGATTCCCACGATCGTCGTCTCACTCACAGCGGTGGCCGCGCGGTGGTGCGTGCCGGAATCGCCCGTCCGCACCGCCGGCCGGGTGAACTGGCCCGCCGCCGCGCTGTTGACATCGTGGCTGATCGCCCTTCTGCTGCCGGTCAGCAAAGCCGCCGCGTGGGGCTGGGGTTCCGCCCGCGTCATCGGCTTGCTGATCATCGCGGCCGCATTGCTCGCCGGGTGGATCGCCGTCGAGACCCGGTCGGCCAATCCCCTCATCGACATGCGCATGATGCGCTTGCCCGCGGTGTGGCCGACAAACCTGGTCGCGCTCTTGTTCGGCGCGGCCATGTTCGCCGTTCTCGCCTTCGTGCCGGTGTTCACCCAGGCCCCCACGTCCGCGGGCTACGGCTTCGGATCGAGCGTGACCGAGTCCGGCCTGCTCATGCTTCCGATGCTCGTGTGCATGTTCATCGCGGGCTTTCTCAGCGGCAGGGTGGACCGGCTCTTCAGCCCCAAGGCGCAATTGGTGACGTGCTCAGCGCTCAGCGTGGTCGCCTGCGCGGTGCTGGCTCTCGCGCACCACGAACGTTGGCAGATCGCGGTCGCCGTGGGCACCTTGGGGCTCGGCATAGGCCTCGCCTTCTCCGCGATGGCCAATCTGATCGTGCGTAACGTGCCCGCCCACCAGACCGGGGTCGCGACCGGAATGAACGCCAACATCCGCACCATCGGCGGCGCGATCGGAACGGCGGCCATGACCAGTGTCGTGACCGCTCATCCTGGCCAGGGCGGCATCGCCCGCGAAACGGGCTTCGTCGCAGGCTTTGTGCTGCTGACCGTGATTTCCGTGGTCGCCGTCGCAGCGGCGATCGCGGTGCGCACAGTCGGCCACGGCGCCGCCACTCTGGCCCCCGCCACCGAAAGGTAAGGTCCGGCGAAATGGAAAGGGGGCGCCCGATGGCCGTTGGAGACGACACCCGAAACCGCGCGACCCGCCAGACGCTGCGCCGCGACGCCGCCGGAAACCGCGAGCGCATCCTGAAGGCCGCCGCCCTCGCGTTCGGCGAACGCGGGCTTGCGGCGAGCATGGAAGACATCGCGCGCATGGCGGGCGTGGGCCCGGCAACCCTGTACCGCCGATTTCCCACGAAGGACGCCCTCGTCGCCACACTCGTGTCCGACTTCCACAACAAGCTCGTCCGCCTTGCCGAGGAAGCCACGAACCGTCCACCCGGCGAGGGCCTGGAACAGTTCCTGCGGACCGCGGGCTGGCATCTCGCGGCGAGCCGGGGGTTCCTGCCCCGGGCATGGACCGAACTGGCGCGCCGCGAGCATGTCCGGCATCTGCGGGATCTCACCGCCGGCCTGCTACGGCAAGCGCAAGAGGCCGGCGTCGCCAACGATCAGCTGACCGTGACCGATGTCGCGCTGGCCATCTGGTCCCTGCGTGGAGTCATCGAAACGGCGGGCACGATCGCGCCGGACGCCTGGCAACGCCACCTGGACGTCATCATGGCGGGCTTTCGAGCCGCCAACACGGATCTGCCGCACCGCCCCGTGACTTTGGGGCAGCTCGAAAGAATCACCACCGGGCGAGGCTGAACCGGGTTACCGCGAGTTCTCCCGCAGCCCCCCTGGCGGGTGGCTCAGCACGGCCACCAGCGCGTCGCCGAGTGTCCGGCTGATCCGCTCGACCGGCCATCCCATGGTGCCGTGCAGGTCGAGCAGATTGCGTTCGTCGAAAAGGCTGTTCCAGCACAAGAACAGGAACTCCTTGTCGTGCGGGGGGATCAGTTCCCGCTCGATCAGCTCGCCCAGGATCGGTTCCAGCAGCTTCCAGACCTGCGTCACGACGTGGTCCTCATCCTCCAGCCGGCGCAGCAGACCCACGGACGAGCGCAGTCGCGCGGTCGCGGGCGCGAAATGCACGGCCGCCGCTACCCAGGCGTCACACACGGCCCGTACGCGCGCCCAGCCGTGCAGCCCCTCGGCGGCGGTGGCGATCGCGCCGAGCAGGTCGTCGATCCACGCCGCGAAGGCCATCTCGATGGCGGCCTCCTTGGTCGCGAAATGGCGATAGGCCGTCGCCGTGCTCGTTCCCGCGCGCTTCGCCACGTCCGCGAGCTGGAAATCGGTACCCCGCTCCGCGATCAACTCCGCGACCGCGACGACCAATGTCTTGCGCGTGGCAAGAGTGTCACTGCGGGTGCGGCGCCGCGCGCGCCCCTCAACCATGGTCATCCACCAGTACTCGGCTGGGCGGCCGTCGGAACGCGATACCTGCCCGAAACACCTTGCGGTAGCGCGTAACCATCCCCGGCCTCACCGTTCATCCGGGAGTAACAGTACCTCTTCACTCTACTTACATGAGAACGTATTCGCATCTAACTGGTCCCCCGGCGCGCGGTGGTTTCACCCGCTCGGTGGCCCTCGGCATCCTCCTCTGCGTGGCTTTGGTGACGGGTTGTAGCACCTCGAGCGGTTCGAGTTCCGCCGGCACCAGCGGCAAACATTACAAGGTCGGCGTGTTCCTGATGGTCTCGTCGTCGCTCATCGAGCAGATGAAGGCCGGTTTCGAATCCGGTTTCCTCGCGGCGACCGGCTGGCGAGCCGACCAGGTCGAGTTCGAGACCGAGAACGCGCAGGGTGACCAGAACCTCGTGCAGAGCATCGCGCGAAAGTTCGCCCGCGCCGACGTCGACATGATCGAGGTGGTTGGCACGCCGGCAGTCCTCGCGCAGGCCAAAGCGGAGACGAAGAAGCCGATCATCGCCGTGGCGATGGGCGATCCAGTGGGCAGCAAGGTGGCCGCAAGCCTCGAGCATCCCGGCGGCAACGTCACCGGAAGCATCGACTACATCGATCCGTCGCTGATCCTCGACGAGATCAGCAAGGTGCAGCCTCCCGCGAGCAAGGTGGCCACCATCTACAACCCGTCGAACGAGAACAGCCAGGTCTGGGTCAAGGCACTCGAGGCCACCTTGGCCGCGAAGGGACTCCCAGCGCCCGTCGAGGCGACGATCGCGTCATCGTCCGATGTGGACGCCGCGGCGCGTTCCCTTGCCGGGCGCGCCGACACGATCGTCATCGGCCCCGACGCCGATGCGACGAGCGGTCTCGCACCGATCGGCAAACATGCACTGGATGCCAAGCAGCGGCTCTTCCTGGTGGGCGGGGACGCCACCGTGCCGGGCGTACTCGCCTCGATCGGCCCGGACTACCAGACCTTGGGCGTGCACGCGGGACAGGTCGCCGCGAAGGTCGCACTCGGCGCGGCGCCGGGCGACGTCCCGTTCGCCAAGCCCGACAAGATCGAATGGTCGGTCAACAAGGACACGGCGGCGCAGCTCGGCGTCCAGTTGCCGGCCGGGGTGGGGTAACGCCAAATGGGACAGATCGCGCTCGACACACTGGTGACCGGACTGCCGATGATCACCGGCATCGCCGGCATATACCTGCTCTTCCGCATCCTCAACGATTTCGACCTGACCGTCGACGGCTCGTTCACCCTCGGCGCGGCCGTATCGGCCGTCACCGCACTCAACGGAGTTCCAGCCGTCCCGGCCGTGCTCCTCGGTGTCATCGCGGGCGCGTTGAGCGGGTTACTGACCGCGAGCCTGCACGTCGCCTTCAAGATCCCCATCCTGCTGGCCGGCCTGGTGATGTCGATGGGCTTGTTCAGCATCAACCTGCGCGTCATGAACGTGCCGACGTTGAGCCTGCTCGGTGACAGCGGCATCTTCGCACCGTTCGCCGATCTCGACGGGCCGGCCGCCGACCTGGCCGTCGCCGGCACGCTGCTCGCCATCGACGCGGTCGTGCTCGGCGTGCTCCTGGTATTCCTGCGAACCGAGATCGGCCTCGCGATTCGCGCCACCGGCGTCAACCCGGTCATGGCCACGGCTCAAGGCGTGAGCCGCACGGTCGTGGTCGCCATCGCCCTGGCCATCGCCAACGGGTTGACCGCGCTCGCCGGCGCGCTCACGGTGCAGGTCCAGGGATTCGTCGACGTCAACGCCGGCACCGGCACACTCATCGCCGGCGCGGGTGCGGTCCTGCTCGGCGAACTGTTGCTGCGGCCCACTCCCTCGAAGGTGGGCCGCGCCATGATCGCGGTGCTCGTCGGCGGAGTGGCCTACCGCCTGATCATCGTGCTCGCGCTGCGCCTTGGCCTGGCCGCCACGGACCTCAAACTCGTCACCGCCGTGACGCTGATCCTGGCGGTCGGCGCGCAGCTCGCCGGGCGTGGCATCAGCGAACGCCTCACCGAACTCGGACGGCGCGCACGCCGCGGCCCGTCCCCGGACGACGCCGCGCCGCAGCTGACGCGCGCGTCCTGATGAAGGAGCCTTTCATGTTGGAAATGCGGGCCGTGCGCCTGGTGTACAACGAGGGAACCACGACCGAAGTCGTCGCCGTGGCTGGTCTGGATATCACGATCCCCTCCGGTCAGTTCGTCACCGTCGTCGGGTCGAACGGCGCCGGAAAGAGCTCATTCATCCAACTGGTGTCCGGCGCGGTACGGCCGACCACTGGCCGGGTTGTCATCGCCGGAACCGATGTCACCCGTCAGCCCCAGCACCGGCGGGCCGGCAGGATCGGCCGGGTCTTCGACAATCCGCACGCCGGTTCCGTCCCCGAACTGAGCATCGAGGAGAACCTCGCGCTGGCCATGGCTCGCGGACGCCGCCGTGGGCTCCGGTTGGCCACGACGCGTCAGCGCCGCGAGCAGATGCGGGCACCGTTGGCAAACCTCGGGCTGGGGCTGGAAAACCGCCTCCATGATCCCGTCCGCCTGCTGTCTGCGGGCCAGCGGCAAAGCCTGACGATGGTCATGGCATCCCTCACCAGCCCCGAGGTACTACTGCTCGACGAGCACCTCGCCGCGCTGGACCCCGGCACGGCGAGCCGGGTCCTGGACCTGACAGTGGGACTGGTCCGGCGCCTCGCCTGCACGACGATCATGGTCACGCACAACATGGAACACGCGATCACGGTCGGCGACCGGCTGCTCGTCATGAGCCGTGGCCGGGTCATCGCGGATTTCGATGCCGAGGAAAAGGCGCGCCTGACCGTGCCGGAACTGGTCGGTCACATTACCGGCGCTGGCGACGTGGTCAGCGACCGGATGTTGCTGGAGGAAAGCGCATGAGTACCGAGCTCAACGGCGAGAAGATCATCGAAACCAGGGTCGCGGCGGATGGCGAACTACCCGAGGGGTTCGCCGGACTGTCCGAACACGATCTCGGCGCCCGGTTCGCCACCATCAGCGAGATCCAGGAAGCCGCCAGGGCGGCACTGGATTCGCACGTGTGGGACTTCCTCGACGGCGGCTCCGGCGACGAGGTGACCCTGCTCGACAACCGCGCGGCGTTCACGAGCTGGAAGTTTCGCCCCAAGCTGCTGACCGGCATCGCGGAGCCGACGACCAACACGACCTTTCTCGGCCTGCCACTGTCGTTGCCGGTACTCAGCGCGCCTTTCGGCGCCGACAGGCTGTTCGATCCCGAGGGGCACCGCGCGGTCGCGCGGGCCAATCAGCGGGCAGGCACGTGGTCGATCGTTCCCGAGGCCAGTTCCTTCTCGCTCGAAGCCGTCGCCAAGGCCGCGCCCGAAGCGGCCCGGATGTTCCAGCTACATCCCATGGGAACCGACACGGACGTGTTGCGGATGGCACGCAGGGCAGCCGACGCGGGTTACTCCGCTCTTTGCCTGACCTGCGACTGCCCCGCCGGCGGCTGGCGGGAGCGCAACCGGCGCAACCGTTACGGCCCGCGACACGACCTGGTCACCGGCAACTACACGGCGCACGGGGCTGAATTCGCCGGGCATTTCCTCAACCCGCAACGGCAGTGGACCTGGAATCGAGTGGCCGACGTCCTCGCACAGGCCGAACTTCCCTTTATGGCCAAGGGAATTCTCACGGCGGAGGAGGCTCGCGCCGCGGTCAGCGCCGGCGCGAGCGCGATCCTCGTGTCCAACCACGGCGGACGCCAACTCGACGGTGCCCCCGCTTCGCTTGACCAGTTGCCCGAGATCGTGGCCGAGGTCGGCGCCGAGGTGGATATCGCGCTCGACAGCGGAATACGGCGTGGCGCCGATATCGTGAAGGCGCTCGCACTCGGCGCGGATGTCGTGGTACTCGGCCGGCCGATAGCAATGGCGTTGGCGGCGGGCGGCCAAAATGGTGTCCTTCGCATGCTCGAGCTACTGCGGGACGAGATGGTGAATGTCATGACCTTGCTGGGACGTCCGGACGTCGTGTCGTTGGACGGCAGCGCGCTTCAACCGGCGGTGAGGCGAGGATGACGGCCCGAGTCGTGATTCCGGCCGGCGCGGGTGCGGCACCGATATCCGCCGCGGTGCGCTGGCGCGATCTGCTGTTCTGCTCAGGAATCGCACCCGTCGATCCGGGCAACCACGAGGTGCTTGGCCGCGATATCGAAGAGCAAGCGACGCTGGCGATCGGCGAACTGGACGAGCTGCTCCGAAGCCAGGGCAGCGACCTCAGTCATGTACTGCGCCTGGAATGCTTCCTCGCGAACGCAGGTGACTTTCCCGCGTGGAACAGGATCTACCAGCGTAGGTTCCCGGTTGATCCGCCCGCGCGCACGACACTGATCGCGGGTTTCGTGCTACCCGGCCTGCTGATCGAGATCCAGGCGGTCGCCGGTATCCCTGGCACCGCATAGGAACGGCTCCACGAAATGGTTACGACGCAATTTCCGCGGCGTCACGGCCGGCGTTTCCAGATTTTACGAGGAATAGTGACTTGGTAGTGCGGCCTGTCCGCTATAGTTAAGCGGGCAGGCCGCACTACCAAATCTTCAATGTGGAAGATTCTATCATCGCGAAACTCATGTTGTCCTGCTCGGCAATTTCATCAGCTTGCGATGGAGAATGAGATGATTCCACCAAACTCGGCACTCGAGGACCGGGTCCAGCGCGCGCTCGGCCACTTACGCAACAAGACCACGGACACCTATTCGCAAATCAGGTCCTTCACTCCGTCCGGGTACACCGATCCGGAACTCGCACACCGTGAGCGAGAACTGATCTTCGGCACCGTTCCGTCGATCGTCGCGCATGGCTCGGAGATCCCGAACCCGAACGACTTCATCACCTTGCAGATGCCTCGTAACAAGGTGCTCGTGGTCCGGCAACGAGACGGCGGCGTGCGCAGCTTCGTCAACATCTGCCGGCATCGGGGCGCCCTGCTCGAGCCACGGGCTTCGGGGAGCTGCCGGCTGTTCTCCTGTGGCTATCACCGGTGGTCCTACGATCCTGACGGTGCGCTGCGCGCCATCACGCGGGAGAACACCTTCGGCGACATGGACCGGTCGCAGCACGGGCTGATCGAGCTTCCCACCGAGGAACGTCACGGTTTCATCTGGATCGTCGACGCGGCCGAAGCGAAGATCGATGTCGCGGCGTGGCTCGGCCCCGAAATGGACGAGACCCTGCGCGGCTACCGGATGGACGAGCTGACGTGCTTTCGCGCCGAAGGTTATGACGAGCCGACCAACTGGAAGATCATGCAGGACGCCTTCATCGACGTCTACCACTTGCAGTACGCGCACCCCAACACCGCGGGCAAGGCCATCCATACCAACGTCATGACGGTCGAGGACTTCGGCCGCCATTGCCGGTTCGCCGCGTTGCGCAAGACGATCGACCGTTGGCTGGCCGAAGATCCAGGGAACGCGAACCTCGCGGCCCACGTGACGGACAACCATCTGCTCCTCCCCAACAGCACACTGATCCGCCAGCGAGACCACTGCGAGTTGCTGACGTTCCGTCCGGATCCGGCCGAACCAGGTCGCTCCCGAATGGAGATGCGCCTGCTGGTCCCCCGCGCCGAGGACACCGAACTGGACAACGATGCCTGGCACGCTCTCTGGGAGAAGAACTGGAAGATCCTGCTGACCGTCTTGCACGGTGAGGACTTCCCCTTGCTGCGGGGCTCGCAGAGCGCGATGGAAAGCCGGAGTGCCGGACCGCTCGTATTGGGACGCAACGAAACCGTGAACCACATCTTTCATCGCGAGATCGCCCGCCTGCTCGAAGCGGGCGGCTGGCAAGCATGAGCGCCCCCGCCGGAGTGGGTGTCGACCGCGTTGGTGAGTTGACCGCCGTGGCCGCGGCCCGGTGGGGGGATCGTGAATGCGCGCGGTTCGGGGAGATCACGTTGACGTTCTCCGGTCTGCACCAATGGGCTGGCGCGATCGCCGCGGACCTGGTCTCGCGGGGCGTTGGGCGCGGAGACCGCGTGATGATGTTGCTGGTCAACCGGATCGAGGTGCTGGCCGTGTCGGCAGCGGCGTGGCGGATCGGGGCGGTCGCGGTGCCGGTGGTGGCGATCTACCGGACGCACGAGTTGAAGACGATCGTGCGGGACTGCCGGCCCGCGGCGGTGGTGACGGCGGTCCGATTGGCGGAGCGTTGCCTTGCCGACGAACTGGATTCCTGCCTGGCCGCCGCCGGTATTGAACCGATGGCGCGGTATCTTGTCGACGACGACGGGCCGCGTGGCGAGTGGGAACCGCTGCCAGGGCGAGAAACACCGGTTCCGGGGCTGACCCTGCCGGATCCCTCCGCACCCGAGCAGGAGTGCCTGCGCCTCTATACGTCGGGGTCGACCTCCGCGCCGAAGGGGGTGCGGTTGCATTCGCGGTCGGTGATCTTCGGCGCGGAGCAGTTCCGGCATCGTCTTGGTATCGGCGAAGCCGATACCGGCCTCGCTCTGGCGCCGGTGGCCCATATCGCGGGTCTGCTGGCGGCCTTGCTGGTGCCGTTGACATGTGGGGCGCGGGCAGTGCTCCTGCCCCGCTGGGAGGTCGCGGCCGCGGTGCGGGTGATCCACGACGAGCGGGTCACCTGGTCGCTAGGGGCGGCGGTGTTCCTCAAGGACATGGTGGAGGAATACGAGCGGCGCCGCGTCGAGGGGCTGCACGTGCTGAACTTCTTCGTCAGTGGCGGCGCCAATACCGCCCCGGAGCTGATCGAGCGGGCGCAGGCCCTGGGTATGTGGGCCGCGCGGACCTACGGCATGACCGAAGCCGCCGGGGTGGTCACGCTCGCACCACGGGACGCGCCGCTCAAACGGCGCGCCCGTTGGGATGGGCAACTCGCCGACAACGCCGAAGCGCGTGTCGTGGACGAGGCCGGGCGGCCGGTGCCGCCCGGGGCGGAGGGGGTCATCACCATCCGCGGCACCCAGCTGGCGCTCGGGTACACCGACCCCGAACTCAATCGCGCCCAGTTCAATGCCGAGCGCTGGTTCGACACCGGCGATATCGGCTTCGTCACCGCCGACGGGTGGGTGCGGATCACCGGACGAGCCAAGGACATCATCAACCGCGGCGGAGAGAAGTTCTCCAGCGTGGACATCGAGCATGTCCTGCATCGCCACCCCGGTGTCGCCGCCGCCGCGGTGATCCCCGTTCCGGACGAGCGCCTCGGCGAGGCAGTGTGCGCGTTCGTCGTGCCGCGCCCCCGCACACCCCCACCCACACCCGAACAACTCGCGAGCTTCATGCTCACCCAGGACCTCGCCAAAGCCAAGATCCCCACGGAATGGCGTATCGTCGACGCCCTCCCGCGAACAGCCTCGGGCAAGATCCAGAAACACTTGCTCCGCGCCGCCGCCGTGGGGAAACCGTCGTGATCGGCTACGAATGGCTAGACCGCCTTGACCCGCCCATCGAGCGCGAGGTCGCCGACCTCGTGGCGAGCGCGGCGGCGTTCGACCAGGAGATGGGATTCTCCAAGGTCACCTTGAGACGCGCCGGCGGCACCGGGTCACGGCTGTTCGATCCAGAGCCCCGCACCTACCACCTGCTGACTCGCCTCACGCACAACCGGCGCTGGCCGGCACAGCCACTCGTGACGTATCTCCGGCTCGACGTCTCGTGCGTGCACGATACGGGAACCGCGCACGTCGTGGTGCGGCCGGAGTTTCGCTCCCTGGGCATCGCCACCCTGCTGTTCGAGCTGCTCGCACTCGATACCAGCGCCGGTGCCGGCTGGTCCGCCACGGGTGTCGTGAGCGTGCAGGCCTGGGCACACGGGAGCCATCCGGCGGCACAACGCATGGCGGCCCGCTTCGGCGCGACGGATTCGCATCGGCTGTGGCGGCTGTGCCGCCCCCTGACCGGGCCCGGACTCGACACATCACCGCTACCAGCGCAGGCAGGTGACGTCGTTGTCCGGCCAGTCTCGGCGGACGAGCCGGGTCTGGCCGAGGAAGTGACGGACTTGGTCGCCGCGATCCGCAACCGTGTCCCCTGCAGCCAGCCCCGCCCGGAACCCGATATCCGTTCCGCACAGTTCTTCGTGGCATTGCGAAAATCACGCGGCATCGTTGGCGCCCTGGCCGTGTCCCACGACGACGTCGCGCCGGGGGTCAGCTCGATCCGGACACTGGCGATCAGAGCCGCCGAGCAGGGTAGGGAGACCGCGCTGGCATTGCTGGCGCGTGGTCTGGCCTGTTCACGTGACCGCGAAGCACAGATCGCCGAGATCTACGTGAACCCGGCCGACGAGAAATTGGTGAACATGTGCCGCACACTCGGCTTCGCACACGATCAGACCGACATCTGCTACACCTGGCCACCGGCAGCATCCACGAGCGAAGGAAACTCGCGATGACGAAGCGGCAGTGGCCACGTTGGCAATATCTGCGAGAACTGCTGCGACCAGCGCCGATCCGCCTCGATCCAGTCGCCCGTCGACTCGGTAAAGCCCATAGCATCGCCGACCTTCGCGCAGTCGCGCGTTCCGTCACGCCGCGCGCGGTATTCGAGTACACCGACGGCGCCGCAGAGAGCGAGATAAGCCTCGCTCGCGCACGCGAGGCGTTCGCTCAAGTGCGATTTCATCCCCGGGTACTCCAAGACGTCTCCCAGGTCGATACGAGCGCGACGATTCTGGGAAAGCCCGCGTCGTGGCCGTTCGTCTTCGCTCCGACCGGCTTCACCCGGATGATGCACCATCAGGGCGAGCGAGCGGTGGCACGCGTAGCGCAGGACACCGGTGTGCCGTACGCACTGTCCACAATGGGCACCACGTCGGTCGAAGACGTCGCGGCGACGGCACCCACCGCGCGCAAGTGGTTCCAGCTGTATCTCTGGCGGGACCGGGAAGCGAGCGAGCAGCTCATCGCGCGGGCCCGCCACGCCGGCTACGAGGCCCTCATCCTCACGGTCGACACGCCCGTGGCGGGCGCGCGGTTACGCGACGCCCGCAACGGTCTCACCATCCCGCCTACGCTCACCCTGCGTACCCTCATCGACGGCGCGAGGCACCCCGCCTGGTGGTTCAACCTGCTCACCACCGAACCACTCAGGTTCGCGTCCCTGGCGACCTCGGATGGGGTACTCGGCAATCTCGCCGGCCGACTCTTCGACGCCAGCGCCACCATCGACGATCTCGCATGGGTGCGGGAACGCTGGCCGGGCCCGCTCATCGTGAAGGGCGTCCAGACGCTGCCGGACGCGATTCGACTGGCCGACAACGGCGCCGACGCCCTGGTGTTGTCGAGCCACGGCGGGCGCCAACTCGACCGCGTGCCCGCACCGCTCGAACTACTTCCCAGCGTTGTCAAGGAAGTCGGCGACCGAGCCGAGATCTATGTGGACAGTGGTGTCCTCAGCGGTGGCGACATTGTCGCCGCGCGGGCTCTCGGCGCCACCGCCTGCCTGATCGGCCGCGCGTACCTGTACGGTCTCATGGCCGGTGGCCAGCGCGGTGTGGCCCGTGCGGTCGAGATCCTGGCCAACGAGATCACCACGACCATGCGGCTGCTCGGTGCGGCCAGCCTGGACGCCTTGCACCCGGATCACGTGAGCATGGCCCATGAGCGGTAGGAATCTTCGGGTTTCAGGTGAGCATGAGGCCACCGTCCACGGTGTACACGCCGCCGGTCTGGTAGCTGGCATCGTCACTGAGCAGGTAGACCATCAACGCCGCGATCTCATCCGGCGACGCGACCCTCGCAAGCGGGAGGTGGTCGCCGGACTTCTCGGCGCCTTCCGCCCCGAACGCGGCCGTGAGCAACGGTGTCGCGGTCGAGCCTGGGCACACGGCATTGACCCGGACTCCGTGCGACCCGTTCTCCAGGGCGGCGACCTTGGTCAGGCTGATGCCACCGTTCTTCGACGTCCCGTAGCCCGCGGAATTCACGTACGGCCTGAGCGCGCCCGCCGACGAAGTGTTGACGACCGCTCCTCCCTCGCCCTGAGCGATCATCTGCCGGATCACCGCCTGCAGGCCAAGGAAGACGCCTCTCAGGTTGACGGCGATGATGCGATCGAACTCCGCCACCGGCATGTCGACGATCGGCATTCGCACACCCATGATCCCGGCGTTGTTCAAAAACAGGTGCACCGCACCGAAACGGTGTACGGCCTGCTTGACGTAGGCAGCACAACCATCCGGAGTGGACACGTCCGCGGCGACGGCCACGAACCTGTCGCCGTCGACCTCGCCGCAGGCCTTGACGATGTCGTCCTCGTCGAGGTCGACAGCGACGACACGGCAGCCTTCCGCCAGCAATCGCGCCACGGCGGCGGATCCGATCCCACCGGCGGCGCCGGTGACGATCGCGATCTTGCCCGCGAGACCCCTCATTCCCATTCTCCACCCTCCAATGTCGCCTCAAGCGTTCACGAAAGCTTGGTGATGACCGTCTTGACCTCGGTGAAGCCTTCGACGCCGGCATACCCTCCTTCCCGTCCCCAGCCCGACTGCTTGAAACCGCCGAACGGGACGGCGACGTCGGGCGCACCGCCGTTGATCCGGATCGATCCCGCCCTGATCCGGCGGGCAAGCCGATGTGCCTTGCCGCTGTCCCGGGTGAAAATCCGCGCACTCAGCCCGTAGATCGTGTCGTTGGCCGCCGCCGCGAGCTTGTCCAGGTCCTCGTCCTGGTAGGGCATCGCGCACAACACGGGGCCGAAGATCTCCTCGCGCATGACGGACATGTCCGGCCGGACGCCGGCGAGCACCGTCGGTTCGACGAAGTACCCGGGGCGTGGCAGCGCCGAACCACCGACCACGGCCACGGCATCGTCGTGCCGCCCCGCCGCGATGAATCCCAGAACCCGCTCCAGCTGATCGCGCGAGACCACCGGACCGAGGTCGCTGGTCTCGTCCAGCCCCGGGCCGACCCGCAGCTTGCCGGCCACGGTGCCGATCCCTTCTACCACACGGTCGAAGCGAACAGCCGGGTGCCGGCGGCGCAGACCTGACCGGAATTGTGGAACACGGCTGACGCCGCCGCCGGGATCGCCGTCTCCATGTCGGCATCCGGGAAGATGATGACGGGTGACTTTCCGCCGAGCTCAAGCGTCACGCGCTTGAGGTTTCCCGCCGCCGCCGGGAGAATCGCCTGACCGGTCGGGACCGAGCCGGTGAAGGAGATCTTGTCGACGCCCGGGTGGTCGACTAGCGCCGCGCCGGCGACCGGGCCGGGGCCGGTGACGATGTTGATCACCCCAGGCGGGAAGCCCGCCTCCTCGGCCAGCTCCCCCAGGCGCAGCGCCGACAACGGGGTCTGCTCGGCGGGTTTGAGTACCGCCGTGCATCCCGCGGCCAGCGCGCACGCCAGCTTCATGGCGGCGATCTGCAGCGGCACGTTCCACGCGGTGATCAGTCCGGCGACCCCGACCGGTTCCCGGACCGTGTACGCGAGGTGCTCCCCCGGAGCCGACACATCCAGCGTCTCACCCGACAGTTTCGTCGCCCAGCCTGCGTAGTACTCGAAGATCTCGACCGCGTTGCCGACGTGCTCACTCCGGCTGAGCCGCAGCGGGCGACCGTTGTCGATCGTCTCGATCACGGCCATCTCGTCTCCGGCCGAATCCAGCCCCGCGGCCAGCTGGAGCAGGAGCCTCGACCGGTCGCGAGCCTTGATCCTGGACCATGGACCGTCGTCGAACGCTGCCCGCGCGGCACGCACGGCCTGGTCTACATCCGCGACCCCGGCTTCGGCGACGTGCGTGACGATCTCGCCGGTCGACGGATCGAAGACTGGCATGCTGGCACCGGAGAGCGGCTTGTGCCATTGACCGCCGATCAGCAATAGGTGGTCGCGCCTGACGAAGTCCCGGGCTCGCTCGATCGCAGCATCTCTCACGACCGCACCACCCCGCGGTCCGGCTCGAGCCTGGCGAGGACCTCGCCGGTGTGCTCACCGAGCTCTGGTACGCGGCCCGGCCGCGATCGCTCGCCATCAAGGCGGAAGTGGCCGGCGACCACCGGAACGGTTACGCCCATATAATCCTCCGTCGTCATCAATCCGAGTGCCTCGATCTGCGGATCCCGCATCAGCTCCTCGATCGTCAGCAACGGCGCACATGGCACGTTGACCACTTCGAGCCTCTCCAACACCTCGGTCGTGCTCAGCGCCGAGGTCAGCTTTTCCACCTCGTCCGCGCATTCGTCCTCGTGCTCGGCTCGCGCGGCCTGCGTCCTGAAGCGCGGATCGTCAGCCAGCGCGGCGTTTCCGAGCGCTCCGGCGCAGACGCGCCACATGGAGTCGTTGGTCGCCGACAGCATGACCCAACCGTCCGAGGTCTGGAACGCCTGGTTCGGCACGCCGACGCGGGTGCGCGACCCCATGCGCCGCATCGGAACCTTGGTGATCAGCGTCTCGGTGATGTGATGGCTCATCAGGCCGACGACACTTTCCAGCAGGGACACGCCGACAGTGGCGCCGCGACCGGTCTTCGCGCGCCGGAGCAACGCGGCCAGGATCGCGATCGTCGCGTTGAGGCCCGAAGCCAGATCGGCGATGGGCACGGGGACCCGCGCCGGCGGGCGTCCGTCCTCCCCATTGATCCCCATCAAGCCCCCGTAGGCTTGGCCCACGGCGTCGACGGCGGTCCTCATCCGCAACGGACCGGTCTCCCCGAAGCCCGAAACGGTGCAGTACACCAGTTTCGGGTTGCGGGTGCGCAGGGTCTCCGCGTCGATCCCGAGCTTCTCGGCCAGACCGGGACGGAAGTTCTGGATCAGTACGTCGGCCGAATCGACGAGCTGGAACAGAATCGCCCGGTCCTCCTCCGATCGGAGATCGAGACAGACACTGCGCTTGCCTGCGTTGAGCGCACCGAAGGCGGGACTGACTGGACGACCTCCGGCGATCCCTCGTCCGTACTGCCGGGCATCGTCTCCGATACCGGGTCGCTCGACCTTGATGACCTCCGCGCCGAAGTCGGTCAGCATCTGCGCCGCGTAGGGACCGGCGATGATGCGGCTGAGGTCGAGCACCCGAACGCCGTCCAGAATGGCGAACGCGCTGCCGGTCGCCTCACTCATGGCCGGCCGGCTCGAACTTGTAGAGCGTGATGTCCTCCCCCGGAACGTCCTCAAAGGCGATCCGCACCGGGTCCCCGATCTTCAATGCATACGGGTCACAGTTGATGACGTTCGCCTGCACGAGCATCGTGCGCGGCTTCTCCTCCAGTTCGATCCACGCCCACACGTACGGCGCGATGTCCGCGAATGCCGAAGGGGCCCGGGTGACGATCGCGAAGCTGTACACGGTTCCCCGTCCACTGACCTGGGTCCAGGTCTGGTCGGTGGACAGGCATTCCCGGCAGGCCGGGTACGGGCTCCAGTTCCAGGCACCGCACGAGTCGCAGCGGGGCACTTGGAATTTCCGCTCCTTCAAGCCATCCCAGAAGACCTGGTTCTGCGGCGAGATGGTGGGCAATGGTCGGACATAGGTCGCGGTCATCGTCTGCTCCTCCAAACTGTTGTGGTCGGTTGCTCTCAGTCGACACCCAGCACGAGCACGCCACCACCGCCGTGCACGGACATGCCCTGCGACAGCGTGACGCCCAGCCTGGCGCCGTCCACCTGCCGCTCCGGCTCCACGTTCCCGCCCCGCAGCTGGCGAACAACCTCGATCGTGTGCAGGCCGGCCGGCCCGCCCATGCCGTTGTGGCTGCAGGACAACAACCCGCCGTGGGTGTTCACCGGCAGCCGGCCGCCCAACCGGATGTTGCCGTCCTGGGCGAAGTCGGCTCCTTCGCCGACCTTGCAGAAGCCGAGTTCCTCGATATCGCGGATGGTGGTGATGGTGAAGCAGTCGTACAGCCCGGCGACGTCGATGTCGTCGCGGGAGACACCGGCGATGCCGAAGGCACGGTCCGCGGCCTTGGACACCGCCGACCCTTCGGGGTTGATCCAGGGATGCGGAATGTTGAGGTAGTAGTCCATTCCGTACCACTCGGCTCCACCGAGGATCTGCACCGGCTTCTGCTTGAGGTCACGGGCCCGATCGAGGGAGGTGATCACCAGCGCATAGCCGCCGTCGTTGTCCAGACAGCAGTCGAGCAGGTGCAGCGGGTCCGCGATCATGCGGGAGTTGAGCACGTCGTCGATCGTCAGCTCGCCCTTCGAGCCCATGAGCGACTCCGGGTTGAGCGTGGCGTGGTGTCGTGCGGCGACCGCCACCTCCGCCAGCTGCGCACTCGTGACGCCGAAGTCGTGCATGTACCGGCGCGCCCACGCCGCGTACCACGCCGGGTGCGTCCCACCGGTGATGCTGTACTGCCATTCCCCGACCCGCGGTGCCTTCTTCGGGACCGCCTTGCGTGCCGGGTTGATGCCCTCGCCGGCCTTACCCGACACGTAGACAACGGTGTCGGCCAGCCCGGCACTCACGGCGGCCGCCATTTTCGCCATCGCGCCGGCCCCCTGGCCGGTCTCGATGAGGCTCATCGGAAGCTGTCCGAGCTGCTCGGCCCAGTAGTGGTGGGGATGATAGGAGCCGCTGACCGGGGATGCCTTGTCCATCGTCGCGATACCGTCGACATCCTTGACCGACAGGCCGGCGTCGGCCAGCGCGCCCTTGACAGCCTCGATCTGAAGTTCGGTGCTGGTCCGCCCCTCGATTTTCTTCGCTTGCTCTGTCAGGTAGACGCCGACGATCGCGGCGCCACGACCAGGAAAAGCCACGGTGAACTCGCTTTCTCTCGGTAGACATCACTATCGCTGGGGTGTGCGCTAGGACCGTTTGTAGACGCCCATTCTCGCGAGCAGCCCTGAGTCGTCGATATCAAAAACGTCGACTATCGCCGCCGGGGGATTTCCCGCGCCCACATCGACCTCGACCTCAGCGACACTGGTCGACGCGGTGTCGTGGAACCGGATACTGGAGAACACCACCGGCTTGCTGAGCATGCCGCGATACAGTGCGATCAACTCGTCTCGTCCGCGCACTGGTCCGGTCTCCGGCATCGGCGACGGACGGACAACCGCGTTCGACGCGAACAACTTCACGACCTGCTCGGGTTTTCCCTCGCACAGCAGGCGAAAGTAGTCGTTCACCACGTTGTGCCGTGATCTGCGATCGGTCATCTCGTGCTCACCCCCGCGCGGTCCAGCCACCGTCGACCGGTAGCACCTGCCCTGTCATGAAGGTCGCCTCGTCGAAAAGGAAGACGACCACATCGCCGACTTCGGTGGCCTCACCGAGTCTCGGGACGAGATGCTTTTCCGCGGCCACCTCTTGAAAAATGTCCACATTGGATAGCTTCACCGGCGTCAGGATCATGCCCGGAGCGATGGCGTTGACAAGGATTCCGTCGGCGGCGTATTCCGCCGCGGCCTGCTGTGTGAGCGCCTGAATTCCGCCTTTGGACGCGGCGTAGGCGGCCATGCCGGGCATGCCCCGCAGCGCCGAGATGGAGCTCGTATTGACGATGCGCCCCACGCCGGCCTCTCTCATGTGCGGAATGACGGCCTTCATCCCCAGCCAAACGCTTTTCAGGTTGATGTCCAGAACGCGTGACCACGTGGCCTCGTCCAGATTCAGCACCGTGTCGCCCGCGGATCCGCTTGCTCCCGGCGTTATTCCTGCCACGTTGGCCAGCAGGTCGAGGCGCCCGGTCCGGCCCACCACCGCCGAAACAGCCTCGGTCCAATCCTGCGCCGAGGAGACGTCAATCAGCACCGGCTCGGCGGATCCGCCGGCCTCCTGGATCATCTTCACGGTGACGGACGCGTCCTGGATATCGGCGCATACGACATGTGCCCCGCGAGCGGCCGTCCGGACAGCGACACCCTGGCCGATCCCGCTCGCCGCCCCGGTGATGAACGCACATTTGCCGTCAAGACTCATGACACACCCGCTTCCGCCGCGAGTTCCTCCGCCACCCTCGCCAGGTGCTCCGGCGGGGTTCCCCATGTCAGCTCGGCCCGCTTCGCCCGGTTCGAGTAGAGGTACAGGTCGTCCTCGAGCACCTCGCCGGCGCCGCCGTGGAGTTGGTGCGCGGTGAGCGTGGCGCGCTTGACGGCGGCCGGCGCGAAGGATTGCGCCCGCGCCAATGCGATGGTGGCCGCGGGGTCGCGACGGTCCACCAACTCGATGGCCTCGAACGCGAGCATCTCGGCACAGTCCAGCTCGGTGCTCATGTTCGCGAGATGGTGCTGCACAGCCTGGAAACTTCCGATCGGAACCCCGAAGGCGATTCGCTGCTTCACATAGGCGACCGTCTTCTCCAGCACGTATGCCCCGACACCCACGACGTCCGCGAGTTGCAGGCACTGTGCCCACTCCCGCGCGCGACGCAGCACCGCGGGCCCCGCACCTTTCGACCCGACGATCTGGTCTTCTCCGATGCGGACGCCCGACAACGTAACGACCGCCTGGCCTGGCCCGGATGTGGTCGCGAGCGGGGTCAGCGTCAGGCCGTCCGTCTGCGTGGGCACGATGAACAGCGCCGGTCCTCCGCTGGTCGCAGCAGCCATGAGGATGACGTCGGCCGAAACCGCTTCGGCGACGAACCACCGGGTGCCGGTGAGCAGCCAGCCGCCGTTGCGCACTGCCCTGACCGGCACGTCGTCGGGCTGCGCCGTCAGCGCGGGCTCGTCGAGTGCGACCGTCGCGCGCAGCGAGCCGTCAACTATCGTACGGAGGTACGCGTCCTTCTGGTCCTTCGTGCCGAACGCGCCCAATACCTCGGCGGCCACTACGGTCGAATACAGCTGAGTGGGCGCGACCGCTCGGCCCATCTCCTCGGCCACGGCCGCCAGGTCCAGCAGGCTACCGCTACCGCCACCGTATGCACTCGGTGCCGCGATACCCGGCCAGCCCAGCGAGGCGAAATGCTTCCACAGCTTCTCAGCGTCGTCGTTCTCGCCGGCGGCACTGCGCTTGGCCGCGTCGACGGACCACTCTCGGGTCAGCAGCTTCCGGGTGGCGTCCCGCAGATCGGCCGACATCTCGGTGTGGGTGAACCGCACAGGTCTCTCCTTTCCACGGCTCGCATCTCAGTTCTTCGGGGTCGGCGAGCCTCGCCGGCCCACGCTCTGCCGGGGCAGTCCGAGCCCACGGCGTGCGATGAGATCCCGCTGGATCTCGTTGGTACCGCCGGTGAATCGGTAGTGCGACGCTTTGCGGTACAGGTGCTCGTATTCGCCACGCAAGGGTGCCCGGCGATCGCCCGCGGTCAGCTGCCCCGCCGCGCCGAGAATCTCGGTGACCGTGTCGGCGAACTCCATCCGGAGTTCGGACGCCCACACCTTGACCATCGAGCTTTCGGCCGCCGACACCTCGCCGCGGTCGATCAACCGCACGTTGCGCAGTGACAGGAGGCGGGCCGCGTGCAAGCGGCTGGCCAGGTCCGCGATCCGCTCGCGCACCCGAGGGTCGTCCCAGAGGGTGCGACCGCCCCGGAAGGTCGATGCGAGGAAGCGGACCAAGACGGGTAACTGCGCCCGGAGCTCACCGACCCCGCCGATGGCGAACCTTTCGAGGTTCAACGCGGTCATCACATAGGACCAGCCCTTGTTCAGCTCACCGACGAGATTGGCCCGCGGAACACGCACGTTGTCGAAGAAGACGTCGTTGGTCCTGGCGCCGCCCCACGTCCAGATCGGGGATACCGTGATGCCAGGGGAATCGATCGGAACGATCAGGATCGAGATGCCCTCACGAGCGGGCGCGTCCGGATCGGTCCGCACGGCGAGCCATTCGTGTGTCGCGAAGTGCCCGCTGCTGTTCCACGTCTTTTGACCGTTGATGACGAATTCGTCACCGTCGGGAACGGCGCGGGTACGCAGCCTGGCCAGATCCGTGCCGGCCTCCGGTTCGGAGTAGCCGAGCGCGAACTCGACCTCCCCCGAGAGGATGCGCGGCAACCAGTCCCGTTTCATCTGCTCGCTGGCGACCTCGATGATCGCGGGCCCGATCATGTTCACGCCATCGCCCAGCCTCGGCAGGCCCGCTGCCGTCAGCTCATCGATCAGGATCCATTGCTCGACGATCGACTTGCCGAGGCCGCCGTACTCGCGAGGCCAGCCGATACCGAGCCAGCCCTTCCGGCGCAGCTGCGCCAGCCATGTGTTGTCCCCCTTGAGCTCCGAGGCCACGTGGACGTTCTCGGCGCGAGACCCCGGGTCCAAGCCGGCGATGAAGTCCCGGACTGCATCGCGCCACTCGAGTTGCTCCTTGGTGAAGTCGAACATCTACGCCTCGCCCTGATGCTCGAAGCGCACGACGAGTTCCGTTGTGGTGCACAACCCGTCCTCGGTGAAGATCTCCAGTACGACGTCGGCGAAATCGCCGTCGCCGTCCGAACGGGTTCCGGTCACCCTCGCCCGCGAGGTCATCGTGGTGCCGAGGTAGATCGGTGCCTTCATCCGGAGCTTGAGACCGACGAGCCGGCCCGCGCTACCGACCCAGTCGTCGACGACCCGGTTCGCGAAGGCCATCTGGAGGGTGGTGTTCGCGAAGGCCGTGCGGTTGCCCGCTGCCTGTGCGAACTCGACGTCGTAGTGCAGGGGGGACAGGTCGCGTCCTCCCCCGGCGGCGAGCACGAGTCGCCGCATGTCGACGGGCAGGCTCACCGACGGCAGCTCGTCGCCGGTCCGCACGTCGGCCCACGACACCGTGCTGGGTTCCCTGGTGGTGGACGTCATGCGCGGACAGCCTCCTTCTTCGTGTAGCGGAAGAGCGAGTTCGTCAGCCGGCCGAGGCGCTCGCCGTTCTGGTTCCAGTAATCGATGTGCTCTACGACGATGAACCCGTCACCGAGCCGCAACGTCTTCGGGACGATGTCGGCGATGGTGCTCTGACGGCTGACCCGATCTCCCGGCCGGAGCGGTTTGCCGAATTCGAATTCGATCGACAGATTGATCGAGTGCGGCGCGTCGAGCGGAACATCGAGCGCGAAGTAGTAGGGCACGGCCACCTCCTGACCCGGCCGCCAGGCCGAACCACGCGTCGCCGTCATCAACATCGTGGGCGGCGCGATGGGATCGGAACCGAAGTAGTCGGGGCGACCATTCTCGGAGAACTCGGAAAAATAGGCGATACTAGCCTCACTCACCGAGAATTCTGACTCGATGACCTCGCCTTTCCGGCCGATCCAGTCCTGCCAGCGATTCCCACCCATCGACACCCTTCACTCCGTTCTCACTGCGAGCAGAAAACCGGTTCTCAACGGCTCCTGGGCTGCACATCTTCCTTGCGCACGCGCGTTTTCGCGTCCGCATCGGCCAGGGTGGCCCCTTCGGAAATGGCCTCCAGCCCTCGTTTCGTCGTGCGCTCGCCCAGCAGGAACAAGATGAGGCCGAACACCAGGCTGACGATCGCCAAGTAGAAAAAGACCGCCGTAAAGCCAAAAGCACTGAAAATGGCCGCGATGATGAACGCACCGGCGAACCCCGCCAGCCGGCCAAGACCGTTCGTCAGCCCCGATCCGACTCCGCGCAGGTGCGTGGGGAAGATCTCCGGGCTGTACACGTACATCGTGGCCAGGCACGTCTGCAGAACCAAAGCGACGACACACCCGATCACCGCCGTGACGACCGGACTGTCCACGAACCCGAAGACGACCAGTCCGGCGGCCATGATCGTGGCCAGCACGACCAGGAACGTCTTGCGCTCGATGTGGTCGACGAGCAGGTAAGCCAGGAAAGCACCGACGACATAGAACGACGAGATGATCGTGTAGGTCGTCAACGCGGCGGAGGCGCTGTAGCCCTGCTCCACCAGCAGCGTCGGCAACCACTGCCCAAATCCGTAGAGGACCAGGATCACACCGACCGTGACGATCGAAGCCACGCTGATTCGCTTGACGTACAGAGGTTTCAACAGCTCACGCAGGGAACCGTCGCTGACCGGTGCCTCGACCACCGGCGGCGGGAGCTCGGCACCCGTGGCCGCTCGAGCTTCGTCCTCGAGGGCCGACACAACCCGTTCCGCCTGCTCGGTCCGGCCGCGCAGGATGAGCCACCTCGGCGACTCCGGCAACCGCACCATTCCGTAGATGACGCCGACCACGGCGAGGGCGCCGATCACGAAGATCCACCGCCACATACCCGCCCCCTGCGGGACGATCACGCGAGAAAGCAGACCCGACACCGGCAACGAGATCGTGGCGAGGGTGAGCACCATGCCCATGTATCGCCCACGGAGATGACGTGGGAACACCTCCGATACGAAGACCAGGGCCAGCCCGACGAAGGCCTGCAAGCCAAATCCCGCGATTCCGCGCAGTACGGCGACGGTCTCGATGTTCGGCGCCGCGGCGATCGCGAGCGTCAACACCGAGTAGAACACCACCATGATCAACATCACCGGCCGCCTGCCGTAGAGGTCGGCCAGCCGGCCCCCGACCACCGACCCGACGAACATCCCGATGAACGGCGTCGCCGTGGCCAGCGCCAGTTCACCGACGGTCAGTCCCCACTCGCTCTTCATCGCGGGTGCGGTGTTCGAGAAAGCCACGATGTCGAAGTTGTCGAAAAAGAAGAAAAGGGCCAGCAACCCGATCCACCGTTTGTGTGATTTCGTCGCGACGGGAAGCCGATCCAGCCGGGCACTCAGGTGCTCGACCGCCCGCGTGGCCGATTCAGACATAGGCATCTCTCCCGGGTCATCGAGCCACCTCGTCGTGGCCTCGACATTTCTAACCATAGTCAGAATCGTGCGAGGGTCAAGCGTGTCTAGCTGGTGATCTCAGCGTCGGCGCCGACTCACAGTTAGACAAACTGGCCCGGTATGCTCGAGAGATCGCATCGTTGTCGATGCACCGTTAGACGCGATGCACCGAGTGAGACGGGGAAACCATGAAGAAGGCCGAGGCTCGACGGACCGCCACGGGAGGCACCAGGTCCGAGCAGACCCGGTCGCGGATCTTGGCGGCGGCCGCGCAGGTGATGCGCACCCACACCTACGCCGAGCTGCGGCTCAGTGACATCGCCAAGGTCGCGAACATGGAGACGGGCAGCCTCTACTACCACTTCGATTCGAAGGACGATCTCGTCAACGAGGTGACCAACATCGGGCTGGGCAAGCTCAACGACGTCGCCGATGAAGCGGCGAAGGCACTACCGGAATCGGCCACACCGCTGGAACGACTCGAAGCCTGCCTCCGGGCGTTCACGGTCGAGATCCACTCGTCCGATGACTTCATCGCCTCGGCAGTGCGAGTCCTCGGGCAGCTGCCCACGAGCATGCAGGGCGCCTACTGGCACAAAACGGTCGCCACGGCGACGTTCTGGGACCGCATGTTCGCGGCGGCGGTGGCCAGCGGCGAGCTCCGCGCCGACCTGCACCCGGGCATCTCCCGCCGGCTGGTACTCAGCGCCATCATGCGGTCCGCGGAATGGCCGAAATCGGAACGCAAGCACCCGGAGCTGATCGCCGAGACCCTGATCGCGATCACCTTCGAAGGCTTGAAGGCCAAGGGCGACGCGATCCCCTTCTGATCCACCGCCTCGGCCTTCCTGCCATGGTCCACGGCCTCGCCGCGCCGCACGGGGTCGCCGTTCGCAACGGGCCGAAGGCCTGGGGAAGCTACCCGATCAGCTGACACCGATCACACCGGCGCGGTCAGTGTCCCGACATGCCGCCGTCGACGGCGAGCGTGGCTCCGGTGATGTAGGAGGCGGCCGGGCTGGCGAGGAAGACCACGGCGGCGTCGAGCTCGTGTTGCGCGCCGAGCCGACCGAGCGGGCTGGTCTGCCGGATGAAGGTCATCAGCGGCTCCTGTGGCACATCCTGCGTCATCTCGCTGGCGAAGTAGCCCGGTGCGATGGCGTTGACCCGGATCCCGCGACGTCCCGACCACTGCTGGGCGAGATCCCGGGTCAGGCCCATCAGGCCGGCCTTACTCGCGGCGTAAGCAGCCTGCGGTGCGTAGGACTTGATCAGGCCGAGGACGCTGGCGATGTTGACGATGCTCGAGCCGGCCTCCATGCGCCGGCCGCAGGCCTGCGCGGCCCAGTAGGCGCCGTTGAGGTTCAGGTCGATCA
Organism: Amycolatopsis acididurans; assembly: GCF_012328925.1. Classification (GTDB taxonomy): domain Bacteria; phylum Actinomycetota; class Actinomycetes; order Mycobacteriales; family Pseudonocardiaceae; genus Amycolatopsis_E; species Amycolatopsis_E acididurans. The sequence goes on from NZ_JAAXLS010000020.1 coordinate 27,925, forward strand.
CGCGGCGGAACTCGCCGGCGACTCCTTGACGGCGGGGACGGCGGTGCCGACTCCGGCGTTATTGACGAGGATGTCGATCCGGCCGTACTCGGACAGCGCTGCCTCGGCGAGAGCTTCGCACTGGCCAGGGTCCGTGACATCGGTGCGGACCGCGGTCGCGCGACGCCCGAGACCGCGCACGCCCCGCACGACGTCGTCCAGCCGGTCCGCGCGACGCGCGGCAAGCACGACGTCGGCTCCCGCCTGAGCGAGGGCGTGCGCGAAACCGGCGCCCAGCCCCGAACTTGCCCCGGTGACGACGGCGACCTTGTCGTCAAGGCGGAAGCGATCGAGGACGTGATTCATCGTGGCTCCCGTGCGGTCGTGTCGGCGATGGCGCGCAGACCGGCTGCCGCGAGCGGCGCCACGGCGCTGCCGACGGTGTCGAACCCCGCGCCAACGGTCATGCCCTGCACGAACCGTGCGTGTATGCCCTCGGCGATAACGGCGATCTTGAAGTAGCCCAGTGCCAGGTAGAAGGGCATCCTGCCCAGGTCGCGACCGCTTACGGTTGCGTAGCGCTGCGCGAGGTCCTCGACGCCGGGCAGCCGCGGGCTGGTCGACGCAGCCGAACCGGCGAGGACCGGTTCGAACGCCGGGTCGCAGTACACCAGGTGCAACCCCAGGTCGGACAGCGGGTCACCGAGGGTGGCCATCTCCCAATCCACCAAGGCTCGCACGGTGCCCGGGTCATCGGGGTCGATGATGGCGTTGTCGATGCGGTAGTCGCCGTGCACGATCGCAGCACCGCTCTCGGGGGGACACGCCTCGGCGAGAAGCGAGTGCAGGCGATCGACGTCCGCGAGCTCGCGGGTCCGCACCCGGTGCCACTGATCGTTCCAGCGCCTGATCTGCCTGGCGAGATACCCTTCCGGCCTGCCGAATCCGCCGAGACCGACGGCGACCGGGTCGACCGCGTGGAGGCGAGCCAGGGTGTCGACCAAGCCGTACGCGCAGCGGTGGATTTCCTCACCAGGCAGCACATGCAGCTGCTCCTTGGTGCGAATCACCAGGCCGTCCACGTACTCCACCACGGAGAACGGCGTACCCAGCACCTCGGCGTCACCGAGCACGCACGCCCGGGCGACGGGCACGCCCGTGCCGGCAAGCGCTGCGACGACCTCGTACTCGCGCTTCATGTCGTGTGCGGACGGGGTCAGCCCACCCAGCGGCGGACGCCGCAGAATCCACTCGCTCGCACCGTCGGTGAGGCGGTAGGTCAGGTTCGACCGGCCGCCCGTGACCAGCTCCGCCGTCAGGTTTCCGGCGAACCCCGCGACCTGCTCCGAGAAGAACCGCTCGAGCGCGGGCATGTTCAGGCCCTCGACGTCGGTCATCGTGCGCTCCTTGAGCGCTGCCGCACCGCGCGGCGCGCCACGGACCAGCGGTGAGTCTCCGACGGGCCGTCGTAAATCCGGAACGGCCGGACCTCCCGCAGGAACCGGCCGAGCAGGATGTCGCCGGACACCCCGAGGGACCCGCAAATCTGCAGCGACCGGTCCACCACCCGCCACACCGCCTCGGCAGAGAACGTCTTGGCGACCGACGTGCTCTGTCCGGCCCGCTCGCCGCGGTCGAGCTCCCAGCACGCGCGCAGGATCAGGCCGCGGGCGGCGGCGATGTCGATCTCGTTGTCCGCGATCATCTGCTGCACCATGCCCAGCTCCGCCAGGCGCGAGCCGAACACCTCGCGTTCCGCGGCCCGGTCCAGTGCGATGTCCTGCGCGCGCCGGGCGAGCCCGAGCCATCGCATGCAGTGCGTTATACGTGCCGGGCCCAGGCGGACCTGCGCGTATTTGAAGCCCTCATCGACCTCACCCAGAACTGCGTCGTCGCCGACGACGCAGTTCTCGAAGAGCAGTTCGATATGACCGCCGTACAGGCTTTCGTCAAGCGTCTCGATGTGCCGGAGCACCTTCATACCGGGGTTGGCGGCATCGACGAGGAACATGGTCGCTCCCCCGCCGTCGCCGGGCTCACCCGATGTCCGGGCCATGCAGATCGCGAAGCTCGCGCCGTCGGCGCCGGTGATGAACCACTTCCGCCCGTCCAGGCGCCAGCCGCCCGGCACCTTCGTCGCGCGCGTGGTCAACGCGCTGGGGTCGGATCCCGCTCCGGGTGCGGGTTCGGTCATGGCGAAGCAGCTGCGGACCTCACCCGCGGCGAGCGGTCGGAGATAGCGCTCCTTCTGCTCCGCCGTAGCGACGACTTCGAGCAGGTGCATGTTGCCTTCGTCGGGCGCGGCGATGTTCAGCGCGAGCGGACCGAGCAGCGAATACCCGGCCTCCTCGAAGACGACGGCCCGGCCGCGCATGTCGAGGCCGTGGCCCCCCAGGTCGCGGCCGACATGTGGCGCGAAGACACCGGCATCCTTCGCGGCCCGCTGGAGCTCCACCCGGGTTTCCTCGGTGTGCGCGACACCACCGCATCGCTCCTCTACGGGGATCACCACCTCCCGGACGAGGTCCGCGGTGCGGCGTGCCAGATCAGCGACAGCAGGGTCGGAAGTGAAGTCGACAGCCATGCCTCTCCCATCGGGGCTAACACCTATTAGCCATGATGCTAACGCCACATCTCGCCGCACAGCAACTAAGGGCCAGGTTTCCCGGCCCGAACCAGGGCGTAGGAGCTATCCTTGGCTAGCATGGCGTACGACAGGAGACAGCCTTGGCCCGTTCCGCTTCATCGCGCTCCGCCGATATCCGAGCAGCCGCGCTGCAGCTGTTCACCCGGCACGGTTACGAAGCGACCACCATGGCCGATATCGGAGCCGCCGTGGGCATCCGGGGCCCAAGCCTCTACAAGCACGTCGCGTCCAAACAGGACCTGCTGGCTGAGATCATGGTCGGCACGATGCAGGACCTGCTGACCGCGCATCGGGCCGCGGTCGCGACTACCGAGGACCCTACCGAACGGCTACGCCGCGCCACCGAGGCACACGTGCGCTACCACGCGCGTCACCTCCACGAGGCCTTCGTCGGCAACCGCGAGATTCGCAGTCTCGTCGAACCCCACCGCAGCCACGTGCTGGCTCTGCGTGCCGAGTACGAACACTGCTTCCGGGACCTCGTCCGTGACGGCATCAAGGCCGACCGCTTCCGCGTCACATCGGCCCGGCTCGCCTCCTACGCCATCCTCGATCTCGGCATGGGCGTCTCTGCGTGGTACCGCGCGGACGGCGAGCTCACCGAGGACATCCTTGTCTGGCAGTACAGCCAATTCGCGCTCGGCATAGTCGGCGCGCAGAGCTGAACGACCCCGCCCCGCTCACACGGGCCAGGACCTGCCAGGGTGCGTCAGCGGGCCGCACCGAACGCCGGTGGGAGGGTGTCCAGGTCCTCCAGCTCGGCCGCTGACAGGGTGAGCCGAGCCGCCTTGACGTTTTCTTCGAGGTAGGCCATCTTCTCCATGCCGGGGATGGGGACGATGTGGCCCGCTTGGTGCAGCAGCCACGCCAGTGCGATGACAGCCGGCGCTACGCCGTGCCGTTCAGCGATCGCGCGGACGCGTTTCACGTACACCATGTTGTGTTCGATCGCCTCGGCCGTGAACCGCGGGTTGTTCGCCCGGAAATCACCGGTGGCGAACGTGGCCCGCGGTGCCACATTTCCGGCCAGGAAACCGCGGCCCAGCGGAGCGTAGGGTACGAATCCGGCACCGTGCCGCTCGCACCATCCGACGATGTCGCTGAGCGGCTCACGCGTCCAGAGCGACAGTTCGCATTCGACCGCTGAAATGGGATGCACCGCATTGGCCCGGTCCAGGATCGCGATATCTACATCGGACAGTCCGATGGCGCGGATCTTGCCGTTCGCGACCTGCTTGCCGAGGAACCCGACGCTTTCCTCGATGGGCACGTTCGGATCGAGGCGGTGCAGGTAGTAAAGGTCGATGTGATCAACGCGCAACCGCCGCAGCGACGCATCCAACGCCTGCTGCAAATGCTCAGGCGAACCATCCCGCTCGAGCCGGTAATTCTCACGGTCGGCAAAAGACAGCCCGCCCTTGGTGGCAAGCACAACCGAGTCCCGGATGCCGTGGATCGCGCGCCCGATCGCCTCTTCACTGGTGTGCGGGCCATAAACATCGGCGGTGTCGATCAGGGTCACGCCATATTCATGCGCCTGCCGCAGCACCTTCGCCGACTCCGACTCGTCGACATCGCCATACCAGGCCGACATCGCGGTACATCCCAACCCGATCGCCCCGACGGCCAATTCACCCAACTGACGAATTGGCAGCACCCGCTTCGCTGTCACGCAAATCTCCTGTTCGGATGTCCATGCTCACAGAGCCGTTTCCGGCAAAGGCTCCACCAGGTAGGTGTCACCGGTTAAGCGCTGATGTCACGACGAGGAAGCGCCTACGACGGCCGCCGCCTGATCCTGCGAAACGCCGGAACGCTCGGCGATCTCGAGATCGTACTTGTGGCCGGTGACGGTTTCGTACCAGCGGCCGATCGACTCACCCTGGACGCTGCACTTGAGCAGGTGGCGCGCTGGCCCTCCGGGAGACATGTCGTAGTCGCGCACCGCGATGTGCATCAGGCAACGGTTGTCCCACATGACGAAGTCGTTCACGTGCCAGGCGTGCCGGTACACGAATTCGGGACGAGTGGCATGCGCGGTCAGGTAATCGAGCAGCGGCTGGCTCTCTTCTTCGGTCATCCCGACAAAGCCACGCGCGTGCTCGCCGAGATACAGCGCCTTGCGTCCCGTGTCGGGGTGAACCCGGATCAACGGGTGAACGACCGCCGGGAACTGCTTGGCCATCATTGCCGACGCCTTGCGGGTCTGCAAATGGACCGTCTCGAGTTGTTCCAGGAAGGCCTGAAGCTTCGGCGAAATTGTTTCGTAACTCATGTACTGATTGGCGAACATGGTGTTTCCGCCGACATCGGGCATCTCGACCGCGTAGAGCAACGTGTACGCGGTCGGGTCCGGCCGGAACGATCGATCCGAATGCCAGTGGTCTCCGTTTTTGAAGGTATCCCAAGGCTTACCTGCGAACGGTTTGCTGCTCAGCATGGTCACGCGCGGGTTCTCCGGGTCCCGGTGCTTGACCGTCGAGTTGTCGTCGACGGGTCCGAAACGGGAAGCGAAATCAACGATATTGTCGCGGGACAGTTGCTGGCCGGGAAAACACAGCATCAGGTGCTGCTGGAGGGCGCGCTTGATCGTCTCGAAATCCGCGGTGCTCAGCGGCCGGCTGAGATCGATCCCGCTCAACTCCGCGCCCAGGGCGTAACCGACCGGCCTGATCTTGATATCTGACACTGAGCTTCCTCCTCGCAGTCGATACAGCGTCACCGCAAGTGCGGACGTCTGCGTTCGCGGCGATCACCGGCCGCCACTCGATCTACTGTCTGACATTAGGTGTCAGGCCGGGTTCAGTCAAGGTCAGCGGCCTGTCTCGTCGCCGCGCCGCACCCGTTGTCGTGCCACGTCATTCGATACTCGCCGCGGACGCGGTCCGGCCCCGGAACTGGCGGTTCACCACATCCGGATTCACCTTGACGTCGATGACCAGCGGCCCGCTCGCATCGCGGATCCGGTCACACGCCGACGTCAGGTCCTCCAGCGTGCGTACCGTCCTGGCCTCACATCCGTATCCCCTGGCGATGGCCGCGAAATCGGGGCTGTCGAATCGAGCGAGGTGGGCGGACTCGCCGCGGTTTTCCAGGTACCGTACCTCTGCCCCGTAAGCGTCATCGTCGATCACGACAATCGCGACCGGGATGCGATGGCGGACGGCCGTATCCAACTCGACGAGGCTCATCGCGAAACCACCGTCGCCCACGAACACGACAGTGCGGGTTTCGGCCCCGGCGGCCGTGGCCACGCCGAGTCCTACCGGTACCGCCAATCCGATGGACGCGAAGTCTCCGGTCCAGACGCGCTCGCTGGGCGAGCCGGAGCGCACGTGATCGACGACGAAGAACGCGAAATGCCCGGCGTCCACAACGATCCGCCGTCGCCTGGGCAGGCACCGGTTCACCGTGTCCAGTACCAGCCGTGGATCCAGGGCACCGCTGGCGGGCTGGTAGTGCCTCAGCTGCGCGAAGTCCTCAGCGATCGCCTTGACCATGTCGTCGCCGCGGAATTCCGATCGGCCACCGGCCCCCAGGTCCTGCAGGGCCGCCAGGATCCGGTTGAGACCGGTGGCCGCGTCCGAGCAGATGGCGACGTCCACGGGCGTGGTGTCGCCGAACGCGCCGGGACGGATGTCCACCTGGATGATCTTGGCCGACGCCAGGAATTGGCCGTGCGCCACGGTATAGCTGTTCAGGCTGGCTCCGACCACGAGCGCGCAGTCGGCTTCGGTCATCGCCCGGCTGGCGGTGGCATGCCCGAGGGTCCCCACCACACCGACGTCATACGGGCTGTCGAACAGATACTGGCCTTGTAACGAGGAGCCGTAGAGTGCGCCGACAAGGTCGCCGATCTTCATCATGAGGTCGCGGCATTCGGCGCCGGCCGCGGCCCGGCCGGCGAGAATGATCGGTCGCCGTGCCGTCGAAAGAATATGCGCCGCGGCGTCGACCGCCGCCGCGGCGGGCTCGGGCGGCGCGACCGCAACGGCGGGCGTCATGTACCGCGAATCGCGCTCGACATCCCGGAAGTCGATGGGGGCTTCCAGCAGGTTCACCGGAATGTTCAGTACAGAGGGGCCCGCCCCCGATCGGGCCCTGCGGAACACTTCGAACGTATCCCGCACGACGCTTCCCGGCGAGACCTGGGAAAGACAATGGCCCGCCATGAGCTCGAAGAAGTCGTGCTGAGGGAACCGTTTGAGGTGATCGCGTTCGGTCGGCGCGACGTCACCGGCGATCACGACCAGCGGGCTACGCCGGCGCGCCGCGGTGACCAGCGCGGTCCCGGTCATCGCGGCCGACGGGCCCGCCCCGATCGCCACGACGCCGACGTCGCCGGTCTGTCGCGCATGTCCATCCGCCATGCAGACGGCTCCGTATTCGCTACGCGCGCGGACAATGGTGACGCCCTTGCTTTCCAGCACACCGAGCAGGCTCATGTTGTCCGACGTCATCAAGGCATAGACCGTCGTCGCGCCTTGCTCGAGCAGCGCCTCGGCGAGAACGTGGTAAACCTTCATCTTGCCCGCTACCTCCTTGTGGATCGGAATCGCCTCGCGTCGGTCAAAACTGGTTCCCGGAGCCACCTTTCGCGCGCAGCTCCCGAAGACCGCCGAGCAACACGTTGGAGTCGCGGCCCGCCAGTACGAGGCTCGCGCCGCCGTCGGCGAGTTCCTCGCGCGTGATCGACACCGCCGGATGGCCGGCCCCCATGGCGAACCGCAGCCCGGCGGCCCGCACCGCCTTGATCACCCGCCGGACCGCGGCCTCGACGTCGGGGTGTCCGCGCTCGCCGGGAAAGCCCATCGAGGCGGCGAGATCTTCTGGCCCGATGAAGACGAAATCGAGGCCAGGCAGGCGGAGAATCCCGTCGATGTCCCGCACGGCGCCCGCGGTCTCGATCATGACCCCGAGCACCTGCGTCCGGTTCACGAGATCGAGCCGCCCATCCTCCCCACGATGGGCGCCGTAGTCCATGGTCCGGCTCGCTTCGGCGATCCCACGGCGGCCCAACGGAGGAAAACGGGTCACCTGGACCGCGTAGTCCGCGTCGGCCACGGACTCCACCTGGGGAATGAGCACGCCGTCGGCACCTGAGTCCACGATTCGCGCGGTCAGTTCCGAGCGCGGTCCCGGGGTACGGACGAGCGTCGCGAGCCCGGACGCCTTCGCGGTGCGGAGAAGGTACTCGAGCCGCTCGAGGCCGATGCTCGAATGTTCGAGGTCGATGAACACAAAATCGAAGCCGGCGAGTCCGACGAGCTCGACGACGACCGGATCCGGAATGTTGACCGAGATCCCGTGTCCGGCCGCCGGTGCCTCGAGCAACTGGCGGAGCTGATTGTTCATGACTGGGGCCGGCTCGTATCCGGAAGTGCCGTCCGGTCCACGATCTGGGTGGCGAGGTTGCCCGCCAGATCGTCGGCCGCACGCCTCATCAGCGGTTCAAGCATCGCGTTGACCACCGGGCCGGTCATCCCGCCGGCCTGGAGCCGCAGAGTGCACGTGAATCCGCTGCCCGCCTCGCCGGCACCGGCGGTGTCCCAGTTGGCACGTCGGCGGAAAAGCTTGCGCAGCAGGGAAAAGAACCGGCCCGGCCGACGGCGGGGGGCGGCGTCGGTGCGCAGCCCGATCAGGAAGGTGCCCTCACCGTCGAACCGCTCGGTCAGGCCCGTGATCGTGAACCGGACCCGTTCCAGCTCGACCCATTCGGTGATCAGGACCTCGAACTGGACGACGCGGGCAAGAGCGCCGAGTTCGCCCTTGACCGTCCACTTCGATCGCCGGTCGTCGATCGCTTCATGGCCTTGATAGCCCATGATGAACGTCGCCCACTTGTTCATGTCATGGACGTAGTCCCAGATCGCTTCCGGGCCGGCGGGGACTGGTTTGTAAGAAATGACTTCGGGCATGCTCTGCCTCCATGACAGCTTGGGTGTGCGCTCGGCCGGATCAGGAGCCTGGCGAGCCGCTGAGCATCGCGTCCACCGCGAGGTGACCGAAGACGAGCGCCTTGGCGTTGGAGGAGCCGCTGTTGTACCACAGCCCCTCGATCAGGTTCGCGCCGACGTTACCGACGACATACAGGCCAGCGATGGTGTGACCGCGGAGGTGGACGGCCTGACCGAACCGGTTGAACACGATTCCGCTGTTGGTCCCCGACGATCCGAGGTGCAACCGGATCGCGTACAGACGTCCTTCGAGCGGCCGCACACACGGATTCGGCGTGACCGTGCGGTCGCCGTTGTTCCGGCCGTACATTGTGGAACCGCGGCCGAAGGCCGGATCCTCCCCGAGTTTGGCATCGGCGTTGTAGGTCGCCACCGTCTCCTCCAGAGCGCGGGGAGCGACTCCGATGATCTCCGCCAGTTCCGTGGCCGTGTCCCCGTTGGCCAGCCACGGGGGCACCTCCCCCGGGGTGATCGGCCCCAGTGCGTAGCTGTCCTTCCATGCCTGGTCGAAGATCAGGTACGCACGCTCGTTCGGGTAGCTTTGCGACCGGACATCGAAACGCGACATCTCGTGACACAACGACCGGTAGAAGGTCTCGTCGCAGAATCGCTTGCCGGCGCTGTTGACGACGATACCGCCGGGAAACGCCGGCTCGCGGACCGCGCTGCGGTACAGCGGACGGCCGTCTGCCTCCTCGCCCGGAATCTGGAACGTTGGCGTTGTGAGCTGCCCGTCGAAGACCTGGAATGCCGCGCCGACTTCCAGCGCCATGACCAGGCCAGACCCGTTGACCAGCGGCGAGCCGATCCCATGGGTGTTGGTGTAGAGATCCAGCCGGCGTTTCATGGCGTCGTCGGAGTCGTAGCCGCCGGTGGCCAGCAGGACACCCCGCTCGGCTGTCACGACCGACTCTTGGCCGCCCTCGGACCGGATCCTGACGCCCGTCACCGCGCCGTCCGAGGTGGTCAGGGCGATCGCGGTGGTCCGGAGCCGGAACTCCACGCCATCGCGCAGGCAGGCGGCGAGCAGGTAGCCCGCGATGGCCGAGCCGAACGCCCGGTAGTCGGCGGACAGGCGCCGCGCCATCTCGTTCCAGTCCCAAGTGGACATGGAGGCCAGCCCACCCCACTCCTGAATCTCCAGCCAGGATGCGGGCAGACCGGCGAAATGCGGCGAGTTCGCCAGCCGTGAACGCCATTCCGGCGGTAACTCGGCTTGCGCGTCGAACGTCTTGACGGCCAGATGGCGTCCGCCTGCCTTGCCGCCGGTTCGGTCGGAATAGTAGTCCGGGTAGCTCCCGACCAGTTCGAAGGGAACGCCCATCTCGTCGGTGAGCCACTGGATGACCGTCGGCGCGTTCCGGAGGAAGCTCGTCAGCACGGCCTCGTCGTGGCGACCGCCGCTGAGCTCACGGATATGGGCCGCCGCCTCCTCAGCCGAGTCCTGGAATCCGGCGGCGGCCATGAAATGGTTGCCCGGAACCCAGACGAGCCCGGCGGAGTACGCGAAGGTCCCGCCGACCTTGTCCGCGCCATCGACTACCAGCACTCGCGCGCCTTGCTGCGCGGCGCGCAACGCGCCACTGAGTCCGCCCCCACCCGATCCGACGATCACGATGTCGTATGTCTCGCTCATGCTGCTCCCTCCGGCGATCCGGAAATCGCTGCCTCCGGCGCGAGCGCCGGGCTGACCTTGCTCGCGAACACTTCGATCTCCCGGCAGATCGTCGACGCGCTCGCGTCCGGGCCACCGGCGTTCACAACGACCTGATCGAGCCCAGCCTGCCGCAGCGCCAGCAGACGCTCGTGGGTATGTGCCGGGCTCCGGCCGAGCCCCGTGGACGTACTCATCGCGAGCGTATTGGGATCGCGCCCGTACTCCCGCGCCAGCCGTTCGACCTCCTGGCGCCCCCGAACCAGCGCATCGATATCGCGGCCGACCGCGTGCCAGCCGTCCCCGAGGCGAGCAGCCCGCCGCAACGACACCGGACCCGTGCCACCGATCCACAACCGCGGGCCGCCGGACTGAACGGGTAGCGGCCGGCACGTGACTTCGTCGAACCGGTATTCGCGCTCGCCGCTCCCGGCACCCGTGGTCCACAACCGGCGCAGGAGCCTCAACTGCTCGTCGAAACGCTCGCCGCGGCCGGCGAACGGCGCGCCGACGGCGGCGAACTCCTCACGCCACCAGCCGGCGCCCACCGCGATGGACACCCGCCCTTCGGAAAGCACATCGAGCGAGGCGATCGTCTTCGCCGCCAGCAGCGGCTCCCGCATCGGTAAAACGAGCACACTGGTGCCCAGCCCGATCCGCTCGGTGGCGCCCGCGACGACGGCGAGCGTGGTCAGCGCCTCGAGGAAGCCGTCCTCGGCGGTGAAGGGCAGTCCGGCCGATCGGTAGGGGTAGGTGCTGGCCGACTTCGACGGGTACACGATGTGGTCGGCCACCCAGACGGAGTCGAAGCCGGCGGACTCCGCGGTACGCGCGACATCCAGGACGCCGACCCGGCTGGCCGAGGGGCCCCACTGCGGCAGGTGAATCCCGATCTTCACGGCTCGTGCTTTTCCGGAAGGCCCACGATGCGCCGATATTCGCTGAACGTCGCCACGTCACGGCCCAGGATGTCCGCGATCTGCTTCCCCGACTCCAATGCCTGCAGGTTGGACTCGAGCTTCTCGGAGCGATGTGGCCACCGCCAGACGGTGTCTTCCATGCCGACCCGCAGGTGCAGGCCCAGTGACGCCGCGACGGTCGCCAGGTAGCTGGACGCCCGGCCGGCCCCGCACACCAGGATCTTGGCGTCCGGATCGACGTCGCGAATGAGCGAGGAGATACGGAGCAACCCGTCGATCATCTGGCGTGGCGAATCCATCGGGCTGCATCCGGGCAGCGCGGGCAGCAAACACCAGATCTGCCCGGCGTCGAGCAGGCCACTGCGGAACAGGTAGCGGTCGGCATTGCTGACGTCGGAATCGGCGTAGACGGCGACGATCGGCTTGGTGCCGCTGTCGATGATCATCCGGGTCTTCTCGAGCAACAACGGGACCGGCTTCGCGAACAGGGCGTCACCCTGAAAGACGGCCGTGGTATTGATCGGAACCGCGTCCAGCAGTCGCTCCTCCAGCGCCCGCCGCATGTTCTCCCATTCACCGTCGAGCGCGCATACGTAGCAGCCGTCGATCGAGATGCCGGGGAACTCCTCACGCAACGGTTCGACCACCGCACGGAAGCGTTCGACGTCCAGCACGTTGTAGCCACGTTCGTCGCGGACGTGCAAATGGATCGCGCTCGCGCCGTTGGCAGCGCATTCACGCGCCGAGTCGAGTATCTCCTCGACCGAGATCGGCTGGTTCGGGTTACCGCGCTTACTGAAGAACGCGCCGGTGATCGCGGACTGCACGATCATCTTCCGCGGCACTTCCCACGGCGGCTGGATGTTCGCGGAGTGGAAGGCCGAGTGTTCCGGATCGATGATCTCCGGTGCGCCATAAGGCTTCCAGACGATGCGCCGCCTCGCACGCTCGACGCCCTCGGCGACAAGGTCCCAGTTGATGTTGCCGGTAGTCACCGTTTGCCTCCTCCATTCCTGCCGGGCAACGACCGGATGGGCTCGCCCGTATAGGTCCCGTCGGTGATGTGCCGCAGCGGTTTTCCGTTGTGCAGCTCCTCGATCACGTGGCCGATCAGGCCCGGCAGCACCGAGATCATGGCCAGCGCCACCACTTGTTCCGCGCTCCAGCCGAGGTCTTTCGCCACGGCGGCCATCGCTCCGTCGATATTGATCGGTAGCCGCTTGCCGGTGCGCGCCGTGAATGCTCGATGCAGCTCGGTGAACTGTTCGACCCCAGGACCGGCTATCCCGCGCTCGCGAGCGACCGCGAACAGCAGATCGGCCCGGAAATCACTCTTCTTGTGCGTGGGATGCCCGAATCCCGGCATCCGGCGCCCGGCGCTCAAGTAGCGGTCGACGATTTGTTCCGCGGCCTCGGCGCAGGTCAGCCCATGCGCGACACGGAGCTCCTCGGCCTGATCGAGCACTTCGAAGCTGTGCTGCGGCGACACCGTGTTGCTCCCGCACGCCAGCAAGCCGCCGGCCACCGCGGGGACCAGCTGCGGGTTTCCCGATGCGATGAACCGGGCGGCCGAAACGGTGGAGGCCACGAAGCCATGGTCCAGCAGGCTGTTGAGAACCGCGTCGAGAATGACGCGCTCACCGGTAGCCGGAAGGCGGCCGAAAATCGACAGGAACGCGCCTTCGGTGTACGACAGGCTCGTCATCACGTCGCCCAGCGAGTAGCCACGCAAGTTGACGACGCCGTCGCCGACTTCGCTGACCGAGGTCTCAAATGCACTCAATGGGACACGCTCTCTTTCTTGAGGAAGTCATAGGCCGACGCGGGCACTCCGCGTTCGCGCACCTTGTATCGCTGCACCTTGCCGGTCGGCGTGAGCGGGATGGTGGCGTCAACCGAGATATAGCGCGGGCGCGCATACCGAGGCAGCCGCTGGTCGAGCCATCGCCGGAGCTCGGCGGGCGAAACCGCCACACCGGGCCGCGGCACCACCGAGACCAGGACTTCCTCACCGGCCACCGCATCCGGCACTCCCACGCATGCGGCCTGGCTGATCGCGTCGTGCGCGAGGACCGCGGCCTCGACCTCTTCGGCGTCGACGAACTCGCCGAAGCGACGGATCGCGTCGCCCGCCCGTCCCCGGAACCAGAGGTTTCCCGCATCGTCGAAGCAGCCATGGTCTCCGGTGTGGAACCACAGGTTGCGCCATGCGGCCACGGTTTTTTGGGGGTCGTGGAAATATCCCGCGAACATCGTGTTCGGTCGCTCGGGACGCACACAGATCTCACCCACGGTGCCGGGCGGTAGGCAGTGGTCGGTCTCGTCGACCACCCGCACGCGATAGTCGGGAAGCACCGTGCCGGCCGCGCCCGGCGGGCTGTTCTCGTCCGACCACACGGGAATCGTCGCCTCGGTGGAACCGTAGCCGTGCACCAACGTGAGTCCGAAGCGGCTCTCAAAGGCCCGGTGCAGATGCTTGGGGACAGGAACTCCGTAGGCGACGCGCAGCGGGTTGTCCTTGTCGTCTTCGCTGACGGGCAGATCGGCGAGCAGCGCGAGCAGCCCACCGACGAACGGCCATACCGTGGCTTCGCACCCGCGCACCTCATCCCAGAAGGCGGACCGGTCGAATTTGGCGGCCAGGCGCACCGAGCACCCGGTCAGCAGGGCCGGCATGATCCCATATCCCTGTGCCATGTTGTGGTGCAGCGGCAGGCACAGATACATGACGTCGTCCGCGCCGAGGTTCGCCGCGGCCGCGCCCTGGCGCGCGTTCGCGAGGTGCTGACCGTTCGGCACGATGACGCCCTTTGGTGGGCCGGTCGAGCCGGACGTGTAAAGAATCGCGCTTACCTGCGCCTCATCGGCCGGATAAGGTTCGGACAGGGGACGGCTGCCGGCCCGCAGCGCCCCGAGAGTGGGACCTCCGGACGAAGATCGCAACGGAGTGTCGACCGTGACGATCCGTTCGAGATGGTCGAGGTGGGGCGCGAGCGATTCGATCCGCGCCGCGACACTGGGGTCGACGACGGCAACCCGAGCCCGCGAATGGTTGAGCAGATACAGCAGTCGTTCGCCCAGCATCTCTGGGTTCAGTGGAACTTCGATCGCACCGAGCGAGGCCACGGCGAGCCAGCTTTCGAGCAGTTCGATCCGGTTGTCCATGGCCAGTACGACCGTGTCGCACGCCACCACGCCCAAATCAGCGAGACCACTGGCGATCAGCCCGACGCGCTCCCACATTTCCTGCCAGGACACGCGGTCACGATCCGTGATGACGAACGTGCCGTCCGGGTTCCGCAGCGCCTGCGCCCGCAGTAGCGCCGCCGGGGTCCGCGCTTCGTGGTCAAGCTCTGCCGGGCTCATGCTAGGGCACCACCACGATCGATCCGGTTGCGCAGTATTTCAAGCTCGGTCGCGGACGGCCCGGCTGTTTCGCGGATCTCGTCGGGAACCGTGAAATCGAACCCGGTTCTGGCCACCACTTCGCTCACCGCAACACCGGGATGCACCGACGCCAGCCGCGCGGCGCGCGTTCGCGGATCGAAGTCGAAAACGCACAACGGCGTGATGATGCTCGACGGTCCCGGATTCGTGAGCCCCACCCGTTTCCGGTGGTTCGGCTCCCCCCGTCCGTAGCCGAGCGCGGAGATGAAGTCCACTCGGTCGACCAGAACCCTGGGCGAGTGCGAGGTCGTGATGAGGTGCCAGCGACCGCTTTGCGCGGTCGCGTTCGTGGTGCCAATGGGCCCGGGACCGCGAAAATCGAGCTTACGGTAGTCCTCGCCGACGCCGATCAGGTTGGAGTTACCGAAGCGATCGATCTGGACGCCGCCGCAATAGAACACACCGTTCGCGCGGCGACGCTGCGCGCTGAGCAGCTGATCGTGCCGGTAGTAGGCCTCCGCCCACCGCATCGCCCGCACATCGGTGATGAACTCGTACTCCTCGAGGACCGGCTCGTCGCGCAGGTACGCCTTCGTCATCGCCAGCATCACGGTCATGTTCGGCCCGTGTGTCAGGTGAGCCAGCAACGCACCGGCTCTGGCCACCGGCAGGTTGGCGCCGACCTCGACCCACTCGCCGTCGTTGAGGTCGTGGGCGATGACCGCGGCCATTACCTCTTTCGGCGAGGCCGGGGAGTGCTCGGCCTGCTCCGGCCCGGTTTCGAGGAGCTGCTTGGTCATGGCAGTGCCCTTCCCTCAGTACTCATAAAGGTCGAAAAGCCGGCGCGCGCCAATGCGGTCAAGGTAGTCCATATGGTCCGCCGGACCGAGTACGTAGTGGTCGAGGTATTCGTCGATACCGTCACGCGAATCTTTCCGCAGCCATGATTCCGCCGCCGCGATATAGCGACGAATATGCTGTTCGTCGGGCCGGTAATACCCCTCCGCCGAGAACGGATGCGCGCCGAACGGAGCGCGGACGACTCCCGTGACGCCATCGATCGTGGTGAGCCACGGAGCCGCACGGATCTGCTCAGAAGGAATGATCCGCTCCGTGGACACGAAGGTACGCTCCGACGCGGCGGAGATCGCGACGTCACCATATGCGGTTCCGTTGTGCTGCACATTGCCGTAAGCGTCGGAACAGGCGACGTGCAGGAAGCAGACGTCGATTTCGATCGCAGGAACCGCGATCACCGGTGTTCCCTTGATCGGGTCCTGGAAGACCTTCAACGCCGGATTCACCTCGGGCAAGGACGTGCCGACGCCGGCCACCCAGGGGTTGAAAGGAACGCGTTGCGCGGATGCCCGCAACCCGGCGTAGTAGTGAGCCTCGTCGAGTTCGAACACTTCGATGGAATCGGTCTGCGCCGCCCGCCGGAACGCCGGCCCGACCCCGGCGAGCCCCTCGGCGCCGACATACGGTGTCACCACCTTGGCGGCCACGCCGGCGGCGATGAGCAGATCGATCTCGAGGCCGGCCGACGCGGCGCCGACGACGGTCAGATCACGCCGCCCGGATCGGATCAACTCACGAACGATCGACATGGGATGTCCCGAATTGATGAAGCCGCCGATACCGATGGTCATCCCATCCGCGACCGCGGCAACCGCATCGGCCTCCGAAACGAGCCGCGACCGGCGGGCGTGACCCTCCACTGTGGACACCTGACTCCCCGTCATTCCGTCGGGCTCCAATTCATTTCGCGCTTCTGGCTGTAATCGGTGACATACCATTGCGGCTGCCCGAGCACCGTTTGCCCGCCGTCGACGGCGATCGAATGCCCGGTGACGAAGGAGGCCTCTGGCGAGCACAGGTAGGCCACAGCGTTGGCGATGTCCTCGGGGCGGCCGAGCCGTCCGGCCGGGGTACGCCGGATCAAACCCCGGCGCTGGCGCTCGTTGTGGTCCAGGACCGGAGCTGTCATACCTGTCTCGATCACGCCCGGCATGACGCCGTTCACCCTGATGTCGAACGCGGCCAGTTCTGCCGCCATCGCCTGTACCAGCATGCCCAGCGCCGCCTTTGTCACGCAGTAGGCCGAAAGCAGCGTGGTGTACTGAACAGCGCCGGAGGACGCGTTGACAACGATGCACCCGCCCTCGTTCTGACTCGTCATCTGCTGTGCCACCGCATGACAAACCCCGAACGTGCCGTTGAGGTTCACGTCGACGTGCCGCCGCCAGTCGGCGTCGCTCTGGTCCAGAAAGCCCTGAAACTTGCCAAACCCCGCGTTCGCGAAAAGGACGTCGATCCCGCCGAACTTGGCGACGACAGCCGAAACCGCGTCGTCGACCGTGTCCCGGTCCGTCTGGTCCGCAGCGATCGTGATCACTTCGCTGCCAAGCTCTCGGCATTCGTCCGCGACCGCGACCGTGAGCGTGTCCTTACGGTCGAACAGTGCCAGCGAGGTGGCCGGGCCGGCGAAGCGCCGGGCGGCGGCCGAGCCGATGTCGCCGCCGGCACCGGTGATGATCACGCGCCGCTTTTGCGAATTCGTCACTTCGTACTCCCGTTCCCGCCAGCATGTTCTGGCTCAATCGCCGAGTCAGGCAAGGAGCCCCATGGAGCGAGCGATGACAATGGTCTGAATTTCCGAGGTGCCGCCCCCGATCTCGAGGTATTTGCAGTCGCGGTAGTGACGTGCGACGGGATAGTCCTCGGTGAAGCCATAACCGCCGAAGATCTGGACGGCTTCGCGTGCGGCGCTGACATACGCTTCGCTTGCGTACATTTTCGCCGCCGACGCGGTAGCTGCCGCATCGCGGTCGCCGAGATCGACCGCGACCGCCGCCTCCTTGACCATGGCGGCCGCGGCGTCGGCGGCAAGCCGCATACGGACGATCTTCTCCGCGACGAGCTGGTGTGAACCGATCGTCTTGCCGAACGTGGTGCGCGTCCGGGCATGCTCGAGCGTACGACCCACGAGGTCGAACAGCGCGCCGGCCGAGATGGCTGCGAGGAAAAGCCGCTCCTTGCTCAACCCGGCCCGTAGCGCGCGCCATGCGTCATGCCGTGGCCCGACAATGTCCGCCTCGGACGCGGGCACGTCATCGAAGAAGACCTCACACAGATCCAGCGCCCGCAGTCCGACCTTCCGCAACGGCCGAATCGTGACACCGGAGGAGTTCGGATCGATCATCAGGAGCGTGATGCCATCCTGCGGGCGCTCCCCGGTTTTCGTCCGGACCGCCGTAATGATGCGGTCGGCCACTTTCGCCCCGGTGATGAAGACCTTCTGCCCGGTGACCGAGAAGCCACCATTCGTCACGGTGGCCCGGGTGCGCATGGCGGATGCGTCCGACCCCGAGCCGGGCTCGGTCAATGCGAACGCGATGCGAGCTCGCCCGTCGGCCAGCAGTGGCAGCCAGTGCGCACGCTGCTGCTCCGTTCCCAGGCGATTGATCGCCTCGGCGCCGAGAACCCAGAGCGAGTAATAGGACTGGGCGACGGCCAGACTGTGCCGAGCCAAGGCCTCATGGACGACGGCGAGATCCAGGGCACTCGCGCCGGCCCCGCCGTAGGACTCGGGCACCGGCAGCCGGGCCCACGATCCCGCGGCGAGGGCATCCATCGCTTCGTGCGGATAAGCCCCACGCTCATCCCAGTCGGCGCACTGCTCCGAAGTGATGTGGCTCGCCGCGAGGGCGTCGAGTGATTTGACGATGGCCCGATGTTCCGAATCGAGCGAGCCGGACCACCACATCACGCAATCACCTCGACCCTATGGCTCCCGCACGGCGTGGAGCGAACGAGTTCTGACCGAGCAGCGGCTTCGACAATAGCAGGACAATGCAACATCTGACAATTGTCTGACTGATACAGCACGGCCTTGGCCGGCCCGCACGTCGCCGTCGGCGGAGTTGCCAAAACAACCGCACTGTTTCCGTAGTCGCCGATGAACCAGCAGTAAACGGTCTTCCGGCGCCGCACGCCGCCACCTTGACGTCTGACCGTCCAGAAGTCTAATGTTAGACCGCTTCTTGGCCTTGGTCCATGAGTTTCCGGAGGCTGAACGAGTGTCTTCACGCAGGCTGGCGGGACGAGTTGTTCTGGTCACCGGCGCCGCCCAAGGGCAAGGCGCGGCCGAGGCAAGGGCTTTCGTCGCCGAAGGCGCAAACGTCGTGCTCGCCGACGTACGCGACCAACAAGGTGAGGCCACAGCTCGGGAACTCGGCGGCTCGGCACGGTACTTCCACCTCGACGTGACGTCGGAGCACGACTGGTCCGCCGCGGTCGCGAAGACCATTGCCGCATTCGGAAAGCTGGACGGGCTGGTGAACAACGCGGGAATCCTGCGGTACTCGCCGCTCGCGGACACGACGTTGGAGGACTGGAACACGGTGATCGCGGTCGACCAGACCGGCACGTTCCTCGGTATGCGGGCGGCCGTCCGTCCGATGATCGAGGCAGGTGGCGGATCGATCGTCAACATCTCCTCGACAAGCGGGTTCTGGGGTTTGCCGGAAATCACCGCGTACACGGCCGCCAAATGGGCCGTGCGGGGAATGACGAAGGCCGCCGCGGTCGAACTGGGTCAGTTCAATATCCGGGTCAACTCTTTGCATCCCGGCGCGGTCGACACGGCCATGAGCCGCGGCAACGAAGACTGGGCAGCGCACTCCCCCGGCGGTTTCACCTACGTTCCACTCGGCCGGATCGGACAGCCCGAAGAGATAGCGAGCCTCGCCGCATTCCTGTTGAGCGACGAATCGTCATTCTGCACGGGCAGCGAGTTCGTTGCCGATGGTGGCGCGCTCGCGGGCCCCGTACGTCGCTCGTGACCGGTCGTGCACACCGCCGCCGAGATGAAGGCCTCAGCCGCGACTCATTGCGCCTGGGCCCATTTCTCGCGTCTGAGGGTCGGCCCGGTCATCTGGCCGCGTAGCCGCCATCGACGGCAAGGACCGCACCGGTTACGTAGCTCGCGAGCGGTGATGCGAGGAATACGACCGCCGGCGCTACCTCGTCCGGCTGGCCGAGCCGGTACATCGGGATCTTGCGCATCAGCCGCCTGTTCTGCTCGGGATCCGCGACGATGGCCGCGGGCATCTCGGTGTCGAGATAACCCGGCGCCACCGCGTTGACCCGGATGCGCCGCCGCACGAACTCGATCGCAAGCGAGCGGGTCAATGCTTCGATGCCGCCCTTGCTGGCCGAATAGGCCGCCTGGCCGGCCACCCCCGATGCGCCGGCGATCGACGAGATGTTCACGATCGTGCGTTCGCGATCCGGCGACTGGCGCGCGAACGCCTGCGCACAGAAGAAGGCGCCCGTGAGATTGATGTCGACCACCTGCCGCCAATCGCCGGGACTGACCTCGACCGCATCGGCCTCGTGCACGACCGCGGCATTGTTCACGAGGACGTCGAGGCTGCCGAACCGGTCGATGATCTGCCCGAATACCGCGGCGACGGCATCCTGATCGCGCACGTCCAGGCTGTACGCGACGCCGCGCCCGCCGCCCTGGCACACCGTTTCGACCGTGTGCTCAAGCGGCGCGCGCCGACGGCCCACGCACACGACCGTGGCACCCGATCGCGCCAGAGCGATCGCCGTGCTCGCACCGAGCCCTGAACCGGCACCGGTGACAACGGCAACGTGCCCGCTCAGATCGCACTGCATCATGTCGCTTGCCGGCCGGTCGCTTCGCCGATCGCACCGGTCCGGCTCAGCACCTCACGGCTCCAGGACACGATGTGCCCTTGCCACGGACCCCAGCCCCGGACCTCCGCATACCGTGGATGGTCGAACACCGCGGGCGATTCGATGTCGTAAATCGCGAGGAACTGGTTTTCCCGGCCAAGCAGCTGACAGCGGTGAACGGCACTGATCCCTGGCACCGACAACATCCCAGGAATGTGCACCTCGTCGTACCACCGATGCCAATCGGGCAGATCTTCTCCAGGTGCGAACTCGCACCACACAACGTAGACAAACGGTGCCGGCGGCTGTGTGCCCACGGAACCTCCTCTACACGACAGTGTGCTGGTTCAATCCCACAACGCCCGGCGATTATCCCGTGTCACTCCGCGGATGGAGCCACACGCGCGGCTTTGCGACGGGGACGCGAATCCGCGGGAGGCGTGACGTGCTCGCGCAGATACTCCAGATGCTGAGTCATGCGCTTCTCCGCGAGGTCGGGATCTTGAGCCTTGATCGCGGAGACGATCGCGATATGGTGACGCACCGCGTCCCGGCCGACCTCCTCGGAGGTCTCGATGAAGCCGAGCGGATGCGCCACGCGGTGCAGAGCCGCGACGAAGGTCGCGACAAGCCGGTTGCCGGACGCATCTGCGACGACGCCGTGGAACTCCGCGTTGAAGTTCGGTACTTCCGGATCGTCGACACTGGCATACTTCTCGCGCTCGATGATGTCGTGCAGGCGCGTGAGGTGAGCCTCGGTGCGATTCACCGCGGCCAGACGCGCGACCGGAATCTCCAGCATGTTCCGGAACTCGGCCACCTCGTCGTATCGGATGCTGCCCAGTTCCAACGTGTTGTTGAGCCGCTCCGAAACGAGCTCGCCGAGTTTGTGATGGTCCAGATAAGTGACGAAGGATCCACCGCTCGCGCCGGGAACGGTCGAAATCAGTCCCGCGGAGACCAGTGCCCGCAAGGCTTCCCTGATCGTGGCCCTGCTGACCTGAAATTGCTCGGCAAGTTTCGCCTCACTGGGAAAACGCTCGCCGCGACCGAAGACTCCACTGAGGATGGCGGCACGAAGCTGCGCTTCGACCTGCTGGCGTGGCCGCATCACCGGTTCGGGCCGGAATCCGTCCGAAACACCCACAGCGTCGGCTGCGGCATTGGTCCTCATCGGTGCCTCCTCCGGCACGGCCCTCATCTGTACGACGTTCAGCCCATGTCATCGTAGTCTATAGTCTGACCAAAGCAGGCCAAGGGCGACGGTGACGTCAGCCACCGGGGCCGGCTCCCGACCACCTCCACCAGTCACCACGTCACCGGCAGCGTTTCGACCTCGAAATTCGATCCATCCTCGACGAAGGTCAGGTCGCTCATGGGCACCGCGAGCGCCAGTGTCGGCACCCGCTTCCACAGCTTGGCATGCACGACCTGCAATTCCATGCGCGCCAGCAACTGGCCGGGGCACTGGTGGATGCCGTACCCGAAGGCGACATTGGCCCGGGTGTTCGGGCGATGGAAATCCAGCTCGTTCGGATTTTCGAAAACCGTCTCGTCGCGATCCATCACGTTGTTGAGAACGATGACACCCTCGTTGGGCCGGATGACCTTGTCTCCTATCGCGACTTCCGCGATCGCCACCCGCCGGCGGCCGGCGTGCGTCGTGCCGAGATAGCGGAACATCTCGTCAACGGCATTGGCGATGAACGCGGGATCGTCGCTGTCCCGGACCTCCGCGAGCGCTTCCGGCCTGGTGAGCAGGAGCAGCACGCTGAGGCTGATCATGCCGGCGGTCGTGTCGTGCCCGGCGACGAGCAGGAGCCGGCTCAGCCGCACCAGATCGGCGCGGGCGAAATGGCCGGGCCGCACCTGCTGGTGGACCATGCGGCTGATCAGGTCGTTCGCCGGGGAGTCGGTCTTGAGGTCGATCAACCGCTCGAAGTAGTCGAGCAGATCGGCTTCGGCGGCCGCCGCCCGCTCGGCAGTTGGTGCGGCAAGGAGCGCCTTGGCACGACGACCGAAGAACTCGCGGTCACCGTAGGGCACGCCCAGCAGTTCGCAGATCACCATCGTCGGAATGGTGACCGCGAGCCGCGAGACGAGATCAGCGGGCTGTTCGCCGGCGAGCAGTTCCTCCAGCAGCCGGTCGACGAGGTCCTCGACCTTCGAGCGAATCTGGGCGACCCGCTTGACGGTGAAATCCTGGATCATCATCCGCTTCTGACGATCATGCTCCGGGTTGTCGATCGCCCGGATCGTGCGGTCCTTGCCGAGGGTCGTCTTGTAGGCCACGTTCTTCTCGGGGAAACCGGAATGAACAGGATCCGCACTGAACCGCTTGTCATCACTGAGGACCGCTCGGCCGTCGGAGTAGCGGGTGATCACCCAGGCTTCCTGGCCGTCCCAGATCCGCATCCGGCTGACGGGCTCTTCCCGCTGACGGCGCATGACCTCGGGTGGCGGATCGAACGGGCATCCGCCGATGTCACGAGGCGGGGGAAAGTAGCCGATCTCCACCTCAGGCTGGGATGTCATGCGAACCTCCAAGACCTATCCGTCATCCAACGATAAACTGTCTGACAACTCCCGGTCAACGCGGGCAACCACCCGGTGAGACAGCGCTTGGAACCGAGCGCGCTGCTAACGTCTTACGTTTGACACCGGCCCGGACGATCGACTTATGATGAGTCCTGGCAGGCGCCGCAACGCGAAAAGGCAGGAGGTCATTCGTGACGGCCGCTGATCTCTTCCCCGATGAACCGCAGATCATGTGCATGTCCATCACGCCGTTCACCCCCGATGGGAACGTCGACGAGAACGCACTGCGCGCTCATTTGCGCCGGCTGATCGACGCTCACGTCGGGGTCTACCTGGCCAGCCCTGGTTCCGGTGAAGGTCACGCCCTCACCGTCACCGAAACACGTCGCGTCTACGAGATCGGTGTCGAGGAGTGCCGGGGGAAAGTACCGGTGTGCGCGAATCCCCGTGAGTCGCGCGACGTCGACAGCATGCTCGAAATCGCCGGCATCGCCGTGGCGGCCGGCGTCGACGCTGTCCAGATCTACCAGATCGACGGTGGGCACGGGTTCACGCCGACGACGCCCGAGCTGTACGCCTACTTCCGGGACGTAATCCGGGAAACCGACCATCCGGTGATCATCGGCTGCAATCCCGTGGCCGGTTACCTCGCGTCGGTCGATCTTCTCGAACGGCTCTGCCGGGAGTTTCCGCGAATTGTCGCGGTCAACGTATTCGAGACGCCGCTGGGATATGTCGCCGAGTGCCGGGACCGCTTGCCCGATCACGTGCGCCTGTTCTGTGGCCAGACCACGGCTGTGCAAGCGTGGCTGCTGGGCGCGACCGGCATGCTCTCCGCGGCGGCCAACGTCGTACCGCATACGACAGCCGCACTCGGCCGATGCTTCGCCGCTGGGGACCTCAAGGCGGCGTCGCTGGCAGCCACCCGGTTGCAGCGTTTTTACTCGGCCTTCGTCCACACGATGGCCGGCGCGGCGTGGGAGAAGCTGGCCCTGAAGATCCTCGGGCTACCCGGCGGCAACGGAGTCATCCGGCGTCCCTATCTGTTCCCCGACGAGCAGGCCGAGGCAAGGATGCGAACCCAGCTCGCGGAACTCGGTGTCCCGGCATGGGAGACGGAGTACGCCGCCAGGTGAAACGCCCACCGAGGGGTTTGGTCATGAAGGGAAACAATGGCGGTCACACCCAAGTTCGAGGACTACGCGGACAAGTACGCCAATGTGGCGATGACGCGCAGCGACGGCATCCTTGAACTCACCTTCCACACCGATGGCGAGAGTCTGCAGTGGACGCTGCGCATTCACGACGAACTGGCCTACCTGTTCGACGAAATCGCGGCGGACAGGGAAAACAAGGTCGTGATCCTCACCGGCGCCGGCGACGCGTTCTGCGATAGCCTCGATCACGCGACGTTCTCGTCATCCACCCCGCAGGAGTGGGACCGGATCCTTTACGACGGCCGACGCCTGCTCACCAACCTCCTGGCGATCAACGTCCCGGTGATATCAGCCGTGAATGGGCCCGCTCGGTTCCACGCCGAGATTCCCGCCATGTCGGACATCGTGATCGCTTCCGAAACCGCTGCCTTCCAAGACCTTCACTACAAATCCGGGGTGGTTCCGGGCGACGGATCGCACGTGGTGTGGACGCACCTGCTCGGCCCGAATCGCGGGCGCTACTTCCTTTTGACAGGGCAAGAACTCGACGCGCGAACCGCGTTCTCCTTCGGCGTGGTGAACGAGGTGCTGCCCACGCCGGAGGTACTCCCCCGCGCGCGCGAAATCGCCCGAGAATTCGCGGCCAGGCCGTTCCTGACCCGCCGCTATGCGCGCGAGGTGCTGACATTGGAATACAAGCGGCTGCTGCAAGCGGGGATCAGCACTGGCTTGGGGCTACAAGGCCTGGCGAAGCTGGCGAGCAATCCATACTCGTGATCTTCACCAGGTCTGCCGCTCCCCAGCGCGGCCATTCGCGATTCCGCGCGCGGCGGTCCCCGGCCACGCCTGAACGAACTCGGGCTGTCGCTTCTCGGCGAATGCTCGCGATCCTTCGATGACGTCACCGCTGCCGAAGACCTGGTGTGCGATGGCCTGGTAGTAGTTGTGCGTCTCGGCGCTCAGGAAGTTCCGCCACATGTTGAGGACCTGTTTGGTACCCCAGACCGCGGCGGGCGAGTTCCGGGCGATCGTATCGGCCTTTTCCACCGCGGCCGCCAGCACCGCGTGTTGTGGGACCACCTGCTGCACCAGGCCGAGGCGCAACGCGTTCTGGGCATCGAGCCCGTCACCCGTGAGCATCAGATCGGCCACGGTGCCGAACGGCAGCAGGCGTGGCAGTGCCGTCAGCGCACGCCCGGCGAGAATGCCGTGCCGCACCTCGGGCAGTGCGAACCAGGCGCGATCCGATGCGATCCTGATGTCACAGCTGATGCACAACGCGAGCCCGCCGGCGACTGCGAGACCGTTGACCGCGGCGATGGTCACCTTGTTGCAGGAGCCGAGGCCGCACATGTCCGGTGATGCCGCCAACGGCAGGCCCGCGCCGTCAGGCACCTGACCGGCCATCTCCTTGAGATCGGCACCGGAGGAAAAAGCTCGAGTTCCGGTGCCGGTGATGATCGCGACGTATTGACCGGGATCAGCTTGGAACTCCTTGATTCCCGCTGTGAGATCGGTCAGCACGGTCCCGCCGAGCGCGTTCAGGCGTTCCGGCCGGTTGATGGTGAAAACCGTGGTGTGGCGGATTTTTTCCACGATGAGGTCGTCAGTCACCTGGGTACCCCGTCTTCGGGACAGTACGGCCGACCGGTGGTGGCAGCTCGAGCACGCGCTATCTGGCCGGTTCGGCGGCGTCGGCCGTGATCCGCTCCATGCGGTAGAGACGCGCGGCATTGAGCCGCAATACCTTCAGCTGGTCCTCCGCGGACAGTGTCCGAGTCTGGGCCTGCGCCGAGGCTCGCGAGTTCGGCCATGATCCATCCGGATGCGGATAGTCGGTTTCGAAGCAGATGTTGTCAAGTGGGAGCGGCCCGTCGTCCAGGAACCGCAAAATCGCGGGATCGTCGAATACGCACGCGTAGACGTGCTCCGCGAGATAGCTGCTCGGCGGGTCGGGCAATGCGTCCCCGCCCATGAACGCGTTGCCCGCGCGCCAGATCCCGTCCAGGCGGCTCATCAGGTACGGTATCCAGCCGGCCTGTCCCTCGGAGAACGCCACCTTCAATGTCGGGTGCCGGAGAAACACGCCGGACATCAGCCAGTCGCTCAGCGACAGCGACGAATTGCCGTAATGGTTGCTGGTGTGGATGATGAAGGGTGCGTCGGGGGACGTTTTGTTGGTGGTGGAACTCGAACCGATGTGAAGATTGATGACGGTCTCGGTCTCGGCGCACGCGGCGAATAACGGCTCCCAATATCCGGAGTACATCGACGGCAGGCCGAGTTTCGCGGGAATCTCCGAGAAGCACACGGAGGTCACACCGCGCGCGGCGTTGCGGAAAACTTCCGCGCGAGCGAGATCGACGTCCCACAACGGGACGATCGGCGAGGCGAGCAGCCGGCCCGCCGACGCACCAGCCCACTCTTCGATGGCCCAATCGTTGTAGATCTCGACGCACAGCTTCGCGAGTTTCTTGTCGCGCGCTTCCAGGAACCGCTGGCCACAGAATCGAACGAACATGTTCGGGAAGCACAGCGACGCTTCCACCCCATCGAGATCCATGTCGGCCAGGCGCGCGGTGACTTCGTAGCAGCCAGGCCGGATGGCATCGAATGTGATCGGTGTTCCGTCCACCTCCGCCGCGCCCTTGCCGGCGGCCGCGAACGAGGAGTTCAGTGGAATCCGGACATCCTCATAGCACCAGACATCCACCGGGACACGGTCGGCGCGCGGGTCGGCGGCGGCGCCACTCACCTCTCGGACGACGCGCGGCCCGCTGTCACGGTATCTCGCCGGCAGCCGTGCGCTCCACAGGTCGGGCGGCTCGAACACGTGATCGTCCACCGAGACGATCAGGGGCAAACCTGCGGCAGTGGAATCGGGCATGGCAGACCTCCCATGGGAAAGGGCTTCTGGTCGGGATACGGCGGACGCGCCGCGCGCACGGCACTAGCCTGCCGCGCCTGCCGGTTGCAGCGCGGCGTCTTCGGCGAAAACCTCCGGGGATGCCAGGCGCAGCCTGCGAAGCTGAGCGGCCCATGTCTCGCCCACCACCAGCCGGTTGAGATCGCGCTGGTAGTTACGAAGATGACGCTCGTCCGTCAGCTCCGTGCCGCCGATCAGCTTTGCCTCGTAGTGGTACCTGGCCGCCTTCTCCAGGAGGAACGACTTCACGATTGCCTCGCCCAGGGTCGCACCGACGACGATGCAACCGTGATTCTTCATCAGCAGCACGCTCTTGCGGCCCAGCGTCCGCGCGATCCGCTCGGCATCGGTGACGTCACTCGCCTCCTCCTCCACGATGACCGCTTGGTCGTCGTAGAACAGGTACGACAACAGGTTGAACATGCCGATAGTGCCGCCCGTGCTGGCCACCACAGCCGTGTAGTGACCATGATGGTGCACGATCGCGTTGACATCGGGCCGCTGACGGTAGATCGAGGCATGGAAGTCCAGGACCGGAGCGAGCATCCGCCCACCGAGATCGCCTTCCAGCAACGTGAAGTCGTAGCCGATCTTCACGACACCGTCCGGGAGCGTTTCGTCGAAATACTCGAACACCGTCGTCCACATGGCATTGTCGATGTCGGCAGCGCGTACCGTCACATGCCCCGCCGACTGGCTGTCACAACCCTCCGCGAACAGAATCCGGCGACCGGCCGCGATCTCGACTTGAGTGGCATTGACCATCTACCGTCATCTCCCTCGGTCGTGCTAATTGAATTTGGCCGTCCAGCCGGCATCGACCGGCAGCGTGACTCCCGTGACGTAGCGAGCATCCTCGGACGCGAGCCACGCCACCGCGCCTGCGATGTCCTCGGCCTCGAGCCAAGGGACGGGCAACAGGTTCAGCTCGGTGAAGGCGGCCCGGACGTCGTCGGCGGTCGGATCCGGCCGGTCCGGCGCGAACAGCCGCCAGATGACCTCGTTCTGCGTCATCTTCGTGTTGACCGAACTCGGATGGACACAGTTCGCGCGGATGAAATGGGGCGCCAGCTCGTTCGCGAGCGAACGCATCAGCCCGACCACGGCGTGCTTCGCCATGTTGTAGTGCACCTGGTTCGGAAATCCACGGAGTCCGGCGATCGAGCTGATGATGACGATCGAGCCGCCCGTGCCCTGCTCAATCAGGTAGGGCACCGTCGCCTTGCAGGTGTAGTACATGCCGTGCATCTGAACGTCGATCATCTCGTGATAGAGGTCGTCGGTCATCTCGACGAACGATGCGAACGACAGGTATCCGGCGTTGGCGACAACGACATCCAGCCGGCCGAGTGCGGCCGTACCCTCCGCTACGGCGGCCTCGAGCTCGGCCTGCTTTCGCACGTCCGCCTTGACGGACACGATCCGCCGGCCGATCTCCGTCACCAGCTTCGCGGTATCGGCGAGGTCCTGCGCGGTGGCCAGTTCGTAAGGTGAACCAGGCAGTTGTTCGCACAGATCGATGGCGATGATGTCCGCGCCCTCCGTGGCGAGCCGCACGGCGTGCGCTCGGCCCTGCCCTCTCGCGGCGCCGGTGATCAGCGCGACCCGGCCGGTCAGTCGCCCCACTGGCCCACTTCCTTTCCTCGCTGATGCCACTATTGGGCCGGAACGGTCTCACCGGTGAAGACGTTGAGGAACGTCGTCGGAACCTTGTCGCGGTAGGTGCCGTCCTCGTAGTCGAGGTTGACGATCGTCGGGTTGAATTCCCGTGGCAGGCCGGCGATCGAGCTCTCTTTCGTGTAGCTCAACCGAGGCGTGAGCGCTCCCGTGTCGTACCCGGAGACCTTCTTCAGGCCTTCGACGACCGCCTCTCGGGTCAGCTCGCCATTGATCCCCTTCACGACGTCGGCGAAAAGCTTTACGCCGAGGTAAGCGTCCACGTCGGTCTCGGAAACGGGTGCGTCCGGCTGATACTTGGCCATATCGGCTTCGAACTGTCGCCAGCCAGGGGAGGTGTGGCTGTAGTAGCCGATCGCCTGGATCCGGCCCGCGGCAGGTCCGAGTACCTGCTTGATCTGCGACGCGGGCGTCACGCCGGCCGACAAGATGACGGGCCCGGAGTAACCCTGTTTCCGAAGTGCTTGCAGGAACGTGATCGCCTGCGTCGGGCCGAGTGACAGGATGACGGCCGGCGGATTCGCGGCGACCGTCTGGGCGGCGTAGGTCGAAAGGTCGGTCGCGGTACCGGGAAATATGATGGTCGGATCGAGTTTGAACCCTTTTCCGACCTTGTTCAGCGACGGAATCGTGTACTTGTTGATGGCATCGAGGAAGGTCCGGTACGAGGACGGGTTGAAGGAAATGAACGCCGCGCGGTCGAGCCCTTCGCTGGCCAGCGCGGCGACCGCACCCGTGCCATTGCCAATCGCCCCGACATCGGTCGGGTAGATCACCGGGGACGAGTACTCCGGGTCTCCGACGCCGTGCACACCGATCGCCGCCAGGCCGGCCTTCTCGAAGACGGGATAGATCTGCGTGCCACCCAGGTAGTTGTAGTTTCCGATCGACGCGACGACGGCGTTGTTGGCAACGGCTGACGACGCGCAGGTACCGGCCGCGTTGACGTTTCCCTTCGTATCGCAGAAGGTCATTTTCAGCTGACGGCCCTTGACGCCACCGGTGGCGTTGATCGCGCTCACGGCGGCGTTGGCACCGGGGATGAGGTACTGGTCCGCGCCGACCGTGCCCGGTCCGGTGCCTGATATCAGGACGAACTCGATTGGATCACCGGCGGACGAACCCGACGCGTTCGAACCGGACCCGCTGTATCGACAGGCGTTCAGCCCGGCCGCCAGCAGGACGGCTGAGGACAGTACCGACACGAGACGCAGTCGGCGTCGGATGGCTGTATTTCCCACTCTTGAACCTCCTCGTTGAGGCAGTGGCCCGCCGATTCGCGGAATTTGGGTGCCGTGTCGTGCGAGCGATCGGCGCTCGACCAGGGCAAACACCAAAATATTTAACTGTCAGACTAAAGTCGGCCAAGCCGGACGTCAAGGTGCTGGACCAACGCCGGCGCCGGCCGACTCGAATCACTCGGTGACGCCGGACAGGTACTGGCCCTCCACCTCGCCGAAGCGATGCAGGAGATCGGCGGCACGGCCGGACATGGCAACCTGTCCCCGACGTAGTACGTAGGCCCGGTCGCACGCCAGCAGCGCGGCGCGCGCCTGCTGTTCGACCAGAAGCACGGCCACTCCACGGGACGCCGCCGTGCGAATGAAGGTGAGGAGCCGTTCGACAATGATCGGCGCCAGTCCCAATGACAGCTCGTCGCACAGGAAGATCGCCGGCTCGGCCGCGAGCGCGCGGGCGATCGTCAGCATCTGCTGCTCGCCGCCCGAAAGCAGGCCCGCGGGCCGGCGCACCAGTGGTTTGAGCTCCGGCATCAGCTCGAGCGCGACCGCGGGATCTCCACGGCCCAGTCGCAGGTTCTCCAAAGTCGTCAGGCCACGGAAAATGCCGCGCTCCTCCGGCACATAGGCCAGGCCGGCACGGCTGCGGCTGGCCAGCGAGTCCGACCTGCGCACACCGCGGTAGAAGACCGATCCGCGACTGGGCGGTAGCAGCCCGGCAAGCGCTTTCAGCGTGGTCGTCTTACCCGCGCCGTTCGCGCCGAGCAATGCGACGAGTTCGCCGGGGCGTACGACCAGGTCGACGTCGCGCAAAACCGGTACCGCGCCGTATCCGGCGCACAGCCCGCGAGCCTCGATCACCGCATCAGGCGACTCGTTGTGCGCATCCATCGCGGTCAGAGTTTGCCGGTTGCTCATCGCTCCGCCCTCACGGTGCCGACGTCCTCGACCAGGTCGTGCCCACCGAGGTATGCCTCGATCACGCGCGGATCGGACCGTACGTCCTCGGGTGGACCGGTCACGATGTGCCGTCCGAAGTCGATGGCGACCACCGTGTCGCAAGCGCGCATGACCATCGATACGTCATGCTCGACGAGCAGGATCCCCATCCCCCAATCCGCGGCCAGCTGGCGGATGAGTGTCACCAGCTCGCCGGTGCTTTTGTCGTCGAGCCCCGCTGCCGGCTCGTCCAGTAAGAGCACCGAGGGGGCCATGGCGACCGAGCGTGCGATACCCACGAGACGGCGAACCGCGTACGGGAGGTCGGTGGGCTGCCGCGTCAGCGAATCGTCGAGTGAGAACTGTGCGATGGCGGCGAGGCCCGCCTTCGTATGCGCTCGCCGGCGAGGCCGCACCAGATCCGACAGGTAGACCGACATCGAACGCGATTCCGACGCCGTGAGCAGGTTCTCCTCGACGTTCATGTCCTCGAACAGCTCGAGCGACTGCCACGAACGGATCAGTCCCAGCTTCGCTCGCTGTTGCACGCTGAGCCCGTCGACGGGCTTTCCGTCGAAGAGAATCCGCCCGCCCGCTGGGCGAACGAACCCGGTCGCGGCGTCGATCAACGTGGTCTTTCCGGCACCGTTGGGACCGATCAGCCCGACGACTTCACCAGGCCGGACGGTGAGGCTGACCGAATCGAGCGCGGTCGTGCCGCCGTATCGCACCGTGACGTCACGGAGCTCGAGCATCTTCGGTTTCGTCCGATACGACGGGATGGTCGCCAGCGGCGGCGCCAACCCCGTGCGGCGCCGGCGCGGCAGGAAACGACGTACCTTCGTGATGACGTCGATCTGGTGGCGGACAATGCCGTCCGGCGTGAACGTCAGCTGGATCAGCAGGAGGATGCCGAGAATCAGGTCCCAGGTGTGCGTGATGTCCACGAAGTACCCGATGATGACCTGCACCAGACCGCCGAGCACCAGGAACCCGGCCGTGATCCCGCCGAGGTTGTAGGCCAGCCCGCCGATGACCGCATACATCAGGAAGTTCACATCGGTCAGCGGAGCGTAAG
The DNA here is from genome assembly GCF_012328925.1 of Amycolatopsis acididurans. Lineage (GTDB taxonomy): Bacteria > Actinomycetota > Actinomycetes > Mycobacteriales > Pseudonocardiaceae > Amycolatopsis_E > Amycolatopsis_E acididurans. Next base: position 59,728 of record NZ_JAAXLS010000020.1, read on the forward strand.
TGGTGAAATCGACGCTCGAGAACTGAAATGCCGCAAGCCCGCCGCCGAGTGCGGCCAGGCCGGCGCCAATCCCGAACGCGTAGGTCTTCGCGCCGACCACGCTGATCCCGAGGCTCGCGGCGGCCCGCTCGTTGTCACGGACCGCGAGAAGCCGCCGGCCGGATTGACCGCGCCGGACGTTGGCCACCACCAGCGCCGCGAGGCAGACGACGACAGCGCAGAGTGCTGCGTACCGCGGAGGGTCGTCGATGTAGTCGACATCGAGTCCGAAGAGGACACGGCTGGGCAATTGAGTTCCCTGGACGCCTCCGGTCCAGTCCGTATTGGACAGAACGACGCTTTCGATGACAACGGCACCACCCAGTGTGGCGACCGCGAGATTCACCCCGCGGGCACGAACCGCGGGTAGGGCGAAGATCATGCCGACCGGCACCGTCGCCAGCACCCCGAGCACGATCGACCACGGGAACGGCACACCGGCGGCGGCGGTGAGGCGACTCGCGATGAAACCGCCGATTCCGGCGAATGCGTACTGTGCCAGGCTGATCTGTCCCGCATAACCCGTCACGACGACCAAGGAGAGACCGATGAGGGCGGCGGTCGCCGAGGCGGTAACCGCCTGCGACCAGGTGTTGTCGAACAGGTAGAGCGATCCGACCGTCACAACCAGGCCGACCATCACCCAGGTCGGCGAGATGCGGCCCGATCCGACACTGGGCAGGCGATCCGCGCGGAAGCTGCGCAACGGCAGTGCCTTTCCCCGGACGAGCAGGATGAACAGAATCACCGCGAAGGGAACGGCGACGTTGAGGCCGGGCGGGCTGGTGATCCAGTGCGTCGTTTCCGATTCCAGAATGCCGATCACCGCCGCGCCGAGCAGTGTGAGCGGGAATGACACGAACCCGCCGACCAGTGCCGCGGACAACGCCGGAATGATCACCAGCGCCACGACGGCCTGGTCGAGACCCGTGATCGGCACGAGGAGCACGCCCGCCAGCCCCGCCAGCCCGGCGCCGATCGTCCAGTTGATGCGCGCGACCGATCTCGGTGACCGGCCGAGACATGCAAGCGCCTCCTGGTTTTCGGCCACAGCACTCGTCGCGAGACCGAACTTCGAATACCGGTAGAAGGCCCACAGCCCTACCGTGAGCACGGCAGCGATCCCGAACAGCCACAGCCCACCCGCCGGAATGATCACCGCCGAATTGACCTGGACGCTGCCGTTGGGCAAGAAACCGTCGACGAACCGGAGCGTGTCACCAAACCGCAACACGGCGATCTGGGAGATCACGACGACGATGGCGAGGGTCGCGACGATCCGGGCCAGCGGAGACGACGCCCGCATACGCCACATGATCAGTTCTTGGGTCGCGAGCCCGAATACGGCGGCGAGCACGACGGCCGCGGCGACCGCGACCCACGTCGCCGTCCGACCATGCAGTTCGTAGTAGGTATAGGCCCCGACGAGCGCGAAACTCCCTTGCGCGAAGTTGACCACGCCGGAGCCGCGGTAAATGACCACGGCGCCGGAGGCCAGCAGGGCATACGCGCCGCCGCTGCCGAGCCCCAGTAGCGCGAACTTGAGGAAGTCGTTCAATGTGGCTCCCTTGATCACTCCAGCAGGCCGATGTTCCGCGCTGGACGCAGGTGGACCCATAGATGCCTGATGTTTGTCTAGGAGATCACTTTCTATTGACATACGTCAGACCAAAAACCGTAAGCGATGCCTTGTCAGGTTTCAAGGCTCGGGTTGTTGCAGAACGGACGACTCCACGCTTCGACGAGCCCAGATGCCGAGGGGATGCCTGTTCCGTAGTTGAGCGCGGACAAGAGGTGACCACGCTTGCCCGCCGTCACCGGGCGTGCACTGCCTCGATCGACGTGTTGACCATCAGCTGTCGGACATTTAGAGTCAGACCGATCGCGACAAATGGAGGCGGACTGTGACTTCGCAGCAGCAAGCGCCGCTCACCCGGTTTCCCCCGCCGCGGGACCGTCAGTACCCCCTCGACCCCCCGCCCGAATTGCTGCGCCGCCTAGACGAGGAACCCATCAGCAAGATGCAGACCTGGGACGGCAAGCAAGTATGGGTGGTAACCCGGTACGAAGACGGCCGGGCCATTCTCGCCGACGAACGGTTCAGCGTCGATCCCACGGTGCCCGGCTTTCCCGAGAAGAACATCGCCTACCTCAACACGATCGGTCAGGACCGCAATATCCGAACGATCGACAACCCCGAGCACGACCGCCAGAAGCGGATGATGATTCAAGACTTCACCGTCAAGCGCGTCGCCGAGATTCGTCCCGCGGTGCAGACGCTGGTCGACCAGCTCATCGACGACATGCTCGAGCGGGAGGCGCCGGTCGACCTGATCGAGCACCTTGCCATTCCGGTGCCCACCACTGTCATCTGCGAATTGCTGGGCGTTCCCTATTCCGACCGGGATTTCTTCGGCGAGCGAGCCAAGGCACTGCTCGCGGCACCGACCGCGGAAGCGGCCAAGGTCGCGGGCGCCGAGATGACCGAGTACGTCGAGCATCTCATCGACCTGAAGATCGCCAAGGCCGGCAACGATCTGGTGAGCCGGATGGTGCACCAGCATGTGCTACCCGGAACCTACGCCCGCGCCGACCTGGTGAGCCTGTGCCGCCTGCTCCTGACCGCCGGTCACGACACCACGACCGGCATGATCGGGCTCAGCGTGCTGGCCCTGCTGCGGCATCCTGACCAGCTGCGCGAACTCAAAGAGAGCGACGATCCGGCCTTCGTCGCCAATTGCGTCGAGGAGTTTCTCCGGTACCTCGGCACGACCCACGCCGGGCGACGTCGAGTCGCGCTGACCGACGTCGAGGTCGCGGGACACACCATTCACGCCAACGAAGGCGTGATCGTCCTCAACAACGTGATGGACCGCGACGACGCGGTCTTCGCCGACCCGAACCGGCTCGATCTCCATCGCACGAACACCCGTGTCCACACGGCATTCGGCTATGGCATCCACCAATGCCCTGGGCAACTGCTCGCACGTATGGAACTGCACGTCGTGCACTCGACCCTGTGGAAACGGGTCCCGACGCTGACCCTCGCGGTACCCATGCAAGAGCTGCACTTCTTCGAGGACGGCTCGAACTACGAAGTGACCACGTTGCCCGTAACCTGGTGACCTGACAAGGCAGGAGGCTCAGTTGCTTGACAGCGACACAATGCCGACGCGCCAGCTTGGCGAGTTGGTGGTCGGCGCGATCGGACTCGGGTGCACCGCGATGTCGGCCTGGTACGGCGAAGTCGATCAGCAGGAGGCGGTGAGGGTTCTACGGCGGGCGCATGAGTACGGCGTCACCTTGATCGACACCGCTGACAACTACGGTCCCTTCACCAGCGAGCAGGCGATCGGCACGATCATCGATGAGATCCGCGACCGGGTCGTCCTGAGCACCAAGGGGGGCCTCTACTTCACCGACCGAACGAACTTCAAGATGAGCCGCGACGGGTCGCCGGGATACCTGCGGCGGGCACTGGACGCATCGTTGCGGCGCTTGCGGACCGACTACGTCGACCTCTACTACCTGCATCGTGTCGATCCGGCGGTTCCGATCGAGGAGAGCATCGGTTTCCTCGCCGAACAGGTGACAGCGGGCAAGATCCGCGCGATCGGACTGTCTGATGTGGACGTTCCGACACTTGATCGCGCCCACGCCGTCCACCCCATCTCGGCGGTCGAGTCCGAACTGTCGTTGTGGACACGCGAACCGCTGCCCGCCCTCGTTGGCTGGTGCCGGTCCCACGGCGCGGGGTTCGTACCGTACGCACCACTGGGCCGGGGCTTCCTGGCCGGAAACGTAACCCCGCGAGCGAAATTCGCCAGTGGCGACTTCCGCGCCGGCAACCCCCGCTTCACCCCTGAAGCCATCGAGCAGAACATGGTCTATGTCGAGCGGATCCGCGCCATCGCCGACCACCACGGCGTCGCTCCCGCGGTGATCGCGCTGGCCTGGCTGCTGTCCCAGGCCGAGAACGTCATCCCCATCCCGGGCATGGAAAAGATGGCGTATCTGACCGAGAACATCAAGGCCGCTGCCCTCAACCTCACGGCTGAGGAACTCCGCGACCTGGACACGCTGCCCCCGGCCTTCGGCAGTCGCTTACAGGCCGACCTTGCCAGCGTTTCGATCGTGGAGTCCGGTAACCCGCCCTGACCGGGGCCGACGCGGCTGCTGGCGCGACGACGCTACTCGGCGGTCGCGGCGTGTTCACGCAGGTATTCCAGATGCTCGACCATGCGCTTCGCCGCGAGATCGGGATCCTTGGCCTTGATCGCGGATACGATCGCGATGTGATGGAGCACCGCGTTACGGCCGACTTCTTCGGACGTAGCGATGAACCCGAGCGGATGCGCGACCCGGTGCAGCGCCGCGACGAACGTCGCGACCAGCCGGTTACCAGAAGCCTCGGCGAGGATCGAATGAAACTCCGCGTTGAAGTTCGGTATTCCGGGGTCGTCGACCGTGGTGTTCTTCTCACGCTCGATGACGTCGTGCAACTGCCGCAGATGCGCGGCGGTGCGGTGCTCCGCGGCTAGCCGCGCGGTGGGCACCTCGAGCAGGTTTCGAAACTCGGCTACTTCGTCGTAACGGATACTGCCGAGCTCCAGCGTGTTGTTCAATCGCTCGGACACCAGTTCGCCCAGCTTGTGGTGGTCGAGGTAGGTGACGAACGAACCGCCGCTGGCACCCGGAACCGTCGAGATGAGCCCGGCCGAGACGAGGGCCCGAAGAGCTTCCCGGATGGTGGCCCGGCTCACCCGGAACTGCTCGGCGAGCTTCGCCTCACTGGGGAACCGCTCCCCCCGCTTGAACGTGCCGCTCAGTATGGCCTCGCGAAGCTGGGCTTCCACCTGCTGGCGCGGTCGCATGACCGGCTCCGGCTGAAAACCCTTCGCGCTGGCCACCGCCGACGGAGCATCAGGCGTCTCCGACGTGTCCTGCGGAGCTGACCTGCCGCTGGCAGGCCTGCCACGGCGCACCGCTCGCCGTCTGTTGCCAGAACGGTCGGTATCCGCTGAACCCACGTCAAACTCCCGCCCTGCGGAGCGCGGTTTCAGGGTACTGCCCGCGAACCGCATCTGTACGACTTTAGTCGGCAGGCACAGTATAGTCACAGCCAGCTACCGTCTGGCAGCCGCCCGCACCGGAACACGAGGTGCCGTCACCTGCGTCGCGGCGCGAGGTCGCGCGCCATCGCGCTTCAGTCGTCGGCCACCTCGATCACCGACACCGGGCAGACCGCGGCCGCCTGCCGGATCTTCGGCAGCAGGTCGTCCGCGGGTTGGGGATCTATCTGACTCACGACACCGTCATCGCCGAGTGCGAATACCTCGGGGCATTCCAGAACACAGGCGCCACTGGAAATACAGAAATCAACGTGCAAGGTAATCGGCTTCACATGCGTTCCCTTCTCACTCATTCCCAGTCAGGTCGACGGCACCTGGTTTTCGGCGCGTAACTGCTGACGGTACGGCATCATTGCTTTGGCGGCGTTCCAAGCGAGCACGGCGGCGAGCCGTCCTTCGGAATGATAGGTGCACACAAAACCGTTACCCTGGTCGAGTTCCAGCACCTTTTCGCTGGCGGCGTCGTTGATTATGCCCGCCACCTGCACCTTGTTCTCATACTGATCTGTCCAGAAGAAGGGGATCGGCGCGTACGGAATACCGCGGCCCATGATGTTCGCCGCCACCGCGTTCGCCTGCTCGGACGCGTTGATGCGGTGCTCGATCCGAAGGCTGCGATTCAGTACGGGGTGACGCCAGCGTGCGACGTCGCCCGCGGCCCATACCCCTTGCGCCGCACGACAGTACTCATCGCAACCGACGCCGTTGGAGACGTCCAGTACCGGATCGTTGAGCCATTCGACGTTGGGCACGCACCCGATGGCGACAAGAACGACCGGAGCGTCGAGTGACTCGCCGTCGCTCAGCACGACGCGACGGACTGTTCCCGCGGCATCGCCCTCGAAGCCGCCGATGCCGGCGCCGAGCCGGAACTCGACCCCCCTCGCCGCATGTACTTCAAGAAGCCGCGTCGCCGCGACACGTCCCAGCCGCGACATGAGCGGCTCGGTGTCCGGGTCCACAACGGTTACCTCCGCACCCAGACGCCGAGCCGTCGCCGCGACCTCGAGCCCTAGAAAGCCAGCACCGATGACGACAAGGCGCCGCTGTGCGGTGAGCGCGGAATGCAGTGCGAGCGCATCGTCAAGGGTGCGCAGGACGTGGATGCCGGCCAGGTCGCCGCCCGGCAAGGACCGTGGGCGCACGCCGGTGGCGATGACGACGTCGTCGTACCCCAGCACAGTGTCGTCATCGAGAGCGACTTCACGCCGGCCGGTGTCCAGGCCGACGGCGCTGACCCCGAGCCGCCAGGTGGCGGCGACCCGCTCGTAGCGCTGCGGGGACAGCAGCGCTGCCTTGGCGGGTTCCAAAGCGCCCTGCAAGATCTGCTTCGACAGCGGTGGTCGGTCGCACGGTAGCTCGGGCTCCTCGCCCACGATCACGATCTCACCGGCATACCCGAGGCGCCGCAACGCCTCGGCGGTAGCGACGCCAGCGGCGGATGCGCCGACTATCACCGTCCGCCGCCTCTTGTCCGCGGCCACTACATCACGCTCCGGCCGCCGTCGATGACAACCGCCGCACCGTGGAAGAAGGTGGCCTGGGGGCCGGCCAGGAAAGCTATCGCGTCGGCGACTTCCTCGGGTGTGCCCATTCGGCCGATCAGCTGCCGCTGTGTCATGAACGCTTCCGTCGCCTCGGGATCCTCGGATACGGACAGGACCGCATCGGTATAGCCCGTCCTGACCGTCCCAGGGCAGACGGCATTGGCCCGGATGCCGACCTTGGCGAAGTCGGCCGTAATCGAGCGGGTAAGGCCGACAAGACCAGCCTTCGCGGAACAATACGCGGCGCGTGACCGCACTCCCCGGAACGCCGCCACACTCGCCACGTTCACGATCGACCCACCACCGGCTTTGATCATGTGCGGAATGAACGCGCGGCACAACAACATCGGCGCCGTGAGGTTGATCGCGAGCACGCGCTGCCACGCGTCAAGGTCGGCTTCGACCGCCGTCGCGACAAGACCGACGCCCGCGGCGTTGACCAGGACCTCCGGCGTACCCGACCGGGCCACGAGTCCTTCCGCGAAAGGCTCGATTGTTTCGAGGGTACTCAGGTCGACGTGCCACGGCACGATCGCGGAAGGATCGTCGTGGACGAGCTTGTCCAGACCTTCACGGTCACGGTCCAGGGCAGCCACGGCGTACCCGTCCGCGACGAAGCGGAGGGCGGTCGCCCGGCCGATGCCGGACGCGGCCCCGGTCACGACGGCGAGTGGACGGGAGGTGCCCATGGTCACCCCTCGACCCTGATCGCCTGGGCAGGACAAAGTGCTTCCGCTTGCTTGACCCGGTCGCGTTCCTGGTCCGAGGGCGTTTCGTCACGCACGACCACGACGCCGGTTTCGTCGTCCTGACCGAACACTTCAGGCGCCACGTCGGCGCAGTTCCCGGAGCTGGCGCAACGGTTTTGATCAGCGAGCACGCGCAGGATTTGCCTGTTCACCATTACCTCTCAATTTCAGGGAATGGCCCCACATCGCCATTCGATCCCACGTGGACAGACGCTTCAAAACGGCGGGCCGACGCCAGACACCGTTCTCGGCTACTGACGTCCGGCGCGGCCACCTTGGCGGAGCGCCTCGCCGCTGCGCAAGAGAGCCCTCTCCAGCACGCGTCCGCATACGCAACGATAAACAGTCTGACAATGGAGGTCAAGGGGTGGGAGCTGCCCCTTGGGAGGTCCGCGGGAAGCGGCTACAAGTCCGCCAGCCAGGCGGATTGACGCTCAACGCGCTCGCCGACCCAGCAAAAGTAGCGCAACCGTCATACATTTGCCGACGAGGTTCGACCTTGACGCTGACCACTTGCGGGCCTACTGTCTGACAACAACGACAAGGCCACATCCACCCGAACAAGCCTGGTTCCGCGCCATCCCGGGCACACCTCACCCGCGTCTCGGGCTCCGCGCATGGCTGCCTTCCCGGGCGGACTGCCAGCGGGGGCGCGACCTCAGCCGAAACGCCGGAGGCGATGCAATGACGCAGTCTCATCGGATGTTTGCGGGGGCCAACGGCCGTGCCGGCGCACGCCGCGTTTTCGTCGCGGTCGCCGCCGGCACGGCCATCGAATGGTACGACTTCTTCATCTACGGGCTTGCCGCCGGTCTCGTATTCGGCCCGCTGTTCTTTCCGACCTTCGACCCGCTCGTCGGCAAACTGGCCGCGTTCTCGACGTTCGCCGTCGGTTTTGCCGCGCGTCCGGTGGCAGCACTGGTATTCGGTCATTTCGGAGACAAGATCGGCCGCAAACGACTGCTGATCGTGACAATGCTTCTCATGGGGCTGTCGACTGCCGCGATCGGCCTGTTACCCCCATACCACACTCTTGGTGCGGCGGCTCCGATACTGCTCGTCACGCTACGGCTGCTGCAAGGGTTCGGTGTCGGTGGAGAGACAGGGGGCGCGTGCGTCACCGCGGTCGAGCACGCGACGAGGGGGCGGCTGGGAATTTGCGGGAGCTCCTCACAGGTCGGGATCCCGGCCGGCCTGTTGCTCGGAAACATCGCATTCTTGGCCAGCGTCGGCCTGAGCCACGAACAGTTCCTTGCCTGGGGCTGGCGAATCCCGTTCCTGCTCAGCAGCGTGCTGGTCCTGGTAGCGCTCTACATCCGGCTCCAGATCTCGGAAACGCCGACTTTCCGATCCCTCGAAAAGGCGCGGGCCACCGTTGCGGTCCCGATCTTCACTCTCCTCCGCACTCAACCGCGCAAGCTGGTCCTCGCCACCTTCTCCATCGTGGGTACCAGTGCCTATTTCTACGTGTTGCTGACATTTCTGCCGGGCTACATCACCGCCTCAGGACTGTCAAAGGCATCCGTGCTCACCGGTCAGCTGATCGGCGCGGCGGTGGAAATCGGCGCAATACTGTACTTCGCGGGGCTGTCCGATCGCATAGGCCGGAGAAACCTCGTGTTGGCCGGCATTATCGCCGCCGGCGTATGGACCCCTGTCATGTTCTGGTTCGCCGGACTCGGATCGACGATCCTGATCGTTGCCGGGTACGTCGTCGCGATGGTGGTGCACGCCATCTCGACGGCAGTGCACACCACCTTCGTAGCCGAACTGTTTCCGGCGCCCGTCCGCTACAGCGGGATGGGCTTCACTTTCCAGCTTGGCATCATGATCGGCGGCGCGGCGGCGCCCGTTGTCGCCTCGGCGTTGCTGGTCGCGACGCACCAGACCGTGCTTATCGCGGTCTTCGTCGCCGCACTGTGCGCACTTTCCCTCGCCGCCACAGTCCTGATCAGGCCCAAGGACATCGTGCAAGACCCGGCGCCCGCGGCCGAGGGCCAGGTTGCCATCGAACCGGGCGTTGCGTAGTTGCCCGGTCCCGCGCCGTTTCACACGAGCTCGAATAAGGCGGCGAGTCCCTGCCCGCCGCCGATACACATGGTCTCCAGCCCGTAGCGGGCGTCTCGGCGAACCATCTCCCGCGCCAGGGTGGCCAGAATGCGCCCGCCGGTCGCCCCAACGGGGTGGCCGAGCGAGATCCCCGAGCCGTTGACGTTCAGGCGGTCGAAGTCGGCGGGAGTGAATCCCCACTCCCGCGTGCACGCGAGCACCTGCGCGGCGAACGCTTCGTTCAGCTCGATCAGGCCGACCTCTTTGAACGCCACCTCGGCCACGTGCAGAGCCTTCGCCACGGCGGGGACCGGCCCGATCCCCATCGTCTTGGGCGGCACGCCGCCCACGCCCCACGACACGAGCTTGACCAGCGGGCGCAAGCCGAGCTCCGCGGCCTTTTCCGGGGACGTGACCACGCAGACCGCGGCACCGTCGTTCTGCCCCGACGCGTTGCCCGCCGTCACCGTCGCGGCCTCGTCCTGGGCGCCCATGATCGGGCGTAACCTCGCCAAGGTCTCGACGGTCGAGTCCGGGCGGATGTGCTCGTCACGCTCCACGACCGTGTCCACTTTTCGCCCTTTGACCGTGACCGGGACGATCTCGTCCGCGAACCGGCCCTCGGCCTGCGCGGCTGCTGCCCGCTGGTGCGAGCGCACCGCGAACTCGTCCTGTTCGGCGCGGGGAATCGAATATTCGCGGCGCAGGTTCTCCGCTGTCTCGATCATCCCGCCGGCCACCGGGTGGTTCGCCCCGCCCGCCGTCACCCGGCCACGGGCCAGCGAATCGTGCAGCATCACCCCGGATCCGGCCTTGGCGCCCCAGCGCATCGACGTCGAATAGAAGGCGGCGGTCGACATGGACTCCGCCCCACCGGCCAGCACCACATCGCTGGCGCCGGTCTGCACCTGCATCGCCGCGTACAGCACAGCCTGCAGCCCGGAACCGCACCGCCGGTCGATCTGCAACCCAGAGGCGGTCACCGGCAGGCCCGCGTCCAATGCCGCCACCCGCCCCAGCGCCGGCGAGTCCATCGTCGGGTAACAGTTGCCCAACAGCACGTCGTCCACCGACTCCGGCGGCAAGCCGGTTCGCTTCATCAGCGCCGCGATCACCGTCGAGGCCAGCGTCGTGACCGACACGTCCCGTAAGGAGCCGCCGAACCCGCCCACCGGCGTCCGCACCGGTTCGCAGATCACCACGTCACGCATGTACGTCCTCCGTCGCTAGGCCGATGGCTGCCCGCGCGCTCTTCTGGAGATCCTTACGCTGGACCTTCCCGCTCGCCGTCATCGGCAACCGGCCGGGACCGCGGATCTCGAAATGCCGCGGCACCTTGAACTTGGCGAGCTGTGTCAGGCAGTACTCGCGGACCCGTTCGGCGTCGACCGAACGGTCGCACAGCAGGTAGGCGAAACCGACCTCACCCAGCCTGCCGTCGGGTACGCCGACCACCACCGCCATGGTCACGCCGGGGTAGGCGCTCAACACCGACTCCACCTCTTCCACGGACACGTTCTCGCCGCCCGTCCGCAACATGTTCTTCAATCGTCCGGTGAAATGCAGGAAGCCGGCTTCGTCGACGTAACCGAGGTCCCCGGTCCGCAGCCGCCCATCGTCGTCGATCAGGGCCGCGGTGGCTTCCGGCTGGCCGAGGTAGCCCATCATCAGGCTCCAGCCGCCAATTCGGATCTCACCGACCTCGCCTGCCCCGAGTAACCGTCCCGACTCCGGTGACACGGCAACCGCCGTGATCCCGGGCAGCGGTCGCCCGACGGTTCCCAGGCGCGCTGAAGCAGGGTCCTGCGCGGCCGCGCAGATCGGTGCTCCACCGGTCTCGGTCGATCCGTACTGCGAGATCACGACAGCCGCACCGAAGGCGCCGGCCACCTCCTGCACCGTCTGAGCCACCGCGGACACCGACACCAAGCGCAACGGAAGCCGGACCGGATCGAACCCCGGACTCGCCATGAGCAGCCGCAGATGGCTGTCGATGCCGTGGAGGACCGTGCAGCGTTCACGCTCCATTGTAGACAGTGCGTCATCGGCCGCGAAAACCGGCAGTGTGACGAACGTGGCCGCGCGGCTCATGACGGAAAGGAACGAGAACGTCGTCCCGCCGAGGTGACAGATCGGCGGGCAGCCGAAGTAGCGGTCCTCCACCGTGAGGGCGAACCGCGCACCCAGCTCGTGGGACATGCGCGTGGTCGCTCCGTGCGCGAGCAGCGCGGCCTTGGGAGTTGACGTCGTGCCCGAGGTGAACTGCAGGAACACCGCGTCCTCCGGCGATGTTCCTGCTGCGGCGGCGGACAGCGCGGCGCGGTGCGCCGGGCTACGGCCGAGCCCGACGAGCTCGGAATAGGTCCTCGCACCGGGATTCTGGCCGCGCAGGGCTACCAGCAGTCGCACGTTTCCGGCGCTACCGGCCTGGTCGTGCCCGCCCAGCCCGGGAAACAGCCCGCGCAGCCGCTCGATGTAGTCGATCCCCTGCCACTGCGGGACGAACAACAGGGTCGTCGCCTCGGATGCGATCAGCACCTGGCGCAGCTCCCGCTCGGTCAGCCTCGGATTGACCGGTACGAACACCGCACCCGCCTTTGCTGTCGCGAAGAGCGCGACATAGGACTCGGCGATGTTCGGCGCGAACAGGCACACGCGATCCCCTGGGCGCACCCCGGCGGCGAGTAGCCCGGCCGCGAGGTCCTCGGCCTCCCGGCGCAGCTCGTGGTAGGTCAACCGGCGGTCGCCGATCAGTAGTGCGAGCCCCTCGGGGCGACGATCGGCCGCGCGATCGAGAATTTCGCCGACCGTGCGCGCATAGGTGCGGGGACCTGCCGTCGTGTCTGCCATTTCACCCTCTCGTCACCGTGTTTCCCGCTCGCCGCGACCCGTCAGCGCCGGAGCAGTAAGAGCCCGCCGGACACGAATCCGTAGGCCGTCACGAGCGCCAGTTCGGCGTCCGGCACCTGCCGCGCACCACCGTTGCCACGCAACTGCTCCACGGCTTCCACCGAGTGGTTCAGACCATGGATGTAGCCTTCGCTCAGCAACCCACCGTGCGGGTTGACCGGCAGGCGGCCGCCGAGCGCGATGTTGCCTTCGCGAACAAAGCCCGCGGCCTCGCCCGGCTTGCAGAAGCCGATCTCTTCCAGCTGGTGAATCACCTCGAAGGTGAACGCGTCGTACAGGCACGCGAAATCCACGTCTTCCCTGGCACAATCGGCCTTGGCGAACAGCTCGTCGCCGAGCCGGCCGAAGCAGCTGTGCGCGAAATCGTCCCAGCGGTCGAACGGCAGGCGCGGTGCGTTTCCCGCTCCGTGTACGGCGGCATGCACGTACACGGGCTGGTGCGGCATGTCACGGCTCTCGTCCGCGGGGCTCAGCAGCAACGCGACAGCACCGTCGGTTTCCTGGCAGCAGTCGTAGAGACTGAACGGGTCCGCGATCACCCTGGCCGACAGGTACTGCTCCATCGTCAGCGGATCCCGCTTCACGGCTCGCTCGTTGAGGGCCGCGTGGGCCCGCAGCGTGATCGCGACGTGCCCGAGGTCCTCCTTGGTCGTGCCGTACTCGTGCATATGCCGGCGTGCGAACATGCCGAAGATCTGCGCCGGCGTGCTGAAACCGTAGGGCGCCAGGAACTGATAAGCGCCTGAGGAACGGCCTCCGCCGAACTGGCCCATGCGCTTGCCGGACCGACCGTTCATGGCCCGGTACACCAGCACGTGCCGGGCCATGCCGGTGGCGATCGCCATCGCCGCCTGGGCGACGGCGGCGCACGCGAAGTTGCCCCCCACCGAGGCGTCCGACCACCAGCGCAGCTTTCCTAGACCGAGTGCGGTCGCGACGTCGCGGGTCAGACTGGAGTCGTTGTCGTGGAAGCACACCAGGCCGTCGATATCGTCGCGAGTCAAGCCGGCGTCGGCGATCGCGGCCGAGCACGCCCGCAAAGCCAGGCGCGCGACGGTCGCCCCGGAGTCGCGCGAGAACTCCGTGGCGCCGATACCGGTAATGGCCGCCTTGTCACGCAACGGATCGCCGGCCATCAGCGCATCCCCGCCGTGGCGCGGCCGGGCTCCGCGAGCCAGGCGTTGAACGATTTCGCCGCGTCGACACCGATCGCCGCTACAACACCGTCGCCCGAGCGGTATTCCGCGAAGAAGCGCAACTCTGCCGGATCGCCCTCGACGATCTCCAGCTCGCAATCCGGCGTCACCCATCCGGCCACCTGGATCTTGTGGCCGTACTGGTCGCTCCAGAACCACGGGACGGGGAGGTAGGGCTCAGCCGGCCTGCCGTCCAGCTCCGCCAGCAGGGACCGCGCGGCATGCCGGCCCTGCTCGACGGCGTTGTTCCAGTGCTCGAGCCGCGCCAGGCCCCGTGGATGCCGCCAGCGTGCGACATCTCCCGCGGCCACGATGCCGGGGGCGGCGAGGCACTCTCCATCGCAGACGACGCCATCGTCGAGGGTCAGGCCACTGCCTTCGAGCCACCGTGTCTCGGGTCGCGCACCGATCGCCGCGAGGACGGCACCCGCCTCGAGCTCCCGTCCGCCGCTCGTGCGCACCGAGATCAGCCTGCCGTCAGGCTCCGCACATACAGCGGTCTCAGCCAGGCACATGGCGACTCCCTGCTCGGCATGCATCTGGCGGAGTACCTCACCGGCGCGAGGCCCGATCGCACGCTCGCACGGCAGGAGCGGGTCGACGAGGACCACCTCCACGCCCAGGCCCCGCGCGGTGGCCGCCACCTCGCACCCGATGAGGCCGGCACCGAGGATCACCAATGGCCCCGTCGCCGCGCGAAGCCAGCCGGCGAGAGCAGCGGCGTCCTCGACCGTGCGCAAGTAAGTGACCGCCGGGAACCGCTCAGGGTCGAGCCGGACCGGGGAACTGCCGGTCGCGATGACCAGGCCGTCGAAGGCGAGCCGCTCGCCGCCCGCCAGCTCGATAGTCCTCGCCGTCGCATCGAGCGACCGGACCTGGACACCGAACCGCGGATCGAACTCGCAGTTGCGGAGGAAACGCAGCCCCAGCCCGTCGAACGCCCGCGACTCAGTAAGCGACCCCTTCGACAAGGGAGGCCGGTCGTAGGGCGCGTGGACTTCCGCGCCGATCAGCAGGATTTCACCGTCGAAACCCTCCCGCCTCAGGGTATGGACGGCGTGCGCACCCGCCAGCGACGCCCCGACGACGATGATCCGCCGCGACCTCGCGCTCATGCGATGACGTATATTTGATCAGACATCACTTGTCACAAGTTACCGTCGGCGGGTTTTCCCGTCAACCAGATCAATGGCCCATCGCCTCACTCGACGGGACCGGCCACCCGCCAGATCCGGGTGGGCATCTCACCTGTAATCGGATCAGCGCGGACGGCCGCCGGATCGGCGTCGACCAGCGCGACCACCGGGTCCCCGGGATGCCCACCCGCGGCCTCCGCCGCCGTGCGCCAGGTCTCGACCGCCAGGTTCCGATAGGCGGCCATCTCGGCGTCCGCGAGAACATCGTTGGGAAGCTGCATTTCGTAGACCCAGTCAGCCATGATCTCCACCTTTCACGCTGGTCACAATCGGACAGCCGACCGTGACGGGCACCCGTGCCGCAAATGCATCTCGGCTGTCCGATCAAAAATTATATGTCTCGAGTGGTGGGCGCACCATCGTCAACGACGAGTGCGGCGTACCGGACCATCGCGATCCGTCCACCTTTGTGGACTCCCGTCCGCTCGTCTGGACCGCCACAGTTGACCAACGCGACGGGAAGGAGCGGCCATGCGGGCGTGGGTGTTTCACGGCAAGAAGGACGTGCGACTGGAGGAGCTGCCGGAACCCGAGCCGGGACCGGGTGAAGTAGCTGTGCGGATCGCCTACAACGGCATCTGCGGGACGGACCTCCACGAGTACTTCCACGGCCCGTTGTTCATCCCGGTCCATGAGGCGAACCCGGTGACGGGGCACCGGGGCCCGTTGACGCTGGGTCACGAGGCCTCGGGCACGGTCTCCGCGCTCGGCGAGGGTGTTCAGGACGTGGCCATCGGTCAGCAGGTCGCACTGGAACCGGTGATCCGCAGGCCCGGTGACGAACACCATTACAACCTCGGG
This sequence comes from Amycolatopsis acididurans, assembly GCF_012328925.1. Taxonomy (GTDB): domain Bacteria; phylum Actinomycetota; class Actinomycetes; order Mycobacteriales; family Pseudonocardiaceae; genus Amycolatopsis_E; species Amycolatopsis_E acididurans. Next base: position 75,347 of record NZ_JAAXLS010000020.1, read on the forward strand.
GCCGCCTTCTACGGCGTCATGGCCCCCGGCTTTCTCGCCGACACGGCCGTGGTGCAACGATCCGCGGTGCACAGCCTGCCATCGGGCGTCAGCCTGCTGGAAGGCGCGCTGACCGAGCCGCTCGCGGTCGCCTGGCATGCGGCGGCAAGGACGCGGTTGACCTCCGGCCAGACCGCGGTGGTGTTCGGCGGTGGCCCCATCGGACTCGGAACGGCGTTGAGCCTGCGGGCACGCGGCGTTGACCGGCTGCTCATAGTCGAGCCATCGGCCAGTCGGCGAGCCATGCTCGACAAGCTCGGCTTGTCCTCGATCGACCCGGGAGCCGATGGCTTCGCGGCCCAGCTGGCGGCATTCGCGGGTACCGGCGCCGACGCTGTTGTCGACGCAGCCGGAGTTCCCGATGCGGTGGCTGCCGGAATCGACGTGCTAGGCCCGCACGGCCGCATGGTCATCGTGGCAGCGCACCTCGCACCGGTGTCGATCGATACCAACCAGTTGCTGATGGCCGAACGCACGATCACTGGATCGATGGGCTACCGCGACGACTTCCCCGACGTGCTGCGGCAGCAGGCCGCCGGGACCTTTCCCACCGAAACGTGGGTCGAGGTGATTCCGTTCGAACAGCTCGTCCCGCGCGGATTCGACCAGCTCGACTCAGGGCGGGCGGTCAAGGTGCTGGTGGAGATTGGCGGTTCCTGAGCCCGCATCAGCTCGAACCAGTACTCGCGCGGATGGACAGCGCCAGCTCGGTGCGCGTCCGGCATCCGGTGGCGGCGAGGACGCGACTGACGTACTTCTTCACGGTGTCCTCCGCAAGATGCAGACGCGCTGCCACATCCGCGTTCGTCAGTCCCTGCCCCACGAGCAGCGCGACATCGCGTTGCCGCCCTCGAATGCCCGTGAGCACATCGCGTTCCGCAGTGGAAGGCAACAGCCGGGAAACCGAAGCGAGGCGTCGCGCGAGCAGATCGAGACTACATGCGTCCTCCGATTCGAACTGCCGTGGGTCCGGGCCGAAAAGCCCGACCACGGCCACCGCCCCCGGCCCAAGCGGGAGCCGGATCGCCGCAGAGCCGGTCAGCCCGGCGGGGACGAGGAAACTCTCGACGTAGCGCCGCGATTCGAGCGGAATATGGACCATCGAGCTCAATACGGCCATTCCCTTGTGGACGAGCCGGTCAACGGCGGCCGGTGTGCGGTACACGTCGCACCAGCTCCAGCGTTCCAGGTACAGCTCGTACATGCGATCGGCGCGTGCGCGGTCGGAGATCACGGCGTGCCGATCGGCGAGCGCCGCGTGGAGGGTCGGGCCGACGAACACGCTGGCGTACCGAATCCGGTAGGCCGAGGGCAGAGCTTCGACCAACCTCTCCTTGAAATCGTCGACCGACGCGGCACCGTCGCATTGCTCCAGAACACCGAAGACGCGTTCGTACGCACCGACGGACAGCCGGTCGCGCCGCAGGCGTCGAGTCGTCGTTTCGACCATCTATCCCCACCCCATCGTGGCGAACAGCAGTTCCGGCCCAGGCGGACACAGCTTTGCGATATTAGTGCCTATTCACTTGACGGCCAAGGATCCGCACAGCCGCCGTTGTCGCCCGTCCACCTTCGTGCACTGCCGCGCCGCCGGTACGACCTTCTACGTTGGCTACAGGCTCCTTGATCGGAATGAGGCGATCTGATGCTCAACGAAAAGTTCGTCATCGACAGTGTGGTGCACGCTTACAACCTGGACGTGTCGAACTACGCGGTACGGCCGACAGCGGATGCGATCAGTCAGATGGTGTACGCGGTAGCGGGCGTCAACGTGCCGCCCGACTACGCCGTCGCGCCCGAGCGGTGGATCCGGGACTGGGACATCGACGAGGTGGCCGGTCTCCTGTTCCGCGAGAGCGCCACCGACTTCGCCGTCTTTCACCCAACCCCGATCGGTGCGTACCACGACGGCATGACGTCGGTCGAGAAGGCGGCAGCGATCGTACGGCGGTGGCCGTCCCGCTTCCGGACCTACGCGACCGTCGACCCGCTCGGCGGCGCCGCGGCACTCGCGGAGTTCGACCGGCAGGTCGAGTTGCTGTCCCCGGCCGGCCTCAAGCTCTACCCGTCCAGCTGGACACGGGGGTACCACGAGGGCTGGCGGATGGGCGACCCCGAGATCGCGTTCCCCTTCTTCGAGCGGGCTCGCCACCATGGCGTCCGCACCATCGCGATCCACAAGGCCATCCCCTTCGGTGACGTACCCATGGAGTCCTACAAGGTCGACGACCTCGACGCCGCCGCGGCGGCGTTCCCCGACCTGAACTTCGAGATCGTGCACGGCGGGGTGGCGTTCGTCGAGGAGACCGCGTGGCTGCTCGCCCGGTTCCCGAACGTCTGGGTGAATCTCGAAGGCCTCAGCTTCATCCTCGCCGCGAAGCCGCGGACCTTCGCGTCGTTGATGCTCGGGCTGTGCAGTGTCGGCGGGCCGCCGGTGCTCGACCGGATGGTCTGGGCGACGGGTGCGATGGGGGCACACCCGCGGCTTCTGCTGGACGCGTTCGACCGTTTCCAGTTCCCGCAGGACCTGCTGGAGAACTCCGGCGGCCTGTTCAGCTCGGTCCCGCAGATCACCGAAGAGACCAAGGCGAACATCCTCGGCCGCAACTATGCCCGGATGGCGGGCCTCGACCTCGGCAAGCTCGCCGCCGGCGCAGCCGGCGACGAGTTCGACGGCGCCGACGTTTCGGTGCCCGCCTACTCGACGACAAAGGTGGCTGTCCTATGAGGTCCGGCGACCCGGCTCGTCTCCGGCAGCTGATCGACGTGCGGCTACGCGAGATCATCGATCCGTGCAGCGTGGGTTCGGCCAACCCCATGAACATTGTCGAGATGGGCCTGGTCAAAGGCATCGACGTCGAGGACGGACATGTCCGCGTACAACTCTGCCTGACCTCACCTACTTGCATGATGCTGGAGCACTTCGTCGCCGAGGCGAGGCGTCTGCTCGACCCGCTCCCCGGGGTGACCGAGGTCGAAGTGCTCGGCGACGCCGGTCTGGAGTGGACACCCGACCGCATCGACGAGAACGCGCGCCGCCGACGCCGGCTGCACCTGGAGCTGCTGATGTCGCGACCCGCCGCGAAGAGCGGGGCCGGATCATGACGGCCACGACGGATCGGTTCGCGGGCAAGGTCGCGGTGGTGACCGGCGCGGCTTCCGGCATCGGCGCCGGCATCACCCGGCGTCTGGTCGCCGAGGGCGCCAGGGTGGTCGGTGGCGATATCGCCGCCGATGGGCTCAAGGCACTCGGGGACGAGCTCGGGGACGCCTTCGCCGGCGTGCCCACCGACGTTACGGTCGAAGACCAGGTCGAGCACATGGTGCACGTCGCCGACAAGACCTGGGGAGCGCTGCACGTGGCGTTCAACGTCGCCGGCTCGGCCCGCCTGGGTCCGGTCGCGGAACTGGCCGAGAACGACTGGGACTACACCGTCGACCTCGTGCTCAAAGGTCAGTTCCTCAGCGCCAAGCACGAAGCGCGGCTCATGCGCCGCGACGGCGGCGGCGCGATCGTCCTCATCTCCTCGCTCAACGCCCATGTTCCGATGTTCGGCGGGAGCCCCTATGCCGCGGCCAAGGCGGGCGCCGAGATGCTCACGAAGAACGCCGCTCTCGAGCTGGCACGACATGGCATCAGGGTCAACGCCATCCTGCCGGGGCTGGTCGACACGCCCGCCACGGCCGGCTTCCTCGCGCACCCGCAGCTGCGCGCCGACTTCATCGGCAGGATCCCGCTCGGCCGCCCCGCCGACACCGGCGACATTGCGGGCCCCGCGCTCTACCTGGCCAGCGATGACGCACGCTACATCACCGGAACGAGCCTGGTCGTCGACGGCGGATGGGAGATCACCGGCTATCCCGACCTGAGCAAGTACCTCTGACGAACTGGGCCGCGGGTGCGCCGGAGGGTGCCAGCCCCATCTCAGGCGCGGAACACCGCCGCCGGGTCTGCGTACCTCGTCCCCGGCACGTCCCGGATGCGATCCGCGTGCCCGCGGACCAGAGAGAACGCCGCGGCGACAGCCGGGAGTTCAGCGTCGGGGATCCCCATGCCGGCCAGCTCCAGGAGGGCGAGCGCGGGCGCCGACGGATCCGGCAGCGGCTGGGTCGCGGCGGGCCGCGGCGCGTCGACCGAGTCCGGGACCGGCGCCGGGCGGGCGAGATGCCAATCGGTCACCGCCTGATACGCGGCGCCCACGCGCAGCACCGTGTCCTCGGCGAAGGGCCGGCCCGCGACCTGCATCGCGAGCGGAAGCCCAGCCGCCGAGAAGCCGACCGGGACGGTGAGGACAGGATTACCCAGCCCGTTCCAGTACGCCGTGAGGTATGTGAGGTCGCTCCTGGCGAAGATGGTGCCGATGTAGTCGGCGGCGTTTTCCAGCGGTGGCGCCGGGGCGGCAACGGTCGGCGTGATCAATACGTCGAACTCGTCCCACAACTCGCCCAGCGCGAGCTGGCCGGCTCGCCGGACGCGTAGCGCCTGCACCAGATCCGCCGCCGAAACGAACGCGGACATGCCGAGCCCAACGCGCGTCGAGGCGAAGAAGTCGGACCAGCGGTCGCGCAGGTCGGGCGCATGGTAGGCGGCAGCCTCGCCGAGGATGGTCAGCAAGGTCGCCGAGGTGACCTCCCAGTACAAGGGCAGCTGGACCGGCACGACCTTCGCGCCGCGGGAGCGCAGGATGTCCAGCGCCGCCTCGAGACAGCCATCGACCGCGCCGTCGCGGGCCGCGCCCGATACGGCTGTCTGGGCGTCATACCCGATTCGCAGTCCGGCGAGATCACCGCCCGGCGAGTTCAGATAGTCCGGCACGGGCTCGGCGACCGACGATCGGTCCGCCGGATCCGCTCCGGCGAGCACGGTGAGCAGTTTCGCGCAGTCCTCGGCGGACCGGGCCATCGGGCCGACGCAGTCGCACGAGTACCCGAGTGGGACGACCCCGGATTTCGGGACCCGGCCGAAGGTCGGCTTCAGGCCCGTGATTCCACACAGCGCCGCGGGCATCCGCACACTGGCACCGGTATCAGTGCCGAGCGCGCCCAGGAACATGCCCCCCGCGACGCCTGCCGCCGAGCCCGAACTCGATCCGCCCGTCCAGCGCGCGACGTCCCACGGATTGCGCGGGATCGGGAAGGGCTTTTCCGGATCCGGCGTACCGAAGGCGAACTCCATCGTCGTCGTCTTGCCGACGATCACCGCACCCGCCGCCCGCAACCTGGCCACGGCCGGCGCGTCGCCGTCGGCCCACGCGCGGTCGAGCACCAGGCTCTGCGCGGTGGTCTCACCACCCTCGGCCGCGATGATGTCCTTGATCCCCACCGGGATCCCGAGCAACGGCAGGCGGACTCCCGCGGCACGAGCCTCGTCGGCCGCACGGGCCGCGGCGAGTGCGGCGTCGGTGAAGCGCGACATGAAGACGCCGAGCACCGCGTCGTCACGGTCGGCGGCGGCCAGCGCCGCCTCGGTCAGCCGGGTGCTGGTCGTCTCGCCCGCGTCGAGAGCGCGCAACGCGTCGGACAGGGTCAGCGGCGGATCGGTGCGGGCGTCGGCCCGCTCGACGGTCGGGGCAGCCATGCCCTGGAAGGCTCCGCGCCGGTCGTCACGCGCTTGTTTCGGCCGCATCACGCCACGATTGCGCCGCCGCGGCCTGACTTGTGCCCGCCCCGACCTGCACGGCGGGCGTCGGCGCGGGACGGTTGCGCCGCAACAGCGGCTCAGTCAGCCGGGTCCCGCCGCAGGCGGGCGTGGAGTGTCATCCGCCGCCCGGCCGACCGGACGAGCGCCACGTTGAAGATCTCGCCGGCGTGATCGCGGACCACCTGTTCCGCGACCATGACCGGGTCACCCGGCCGCAGCCCGAGCAGGTCGGCATCGTGCGCATCGGCCAGTGCGGCTTCGAAAAGACACTCCGTGTCCGCTACGACGAGGCCGGCATCCGCCAGCCGGACGAACCAGTCCGATCGGAACGGCACCTCCGCCACCGCCTGCGCCTGTGGCCGCCGTACGTAGTCGGTGGCCACAGCGAAAGGCCGCTCCGCGACCGACGCGATGTAGTCGACGCACAGCACCTGCTCCCCCGCGGTCCGGCCGAGCAAGCTCGCCAGCTCCGCCGGGGCGGGCACCATCCGTTCCTCGAGCACGGTCGAGCGGATCGGGCCGCCGAGCATGTCCGCGACGGCCGGGTCCTCGACACCGTGATACTCACGCAACGACATCAAGGCGGGGAGATCGAGCACCCGGGTTCCGCGGCCGTGCAGCCGCGTGACGAGACCCTCGTCCCGCAACAGTCCGAGCGCCTGCCGGACAGTCGCCCGCGAGGCGCCGTATTCGCTCATCAGCTCCTGCTCGGACGGAAGCCTCCCGCCGACGGTCCCGTTCCGCACGATGCCCGCACGCAACAGGTCCCGCATCCGGCGTGCCGCGTGATCGGCGTGCGGCCGGGCGCGCTGCGTGCTCAGCCGTCCGCGTGCGCGGGCCGCGTCGAACAGGTCGAGACGATCCGCTCCGTCGTGTCCCGCCATCGGGCCCTCCAGCGTCCGCTCGGTGCCGTCATCCTACTGGAGGCGCCCACGCTGGGAATCGACAGTTGGGTACACAGTGGACTCATCGATCCCCTCCGCGAGCAGCTGCGCGAGATGCATACCCCGCCGTCCCGCGAGGTCGGCGAGCTGCGTCCGGCACGAGAACCCATCGGCCAAAACGGCCACGCCAGGGGAAACTCGCTCGACCGCGGGCAACAGCTGTTGCCGGGCAACCGCGACGGAGACGTCATAGTGCCCCTTCTCGACACCGAAGTTCCCGGCGAGCCCGCAGCATCCGGACAGGCGCTCGACGTCGGCGCCGGTCCGGTCGAGGAGCGCCGCGTCTGCGTCCCAGCCCAGGACGGCGTGGTGATGGCAATGCGGTTGCGCCACCACCTGGCGGCCAGTCAAGGACGGCGGTTCCCAGCCACGCTCGGCGAGCAGCTCGGCCAGCGTCCGCGTGGCGGAGCGGATTTCCTTGGCCACATCCGTGGCGAGCAACTCGACGGCGTCTGAACGCAGCACCGCGGTGCACGACGGTTCCACCCCCACCACCGGCGTGCCCGGCGCTGCCGCCTCGCGCAGCGCAGTGACAGTTCGGCCCAGGATCTTCTTCGCCGCATCGAGCTGCCCGGTGGAAATCCAGGTCAGGCCACAGCACTCTTGCCGCGAGGTCAGCCGCGGCCGGTACCCTGCGGCCTCGAGCACCCGCACGGTCGCGACCCCGACCTCTGGACTGAACCAGTTCGTGAACGAGTCGACGAACAGTACGACGGGGGCCCCGCCGGGCCGGCGTTGCGCGGTGGTGCGGGCGAACCACGACCGGAAACTCTCCCGCGCGTAGTCCGGGACGCGCCGTCGCGGGTCGACACCGGCGGCCGACAGCGCCAGCGGACCGATGACTGGCATCCGGGCACCGGCGTTGACGACCCGTGGCATCCGGCCGGCCAGCCGGGACCAGCGTGGCAGCCAGCCGAGCGTGTAGTGCGACATGGGCCGGATCCGGCCCTTGTAGGCCTGATACAACGCTTCGGCCTTGTACATCGCCATATCGACGCCGGTGGGACAGTCCGAGGCGCAGCCCTTACACGCCAGGCACAGGTCGAGCGCATCGCGGACCGCAGGAGATCCCCACCCGTCCACCGTTGCGGAGCCGCTGAGCATTTCCTGAAGTACCCGGGCGCGGCCGCGGGTCGAGTCCTTTTCGTTCCTGGTGGCAAGGTAGGACGGGCACATCACGCCGCCCGCGGCGGAGTTGTCGGCCCGGCACTTGCCGACCCCGGTGCACCGGTGCACCGCCTGTGTGAAGTCGCCACCGTCCTCTGTGTACGCCCAGGCCAGGCCGGTGCGCCGGGGCAACGCGGCCGGGACCCGCAGGTCCGCGTCCAGCGGGCGTGGGTCGACCAGAACGCCGGGGTTGAGCAGGTTCTCCGGATCGAAGACCGCCTTGACCTGACCGAACAGGCGGATCGCGGCGGGCGAATACATCCTCGGGAGCAACTCGCTGCGCGCCCGGCCATCGCCGTGCTCGCCGGAGAACGAGCCGCCATAGCCCGCCACCAGCGTCGCCGCCGCCTCGATGAACGACCGGAACACCGACACGCCTCCGGCGCGGCCCAGCGGGAGGTCGATGCGGATATGCAGACACCCGTCGCCGAAATGGCCGTACGGCAAGCCGGTCACGCCGGACTCCCGCATCAGACGGTCGAAGTCCCGCAGGTAGTCCCCGAGTCGCTCAGGCGGCACGGCCGCGTCCTCCCAGCCCGCATGAGCGGGCAATCCGGCTGGGCTGCGCCCGGCGAGCCCCGCACCGTCCGCGCGGATCCGCCACAGCGCCGCCGCTCGTACCGGATCGTCGACCACAGCCGAGTCGATCACGTCACACGCACGAGCGAGTTCCGCCGCCCGGCCGCGCAACTCGGCGCGGTCGTCGCCCGCCAGCTCGACGAACAGCCAAGCCGCACCTCGGGGTAGCTCGGGCACGGCCTGCTCGCCGCGACGTGCTCGCAGGACGTCCACGATCCGGGCGTCGAGCCCCTCACAGGCGGTCGGGTCGAACGGCAGTGTCGCCGCGGCAGCGTCACCCGCCGCGGCGATGTCGGCGAACCCCAGCGCGACCAGCACCCGGTGCGCGGGCTCGGTGACAAGACGCACCGTCGCCTGCGTGACCAGGCCGAGTGTGCCCTCGCTGCCGACGATGGTGCGCGCGACGTCGAAACCGCGCTCCGGCAGCAGGTTCTCCAGTGCGTAACCCGACACTTGCCGGCGCAGTCGGCCGAACTCCGTGCGTATGGTGGCGAGATCGCCGCGGACGACGTGGTCGAGCGCGTCGATCACCCTTGGCCGCTGCCCTGGCCGGCCCTGCCTGGACAGCCGGAGCAGCTCGCCACTCGCGGTCACCAGATCCAGCCCGAGGACGTTTTCCGATGTGCGGCCGTAAGCCAGGCTCCGCGTGCCACAGGCGTCGTTGCCGATCATGCCGCCGATGGTGCACCGCGACGAGGTGGACGGATCCGGTCCGAACCGCAGGCCGTGGGCCGCGGTCGCTCGCTGGAGGCGGGCCTGCACCACCCCGGGCTGCACCACCGCCGTCCGCGCGTCCGGGTCGATTTCGATCACGCGGTCCATGTGCCGGCTGAAGTCCAGCACCACACCAGCGCCGACGGCGTTGCCGGCCACCGAGGTCCCGGCACCTCGCGCAACCACAGGGACACCGAGCTCACGGCATACGGCCAGGACGTCGAGCACCTCGTCGGCGGCCCGTGGCCGCACCACCACCGCGGGCTTGAGCCGGTAGAGCGAGGCGTCGGAGGAGTAGGCCGCGCACGTGGCCGGGTCGTCCGCCACATCGCGCAGACCGGCTCCCCGCAAGGCGGCCGAAAGCTCTGTTTGGTCGACCATGCGCTCCCCATCTCCTGCCGAATATGGTATTTGACAAAAGATATTACGAGCATTGCGCACCATAAGGGAGCGCAAGAGAGGAACGCTACAGGCCGGAGGTCCTCGGGCGAGGTGAACTCACGCGCTCGCGGTCACTCCGTCGAGCCCCCGCTGCTGAAGATCCTCCACGACCGCTTGACCGACGTTGTGTATGTGGCGCTCCATCGCATACCGCGCCGCGGCGCCGTCGCGCACGTCGAGTGCCTTCAGGATGGCGGCGTGATCCTCGATCGAGTGCGTCCAGCCCTCCACGTTCGGATTCGAACGGCGCGATACCAGCCTGGTCGTGACCGTTACGAACCGCCGCAGCACGTCGGTGGCCGACTTGTTGATCAAACGGTGGAACTCGAAGTTGGCCTCGTGCAGACCCGCCATATCGCCGGCCTCGTTCCGTTCGCGAATGAGGTCATCCAGTTCGTGCAGACGCTGCAGGTCGGCTTGCGACAAGGTCTTGGCGGCGCGTTCGGCCAGCACGCCCGAGAGGAAGGCGTGCAGCAGGTAGTAGTCGCGGATCTCCTCGAGTGTCAGCGCCGCGACCTGGAACGTGCGGTGCGAGTCACCGACGACGAGGCCCTCATCACGCAACCTGCTCAGCGCCTCGCGGATCGGAGTCGTGCTGACCTCGGCCTGTTTGGCGAGCGCGACCAGCTTCAGCGGCTCACCCGGGCGCAACTGGCCGGAAATGATGGCATCACGCAGCCAGTCGACAATCCAGTCCGAGGTCTTTCGTTGCCGCTGGGGTGGCTGGAGGAATTGAGGGCCGGACACGGGCGAAGCTTATTTTTGACTTAATCACAAGTCAAGCTGGCTCGTCTTGCTCAATCTCACGCTGACCTGCGCAGTATCGTCACAGCGCAGTTCCCGGCAGCGCCCAGCACATGCGCCAGGCCCGTCGCGGCCCCACTCACCTGCCGCGGTCGGGCCTCGCCGCGAAGCTGCCGCACGATCTCCACGACCTGCCCGAGATGGGACGCGCCGACAGGCTCCCCCTTGCTTATCAGACCACCACTGGCGTTTACCGGTTTCGGACCACCGATATCCGTCACCCCCTCGTCGATCAACCGCCCTCCCTCACCGGGCCGGCACAGCCCCAGATGTTCGTACGCCTCCAGTTCGGAGAACGCGTCGGTGTCCTGAACTTCGAAGCAGTCGATGTCGTCGGGCCCGATCCCGGCCTCGGCGTAAGCCTTCTCCGCGGCCTTGCTCGTCGGCGGTACGGCGTCGTCCGCGCGAGCACTGAGCGAGTGCATCGGTGCCCGCCAGTCCGCGGAGAAGCCGGCCAGCACCTGCGCACATCCCGCGATCGTTATCTCCGGTCGCGGGTCCGGCGCCGGCCTGTCGCCGCGGGTCAGGATGACCGCCGCCGCACCCTCGTTGGGGGCGCAAATCTCGAGGAGCCTGATCGGATCGCACACCAGCGGCGACGCGAGGATTTCGTCAAGGCTGAACTCCTTGCGATACATCGCGTTCTCGTTGTGCACGCTGTTGCGGTGATTCTTGACCGCGACTTTCGCAATCTGGGTCTCGGTCGTCCCATACTCGTGCATGTGCCGGCTCGCGCGCATCGCCCAGTAGCTCGGGTTCACCGAGAGGCCGAGCTCGATCTGCCACGGCTCGAAGATCATCGCCGGATCCATGAACCCGCGCGGCATCTTCTCGACACCCACGACGGCCACACAGTCGTACTCACCCGCGCGAAGCCCGAGTATCGCCTGCTTCAGGGCCACGCCGCCGCTGGCACAGGCCGCCTCGACGTCGCTGATCGGGATACCGGTCGCGCCCAGCGGCTTGAGCGTGCGGGCGCCAGAGGTGGCCGGAAGGTACATGCTCGCGAAATACGCGGCGTCGACGTCTGCCCACCGCATTCCGGCATCGGCGAGCGCCCGGGTAACCGCGAGCTGGCCCATCTGCGCGGGAGTGACCCCCTCGAACCTGCCGAACGGGTGCATGCCCACCCCGGCGACGACCACGTGCTCAGCGGACACGCTCATGCCTCCTCGAACGAGTAGCCGACCACCGGCGCGCCGCCGTCCACGTACAGTTCCGAGCCGGCGAGCCGCAGCGGCAGCCCGATCTCGAGCCGGTCGACATCCACGTCGATCCTTGCCATGACGCGGACCGCCATGCCGTCGAGTTCGACCAGGCCGAGTGGTTGCGGCACGCGAGAGATGGCGGCTGCCCGCCGGTCGCCGGGCGGCGGGTTCCGCAGGACCGTGAAGGCCCACAGCGTCCCGCGATCACCGAGCCCGATGTCGGCGAGCGCGTCGCTCCCGCAGCGCAGGCACAAGACGTCATCCCGTCCGAACAACGTCTCACCGCAGTCGCCGCAGCGTCGCCCGAGCAACTGCCAGCGACCACTGGACGAACGACCCAGAAACGTCGGAGCCACGGAGCGGGCGTCGGTCACACGTATCCCCAATCGTCGATGTCGGCGCGAATTCGTGCACGGCGCCGAGCCGCAGTGGGCGGACACCGGATCAGCAGTTGACCGCCGTGTACGCGGATCCTAGCATTAGATTTGATCACACACCACATATCAATCACGCGAGTGGTGGTCATCAGTGAGCGATGTGACTCGTCAGCGGCGTGCACGCACGTCGTCCCGAAACCGCAGGAGACATTTCATGAAGGTGCGTGGCGCGGTGTTGCGGTCCACTCCGGGTGAGTTCGAGCTGGTGGAGCTCGAACTCGACGGTCCTCGCCAAGGGGAACTGACCGTGCGGGTCGCCGCATCCGGTCTGTGCCGATCCGACTACAGCATCGCGGCGGGCACGCACCACGTCGAGCGGCTGCCGATGTGCTGCGGGCACGAGGGAGCGGGAACCGTCGTCGAGGTGGGTCCCAACACTCCTGGCTGGGCGGTGGGCGACCACGTCGTGTTGTCCGCTCTCCCGTCGTGCGGCCGCTGCCGGATGTGCGCCACCGGTCGTGGGAACCTCTGCGACCTCAACGCGAGTCTCCTCTACGGGGCCCGGTTCGACGATCCGACGAGCTACCGCATGTCCCTTGCCGGGCAGCCGGTCGGCCAGTGGTGTGGCGTATCGACCTTCGCCGAATACACCACGGTCGGGGTGACCTCCGCGGTAAAGATCGACCCGAGCGTTCCACTCGACAGGGCATGTCTGGTCGGCTGTGGCGTGAACACCGGCTGGGGTTCGGCCGTTAATATGGGCGAGGTCCGGCCGGGCGACACGACGATCGTCATGGGCGCGGGCGGAATCGGGTCGTTCGCGTTGCAGGGCGCCCGCCACGCCGGCGCGACCAACCTCATCGCCGTCGACCCCGTGCCGTTCAAGCGCGAGATGGCCACGACATTCGGCGCGACCCACGCCTGCGAGTCCATCGCCGAAGCGACGGACCTCGCCAAGCACCTGACCAACGGGCAGGGTGCCGATACGACGATCATCACCGTCGGCGAGCTGCAGCCGGCGCACATCGCCGACGCGTACGCCTCGCTGCGCAAGGGCGGCATCTGCGTGATCACCGCTCTCGGGGACACCAAGCACGTCGGGATGGACATCCCGGTCTATGAGTTCACCGTGTTCCAGAAGCGAATCCAGGGCTCGATGTTCGGTGGGGTCGCACCCATGTGGGACATCAGGAAGATGCTGTCGATGTACACCGCGGGCCAGTTGCTGCTCGACGAGGTGATCACGACCACCTACAGCCTCGACGAGATCAACAAGGGCTACCAGGACATGCTCGACGGCCGCAACATCCGCGGGGTGATCGTGTACCCGTGATCTACGCGGTGGCGGCGACCTCGGGCCCGCCGGGCCCGTGAGTGCCCGCGAACGTGCCGAGCTGCCGCTTGATCTCGTTCAGATCATATTGCGTCACGTACCACGACAGCAGTCCGTCGACGAACTCCATGAAGACCACGCAGCCGGTCACGTCGAATCGGCGGTCCGGCGCTACGCCGGGAGGACCGCTGCCGCGGTGGCGATACAGCAGCACCCCTCGCCCGTCCGAGGGCGCGGTGAAGGACTGGATCTCCTCGAACTCCACATCCGGCATGATCTGCCAGATCCGCTCAACGTAAGCGCGAACGTTCTTCCGCCCCTCGATCGGCTCGCGCCAGAACGCGGAATCCTCCCAGATCACATCCGGGTGGACCAGGGCGAGGACCCGGTCGGTGTCGCGCGAGTTCCAGGCATCGAACCAGTCGGTGGCGAACCGGCGGAGGAACGACTGCTCGATTGCCGCGGCGTCCGGGCGCTGCCCGAGCGGCCGACGGGGGTCAGCTGCCGATGTGGCGGCGAAATTCATCATTGAACTCCTTTGAACCACAGTTGACTGCGCCCCGGTAACGCGGCAGTCTTCGGACTCAGGCCATGCCGCCCGCAGCGCACGGGCGACTCCGAGCGGTTGTGCGACCCGCCCTGTGACGGCGCCGCATCATTCCGATCGCATGTCATTGACCACAGATACGCTAAGCCTGATGCCGCTCGTCGGCAAGACCTTCGCCGGTGACCGTTCGCGCCCGCATCCGCCGGACAAAAAGCAACATCGCGATGGCACCGCAGAGCGCCGCACCGGATCCCATCCCATAGGTCGCGGTGAACCCCGCGGCCGAATCGGCGAGGCGCCCCCCGGCCAGCGGCGCAATCACCTGCCCGCTGGCCGCGGCGAGTGTCACCGACGCATAGGCCGTCCCCGTGTCCATGGGCGGCAGCGTCTCGAGCACGTATGCGGTCACGGCGGCCGCGATCCCGCTCATCACCAGGCCGAACACGACGGGCGAGACCATCGCGACAACGGGCGGCCCGGTCGCCACTGCCGCGGACGCGATGGCCATCGCGACGAACCCGGCGACGATCGTCGGCAGCCTGCCCACCCGCGAGTCCGAGGCTCGTCCGAGCAGCAACGCCCCCACCAGGTTCAGGGGACCCATCAGCGAATAGAGATTGGCGGAGGTGGCTACGTCGAGGCCCCAGCGCTCGTGCAAGGCGGCGGTAAGGAAGGTGGCATAGGTACCGTACGCGATGCCATACGCGAGGTAGGCCAGGCACGCCAACCAGAGGACACGCACCAAACGTCGAGCCGGCGACCTGGGCCCCGGCCTGCCCGCGCCTCTGTGCGGCCGGGCAGCTGCCCGGCGCGGCACCCGCGTGGCCAGCGCGAGCGTCAGGCTCGTGACGGCCGCGGCGATCCACCAGACCACACGCCACTGCCCCGGCCCAAGCAGGTGCTCGACGCACCACACGATGCCGCCGTTGGCCGCGATCCCGAACCCGATTCCCGCGAACATCGCGCCCATCGCCACGCCCGTCCGCCCTTCCGGGGCATGATCGGCCGCGATCGGCGCACAGGCGAGCCAGATCCCGGCGCCACCCAAGCCGAGGAACGCCTGAGCGACGCAAAGCGCGGGAAACGACGACACGACAGCGACGGCCACCAGGCCACCGAGCGTCACCGCGAGCCCAAGGCGCAGTACCCGGATGCCGGTGTACCGGCCGCCACACGCCATGAGCAAAGCCGTGCCGCTGACGTAGGCGGCGAGGTTCGTGGCGCTCGCGATCCCCGCACTCTGGTAGTCGCCCAGATAGTCCGCGGTCATCTGTGGCAGCAGGACCGCGAACGTCAGCCTGCCGAAAACCTGCGAGACCGCCGCCGCGAGCACCACCAACGCGAACGGGGGCGCCCACGACGGCAGCCGCGGCGCGTTCCTCCCCCATCGCACTCCTTCAGAGATAGAGCGCGTGCAGTTCGCGCTCGTCGAACCCGGCGGAGCGGTGGTCCAGCTCGTGCACCTGTCCCAGCGACATCGCGT
Organism: Amycolatopsis acididurans; assembly: GCF_012328925.1. GTDB lineage: Bacteria > Actinomycetota > Actinomycetes > Mycobacteriales > Pseudonocardiaceae > Amycolatopsis_E > Amycolatopsis_E acididurans. The sequence continues at coordinate 90,624 of NZ_JAAXLS010000020.1, forward strand.
AGGCCCGCTGGGAGATCCGCAGTGCCGCCCGCCCGTTCTGCTCGATCAGCAGGATCGCCTGGCCGGCCGACGCCAGCTCCTCGATGGCGGCGAACACCGCCTTCACCACGATCGGCGCCAGCCCGAGGCTCGGCTCGTCGAGAATGAGCACTTTGGGGCTGCACATGAGCGCCCGGCTGATCGCGACCATCTGCTGCTCACCGCCGGAGAGCTGATGACCTCCCCTGCCCTGGAAGGTCCTGATCGCCGGGAAGAGCTCGAGGATCTCCGCAAAGCGGGCCTGCGCGTCGCCGCGACTCGACGGTGCCCCGAGCATGACGTTCTCCGCCGCGGTGAGCGTGCCGAAGATCCGGCGGTTCTCCGGAACGAGCGCGACGCCTGCGCGCGAACGCCCGGCGGTGGACGTGTGCGTGAGGTCGCGCCCGTCGAGCACGACCCTGCCACCGGAGGCCTTCACGAACCCCGCGATGGCTCCCACCGTGGAGGACTTACCCGCCCCGTTGCGCCCGATCATGCAGGTGATACCCCCCGCGGGAACCGTGAAGGAGATGCCGTTCACCGCGTGAATCCCCTTGTAGGCCACGGACAGGTTCTCGACTTCGAGCATCATTCGACTCCCGCCGGCTGAGGGTCGCCGCGATCTTCGGCGGCGCCCAGGTACGCGTCGATCACCGCGGGGTTGTCGACGATCGTGCCGGGTGCGCCGGCGGCGATCGTGACGCCGAAGTTCTGCACCAGCACGTAATCGGAGATCGAGCAGATCCACCCCACGTTGTGGTCGATGACAAGGACTCCGATGCCCGAGGCCGCGATCGCTCCGACGATGACCGCCAGCTGTTCTGCTTCGGATTCGGGCATACCGGCCGCCGGCTCGTCCAGCAGCACGAGGCCGGGCTCGGTCGCGAGCGCCCGCGCGATCTCGACCCGCCGCTGGAAGGTGTAGGGCAGGTCTGTCGCGATCCGGTCCGCGATGTCGAGGCATCCGGCCATCTCCAAGGCGCCCCATACGCGCTCCCGGTCGGACACCCGGCGGCGCTGGGAACGGGAGCGGCCGGATGCGGCGGCGAGCAATACGTTCTCCCACACGGTGCTCTCGGCGATGAGCCGGCACGTCTGGAATGTGCGGCCGATCCCGAGCCGCGCGATCCGGAACGACGGCAGCGTGTCGATCGGCGTCCCGCCGAGCGTGATCGTCCCACTGTCCAATTTGGCCAGTCCGGCGACGAGGTTCATCACCGTGGTCTTCCCCGCTCCGTTCGGTCCGATGAGCCCGACGACCTTGCCGGTCTCGACGTCGAAGGAGACGCCGCTGACCGCCTTGACCGCCCCGTAATGGCGCGTCACGTTCTCGGCCACGAGGTGCCGGGCGATCCCATCGCCGGCCTTGATCACGTGCGCATCGCCCGACCCGGACCTGGCACGGCGGCGCAGCTTCCGGTGGAGCCAGGCCGCGTCGACCGGGATCGGCGACGTCACCCCACGGGGCAACAGGATCATGATCAGGATCGTCACGATCGCGACGGCCATTCCCGAGAACGTGGCGTACTCCTTGAGCAGCAGCGGCAGGGCCGTCGCGACGTAGGCCCCTACGATCGGCCCGAGGAACGACCGGCTGCCACCGATGACGACCGCGGAAAGCACCACGATGACGAGTGAGAACCCGTACAGCGAGGTGTCGACGGCGAGCTGGTTGCCTGCGTTCGCGGCACCGGCCAGGCCGCCGAGACCGGCACTGATCATCACCGCCCAGAGCTTCGTCCGTGCAACGTCGACACCGCATGCCGCCGCGGCGACCTCGTCGTGGAAGGACGCGCGCTGACGGCGCCCGAGCGAGGTCAGCTCCACGCCGACCACAGCGACCAGGACGACCGCCGCGAGAATCCACAGGACGGTCTCGTCGGCCCAGAACGGGATGCCGATGATGCCGAAGAACCCTCCGGTGAAGCTGTTCCACATGAAGATGACGAGCTGAACGATGATGACGAACGCGAGCGTCGCGATCGCCTGATACGCGCCCCGCAACTTCTCGATGAGCCGCCCGACGATCGCTCCGACGACCACGGTGAGCACGATCGACAAGAGCACCGCGGCGATCGCGGGCATGTGGTACCGCGTCGTCGCGATAGCGGTGGTGTAGGCACCGATGGCCATGAAACCGACCGTCGCGACCGAGTACACACCCGCGCGGAGCACGACGTACTGACTGTAGGCGGCGAGCACCATGAGCAGGAACGCCTGCAAGAAGGCGGAACCGGTGAGAATACTGAAGTCGATCATGAACGGCTCACCGCCTGGGTCAGGACCTTGTCGCCGAGAATGCCGGAGGGTCGCACGATCAGCGTGAGGAAGAGCAGCCCGTAGATGATCAGGTTGACCCCCGGCTGGCTCAGATGGGCGCCACCGACCTGTTGCAGGATCCCGATGATGAACGACGCGATCGCGGTACCCGCCAGGCTGCCGAGACCGCCGACGGTGGCGATGACGAAAGCGATCAGCAGATAGCTGTCTCCGACGGCGACGTTCATGTTGCTGTACTGCACTCCGATCAGCACGCCACCGATGCCCGCGAGCGCACCGGCGACGAAGAACGTGGCGATGCTGACCAGGCTGGGCCGGACGCCGACGCCGGCGGCCATGACCCGGTCCTCGGCCACTGCACGGATCCGCGCCCCCGCCCTGGTCTTGTTGATGACGAACCACAGCGCGAACACGAAAAGGGCGGTGACGATCAGGAGTGCGATATCGAGCCGGGACACGATGCCGAACGCCGGTCCGAGGAACCACCCTGCGTCGGTGAACGAATATGACTCGTGCCCGTAGAGCAGGATCAGGACCGCGTAGATGATCGCCGCGAAGGACAGGGTCACGATCATCGGCCCGAAGTCATTCCCGACCTGGTGCGGGCTCCCCGCCGCCGCCGCACGCCCGATCGGCCGTAGCACGACGAGGTCCATCACGACGGTGAGCAGGCCGGCCCCGACAGCCGCCGCGACGATCGAGACGATCAGTGGGGTTTTGAGCGTGTTGTCGAAGAAAATGCCGACAAAACCGCCGAACACCAGAATCGCGCCCTGGGCGAGGTTCACGGTCCGGAACGTCCCGAACAGCAGCGTGAAGCCGGCGGTGAACAGGAGATAGACACATCCCGCCACAATGCCGTTGAAAACGAGGGTGAGCTGTAGTTCCACTCGCTCCGAACCCCTTCCGTCAGCCCCTTGCGTGCCTGCCAGCGAAAACGCGGCGCTGACACCTGGCAAGCCGTGGCCATCTTTGATCATAAATCAGAGATTGCGAATGGAGCGAGGCTACTTGGATCACCTTCACACCGTCAAGCGACGCCGCAATGTGCGCCCTCGAATACGCTCGGCAAGGTCCTACGCAGGAGAAACGGTCCTCCGGTAACACTTCGGCAACATCGCCGACCGGCCATTGACGTAAGCTACGGCGACACCTATCAATTTGATCACGTACCAAATGTTTCGTGTCTCTTCGACCAATGGAGGTCAAAGCCGATGTCAGTGCTGAGCAAGGCGCGAGGCGCGAAACGGGTTGCCCTGCCCGTTGCCGCAGCGACGGTCGCCATCACGATGGTGGCCGCGTGTTCGTCGGGCGGGAGCGCCGGCGGCTCAACGGGCTCGACCCAGAAGATCGAGATCGGCACGATCTCCGATCTGTCCGGACCCGCCTCCGTGATCGGCCTCGCCGGCCAGGAGGGCCAGAAGATCGCCGAATCGCTCATCAACAAGGATCCCAAGACCTATCTGGGGTCTGCCGACCGGTCCCTCACGCTGAGCTACTCCGATGCGTCCAACGCGCCGGCGCAGGCGGTGACCGTCGCCCGCCAGTACATCCAGGACGGCAAGGTCAGCGGCATTATCGGCCCGCTCTACACCGCACAGGCCCAGGCGCTGGCCCCCATCACGACACAGGCGAAGATCCCGCTGCTGGTGCCCTACACCCCTGGTTCCCAGGCTCTGACGAACCTCGGTGACTTCGTGTTCGCATCGAGCCAGCCGGACCAGCGCACGGTGCAGACCGCGATCACAGCGATGACCAAGCAGTTCCCGAACGACAAGACCATCGGGATCGTCTACGGCAGCGACTCCGCCGCGCACATCCCGCTGGCGGCGTTCGCCAAGCAGGCCATCACAGCGGCCGGACTCACCCCGGTGGAGTTCTCGCTGCCGTTCGCGAGCCTCGACTACAACTCCGCCATCAGCACGTTGCAGAGCAAGGGCGTGCAAGCCATCTACATCTGCTCGAACTCGCCGGCGATCGCGGCGGCGATGCAGCAGGCCGAGCGCAGCAACTACCACCCACACTGGGTGGGCTACTCCACCATGTTCGACCAGAGCGTCATCACCGCCGGCGGGCCACAGGCAGCGGGAGCCATTCTCACCTCCGACTACGACCCGACACTGCAGAAGCCGCTCGCCGACACGTTCCGCCAGCAGTACCAGGCGACCTACCACAAGGCACCCAACTCCTGGGCCGCCCTCGGCTTCCAGTCCGTGATGACCACCGCCGCCGCCATCGCCGCCATCCCCGGCAAGGTCACCGGCCAAGCCCTGCGCGACGCCATGCAGAACGTCAAGGCCACCGCCGTCGTCGGCGATGGCACCTTCACCTTCGACCAACAGCGGCTGACGTCGGAGCCGCCGGCCGTGTTGACGATCAGGGACAACACGTTCCAGCGAGTCAGCGGCAGCTGACCGACCAGCAGCAAGGCGGGGCCGCCCGTTCATCGGCGGGCGCCCCGCCTTGTCACGTACAAACCCGCCCCACCAACGGAAGTGAATGCCCATGCCCTGGACGAGCCGGACCGCCCGCAGCCGACTGGTGTGCGCCGCCGCCATGACCATCGCCGCCGTCGTCGTCACCGCCTGTTCCACGGGCGCCGGTGCCGACGCGGACGCCCAGAAGATCGAGATCGGCACGATCTCGGATCTCTCGGGTCCGGCCTCGCCGATCGGGCTGGCCGGTCAGGAAGGCCAGAAGCTCGCCGAGAAGATGGTCAACGCCGATCCGAAGACCTACCTCGGCTCGGCCGGCCGGTCGCTGCATCTGGACTACGCCGACGCGTCCAACGCGCCCACCCAGTCGGTCACCGTCGCCCGGCAGTACGTCCAGGACGGCAAGGTCGTCGGCATCATCGGCCCGCTCTACCTGGCGCAGGCCCAGGCCATCGCACCGATCACCACGCAGGCCAAGCTGCCGGTACTGGTGCCCTATGTGGCCGGCTCGAACCTCCTGACCGCACTCGGCGACTACGTATTCGTGTCGAGCCAGCCCGACGAGCGCACCGTGCGAACCGCGGTCGCGGCCATGACGAGCCAGTTTCCCGGCGACAAGCTCGTCGGCGTGATCTACGGCAGCGACTCCGGCGGCAACATCCAGCTGGCGAACTTCGCCAAGCAGTACCTCATTCAGGCCGGCCTGACTCCGGTCGAGTTCTCGGTGCCGTACTCCAGCCAGGACTACACCTCCGCCATCAGCACGCTGCAAAGCAAAGGCGTGCAGGCGATCTACATCTGCACCGGCTCCCCGGCGATCGGAGCGGCGATGCAGCAGGCCGAGCGCGGCAACTACCACCCGCACTGGGTGGGCTACTCCACCATGTTCGACCAGAGCGTCATCACCGCCGGCGGACCGCAAGCAGCGGGGGCGATCTTGACCTCTGACTACGATCCCACGCTGGAAACCCCGCTCGCCACGGCCTTCCGCGAGCAGTATCAGGCGACCTACCACAAGGCACCCAACTCCTGGGCCGCCCTCGGCTTCCAGTCCGTGATGACCACCGCCGCCGCCATCGCCGCCATCCCCGGCAAGGTCACCGGCCAAGCCCTGCGCGACGCCATGCAGAACGTCAAGGCCACCGCCGTCGTCGGCGATGGCACCTTCACCTTCGACCAACAGCGGAACACTTCCCAGCCGCCGAAGGTCCTGGCCATCCGCCACGGCAGCTTCCAGCGAGTCAGCGGCAGCTGACCTACGCCGAAGCCGAAGACACCGAGCGCCCGGCTCCCTGTCCGATCGGGCAGGGAGCCGGGCGCTCACTCGTACTGCGGCGACTCAGCGGATGTCGCCGATCACCACCGCCGGGTCGATGTGCAGATCCACCATCAGCGGCAGCTTTCCCTCCGCGATGAGGTCAGGGATGCGCTTGAGGTCACCCGCGGTCCGTACGGTGAGGCCGTGGCCACCGAAGGCGCTGGCCATCGTCTCGAACGACGGCCAGGGAATCAGCGAGAGGGCGGGGTCGATCCCGTACTTTTCCATCTGGGCCCACTCGGCGCCGTAGCAGCGATCGTTGACCACGATCACCACCAGGGGCAGCTTCTCGCGGACCGCGGTGGTGAACTCGATGAGTCCCATCATGGCCCCGCCATCCCCCGCGATCACGACCGTTGGGCGGGTGCGGTCGGCGGCCGAGGCGCCGACGCCGGCGGCGATCCCGAGTCCGATCGAACCGAACGCCGCGGTGTGGGTGAAGGACAAAGGTTCCGGTACGTGGAGGTACTTCCAGGGCGCGATGACGTAGCGGCCGACATCGCTGACGATGACACGGTCGGCGGGAAGGATCTCGTCCAGCTCGATCATCGCGGTGCGGGCGTCGAGGAATTCGGTGGTACTCGCGTCGGTGAAATCGGCACGCGGGTCGCGGGCGGCGAGCCGGTCCGCCAGCGCCGGTGACCGGAACCCGGACGGGCTGTGCCCGGCCGCCTCCAGCTGCTCGGTCATCGCGCGGGCGACGACCGCGGCATCGCCGACGATCCCGGCGGTGACCGGCGTGTAGCGATCGAGCCGCCCCTGGTCGTCATCGACGTGCACGACGGCGCGGCCATCCGCGAGCCAGCCGTGCGCGGTGGTGTACTGGTTCAGTCCGGCCCCGAAAGCGATCACGCAGTCGGACGCTCCGACGGTTTCGATCGCGATGTCGTGGCTGACGGTCCCCAGCACGCCGAGGTCACACGGGTCGCCGCGGAAAAGGTCGCGACCGAGCAGGGTCGTGGCCACCGGCGCGCCCAGCGCGTGCGCCAACGCCAGGAGCGGTTCGCGCGCATCGCACAGCGCGGCACCCCGGCCGGCGAGCACGACTGGGCGGGACGCCGACGCGATGATACCCAGGGCCTCGTCCAGCGCGTCGGGATCGGGCCGTACGGCCTGCCGCTCGGGAATGGGCCCCGGCCTCCGCGGCAGGATCACCTCCCTGGACAAGAGGTGGAACGGGATGTCGAGAACGACGGGCAGCCGGTCTGCCTGTGCGCGCCGGAGGGCGGCGGACAGCTCGTCGGCGACGGTCTCCGCGGCCACGACGCGCCGGTAGTGGGCGCCGGTCGGCGCCACCGCCGCTCCGACGTCGAGCAGCTGGACATAATCCGGCACCGGCGGGGTGTCGCCGGTCAGCAGCACCAGTGGCGTCCGTGAGCGGACGGCCTCCACCAGGGACGTCAGTGTGTTGGTCAGGCCCGGCCCGTGCGTGACCGTGACGACTCCTACGCGGTGGAGACGGCGCGCGTAGCCGATCGCCATCATGACCGCACCGCGCTCGTCGATCGCTCCGATGTAGGAGCCGCCTCCATTGATGAAGTCGGCGACGTATTGCATATTCGCGTCGCCGAGGACGCCGAAGAGCGCCTGCCCGTGGCCGGCGAGTACCTCGGCCACCGCGGCATGAACTGTCGTCATCGAAATCTCCCGGGGTCGTCGTGATGACGGCACGACAACCCCGGGCCCTGCCGCCGAAGGAAAAGGTGGTCAGACCTCCAGTACGATCTTCAGCCGCCCGGCGGCCGGTGCGATCGCGGACTCGAAGGCGCGCTGCGCCTCGGCCACCGGGTAGACGTCGGTGACGTAGCAGTTCATGAGATCCGGGTACCGGCGCAGGTACTCGCCCGCCTGGAGGAGGTAGTTACGACGGTCGAGCGTCGTGCCCGACCGGAGCGTCAGGTGCTTGCGGATCAGCTGGTGCATATTGAGCGGGTACCAGTCGTCGTCGGGCACGCCGAAGTAGTGCACCTCGCCTTGCGGCGCCACCGCCGAGATCGCGCTGGCCAGGGTGCCGACCTGGTGGCCGATGGCCTCGACCACCAGGCCGGGCTGGGCGCCTTCGTGGATCCCGGCAGCCCACCGGTCACACGAGGCGTGCACCGCACGGTCGAGGCCGAACAGGTCCGCGACCTCCGAGCGGCTCACCCGGTCAACGCCGACGACCGACGAGGCTCCCCTCGACCGCAGCACATGCGCGAACAGCAAGCCGATCGGCCCCAGTCCGAGCACGGCCGCGTCCACACCTTCGACCTGGCCCATCTGATCGACCGCGTAGAGCACGCAGGCCAGCGGCTGGAGCATCACGGCCGTACCCGCTGCCAGCGCCGGGTCGTACTCGGCGAGGCTCGCACCGTCGGTGACGACATACTCGGCAAGGCCGTTCATGCCCGTCGCCCAGCCCACGACCTTCGCACCAGTCCGCAGCGCGGTGTCCCGCGACGCGACGACCTCGCCGACGATCTCATGCATTGAGACCCCGATCGGCGTCATCGAGTAGTCGGATTCGTCGTCCATCGGGACGACGTCGTTGCGCGCGCCACGGAAGAACGGCAGGTCACTGCCGCACAGTCCGCCCGCCGCGAGCTTGACCATCACCTGACCATCGAGCAGCGCCTGCGGACCGGGCGCCCCCGCGCTCACCTTGTCGAGCACTGCGGGGGCGCTCAGCCGGAACGCCCACATGTCGGACCCGGTCACGTCACACGGCCACCGGCGTCGGCAGCCCCACCTCGGAGCGTGCGATCATCTCGTCCGGCGGCGCCGGGTGCCGGTAGATCCGCGAGGCATTGCCATAGCAGAGCTTACGAATCAGTTCGGCGTCGAGGCCTTGGAGCTCTCCGCGGATCATCGCCTGACTGTCCGGCCATGTGCTGTCGTAGTGCGGGTAGTCCGTCTCGACCATGACGTTGTCCTCACCGATGAGGTGCAGCATCTGGAAGGCCGAGGGGTCCTCGATCGAGGTGAAGCAGAAGTTGCGCCTGACGATCTCGGTCGGCTCCGGATGATCGGCCGGCCAGCCCTTGCCGATGCCGGTGGTCTGGCGGTACGCACGCCGCAACCGCTCCAGCGCCATCGGCACCCAGGACACACCCGCCTCGGACAGGGCGATCTTCAGGTGCGGGAAGCGGAACAGCACGCCGGAGTACACCCAGTCGATCAATGCTTCGAGGCCGCTGACCGGGAACAGGGCGGTCGTGACCTCCTCGGCCGACGAACTGCTCGGCACCTGCGACTTGCCGGACGAGCCGACGTGCAGGTTGACGACGGTCTGGGTCTCCTCGCAGGCCCGGAAGAACGGATCCCACACGCGCTGATAGACGTTGGGGTAGCCAAGGCCTTCCGGGTTCTCGGAGAAGCTCACCGAGGTGAAGCCGCGCTCGGCGTTGGCGTAAATCTCCTTCGCGGCGATCTCCGGATCAGCCAGCCAGGGCAATTGGCACGGAAGGAAGCGGTTGCGATCGGTACCGCACCACTCCTCGATCATCCACTGGTTGTAGGCGCGCAGGCTCGCCAGCCCGACTTCCGGGTCGGACATCTTCGAGAACCTCCAGCCCGCGAATCCCCAAATCAGCGACGGGAAGCACAGTTGTGCCCAGACGCCGGTGAGGTCCATGTCGTGCAACCGGGCCTTCGGGTCCCAGATCGCCCTGCGGAACTCGTCGAAGTTCGCGGCCGCGATGGCCCACTCCTCCATCGGACGACCCGAGGCTCCGTTGACCATGAGAATCGGTACTTCGACTCCGTCGATCACCCACCAGGGCGCGCCGTTTTCGCCCGGCCCCAAGAACGGCACCTTGTCCTTGAACTTGGCCGGTACTCGTCCCTCGAAGAGGTTCGCCGGCTCGAGGGCGTGGTCGTCCACCGAGATGATCGGACAGAACAGTGGCTCCGCTTCCGGCTCCGGAATGAACGTCACGGTCTGCCCACCCCGCCCGTGCTCGCGCACTTTCTCCAGCAAGTAATCGTCAAGCTTGCCCATGGCGCGCCTCACCCTCTCCCGACGTGTTGATATGTGATCAAGTGTTAGATACCAAGTTATCAATGGAGCCTTCAGGCTTCAAGGGATCCGGCCCTGCTCGGTCGCTCAGCCGTCCCAGCCGCCGCTGAGAAGGTCGTCCATTACCGCCTGGCCGACGTTCTGGATGTGCAGTTCCATCGCCTCGCGCGCTTTGACGCCATCACGTGCTTCGAGCGCCTCGAGGATCCCGGCGTGATCCTCGATGGAGTGGCTCCAGCCCTCCACCTCGGGGTAGGTGCGCCGCGAGACGAGCCGGGTGGTCACGGTGACGAACCGCCGCATGACGTCGGTCGCGCCGCACTCGTTGATCATCCGGTGGAATGCGAAGTTAAGCTCGTGCACGGCGCTCGCGTCGTGCGAATCGCTGCGCACGCGCATCTCCTGGTCGAGCGCCCGAAGCTCGGCCAGGTTGCCCTTCGACAACGCCGTGGCCGCACGCTCGGCCAGCACGCCGGAGAGAAAGGCGTGCAGGAGGTAGTAGTCGCGGATCTCGTCGTGACTCAGGGCGGTGACGCGGAAGGTGCGGTGCGAGTCACCGACCACGAATCCCTCGTCCCGGAGCCTGCTGAGCGCCTCACGTATCGGCGTGGTGCTCAGTCCCGCCTGGTCGGCGAGCGCGACGAGCTTGAGCTGCTCCCCCGGCTGCAAGCGCCCGGCGATGATCGAATCGCGCAGCCAGCCCACCACCCAGTCCGACGCCTTACGGTGCCGCTTCGGCGGCCGGCCGTTCACGCCGCTGAACATTGCCTGACTCCATACGGTTCCCGCCCGCGCGTCAGGGTCGGCCCGGTACTCATCCCTTCGGCCCACCCGCCACGTAGACGACCTGGCCCGAGACAAAGCCGGCGTCCGGGGAGCAGAGGAAACCAGCCACGGAGGCGACATCCTCGGGCGTGCCCGCCCGGCGCACGGGAATCTGCGCGGCCCGCTCCGCGACATAGTCCTCCCAGTCGCGGCCGAGTCTGCGCGCGGTAGCGCGGGTCATGTCACTGACGATGAATCCGGGAGCCACGCAGTTCACGGTGATGCCATATGGCCCGAGCTCCAGCGCGAGCGTCTTGGTGAAGCCCTGGATTCCGGCCTTGGCGGCCGCGTAGTTGGCCTGGCCGCGATTGCCGAGCGCGGACGCGCTGGAGATGTTGACGATACGCCCGTAACCGGCCGCCACCATGGTTTTCTGCACGGCACGCGCCATCAGGAAGCAGCCCCGCAGATGCGTCCGCAACACCAGGTCCCAGTCCTCGTCGGACATCCGGAAGAGCAGGTTGTCCCGGGTCACCCCGGCGTTGTTGATCAGGATCGACGGCGCTCCGAGCTGATCGGTAACGGCGCCGACCGCGGATTCGACCGCCGCGGTGTCGGCGACGTCGACCGCGATCGCCGTCGACGGCATCCCGGTTTCCGCGATCTCGTCGGCCACCCGCGTTGCCCCGGCCAGGTCCAGATCGAGCACCCCGACGGCGCACCCCTGGGCCGCGAGACGCTGGGCGATCGTGGCCCCGATACCCCGCCCCCCTCCGGTCACGATTGCTACCTGCGCCATGCCGAATCCCCTTCCGAGAACAGTTCTGTCGCGTTCACACACGCCCTCCGTCGACGCGGAGCAGTGCACCGGTCGTGTAGCCGGAGTCGTCGCCGGCCAGGTACATCGCGGCTCCGACGATCTCCGCCGGACGGCCGACGCGCTCCAGCGCGGTGGTGTCCTTCATCCGCTGGGCCGTCGCCGTCTCATCCCACGAGCTGGCGATATCGGTCTGGAAGGCACCGCACACGACGCAGTTGACGCGGACCTCGGGTCCGAGCGCCTGCGCGAACCCCTCCGTCAGCGCGTTCAGCCCGGCCTTCGCCGCCGAGTACGGCAGCCAGCCCGCGGCCGGGCGGATGGACGCGACACTCGAGATGTTGACGATCGTCCCCGCGCCGGCGGCCTTCATCCGCTCCCCAGCCAGCGTGGTGAGCCGGAACGGACCTTTGAGGTTGACCCCTATCGTCTTGTCCCAGAGCTCTTCACTGACTCCGACGAGCCGGTCGTAGGTGGGCGAGATACCGGCATTGTTGATCACGCAGTCGAGAGCGCCGAAGCGCTCGTACGCCGAATCGACGAGTCCGGCGATCGCGTCCCAGTTCGCCATGTGACATGCGATGCCGATCGCCTCACTGCCGGTCCGCCAGGTGATGTCCTCGGCGATCTCACGGCACGTTTCAGGCGTGCGCCCGGATATCACGAGCCGGGCGCCGCGCGCCGCGAAGGCATAAGCCATCTCGCGTCCCAATCCGCGCGTTCCGCCCGTTATCAGGACGACTTTGCCGTCGAACTGCCCGGCGGCGCCGGTCATGGCGGCTCCCTTCCCATCAGGTCGAGCCAGTATAGATTTCATCAAACATCACTTGTCAAATAACAGCGCCTGGTCGTAGCCTCCGAATCAGGCGAGGAGTTTCGTACCCCGCCTGTTCCCTGTTTCGCGCGAACACGCGCACGCACAGCCATCGGAGGCGCCTGTGGATTTCCGATACTCCGCGGACGAACTGGAGATCCATCGGTACGCGCGCGAGTCGTTTCGCGGTCACCTCCCGCTCTCCCGGCTCCGCGACGGCCACCGCGAATCGCTCGGCTGGGCGGCGGTCGGAACGGACGGCTGGCTGCACGCCTGCCTGCCCGACGGCGGCGAGTCCGTCGACCTGCCTCTGCTGGCCGGGCTGGCTCGCGAAGCAGGTGCGGTCGCGGCAGGCGAGGAGTTCGTCCAGAACGGCTGGCTGCTCCCGCGCCTTCTGACCAGGATCGAGGATTCCGGGAGCCGCAAGAAGTGGCTGGCGGAGCAGCGGGAACGACCAGGCTTTCTGGCTGGCGGCGCCGAGGTGACGCTCGGCGCCCGGCTGGGGTTCGACCGTTACACCGTGGAGCGGACCGACGGCGAGAACGCGACCCTGCTCCGGGTCAGGGACGCCACCACCGAGACCGAACCAGTAGCCGGCCTGTCCGTCGGCGCGGCGCGGGTGCGCTTGCGTGGCGGTACCACCGACCACACACCCCTGCGGCTGCCCGCGGCTGAGGATGCGCTGACCGAGGCCGGGTCCCGCGTGCTGCGGTCAGCCGCGCTCGTCGGACTCGCCGCCGAGATCCTCGACCGGACGGTCACATACGTCAGCGAACGCGAGCAATTCGGACGCCCGGTCGGGCAGTTCCAGTCGGTCAAGCATCTCTGCGCGGACGTCCACACGGAGACGCAAATAGCGTGGCTTGCGGTGCTTTACGCGGCCGTGGGGTGGGCCGACGACCCGTTCGCGCTCGACCACGCGGCCAACCAGGCGGCCACTACGGCGCTTGCCGCGGCCCGGACGGGAGCGCAGCTGCATGGCGGCATGGGCTTCACCTGGGAGAGCGACCTGCACTGGCTCCTCAAGGCCGCACTCGACGCCCAGCTGGCCATCGGCCCCGCCTCCGCCGCTGCCACCCGCATCGGCGCCGCAATCCTGGAGACCGCATGAACGTCGACGACAGCCCGGTCGAGGCCGAGTTCCGGGCGGAGGTCCGGGCCTGGATCGCGAAATCGATTCCGGACGAGCTGCGGCACGCCTCGACCTTCGAGCAGCGCCTGGAGATCGACCGTGTGCTCTCCGACGGCGGGTACCTCGGCCTGACCTGGGACCGCTCGTACGGCGGCCGGGGGCGCTCGCTGGTCGAGGCGTCGATCCTTGACGAGGAAGCCACGACGGCCGGCATCGAGCTCGCCAAATCGCCCTCACGGATCGGCCAGCAGATGATGGCGCCCGCGGTCATGGCGCACGGTACGCAGGCCCAGCGAGCCCGGTTCCTTCCCCCGGTGCTGAAGGTCACCGAGATCTGGTGCCAGGGCTTCAGCGAGCCGGACGCTGGCTCCGATCTGGCCGGCATCCGCACCACGGCCGTCCGCGACGGCGACGGCTGGCGGATCTCGGGCACCAAGCTCTGGACGACGCAGGCACAGCACGCGGACTGGTGCCTGCTGCTGGCCCGTTCCGACCTCGAGGCACCACGGCACCGGAACCTGACCATGTTCCTGATGGATATGCATCAGCCCGGGGTGCGGGTCTCGCCCATCGAGCAGGCCAACGGTGATGCCGAGTTCAACGAGCTGCACCTCGACGGTGCCGTCGTGCGGTCCGCGACCGTGGTCGGCGAACCAGGAGACGGCTGGCGAGTGGCGATGACCACCTTGTCGTCCGAACGGAGCTACGCGCTGCGTGGCAAGTACGTACTCTTCTCCGCCCAGCTCGCACGAATCGCGGAGCTGATCCGGCGCGCCGGCGCAGCACATCCGCAGCGCGGGACCTGGCAGGAGCAGCTCGGCCGGCTGCACGCGGAGGTGGCCGGTATCCGTAATCTGTCCTACCGGTTCGTCTCCCTGGTCGCGGCCGGCCAGCCGACCGCGGACCTCGGTCCGGTATCGCATCTGTGGTGGGCCGCGACCCACCAGCGGCTGGTCGAGTTCGGGTATCTCGTCGCGGCGGCGGTGGGCGCCAACGTCGACTACTGGTATAAGGCGTGGATCGACGCCAGGGCCGAGAGCATCTACGGCGGGACGGCCCAGATCCAGCGCAACATCATCAGCGAGCGGCTGCTGGGGCTGCCGCGATGACGGCGATACCGCTGCCCGCGCCGGATGCGGACACCCAGCCGTACTGGGACGGCGTCGCGGCGGGCGAGCTGCGAATCCAGCGATGTCGCGACTGCCGCCGCTACCAGCATTTCCCGGCACCGATCTGCGCTGCTTGCGGCAGCTTCGACACCTCCTTCGAGCCGGTCAGCGGGCGCGGCGCGGTGGAGTCGTTCGTCGTCGTGCACCACGCCACCTCGCCTGCCTTCGCGGCACGAGCGCCCTACGCGGTCGCATGGATAGAGCTGTCCGAGCAGGCGCATCTGCGGGTGCTCAGCGACATCGTCGGGTGCTCCCCGGACGACGTGCACATCGGGCTCGAGGTCGAACTGGTCGTGGACCACAAGGGCGACGGACCGGAGGGCATCTCCATCGCGCTCCCCCGCTTCCGTCCACTTCGGAGGGATCCGTCATGACATCGTCGAACTGGGGCCGCTGGGGCGAGGACGACGAGCGCGGGGCCGCGAACTTCGCCACTCCCGAGGTACTACTGGCCGCGCTGTCGGCGGTCCGCAGCGGCGTCGTCGTCTCACTCGCCGACGAGATCCGCCGCGACCGGGTTCCGGTTGCCCCGGCCCGTACCCCGGCCACCCATCTCATGAGCCTCGACGGTGGCGACTTCGCCAGCGGCTACAACATCCACGGCAGCAGTCACGGTGTGGCCGACGACTACCTGTTCATGGCCTGCCAGGGCACGACGCACGTCGACGCGCTCGGCCACCTGTGGTACGACGGCGCGCTCTACAACGGGTTCCCAGCGGACAAGGTGCGAAGCTACGGTGCCACCCGGCTCGGCATCGAGAATCTGGGCCACCTGGTGACGCGTGGGGTGTTCCTCGACGTTGCGCGGTACCTGGGTGTGCCGCACCTCGCCGACACCCACGCCATCTCGGCCGACGAGTTGCGTGCCTGTGCGAGGGCCGCGGGGGTTTCGATCAGGGCAGGCGACGTCGTCGTGGTCCGCACCGGGTGGCGGGCCGTGTTCGACACCGACCCTGCCCGGTACTTCGCGACCTCGCCCGGCATCGGCCTGGACGCCGCGCGTTGGCTGGCCGAGCAGCAGATCGCGGCGATCGCGTCGGACAACGTGGCCGTCGAGGTGCAGACCGCCCACGACCGGTTCGAGGGTGGATCCGTGGCGCCCGAGTGCCACAAACTGCTCATCCGAGACTGCGGCACTTACCTGATGGAACTGCTGAACCTGGAAGAACTCGCCGAGCACGACGCAGGCGAATTCCTGTTCGTGGCCGCACCGCTCAAGATCCGCGGTGCGGTCGGCAGCCCACTGAACCCGCTGGCCGTGCTGTGAATCAGCGATGGTCAGTCGAGCGCCGCTCCCGCGGTTTCCTTGATCGCCAGCAGCGCCACCAACGAGAGCACGGAGACCGCGGCAACAAAATAGCCACCGATCATGGGACTGCTCGTCGCGCTTTGCAGGGATGTCAGCAGGAGTGGGGTCGAGCCCGCGAAGACTGCCTGAGAAACGTTGAAGGCTATCCCGAAATTCGTCGTCCGCGTCCTGGTCGGGAACAGCTCCACGAATGTCACCGCGATGATGGGGACGACGGCGCCGGCGAGCGCGCCGAACACCACCAGCCCGATCGTCAGCATCCCCTGACTTCCCGACGTGATCAACATGAAGCACGGGTACGACAGCACGATGAACCCGACGGCGATCGCGATGAGCAGTCGCCGTCGGCCGACACGGTCGGACAGCCACGCGCCGAGGAAGGTTGTTATCAGTGCGATTCCGACCGCGATAATCGTCGGTGAGAAGCTTCGCCATCCGGTCAAATGGAGAGTGTTGCTGGCGTAACTCGGCAGATAACCAAGAAGCAGATAAAACGTTACGCCACCAAATGCCTGGATGCCGATAGCCTTGACCAGAGTTATGCGGTTGTCACGATCCGTGAGGGCCTCGCGAATCGGAGCGCTGGCCCGATTCCCCGCTTCCGCCAACTCGGCAAACGCCGGCGTCTCCTCGAGGCGATTCCGGATGTACAGACCGATCAAGCCGAGCGGCAACGCGATGAGGAACGGGACGCGCCAGCCCCAGGCCGCCATCGTGTTGCTTGCCACGAGGAGGGTCATGATCCCGGGCAGCAAGGCACCCGCCAACGTGCCCGCCACCGCTCCGGCCTGTACGGCGGCAACGTTCAGGCCGCGCCGTTCGGGTTTGGAGTGCTCGGCGACGAAACACACTGCGCCCGGAGTCTCGCCGCCACCACCGATCCCCTGCACCATGCGAAGCAGCGTGAGCAGCACCGGCGAGATGATTCCCACCGCCGCGGCACTCGGCAGGGCACCGATGAGCGCAGTCGCAATCGAGGTCGTCAGAATCGTCATCGTCAGCGCCCTGCGCCGGCCCAGACGGTCCGCGACGTTTCCCCAGAGAATCCCACCCAACGGCCGCGCGGCAAACGCGAGCGCGAAAACAGCAAAAGTCGCCAATAACGCACCGATACCGCCGACGCCCGAAAAGAACACGTGTGCCAGAGTCGACGCGAGAACACCGTAGACAGCGAACTCGTACCACTCGACGAACGAGCCGACCGCGCCACCGACGACCACTTGGCGTATTCGCGTTCCTGTTGCCGATTCCGCTGCAGACGGAGCTTCATTCCGCCGTCCCGCCGTGGGGACGGCCCTGTCCGGGCTTCTCATGCCAATGCTCCTTTTCGCGAGTTCAGGAACCCGTGAACTCCGGCGGGCGCTTCTCCGCGAAGGCGGCCCGCCCTTCCGAATAGTCATGGGTCATGCCGTGCCGGTGTTGCATCCGCGCTTCCAGCTCCAGGTGGCGGCGCAGCACCGGCAGCCGGTGGAGGCCCAGATTGCGCTTCGCCCTGCCGATCACGTCCGCATCGGCGGCGGCGATCCGGGCCGCCAGCTCCTCGCCCACGGCAGCAAGCTCGTCGACAGCGTGCACGGACCGGACGAGCCCCCAGTCCTGAGCCCGGCGCGCGTCGAGTCGCTCGCCGAGCAGGCACAGCTCAGCGGCGCGGGTCGTCCCGACCCGTTCGGTCAGAAAGGCCGTGACTCCACCGTCGGGGGACAGCGCGAGCTTGATGAAGGCCAGCAGGAAGAAGGCGTCCTCGGCCGCGATCACGACGTCGGAGGCCAGAGCCAGCGAGACGCCGAGCCCGGCGCACGCACCCTGCACCGCCGTGATAAAGGGCGTGCGAGACCCCCGAATCGCCAACGCGATCGGGTTGTAGATGGTCAGGAGGCGGACCGAGAGATCCGGGGCGCCCTCCGGCGTGACCTCACGCGCGTTGTTCACGTCCGCGCCCGCGGAGAACGCGCGACCTGCTCCCGTCACAAGGCCACATCGCACGTCCGGGTCCGCTGACGCCGACTGGACCGCGGCAAGCAGCTCGCGCCCCAGATCCGGTGTCCACGCGTTGAGCACCTCCGGGCGGTTGAGGCGGATGTGGGCGATGCCTGCCCGCACCTCGTACCGGACCGCGGGCCCCTCGCCGGCCATCAGGCCCGTGACGCGCGCTGCGCATGCGCGGCCAGCACCTCGGCGTACTTCTTTTCGGCCGCCTCCCGGCGCGTCGGGATGTGTTCGGCGGGCCAGAGGCCGGGATTGCGTTGGTAGCCCTTGAGGACCTGGCGGGCGACCGTCCTGCGGTGCACCTCGTCCGGGCCGTCGTATATCCGTGCCGCGCGGGCGCGTCGGTACATCATCGCCAGCGGCAGGTCGTCGGAATAGCCCAGTGCGCCGTGGACCTGCAGGGCGCGGTCGACAACGTCGTGCAGCACCTTCGCACCGAAGAACTTGATCAATGAAATGTCCGTGCGGGCCTGTTTGACGCCGAACTGGTCCATCCGCCATGCGGCGTGCAAGGTCATCAGCCGGGCGGCCTGCATTTCGGCCGCCGAGTCGGCGATCCAGTTCTGCACCGTCTGTTTGTCGGCGAGCTGCCCGTCGAACACCTCCCGCTGCAGAGCCCGCTCACAGAGCATGTCGAACGCCCGCCTGGCCTGTCCCAGCCAGCGCATGCAGTGGTGGATCCGGCCCGGTCCCAGTCGCGCCTGTGCGAGTTTGAAGCCGCCGCCCCGCTCGCCGAGCAGGTTCTCCTTCGGCACCCGGCAGTCCCGGTAGAACACCTCGGACTCGCCGAAGCCGAAGGGGTGGTTCGGGACATCGTGCAGGTTCTGGATATTGCGCGCCGGGTCGAAGCCGGGAGCGCCCTTCGGCACGATGAACATGGACGCACGCTGATGGGGTGGAGCATCGGGATCGGTCACGGCCATGACGATGACGAAGTCCGCGATGTAGCCGTGGCCGGTGAACCATTTGTGCCCGTTGATGACCCACTCGTCGCCGTCCAGTACGGCCGTGGTGGCAAGGCGGGTCGGATCGGATCCGGCGCCCGGCTCGGTCATGGAAAACCCGGAGTACATCTCGCCGCGCAGGGACGGCTCCATCCACTGTTGTTTCTGCTCCGGCGTTCCCGCGAGCGCGATCAGCTCGGTGTTGCCGGACTCGGGAGCCTGGTTGCCGAAGACCAGCGGGCCCCAGTGAGTCGCACCGAGGATCTCGTGCATGAGCGCGAGCTTGAGCTGTCCGAAACCCTGCCCGCCGAGCTCGGGCGGCAGGTGCGCGGCCCACAAGCCCCGCTCCCTCACCTGCTCCTGGAGTCCGGCGATCAACTCGCTGAACACCTCCGCGGGTGCCTCGAGGACCTCGAGCGGGAGGATCTCCTCACGCATGAAAGTCCGCATCCACTCGAGCTGCGGTTCGAATTCGGGGTCAACACTGAAGTCCACAGTTCAGTTCCTCTTCACGACAGGATCTCGAGCGCACCGTCGATCAGGCCGATCACGGTATCGGGCATGAGGTCGTAGATGGGGTCGGGTCGTTTGCCGCGGCGGTGCAGCATCGTGTTGTAGCCGACGATGGCGGCGTATTTGAAGTAGCTCAGCGCCACGAACCACTCCACGGGCTGACTGGCCGCGCCGTACTCGTCGATCAACCACTCGACCGACGCGCGAACGGCGCCGCTGGGGTTCGGGTCTTTCGGGAAGTCGTGTCGCTTGGCGATAACGCACAGCGAGCCGAGGTCCAGCAACGGCTCGCCCAGCCCGGCGATCTCCCAGTCCAGCACCGCGGCCACCTCGGTGCCACGAAAAAGCAGGTTGCCGAAGGTGAAGTCACCGTGCACCAACCCGGCGCGAGGCGAGCCGGGTGGCATCGTCTTCGCCAGGCTCCGCCTCAGCTCGTCCGCGCGGGCGGTCAGCTCCTGGGGCGCCCGGTC
This sequence comes from Amycolatopsis acididurans, assembly GCF_012328925.1. GTDB lineage: Bacteria > Actinomycetota > Actinomycetes > Mycobacteriales > Pseudonocardiaceae > Amycolatopsis_E > Amycolatopsis_E acididurans. The sequence continues at coordinate 110,591 of NZ_JAAXLS010000020.1, forward strand.
GATCAGCTTGCTCCAGCGGTTCAGTTCCTCCGGTAGCCCCGCAACGGATTCCCCCGCGATCCCGGTCCCCTCGGCGGGGACCGCGTGGAGCTGTTTCATGGCGGCCACGGCGGCCCTGGCCAACTCGGTGTTGTCCTCGCGAGACGCGGCGACGTCGGCACGCACGCCGTCGACCGCCTCCATGAGGATGAAGGGCCGCCCGTCGAGGGCCTGCGGGTCGTCGCAGATCACCGGCACGGCGGGCACTGGCAGCCCGCGGGCGCGCAGGGCGGACATGATCCGGCCCTGGCGGGCCACGTCGGCCGGCCCCTTGGGCTGGGCACCGGGCGGCGGCAGCCGGAGTACGAGCCGCGGATACGGCGCACACTCCAGGTCGACGAAATAGGTGAAGCCTGAGTGGCCTTCGGGAATCCGGTTGAGGGCGGTGACCTTCAAGTCGCCCGCCCCGAACTCGAGCCGGCAGAAGTCCTCCAGCCTCGCGCGCAAGGCTTCATCCGTGCTAACCACGGCCGTCCCCGTTCGTCGCTTCGGTCGCCGCGCGGTCGAGCCGGACACCCGGTGCCGAGCGTGCCGCCGACGCCAGCACTTGCTTGGTGCTCGCCAGCGCCACCGTCGGCCCGGCGGCGAGCCGCGCGGTAAGCGCGGCCGCCGCGGCGCGCGTCTCCCCAGCCGGATGCACGGCGTTGAGCACACCCCAGTCGAGTGCCTGCTTCGCACTGACCTTGTCGCCGAGCAGGCACAGCTCGGATGCTCGTCCGATCCCGATCCGGTCGACGAGCAAGGGCCCCAGGTCTCCGCTCAGCGCCGCGTCCAAGCTCGCCGCGGGAATCGCGAACGAGGCGGAGTCGGCGGCGACGACCAGGTCGCACGCGAGCGCGATCAGCACATCGGTTGCCACGCATTCGCCCTCCACCGAAGCTACGAAAGGCACCGGCGCGGTTCGCACCGTGGTGACGACCGAGCAGGCCACGTCCGAAGGCATCTGCGCGACCGCGGGGGACGGGCTGGTCCCAGCGCCGACTGCCGCACTGCCGAAACCGCACAGCAGCACGGCACGAACCGTGCGATCGGCGAGCAATCCGTGCAGGGCACGCGGGAGGTCAGCGGCCGCGGCGACAGCCGGGGGGTGGAAACCCCCGCTACCGCCCAGCTCGATCGTCGCCACGCCGCCGGAACGCCGCGGCGGGACGGCGGTCATGCCCGTCGTCATCTAGTACGCCCACCTTCCGTTTACCACGGCCAAAATTTAATCACAGATTTTACATCACAGACAGAGGTTTGCGTAAGTTCGCGGAACCCAAGCGACGCGAGACTGAACCCCGCCACGGATGGCGCTCAAGACAGCCGCTCCACAACCATCGCCATGCCCATACCGCCGCCGATGCACATCGTGGCGACGCCCACCTGACCGTCGTCAGCCCGCAGTGCTGTGATCAGCGTGCGAATCAGGCGCGCGCCGGTCATGCCGAAAGGATGCCCGAGGGCGATGGCACCACCGTGGGTGTTGAGCCGGTCCATGTCCAGACCGAGTTCACGCTGTGCGGCGAGCACCTGGGCGGCGAAGGCCTCGTTCATCTCGACCAGATCCACATCGTCGAGGGTCATCCCAGCACGGGACAGGGCACGCCGCGTCGCCTCGACCGGGCCCAGTCCCATGATCTCTGGCGACAGGCCGCTGACCGCGGACGAAACGATGCGCGCCAGCGGCGGCCACCCCATATCCCGCGCCTTATCGGCGCTTGTGATCACCAGAGCGGCCGCGCCGTCGTTGAGCGGGCAGCAGTTACCCGCGGTCACCCTGCCGTCCTCGCGGAAGACCGGTTTCAGTGTCGACAGGCTCTCGAAGGTGACCCCGCGCCGAGGTCCGTCATCCGCGCATATCTCGGTTCCATCCGCCAGCACGACCGGAGTGATGTCCCGCGCCCAAAATCCGTCGTCGATCGAGGCCACGGCGCGTTGCTGAGAACGGGCGGCGAAGTGGTCCATATCGGCGCGGCTGACGTCCGCCACTCGCGCGACGTTCTCGGCGGTCAAACCCATCGCCAGATAGAGGTCCGGCAGCCAGCCTTTCTCACGCGGATCCGTCCAGCCCTCCGCTCCGCCTGCCGCCGTCGCGGCACTACGGCGGCCGGCCTCCGCGAAGACGGGGTTCTGGGTGTCGGGCCACCCGTTCGCGGTTCCTCGATCAAACCGCGATGCCGTCTCCACACCGCCCGCCACCACGATCTCGGCCTCCCCCACCGCGACCGAGTGAAAAGCCATCCGCGCGGCCTGCAACGACGATGCGCAGTAACGGTTGACCGTCGTCCCCGGCAAGTGGTCGTGCCCGAGCAGCACGGCCACGACCCGAGCGATGTTGAAGCCTGACTCTCCTGCCGGCTGCGCACATCCGAGTACGAGATCGTCGATCTCGGGCGGTTCCAGGCCGGGCAGGCCGGCAAGAGCCGCCCGGACGATCTGCGCCGCCAGGTCGTCGGGCCGAAGCGTGGCCAGAGACCCCTTGCCCGCCCGGCCGATCGGCGATCGGTGCGCGGCGACGATCACCGCGTCCCTCACCAAGACAGCTCCCGTCGTGACAGCGCTCCGGAGAGCGCTTGACCATGCCAAGTGGCGGGGCTACCGTCTGCAACGAAGCATTTGATCACACATCAAAAACTATCACACAGAACTCGCGCAGAGGATGGTCAATGCGTCACGCGCCCGATTTCGACCAGTACTCGAAGAGGTATCCGCACGCCGCGATGCAGCGCGACGAAAACGGCGTCCTCGAGCTGACCTTGCACACCGATGGCGAGAGTCTGGTGTGGACACAGGAAGTCCATGACGAGCTGCCGTACCTGTTCACCGACATCGCCGGCGACCGGGAGAACAGCGTCCTGCTACTCACCGGCGCCGGTGACGCGTGGTGTGACGACCTCGACTTCACGACCTTCCAGGTCACCACCGCGGAGAGCTGGGACAACATCCTCTACGAGGGCACCCGCCTGCTGACCACCCTGCTGGCCATCACCGTGCCGGTCGTCGCCGCCATCAACGGGCCGGTCCGGTTTCATTCGGAGCTGCCGATCATGTCTGACGTGGTGGTGGCCTCCGAGACCGCGGTGTTCTCCGACCGGGGCCACTTCGCGAAGGGTGTCGTGCCCGGCGACGGCGCACATGTCGTGTGGACCCACGTCCTGGGCCCGAACCGTGGCCGCTACTACTTGCTGATGGGCCAGGAGCTCAACGCCGACGAGGCGAAGGCCGCCGGCGCGGTCGCCGAGGTCCTGCCGCCGGCCGAGGTGCTGCCGCGAGCTCGCGAGATCGCGCGATACCTTGCCGCCAAACCATTTCTGACCCGCCGCTACGCACGCGACGTGCTGACTCGCGAGTATCGCCGGCTCCTGGCCGACGGCGTCGGTACCGGCCTCGCACTTCAGGGACTGGCGACGCAGGCCAGCTGGGACCACTGAACGCCCGCCAGGCCTTGAGCCACGACCATGACCGCGTTACCGTGATTTTACATCTTTGATTAAATTGAAGGAGCCTCCGGTGTCACAGGAGATCGCCAGGGACGTCACCTTCGCCAACATCGCGAACATGACCGTCATCCGGGACCACGCGGACATCCAGTCCGTACTCCGTTCCCCCGACGTCGTCCAGCTCAAGGGCGACCTGCCGCTCGAGGGACGACCGTTCACCACAGGTTCGCTGTTGGCGATCAACGGAGATCAGCACCTCGCACGGCGGCGGCTCTACGCCACCCTGTTCTCCAACGAGATGCTCCACTACCTCTACGACCACGGCAGCCGCCCGGTCATCGTCGACACGCTTGTCCGGCTCGCCGAGGACTCCGCGAAGGCAGGGACCGAGCCCGAGGCCGACCTCGCCGAGATGGGCGCGATGCTGCTCTACCGCGTCGCCGCCCAGATCGTGGGCGTCGACGGTGTCGAGACGGATGAAGGAGTCAACGCGTTCACCCGGATCGTCGACGGCATCGGCAAGGGCATCGCGCTGGAGTGGATCCACGACCCGGACCCGATCGTGGTCGAGGCGCAGGCCGCACAGGAAGAACTCCGGGAGCGGTTCTTCAATCCCTCGCTCGCCCGGCGGCGGGAGCTGGTCCAGGCCTATCGCGAAGGCCGGATCGAGCGCGCCGATCTGACCAGGGACGTCATCACGCTCTGGCTCCTCGACACCGACAGCGACGTCGACGAGGAAATGCTGCTGATCGAGGTCGGCGTCTTTCTCAACGCGTCGACCCGCACGACGGTCCGGGTGCTGCCGCACATCGTGCAGCGCATCGCGACCTGGCTCGACGAGCACCCCGAGGACCGGCAACACGCCACCGAAAGCACCTTCCTGCGTGGCGCGATCAGTGAGTCTCTCCGGCTGCACGGCCTGATCCCGGCCCTGTTGCGGCGCGTGGTCAATCCGATCACGCTGCCGAGCGGAGCGACGCTGGAACCGGGCGAGCAGCTGGCACTGATCTTCCGTGACGCCAGCGTCGATCCCGAGATCTACGGCGACGACACGATGGAGTTCGACCCTTACCGGATCAACCGGCTTCCGCGAAAGACCTCGCCATGGGGTCTCGCGTTCGGCGGGGGTGCCCACATGTGCATCGGCCGCAGGCTGGTCACGGGTGGCGACTGGCGCCGGGACAGCGAAGCCTCGGACCGGGATGTCGACGGCAGCCTCGTCGCCATCGTCCGCGCACTGTTCGAGGCCGGGGTCCGGCCACACCCTGACAAGGCCGCGGTCGACCACGTTTCGGCGCATTTCTCGGAATACGACGAATACCTGACCTACCCCGTGACGTTCACGACCCTCGACCGGTTCGTCGCATCGGCACGAGCAAGCACCAAGGAGGCATGAATGACGACCCCTGAGCAGTCCACGAAGGTGACGGTCGACCAGGTCGCGTGCGAGGGCACCGCCTTCTGCGTACGCAGCCTGCCCGACGTGTTCGAGCTCAACGACGACGGCGTCGCCGAGGTGAACGAGGCCGGCGCGCGGCAGGCGGCGTTCGCCGATTTGCAGGATGTCGAGAACATGTGCCCGACCACCGCGATCCGGGTCGCCAACGGATGACATCCCGACTCCGTGTCTGGGCCCTCGCCCCGGCACCCATGACGCGGCCCGACCGGATCCGGGCCTTTGCCGAACAGACCGAGGCCGATGGCTGGGACGGGCTCATGTTCCCGGACAACCAGAACCTCTGGGGTGACACCTACGTATCGATGACGGTGGCGGCGACGGTGACCAGTCGGCTGTTGCTCTGCAACGCCTCGACCAACCCGGGGACCCGTCACCCCGCCGTCACCGCCTCCGCGGTGGCCGCCGTCGACCAGGTATCCGGAGGGAGGGCGTCGCTGGGCATCGCGAGGGGCGACTCCGCCCTCGCTCACCTCGGTGCGGCGCCCGTCGCCGTTGCGGTTCTGAACGAATACCTGGGTGTCGTACGCCGGCTCCTGCACGGCAAGCCGGTGCCATTCGCCGATCTCGAGCGCTGGCGCCCGTCGCGGGAGATCGACTCCCTGCCGCTGCACAGCGGTCCGGATGACAGCAGGTTTTCCTGGTTGGGCGAGGAGGCCAGGCCGGTGCCGATCACGGTGTTCGCCTCCGGGCCGCGCACCATCGAAGTCGCGGCCCAGCACGCCGACCGCGTCATTTTCGGACTCGGTGCCGACCCCAAGAGGCTGGCGTGGGGCGTACGCACAATGCGGGAGGCTTGCGAACGGATCGGCCGCGACCCCGCCGAGGTCGCGCTCGGCGGCCTGATGAGTATCGCAGTCTCGGACGATCTCGAGTTCGCGCGCTCGCTGGTGGCCAACATCGTCGCCTCCAGCGTGCGCTTCTCGTCGATGCACGGAACGGTGAAGGGCCCGAGCACCGACGCGGAGCGCCGCGTGTTCGAGAAGGTCGCGACGAGCTACGACATGCGCGCTCACGGCGAAACGGCGAACCAGGTCCAGGCCCTGACACCGGAGTTCATCGACCGGTTCGCCCTGGTGGGCCCAGCGGAAACGTGTGTGGACCGGCTGGCTGAGATCCGCGACCTCGGGCTCGACGACGTCCTGCTGATCGCGCCACGCAACGACACCGAGACGGCGGGCGCGGCGAGCGCGCGGGCGCTGGTGGAGGGCGTCCTTCCCGCCGCGCGTGGTCGCCGGGAGAAGATCGCTTCAACGGAAGTCTGACGATGAGGCCGTTCGGCCGGCTGCCGACGTTCTGGCGGCTGCCCGCTGCCTGACCTGGCGACACCACGCGGCTCCCGTACATGACCAATGGGCAATGCCGCCACTCACGTGAGTGGCGGCATTGCCCGCGCTACCGGCGGGCTCGCAGGCAACCCACCCCTCAGTCGAATTCGACCACTTGTCGCAGGATGGTCGGATCCTCGTCGAGTGCCTTGAGCGCGTCCGGGAACTCGTCGACCTTCAGCCGGTTGGTGATCACCGAGTCCAGATCGAGCTTTCCCAGCAGGTACAACTCCGCGAACAGGGCCGGATCCCGTTGCGGAAGGCAGTTCCCGCCCACGTTGCCCCGCAGCGTCTTACCGTGCACGGAGAGCTCGTTGAGGTCGAACTCGACACGACCTTGTGTACCGCCAAGGCCTGTGATGACGACGGTCCCGGCGGTGCGGGCCGCGTCCCAGGCCGCGCGCAAGGTCTCCGGACGCCCTACGTTCTCGAAGGAGTAGTCGAAGCCACGGCCGTCCGTGAGATTGTGGATGGCGTCTTGCACCTCATCCGGCGTAATCGCATGAGTTGCGCCGAAATGCAGCAGGGATTCGTGCTTGGGCGTGGCCGGGTCGACGGCGACGATCGTGCCGCAACCCGCCAGTTTGGCGCCCATGATCGCGCAGGCCCCGATCCCGCCTCCGCCGAAGAAGATCGCGCTCGACCCGGCCTCCGGCTTGGCGACGTTGATGACCTGACCGGTACCCGTCCGCACCGCGCATCCGATCACGCTGGCCACATCGAATGGCACGGCCTTCGGCAGCACGATCGCGGCGCTCGCGTCGACAACGATCTCCTCGGACCAGGTACCCCGGCCGATCATCGAATGCACTCCGGTGCCGTCGGCGAGTTTGAACCTCACCTGGGAACCGCTGAGATCGCGGCGCTCGCAGAACTGCGGCGAACCGTGGGTACACAGGTAACACTGACCGCACGCGGGCGAGTCGATCATGACATGCTGGCCGACCTGGCGGTCGGTCACCTGCTCCCCCACTTCCACGATGATGCCGGCGCCTTCGTGACCGGCGACCAGCGGCAACGCGGTCGGCCACTTGCCGTTGGTCGCGGACAAGTCCGTGCGGCACACACCGGCGGCCTTGATCTGGACCCGGACGTCGCGCGGCCCCAGCTCGAGCGTCTCGACGTCATCCCGGACGCCGTGCCGCCCGAACTCCTCGATCACGAATGCGCGCAAGTCTTCCCACCTTCTCCAACGTAGATGAACCGGCGAAGCCGATGCCAAATAGCGGCGCAAGCAGCCGCGTGAAGCGACAGTCAGGAGGCGGCCGTCTCCTTCGTGGAGGCAACGAACTCCTCGATCCGATCGAAGACGACCGGGTAAGCCACGTACTCGTCGAACTGGGACAAGTGCGCCTGTCCATGTGACACGGACTCGCTGTCCGTGTCCGGCCGCACACCGGCCTCGAACATCGCCCGGACGATCGCGACCACGGTGCCGTCGATGTGCCGGTCGTCCGCCGAGGAGCCCTTGCGCCAGTCGCCGCCGGTGACCAGACGCCGTCCGATGCACATGTGTGCGCCACCGCCGAACGACATGCCCCACGGCGCGCCCTTGATGCCCCGTTCGATCCGGTACGGGTTCCACTCCGCCGCGTCCTCACCGAACACGTTGGGATCCTTGTTGGCATCGACGTAGTCGAGGGCGATCATCTCCCTGGCCGCGATCTGCGCCCCACTGGGCAGTACGACGTCTCTGATCGCACGGCGCTGCATGGCGGGCAGGCCGTGGAACCGGAGCGTCTCGGCAATGGCCCCGCGCAGGAAGGCGCTCTCCGTCGTCCTGGTCGCGTCCTCCGGATGGGCCGCGACCCAGTCGGTGATCGCCTGAATGACGTGCGGCAGGAGCCGCTGGGTCGTCCTGGTACCGGTGTAGAGGAACAACTCGAACTCGACCAGGAGGTACTCCTCCTGCTCTGGCGACTCACCCTTGAGCAGCGACTCGTCGTTCAGCAGCCAGAGCGTGATCAGATCTCGTGGCAGGTCGCTCTTTTCGAGCCGCCCCGCGCGGAATGCCTCGACCAGCTCGCGGCGGCGGGCCGTACATGGCTCGAGGTACCGCTTCCGGAGTTCCTCCTTGCCCGCGAGTGCCTCCTGCACGAAGGATTCCGGGTTGTCGAAGAACTCGATCGAGATTCCCTTCGCGTACCGCTCGATGACATTGGTGAACGCGTGGACGTCTTCGTCAGTGTCGATACCGTCGACTCCCGCTACCCGTGCCGAGACCCGGTAGAGCATCAGCGGGACCAGCTTCGCCAGATCGGCCGCCGGCCGCGCGGAGGCATCTTGAGCCGCCCGGTAAACGTTGTGCAGGGCCTCCACGATCACCGGCCGTGCGGCACGGTGGTAGAGGTAGCTGAGGGCGTCGTTGGAGAACAGCGGCGAGTACAACCGGCGGCGCGCCAGGTGTTCCGCACCGTTGAGGCTGAGCAGCGTCCCCCGGTTGAACGGCCTCCCGATCTCCGGAACATCGCCCTTGAGCTGCACGAAGTCGGGCGATTTCAACACAAAGTTGATGTCCTCATAGCTCCTCAGCACCGTCAGGCCTTTGATACTCGCGTAGTCGACGTTGCGCTCGACTGCAGCCTTCGTCATCGCGGCCTCCCGCCGTTGGATTTGCTCAAATATCAAATTTAGGGCCGCACTTACGCCACGGTCAAGGACTCTGGGCAATATTTGACAACATGTCATAGATCAGGAATTCTGCTGCTATGCCAGATGACACGACAGCAGCGTCAGAGCGGACCGACGTCGACTCCGTCCTGACCTGGTACCGAGGAATGAGCAGCCAGGACGCGAAGCTGGCGATGTCGAAGTTCACGGAGGACTGCCGCTACTGGGCAGTCGGCCTGACCGACCACGGCCTCGAGCGCTACTGGATGACCGGACGTGACGCCATCACCGATTACCTCTCCGAAAACTGCACCCGCACCGATCCGGGCAAACTGACCTACACGCCGCTGCACATCGGGGTGGCGGGCAAGACCGTTCTCGTCGAGTGCACCACCGACGCCTGGTTCTCGATCGGTCACCACTACACGAACCGGGGCGTGTACGTGTTCGACTGCAACGATGACCACGACGTCGTCGAGATGCGGCCGTTCTACGACTGGGGGCCGGTTGCAGCCCATCGGCGCGCCACCGGCTGGACAGGCGCGCAGGACATCTAGTGGTCGCGCCCGTTAGTTCGTCGGGGGGTGTCCCTATGGGTTTGTCAAGCCGGTCGGGGTGCGGGGGTTGGTAGAGGGTCTTGTTGCGGAGCATGGCGAAAAGGACATCGCAGCGGCGGCGGGCGAGGCAGATGAGGGCGGCGTTGTGCTTCTTGCCCTCGGCCCTCTTGCGGTCGTAGTAGGCCCGGCTGGTGGGGTCGGACAGGGCTGCGAAGGCGGCGAGGAAGAACGCGCGTTTGAGCTTGCGGTTGCCGGTTCTGGCGGGGTGTTCGCCACGGATGGAGGAGCCGGAGCGATGGGTGACGGGTGCGATGCCGGCATAGGCGGTCAGATGGCCGGAGCTGGCGAAGGCGGAGGCGTCGCCGATCTCGAGCAGGATGCGGGCGGCGGTCCTGACCCCGATGCCGGGCATGGAGGTCAGGACCCGGGCAAGAGGGTGCGCATCGAGTATCTCCTCGACCTCGGACGCGACAGTTTTCCGTTGTGTGAGAACGGTCTTCAGGCTCTCAGCGATGCGCGGCAACACGGTGTCGGCTGCGGCGGTGCCGGGGACGACGACGGTCTGCTGGTCCAGTGCGGCCAGGATGGTGTCGACCAGTTTGGCGCCCATGCGAGGCGCGTGCTTGGTCGCGATCGCGGTGAGTTTGCGGCGCCCGGCCTTGCGGATGCCGATCGGGCCGCCGCAACGGGAGAGGATCTCCAGCACAGCGAGGTGGGTGACCTTGGGGCCGAGGACACGTTCGAGGGCGGGGTGGATGCCGGTGAGCAGGCCGCGGATCCGGTTACTCAGCCGGGTGGCTTCGGCGGCGAGATCGTCGTCGTAGCCGACCAGCACATCGAGCTCGGCCAGGGCGTCGTCACCGACGTCGACCCGACGCAGTGCATGGGGAAGGGTGCGGGCGGCATCGGCGATGATGTAGGCGTCGCGGGCGTCGGTCTTGGCATTGCCCGGGTAGAGGTCGGCGATCCGGCGCATGGCCAGGCCGGGCAGGTAGGCCACCTCGTGCCCGCAGTCCCGCGCGACCGCAACCGGCAGCGCGCCGATCGTGGCGGGCTGATCCACCACAACCAAGATTGGACCGTGCTGGGCAAGCCGCTCGAATACTTCCCGCAGCTTGGGCTCGCTATTGGGCAGTGCTGCGTCGTGCAGCCGCCTCCCGTCCGGGTCCAGGCCGACGGCGTGGTGCACGCCCTTGCCGACGTCCAGACCCAGGAACACGCTATAACCGTTGTTCACGCACGGCACTTTCGTCTCGTCGTTCCTGGCCGCCAGTCAGGCATCCACGGCCGACAGCCACGTTACGACGAGACCTGCCCTACGGGCGGCCGTGTCCCTATCAGCGGTCCGAAGATGCCACCAAACCCGGTGACACCACCCCCCGGATCATGGGTTCGACTGGGGGCATAAGTCATGCCGGGCCTGGCGACCACGAGCCCCTTGATCAGGAGCTACGAAGACGGTAACGGGGGGTGATCATGCTGCCAGTGGTTGGGGTGCGTGGCGGTCATGATGGCCGATCCGGGCAAGTAGCTGGTTGAGGTCGTGGCGGGTGAAGGTCCAGCCGAAGGGGCTCGCCGTGGTGTTGTAGCGGCTCTGGAAGGACAGGAGCCGTTGTTCGACCTCGTCCAGGTCGAAAAAGTCGTCTGGGGTGAGTGCTTTTCGTTGCACAGCTGAGAAGTAGATCTCTACTTGGTTCAACCACGAGGCGTGTACTGGTAAGTGGATCATGTGCGCATTGGAAAACGCGTCGTTCATTCGGGCTGCGGCGGCCCAGTTGCGATGAGATGCCCCGTTGTCCACGACCCAGAACACGCGGCGGGCGCTGGCGTAGGGTTCGCTGGTCATGACCTGATCGACCAGGCGCGAGAACGGGGCGATGCCGGTAGTGGGCTCGCAGCGGCCGAGCACACGGGCTCGATGCACGTCATAGGCGGCGAGGTAGGCCAGTGTGCCGCCGCGAGTGTATTCAGATTCCACCCGCATCGGCCTGCCCAGGCCGGTCGGCAGGGGCTTGTGTTTTCGGTATCGGGCTTGGACGCCGGGTTTCTCATCGGCGCTGAGGACGAAGTCGTTCTCGCCCAGCGGTTCGCCTTCCCAGACGCGGGCATACAAGTCGAGCACCCGGGCTGCCTTGACCGCGAAGTATGGGTCGCGGGGAAAGATCCACGAGCGATGCTGCCACGGCTTGATTGCATCCGCGGCCAGCCACCGGCGCACCGTGGAGGTCGACACCCGCTCGCAGACACCACGAGCCACCGCCTCACGGGCCAGCTCCGGGCAGCTCCACCGCGCCAACGGCGCCTCCGCCTCCGCGGGCAGCTCGCAGGCCAGCGCTTTCACCTCGGCGACGACCGTGGCCGGGAAAACCCGGGGCCTCCCACTGCGCGGCCTGTCGGCCAGTCCCGGCAGCCCTTCGCGGCAGAACCGCTTGCGCCACTTGCGAACCGTGTCCACGACAACCCCGAGCGCGCGAGCGATGTCGGCATTGCATTGCCCGTCAGCGGCGCACAGCACGATCCGCGCCCGCAACACCTGCCGATGCTCGGCACGACCACGTCGCGACAGTGCCTCCAGTGTTTGTCGATCCGCCGAGTCCAGCGTGATCACATACGGGCTACGCGCGGCCACCAACCCACTCATTTCAAGATCGACTATGGGAGTGAGACGGTATCGGGCAGGATCGTTCCCATGGCTTCCCCGCCCGAGTCGACCAAGACTTCGCTGCGTCAACGCCTGCTGGCCCGCGCACGGGAACGCTGGCCCCAACTGACCACAGTCCACGTGCGTCACCACGGTGCGTTCGCTTACGTCGCCGGCGAGCTCGCCGACGGCACCACGCTGCCGCTGTTCCGACTGCGCTACAACGGATCCGCCACCAGTTGGGGGTTCGCCATCTACCGCGCCAGCCACGAGGACTACGAAAACTCGATCCTGCCCAGCGGCTACCCCTTCGGCACACCACAAGAAGCACTCGACTGCGCCTGCGGGCTCTACCTCAACGACACCACAGCCTGGCAACCCCGACGAACTAACGGGCGCGACCACTAGTGTGTCGCGCCTGAAATTTTGAGTGTAGATGCCTATAGTGTTTCTATGTCCCGTCGTGGTCCTCAGGCTGTCGAGGTCGTGTTGTCCGAGCAGGAACGTGTCGAACTGTCGCGCTGGGCGGGCGATCGAGCGCGTCCCCGCTTGGCGGAACGAGCACGGATCGTGTTGGCCTGCGCTGAAGGGAAATCGAATACCGCGGTGGCGGCCAGCTTGAATCTCACGGCGATGACGGTGGGTAAGTGGCGCTCCCGGTTCGCCGTCGATCGGTTGGACGGCTTGAATGATCAGCCGCGGCCGGGCCGGCACAAAGCGGATTTGGTGCTCGATGACGAGGAACGGGCGCAACTGGCGCGGTGGGCACGGCGAGCCAAGACCGCCCAATTCCTCGCGCTACGGGCGAAGATCGTGCTGGCCTGCGCGCAGGGCGGGACGAACAAGCAGGTCGCCGCCGACCTTGGCGTGTCCCAGACAACGGTGAACCGCTGGCGGTCCCGGTTCATCGCCAAGCGGCTGAACGGCCTGGTTGACGAGCCTCGGCCGGGGCGTCCGCCCTCGATTCTGCTCGACCGGGTCGAGGACGTCGTGGTGACCACGTTGGAGTCCACTCCGGGCAGGGACACGCATTGGTCGCGGGCGTCGATGGCGGCGCGTACCGGGTTGTCCAAGTCGACGATCGGGCGGATCTGGAAGAAATTCGACCTCAAGCCGCACATGCAGGACTCGTTCAAGCTCTCCACCGACCCGCAGTTCGTGGACAAGGTCGTGGATGTTGTTGGCCTGTACCACAATCCGCCCGAGAAAGCGGTGGTGCTGTGCGTGGACGAGAAGGCTCAGATCCAGGCCCTGGACCGGTCCCAACCGATGTTCCCGATGATGCCGGGCACGCCCGAGCGCCGCACCTACGACTACCTGCGCCACGGCATCACCAGCCTGTTCGCCGCGTTCAACATCGCCGACGGCACCGTCATCAGCGAACTGCACCACCGTCACCGCGCGGTCGAATTCAAGAAGTTCCTTGTCACGATCGACAAAGCGGTGCCCACCGAACTCGACGTGCACCTCGTGTGCGACAACTACGGCACGCACAACACCCCGGAGATCAAAGCGTGGCTGACACGTCGGCCGCGTTTCCACATTCACTTCACCCCCACCGGATCGAGCTGGATCAACCAGGTCGAGCGGTGGTTCGGGCTCCTGACCGACAAACTCATCCGCCGCGGCGTCCACACCTCCGTGAAAGCGTTGGAGAAAGACATCACCGCATGGATCGAAAACTGGAACCACGACCCCAAACCCTTCACCTGGACCAAGACCGCCGACGAGATCCTCAACTCTCTCGCCGACTACCTCGCCAAGATCACCGAAGCCACCTCAACTAATAAGAACTTAAACTCGTAATTTCCGGCGCAGGACACTAGTGGTCGCGCCCGTTAGTTCGTCGGGGGGTGTCCCTATGGGTTTGTCAAGCCGGTCGGGGTGCGGGGGTTGGTAGAGGGTCTTGTTGCGGAGCATGGCGAAAAGGACATCGCAGCGGCGGCGGG